>CAKOTK010000021.1 GCA_934120135.1 uncultured Clostridia bacterium | reverse complement strand
TCCCTCTATGATATTCTTGAAAGTCTGTATTCCGAGAGGATATCTTCTACCTTTCATAAGCTATTCCCTTTAATTATTGTGGCAAAGTTAAGGTATTTTTCTTGATTAACCAAACTTTTTGTAGCCTTTTAGCCCGATACCTCAAAAATATCATCTTAAATTGCTCTACTTTCGAATAAAAGTTGTACTATTGCAATACCTTTTTGGCTCTAAGTATGTTATAATTACTACTTAGAGCCACCTTGCAACTTGGTGAAATTAGAATAGGCGCAAAAAAACGAGTTACAAAAATAAAGAGAGGCATAATCCATTTTAGGATTACACCTCTCTTTTCTTTCATTCCCAAATGTTGCACTTACTATGCGTTTAGCATGTTATGGCAAAAATGACATTTACGTTTGTTTTACGTTAAAATAAAACAAGAAGTTTGGTGGTTCGAGAAGAAAAAAATGGTAGCCGAATGTATTTTATGGCTGCCGCTCTTACCGTTTTATCAAATCTTTCGTCACATTAAGCAGACAAGTTTCTTTTAGCAACATCTGTATAGTGCCAAAGCGACACCGCACAGCAGTAAACTTACTGACACATATCATCTGTGCGGTGTACGACATTTTGCATTATAGTTTTCCTATTCCATTACATCTATTATACTATCATCCAGGTATGAAACTCATTTTTGGGGAATAGAATAAACAAGGCGCACCGTCGTAGTTCTTGCATCTATAGCCCCTTTGTTATGCAAAACCGTTCCTGGTATCTTTCCCGATTTTGGCTTATTTTTGACTGAAGTCGCCTTGCATTCTTCACTAGTTTGACTCCAATTTCCACCACATAAATATCCTTCAAAATAGTAAATGTCCTCATTTGCCATATCACTACACAATTCTGCATAATTTCCTGACATATCATAGAGTCCTAGCTCATTTGGGTTCTTTTGAGCTATTGCATGTACTTTATTGGAACTGTTATTTTTATACCATGCAACATCAGAAATGGTGTTACTACCACAAAAAGTATATTCTTTGCTCAATTTTCCACCTTTAGCTGCATATAGCCATTCTGCTTTTGTTGGAAGACGGAACCCTATACCTGTAGCAGCTCTTAGTTTATCGATGAATGTTCTAAATTCACTTTTTATAATGCCGTTGTCACCATTTTTATTGATAGTGCCAAGTACCTCATCACCGATTTGGAAATATCCATCAGGTGGTAGCTCAGTTTGCATTATATAGAACGGTGAAAGATAACCACCATCAACGAGTATCATTTTATAAGTTTTCCCATCAATCTTATATGAGAGATTTTTATAATCATACTTTGGCACAAGATAATCATCATCATCTTCCGATGGAGTTCCATTACCAGAAGTTAGAGAAGTATCTTCCGAAATGAGTTTAAACTTGTTCCAATATGTATTGTAGCTATATGCTTTTTTAGAACCTTTCGGTACATACAATGTCCACTTTTGTTGCACATCATATTCAGTCAAATCACCGCACAAAACATAACCTTCCATTTCCAATGGTACACCAAGGTTTACATAGAATGTACCTGTAGAAGCAGAACTTGAAAAAGCATTTGGTGCTATAT
>CAKOTK010000020.1 GCA_934120135.1 uncultured Clostridia bacterium | reverse complement strand
GCTTCTCTAGCAGTTTTAAATAAATATTTATTTTTATTATTAACAAGAATTCTAGTATATAATCTTTTTTCATCTTCAGTTAATCTTGAATATTCTAATTCGGTAATTTCCTGTTTTCTAGTTTGTACTGCAAAATAAGTTTGCCCAAGAGCTACTGATTTTTTTCTAGGATTTGCATTTTGAACTATTAAATAACAAGCATATCTAGATAAATGATAATCAATAGTTTCTCTTTTTGACTTTGATCCTATGTCAACCATTTTCCTGAACTCGGGAAAATGGTCACTTACTTTATTATTACTAGTTTCACAAGCAATCATTGCACGCTTTATTACTTTATGAAAATTTTCCCATTTACTATATTCTAGTAAAGGCATTAATTCTCTTGCTTCCCAAAACTCATTTCCATATTCATCAATATGTTTTATACTTTCAAAAGTCTTTTCAGTATATTCTTCTATATTACTCATTTTAACTAACCTCCTAACTTTTATTGCAAATTATTTTAAATTTACTTCATCAAAATTGATTAATTCGCTTACTATGTTTTCATTACTTATTTTTGCTTGTTTGCCCTTGTATATTATTAATTTGTCATCTTTGATTTCACAATCTAATGTTAAATAATAGTCACTGGTTGTATATACTATAACCTTATCGCTATTTATTATTCGATATGACTTATTCAATATAATTTCAGAACTATAACTTAATAGAAAAGTAAATATTAATAAAAAAAGGTAAAATGGTAATATTTTTAAACTATTTTTAAAATCATATAAATCATTTTCTTTGTTTTTCTCTTTTTTATCCATTTTCAAAAATACGACAGATGCAACTATTTCAACTATAATTAAGCCAATGATATTTAATATATATTGCCATATTGAATACTTAACATTAGTTGAAGCTACAATAATAATATTTGAAATTAAAATTAAAAATATATTACACAGAATAGTTTTTAATTTAACTTTCATCTTTTTGACATTAAATATTTGTATATAACAATATATTAATGAAGCAAAACAAAGCAAGAATAAAATAGAAAATCCAAAACTATATAAAAGATCTAGTTCATCACTGTTAAATAATTCGTATGAAATACCATAGTAACTGAAATAAAAATTTGAATAAATGTATTTTATAAATCTTAATATAAATGATGTTGCAACACTAATACCAGTTATTACAGCAACTATCCAACCATAATTTTTTTGCATAAATTTAAATATTTTATCTTTCATTATTTTCACCCCCCCCAGTAATTTCTACGTATAAGTAGTTTATCAATTTTATGTACTACTTGTGTCCAAGTTGGTCACAAGTTAATTATTTAACATACTAAATTTATAGATAATTTCTATGTTTCTATCTTTATCTATAATAATTTTATCTATTAAAGCTCCAATTAATTCTCTTGATGGATTATCAATATCAATCAATTCTCTTATTTTATCTTCGTAATTTTTTAACTCATTCTTATTAATCTTTTTATCATTTTTTGCATCTTGTAGACTTTGAATCTTTTCTCTTATTCTAACTAGAGAATTTTCTGTTTCTCTAGAAATTCTTAAATACATTTCTTCAGATACTATGCCATTAAATTTATCTTGATATAACATATCTAATTTACTAATTAA
>CAKOTK010000019.1 GCA_934120135.1 uncultured Clostridia bacterium | reverse complement strand
ACAAGAAGAAAATCAATATTTAAAGAAACATGGTGCTGGGCATAACACCCAACACCATGTTTGTCTACAGTCTGAACTGGCATCTACTTGGATGCCAGTAAAAAAATAGCAAAGCACTTTAGAACGTTAATTTAAAAAAGAAAAATGTCGACCTGTGATAAGGAAAAAAAGAGCGGTAGGTCGACAAAGTCTTTATTTTAAGGAAAATTGAGAACTTATATCCTAAAATTTGTGTCTTGATAATATGGTGGGCTTACATATTGAGAGTGCGGTAAACTATTGACTTTAATGAAAACAGCCTTTATAATAAAATTAAAAGTAAAGAAACCAAGAAAATAGGAATACAAAGAAATGTATTTGAATAAGATAAGAAGGAGGTAGTAAATATGCCTACAGCTGTAATGAAAAGAAGGGACACGAAAATGAACAGAAAAGTTCTTAGTATTTCTTCAAAGCGACAGATTACGATTCCACAGAAGTTTTACCAGTCACTAGGCTTTGGTGATGAAGCGGAATGTGTTGTGCGTGGTGATGAACTTATTATTCGTCCAATTAAGACTGTTGCAGGAGGTGAATTTGCTGAGCAGGTTCTGACCGATCTGATTAAGGAAGGCTTATCAGGAGAAGAATTGCTTGCGGAGTTTAAAAAACGTCAGGCACAGATCAGACCGGCTGCAGAAACAATGCTTGCTAAGGCGGAGGATATTGCAGCAGGTAAAGCTGAATATGCAACCTATGAAGATGTCTTCGGAACGGAGGATTGATTCATGCTGCCAGTGCGATTTGATCCTCCTGCGGCAAAATATATTAAGAAGCTGAAGGATAAGAAACTAAAGAAATTGTATCAAGAAGCTATTGATAAGATTAGGGAAGATTATACAATAGGTGAAACGAAAACGGGTGATTTGATAGGCTTTTATGGCTATGATATTTACTATAATAAGACCAATTATGAACTTGCATATACGATTGAGCGGGTAGATGGTGAATTGGTAGTTGTTGTTATGGCCGGAACCAGAGAAAATTTTTATGACGAATTGAAGAGATACATAAAAAGATGACTATGGCCACAGTGGGGTCAGGCAATCGAAAGTGATATAATAGGTTTAAATGATTAAGAATATAAATGATAAAGGATGATATAGTTAATGGGAAAAAATAAAGAAAAAAAGCAATTCCAATTAACAGATAAAAAAAGTTGTATTATATATCTATATAAAATTATTACATCAAGTGAGATTTGCATAGATACATTAAAAAGATATAACATAGAAACAGAAAAAACATTAAAAAAATATAAGGAAAATGATTTAATTCCAATAGAGGTATATCAAGATATATGTCATAAAACGTATAATGTTATGGAATATATCTTGAATTTGTTGGGAGATGCTCAAACTTCATCAATATCTTATTTTAAATATAGAAGTCTTATACAAAAAAGAATTAACAGAGGGATAACAGATATTCAGTTTAATCCGCATAATGATGAAATGAAATCGCTTTTATCCGAATTTAATAAAATGAGAAATTGGTTAAATCATGTTCCTGAATCATTATTAGTTTCAGAGATGGAATTAATAAAAAATAATAAAATGGATTTGTCCTTAGATCCGGTAAAAATTGTTCATTATAGTTTTGTTTCTTATGATTATTTTGAACATTTGTATTTATCTAATATCAATTTTTACAAAGAGGCAAGAAGAATTATACAAGCGGCTAAACAAGATTATTCTTTGCTAATGGAAAAATCAATACGATATGAGCGGATATATAAAAATGAACCACTAAATAAAGAAAGGGTTGAAGTTGCAAAAATGTCTGCAAAAGTTCAAGGCCTTAGAGAAGAAGCAACCTCTAGGGAGTAGACCGGAAAACCACTTGGGGTCAGGTACTCGAAAGTTGTAGATGATATCCTTCCATGGTCTGAAAAACTTCCAGCAATATGCCGGAGCAAAACAAAAGCAACTAATATTTAAAACCTTGCCGCCGGAAACGGCGGCTTAAAGTTAGAGCAGTACGGATGGTTTACCGTATACGTTGTGAGGAGAAGTTTATGCTGTATATAATACTATTAGCTGAACCATATGGGCATATGTCAAAAATATTATTGACATATGCCTTTTATAAGACTATTATATAAGAAAAGCGAGAAAGGAGCAGCTTATGCCGAGACCAGTAAAATGCAGAAAAGTTTGCCATTTCCCCAATGTTTTAGAATTTCTTCCGGCAGATGATGCT
>CAKOTK010000018.1 GCA_934120135.1 uncultured Clostridia bacterium | reverse complement strand
AGTTTGAAGAGAAAGAATCCTAATTCAAAAGCTAAATATAATCCTATGTGGACTATTTCTTCTGTTAAAAAGATTTTGAAAAATCAAATGTATGTTGGTGATATGGTACAAAGTGTACAAACTAAAGTATCATATAAATCCAAAAAGAAAAAATCATTACCCAAAAGTAATTGGGATATAGTTAAAAATACCCATGAACCACTAGTAGATAGATTTATATTTGAAAGTGTTCAAAATAATATTAAAAGAACTACTAAAACTACTATTACTAAGAGAGAAAAAAGGTTATTTGAAAATTTATTATATTGTAAGGAATGTGGCAATACTTTAACAATTTCTTATAGAAAAAATCATGATTATTGGACTATTAATTGCAATAGATATTCAAGAGATCCTAAAAGAAGAATGTGTGAACCTCATTTTAGTCCGTATGAAAAACTAGAAGAAGCATTGCTAGAAGTTATTAGAAATACTTGTAAAAAGTATTTAAATAAATTAGATATATCAGAAATATCTAAAGGTATTAATAAAAAAGATAATAGTGAAGTTAATAACAATATAAACGATTTAAGAAAGCAAGAAAAAGCTTTAATTAGTAAATTAGATATGTTATATCAGGATAAATTTAATGGCATAGTATCTGAAGAAATGTATTTAAGAATTTCTAGAGAAACAGAAAATTCTCTAGTTAGAATAAGAGAAAAGATTCAAAGTCTACAAGATGCAAAAAATGATAAAAAGGTTAATAAGAATGATTTAAAAAACTACGAAGATAAAATAAGAGAATTGATTGATATTGATAATCCATCAAGAGAGTTAATTGGTGCTTTAGTAGATAAAATTATTATAGATAAAGATAGAAACATAGAAATTATCTATAAATTTAGTATGTTAAATACTTAGAACTTTGTCGCAACTTGCGACAAGGTTTACATAAAAAAATTGATAAACTACTTATACGAAGAAATTGTGGGGGGTGAAATGATGAAAAATACAGGAAAAATATTAAATTTTTTACAAGATAATTATGGTTGGATAGTTGCTGTAATAACTGGATTAACAGTTGCAACATCATTTATGTTAAGATTTATAAAATATATTTATTCAAGTTACTATTTTAATTACTATGGTCTTTCATATGCATTATTTAATAGTAATGAACTAAGTTTTTTATATAATTTTGGTTTTTCTATTCTAATATTATTATGCTTTGTCTCATTGATGTATTGTTATATGCAATTATTTAATAAAAAAAAGATGAATGTTAAAATTAGAACTATTATTTTTAATATAACTTTAATTATAACTTCAAATATAATTGTTGTATTTTCTTTAAATAATAAATATTCATTGTGTCAGTTTATATTAAATTTTTTCACATTAATTATAACAGAGACAATTATGTCAGTTATTTTCTTTAAAATGGATAAAAAAGAAAGAAATCAAAAGTATAATATGAATGATTTGCCAAACACTTTAAAAATAGTACCATTTTATATATTTTTATTATTGTTTTCTTTACTATTAAGCTATGGTTCTCAAATTGTAATGAACAAATCATATAGAATAATAAATGATAATAAAGTTATAGTATATACAACCAATGATTATTATTTAACATTAGATTGTGAAATAAAAGATAATAAATTAACTATTTATAAAGGTAAACAAACAAAAATAAATAATGAAAACGTAGTAAGTGAATTAATCAATTTTGATGAAGTAAAATTAAAATAAATTTAGCAAGGAGGTAATCGATGAATCAAGATAAAATGCATTTAGTAAATAAAATATTTAACAATGAAACAATTAGAACTGTTTGGGACAAAGAACAAGAAAAATACTTTATAAGTGTTGTTGATATAGTTAGAGTTGTTTCAGAAAGTGATAACCCAAGAAATTATTGGAAAGTTTTAAAACATAGATTAAAACAAGAAGGAAATGAGTCGGTTACAAGTTGTAACCAACTGAAATTAAAATCTTCTGATGGTAAATATTATAATACTGATGTAGTTGATATTGAAGGAATGTTTAGAATTATTGAATCAATTCCTAGTAAGAATGCAGAGCCAATTAAACAATGGCTAGCAAAATTAGGCAGTGAGAGAATAGATGAGACATTTGATCCATCGCTAGCAGCACAAAGAGCGATCGACTTATATAGATCCAAAGGTTTTGATGAAAAATGGATTGCTAAAAGAATAAAAGGTATTCAAGATAGAAAACAACTAACTGATGTATGGAAAGATGGCGGAATAACTGAATCTAAAGAATATGCAATCCTAACAAATGAAATTTATAAAGAATGGTCTGGCATGACTGCAAAACAATATAAATCATTTAAAGGACTTAGGAAAGAATCATTAAGAGATAATATGACTGATGTTGAAGTAGCACTTGCTGATTTAGGTGAAATAGCAACTAGAGAAATTGCTAAAAAGAAAAATCCAAAAGGTTTAAATGAAAATATTAATGTAGCAAGGCGCGGTGGTAAAATTGCTGGTAATGCAAGAAAAGATTTAGAAAATGAACTTGGTGAGAGCGTAGTTACTAGTAATAATGCATTAAACTACGAATATATTGAAGAAAAAGAAATTGAAATGAAATAGGAGATATTATATGGAAAGCAGTAAAAATAATAAAAAAATAATTATAGCTTTAATAATATTTATTACAGCCTTGATAATAGTTAATTTTATATTTTCGAATACTAAATATGAAATTACCTTTGAGATAATAATTTGTTTAAGTTTATTAGTTATCTTAGCGTTGTCAGAGATGTTTGATAATCTTAGTATACCGAAAGTAATATCTTTGTCTAAAAACGTGAAAGAAGTAAAAAAAGAAAATGAAGATTTAAAAGATGCTAATATAAAATTATTGGAACAAATTACTAATATTAAGAATTCAAATAGTCAAAATATATTTTTGCCAAATTCTTTTAGTACTATTAGTTCCTCAAATATAGATGATATTAATAAAAATGTTGATAATTTAGAATCAGGAGATTTTGAGACTAAAGTTGTTAATAAAGATTATAAAGTGCCTGCATCAGAACGTTATAAATATAGACGTAATTTAGAAATATTCATGTTAAAGAAAGCATTAGACACTGATAACAATATTTCGAGTTATGACATTCAATACGATATTAAGCTAATTAACAACAAGCTCGTAGATGATAATATAATGAAGAATGAAGCAAGATTTGACGCATTAAAATCGAATTTAAATGAAAATATCTTTTATGAAGTTAAAATTACACCATTCATGTTAGATTTTTCTTATCAACTTCACTACATGTTAAGAACTCTTGAATTATATAAGGAATTCACTAAGATACCTTGTAAATTGGTTTTAGTTTTACCTAAATTTGAAGGAGAATTAGAAAAAATATTATTTAATATGAATAATGATAGATTTACTATAATGAAAGAAAAAATGTCAAATATATTTGAACCTGCCATAGAAAATCATCTATTAGAAATAGTAGAAATTAATGTATCTAAAGAAGAATTAGATAAATATATTAAAGCAAAAGAAGAAAAAAATAACAGTTAGTTACACATTGATTATCGACAGGTGGCGAAGGTGCTGAAGTAATATATGCACTACGTAATAGAGATACTTTAGCAGCTAAGATAATTAATGAATTAGAGAAATCTGGTCAAGTTGTTAGAAAATATTATCAAAGACGTTTACCTAGTAATACTTCTAAAGATTATTATTATATTATTCGTAATACTCCTAATACTGAAGCTTTAATTGTTGAATATGGTTTTTTAGACAATGTTAATGATGCTAATAGGCTTAAAAATAATTATAAAGATTATGCTGAAGCTGTAGTTAGAGCTGTAACTGAATATGCTGGATATAAGTATGTTCCTAAAACTGCAAGTGGATATTATGTTGT
>CAKOTK010000017.1 GCA_934120135.1 uncultured Clostridia bacterium | reverse complement strand
AAAACTGAAATTACTCCTAAAACAAAGTAGTTTAATTATAGACTTTTAAATATTAGTGTTAAAAATTATATTGTTAACAAAGAGTCTAAACTTTTAAAATAGTAATTATTATTTTTTATAATAGAATGATATATATTGCCTTTATTGATTGTGATATATATTGTTAAAGTAATATATACCGTATAAAGTCCTTGGTACAATATACTATCAAAGCGAGTGAAAAATACAACAACGCAAAAGCGTAAAATAATAAAATAATATGAAAGAGCTGGAAAGTTCTTTTTTTTGTTGGATAAATATACAAATAAGAAAGGAATGATGAAAATGTATTATGCTAAACCACCTTTAAAAAATTTATCCCAAGGGGGCTAGACTTAAGTATATAAGAAAACATAGACATATGAGTGCAGATGATGTTGCAGAATATTTTAGATTCGGAGTTAAAGATCATCATAAAACATTTAATAGTTATGAAAATAATGATAGAGGTCCTAGTAAAGAAAGATTAACGTATATAAATAGTCATTTTAGTCAAAATAGAACAACATATCGTTCCAATGAGTTTTCCAATTGATTATGGTTCACAAGCTGCAATCAAATCAAAAGAACAATCAAAATAATGAGCAAATCATCATATTTTGTGCCATAATGGCATCAAGTAAAATTATATAATTAATGCGTTAAGGACTAAGATAAAACTTAGTCTTTTTTGACTTTTTTATTAATATATGATATAATTTTATTGCTTTTGAAAGGGAGAGAGTAAAATGTTAAATAATCAATTAACTACGACAACTAAAACAACAACATTAAAATCAATTAGTTACATTGGTTGTTTTAGCATTGTTTAAAAATATAAATTTAAAAGTTTTTTAGTATTTTTAAAGTCTATTACAATAAATGTAATAGACTTTTTATTTTAAATTAATGGTATAATATAAATAGATATAAAAATGGGAGATGATAATATGACGGAAACAATTAGTGATACGATTAGCTCCCTCTCAAAAGCAGTTTAAGAAAGAAGGTATAAATATGAATAAAAAATGTGTAGAGTTACTTAAAGAAGTAATTAATAATAATTATCATAATATAAGATTAGATAATATGTCTTATGATGACAATGAATTTTATTATGAATTTAAATCAGATGAACAAGTTAGTGAAAATGATTTTGAAAAATTAGAAAATGAAATTAGAAAACTAGATAATAGTATTTATGTAAAATTATTAAGAGTTAGTGGAGTTTATTTTGAAGGTAATGCTAACAACGAAATGATCAGTAGAGTTGTAGGTAAAGCTTTTGCTAGCGAAGAAGAATTAGAAAAGTATAACAAGTTCGTAGAAGAAGCTAAAGAAAGAGATCATAGAAAAATAGGTCAGGATTTAGATTTATTCTGTTTCTCTGATTATGTAGGTGCAGGACTTCCATTATTTACTCCAAGAGGAACTATAATTAAAGATGAATTACAAAAAGAAATCGAAAGGGTATGTAGAAAGTATGGATTTCAAAAAGTTAGCTGTCCATCACTTGCTGATATATCTTTATTTGAAACTTCAGGACATGCTAAAAAGTTTAATGATGAATTATTTAGAGTTGAATCACCAAAAGGACATAAATTTGTTTTAAAGCCAGTTCAATGTCCGCATCATACTCAATTATATGCTTCTAAAATAAGAAGTTATAAAGACTTACCAATTAGATATATGGAAAGTGATAAACAATATAGAGCAGAATTACAAGGAGCAGTAGGAAATAGTTTATCAAGAGTATATGCTATAACTGTTGAAGATGGACATTCATTTTGTAGAGTTGATCAAGTTAAACAAGAAGTGATTAATATGTGTAACTTGATTAGAGATTTCTATTCTAGAATGGGGCTTTGGAATAATTACTGGGTATCATTATCAGTAAGAGATTATAGTAATCCGGGAAAATATATTGGAGATAGTAAAGATTGGGATATTTGTGAAAAAATGCTTGAAGAAGTATGTAATGAATTAGGTTTTAATGCAAAAAAATGTGAAGGGGAAGCAGCTTTATATGGACCTAAGATTGATTTTATGTTTAAAGATGCTTTAGGTAGAGATGTACAGATCCCAACAGTTCAATTAGATTTTGCTATGCCTAAAAGATTTGGATTATCATATATAGATGAAAATGGAGAAAAGCAATCACCAGTAATGGTTCATAGAGCAGTTCTAGGATCATATGAAAGATTCTTAGTATTATTACTTGAACAATCAAAAGGTGTATTACCAGTATGGCTTTCTCCAGTTCAAGTAAATATTGTTCCAATCAATGTTAAATATCAAGGTGAATATTGTGAAAAATTAAAACAATTATTAATTGATGAAGATATTAGGGTAGATTATGATGATTCAGAAGAAAGATTCAATAAGAAGATTATGAATAGTAATGTAATGAAGAATCCATATACTTTAATAATTGGAGATAATGAAAGAGATAATAATTTAGTAAGTTATAGAAAATATGGTAGTGAAGAAACTATTTCATTGCCAATTGATGAATTTATTAAATTTATTAAAGAAGAGATTAAGAAAAGATAAGTCTATTTTTCCCTAACAGCAACTATAACTATAGTAAATTTAGGACAAACAAGAAATTGAAAAAATATCGCAAAAAATACAATAGAGTGATTAGTGATATAATAGATTTGAAAAAAAAAGTTAAAATAAGTCATTTTAGTCCGTATATAGTTCCAAACTTGATTGTAGTACAAGCCGCAATTAAAGCTAAAAATAATTAATTATAATATTTAAAAAGTGGAAATTAATACTTGCTTAAAGAAAATATATAATAATTAGAACTTAGATATTTATTGATAACTTCAATATTTATCTGGGTTCTTTTTATATTTTATATATAAGATAATTAATATAAAAATAAAAAAGTTATTTCACAAATGAGAAATAACTTTGAATATTAAGTTTTAAATTTAATGATTTTTTTTAGTTAATTTAAGAGTGCCGGTGAATTCACCATTAAATGGTTTACCATCTAATTTACCATTTAAATAGGCTTTTACCTCACTTGCCTCAGAAAATGGTTCTTGATCAAATATAGGATTTGATAAGCCTTCAACATGTACATGCTTAAAAAAATTAGATATTTTATTAAAATAATCATTTTCTTTAAAGTATTTTTCAGCACTATCTCTAGTTACTTTTCTTATTCTAAGAGCAGCGGGATATTTAGCTAAAAGAACTTCACCACTAAAAATTTCATGAGCGCTTAATTCATCAGTACCATAGGCTATTAAATACATTGGAATGTTTTCTTTTTGATATATTAACATAGTTTCATGATTGTGTGCATTTAATTCTTGTTTAGGAATAGGTTCATAAAACCTAGTAGAATATAGTATATCAATTCTTTGTTCTTCTCTTCTTGCTAATAGTGGGAATTTTTCTCTTAATATATCTCTTAGAGATTCACAATGATAGTAAATGTCACTATCTACTAATGGTATTAAATAATATTTCATGAAATCACCTTGTTGGGGTATTATATCATAGTTTTTTGCTTAATACAATCTGCAATTAAATCTAAAAATAATTAAAATACTGAACTAATATATTTCATATTTTAGTTTTTTTATAATTCTCTTTAAATACAGGTAAATATATCTTATAATACTAGGTGATAATTTACTTGGCTTATGGGAGGTGAGTACTTAGATGAATAAATTTATTACATTTTTATTTGCTATTATTTTTACTCTTTGGACTATTAGACTTTATTATAAATTATATGATAAGAAGATAAGATGGTATGTTTTAAATGTTCCTTATATAAGAAGTATTAATATGTCGGTTGTTAATAGTTGTTTAATATGTATTGGAATTGAACTCGCTTTTTATTTAAATTTGATTCCTAATAATAGTAAATATATTGATAAATTTTTAAAATCTAATTTATATATGGCTTTTGTATCAAATGATGTTAAAACTATTTATACTACTAATAACTTTTTAGTTATTGCTAATCAAATAGTTACATTTACTGCTACTGGTGTTAAACCTGGTAGTGAAGTTACTGTTAGAAGATATTCTGGTAAAGCTAATCCTGATGTTTCTCGTACAACTATTAAAGCTACAACAGCAGCTGGTCAAGAGGTTAAAGTATATTGCATTCCTTATGTTGCATAATATTAAAAGATTGAATTTTGTTTCAATCTTTTTTTATGATAAATTTTAACATATTTTTTATTGCTTTTTAAAAGTTATAATAATATACTTAAATAAGGGTAGAAAGGTGGTTTATAATGATTAAAAAATGTGATGTTAAAGTTGATGGAC
>CAKOTK010000016.1 GCA_934120135.1 uncultured Clostridia bacterium | reverse complement strand
TAGGAATAGTAACAGGAGCACAAATAGCAATGTACATAGCATTACCAATAGTAATAATAGCATTGTTAGGCTTTGGAATATTCGAAATTAAGAAAAGAGTTTTAAACAAAAAATAAAATCTGCAAGAAAGGAGGACCATATGAAACACAAAATTACTAAACTTATTCTATTAATCATACTAGCAATGTTAATTAGTATAGCAATAGCATATGCTTTTGTAAACAACACAATAGATGAAGAAAAAGTATCTATGACGATTACTTCAGCAGTAGAAACAAATAGTTCTGCAAAGAACGGTGGATATAACACTAATTTATTTGGAAGTTTATCATCAAGTGAAAAAAAGGAGACAATAGATGGAACAGTGTATGCACCAACAGATTGGGCCTTTAGAAGAGAAAGTTCTAGTCATGCATGGTTAATACCATGGCATGATGGATTTCAAATATATTGTATTGAAGTTGGCGGAAATGTTTATTGCTATGATGGACCTGGTACTGCGTGCACAACATATGAGACAATGGAAACATACATAGGTTACAAAACTTATACAAGCTGTACTTATACAAAGGGTCATGCAAGCAATCCATATCGGCTCTAATGCAATATCTAGAACTATGTGGAAAGAAGCAAGTTCTGGAACACTCCCAGCTGTTACAGCATATATTGTTTCATATTCAGACACTTGGACAGGAGAAAAACAAAAAGCAATATGGAATGATAAGATGTATGAAGATGGACTTGTTACAGATAAGAAAACGTCACCAAATGCAGGTGCTACTAAATTAGATAATGAAGCAATAGATTATAAAAGTCATGATGCAAAAGTCAGAAGTAACGGAATGAATGCAACTAACAAAACTGATTTAGATAGTGTATTCACTAAAGTTGACCAAGAAACTAAACAATATATAGTTGGGCCATTTAAAATGACATATAATGACTGCGTATACGGGAATGTAGCATTTGGAGGAATATCTGAAATCGTAGTTGTAGGATATAACAAGAGCGGAGATGTTATGAATTCAAATATGTCTTTTAAAATATCATTAGAAAATGGTGCTACAGGTTCATATTCATCTCCAATTACTCCAAAGTATTTTACACCTAATACATCTGAAACAGATCACGGTGTAGATAGAACAGAACAATATTACCCAGCATCTGGACAAAATTTTCAAATATTATTAGATGATCCAAATGGAAATGTAACAGATGAAAATAAAAAAATAGTATCAATATCAGTAAAAGTTAATTTTAAATATATGCTAGCAAATGGGGAATATAGTAAATTAAATGGAGTTAGATATGGAATACACGTGAGTGAAGAACATGTATCCAACGGAACAGACCATAAACATGTTAAAGATAAAATATATACATGTAATAACAAACCTATAAATTCACACAAGGATAAATGGGTACATGTAAAGCATTCTATGGAAGAAGATTGCCCAGCTGGTTGTCATTGGGAGTGTACATCAAGTTGCAAGCATATACATAATATCCATTGTTCATACTATAATACATATTATACTTGTACTGATTGTACCAAAGTGAATGATAAGATACAAAAGGTAGCGGATGGACAAACAATAATGGTAGCAGATGCAGACAGAACAATATATGAAGAATCAATAACTCTATCAAGTAAAATATCAATAGGAATTGACTTAGGAGGATATGTATGGGTAGATGGATTAGTAGGAAAAGAAAGTAATTTTGATGGATTAAACAATACATCAAAAGATGATATACCAATTCAAAATATAAGAGTCATTTTATATAATAGTAAAAATCAAAAAATGGGAGAGACTAAAACAGATGATGAAGGCTACTACCTATTTACAGATGTAGAGGCAATGGAAAAATACTATGTGGCATTTGAATATAATGGACAATTATATGTACCAACAACTTATATGAGTGATAAAAATAAATGGCAGAACACATCTAAAGCCACTGAAAAAGCAGCTGATAGAGACGCTTTGGACAATAGATTTGCTGAGATAGGAGCATCTCCACATAACTATAAAAGAGCAAATGGTTATTATAATAGAGCATATTCACAATATGAATTAATGGGCTTTAAGTTAAATGAAAAAGGAGAATATATTTATAATGAATTAGAACATTATATAGACGGTTTTTATGAGGTAAAAGACGGAAATATAATAGCAACAAATAAAATAAACCGAGCAAAGGCAAGTAGTGGAGATTCACAAAAAGTGAACTTTATCAATGATTGCAAAATACTTGCATACACAAAATCACAAAAAGCAACAAGTTATGATTTATATCCAACATATGACAGATTTATTATAAATAAAACAGAAAAACATAATTATACAACTGGAAAGCAAGCAAGAGAAGCTAAATTCAGTCAAAATTCTGTTAGTTTCGGAGGAAAGAAATATGTAGCATTGTATCCAAGTACCTTCTTTATAGACTTAGGACTTGTAAGAAGAACAGAAGTCGATTTAGCCTTAAGAAAAGACATATTATATGCAGTAACAAAAATAAATTCAAAAACTGAAATATACCAATATGATAAACGTGCAAATAATGATAATTATTGGTTAATTGAGTATAGAATGAGAGATCCTAAGTATTATGGAGGAATGTATGTAAATGGAATTTACAAATCTGATTACGAATATAGAGGAGAGAACACCAACGGAGGTAATAATCTAGAAGTATATGTAACATATAAAATAACAGTTAGAAACTCATCTGTAGATACATTAGGAAAAATAACAGAAATAGTAGATTATTATAATAACAAAGATTATGAATATCAACCAAATCTTTCATGGGCAATGTATAAAACTGAATCATCAAATGACAATAAAGAAATTTCTTTAAATAAGAGTGACTACTATAATATGATTGATAGTAAAGCTTTATCGAAGATACCGAATGCCAAAACGATTACTAGCAGTGATAAAAGTAAATCTAACGTACAGCAAGACATAGCAAATAAAATGGATGCTATATATATTACAGGACTAGAAAACAAAAAATTAGCAGTAGGAGAACAAGCATATATCTATTTAACGTTTAAAGTATATACAGATAATAAAGGCAATATAAATTTGGATGAAGGTAATGAATTCAAAATGAATTACGCAGAAATAAACGGTTATGCAACATACTATACAGGAAACATAGATTTACCAAATGGAGTAACGAAAACAAAAGAAAATCCAGCTGGATTAATTGATATTAACTCAACACCAGGAAATTTAAGCTTATCAGACATATCAGGAGATAATTATGAAAAGAACTTTGAAAATGATACAGACCGTGCAAAAGGTATACAAATAAAGAAAGATGATACGGCAGTAAGAAAAATAAGTGGAACAGTTTGGGAAGATCAAAGAACAGTAACTGTAGATGGAGCAGTAATTGGAGATGGAATAAGAAACATCGATGAGAAAGGAGAATATAGTGAGATAGGAATACAAGGTGTTACTGTACAATTATTTGAAAGACTAAAGGATGGAAAAGAATACTTATGGCAAACAACGACAACAAACGAACATGGAGAATACACATTCTCAGACTTTATACCAGGAGATTATATTGTAAGATTTAAGTATGGAAATAATGAGAGTACTGTATTAACAACAAATAACGGTGGAGCAAATAATGTATCATATAATGGACAAGATTTTAAATCAACTGTATATCAAAAAGATATAAATACAGGAAAAGAAATTACAGAAGAAACAGAAGAAAAATATAACATTAGAGCTGCAGATACATTTGGTGAGAACGTGTCTGATGCAAAAGATATATGGGAGAATAAGACAATTTCAGTTGGAAGAAGAGTAAATAACATTCTTCAATATGAAAATGTAGTATTACAAGGTAGAAAAACAGCAAATAAATATCTTGCAAATGGTGTAAAAAATAAAGACGCAGAAGTTTTAGCATCACCATATGCAACTGATGAAATTAATCGAACATATATAGCTGAATTGATTCAAAATACACAAATGGCAGCAGAGACAGGAATAATAGTAATTGAGTGTGAATATGACAGACAATCAACCTTAGGAGATAGTGACGAAAAAGCAAGTAATGGTGAACAAAACTATGCAAATGGAAATCATATAAATGGAGCTTATGAAATTAAAAACCTTGATTTTGGTTTGACAGAGAGACCAAAAGCACAGCTAGAATTAAATAAAAAAGTAACAAACGTAAAAATAATATTAGCAAACCAAAATGTCCTATTTGATGCAAATGATACAGTTGCAAATTTAGCTTGGATAAGACATCAAGATTATAGTTTAAAAGACAAAAAAGTGGACGGAAAATATCACGAATATTACAACGAGAGTAAGGAGGATAAGAAATATAACCGTTACTATTATAAAACAGATATACAAGATATGATAAATAACACATTATATAGCGGTGGAAAGAACGGAAAAAATGGACTTATTCAAGTAACAATGGACTCAGAATTAATGCATGGTGCTACAATACAGATAACTTATGAGTTGGAAGTAACAAATGTTGGAGAAATAGACTATACGGGAAAAGACTTCTATTACAAAGCAACTGGAGCAAAAGAAGATGATATAGTAACTACAACTGCAAATTTACTTGTAGATTATGTGGAAAATAATTTACAATATAGAACAGAGGATAATAGTGACTGGCAAGTGGTTAAAGCAAAAGTCTTACTTGATACAGGAAATGTAAATGAAAGCTTAGAACCAGTAATAACCCAATATAACACAATACTTGTAACAAATAAACTAAATGATGCATTGAAACCAGGAGATTCAGCTAAAAAAGAATTAGTATTAACTCAAACTATTACAGCACAAAATACACGAGATAATATGACATATCAAAATACGGCTGAAATATTACAGACTTCTAATTCTGTGGGAAGAAGGATGGCTTTCTCAATAGTAGGAAACCAAAAACCGACAGAAAAACCAACAGAAGTGGATAGTGCACAAGCAGAAAGAGTAGTAATATTACCACCATTTGGACAAATATACTTATACTTTGGACTAGGTATTGTGGTATTAGCAGTAATAACAGTTGCAATGATATTTATTAAGAAAAAAGTTCTTAATAAGTAAATAATTAAAGAAATTCTATGAGAAAAATTCTTATAGAATTTCTTTTCTTTTTTGCATACTAAAATATGTCAATAACTTTTGAAAATGTCATAAAAAAATCTCGAAATTAACTTTTGATTATGTCATAGTGAACTGCTTGAT
>CAKOTK010000015.1 GCA_934120135.1 uncultured Clostridia bacterium | reverse complement strand
TAGGAATAGTAACAGGAGCACAAATAGCAATGTACATAGCATTACCAATAGTAATAATAGCATTGTTAGGCTTTGGAGTATTCGAAATTAAGAAAAGAGTTTTAAACAAAAAATAAAATTTTAAAGAGAGGAGGAAAATTTTATATGAAAAATAAAGTTATAAAAATAACTATATTAATTTTAATGACTTTATTAACCATAAGTGGTTTATCTAGTTTTAATTATACAGAAGGAAAAAGTTATGGACATTTGAATATAGGTGGATTTGAAGCAAGAGAGATGAAAAATGATTGGAGAATACCAACAAATGGTTCACCATATTTGTATTGTATAGAACCTGGATCTCCTATGGATTATACAAGTACTATATCATATTCAGAAGCTTTAGCAGAAGATGGAAAACAATATACAGCGGGATGTTGGCATGCTTCTGAACCAAAAAAAGGAAGAATAACATATGCACAATATAGGGTATCAGGAAGTGGCTCATTATCTCCTGCAATAGCATATATTGTATCAGATAGTCCAAGCGGATATACTAAAGAAAAACAAAAAGGTATTTATCATTCTAAAAATTATTATACAAAAGATGGAAAACGTGCGGACTGGAACTTAGTAATTGGAAGTGGAACATCATCACATGACGATGGAGCACCAACTAAATATGATACAGAAGCTATTGATTATGGAAACTTTATGATAGATATAGAAGGGAACAATAACAAAATAGCACAATCAAATAATACACAAAAAAATAAAGTATATACAAAGATTGATCAAACTACACAAAAGTATACTGTAGGTCCTTTTAATATTAGTTATATAAATGGTACTTATGGTAATGTGACATTTGGAGGTATTACTGGGGTAGATATAATTTGCTATAACAAAGATGGAAAACAATTAAACAAAACTCTAAGTATAGAAAAATTTATTATAAATAACCAAGAAATAACACCAGATTATTTTACACCAGATGCTGATAAAATAGATAGAACAACACAAGCTTATCCAAAATCAGGAGAAGATTTTGAAATTGTATTTAAAGATCCAAATATTGGTGTAGCAGAAAATGATAAGGAAAATAGAACTACTAAAATATATGTAAAAGTAAAATTCCAATATATGAAAGCAACTGGACAATATGTAAAATATACAGGAGAAAAATATAAAGTTGCATATTCACATGAACACTATAACAAACACTCACATACATGCCATCACTATAGTGAAGTAGATGGAGAAACTGTACATAGTGGATGCCATCCTAAAGATTGTTATTCTTGTAGAACTACAGGATACTTACAAACTATACATCAACAAACTTTAGCTATGATGGATGGAGAAAGAGAACTAATTGATGACGAACTAATTATAGGAGATGAGAAAGACTTATTTGATACATCAATGGATTTAGGCGGATATGTATGGGAAGATGGCTTAGGCGATAAAGAAGTTAGACCAGATGGACTTAATAACACAGATAAAATAGATAAAGCAATTCCAAATATAAGAGTTGTACTATATACAAGCAAAGGTATTAAAGTAGATGAAAAACGTACAGATGACGAAGGATGTTATTTGTTTACAGATTTAGATCCTCTAAAAAAATACTATGTAGCATTTGAATATAATGGACAACTATATGTGCCTACACAATATAGTAGAGATACAAGCAAATACAATACTGAGGAATGGAAACATACATCAAAAGCTACAGAAATATCAAAAGAGAGAACAGATTTTGATAATAGATTTGCAGAGATAGGTGCATACCCATATAACTATAAAAGAGCAAATGGCAAATACAACAAAGCATATTCACATTATGAATTAATGGGCTTTAAACTAGATGAAAATGGAAACTACTATTATGATAAAACACAGCACTATATAGATGGATTCTATGAGATAAAAGATGGAAATATAGTAGTATCAGATAAATTGAATCAGGCACAAGTAACTAGTCAAAGTCAAAATGCAGATACTCAAAAACTAAACTTTGTAGATGATTGCAAAATATTTGCATACACTAGAGCACAAGATGCAAAAAGTCACGACTTGTACCCAATTTATGATAAATTTGTTGTAAATAAAAACTCAGATCAAAAATATACAACCGGAAAACAAGCAAGAGAAATGAAGTTTGATACAAAAGATGTTGTAGTAGCAGGAAAAACTTATAAAGCACTTTACTCAGGACAATTCTTTATAGACTTAGGTCTTGTAAGAAGAAATGAAGTAGACTTAGCCTTAAGAAAAGATATTCTATATGCAACAACTAAAATAAATGGAAAAGCTGAAGTATACAAATATGACAAACGTGATCAAAGCAATGAAAATTTATGGAAAATTGAATATAGAATGAGAAATTATGCTGACTACTATGGTGGAATGTATGTAAATGGAATCTATAATTCTGATTACCAATATAGAGGAGAACAAACAAATGGAGGAAGCAATTTAGAAGCATACATAACATATAAAATAACAATTAGAAATGCCTCTAAAAATACATTAGGTGAAATAGCAGAAGTAGTAGATTACTATGATAAAGACTATACATATATGCCAGACTTCTCTTGGGTAATGTATAAAACAAACTCTTCAGACGCTTCTAATGCAGAAATAGCAGTGGAAGAAAAACAATATCATGATATGATACTTGATAATAAAAAGAGTGAAACAGCAATTTCAAATGCTAAACCAATAAATAGCAGTACACAAAATAGTATATATGACGGAAGAGAAAATCAAGGAGATTCAAATGTAAAAGAATCAAGAGACATAAATACTAAGATGAATGTCGTGTATGTTAAAGGCTTAGCAGGTAAAAAATTAGCAGTTGGAGAACAAGCATATATTTACTTAACATTTAAGGTAAATGCAAATGGAGATAATCCAGTAACATTAGACAATGAAGATAGCTTAAAAATGAATTATGCCGAAATAAATGGATACAAAACATACTATACAGATGGTACAGTTTTACCAAATGACGTAAAGAAATCAAGTCAAGATCCAGCCGGAATAATTGACATTAACTCAACACCAGGAAACTTAAGACTTGCAGATATAACTGGAAATAAATATGAAAAGAACTTTGAAAATGATACAGACCGTGCAAAAGGATTACAAGTAAAAATAGATGATAATGCAGAAAGAAAGATAAATGGTACAGTTTGGGAAGACCAAAGAACAAGCAAAACAAGTGAAGCTGTAATCGGCGATGGTGTAAGAGAAAATGACGAAATAAAAATACAAGGAGTTACAGTACAGTTAGTTGAAAAACTAGACAACGGAGAAGAATTCTTATGGCAAACAACGACTACAAGTAAAGAAGGAACTTATGAATTTTCAAAATTTGTACCAGGTAACTATGTTGTAAGATTTATGTATGGACATAATGACAGCACTGTATTAACAACAAATAACGGTGGAGCAAATAATGTATCATATAATGGTCAAGATTTCAAATCAACAGTATATCAAAAAGATATGAATGGAAATGAAATTTCTAAATATACAGACACATATTATGACATAAAAGCATCTGATGCCTTTGAGAAGAACTTATCTGATGCAAAAGATATTTGGGAAAACATAAAAGTTACTATTAATCAAAGTGAAGGACCACTTACAGATTATAAAGACTCAACTAAACATATATATAATGAAAAAGATGCTAAACAAGAAATAACACTACAAGGAAGAGAATCTGTAATTAATTACTCTAACAAAAATGTTAAAAACTATTGTGCAGAAGTTTTAACATCACCATATGCAAAAACTGATCTTAAAGATGAATTGATTAAAAATACACAGATGATTGCACAAACTGGAGTTATAGTAATTGAAGGTGAATATAACAGACAATCAACAATTGGTGATAATAGTAGTAAAGATAAGGGTGATAACAACAAAGATGAATATAAATTTGACAACCACCTAAATGGAAATTACACTATTAATAATCTTGACTTTGGATTAACAGAAAGACCAAAAGCTCAATTAGAGTTAAACAAACAAGTAACAAATGTAAAAGTAACATTAGCAAATGGAAGTGTATTATTTGATGCAGAAGATGCAGTAGCAAACCTAGCTTGGATAAGACATACAGACTATAATGTAATTAGTAAAATGAAAAACGGAAAATATGATGAATTCTACGATGATAGCAAATCAAACTCAACATACAACCGTTATTCAGGTAAAACAGATATTAACAAGATAGTAACAGATACAAACTCAGGAGGAAGAAACGGACTTATTCAAATAACAATGGATTCAGAACTAATGCATGGTGCAACAATACGAATAAGCTATAAGCTAACTGTAAAGAACGTAGGAGAAACAGACTATACAGGAAAAGACTTCTACTATAAAGCAACCGGAGCATCTGAAGGAAATATAGTAACAACTACGGCAGATTTACTTGTAGATTATGTAGCAAATAACTTACAATATAGAATGGTTGATAATAATGGCTGGACAGCTACAAATACAGAACAACTTATCAGCTCAAGAAATGCAGACAGCAATGTAGACAGAGCATTAAAAGATTCATTGGATAAATACAATACTATAATTGCAACAAATAAGTTAAACAAAGCATTAAAACCAGGAGAAGAAACTTCAGGAGACTTAATACTAACACAAACTATCACATCTCAAAATACAGATGACGACATGAATTATCAAAATATAGCTGAAATATTACAAACTTCAAACAGTGTTGGAAGAAGAATGGCTTACTCAGTAGTAGGAAATCAAGATCCAACAAAAGATATAACAGAAATAGATAGTGCAAGAGCAGAAAACGTATTAATTTTACCACCATTTGGTAATACATACTTATACTTCGGACTAGGAATTGCAGTGATAGTATTAATAGCAGGAGCAGTGATATTCATTAAGAAAAAAGTTCTTGTTAAATAATTATTAGAAACCTTATAAGGAAATCCTTATAAGGTTTCTTTTTTTGCATAGAAAATGGTTAAATTACATTTGTAACATAAATTTAATATTGGGTTCAATATGTGTAGTTCCGTAAGTTGAACGTCACATTTTACCAGTGTTACCAGGTTTTCCTAGCTCTGAAAATATTGTAAAAACATGACGAAAATGATAAAATATATATGAATAGGTATGAATATAAAAAATGAAATAATATATTAAAAATCTTAAGGAGGGGACTATGAGCAAGTTAATAAAAAAAGCAATTGCAATATTAATACTTACATGCATAATAAGTGCCGATTTGTCTATAATTGGTAGTTATGGAATAACATATGCTTTATCAGAGACAGAACTTTCTGGTCAAAACTCAAAAACCCAAAATTCTAATATAGAATTCAACTCATATTTTGAAGGAGGAACTCATAGTAAAACTGAAAAAATTGAAAATACAGCAAAATTGTTTGTCAACATTAAAGTCAAAAATGCAGGGTACTTAGAAAATTCAGTAATTAGTTTTACAAATATGAACTTTAAAATAGCAGAACAAATAAAGAATGAAAACATCCAAAGTGTTGATATAGAAAAAAATAAAATTATACTAGGTAAATTAAACAATGGTACAGATGTAACTTTAGAAATTCCAGTTAAGTTATTAAATGAAGAAGAAGTTATGTTAGATAATTTTGAAAAAGAGACATTAACAAACTTTACAGCAACATATGTAGATGGAAATGGAAAAACAAATAATATATCAAAACAAGTTATAAACAAGCTTACTTGGA
This sequence comes from uncultured Clostridia bacterium, assembly GCA_934120135.1. Lineage (GTDB taxonomy): Bacteria > Bacillota > Clostridia > TANB77 > CAG-508 > CAG-273. The sequence goes on along the minus strand of CAKOTK010000015.1, from coordinate 741 downwards.
GTGAAACAGAAACACTAAATGCAGTATTAAAGGCAAATACAACTAAACAAATTCCATATCATATAGGAGAAAAATATGGAGTAATACTTCAATACAGTATAGAATCAGGAATAGAGAACAGTAAATTACCAATTAAAACAACTAAAATTTCAATATTAGCACCAGAACTAAATAATATAAAACCAACATCAAGTAATGTGATTGCAACAAGCACAGAAGCAACAAATGGAGAAAAAGATGGAAAGAACTTTACAACAGGAAACTACAATTATGACGCTTCAACAGGAACATTAACAATAAATGTTGCAAATAAGCAAGACAAAATATCATGGGTAAAAAATGTTCAGGATAAATATTTAGTTACATTTATTTTTGATACAAAAGAGGCCTATGATTATGTGATAGATAGCACAAATGAAATAAAATATGATATGAAAGCAAATGCTAATATAGAAGTATATAACAGTGGTGAGCTAATAGTTGAATGTGAGGCAAGACAGGGAAAAGCCTATGATGTACCAGTAACTGGTAAAGTATCAATAGAAACAATAGGGGAAATTCTAGATTTTGAAATGGATACAGTACCAAGTATAAATAAAGGACAAATATATGCAAATTATGAGGCAGGGAATAAGAAAGAGACAGCATATAGTGTAAGTTATAGTGCAACAGTTTGTGATATAGATTTAACAGATAAAGTAGAATTTACTCAAGGAATAGATCAATTTTTAACAAGTGAAA
>CAKOTK010000014.1 GCA_934120135.1 uncultured Clostridia bacterium | reverse complement strand
TCAAATCTTGTTTCTAGTCTATCAACTTTTTCTTCTAGTCCATCGAATCTTACTTCTAAGCTATCAAATCTTGTCTCTAGTCTATCAACCTTTTCTTCTAGTCTGTTTACAGATGCCCTTAGTTCTTCTATTGCTTTTTTGTTTTCTGCTTCTGACCTTTTGACTACATTAAGTATCTCTAATAGTAACTCTTCCTGCATAGGGGTTCACCTCCTTTTTAATGGTATTTTTATTTCCCCTATGGTAATAGTTTATATTATTTTAACACTGAAGTCAATATAAAACTATAAATTTCTCAATTTAAATTCTAACCCTGTATTTCTTTTTTTACTATCTGCATTTTGCGTCATAAATTCTATAATATTAGGATTTCCAATTAAAATAAGTAATTTTTTTGCTCTTGTCATTGCAGTGTATAGTAATGTACGAGTAAGTAACATTGGCGCAGCCTGTACTATTGGCATAATAACTACATCAAATTCGCTTCCGTTGAGCCTTATGCACGGTAATGCAGTATGAATGTTCTATTTGCTCAAGCTCATCAAAGTTATACCACACTAATTTATCGTCATCAAACTTAATCTTTACTTTTTTCTCTACTTCATCTATATTTAGTATTGTTCCATATTCTCCATTAAATACGCCTTTGCCCATTTCAAGTGTAGATTCTCTTTTCTCCCAATAAATATCATAATTATTTTTTATTTGCATTATTCTATCACCTTCACGGAACACAGAATCTATATACTTTCTTTCGTTCTTTTCTTCTGATTCCGGATTTATAGCTTGTTGCAAACTCTTATTTAATTCTTTGGTTCCAAGTTCTCCTTTTTTTGTTGGACTAATTACTTGTATGTTTTGAGCAAAAGTATAGTTTCCATACTTTTCTAGTCTTCCTGTACATAGTGAAATTATATTCTCTAGCACTTTTAATTTATTGGTTTCATTTATAAAGAAAAAGTCTTCTAATAATTCTTCATTTTCGTTTTGTTCATCTTTACTAAAAATACTAATGCCCTCATTTACCTTATGGCTATTTAAAATAATTTTACTCTTAGCTGCTTGTCTAAAAATTTTGTTTAATGTAATTGTAGTAAGTCTTTCAGATTGTATAATATCTTTTAATACATTTCCTGGTCCAACTGATGGTAACTGATTACTATCTCCAACTAATACTAGTTTGGTTCCTTTATAAATTGCTTGTAATAAATAATTCATTAAAAATATATCAACCATTGATACTTCATCAACAATAATCACATCTGCATCTAGGGGCTCAACTTCTACATTTGGATCTATATTTTGTAACTCATCTGAGCTTGTTTTTCCAATCTCTAATAATCTATGCAAAGTTTTAGCTTCTTCTCCAGTAGATTCACTCATTCTTTTAGCGGCTCTTCCAGTAGGTGCACATAGTACAACCTTTTTCTCCTCTTGTTTATACATTTCAATTATTGTTTTTATTATAGTAGTTTTTCCTGTACCCGGTCCACCAGTAATTACACAAACATTATGCTCTTGAACTGCAATTACCGCTTCTCTTTGTTTTTCAGATAATTCTAAATCAGAATGTTTTTCAATTTTCTTTAATTTCTTTTCAAAATTACTAATTTCTTTTACATTTAAATAATTATCTAAAGCTATCAAACTTTCAGCAACATTTTTTTCAGCCACATAATAATTATATAAATATACCCACTCCTGATTTTCTCTATCTTCTAATACAATTTCATTTTTTGTTTTCAAAAATATAATATTGTTTTCTATCATCGATTCTGAAACATTTAGTAAATCTTTTACAAACTGAATCAAATTTTCATATAATACTGCACAATGTCCATTATTAGTAGATAATTTAAGTGCATATTTTATACCGCTTCTAATACGTTTATCATTTTCTAAATCCATTCCCATTTTTATAGCAATCTGGTCTATTTGTGCAAAGTTAACCCTAACTGTCAAATCTATTAAAATATATGGATTTTCTTCTATTGTCGTTATTGTATTTGGCCCTAGTTTTTTATATATTCCTTCTGCACTTTGTGGACCAATTCCGAATTTTTCTAGATAACTAACAATTTGCCATACTTCCCAATTTTCATTAAAGCTTTGCGAAATTTCGATTGCTTTTTCCTCAGTAATTCCTTTTATACAAGATAACTTTTCAGGTTCAAATTTAATAATATTTATTACATCTTTGCCAAAAGTATTAACCATTCTTTTAGCTGTTGCAGGACCTATCCCCTTAAATTTTCCATTTGCTAAATAATTTTCTATTGAATCTAAATCTTCTGGCATTAACTTTTCAAAAGTCTCAATTTTTAATTGTCTACCATATTCAGGATGTTCAACAAAATTACCAGTTATTTTTAGATTATCACCTTTTTCAATAAAAGGAAGATAACCCACAACAGTAGTTTCTTCTTCATCTGTTTCAAATGTTGCAATTGTATAGCTATTTATTTCATTACGATAAATAATATCTCTAATTCTTCCTTTAATCTCCAAAGTTAATACCTCACTATTTTACTGTTTAATACTTATTAAATCATTTTACTCTATCTATTTTATCTTTATTTAAACAGTTTAGCAAGTATTATCTTTTAAAAAATGACATTTTGAGCATAAAAAAACATATGGCGTGTAATTTTCTTACACACCATATATGTTATATACACCGTTACTTTAGTATCAATTGCAGTTAGCATTTGATGCGCTAAAGTACGTGTTAAACGCATTAGCGCTAACATCGTATTTGTTCATTTTTTCTAGTTTATCGAACCAGTGGTCAGTGCTACTACTTGTAAAGTGAGGTCCTAAATCCAAGGCCGTCGTTGCTGTCAGTCGTACGGTAGGTGTTACGGTTAGAAGCTGGATAGTACGAGCCATGGCCGGTGTAACTGCCACCCCTACCAGCACAAGGACGGCTGGTATCAGAGGTATATTCTAATGTCCATTCATATACATTTCCAGCTAAATCGTATATATTCATTTTTTTACATTCATCACTTGATCCTGTAGTTAATAATATTGTGTTACCATATGAACTTGTTGAAAGTTTTGTACTTTTTCCATTTGCATATGTTACGCAATTTGCTAGTCCACTTTCATTATTATAATTATACCATGTAGTTAATGCTGCATATTTTGCATATTTTCCTCTATTTATTTCAAAACTTGCCTCTTTATAATTTCCCCAACTTGAACTATCACTTCGAAGTGCTGTTTTTATTGCTGCTAATTTAGTATCATCTGTTCCTTCTTTTACTTCTATGTGCTTTAATACTAAATCCCATTGTACTCCAAACATTAAACTACTTGTATAATTTTTTCCTGTTGATAATTGACTTGCCAATGTTTGTGCTTGACTACATGTTACATAATTATATGGATATACTGCATTTTCTACTGTTCCCTGTTTTGATAGTAGTTCTGTTGTTGTTGCTTCAATTGTTGAAGTTCTATTTTTTGTTATTCCGGCCTCATATCTCCCTATCCAAAAGCCTCCATTTTCATATACGCTTTTTAACATTTTTTGTTTTAATTCTGTATATTTTTCACTTGTTAATCCTGTTGTAGCATCTGAATAATATGTGTCTTTATAACTTGTTCCATTTCTATAATAATCCGTATATGTGTGCAAATCTGTTTCTATTGCTGTATATTCGGTTTCTGTAAAATTTGTTATTTTTAATCCTGCTGTTGGATATACTTCTGCAGTTTTTGGTACTTCTATCCATACATATTCATTTCCTTCTGCATCTTTTATTACTAATCCATTACTTAAATCTGTTCCTTCTACTTTTGTAAATGTATTATCTGGATAATATGGTATTGTTTTATTTGCTACACTTGGCAAATCACTAGTTGTTGTATTTCCTCCTGTACTTCCACCTGCATTTTCATTTGTTTTACTATCTATCCAATTGCTTAAACCATCTATTGCGTCTAAGTCATTTTGTGTTGCTTGGTCCATTTTGTTTTGAGCATCTTTGGCTTTTTCTATTATTCCGTTATCACTAAATATTGCGTTTATACTTACTCCTGCAAGTATTAGTAAGACCACAATAGTTACTACTAACGCAATTAGAGTAATACCTGTTTGATTTGAGTAATTTCTTCTTGCTGATTTTTTATTTATTTTTATCTCTTTACTTATTTTATTCTCTTTTTTATTCAAGATTATCTTCCTCCTATTTCTTATGTTTTTTATTTTAGCTTTTTTCATTTTGTATTTTTAATATGTACACTTTTTTCTCTTTTTATGCACATTTGCTCATTTTTAACTGTATTTCGCAGGTTTACTCTATTTAATTTTCAATGTGCATACTTTAGTTGTAACTCAGTCGATTTTATCCTTTCATACAACTAAAAAGTCAATGTGCAAAGGTCAGATTTTTATCTTACAAAAAAACAAAGTAAGATACTTGTACATATCTTACTTAAGAATACCATAACATTTTTTTATTTTCAATACTTTTTTAATTTTTTGTATAAAAACTATTGCACTTTGGTATAATGTGTACTATAATAACTTCAGTTTTAAAAATATTCTCCATTAGCTCAGTTGGTAGAGCGCTCGGCTGTTAACCGATAGGTCGTTGGTTCGAGTCCAACATGGAGAGCCAATAAAAGAAGCAGATATTAAAATCTGTTTCTTTTTTATTTTATACCAACGACCTATCGGTGTTATAGCGAAGCTATTAACTGATGAACAAACGAGCGCTGCCTGTGGCAGATGAAGCGAGTTTATGAATATGCATAAAATATCTCTTATTTTTATATTTATTATATAAATTTGTCTTGTTCGCTTGAATACTGCCAAAAAATATTGTAAAATATTACCAACCTTTCAATGTCAGAAGGCAGTCTTTTACATAAAGGCGGAAAGGAGGTATATGATATGACACAAGCCGAACTTATTCTAAATTTAGTTGAACAGCTTTTAGCAGAAAGAGATAAAAACAATAGTCTTCAATCTAAATTAGAAGAAACAAAAAAGAGTAAAGACTAAAGTGTCATACATAGTCGAAAGTAGGAAAGTATTACAGGTGCTTTCCTACTTTTTTAGTATAAATGCCACATGTACATTTTGCTTTGCAAATATGCACAGTCCAAGATAACTTAACCTTGTTTATAGTTAAAGATTTCAATTTTTTCTATACAATAAAAAAGTATGTGCATTACAGGTACACATACTAGTAAACAATATAACACAGCCGAACTAGAGTACATTGTTTAGTGTATTTATATAATAGCACATTTTTTTAACTCTGTCAAATAATTTTCAATTTTTTGTAAACCTTCAAATATCAAAAAAATTACTATTAGCCAATGAATCAACGAGCGCTGCCTGTGGCAGATGAAGCAACTCCTAATTATTCTTATCCTTATACATTTTCATTATATCTTTTATTCCCATTTTAGTTCCATAGTTTAAAATAGCATTTGAATATATCTTTATTGTAACTTTTGCTATTACTAAAATTGTTATAATCAAAACAGCAATTGATATTAAAACATCTGTTGTACTTGCTAATCCCATCATTATTCTAAATGGCATACAAAATGGTGATGAAATTGGAAATATTGAAGCAAACACATTTAAACTACTTGTTGGATTCATCATTGTAAAATATGATAAATAAAATCCTATTACTGCAAGCATTGCTACAGGTCCATTAGCTGATTGAATATCTTCAGGCTTACTTACAGTAGAACCTGTTAATGCATATAATAAAGCATAAGCTAAATATCCTAATATAAAATATATAACAGTAATAATTCCTAAATATGGAGTTATTGCAGATATATCTAATATACTATTTATTAACTCTGGATCTAAAAATGCTTTAGCACTTATTAGTGCTGTTCCAACTAGTAATATCAATTGTAATAGTCCAACCACACCTATTCCAATGGTTTTGCCTAATACAATTGTTCTTGGAGATGTTGAAGTAACTAGCGTTTCTATAATCTTTGATGTTTCTTCTGTTGTAATAGAACTTGATACTTGATATGCACAAAAATATATAGCATAAAATAATACAATTGAAAGTAGCATTATAGCAAATACATTTCCATTAGCTTTTTCTTCTTCAGTTTGCTCTAATTCATAGTCAAAATTTGGAGTAATTGATTGTAATTGACTCTCTGTTAATCCTAATTTACTTATTTGTAAATTAGAATATAATGAATTCATCATAGAAATTATGTCATCTGGAACATTAGTCATCATAGTTGTATTTTTTACTATGTATCTAATCTTTACATTATTATTTGTTTTTTCAACAATTATTGCAGATTCAATTTCGTCATTATTTATTTTTTCTTTTATTTCTTCATATTTTACATTTGATATTTCTATTTCATATCCTGTATCTGCATTTTTTAGACTTTCAAGTGAACCTTCAAATATATTTCCTTCGTCTACTATAACTAATTTATCGCTAGTATCTTCTCCATTTATTGATTTTAGTATATTTGGAATATTAAATCCAACTACTATCATAATTAGAAAAATAATGGTTGATATTATGAAAGATTTTCTCTTTATCATATCTTTCATTGTAAATTTCATTACTACTAATAAATCCTTCATATTATTCACCTACCTTTTCTATGAAAATGTCATTTAGTGTTGGTTTCATTATTTCAAACTTATTAACTATAACTTCATTGTCTATCAATTTCTTTAATAGTTCATGTGCTTTATTCTCATCACTTATTTTTATAGTGTAATCATTATTAGTTTCATTTTCAATTTCTAATTCTAATTTTTTTACATATTCATCTATGTTCTTATTTGTTTCTATTTTTACTCTATTTGCAGGGTAAGATTCTTTAATTTCTCTTAAATTTCCTTGTAATACTGTTTTTCCTTTATTTAATATTAATATATCACTACAAAACTCTTCAATCGTTGCCATTTGATGTGCTGACATTATTACATATTTTCCATTCTTCACTAAGTCAATTATTATATTCTTTAATAATTCTGTATTTACTGGATCTAATCCACTAAAAGGTTCGTCAAGTACCACTAATTCTGGGTTATGTATAACTGCTGTCATAAATTGAATTTTTTGTTGATTTCCTTTTGATAATTTTTCAGCAGGTTGTTGCATGTATTCTTCAACTTTTAATCTTTTAGCCCATTCATTTATTGTCTTATCTGCTTCACTTCTTTTCATTCCTTTTAATTCTGCAAAATACATCAATTGATCATATATTTTAACTTTTGGATATACTCCTCTTTCTTCTGGAAGATAACCAAAGTTTACAGCTTTTCTATCAACCTTTTTACCATTCCATGTAATTTCTCCACTATCTTTTTTTATTATTCCTAATAACATTCTAATTGTTGTTGTCTTTCCAGCACCATTAGTTCCAAGTAATCCAAAAACTCCTGGTTCTTCTAGTGAAAAAGATATATTATCAACTACTTTTTTTCCTGTAAATGTTTTAGATACATTCTTTAGTATTAGTCCCACTATTATTTCCCCCTATTATTCAAAATCTATTTTTATTTTTCCTATTCCGCCACTAATATCAATAAAGTTTTCACCATTTCCAATTTTTTGATTATCAGAAATAGATTTTCCGCCAATAGTTATATCTCCAATTCCTTTATTAACCTTAAATTTATAATATTCTTCACTTTCTAATAATTTAAGTGTAAATGCTCCAATTCCAGTATCAATTTCACTTTTTCCTGTTATTTTAGCTGTTACATTGGTTTCTCCAACACCCATATCAAAATCTAAATTATTGATATTTCCTGATTCAATTGTAAATTTTCCTGCTCCAGTATCTATATCAGCTTCATCTGCATTTATTGATCCAATTCTAACTTCTCCTGCACCTAAATTTAGTCTTAATTTTTGAGTCATTAAAGATTCAATATTTACTTTACCAGCTCCTGTATTTATTTTTATTTCTTCAAGTTTCAAATCTTCTGGAATATATATAGTCAAATCGCCATCACTGTCTTTTGCAAACCATTTTAAATTTTTTTCTTTTATCTTTAATCTGTTTCCATCTTGTTTGCATTGTATATTTTCATTATTAGTTTGAGCTAAAAATTCTTTTCCTACTTTTATATTCAAGTTACTATATGCAACATCAACATCTAAATACGCTGTTAAGTCACCTTCTAAATTTATGCTACCAGTTTCATTTATTGTTCCTTTTTTTAATCCTATTGCACTTGCAAGCCCATATATCCCACTTAATATTCCAGATATTATTGTAACTATTAGAAAGATAGCAAATGCAATTGCACAATATTTAATTATTCTTTGAGCAGTTGTCATTTTATATCAACACCTCCAAATATACATGTAGCATTTACATAAATTGTATGTCCATCTGTAGTATCAGATTTTCTTTTTTCGTCTACTCCTCCAAATATTGAAGATGATTTGATTTTTACTTTTACATTCTCTGGAACTAAAATATCTATTCCGCCAAATACACTTGTAGCATTTATTACAACATCATTTTCAATTATTGCTTTTGTTAAATCACATTTAACTCCACCAAATACAGCAGTAAGCTCTGTTCCATTAAATTTTTCTCCATCAAATTTCACATTTTGACCTGAGAATGTTGCACAATATTCGCTATCTTTAGGTCTGTTTTCATTTAATTTATTTATTTCTTTGCTAATTTTACTATTAAACGTATCTTTAAATATAAATGAGATACCAATTATAATTAAAACTGTTGGAAGTGCTAATTTCCATATCATATCAAAGTTTAATAAATCTTGACAACATAATAATAGTACAACTCCAATCAATAATCCTATTATATTTCCTGTTTTTTCTCTTTCTTTAAATAGTCCTATAAAACATGGTACTATTATAAATAAAGTCCACCATCCATCAAAAAATATATTTATATTTGTAATTCCAAGTGCATTTCCTCCTATAATCAATCCTACTACAATTAAAACTATTCCCCATAGTACATTTCCAAAACTTTTCATTTTTTTCATTCCTTTCTAAAATTTATTTGTACCCAACACTTTTGATATCTTATTAAAAATGTCATCTTTTTGACTTTCATATACCTCTTTACTTTGATATAGTATACTTCCACCTGTTCCAAAAGCTATCAAATTTGCTGTTACTGTTATATTTTCTTTTGGTATTCTTATAACACCATTTTCAACATAATCTTGTAATATTAATAATATATATTTTTTCATTACTCTTAATGTATATTCTCTAATTGCTGATAATATAGTCCAGTGCAACTTTGCTAAATATTTGCTACGAAAGTCTTGTGTTGCATAGTCCATATAATTTATGTATTTTGTTAAAACTTCATCAGGCTTGTTTTTACTTGAGTCAATTACATTTTGCATTTTTTTTTCATAACTTTCAAAAAATAATTTTATTGCTTCTTCAAAAACGGCATCTTTTGATTCAAAATAATAATAAAATAATCCTACTGGACTTTCAACTTTATTTTGTATCATTCTAATAGAAGTACCTTCATATCCCTTTTCAAAAAACAATTCCAAAGCTGCTTCTACTATTTGTTTTTTCTTTAGTTCCGATTGTTTAATTTTCTCTACCATTATACCTCCTTAACTACAAATTTGCATAAATCTTTTTTGTCCATATTTTTTTAATATTGTCCACAAAACTACTGTAATAACTGCTAATATTGTTAATTCAATTATATAACACAAATCTATTGAATTATAGAAAATTACTGCAGTTACTATTGATACCATTCCTAACACCATTCCAATCAGTACAGAAATTCCCGAACTTGCACTTTGTTTTACCACTTCTGTATCTGATGATGCATTTAACTTTGGATGTTTCAAATTTACTAATAGTCCTATAATAGCTGTAAGAGTCGGCATTATTATTGTTGCTAAGAGTATGAATATAATGTCTTTTTTTTCTGGTCTAAAAGCTATAAAAAATATAATTTCGCTTATAAACATTATAGGCATTGTTATTATATTGCTTGTAATAATTTTAGCTTTAAATATTTTTCTTGTTTCTATTGGTATTGTTTTTAAAATGTATAAACTCTTTCCCTCTAAAGATATAGAAGATGAAGTTATCGAGGTCATACAGGCTGTATATATTACAATTTGAAAATATATTTTAGGTATGTAATTTTTTATTTGTTCCATAGTCAGTCCTATATCTTCTCCTTCTAAAACAGCATTTATTGCTCCATCAAGGTTTACACATAATGTTATTGTTATAACTAACATTAAAATAATTCCAAATGCTGTATTAAAAATATATACTGTTGATGAAAAATATCTTTTAATTTCTTTACTAACCAATGCTTGTATTTTAGATTTAGTTTTTATATTTTGTATATTGTTTTTTCTTTTTTTGCTACCGCTTGTTTCTTTTGATTTTGATATAACCTTAAAATAATTTATACTTGCTATATAGATAAATAATATTGCTGGAATAATATTTATTGCCAATAGCATTAAAAAATCTTGTATTTTAAAATCTTGTATCAATTGTATATACAGCTTTGCCGGATAGTAAATATTTGTTAATGTATTGTTTATACTCATTGCATTTTGAACTACACTTGTTATTATATCTTTTAATTTGAATGATAGGAAAAAAATACCTATAAATACTATTGTTGTAGATAATACCTGTATTAGTTTTTGTGCCTTAAATTTAACTGATATAGTTTTTATTATACTTCCTAATAAAGCTGATATTATAGTAGGTATTATAGGAATTAAAAGTGTCATTATAATTGATATAAGGTAAAAACTTATTCCCGGCTTTTCAAAATACGCATATACAGCAAATGCTGGAAGCATAAATAATAGGTTATATAAATATTGAAATACTAGTAATTTAAATATTCTTACAAAAAATATTGTTGATTTTTTTATTGGAAGTGAAAATAACAAATCACTATCTTTTGCATCAAATAATATTCCTTGCGTTTTATAAATTCCTTCTATCAGAGTTATTACTACTGTAAAAAGTATATACATTGTCAACACAACATGAGTCAGATTAAGTGGCGCAAGTTCATAAGCAAACATAACTGCATAAGTTCCTATTCCCACCATTACAAGTATCGCTAAGAATATTGGAAACATTATACTAGATATTTTAGATGATTTCTTTTTTAATTTATATCTAAATAAATTCATGTCTTGTGACATTACTGCTTTTAGTAATGATATTATCTTACTCATATTTTTTCTCCTTCATCTAGTTCTAAAAATACTTGTTCTAATGATTCATCACCTTTTATTTCTTTCATGTTTCCTATTTTAACAATCTTTCCCTGTTTTATAATTGCAACTCTGTCACAAAGCTTTTCTGCAACTTCTAATATATGAGTTGAAAAAAATATAGTCTTGCCTTGTTTGCACATATCTTTCATTACTTCTTTTATATCAAACACTGCTTTTGGATCTAACCCTACAAAAGGTTCATCCATTATTAAAACATCAGGATTATGTACCATTGCTGCAATTAGTGCTATTTTTTGCTTCATTCCATGTGAAAATGATGAAATATAGTCATCTAATTTTTCTTGCATTTCAAACATCTTTGCATATTTATCTATATTCTCTTCTCTTACATCTTTTGAAACTTCATACATATCACATATAAAATTTATAAAATCAATTGCCTTCATATTCTCATATAAATCAGGATTATCCGGAACATAAGCCATTTGCTTTTTACATTCAATTGGAGATTTTTTTATTGATTTTCCGTTAATCAAAATATCTCCTTCTTCAAAATCTAAAATACCCACTATTGATTTTATAGTTGTTGTTTTTCCAGCACCATTATGACCTATAAAAGCAAATATTTCTCCGTTATTTACTGTAAAAGAAATATTGTCTACAGCCTTTTTCTCTCCATTATAGATTTTGGTTACATTTTTAATTTCTATCATTTTTAACCTCCATTTCTTAAATCCCATTACCAATCTAAATACTACACTTTTTCTATTACCTTTATGTGTTCTAAAATTTTTTTGACCTTACTCCAGCTATCTAAAAAACTCCATATTACATGTTATCTCACCTTTTACTTCTCTCTAGTCATTTATTCAAATTTTCTAATTTTGAATATCGTTCAATAATTATTATATTACCATACATAAAAATAATCAACACTTTTTTGAATATTGTTCAAAAAATGAGAGTATCTAAATTAGATACCCTCTATATAAAAACCTTATATTAGCATATTGTAATGTTCATTTTGTTTTTGCAAAGATTTTTACAAATAATCAAAATTACTGTTATAATTAAAAGTAGTCCAAGTACTATTGCTAAAACTATTACTGCAGCTAATGCTCCAAGTATTGTTGATGCTAACTCTGCTCCAATTATAGCACCTATAACTAAAGCAAATAATGCACCAACTATTGCAGCTATAACTTCTAAGCAATTACATCTCTTACATTTTGATTTTTTTTCGCAACAATAACCGTATTCTGATTCCATATTTTTCAACTCCATTCAACACTAGGTAGTGTTTAATATATAATATGAATACAAGCATTGTTTTGATACAACTAGTCTCTTCTTTTTCCAAAGATAGATAGTATTCTTAAGAATATATTTATAAAATCTAAATATAATTGCATGGCTCCATATATATATAATTTTTCTTGGTTAATGCCTTCTTCATATTGTAAACTTTTTATTTTGTTCATGTCATACACAGTTATTCCAAAAAAAACTAATAATATAATCCAGTCTAATATAATGTCTAACATACCATTTCCAATAAATATATTTATAATACTTAAAATGATTCCAACTATAAGTACTGCAAACAATATGTTATGCCACGAACTTATATCACGTTCTGTTTTATATCCATAAAGTGCAAGACCACCAAATAATAGTGCTGATGCTAAAAATAGATATATAATAGAATTTAATTCAAAGCAATAAAATATTGAAGATAGTGTAACACCATTTAGAGTTGCATATGCAAAGTACAATATCCCAACAAATGTTGGAGATAATTTTCTAAATAATAATGAAAATAAAATTACTACTAGCACCTCTGCTATTAATAATACTCTCCACATGTCATTGATAATTATTTTAACTAAAAGTCCTGACGAATATGTGTACCATGATACTATAGCTGTTCCTAGCAATCCTAAAAACATCCAAAAGAATGTCTGCGAAATTAGTTTTGAATCTGTATTTTCTTCCATATTTTTCTCCTTTCTTTATATGATTTTAATTTTATGTATTATTTATATAATATATTATTTTTTATACTTAATCAATATTATTCATTCACATTTCACTTATATTTCTTAATTTAGTAATAAATTATTCACATAAGTTTTCTTCAACTGCCACAGGCAGCGCTCGTTTATTCATCAGTTAATAGCTTTGCTATAACACCGATAGGTCGTTGGTATATTTTCGAATTTAAGTGACCAACGACCATACGATTTGAAACTTATCATTTCAGCGTTTGACTGAACGCAATCGCTGAAACGATAGTTTCTGCATTTCCTCAATCTCGCTGATTCGTCCACTGGACGCGCTCGATTTCGTCACAGTTAAAGCCTCGCGCTCTACCACGCTCAGCTGTTAACAATAAGTAATTGCTTGAATCCAAAAACAAATAAAAACGAGTAGTCTAAAGACTACTCATTTTTATTGGCTCTCCATGTTGGACTCGAACCAACGACCTATCGGTTAACAGCCGAGCGCTCTACCAACTGAGCTAATGGAGAAATTATAAACTGGCGACAACCTATTTTCTCAGCAGGGTAACCCGCAAATATCGTCGGCACATTGGAGCTTGACTTCTGTGTTC
>CAKOTK010000013.1 GCA_934120135.1 uncultured Clostridia bacterium | reverse complement strand
AAACTTATGAATATAGCAAACAATAAAATATATAATTTCTATTTGAATAAAGTTGAGAAAGAGTCATGTTAATGATAGCGAGAAATTACAATTTGCAAAAAGAAAACTTCAAATGCACTTATATAATTTAAAAGATAAATTGAAATACCTAGATGAAGTTGCAAAATTGAAATATGATGAAAGGATAGATATTTTTAAAAATTATCTATCCTTAAATTTTATATGCTTTAAAAACATTACAAAAATGTAGGATTTGTTACTTGTAATGTATGATATAATGATAACGGAGGTAGTGTGAAATGCAAAAAATCTTAATAGTAGAAGATGATGAAAAACTAAGAAACGAATTAGAAATATGCTTAAACAATAATGGATATAAATCAGAAAGTTTAAAAAACTTTGAAAATACATTAGATAATATTCTTAAAATAAACCCAGAATTATTGTTACTAGATATCAATTTACCAGGAGCAGATGGAGAATTTATATGCAAGGAAATAAGAAAAAAATCTAATATGCCAATTATAATGGTAACAAGCAGAGACAATGAAATAGACGAGCTATTAAGCATAAATAATGGAGCAGATCACTATGTTACCAAACCTTTTAATATTCACATTTTACTTGCTAAAATAAATTCGTTGTTACGAAGAACAAATATGTCAAATGAAAATGCTGATATTATAGATGCAAAAGACTTTGTATTAAATATAAATAAAAGTACAATTCAAAAGGGTGATAATTGTATTGAGTTAACTAAAAATGAGTTTAGAATTTTAAAATATCTAGTACAAAACAGAGATAAAATCGTATCAAGAGAAGATATAATGGGCTGTTTATGGGATAGCGAAGATTTTATAGGAGATAGTACATTAACAGTTAATATTACAAGAGTGAGAAACAAGTTAGAAGAACTAGGATTAAAAGAACTACTAGAAACAAAAAGAGGACAAGGATATATATTAAAAGGAGCGAATATGGAATGAGTTTTTTAAAGTTTATAAAAGAAAAAGCATTAACAATATTTTTAATAATATTTTCTTTAATTACGATAGAAATATTTTTTATGGCATATCAAACAAATCAATTCATTAAAATATATATTCCAATAGTAATTATAACTTCATACTCAATAGGCTTGCTTTATGAATATTTTAAAAAGAAAAAGTATTATACAAAATTACAAAATATATTAGATGAGTTAACTGAAAAGTATTTAATTACAGAGATTGTAGAAACTCCAGATTTTATAGAAGGAAAAATATTAAAAGATACACTTGATCAAGTAAACAAGTCTATGCATGAAAATGTAAATAAGTATAAATACTTACAAGAAGATTACAAAGAATATATTGAATTATGGATTCATGAAATAAAAACTCCAATAGCAACAAGTAAAATGATTATAGAAAACAATAAAAACTCGGCAACTAGAAGCATAGAAGAAGAACTAGACAAAGTTGAAAACTATATTGAACAAGCCTTGTTTTATGCAAGAAGCAATACAGTTGAGAAGGATTATTATATAAAAAAATGTAATTTGAAAGAAATTGTGAATGAAAGTATTAAGAAAAACAAAAATGTTCTAATACAAGAAAAAGCTGAAATCAATATACACGACTTAGAAAATACAGTAAACACAGATAGTAAATGGATAATTTTTATTTTAAATCAAATTATACAAAACAGCATAAAATACAAAAATAAAGATGTTGAGCCTAATATAGAAATTTATAGCAAAGCCCAAAAAGAAAATGTTATTTTATACATAAAAGACAATGGAATAGGAATAAAAAAAGGTGAAATTACAAGAGTATTTGAAAAAGGCTTTACAGGAACAAATGGAAGGTTATCAGGCAAAAAGTCTACTGGAATAGGCTTGTATTTATGTAAAAAGTTATGTGACAAATTAGGAATAGCAATTGAGCTTAATTCAGAAGAAGAAAAAGGAACAGAAATAAAAATAGTATTTCCAAATAGCAGTTATACAAATTTAGTTTAAACATTACAAAAATGTAATGTAAATGTAGGCAAAATCGATGGCAACTAATTTATAAAGCTACTATAATAAAAACATAAAGGGAGGTAAATCTGAAATGGAAAATATATTAGAAGTAAAAAATGTTGAAAAATATTATGGTAGCAAATCAAACTTAACAAAGGCTGTAGATAATATTAGTTTCAATGTAAAATCAAAAGAATTTGTTGGAATAATGGGAGCATCAGGCTCAGGAAAAACAACACTTTTAAATTGTATATCAACAATTGATAGAGTAACAACAGGACATATTATTATAAATGGAAATGATATTACAAAATTAAAAGGAAACAAACTTAATAAATTTAGGAGAGAAGAATTAGGATTTATATTTCAAGACTTCAACTTGTTAGATACACTTACAGCATACGAAAACATTGCTTTAGCCCTTACAATTCAAAAAGTAAATGCACATGAAATTGATAAAAGAGTTAAAGAAATTGCCAATAAACTAGATATAAGTAATATTCTTAGTAAATATCCTTATCAATTATCAGGAGGACAAAAACAAAGAGTTGCATCTGCAAGAGCAATTATTACAAATCCGCAATTAGTATTGGCAGATGAGCCAACTGGTGCTTTAGATTCAAAATCTGCAAAACAATTACTAGAAACATTTACAACATTAAACGAAAAATTAGGGGCAACTATTTTAATGGTTACACATGATGCCTTTACAGCTAGTTATGCAGACCGTATTATATTCATAAAGGATGGAAAAATCTTTAATGAACTAATAAAAGGCAATGATACAAGAAAACAATTCTTCGAGAAGATAATTGAAGTGCAAACCCTTCTTGGAGGTGAGCTAAACGATGTTATTTAAATTATCTGCAAGAAACATGCAAAAAAGTTTTAAAGATTATGCAATATACTTTATTACTTTAGTTTTAGGTGTAGCATTATTTTATATGTTTAACTCTCTTGACAGCCAAGAGGCAATGCTTCAAGTATCTAGCTCTACTAAAGAAATGATAAAACTTATGATAAATATGTTGGGTATGGTATCAATATTTATTGCAGTAATATTAGGACTTTTAATTGTATATGCCAATAATTTTTTAATAAATAGAAGAAAAAAAGAATTTGGAATATATATGACCTTAGGAATGGGCAAAAGACAAATTTCTAAAATCTTATTACTAGAAACAATATTTGTAGGAATAATTTCACTTGCAATAGGACTTATATTAGGAATATTTGCATCACAATTTATGTCAATATTAGTAGCAAAACTATTTCAAGCAGATATGAGTGAATTTGAATTTGTATTTTCACAAAATGCTTGTATAAAAACTTGTATATATTTTGCTGTAATGTTTTTAGCAGTAATGGTTTTCAATACATTCACAATCTCAAGATATAAATTAATAAGTCTGCTAACAGCAAGTAAAAAGAATGAACAAGTAAGAATGAAAAATCCAATAATATGTATTATTGTTTTTATAATTGCTGCCATAGGTTTAAGCTATGCTTACTGGATGGTAACAAAAGGTGTTTTCAAAATGAAGAATGTTGATGAAACAACTAAAGCAATTGGAATATCAGTATTGATTGGAATTGCTGGAACGGTTTTAATATTCTGGTCTTTCTCAGGACTAATTTTAAAACTTCTTCAAACTAAGAAAAGTACATACTTAAAGGGAACAAATATGTTTGTATTAAGACAATTACACAATAACATAAATACAACTGTAATTAGTATGAGTGTAATATGTTTAATGCTATTTATGACAATTACTGCATTATCATCATCAATTGCATTAAAAAATTCTATGCAAGCAGACATAGAAAAAATGACGCCAGTAGATTTGAATTTATATAAGTCTGCTAATTTGAAAGTAAATGATAATAAAAATAAGTATTCACAAGAATTACAATATGATTCAACCCAAAGTATTTTATACACTCTTACACAAAATGGTTTTGATATAAAACTATTAAAAGACATTATAGAAATACCAATTTATGATGTAGAAGAATTTACGTGGGAAAAGACATTGGGAGAAGCCACAGAACAAATAAAAAAGCAATCACCAATGATGAAACTTGACACACCAGAAAGCATTATAAAAATATCAGACTACAACAAAATCGCAAAATTATATGGAAATGAGCAATACTCTCTAGAAGATGATGAATATATTATAATTTGTAATTATGGAGGCATAGCTAGTATAAGAAATTTTGGATTGAAAACAAAACCAATAATTAGCTTGAAAGGAAAAGAATATAAACCTAAATATAGTGAATGTAAAGATGGATTTATACAAATATCTACAAGCCATACAAACGTTGGTATTGTACTAGTTCCAGATAGTTGCAATTTAAGTAAAGATGAGCAACAGTTATGGTTCTTAGCAGCAAACTATAATGCTAAAACAGATGAAGAAAAAGTAAATATAGGAAAAGTATTTTCAGAGGATGACTCTGAACTAATGAAAAAACTAACAAGCCAAAATAATACATTAAATGTAGAAACAAAAATAAGATTAGTTGAATCAAGTGTTGGATTATCAACTATAATAGTATTTATTGCAATTTATCTAGGAATTATATTCCTTATAGCAAGTTGTGCTATTTTAGCATTAAAACAATTAACTGAAAGTTCAGATAACAAGCAAAGGTATATTATTTTAAGAAAAATAGGTTGTGATGAAAAAATGATAAATCAAGCATTATTTAGACAAATAGGAATTTTCTTTATATTGCCACTTGTTTTAGCGGTAATCCATTCAATATTTGGAATACAATTTGCTATGTCCATATTTGATACACTTGCATCTAGAGAACAGCTATTGCCATCAGTTATAGCAACTGTAATTGTTATGGGTGTGATTTATGGATGTTACTTTTTAGCAACATATATAGGAAGTAAAAATATTATTAAAGAGGAAGAATAAATAAAATTTAATGAGGTATTTTTTGAATAATTTAGGTGTATTGGATTCCGTAGTGCCTTGTAAATAAGAATTTATAAGAAAAGAGGGATAAATATGAAATATATAAAAACAGAAAAATACAATAATGAATTAATTAATCAAAAAATTATGGGACCTAACCCATTAAAATTGGAAGAAGAACTTATGAATGACAACAAGATAAAAGCTGGTTCAGTTGTTATGGACTTAGGAAGTGGACAAGGGATTACTTCTGTATTTCTTGCAAAAGAATATGGCTTTAAAGTATATGCAGCTGATTTATGGAGTGAGCCAGAAGAAAATCAAAAGTTTTTTGAGCAAATGGGTCTAAGCAGAGAAAACATTGTAGCTGTAAAAGCAGATGCAACTGATTTACCATTTGAAAAAGAATTATTTGATGCTATTGTGTGTACAGATTCATATAATTATTTTGGGAGAGATGAAAAATATTTAGACGAAAAACTTTTACCTTATTTAAAAAAGGAAGGCTATATTTATATTGCTATTCCTGGAATGAAAAAAGATTGTCATGACAATATTCCTAAAGAATTATTATTATCTTGGACACCAGAGCAATTAGATTATATTCACGATATAGAATATTGGAAAAATATTGTTTCGAAATCAAAAGACAGCGAGATAATTTCAATTAGTGAAATGGAGAGCAATGAAGAATGTTGGAATGACTGGCTAAAATGTGACAATGAATATGCTAAAAATGATAAAAAAGCTATTGATGCAGGAGCAGGTAAATACCTAAACTTTATTGCAATTGTTTTAAGAAAAAAAGGATAAAAGTGTGGCAGATAATTGGTTGAAATTATCTGCCACTTATTATATAATTATGCAGTAATAATTAGTAAAAAACAAAAGAAATAAGAGGCAAAAAAATGAAAGAAGATTGGAAAGAGTTTATAAAGAAAAATCTAAAATGGGTTGTATTATTTATTTGTTTAGTAGGATTTTTAGCATTAGCAGAAGATGTTTTTAATAAAGAAATAATGAATGGAGACATTATTGGATATAAACTTATATCAACATTTTTAATATCTGATTTTGTAACACCAATAGCAAAATTTATAACTAATTTTGGTGGGGCAATATTTTTATCAATATCAACAGTTATGTTGTTTTTACTTATAAAAAATAAAAAAATAGGTCTATCAATTATTTCAAATATAGTTATTATTACAGTTTTAAATCAATTATTAAAAAGAATATTACAAAGACCAAGACCAACTGAATTTAGAATAGTTGAAGAAACAGGATATAGTTTCCCTTCAGGGCATTCAATGGTAAGCATGGCTTTTTATGGTTATTTAATATATTTGATTTATAGATATATAAAAAATAAATATGTGAAATGGACATTGATTACAATATTAAGCATATTAATTTGTTTAATAGGCATAAGCAGAATTTATTTGGGAGTACATTATACAAGTGATGTACTAGGTGGATTCTTGTTATCAATATCATATTTAGTTGTATATATAAGTTCAATAAAAAAATTATTACCAGAAGAATAAAAGTATAAAGGAGAAACTTTTATGGAACGAATCTGTATAATTGGAGGAAGTGGAACTGGTAAAACAACACTTTCAAATAATTTGAGTTAAGTAAAATTGACAACAACAAGGTTCATGTCTTTTATAAAAGAAAACAACTTAACAAAAGGTATAAAAATACCTTTGGAAAAAAGATGGAGTACTAAAACGATTAAGAGATAATATGAAAGGGGAAAAATATGAAAAAATTAAATTCAAACCATTTGAAACTAATTGCAATTATAGCTATGACAATAGATCATATTGCAGATTTAATATTTCCTGGTATGCCTAATAATATATGGAGTAATATTTTACATATCATAGGTAGACTGACAGCACCAATTATGTTTTTCTTTATTTGTGAAGGATTTTACTACACAAAAAACTTGAAAAAATATGTAACAAGGCTATTTCTATTTGCTTTAATATCTCATTTTGCATACTGCTTTGCATTTGGAATTAACTTTATTCCATTTATTAATGGAGAAATATTTAATCAAACAAGTATTATGTGGTCACTTGCATGGGCGGTAGTCGCTCTTTATATTGTATATGGAGATACAAAACTAAAACAGTGGCAAAAAACAGTATTATTAGTAGTAATATGTGCTATAACTTTTTGCGCAGATTTCAGTTCAATAGCAGTTATGTGTATAGTAGCAATGTATGGCAAAAGAGGAGACATTAAAAAACAAGTAGTAAGTATGGAAGTATGGTTAGGAATTTATGCACTTATATCATTTATATTTGTAAACAAGATATATGGAATTATAATATTGTTTTCAATATTAGTATATCCAATACTAAAAATGTATGATGGTTCAAGAGGAAAATTAAAGTGGATGAAATGGCTATTTTATATATATTATCCATTACACTTAGCAATAATAGGACTACTAAGAATATTGATGTATGGTAATGTACCATTGTTGTTTTAAAAGGAGCCATAAAGATGAGATATAAGAGAATTAAGAAGATACTACTATTTTGGTGTTTGTTTATTGGAATTGCAGCAGTTTATGGAAATATATGTATGCTGATTGATCCAACAGGCAAATTACTTCAAATGAATGAAATGCTACCATATTTTCAAGTATTACCTTTTAGTGATATATTATTTCAAAATTACATATTTTCAGGAATATGTTTATTAATAGTAAATGGAATATCAAACTTAATAGCAGCGTATTTAATTATAAAAAATAAAAAAATAGGTATAATATTAGGAACAATATTTGGATTCACACTTATGCTTTGGACTATAATTCAATTTATCATTTTTCCAATGAATGTACTGTCAACAACTTATTTCATTTTTGGAATAATGCAACTAATAGCAGGTTATATTACTTATGTATTCTACACGCAAGAAAATTTTAAATTTGACCTAAATGACTATAAAAACATAGGAAAAAACAAAGAATACATTGTTGTATATTTTTCAAGAATGGGCTATACAAAGAAAATAGCTTATGAAAGCAGATTTTAGAAATGTTGCAGATGAACTTGATGAAATATTAAATAAAAAAAGAGAAAAATTTACATCAATTTGTGTTAGGTTTGGAAACATAAAGAGCAGAAAAAATTAAAATGCTACTAGTTGTATCATTTTAGAAAAGGAGAAGGATGAATGACTGAAGAAGAAAAGATGTTATTAGGTGAATTGTATAGTTCAAAAGATAAAGAACTAATGAGAAAGTTAATGAATGCTAAAAAATTATGTAATGAATATAACCAAGCGGACATTGAAGATATAGAGAAGAGAAATGGAATAATCAAAAGACTATTTTCGAAAACAGGAAATGAATTTGCAATAATGCCAAATTTTTATTGTGATTATGGATTCAATATTGAAATTGGAGAAAACTTTTTTTCAAATCATAATTTAGTTATATTAGATGCAAACAAAGTTACATTTGGAGATAATGTACTTATAGGACCAAATTGTGGGTTCTATACTTCGGGGCATCCAATTGATAAAGAAGAGAGAAGAGAAGTTGAATTTGCAAAACCAATTAAAATAGGAAATGATGTATGGATAGGCGGAAATGTCTGTGTAATGCCAGGAGTAACAATAGGTGATAATGTAATTATTGGAGCAGGGAGTGTTGTTACAAAAGACATACCATCTAATGTTGTTGCTGTTGGTAATCTTTGTAAAATTTTAAGAAATATTTAAAAAACTATTGACCGATAGTTACTACCGCAATATATAATATTATCAAAATTGTAAAAGGAGAGTATATATTATGAGAAAAGATTTAGGAAATAAAATGAATTTTTTACCACTTCCAGTTTTAATGATAGGAACTTATGATAAAGATGGAAAAGCTAATGTAATGAATGCAGCATGGGGAGGAATAAAAGATTATGGAAAAATCTATATTTCTTTGTCAAAACATAAAACAACAGATAACCTAGAATTAAAAAAGGCATTCACAGTAAGTTTTGCAACAAAACAAACAGAGGAAATATCAGACTATTTTGGAGTTGTATCAGGAAATGATGAAGATAAAATAGCTAAAACAGGAGTACATGTTACAAAATCAAACTTTGTAGATGCACCAATTATAGAAGAATATCCACTAACTTTAGAATGTAAAATGGATTCATTTATTGATGGAGAACTAATAGGAACAATTGTAAATTGTTCAGTTGATGAAAACTATTTAGATGAAAATGGAAAAATAGATGTTGAAAAAATGGAGATAATAACATTTGACATGGTAAGCAACACATATAGAGTTTTAGGCGAAGTTGTTGGAAATGCTTTCAAAGATGGACTAAAATTAAAAGATTAATATACAAACTCAGGAAACTGGAAAGAAGGAAAAAGATTTAGTTCAAGTGCATCAGACTCTGACATACAAAAATGGACAGATAGCTTGAAATAATTTAAAAGACAGATAATTGAAACTATCTGTCTTTTATTGTATAATCATAGTGCAAAAGATAAAGAAGAAGTTGTTGAGGTAAAAAATGAATAATGATTTATATAATATGATTTTTAAAAGAAAATCTTTTCACTTGTTTAGGAATATAGGAAATGAACATATTACAGATGAAGAACTTAAAGAAATTAAAAATGTGTTTAATAGTTTGGTTCCATTAGTAGATGATATTAAGGTGAAGATAAAAATTGTTAAAGATTCAACAAATTGCAAAAGGGGACAAGAATATTGTATTTTACTTTATTCAGAAAAGAAAGATAATTATTTACAAAACATAGGATATATAGGAGAACAACTAGATTTATATTTAGTATCTAAAAACATTGGTACACTTTGGTTTGGCATTGGCAAGGTAGAAGAAAATACTGATGACGAAAAGAATCTGACAGCTATTTACAAAGTAAAATAACAAATATCCATACCTTATGATGGTTCAAAGCCAATGTATTTGGTTGATGATGTTGATAATAAGGAACGATTAAAAGAAATTGTAATTGAAACTTGCAAATGTTTACCAATGAAGAAGTAAAAAAATAGGATTTTCACGAAACAAAACTTTAGGATATGATGGAGATTGTTGTGATTTTCACTTCTATAAAAAATAACATATCATGAAAAAATTTAAAGAGGAAGATATTTATGATTAAAATAGTGTTTAAAAGAGAAGAAAAAAGATCCATAGCATACGATTTAGATAAGCAAATTGGAAAATGTGATTTTGAAGAAATAAATGATACTTGGAATATAACACATACAGAAGTTGATAGTGCATATCAAGGACAAGGAATAGCTAGAAAGCTTGTAGAAAATGTTATACAGAATGCTCAGACACTGAATAAGAATTTAGAAGCAACATGTTCGTATGCCAGAAAAATAATAGAAAGAAATAAAAATAGTAAGTTGTAGGGTAGATTATAAGTAAAATTAAAAAAGACTATGAAAATGTAATTTGAGGTGAATATTTTGATTAGTGAAAGAGATTTTAATTATTTATATGATAATATACATGTATTATATTTTGGAATTTGGTTGGATAAAACAAAAGTAAGATTAAATTTGACAAGAGATAATTTTGCCCAAATTGATAAAGAAAGTTATACAAAAGTACCAGCACATAAGGAAATTTTAGAAAACTGGGATGATTGGAAGAAACAAAAAGAAACATTAAAATTTAACGAATTTTATACTAGAATATGTCCGCCAGGACTTAAATTTGAAAAAGAAGGTAATAAACTAATATTATCAGATGAATACTGCAAAAGGTATCAAGATATGTGTTTACAAAACTATGATTTAAATATGAAGTTTATTAGTAAATTAGACAAGAATGAGTTTAATAAAGCTATCGATAAAGCTGTAAAAAAATATAATATGATAGAAATAAAAAATTTAAATGAATGTCAAAAACAAACAGGACTTTATATGACTGTACTAGATAACTTTAAACAAGTATATATAGGACAAACTACAAGGGATTTAAAAGAAAGAATTTTAAGGCATTGGAAAGTAAAACCTAAATTTGATAGAATATTATTTGGAGGAGTAAACCAATCTGTTATTTCATATGATTCTTATGGTGTATTAGATACTACTAGAATATTTATAATTTATGAAACAGATAAAAACAAAATTGATAAAATTGAAGAGAGGTTAGTAAAAGAGATACCAAAGGAATATCAAGCGAATAGAATTGGAGGTGGCATTCATTTAGACTCATTAAAAGATTTATTAGATGTTGTTGATACAATGAATTTAAGAAATTTAGAAAATTAAAGCTATACGAAAGAATAAAAAATTACAATTTTGGGGGCAGATAGTTAGTTGATAATTATCTGCTTTTGTGATAGAATGAGCAAAATAGTAATTTGTAGAAGGAAAATTAAATATGAATAAGGATGAAATTGTTTTTGTAACACATAATACAGGAAAAATAAAATCGGCAGAAAAATATTTTAAAAATTTAAAATTTAGTACATTTAATTATGAATTAGCAGAACCAAGAAGTGATGATATAAAAGAAATAGCAACTGCAAAAGTGAAAGAGGCTTTTGCAATAGTAAAGAAACCTTGTATAGCTTTAGATACAGACTTTAGAATTGAAGAGTTAAATGGATTTCCTAGAGCATTTGTAAATTTTTCATTAGATACAATAGGAATAAATGGAATTTTAAAACTAATGGAAGGAAAAGAAAACAGGAAATGTGCATTTAACGAGTGCTTAGCTTATCATGATGGAAAAGATATTCATTATTTTTATGGAAAACATCCGGGAAATTTGTCAGAAGAAATACAAGGATTAGACAGAGCAGAAAAATGGTCAGATTTATGGTATATATTTAAGCCAAAAGGATTTAATAAAACATTGGCAGAAATGGATTCAGAAGAAAGAGAGAATAGAAGAGAAATTGATGGCTCAGTACAAGCAATGCAGGAATTTGCAAAATGGTATGAAAATCAATAATTAATTTTATAAATAGCAACTTGTAGCGGAGCACAGTGTGCTCCATAAAGAAAGTATATTATAACAGGAGAAAAACAAAATGACATATAAATATGTGTATCAAACTCCAGAAAACTTTTCAAATATGATTATGAATAGCGATGGAGAATACCTAACAGGTTTATGGTTTGAAGATTCAAGAGATTCTTCTAAACACATAGTAGACTGTGAAGAAAAGAATTTAGAAATCTTTAAAGAAACGAGTAAATGGCTAGACATTTATTTTAGTGGTAAAAATCCTAATTTTATACCAAAATATAAAATAGAAAACTTAACACCTTTTAGACAAGAAGTAATTGAAATAATGAACTCTATTGAATATGGAAAAGTTGTAACCTATAATGATATATCAAAAATAATTGCTAAAAAAAGAAATTTGAAAAGAATGTCATCACAAGCAGTAGGTGGAGCCGTTGGTTGGAACCCTATTTGTATTATAATACCATGTCATAGAGTAGTTGGAACGAATGGAAGCTTAACAGGATATGGTGGAGGAATAAAAAACAAAATAGAATTGTTAAAACTAGAAGGAAATGATATGAGTAAATATTTTGTTCCAAAGAAAGGTACAGCATTATGACAAGATGTAAATGGTGCAACTTAAAGAATGAAAAATACATAGAATACCATGATAAAGAATGGGGAGTACCCACATATAATGACAAGTATTTATATGAAATGCTAATCTTAGAATCTTTCCAAGCTGGTTTATCTTGGGAATGTGTCTTAAATAAAAGAGAGGACTTTAAAAAAGCATTTGATAATTTTGAAATAGATAAGGTATCTACCTATAATGATAAAAAGATACAAGAATTATTAAAAAATGAAAATATCATAAGAAATAAATTGAAAATAAATGCTGCTATAAATAATAGTAAAATATTTAAAGAAATACAAAATGAATACAAAACATTCTCAAATTATATTTGGAGCTTTACAAATAACAAAGTAATATATGAAATAGGGAGAACAAGCTCAGAGTTATCAGATATAATTTCAAAAGATTTACAAAAAAGAGAAATGAAATTTGTAGGAACAACAATTATATATTCTTATTTACAAGCAATAGGTGTGATTTACTCACATGATAAAGAATGTTTCTTAAACAATAAAGGGGCTAATATTAAATGAAAATAGAAAGAACAAAAATAAATAACATCCCATCGATAGTATGAGGAGAAAAAAGCAGTAAAGTTTTTATAGCAGTACATGGAAATATGTCTAATAAGGAGAGTTGGTTTCAAACACCATATTAAATGCCAATTCTTTTGAAAAGTTAATTAAATAATACAAATTGAAAGAGAGTTAAGAACATGAACAAACAAGATATATATAATTTTTTAAATCATAGAAATATATGGCATGAAATTACAGAGCATAAGGCAGTATATAATATGGCAGAAGTTGCTGAAATAGATATTCCATATCCAGAAGCAGATGCAAAAAATCTTTTTATAAGAGATGATAAAAAGGAAAATTATTATTTAATTACTGTAAAAGGAAATAAAAAGGTCGACTTAAAAGAATTTAGAAAACAAAACAATACTAGACCGTTAAGCTTTGCATCTGAAAATGAACTTATGGATATAATGAGTTTGATTCCAGGAGCTGTTACACCATTAGGGTTACTAAATGATAAAGAAAAAAAAGTACAATTCTTTATTGATAAGGAATTTATGAGTAATGAGCATCTTGTTGGAGTACATCCAAATGATAATACAGCAACAGTATGGCTAAAGGTAGAAGACTTAATTGATATTATAAAAGAACATGGTAATCAAGTTAATATTATAAAAATCTTATAAATGGAGTATATGATAATAAATAATATATAAAAGAAACACTAGAAGAAACATATATGATAATAACAAATGATGGTAGAAAGCCAAATGAATTTATTACAGAAAATCAGGGAATAAAAGATATGAGAAGAAAAGTAAAAAAACTAGGAGGAATGTTCTATATTTCAACAGTTCCAGAGTTTTCGGTAAATATATCAATAAAAAATAACTGCTAACATTGAAATAGCAGTTATTCTTTTACTCATTCGGGGTTTCAAGGTTTGGAACTATTAAACCATTACCCACACAATATATTGCAAGTTTTGCTAAATTATTATAACCAGTTTTTTCATAAAAAGTGAAAAAATAAATAACTTTTGGCGTTTTTGCACTTTTAGTGCAAAATTTAACGAAAATTTGCACCAAAAGTACAATAGTAATTTATGCTAAAATATGATATAAGATTATATGGAAAAATAAAGTTGATGGGTGGTGAATAGATGAGTTAATAAAAAATGAGTAGAAAAGAAAAGAAAAAAAGCAAAAAGACATTATTCATAATAAGAATAATGAAATTAATCTTTTTAATACTTCTTATCTATTCAAGTCTACGCATAATAGTATGGGCTAAAAACAATAAAGAAAACAAAGAAATAATAAGCAACATAGAAAAAAGCGTTGAAATAGATAGCACAAACGATGAGGAACATAAGTATAAAGTGAATTTTGAAAAATTAAAACAAGAAAATTCTGATATAGTTGCTTGGTTGAAAGTAGAAAATACAAACATAGAAATTCCAGTAGTACAAGCTAAAGATAATAGTTATTATCTAACACATAATTTTAATAAAAAGTACAATGTGGCAGGTTGGGTATTTGCAGATTACAAAAATAAATTTGATGAAACTGATAAAAACATTGTAGTTTATGGACACAATATGCGAGATGATAGTATGTTTGGAAGTTTAAAAAATGTTATAAAGGAAGAATGGTACAACAATAAAGATAACCAATATATAACTTTTATAACAGAAAATGAATATCAAACATATCAAATATTTTCTATATATCAAACAGAAAAAGAAGATTATTACATACAAACAGAATTTAGTGATGATGAATTTTCAAAATTTATTAACACAATAAAACAAAGAAGTAAAAAAGATTTCAATGTAAATGTATCTAATGAAGATACAATACTAACACTTTCCACCTGTGCAAATAACAACAAATACAGGGTGGTGTTACATAGTGTTAGAGTTAAATAAAACAGAAAATGTTTTGTTTGAGAAAGGAGAATGGTTTTATGAAAAATAAAACAAAATATTTAGTAGCAATATTATTAATGCTAGTTAGTTTTTTACTAATTGGAGCTACTAATGTAAATGCAGAAACAACAACTGTAGATGTTGTGGATCGAGGTTCTTTGGAAACCGCAATGAATGATAAAACAACAGATATAGTTAGACTTACTGAGGATATTATATTAAAAGATGATCTTGATACAATATTCTATATTTATAAGTCTAAAACGCTTGATTTAAATGGTCATACTATAACTGTACCAGATGGTAAAGAAATTAGTTTTTTGTATTATGCAGATGCTGATATTAAATTAATTAATTCTAGCAATAGTAGTTCTGCAAAAATTATTGGTAATCATACTGGCGCATCAACTCACTGGTTATTAAATGGAGCAATATTAAACGAAGGATTAAAAATCAATTTTGAAATTGATGGAGTTGATTTTGAAGTAGATGGAAGTAATTTTGTTACCATTGTTAAAGGGAATCATCAAAATAGGAACTATGAAAGTCTTGTTATAAAGAATTCTAATGTTAATGGGAATCAGTACTTATTTTGGAGTGGTGCTGCTAAAAAAGTTTATTTGGAAAGTATAACTTTAAACCGTGCTGAAGGTGCTGAAAGAAATCTATATAGACAACTTAGTAATACTTCTTCTTTAACTGTTAATGATGTAATTGATGCCAATGCTGTTATCGAGTATTATCCTAGTGCTGGTGTAAAAGCTACTGCTGATAGAACAGCAAAACTTAATACTTCTGATCTTAATGCTTATTGGGGTCCAATTACAGTTAAATTTGCAAATGGATTTAATGTATCTGACGCAACTTTAACTGGAGAATATGGTGAAACACCTGAAACTAATATTACAATTAAAAATATTGGTGAAAATGATTTACAAATTAAAAATGTAACAGTGTCTGAACCTGAAAAATTTGAAATCAAGGGAGGGACACAACCAACAGTTAATGGTGGTGCAACAAATACTGATTTTAAGGTAAAAGCAAAAACTGGTATTGATGTTGGTACTTATACAGCAACAATTACTGTAGAAGCTATGGATGGTAAAACATATACATCAACAGTTACACTAAAAGTTGAGCCAAAACAATTAACTGGATTAGGCATTAGTGGTTTAGATAGTTCTTGGGTTTATGGCACTGCTAAAACTCCAACTGCAACAGGGGTTGATGATTTAGGGGCTGATGGCTATGAAATCATTTATTCTAAGAAAGATAGTTCTGGAAACTATGCAAATATAGGAAATAAATTACCTATATTAGTGGGAGAATATAAGGCAACATTAAGTGTAAAAAATCCAAATTATACAGCAAGTGATGCTAGTGTTGATTTTGAAATCACACCGATCGATACTGAAGTAAAAGTAAAGAGTTATGATGCAGAATTTACTTATGATGGATCAGAACATACAAAAAATGCTTATGATGTTTTATGGGCAAATAATGCAAGTCCAGTAACTGATAATAAATTACCTAATGGTGATAAAGTTACTGCAGAAATTACTGGTAAAGTAAGAGATGTTAAAGATACAGCTCTTGAAAATAATACAATTGGAAAAATTACAATAACAAATGCAGATAATGTTGATGTAACTGATTGTTATTCTAATAAAGTAAAAGCTGCTGGTAAATTAACTGTAACAAAAAAAGATAGTAAGATTACAGTAACATCTGATGATGCTAATAAAGCATATGATGGTAATCCACTAACTAATAATAATAAAACAGTAACAGGTGAAACTGTAGCTGGAGATGAGGTAGTAGTAGAATTTACTGGAAGTCAAACATATGCAGGAACATCTGATAATGAGTTTACTGTTAAAGTTATGAGAGGTTCTGATGATGTTACTGATAATTATACATTTGGAACTCATACATTTGGAAAACTAACAGTAACAAGTGCAGAACAACCTTTAGCAATTGCAGATCAATATGTAAGAGTTAATGGTTCTATAACAAAAGATTATTTAGAACAATCAGTAACTGGAAATGTAGGAAACATTGATTTTACTATTAAATCAGGAACAGCACTTACATATAATTCTATAAACGAAGAATATGTAGCAGGAGCTACTGAAGGTGATGTTGTAATGACTGTTACAGCAGCAAAAATGGATTTTGGTGGAGATACTGCTCCTGAATGGAAAGAAACAACAAAAGACTTTACAGTTCATGTTGTAAATAAAACTGATGTAAATATTTCAGGACTTTCTAATAATGAAACATTTACTTATGATGGAAATCCTAAAATGCCAACAGGAACAATTAGTGTTAATGCTGGAACAGTAAATGTTAGTGATTTAGAAGTAAAATATCAAGGAACAGGAACAACCTCATATAATAGTGATACAGCACCAACAAATGCTGGAACTTATACAGTAACATATAAAGTACCAGATACTAATACAAATTATACAGGAACATTTAGTGTAGCATTCACTATTAAAAAAGCACAACTTGAAAAAGTAACTTTAGTTGAAAATACTTTTGAATATACAGGTGATGAAATAGTTTCAGAAGAAAGTAATTTTGATCCAAATAAGATGAATTTTTCTGGCAATATTAAGGCTACTAATGTTGGAAATTATAGCATTACAGTATCCTTAAAAGATAAAGATAATTATGAATGGAAAGATGGTACAACTACAGATTTAGTTTTAAATTGGTCTATCACACAAGCAACACCAGATTATACAGTACCAACAGGATTAACTTCTGTAAAAGGTAAAGTATTAGCAGATGTAGCATTACCAACAGGATTTACTTGGAATGCACCTGCAACAGTGTTAACAGTAGGAACAAACACATATAAAGCAACATTTACTCCAGTTGATACAACAAACTATAAAACAATAACTGATATTGATATTGAAGTTGATGTTAAAAATACATTTAATGTAATAACATCAGTACCTGGTGGAAATGGAACAATTACACCAAGTAAAATAGGTGTTATAGAAGGAAGTAAAGTA
>CAKOTK010000012.1 GCA_934120135.1 uncultured Clostridia bacterium | reverse complement strand
ATATCACAATTTTTAATACAAGGGTGAACAAATCATAAATTATTTACTCAGGGTGATCATATCAAAAGTTAATCATAGTCAAATACGGAAACAATTTGACTTTCAACAATTTCTGAATTTAGTTCATTATATTTTATATATTTTAATAATGCTTTTATATCGTTTCCCTCTTCATTAAACAATTTTTTATCAGTCACAATAACAAATTGTTCAATTGCTCTTGATACAGCAACATTTATCATACATGGATCATCCACAAAACTAATACCACATTTTCCCATATAACTACTATCTAAAACTGTAGATAATATCATTAGTTTTTTCTCTCTTCCTTGAAATTTATGAATAGTGTCACTTTGTATACCTTTCTCTGTGGCTTCTTGTATATTATCTGCTTGCATTCTATATGGAGCAATAATTCCTATTTCGTCATTATTATATGAATTTACTCTATTGTCCTTCAAAACCTCATCACGTATAACTTCTAGTTCTCTTTCATTAAAAGTTCCTTTCTTATTTCCTCTTGTAAGTTTTCTCATATGATTACCTTCTACTGTATAATACAATACAAGTGGCTTTTTCACTTTTAAATGCTCTTTAGTTGAAAAAGCAATCAACTCACCGTCATAATACCTCTTATTACAAAATTCTATAATTTTAGGGTGACATCTATAATGTTCTCTTAATGTCTTCTGAGGCACAGTTTTTTTATATGTTCTTAATATCGCTGACAATATACTATTTTCAAAATAATCATGACATATATCAACTTCTTTACTAGAAATTTTTTCTTTTATACTTTTGTCCACAATTTGAGGAAGCTGCTTTTCATCTCCTACTATTATTGCATTTTTTGCACAGGATAAAGCAAGTGAACCTGCTAATAAGTCCACCTGTGAAGACTCATCAATAATTACATAATCGAACATAAAATTATTTGGTACACAATTTCTTAGGGAATAAGTGGTACTTAATACAACTGGAAATGCTTGCAAAAAATCTTCTATATTTTCTTTATAAGCTTTAACACTAAATTTATTATTCTTTTTTAGGTACCTTTTATATAACCTATTTTTAAATATTTTTTCAGAAATTTCTTGATGTTCTTTTTGTAGCTTTTCAAAATTACTTATTTTTAAATTATAAGATATTTCTCTATACTCTTTTTGTAATTTTTCTATTTTTATTTTATAAAAGTCCCTTTGTAATTTTAATATGTTTTCTATCAAATTTTCCTCTAATTCTTTCAGCTTTTTAATTCTATATTTTAATAATAATTTGATTTTATATAACAATTCGAATTTTATCTTTCCTTCATTTAACATTTGAGTATCTGAAATAAACTCTAATATTCTATCATCTGTTTTATTATAAAAAGACATTTTACCTATCTCTTCAATATTTTGTTCTTTGTAGTATTCTTCGAAATATTTTTGTTCTAATTTATACTCATCTATATTTTTTTCTAGCTCTGCCTTTTTGTTATTATCTTTTAGTAACTGGTTTAAAGTCTTGTTTAATTCATTTATACGATTTAATAACATCTCCTCATTATCTTGCATGTAAAATTTTTCAACTTTTGGCTTCGGAATCTCTTCAAAAAATTTTTCTCTCTTAGCCTTCTTTCCCAAATTTGCAACTATAAACCCATAACCATTTTTTTCTAACTTATCTTTTACATTTTTAACTGCCTCGTTATTATTTGATACTACTGCTACTGTTTTATTTTGTAGAATAGCTAAATTTGCAATTATGTTCAAAATAGTTTGTGTTTTTCCTGTTCCTGGAGGTCCTTGAATAATTGATATCTTACTTTTAAATACATTTTCGATTGCTTCTTTTTGGCTCAAATTAAATCTAAAGGGATAAATAATATTGTCTACTTGTGTTGTTTCTTCTCTCTGTATGTTTTTTTTGTTAATATAATAATCAAGCACACTTTCATCATTTATATAACTAAGTTTCTCATATTCCTTTTGTAAAAAACTTTCTTTCAATTCACTATTTTCGTTTTCTTCGTTTTCATCTTCACCACTTTTTACAAATTTAGATATTTCTTTGAAGTATCCAATTACATTTTTGTCTAAGTTATCTATTGAATTAGCTTTAAAAGATATATCATTATATCTAAAAATTTCTGTTTCGCTAGTCGTATATATAATTTTTATAAATTTTTCAAATTTAATAGCTTTTTTTACATTAAATAATATTTGATTCTTATAATATATATCTTTTTCTTTTATTTCTATATCTTCAGTTTTATTTATTATTTTTATATTCTCAGGATTATAATCATATATTATTTCTTTATTATAAAACTTTACTGCTATTTTACCATTATCATTTTCAAAATATTTTTCTATTTCTTTTGTTTTATCTTTTCCATTAGCTATTATTAATATTTTTTCTTCATCCATATTACTTTCCTTTATATCTTATTGGTTATTATATTTATATTACTATATCATAAAATCCAATAATTTACAATTTTCTCTTTCCCAATTAGCTTCATTTTCTATGTTTTTTCGGCAGTTTCTAAATAAATATTATACTTTTCTCCTAATTTCAATTGTTATTTTTTAATATTTGTATTATAATATCTTATAACTATTTTGTAAAGTTTAGGAGGAAGAAATGAGTTTTATTGAAAGAGAATATAAAGTTGATATTAGGCATATTGGAACTAGTAATTTGATTACTAATTATGGTATTTTGTGTTTGCTTGAAGATATTGCTACTGTTCACTCTGATATTGCTGGTTATGGTATAGCTCAAATACCTTTTACTCATGTTTCTTGGATTTTACTTAATTGGAAAGTATCTGTTTTTAAAAGGGTAGCTTTTGGAGATACTGTAAAGGTTAGAACTTGGTCTGTACCATATAATGAATTATTTACTTTTAGAAATTTTGAAATTTATGATAATGAAAATAATTTAATTTGTATTGCAAGTTCTAAGTGGACTTTAGTTAATTCTGATACAAAGGCTCTTACTAAGATTACAAAAGAAATAGAGCTTAGTTATGAGCCTGAAGATAAATTGGTATTTGATAAAATTGAAATTGCAAAATTGAAAGAGCCTAGCAATTCTGAGCATACTTTTAGTTTTAATGTTTTAAGAAGAGATATTGATTTTAATAATCATATGCATAATTTGTACTATCTTCTTTATGCTTATGAAGCATTGCCTAGTAAAGTTTATGAAAATGGTGAATTAAATAATTTTGAAATCATGTATAAGTCTGGTAGCATGTTAGGTGATAAGATTGACTGTTATTATTCTTATGAGAATGATGCACATTATGTTGTAATGAAAACTGATAATAAATTACATGCTATTATTAAATTAAGTTAATATTCCTAGCGGTTGCATTTTGCAGTCGCTTTTTTCTTTTATCACATTTTTTGTTTTTATGTCATAAGATGTAGTATGAATTTAATTTAAGGAGGAATATTAAACATGTTTAATCGTTATAACAGATGTTGTTGTCAAAACAAATATAATCCTGAGATTATCGAATCATTATGTAATGATGTTGGCACAACAGCAGATTATGCCCAAGACCCTGTAAACAGTTGTGGTTGTGGCTGTAATAATATGATGAATAGCAATTCATGTGGTTGTGGTTTTGATGAAGAACCTGTTTCTAATATGTTTCCATCTAACCCAATGTTAGGTCAAAGCTATGTGCCACTTCAAGAAATGGATAGAACCTTCACACCTTGTTGTGGTTTAAAAATGGGAACCATATTCCCTGAATTGGTAAGTCCATATATGCCTGGTCAAAGTATGGCTGAAAATGATTATTTAAGAAGAACTAATGAAATTGGAGAGGGGTGTAATGGTTAATGGAAGATGAAAATAGAGACTGTAATTGTGGTGTAAATAAAATGATGTCTAAGGACTGTAGTTATACTCCACAAGGTATAAATGCTGCATTTGGATATAATACTCCAGATATGATTGCAAATAATGTTAATAATTCAAGTTGTAGTAATACAGAAGATCCTGACTGTAGCAGAGCTGATATGTTGAACACTATTAAGAGTTTAGACTTTGCTGTTATTGAGTTAGGTTTGTATTTAAATACTCATCCAGATGATGAAAGAGCTCTTTGTTTACACAAAGAATATTGTAGACAATTGAAAGATATAAAAGACAAATATCAAAAAATGTATGGACCTTTAAGCATTTACTACCCATGTAACAAGTGGAGATGGCTTGAAGAACCATGGCCATGGGAAGGAGGAAATATTTAATATGTGGACTTATAATAAAGTATTAGAATATCCAGTTAATATAAAATGCCCAAATGCAAAACTTGCTAAATTTATT
This sequence comes from uncultured Clostridia bacterium, assembly GCA_934120135.1. GTDB lineage: Bacteria > Bacillota > Clostridia > TANB77 > CAG-508 > CAG-273. The sequence continues at coordinate 26,769 of CAKOTK010000012.1, read as the reverse complement.
ATTTCTCAATATGGTGGTCCTGATGGTGAGCTTGCCGCTTCTCTTCGTTATTTATCTCAAAAATTTGGTATGCCTGACCAAATTGCAAAGGCTACTTTAAATGATATAGGTACTGAAGAATTAGCACATTTAGAAATGGTTGGTACTATTGTTCATCAATTAACTGAAGGCTTAAGTATTGAAGAAATTAAAGCTGCTGGTCTAGGTGATTATTACACTGACCACGGTGTAGATATATATCCTCAATCTGCTGCTGGTGTGCCTTTCTCTGCAAATTGCCTTGCTTGTAAAGGTGACCCAATTGCTAACTTACAAGAAGATTTAGCTGCTGAACAAAAAGCTAGAGCAACTTATGAGAAGTTAATCGATTTATGTGCAGATGATCCAGACGTTGTTGACCCTCTTCGTTTCTTAAGAGAAAGAGAAGTTGTTCACTTCCAAAGATTTGGTGAAGCATTAAGAAATGTTCAAGACAGACTTGCTCAAAGAAGATTTTTTACAAGTGGAATGAATATTACAAATGGTATGAATAATAACACAAACAATAATGATTGTGGTTGTGGAATGTAAAAAAATTAAGAGTGGCACCTATAAGATGCCACTCTTAATTATTCTTTATTTGTTTTATTAAATGCTGGTATTTCTTCCATTGCTGTGTTTTTAGCAGTTCTTATTAAAGTTTGAAAGAACTCCATAATCATTTTTTTGCTTTCATCGTCTAAGCTTTGATATTTTTTTAGCATTAGTCTTACATCTGTAAATAGTCTTTCTTTTATTTCTTTGAAACTATTTGCATCTGTTGTATTTATTATTTCAAATATTGCATCAATCACTATTTCTCTTTGTTTTGGTTCTATTTCTTTTAACCATTCTTTTAAAGTTTTGTCTACAAATTGACTTCCATTTGTAACCTCTGCTAAGCTTACAAGTTTTTTACCTTCAAGTTGCCAACTGTACAAATCATGTTGCATAAGACCTTTTTGAACACTTTGAACAATAGTGTATTTTTCCTCATGGTTAAGTAATCTTCCTATAACTGATGATTGAGGAATATATGTATGTACTTTGTTTATTGCTTCTTTATATTCATTTGTGTCTGTTATTTCTTCTATAAATCCAGGTCCATCATTATTATATACATTTATAATTCTATTCTTTGCAGATTTATTTGCAAATGTTGCAGCATATACTGCCAAGTTTCCACCTTTTGAGTGCCCACCTATTCTTATTTTTTGTTTATATCTTTTTGCAATTTCATTTACATATTGTGCTGAATCTCTTTGTGAAGCAATATGTGCCTTAAAGCTCATATTAAAATCTTCTTTCCAGCCAACTAAGGTATCGTCTGTACCTCTATATGTTACAAATATTGTATTGTCTGGCATTACAACTGTAACTGCAAAAAATTGTCTTTCCTCTTCTTTGTTAAATTTATTTACCATATTAGTTACAAGCATTTTTCCAAACCTTGCTGATTTGCCAAGTAATGGTATAAGGTACTTGTCATCTTCCCAAAGTATTCTTAATGTTGTTTGGTCAGCTTGTTCAAATCTTTTTGCAAATTCTTCTATAGTTATTTCTTCATTTTCTTCTGTTAGTTGTTCAAATGGAAAGTAAGATAGCCTTGATAAGATTAACCCATCAATCTCGTTGAACTCATCATTTTTTAATTCTAAGTCTCCCCTCCATTTAACATAATCACAAACATTCGCCATATATTACTCCATTCCTTTCAACATTATTTTTCAACATCAGTCTGCCTTTTCAACAGCCTCACATATCCTACTCATAGTCTCAACACATTCTATTGGATATTCTCCTGTTGCAGTTTCTCCTGATAACATTACATAGTTTGCCATATCATATACAGCATTTGCCACATCATTTACTTCTGCTCTTGTTGGTCTTGGATTGTGGGTCATTGACTCTAGCATTTGAGTAGCTATTATAACCGGCTTACCTGCTCTATTACATTTTCTAATAAATTCTTTTTGTCTAATTGGAACTTCTTCCATTGGAATTTCTACTCCCAAATCTCCTCTTGCTACCATAATTCCATCAGACACTTCTAGTATTTCGTCAAAATTATCTATTCCTTGTCTATTCTCTATTTTAGCTATTATTTTGATGCCTTCTCCACCATTTTCTTGTAATACTTTTTTTATGTTCAATATATCTTGTGCACTACGTACGAAAGATGCTGCAATACAATCAAATCCAGCTTTTATTCCAAACTTTATATCTTCAATATCTTTTTCTGTTGGACTTGGAAGATTTATTTCCATTCCAGGAATGTTAATACTTTTAGTATTAGTTAATTTTCCACCATCTATTACTTGGCACACAATATCAGTTCCTTTTATTTCAATAACTTTTATTTTTATCAGTCCATCATTTATTAAAATAATTGTACCTGTACTTACCTCATTGTATAAGTTTTTGTAGGTTATTGAAACTTGTTCTTTATTTCCTAGTATCTCTTCTGTTTTTAGTGTAAATATATCTCCAGGATCTAGCCAAATTTCTCCATTTTCAAATTTTCCAATTCTAATTTCTGGCCCTTTTGTATCTAGCATCAAAGAAACTTTCTTTCCAACTTTTGCTCTTACTTTTTTAAAGTTCTCTATTCTTTCCTCTTGGTCTTGATAATTTCCATGCGAGAAGTTAATTCTCCCAACATTCATTCCTGCTAGAATAAGTCTTTCTAATACTTCTGGGTTATCTACTGCTGGTCCTAAAGTACATATGATTTTTGTTTTTCTCATTTTAAGCTCCTTCCTATACATAAAGGGCGTTTATGTTACGCCCTTTATTCCTTTGTAATCCATTTTATTAAATTTAAGTTAGCTGAATCTAATATCATTTCATGTTTTGGCATTACTCTAAAAGTATATCCGTAATTTCCGCCATTTATTAAGTTTATTTTTGCTTTATAAGTATATGTTCTATTTTCTTCATCACTATCTTCTAGTTCCATTGAAATTATAGTAATATCATCTACTGTTCCATTTTCACTTATTCTTCCATAATATACTTGTGCTTCGATATTTTCTTTGTTAATGTTTGATAACTTAACTTTACATTTTACTTCAATGTTGTTTCCTGCGTCTAAAGTAATATTATCTAAATTATTTTCTTGAGTTATTTCAATATCATCCCATGCATTTTTTATGCTTTCTTTCCAGTTATCAAACTCCCCTACTTTTCCTAAATCAGTATAGTAATTGTTATATAAGTTGCATAATGGAATATATAGTTTTTGAACATAGTCTGTTAACATTCTAGCAGTGCTATACCTTCCACCATTTGATATTATAGATTCCTTCATGGTCTGCATCCATTTTTCTGAAATTCCATTTTCATCTTTTTCATAATACATTGGAATTATCTTATTTTCTAATGTGTCATATATGCTTTGGCTATCTGCTCTATCTTGTGTTTCATAGTCAGAATATTCTAATGATTCTCCAACTTTCCAACCATTTTTAGAATTATATCCTTCTGCCCACCAACCATCTAAAACACTAAAGTTAATTGCACCATTAACAGCTGCTTTCTGTCCACTAGTGCCTGATGCTTCCATTGGTCTTCTAGGTGTATTTAACCAAATATCTACTCCACTAACTAAGTATTTAGACATTTCTAAGTTATAGTTTTCTAATAAAAATACTTTTCCTTTAAACTGTGGTTTCATTGAAATTTCATGTATATATTTTATTAAGTCTTGACCTTCTTTATCTGCTGGGTGTGCTTTTCCTGCAAATATAATTTGTACTTTTTGATTTTTATTATTTAATATTTGTGTTATTCTCTCTAAGTCTTTGAATATCAATGTAGCTCTTTTATATGTTGCAAATCTTCTAGCAAATCCTATTGTTAAAGCATTAGGGTCTAAGCCATCTACTATTTTCATTATTTCATCATAATTATATCCACATCTTCTTAATCTATTTATTGTATTCTCTTTAACAACTGCTAACATTTTTGCTTTACGTTCTTGATGTGCTTTCCAAAGCTCCTCATTTGGAATATCAGCTATTTTTTTCCATACCTCATTGTCATAGATTTTGTCTTGCCAATATGGAATTAAATATTTATTATATAATTCTTTTAAATATGGTGAAAGCCATGAACAAGTATGAATTCCGTTTGTTACATAAGTAATAGGAGATTCATTTGCAGCAATTTCTGGCCATACTTCTCCAAATAGTTCTCTTGAAACTGCACCATGTAGTTCACTTACTCCATTTTTCTTTCCTGCAACTTTTAATGCTAATATTCCCATATTAAAGCCTGTTGTATCTATTTTGGCATTTGGCTTCATTCCCATTTGGAAAAATTCTTGTTTTGTAATTCCTAGCTTATCCCAATATCCTTCAAAGTATTTTTCTACTAAGCTTAATTCAAATATATCATTTCCTGCTGGAACTGGTGTATGTGTTGTAAATACTGTTTTTGCAGATACAATATCTCTTGCTATTTGGAAAGATATTTGTTTTTCTTTCATTAAGTTATATATTAGTTCTAATATTAAGAAAGAAGAATGACCTTCATTCATATGATATATGGTTGGGTTATATCCTAATGCTTTTAGCATTGCTACACCAGCTTGACCAAGTATAATTTCTTGTTGAATTCTCATTTCTCGGTCTCCACCATATAAAGTTTTGGTAATTTCTCTATATTCTGGAATATTTGCATCAATGTCAGAATCAAGTAAATATAGTTCAATTCTTCCAACATTTACTTTCCAAGCTTTTAAATATATCTTTTTCTTTGGAAAGTGAAGAGCAACCAATATATCTTTACCCTCTGAATCCTTTACACTTTCTAAAGGTAAATTTTCTATATCTAAATCTTTGTATTCAGTTTCTTGGGCTCCACTTCCGTTTATTTTTTGATTAAAATATCCATTTTTATATAATAGACCTATTGCAACCAATGGAATATCTAAATCACTGGCTGATTTTAGATGGTCTCCCGAAAGTACTCCAAGTCCACCTGAGTAAATTGGTAATGTTTGATCTAACCCATACTCTGCTGAAAAATACGCAATTAAGTCATTTTTATTATCAGAATATTTTTTATCAAACCAATTGCTCTTGCTTTTCATATAATCTTCAAAGTTTTCTACGACTCTGTCATATTTTTTTAGAAATTCTGGATTTTGCGCAGCTTTCTCTAATTTTTCTTGAGTTACTAATTTTAAAAATTTTATAGGATTTTTATTTACACTCTCCCATAAATCTATATCCATTTCTTTAAATAATTTTAAAAACTCTGTATTCCATGACCACCAAAGATTGTATCCAATCTCTGATAATTTTTCTATCCTTTTTGGTAATTGTGGATTTACTGTAATTCTATTAAATATATACATATCTTCCTCCTTGGTATCTTTCACCTGTTATTATCTATTAACTTTTAATTTTTGTCAATAAATTTTAGTGCACATCTAAAAATTCTATTTCTTTTTTAGAATATTCTTCTGGTCTCAGTCCAACTTTATTTCTCATTTTATCTAATAACAAAACTATAACTATTGTAAGTATACATCCTATTACTAACATTGCATTAGAGGCTGTAGTTATTTTTAATAGCCATGATGCTATTAGTGCGACTCCTGCTCTAGCTATGCTCTCTACTAAATTGTATGCAGATGTAATTTTATTTCTCATTGCTGAATTAGTAAAGTTATTTAAGTATCTTTTTATTAAAGTGTAAAAAGCTCCTTTAGCTATAAATTGTATTAAGAATAGTGCTATAAGTATTACTAGTGTTGCTTTAAAATTAAAGTTACCTAGCACACAAAATCCAACTAAAATACATGAAACTGTTGTTGGGATAGATATTACTGCCAATGTTTTATTTGTAAATCTGTTATGAATTCTATGTTGATTTTTAGCTGTTATTCCAGAAATTATTCCAAGTGCTGCAAATACAACTCCAAAGTATTGTTCTGGAACTCCTATTTGTTCAAAGGTTCCACTTCTTAAACTTATTAACACTCCTAATAAAGCAGCAAATGTTGCTCCAAATGCAAATAGACATTTTAGTCTACTTGACTGTAACATATATTTTAAAGAACGTTTTAAGTCTTTTACATATTGTTTTATATTCACTAATTCTTGTTCTGATTTTCTTACATCATTAAATTTAAATGCTAACATTGTTGAAATCAGACAACAAATTAAGCATAATATCAGTGGAAAATATCCATTTATTACATATAAAAAACCTGAAGCAATAGATGTTATTGCATCTGCATAATAATACCATGCTAGTCCTTTTCCATCTATCTTTGAAAATCTTTGTCCTCTTTTTCCGTCTTTTGGTAGGCTGTCATATAAAAGGTTAGTCTCTACAATGCCTTTTATATTAAATGCTACTGCTGAAAAGAATTGTCCTATAAATACAAATGCTAAATTAGTTGCAATAATATAACTTAGAACTGATAGTACATTTATACTGTTAGCCAAAATCAAACTATTTCTTTTTCCTATTTTTTCTACTAATGCTGTTAGGGGTAATTGTGTTGCCACTTTGAATATAGGGTAAAAAGCTTCTGAAAGCAAAACAGCAGAAGCACTAAACCCTTTTATTTGCGTTAGAAATATAAAATTTATTGAATAATAAAATAGCAAATCCCATGATAACATTTTATAAATGGGATATACTTTCATGTTTTGTTCTTCTTTTGTTCCTTCCAAATTAATCACCATTAAAATTATATCGATAATTATACTAAATTGTCAATAAATTTTCTTAAAATTTACACACTAGTTGTTACTAATTAATGGTTTTTAATGTAAATATCGAAAAACGCTTGAAATTATAGCAAAATTTGTATATCTTCTAAAATTACTTTATCATATTCTAAATATCCATTTTTAGTATATAGTAGTCATTCCATATTCTTTTACAATGTAGCATTGCTTTTTGCACATCCAAACAAGCTTTATGCATCCCTCGACCTTTTAAACATGCATATGTTGTATTTATAAATGTTGGTACAAAATACGGAACCAGAAAGTTATCTACCACCCACCTATGTACTATTCTGTCTATATATCTACTTTTTTCTATTTTTCTTACCTTAGGTTCTGTTATATAAAATACTGTATATCCTCCATGTTTATATGTTTTATTTTTTAACTTTTCATATAGCCACATAATATATTCTTCTTGTTTTAAGTTAAATAATATAACATCTTTTCTATAGCCCTTGCCTTTTCTACTTAGTTTATGTGCTATCATTAGCTTCTCATATGTTAACTGTTTATCAAATTCATTCCTTATTGTTTTTGGCATAATATTTTACTAAACCTCCAACCATTTTTCGAAAAGCATTCATGTATTTATCTTCTGAATACCTTCTAAGTCCTGAACACAGTAAGCAATTTTGATTTGGTCTTTTTTCTTTATGATATTCCCCATCATTTCCTGTTGCTATGTAAAAGACTCCTGTTTTTATAAAAACTATTCTTTGATTATTTTTTTCTTGTAATAATTCTAACATTGTACTAAAACTCACTCCTATCAACCCTTTGCAAAAATTTATATACGTTTCGCCTTTATTGTGTTTGCAAATTTGCAAGCACAATAAAGGCGCCCCGCTAGGGGCGCCAATTTTTGATGCGCTAAAGTACGTGTTAAACGCATTAGCGCTAACATCGTATTTATTCATTTTTTCTGGTTCAATGAACCAGTTGTCAGTGCTACTACTTAAAAAGTGAGGGCCTAAAACCACTGACGTTGTCGCTGCTAGTCGTACCGCAGACGAGACGGATAGAAGCTGGAGTGTAAGAGCCATTGCTGCCGTAACTGCCACCCCTAAAAGCACAAGGATTGTAGGTATCAGCGGTATATTCTAATGTCCACTCATATACATTTCCAGCTAAATCGTATATATTCATTTTTTTACATGCATCACTTGCTCCTGTGGTTAATAATATTGAATTACTACTTGAACTTGCTGAAACTTTTGTACTTGTTCCATTTGCATATGTTACACAATCTGCTAATGCTGTATTATAATTATACCATGTAGTTAATGCTCCATTTTTTGCATATTTTCCTCTGTTTATTACAAAACTTGCATTATAATAATTTCCCCAATCTTTACTATCACTTCTTAATGCACTTTGTATTGTTGCTAAAGCAGTTCCTTTTGCTACTTCTTTTACTTCTATATGTTTTAATACTAAATCCCATTGTACTCCAAACATTAAACTACTTGTATAACTTTTTCCTGTTGATAATTTACTTGCCAATGTTTGTGCTTGACTACATGTTACATAAGTATATGGATATACTGTTTTTTCTACTGTTCCTTGTTTTGATAATGGCTCTGCTGTTATCTCTTCAGCTTTCGAGGTTCTATTTGTCTCTATTCCTGCCTCATATCTTCCTATCCAAAAGCCTCCATTTTCATATACGCTTTTTAACATTTTTTGTTTTAATTCTGTATATTGTTCACTTGTTAATCCTGTTCCTGCTTCTACTTTGTTTGAAGGATATTCGTCTGTATAACTTGTTAATGTTTCGCTTTTATTTCTTCTATAATAATCTGTATATTTATGCAAGCAATATTCTATTTTATCATAATCTGTTGAACTTGTTGGTTTTTTGTCTCCTGTTGTTGTTTCTGTATTATAACTACTATTTGCATACAAGCTTTTTGGTACTTCTATCCATACATATTCATTGCCTACTGAATCTTTTATTACTAATCCATTATCTAAGTTTGTATCTGGATCTTTTGTAAATGTTTCATCTGGATAATATGGTGTTGTTTCATTTGCTACACTTGGCAAATCACTGGTTGGTGGATTGTCATCTCCACCAGTTGTACCTCCGCCTGTTGTTCCATTTACTTGATTGTTTATCCATTTATCTAAGTCATTTAATGCATTTAAATCACTTTCTTGTGCATTATTCATTCTGTTTTGGGCGTCTTTTGCTTTTTCTATTATTCCACTATTTCCAAATAGTGCATTTATACTTACTCCCGCTAAAATTAGCAATACTACTATTGTTACAACTAGTGCTATTAGAGTAATACCTGTTTGATTTGAGTAATTTTTTCTTGCTGATTTTTTATTTATTTTTATCTCTTTACTTATTTTATTCTCTTTTTTATTCAATGTTATCTTCCTCTCTTTCTTCAGTATTTTTGTTCTGCTTTTTTCTGTCTTGTATTTAGTATGTACAATTTTTTTCTTTTTTATGCACATTTACTCATTTTATAGCTTCAGACTATATATCTTTCAGGTTTACTCTATATTAAATTTTCAATGTGCAAAGGTCATATTTTTATCTTACCAAAACATAAAGTAAGATATTTGTACATTCTTCCTTAAGAATACCATAACATTTTTTTATTTTCAATACTTTTCTTCAATTTCTATCGACTTTTTTCGACATTTTTTTCTTCTTGCATAGGCTCAACATTTTGGCTAATTTGAACGATTCTTCTACTAACTATTTTTATGTTTTATTGATGTTCTATCTTTGTTATCCCTAATATGATCTTAAATTTATTAAGAAAGAATTATATATAATTTAAGAAAATTTTAATAGCTTTTTACTGATATTAGGTTTATAATATAATTGTAATTTAAATATAGGAGTTTTTATTTATGATTAAATTTATTAAAAGGACTTTACTTTTTATACTAATTGTTGCACTTATTGCTGGTGGCTTTATTGTTTATCAAGGTCACCAGGTTTATAAAAATGCTTTATCTACAATTAGCTTAGCTGATAAAATTGAAAAAATAAAAAATGATGATAGCTATGTTGAATTAAGTAGTCTTCCATCAGATTATAAAAATGCAGTCATTTCTGTTGAGGATCATCGTTATTACAAACACGGTCCTATTGATGTAATTGCTATTGTAAGAGCTACTGTTTCAAATATACGTAGTAAGGATTTTATGGAAGGTGGTAGTACAATTACTCAACAAGTTGCTAAAAATTTGTATTTTATTGGAACAGATACTAATTCAATGTATAGAAAAATTGCTGAAATATTTATGGCTTATGATTTAGAAAAAAATTATCAAAAAGATGAAATTTTAGAGTTTTACGTTAATACTATTTATTTTGGTGATGGATATTATGGTATTGAAGAAGCTTGTCAAGGTTACTTAAAAAAACCTTCTAAGGATATGACTTTATACGAAGCAACTATGATGGCTGGAATTCCAAATGCTCCGAGTGTTTATGCTCCTACAGCCAACATGGATTTAACTTTAAGTAGACAAAAAAAGGTTATTTCTACAATGGTTGAAAATGAGTATTTAACTCAAGAACAGGCAGATGAATTGATTAAGATGCAAGAAAAAGAGGACATTTAAAAATGCCCTCTTTTTGTTATTACATCTGATCGGAATAATTAGTCATTTCTATTTGCTCCTCTGGATTTACACCAATTTTCAAATTCTTCCCAATCAAGAAAATCTGAAGGACTTTTTCTATTTGGGATTATATACTCTTCTAAAGAATATTACTTAAATATTTCTGCACCAAATGCTTTCAAATATTTGTCTCTTTTATAGGTTCTTCGAAAATTAGTGTCATATATGCAGTTATTTTTTTGCAATACTGCATGTCCCCACTTAAGTTCTGGGTTTTCTCTATCACGGATGCAAAGCCAAACTATTTTTATATCTGGATTTCTTAAAATATTGGCCAACATATATGTAATATCATAGCATTTATGATTACACTCATGTAACAAGTTTTTGAAGCCATTCGTCGTTGATAACATTGATTTGTAACGTATTACATGCTATAATATTAAGTACTATTGGTATACTCCAATAAAATAATTTTTAAAAGGAGATTATAGCATGTACTATCAGCAAAATAACTTAAAGTTGATGGAAGCAATGAACATGGAACTTGAGCAAGGCGTTCGGGAATGGCTTGTTCCCGGACTCCATATCAGTTCTGCAGACATTCCTAGTGATGCCCCTAGTGATGCAGAAGCTTATGTAACTTTTGTATATAAGTATCCTAATAGTATTAGCTATGGAGCTATGTGGTCTTCAAATGACGACGTTATAAGTTCCATTTCTTTTCCTGAAGAAGTCTCTTCTTTTGAAGAACTCAGGGAAAAATTTCCTAAGCTTTTTGAGTTAGAAGGAGAATTGTTAGCTTTTACTTTATAATCTCTCAACAATGGTGTCCTATAATAGGACACCCTTGTTTTATCTTAAATTTTATCCACATCTACTCCTAACTTCCTAAAATTATCATTAATTTTAGTCATGTCTCTATACATTCCTTGTTTTAACTCAAAGCTGTAGTTTTCCTTCTCACTATTTAAACTTTCGTCTTCTAATTCTTTATCAATGTCATAAGGTACTTTTATAAATTGAAATGAGATGTCTGACGAATAATTTTTGCTTTCATATTCTCCTTCAATTATTAAGTAATTGCTTTTTGTAGTTTCTAATGCATTACTATCTTTATTTTTATTTCTTATAGCATCAAATGAATTGCCTACGCTTCCTGTATTTATTATAGTTTTATTATACATTTTTTCCATATATGGTTGATGAATATGTCCATATATTACAACATCCGCAATTTCTTGAGACTGTGTATTTTCGCTTGGTAGAAACATTTGATATTTAGTTTCAATATTATCAAAGCTTAATATTGCTTTATTATTCGCAATCGGTGTAGCATGAAATAATCTTACTAAACTTCCGCTCATATAAAATTCATAGCATAACGGTAAATTTAATAGATATTCTCTATCTTCTTTAGTTATTAATGATTGGTTCCATTTTATTCTTTTTTGCTCTTGTTCATTTATCTCTTCAATATTTTCATATTCTAATGAAAAATATTTATCACAGTTTCCTTGTAACACCACTTCGCATTTTCTTTTTATTAGTTCTATACATTCTTTTGGATGTACTCCTTTTGCTATAATATCTCCTAAACATATAATCTTGTCAACTTCTCTATTTTCTATATCTTTTAAAGTTGATTTTAACGCTTCTAAATTTCCGTGTATGTCAGAAATAATTGCTATTTTCATTATTATTTTCCTCACTTTCACACTATTTTATACTTTATATAACTATCGCATAAATTTATTGTTGATTTATTCTTTATCTCACTTTTTGGAATCAAGTACATTGACATATCACTTGCAACAATAAATACTAAGTCTACATTTGTGTCAATTATAGTTTTATATGTTTTTCCTTTAGTTCCTCCACAAGTTTTTAATGCTACTTGATAATTTCCATACTTTGTTTTGCAACCTGTTGATTTAACTTGTACGCTATAAAATTTGCTTTCTTTCTCAACAACCAAATCATAATCTTGTGTATCATTAAGTGGAATTGAAACTGTATATCCATTAGTTGAAAAATATGCAATTGCTATACCTAAACTAGAATTTCCTTTTTCTTTATTAGTTTCAAATTTCATATTTTCTCCTTTTGTAGAATATTTGTTCGTATTGTTATGTATTTAAAAACAAGTCTTTCAACTTGTTTTTGGTGGGCAGAGATGGATTCGAACCATCGTACTCGTACGAGAACAGATTTCTTACTACTATAGTTTTCACTACCACTTTCATGTTTGTAGTCTGGACTTTCTCTTTATCTTAGATATAAGATACCAGGTATAAAGTCTCTACACTCGAAATTTCTTTCTAGCTCGGGATTATCATCAGCTTATACTGTTAAGACTTCCCCGAATTAGCCCGGTTTTCATCATACAATTACTTGTATGAGCTGCAATTTCTGATTTTTTGATTTTAATCAAAGCCTACAGTCTGCCGCCTTTAGCCACTCGGCCATCTGCCCATATATTATTTAATTGTTATATTATACTTTGACATTTTAATATTGTCAATAGTTTTTGGTGCGCCATCTAGGATTCGAACCTAGGACCCACCGGTTATGAGCCGGTTGCTCTGACCAACTGAGCTAATGGCGCATTTGTAATGCAGTTTTAAGTATATGACATTTTATTAAAATTGTCAAGTGTTTAAGTAATTATTTTTTAAAAAATTTTTAAAAGTGGTTAGATTTTACTCCAACCACTTTTAACATAACTTTTTAATTTCTTTGTTCTCCTCTTCCTTCTGGAAGTGCTGGAACTTGAAGTACAACTTTAATCTTCATAGCATAGCTAATTGCTCTAACAATTTTGCTATTTTTAATTCTTTGCCATAAAGATGGTTTTACTTCTACTCTAGTTTGTTCAAAGTATGTTTTATCCTCTGGAGTTACCTCTTCTATTTGTTCTAACACAGCTTCTACTTCATTATCTTCTTGTGGTGCTGGTATTAATTTTAATGCATCTGCTATTTCAATTCCAATATAGCTTAATGCTTTTGATCTATCTTCAATTCTTTCCATATCTATTTCAATATGTAAGTTTGATTCTAGGTTAACTATTCTTGCATTTATTAGTTTTACAGCATCTTGATAATTTTGTGATTTTGCTGATTTAGTTCTTCCTATTAAATTTAATGTATCAATTATATCCTCTGGAAAATCATTAGAAATATTTCTTACTGTTTCTTTCCAATTATCTTCTTTATTTTCAACTGCATCTAGTGCTTCTTTTAATTCAGCTGCTAAAGAAATATTTTTCTCTCTTTGACGAATTAGTTCTTCTATTTTTTTAGTATTTTCCTCAAATTGATTTGTTGCATATTCAACTAATTCATAAGCTGCCTTATATACACTTTTAGGAAAGTTTTTCTTTTTAGGATATTCAATTAAATATGTTTTTATGGATTCTATTAAATCCTTAAAGTAAGCGTCTTCTTCTAATTGGATAATTTGCTTTTTACTATTAGGATTTATTAATTTTTGTACTTTATCCATGTTTGATAAAATTTTTTCTTCCGTGATAACCATTCTCACGTTTACTATGCCAGATCTAGACATCGTAAACTTCCCTCCTTTATCCTACGTTATTTTTTCCTATGCGTTAATATTATATACTGAATCATAAAAAACTACAATAGGATTTCATCTTTTTATTTTTACATTTCTGTTACGATTTTATTACAATATTTTTACAAAGTCAAGGTTATTTTGTAATAATTTGTATTTTTTTGTAATAAAATTTTATTTGCTTTTTTTGATTTCTGCATAACGCTTAATTTTCATTGTTGTGGTTTTTTCAAATTCATCATGCTTAATCTCTAAGTTTTTAATTGCCTTATATGAAGTTAGCTTTTTATTAACTTCTTTAATCTTAGGCCAGATAATTTCTCTTATTTGTTCGTCTGTTAAATCTTTTCCAATCTTATCTAAATTTGGTATAACTTTTACAGAGATAATTAGTTCTTTATTGGTTGGGTCTTTTTCATCTTGTTTTCCATATACCATACATTCTTTAATTTCTGGCACCTGTGCTAATAATAGCTCGATTTCTTCTGGATAGATGTTTTTACCATTTTGAGTAACTATTACATTTTTGCTTCTTCCTGTTATATATAAGAAGCCATCTTTATCTAGATATCCTATATCTCCAGAATGAAACCATCTTTCTCCATCTATCACTTCTATTACTTCATTTGTTGCCTTTTCATCCTCATAATATCCAATCATTAAAGTAGGAGTTTTTATTAAAACCTCTCCTTCTCCATCTTCATTAGGATCTTCTATTCTAATTTCTCCTTTTGGTATTGCTTTTCCTGCTGAGCCTACCTTAGGTTGATATTCAGGTGTTAAGGCCGCAATTGGGGCAGTTTCAGTTAATCCATAACCTTGTAAAAATGTAATTCCTATATCTTCTACCCATTTTCCAATTTTTGCATCTATTGGAGCTGCTGCTGATACTATAAATCTTAAGTTTCCGCCTAAGTTTTCATAAATGTCTGAAAATACTTTACGTTTAACATCAACTCCTACCACTTTTAATGCATTTGTAATATGTAACATTGAACCAACTAAACCATCTTTACCTGCTTTTTTTATACTTGCATTTATTTTCTTATATAAATTTTCTATTAAAAGAGGTACTGAGATTAGTACACTTGGTTTGCTTTCTAACATATTTGGTACGATATGTTTTAGTCCTTGGCAAACTGCAATTGAGCTACCCCACGCCATTGGAAGTAGAAATCCTATTGTCGACTCATATGTATGATGTAATGGCAATACTGAGAAGAATCTGTCTTCTGGATATACTTTTGCATAGGCCGTTGCAGCGTTTATGTTTTCTGCTAAATTACGGCTTGTAAGCATAACTCCTTTTGCATTTGAAGTAGTTCCTGATGTAAATAGTAATACTTTAAATTCGTCCGGATCAGTTTCTACTTTAGCAAAATAGTCATCTCCAGAATTAACAAATTTTGTTCCCTCATTTATTAGGTATTGCATTCCGACTGTTTTGTTTTGTAATCCATCTTCAGAATACATTTTTATAAAATACTTAACTTGTGGGAATTTCTCCATTATTTTTTTTACTGAATCAGCTTTTTTTTCTGAATATATAATTGCATCTGCTTTAGATCTTTTTACTACATTCTCAAGTTCATTGTCCGGTAGTTCTTTATCTGTTGGTATAGCAATTGCATCTCCACAAAGTAATGTAACATATGATACATACCAGTCATATGTTGTTTCGCTTAATATCATAATTCTTGGTCTATTTTCTAACTTTAACACTCTATTTAATGCTGTTCCAAAACCTATTACATCTTTTCCAAATTGTTCATATGATATTTCTTCATATTTACCTTTTGGATCAAATTTTTCTAGTATAAATTCTTTGTTTGCATATGTTTTTATTGAATGTTCGAATATTTCTTTTATGCTATTGTAGTTAGTCGCAACAAATTCCTTTCTGTCTTTCTTTTTATCTTTGTTTTTTTCTATTTCATCATAATTTATATTCATTTCTTCTATTTCAGAAATGTCTTTCATTTTGAATTTTGGAAATTTAAAATCTGGTACTTTAAAGTCTCTTAAACCTCTCATTTTTATTTTCATTCCTTCCTCAAGGCTTTACCTTAACTAAAATCTAGTACTTATTATACAATTTTATCCAAATTTTTGCAAGTTTTTTTAGTAAGCTTATATATTAGAGTAAAAAATAAACTAAATCAAAATATATCTTTGATTTAGTTTACCTTTTCTATTCTTCTTCTGGCGTTCCATATAGTATTGTTATTGCCCCAAGTTTTGATAGTTCTAGTGTAATATCACCTGTTTCTGGTTCATAATCTTTTGGCTCTGCAATGCTCACATTATTAGAATTTGCTTCAATATATAGTACTAGTATACTTTCTTTTTCATAATCGCGTAAAGTTTCAAAAGTCATTGAAATTCCTAAGTTTTCACTCAAATCGTATTTTCTATCGTTTTGAGAGTTAGTTAAATATATTTCAAAAAATGGTGCCAGCATTTCACATTCATTTATATCTATATAACTTCCATTATTAGTAGTAATCTTATTACTTGTATCTATTCCCATTTTAGTTAATAGTTCCTGTATTGTCACTGTAGAATTCTCACCATTAAGTTCTTGTATTTCTTCTCCACATTTATAATATGGAATTGCAATTTGCTGAGTTAAGATTAAATTCTCATCAGATTGTATTGAGCCATCTACCAGATTTATGTGATATGTTAAATGACTATGAATTCCATTATTTCCAATATGGTCATAATTCCAATTTGAAGCATTACTAGATGTCACATCAGGACAATGTGCCAATTGTGCCTTATTATTCAACAATACTGTTTCTAACTCACTTTCATTTGTTACGCTGACATATTCTCCTGCTTCTGATAAATACCAATATATTGGCAATTTTATCGTTGATAGCGTGTAATTTTGTCCAATTATTATTGTATCTTTTGCCAATGCTATTTGTGTAGCTTTTGGACAGTATTTTATTGTATCTATTGAGTCATTTTTTAATACAACTCCATTTGTCGAATTTCCTTCTATTCTATATTTATCTGTGTTGTATTTGCTTTCTATCCATTGTGCCCACGTCATATCTTTTTCTATTTTATATGTTTTGCCTTCAATTTTAAATGTTAAATCATTACTCTCGGTTTTCGTCTTACTATTCAACCAATCTCCTAATGTTTTTACTCTTTCTTTATCTTTTTGTACACCTTCTTCGGATTTGTTTTGTGATTCTTGTGCCTTCTTGATTATTCCATCATCTCCAGATAGCACACTTATACTTACTCCTGCTAATATCAATAATACTACAATAGTTACTACTAAAACTATTAAAGTAACACCTTTATGATTTGAATAAGACTTACTTTTAAATTTTTTCAATTCTGGATTCCTCCTTATTCTTATGTATTTTTGTATTTTTTCTATGTTGTATTTAGTATGTACATTTTTTTACTTTTTATAAAAATAAAGTAAGATATTTTTACATATCTTACTTTAGAATATCACAATAAATTTTTATTTTCAATAGTTTTGTTGAATTCTTATTAACAAACTCTGTCTAATCTTCTACATTGCCCAAATCAACTATTTTCTTTTTCTATCCAATGCATCTAAGTTATCTAATGCTTTTCCAGTTCCTAACGCTACGCATGATACTGCATCTTGTGCTATCATTACATTTAGTCCTAGTTGTTCTTGTAAAAGTTTGTCTAATCCATCTATTAGACATCCTCCACCTGTCATATATACTCCTCTATCACTTATGTCTGCTGCAAGTTCTGGTGGTGTTTTTTCTAATACACTATGAACCGCATCTACTACTTGCATTGCAGGTTCTATTAATGCTTCTAGCATCTCGCTTGAACGAACTGTTATTGTTTTTGGAAGCCCTGTTGCTAAGTCTCTTCCTCTAATATCCATTTCCATATCTTGAATTTTAGGATATACACAGCCTATGTTTATTTTTAAATCTTCGGCTGTTCTTTCTCCTATAATTGTATTATATTTCTTTTTAATATATCTTACTATTGCCTCGTCAAACTTGTCTCCTGCCACTTTTATTGAAGTGCTAACTACTGAACCTCCTAAAGATATAACTGCTATATCTGTTGTTCCTCCACCAATATCAACTACCATGTTTCCACATGGTTTAGATATATCTATTCCTGCTCCAATAGCTGCTGCAATTGGTTCTTCAATTAAATATACTTTTCTTGCACCTGCTTGTGATGCTGCATCTATAACTGCTTTTTTTTCTACCTCTGTTACTTGTGAAGGTATACAAATCATAATTCTTGGTGCAAATATAAACTTACCACAAACACGGTTTATGAAATATTTAAGCATTTTTTCTGTTACAGTATAATTTGAAATTACACCGTCTCTTAAAGGTCTTGTTGCTACTATATTTCCCGGTGTTCTTCCTAACATTCTTCTGGCTTCTTTTCCTACTGCTAATACTTCTCCTGTATTATTATCAACTGCAACTACAGAAGGCTCTCTTAGCACTATTCCTTTACCTTTAGCATAGGCAATTACGGTTGCTGTACCTAAATCTATTCCTATATCTTGTCCATACTTAAACATTTGAATCTTTCCTTTCGACAAAGTATATTTCATTTTTGTTACGTTTTCGTTACAATTATATTACAAAGTAATCAAAATAGCAATCTATTTTTCAATATTTTAGTAAAAAAATAGAATATGTTTTTACATACTCTATTTTTTCCATATTTTACTTAGTTTATACAAATAAACGTCCTAAAAGTAATAATTGTAATATTCCTGCTGGTCCAAATGCTGGAGTAAGTTCTAGCTCTTCTGGTGTTGCTTTTAGTAAATCATCTTCTCCTGCCATCGAAACTTTTACATTACTTACATTATCATATTTGAAACCTAATTCAAATTGTTTTTCTTCATTTATTTCTAAACTATCTATTTTTAAGTATTTAGTTCCTACATTAACTTCTCTTGGTGTATAAAAGTCAAATCTTATGTATTTATCTGCAATTTTTTCTTGTGTAGTGTTTTTAATAGTACCTTTTACATTTCCATTTACGTTTGATGCTTCTGCTACGCTTATTGTTACTTGTGGTGCTTCTATATTTACTTCATATTTTTCCATTGGTTGATATAATGACTTAGTGTATAGGTATATCATTATATCTGAAAATACGAAAACTGTTATGAATAATAGTAAGTAACATAAAAATACTTTTATTCTAGGTCTACTATTAAATATCCATATTGATAAATAATCGCTCATATATACTCCTCTTTCTTTATTTTATAGTTTTCTAAATACCCCTGCTACTTTTCCTAAAATTTCACATGTTGGTACAATTATTGGGTCCATTGTACTATTTTGTGGTTGTAATCTAATATGGTCTTTTTCTTTATAAAATGTTTTTACTGTTGCTTCATCTCCAATTAGTGCTACAACTATTTCTCCATTTATTGCTGTGTTTTGTTTTTTAACTAAAATATAATCTCCATTTAAAATTCCTGCTTCAATCATACTTTCGCCACGAACTGTAAGCATAAAGCTTTCACTATTTCCAACAAAATCAATTGGGATAGGAAATGTATCTGTAATATTTTCTACAGCTAAAATTGGTTCTCCTGCTGTTATTTTACCAATAACAGGTACTTCAACCATTTCTCTACCTGTATAATAGTTTTTGTCTTCATGTTTTTTAACTGGTTCTCCGTCTCCACCTTTTAATAGACGTAAAGTTCTACCTTTTTGGTCTTCTTTTTTAATATAACCTTTTTCAGATAATTTTGCTAAGTATCCATGTACTGTTGCTGTTGATTTTAGTCCTACTGCTTTTCCTATCTCTCTTACAGATGGTGCATATCCGTTTTCTTCAACTTGTTTTTGAATAAATTTTAATATTGCTTTTTCTCTTTTATTTATTGCCATTGGATCTTTTTTTCTAGCCAAAATAACATCACTCCTTATTTATTTAATTGGTTAATATAACCATTTTTCATTGTATAGGAAAAATCGAAGATTTTTGCTATACAACAAGGTTAAGTTTCCTTGGGCTGTGCATATTTGCGAAGCAAAATGCACATATAGCGAAGCCACTTTTCTTATATCCTTTTATATAATAACACACAAACAAAAAAATGTCAAACAAATATTTGACATTTTTTTGTTTTTTAATTTTATATTTCTTTATGCTGTTTCTGTTTTTTTAGTTGTTGCCTGTCTTTTTGCTTTTACAGTTTTTGCTTCTGGTACCTCTCTATTATTGTTTATAATAATCTTTGGAGGTTCTCCATTTTCTACAGTTGCTTTAGTTATTATACATTTTTCTATCTTAGGATTAGAAGGAATTTCGAACATTATGTCTCTCATAATTTCTTCTATAATAGAACGTAAACCTCTAGCCCCTGTTTTTCTTTCTATTGCTTTGTCTACTATTGACTCTAGAGCTTCTTTTTCAAATTCAAGTTCAACATTGTCTAGCTTGAATAGTTTTTGATATTGTTTTACTAATGCATTTTTAGGTTTTGTTACAATATCAATTAAAGCTTCTCTGTCTAATTCTTGCAATGTTGCTATGATTGGTAATCTACCTACAAATTCTGGTATTAAACCAAATTTTAATAAGTCTTGTGGTAGTAATTGTTCAAATACTTTGTATTTGTCTATGTCTTTGTTGCTTTCTATTTTTGCTCCAAAGCCTATTGATTTTTGACCAATTCTATCTTTTACTATTTTCTCAAGTCCTTCAAATGCTCCACCACAAATAAATAGTATATTTGATGTATCTATTTGTATGAATTCTTGATGAGGATGTTTTCTGCCACCTTGTGGTGGTACAGATGCAACAGTTCCTTCTACAATTTTTAGTAAGGCTTGTTGTACTCCTTCTCCACTAACATCTCTTGTAATTGATGGATTTTCTGATTTTCTTGAAATTTTGTCTATTTCGTCAATATATATAATACCTTTTTCTGCTCTTTCAATGTCATAGTCAGCTGCTTGAATAAGTTTTAATAAAATGTTTTCTACATCTTCTCCAACATATCCTGCTTCTGTTAATGTTGTTGCATCAGCAATTGCAAAAGGTACTTGCAAGATTTTTGCTAATGTTTGTGCTAATAAAGTTTTACCACAGCCTGTTGGTCCTAGTAATAAAACATTACTTTTTTGTAATTCTACATCATCTGGTTCGTCTTGATGATTTATTCTTTTGTAATGGTTGTATACTGCAACAGATAGTGTCTTTTTAGCTTCATCTTGGCCAATTACATATGAATCTAAAACCTCTTTTATTTCAGTTGGTTTAGGTAATTCGTCTCCCACTTTGGTTGTATACGTAATTTCGGCATCTTCATATATTTCTTCTTCTAAAATATTATTACATACCTTTATACATTCATCACAAATATATACTCCAGGTCCTGCAATAATTCTGCCTACTGCTTCTTGTGATTTACCACAAAAAGAGCATTTTACACCTTTAGTTTTATTTGCCATTTTTAGCTAATTTCCTTTCCATTTTATATAATTAAACTCTTTTTTCCATAATACCATCAATAAGTCCATATTTTAACGCTTCTTCTGCTGTCATATAGTTATCTCTTTCAGTATCTTTGTTAATTACTTCTAATGGTTGACCAGTTCTTTCACTTAAGAATTTATTTAATTTTTCTCTTGTTTTAACCATATGGTCTGCATGGATTTTAATTTCTGTTGTTTGGCCAGATAGACCGCCACCACCAATTAGTGGTTGATGAATTAAAATTTCTGCATTTGGTGTTGCAAATCTTTTGCCTTTTTCACCTGCTGCTAAAAGTACAGCTCCCATACTTGCAGCCATTCCAATACATATAGTTGAAACTGGACATTTTATATAATTCATTGTATCTACAATTCCCATTCCATCTGTAATAGATCCGCCTGGGCTATTGATATATAAATGAATTTCTTTATCTGGGTCTTCTGACTCTAAGAATAATAATTGTGCAATTACTAAACTTGCTGAGGTTTGGTTAACATCTTCTCCTAAAAATATAATTCTATCTTTTAATAGTCTTGAGAAAATATCATATGATCTTTCTCCTTTTGCTGTTTGTTCAATAACATAAGGAACCAAACTGTTTTGTTCTTTCATATTTGTACCAACCTTTCTCTTTGGATTTCATAGTAAGGCAAAATACATTAAATGCATTTTGCCAAAACTAGATAATAATTATTTTTTGAATTTTGCATTATCAACTATGAACTTAATAGCTTTTTCAAATTTCATATTGTTTTCGATATATTCTTTTACATATTCATTTTTAAGCATTTCTTCTTCAGTTTTACCATAGTTTTTAGCCATTTCTTTAAGTTTTTCTTCAACTTCTTTTTCTTCTGGCTTAATGTCTTCTTCTTTGATAATAGCTTCTATTACTAATCTTGATTTAACAGCTTTTTCAGCTTGTTCTTTCATTTCATCTTTTACTTGTGCTTCTGTTTTTCCAGATAGCATAAAGTATTGTTGTAATGTCAAACCTTGATATTGTAATCTTTGTTCAACGTCTTTCATCATGTTTTCTACTTCGCTGTCAATCATTCCTGATGGAATTTCCACTTCAACATTGTCGCAAACTGCATTTATAGCAGCTTCTTCTGTTTCATATTCTGCTTTTTGCTCATTTGTTTTTTGCATTTTTTCTTTAATGCTATTTTTTAATTCTTCTAATGTATCAAATTCGCTAACGTCTTTTGCAAATTCGTCATCCATTTTTGGAAGTTCTTTTTTCTTTATTTCATGAAGTTTTACTTTGAATACAGCTGGTTTTCCTGCTAATTCTTTAGAGAAATAGTCTTCTGGGAAAGTAACTGTAATATCTTTTTCTTCATCTAATTTCATTCCAATTATTTGATCTTCAAAACCTGGAATAAATGTGTTGCTTCCGATTTCTAGTTCATGTTTTTCTGCTTTTCCACCTTCAAATGGAACACCATCAATAGAACCTTCAAAGTCGATAACTGTTATATCTCCTTTTTCTACTGGTCTATCTTCAACACTTACTAATCTTGCATTATGTTCAGCCATATGTCCTAGTTCATGTTCTATGTCATGATCAGATACATTATACTCAATTTTTTCTAATTCTATACCTTTATATTTTCCTAATTTAATTTCTGGTTTTACTTGTACTACTGCTGTGAATATAAGATCTTTTCCTTTACCAATTTGAGTAATGTCAATATCTGGTTGGCTTACAGCTTGAATATTGTTTTCTTTAATTGCTGCATCAAAAATGTCTGGTACTAATTCGTTAAATGTGTCTTCATGGAATATTTCTGTTCCATATTGTTTTTCTACCATTTGCATTGGTGCTTTACCTTTTCTAAAGCCTGGAATTGTAAAGTATTTAGCTGTTTTTGCATATACTTTTTTCATTGCTTCATCAAATTTTTCTGCTTCTATTACGAAACTTAATTTTACTTCATTTTTGTTCTCTGTGTTTTCTACTTTTACACTCATTTTATAATCTTCCTTTCAAAAAATAATTTAGCTTTTATATTATACCACATTTTTCAAGTATTTCAAGTGTTTATGTAACTTTAATTACATCAAAGTTTAAATAATCTGCACTTATTAGTTTAAATTCTATTCCGTCAACAATTCCTTCTACTGCATCTTGATGTGATTTTCCATGCAAATGGCCATAATAGCATCTTTTTATATCGTATTGTTTTAGTATTTTTAAAAACTCCGATTTTTTATTTGTATTTGATATTGGTGGGTAATGCATAAATACTATTATTTCCTTATCATCTCCATATTTTTTTATCCCATCTTCAATAGCTAACTGTAAGCGAATACTTTCTCTTTTTATCATTTTGCTACTATTTTCTGTGTCTAGTAAATTCCAACCTCTAGTTCCTGTTAATATTTTATTCTCTACTAAGTAACTATTGTTATATATAAAGTCAATATTTTTAAATTTATTTTCTTCCAAGAAATTTCTCATATTTGTTACTGTTGTCCACCAATAGTCATGGTTTCCTTTTAATAACAATTTTTTTCCTGGTAATGAATTCAGGTATTCAAAGTCTTTGTAGGTATCTTGTAAATACATAGCCCATGAAAAATCGCCCGGCAATACAACTGTATCCTCTGGTTTAACTTTAGATATCCAATTATTTTTAATCTTTTCGCTGTGTCCCTCCCAGTTTTCTCCAAATATGCTCATAGGCTTATCTTGTGAAAATGAAAGGTGCAAATCAGCAATTACGTATATTGCCATTTGATTTTCCTTTCTTTAATTTATGCCTAAGTTTGGTACTGCATTTAAGCTTAAGTCTGATGTATTTCCTGTCATATATGTGTAATACCCTGCTGATGCTATCATTGCTGCATTATCTGTACATAATATTGGTTCTGGATAATATATATCATATCCTTTATCCTTTAGTTTTAAGAATTCACTTCTTATATATGAATTTGCAGATACTCCTCCTGCTAGTGCTATTTTATTTATATTTAACTCTTTTGCCGCTCTTATTGTATGGTCTATTAACACCTCTGTAATAGTTTTTTCAAAGCTATTACACAAATCAGCTTTGTTTATATCTGGATTTTTGTGGTGTAGATTTATAACTGCAGTTTTTATACCACTAAAACTAAAGTCCAAATTTTCTATATGTGTTTTTGGAAGTTCTATGTTTGGATTTCCTTCTTTTGCAAGTTTGTCCACTTTTGGTCCACCTGGATAACCTAAACCTATTACTCTTGCGACTTTATCGAAAGCCTCTCCTACTGCATCATCTCTAGTTCTTCCTAGTACTTCAAATTCTGAATAACTTTTTATATGTACTAAGTGTGTATGTCCACCCGAAATTACCAAACATAATAATGGTGGTTCAAGTTCTGGGTGTGTAATATAGTTTGCTGCTATATGACCATGTATATGGTTTGTTCCTACTAGTGGCTTATTTAGTGCATAGCTTAGTGCTTTTGCATATGATACACCTACTAATAAAGCTCCTACTAAGCCAGGTCCATAGGTACAAGCAATTATATCTATGTCATCCATAGTAATGTCAGCTTGGTTTATAGCTTCTTTTACTACATTTGAAATAGCCTCTATATGATTTCTAGAGGCTATTTCTGGCACTACCCCACCAAATTGTTCATGTATTTTTATTTGTGAGTTTATTACATTAGAAAGAACTTCCCTTCCATTTTTTACAATAGAAGCAGAAGTTTCATCACAACTTGATTCAATTCCTAAAGTTATTATATCTTTCATTTTAAATTTCCTTTTACATAAATAGACTAAAGAGTCCACTAACTAAACTATCTATACCAGATGTTATTGCATCAATTGCTGGAGAAATAATTAGGCTTGCTATTGGTGTAATCCAAATTACAAGGAATATTATATAAAATACTTTTTCATGATCCTCAAACCATCTTTTTGCATTATATGGTAAAAATCCCATTAATACTTTTGATCCATCAAGTGGTGGCAATGGTATTAGATTAAATACTCCTAATCCCACATTTACAATTACGGCATATTGTAGCATTGTCATTATAATCATACCTGTTTGTGTTCCGATTGCAAAACCTGTAGCAAATACTTGTAATGCATAAAATATAATTGCAATTACAAATGCTAGTAAGATATTCATTATTGGTCCTGCTGCTGCAACTATTGCTTCTCCTGCCCTAGCAGATATTTTCCTGTCAAAATTATTAGGATTTATTTCTACTGGTTTTCCCCATCCTATATGAGTAAACACTAATAATACTACTGCTATTGGATCTAAATGCGTTAGTGGATTTAAGCTAAGTCTTCCTTGTATTTTTGGAGTATCATCTCCTAGTTTATATGCTGCTAATGCATGAGCATATTCGTGGAAAGTTATTGCTACAAGTACTCCTGGTAATGTAAGGAGTACACTTAGTATATCAAAATTTCCACTGAATAAGTTCATTACAACAATAAGTCCTAAGATTATATATAAATATCTAGTATCAAAATTCATTAAAAATTACCTTTCTAAATTAGTCTAAAGCAGTTGCATCGGTTATCCCTCTAGTCTAATAAAAACTTCAAAACAAGTATGTTTTTTAATTTTAAAAAAACTTTTCAATGCCACCTCACAAAATTTATTAAATCTCATTAAATTTTAGCAAACAGTAAATATTTAAATTGTTTAATTTTTGTTCTTCATATCATACTATACCATATTCTCAAAAAAATTTCAATTATTTACAACTATCTTATAAAAATTAAAAACTCCATTTAAAAAATACAATTATTTTTTAGCTATTAGCCTTCTTTTTCTTTATCAGTCAATTCAAACACAGCTTTTGTGTATTTTAGTAATTCCTTTTTGTTTTTAAATCCACAAGTTTTCGCAAAATAATCTGCATATATTGTATCCTCTTTTACTACTCCTGTTTGTATTGCTTTATTTATATTATAACTCTCTTTTGATGATATATCTCCTAATCTTAAATATTCTGTTATAGTTAGATTATAGATATTATCATTATTTTTTAATTTTTCATAGATCTCAGTTGTTATTATTCCATTATCTATTAGTTCATAGTCGTTTTTAAATTCTACAATTTTTTTGTCTGGATATTTTGTTACATTTGCAACTCGTTCTATATATTCTGCTTTACCTTCTTTGTTTATTTTTCCTACATTTACAGGTTTAAATATCATTATAATTGCAAATATAACAGCTATAATCAATAGTAGAACACCAATAGTACATACTAACTTTTTATTTAGCTTTATTTTTTTTCTAGTTTTAGTTCTTTTTCCTGCCATATAATCGCTCCCTTTATTTTTAAAAAGAGAACTAGAAAGTTCTAGTCC
>CAKOTK010000011.1 GCA_934120135.1 uncultured Clostridia bacterium | reverse complement strand
CATAGAGATAATATATATTTTTATTATGACATAATCAAATGTTAATTTTACTATGACATTATCAAATATTAATTACAAGAATTAGCTTAAAACTATTTAAAACACTAAAAATATATGATATAATGATGCACATAACAAAAGACGGAGAAATTAGAGGGCATACTAGGGGGAAATCTAAATGATTTTCAAAGATTATTATAAAATATTGGGGTTACCAAACAATAATGTAACAACAGAACAAATAAAACAAGCATATAGAGAACAGGCGAAAAAATATCATCCAGATATTAATACTACGAGTAATTTTTCGGAAGAAAGATTTAAAGATATAAACGAAGCATATAAAACCTTATCAAATTCTTCTACAAGAAGAAAATATGACAGGATGTGGAATTCTCGTATAGGTAAAAAGCAGAAAAATAGCGGACAAGCTAAAAGAGAAAAAAAATCTGCATTTGCTGAATTTTTTCAAATGTTTTTTGGAGAGATTAAAAATAATAAAACTAAAAGTGAAGATATAAAAGATAATAAAGTGCCTATAAAAGGAGAAAACATAGAAACTGAGATTGCAGTGTCTATATTTGATGCATTCTATGGAGTAGAAAAAAAGTTAGCATTAAGAGCTGTAAACGGAAAAATGAGAGAATTTAATATAAAGATACCAGCTGGAATTAGAAATGAAGAAAAAATACGTTTAATGGGACAAGGCAAACTAGGAGAAAATGGAGGAAAAGCTGGGGATTTATTAGTAAGAATTCATATAGAAAATGATAAAAAATTCACACTAAAAGGAGTTGACCTAATTACTAATCTATATGTAACACCTTGGGAAGCAGCTTTAGGAACAAAATTAAATATTTCCTCTATTGATGAAGAAATATTACTATATATACCACAAGGAACACAATGTGGAGAAAGCTTAAAGCTTAAAGGAAAGGGGTACCTTGACGGAAAAGGTGGTAGAGGAGATTTAATTATAAATATTCAAATAATGAATCCTACCAATATAACAGATGAAGAAAAGAAATTATTTGAACAATTAAAGAAAATATCAAAATTTAATCCAAGAGAAATACATAGTTAACATAAGTTTTATCATCCGAAAAGGTTGACATATTGCTGAAAATGTACTATAATCTAATGTAGTGATGAAATTTAACAAAAGACAAACTATGTATTATACTACAATTCATAGAAAAAGGAGTATAAAAGATGGACAAAATACAAGGTAAACACTTTAGTATTACAGATCCTCAAGGAGTAAACACAGTAATTTATAGAGTAAGCAAAACACCAAGGGAATTATTACAAGAGTATCCCAAATTCACAGTACAACGTTTAGAGTATGCTGAAGAATTAAATGGAAATTTAAAAAAGAAAACATTTTTTGTAGACGAACCAGAAAATGAGGAAGAATTAGTAATTTTATCTTTTGGGCAAGATAGAGTAGTTATTAACATGGGACTTTTAGAAGAAGACAAAGTAAAAATAGCTAAACGTCCTATACCAATTAAGTTTGATACTCTATATTCAGAGCAAGAGCAAGAATATAGAGAGTTTAGATATACACCTGACTTAAAAAGGCCTATATCAATAATAGATCCAGAAACAACAGAAGAAGTCAAACCAATTTTGTATTTTGATGAAGAAACAAATGAAGTAAAAGGTAAATGCAAATTAAAACCATACAAATCATATTTTGCATTTGAAATCAGAGAGAGTAAAGAATAGAAGGGAGTATTTATATGAGTAGTACAACTGTACGTTCAGAAAATAACCAAATCAAAACAGAAGTAACAGGAATGGGAATAGTATTCAATACACGTGAAAATAAATATGAAATTGAAGTAGGTCAAACTTTAGATACAGTATTAAAAGACCATATTCAAGCACAAGGTGAAATGGGAATTAGTGTTGAAAATGGATATGTAGAAAAAAGTGGAAATAGTAGTAAATTAGTAACATCAAATGGAACTAAAACTATGAAAAATCCAAGAGCATATGAGGTTATTTCTAAACAAAGAGAGCAAAGAAGAGAAAGAAACGGAAAAATTAAACAAGCAGAAATGGATAGATAAAAAACTAATGAAAAGGTGATATAAATCTATGAACATGAAAGTAAGAAAAACATTAAAAGATAATAAAAAAAGTTTAATAATAATAGGAGTTCTATGGATTGTTTTAGCGATAATCCTAGTTTCTCCAATTGCATATTCCATTGTTGAATCTATAAACAATGGAATTTTTGATTTTAGTATATTTATAGAGCAAATATTTTCTAATATTACAAGTTTTAATACTTTTGGAAAAATATTTGGAGAGAAATATATAGGTGTGTTTCTAAAAACATTAGCATATTACACAATTATATATATTATATTCTCAACAATAGGATTATTTAGATCAAAAGCAAAAAGCGACTATAAAGACATTGAACATGGTTCAAGTGACTGGAGTGAAGGCGGAGAGGAATATAAAGTATTAAGCAGAAATAAAGGTATTTTATTAGCACAAAATCATTACCTACCAGTTGATAAAAGAGGAAACGTAAATGTATTGGTAGTCGGTGGTTCTGGTTCTGGTAAATCAGCATCATACTCAATACCAAATGCATACCAAATGTTAGGTTCATATGTATTTACAGACCCAAAGGGTGAGCTATATGATAAAACTTCAGGATTTTTAAAACAAAATGGATATGATATAAAAGTATTAAATTTAGTAAATCCTGCTAATAGTGATGGATATAATCCATTAATGCACATATCTAGTGAAATAGATGTTGACGTTATTGCAAACACAATAGTAAAAGGACAGAAATCAGAAGCAGGAAGCAGTTCAGACCCATATTGGGATGATATGGCAGAAATGCTATTAAAAGCATTAATATATTATTTAATGGCAACAAGACCAGAAGAAGAACAAAACTTAGCAAGTTGCTCAGAACTAGTAAGAGCAGCAAACACAAATGGTGGTAGTAACTTATTAACAGAACTTATGAATCAATTACCATATGACCACCCAGCAAGAATGAATTATAAATCAATTGAAATAGCACCAGAAAAAACATATGGATCAATACTAAGCTCGTTACAATCTAAACTTGGTAAATTTGATTCAAAAGAAATTGCAGAAGTAACTTCAACAGATACAATTAATTTTGAAGATATAGGAAGCAAAAAAACAGCAGTATATGTTATATCTTCAGATACACATACAGCATATGACTTTTTATTAACAATATTCTTTTCACAAATGATACAACAATTATATAATTTTGCAGATGAAAATGGCGGAAGATTAAAAACTCCAACATTCTTTATATGTGACGAGTTTGCCAATATTGGTAAAATACCAGACTTTGATAAAAAAATATCAACCAGTAGAAGTAGAGGTATTTCATTTAGTGTTATTTTACAAAACTTAGACCAATTAGAAGCAGTTTATGAAAAATCATATGAAACAATTATGGGTAACTGTGATACACACGTATTTTTAGGAAGTAACTCATTTAAAACAGTAGAATATTTTTCAAAGGCATTAGGAGAAAAGACAATTACAAGAGATAGTACGTCAATAAATAGAGATAAACATTATCATAGACAGGGTGTTAGTGAATCTGATCAGGTATTAGGAAGAGCATTGATGACACCAGACGAGCTAAGAAGAATGGATAATGATGAATGTATTATTTATGAAAAAGGAATAAAGCCAATAAAGGCTAAAAAATATTATTATTTTGAAAGTCCAATGGCTAAGAAATTAGCAGCATATACTTTAAATCATTTAGACTTTAATGTTGGAGATAGAGGAAAATGGAGAAAATATAATCCATATAATCCTTATGTAGAAGATGAAGAAAATAGCAAGAAAAATGATTTAAAGGTTGAATCATTAGATGATTTATTTGATGATATAGATGATAAAAAGGAAAATACAAATAAACAAGAAGAAAATAAGGCAAATGAAAAAAATGTACCAGAAAATAAATCAGGTGAATTAAATGTAGAAAATAATATAGAAGAAAATAAAAAACAAAAAATAAATAAAATAGAAGATGATGCACCAATGTTACCACAAGAAAATGAAGATAACGAAATATTTTCAGCAGATGTTCAAAAAGAATTAGAGGCTAAATTTGATGAGTTATTTGGACCTATAGATGAAAACTAAAAATAAATAAATTTAAATAAAAAATAAATGGTAATTATTTTATCATTTATTTTTTTGCATTAAGTAGCAATATAATTAATTTAAATAATTATATGAAAAATAAAATATTATAAATAATATTATTAATTAAAAATAATTATATAAAAAAATAAATAAAATCAAAATAAATAATAAATAAAATAAAAAAATAAAAACAAATAAAATAAATAATAAATAAAATAAAAACAAATAAAATAAATAATAAATAAAATTAAAACCAAAAATATGATTTAAATAACCAAAAATAGTTTTGAATAGAACCCAAATAAAAAGTGAGTAACCAAAACCTTATCAGAAGGAAATACAAACAAGAAACTAAAGACTAATAAAACATATAAAACAAAGCAAACAAAAAAACAGACTAAAAAGACAAGACAAAAAATTAAGATATAGAAAGATATCAAATTGTCAAGAGATAAACAAATGATAAAAAATGCAAAAGCTATGACCAAAAAGACAAAAAAATCTATACTTTAATATGCATTATCCGAAATCGATGGAAGAGAGTCTAGCCTAAATAGAGATTAAGGAGAGGAAAAAAACATTAAAATGAATAAAAAAAATGTCTAAAATCCTTCGGCTACAACAAAAATAGGAAAAATGCACAAAAAACGCACGAGGTATACATAAAATACAAAATCAGAAATATAAACAAGAAGAAAAACAGTATAGGTTGTAAACAAAACGAACACACAAACAATAAATTGACAAAAAAGCAAAAAAATCTAAGTATTGACTAAACCTAGAATATAATATACAATAAGAATATGAAAAAAGAAATTTGATTTTTAAAATAAATTGCCAAAATTGAAAATGGATAAAATTGTAAACGAAAAGAGAGAACAAAAATAGAAATTAGAAAATGAAAAAGATAAAAACAATCAATACAAAATTAGAAAATGAAAAACAAAGAATGAAAACAAATACAAATAAAATAAAAATTAAAAGTAAATAAAATTAAAATATCAAAACAAAAATAAAATAAAAAATAAACAAAATTAAAAATAAAATAAATAAAATTAAAAATCAAATTAAAAATGAAATAAATAAAATTAAAAATTATAAATAAATAAAATTAAAAAATAAAAATAAAAGAGGTAAAAAAAAATGAAATTTATACATATTGCAGATATGCATTTTGATACACCTTTTTCGTATTTAAATTCAAAAGGTGATTTTGGTAAAATAAGAAGAATGGAACAAAGAGAAATATTTAGAAAAATAATAAACTATATAAAGGAAAATAATATTGGTTATTTGTTTATTGCTGGAGACTTTTATGAGCATAATTACATTAGAAAAAGTACAATAGAATATATAAATGATTTATTTAAACAAATTCCAAAAACAAAGATATTCATTACTCCAGGAAATCATGATCCATATGTAGCTGACTCTATGTACAAAAATTTTGCATGGAATAATAATGTAAAGATATTTACATCTAGAATAGAAAAAGTAGAAAATGAAGATGCAAATATTTATGGAGTAGGATTTGAAGATTTTTATTGTGAAAAATCTGAAATTGAAAACATTATATTAGAAGATAAAAATAAAATAAATATATTAATTACTCATGGAAGCCTTAATGCAAGTGATAAATTACAATTAGAATATAATCCGATTAATAAAAGTAGATTAAAAGAAATAGGTTTTGATTATGTAGCGCTAGGGCATATACATAAGCTAGACTATAACACGGAAAAAAATCAAAATATAGTATATCCAGGCTCTACAATTGCAATGGGATTTGATGAATTAGGAAAACATGGTTTTATTGTTGGAAATGTTGAAAAGGAGAAATTAGAATTAGCATTTATTCCTGTAGATAATAGAGAATTTAAAGAGATAGAATTTGATGTAACTGAAATAAATGACGAAGAAGATTTAATAGAGAAAATAAATAATATATATTTAGAAGAAAACAATTTATATAAAATAATATTAATTGGAGAAAGAAGTTTTGAGATAAATATTAATAATTTGTATAAATTCGTTGGTAGAGAAAATATTATAAAAATAAAAGATAAAACCAAATTAAATTATGATTTAGAAAAAATAGCAAATGATAATACTTTAAAGGGAATTTTTATAAATGAAATAAAAAAAGAATTAATTAAAAATAATTATTCAAAAGAAGAATTAGATAAAATATTAGAAATTGGTCTTTCTATTTTAGATAATTAAAAAAATTAATTATTAAATAATTATTTTAAAATAATAATTAAAAATATTTTTTATATAAGGAGAAAATAATTTGAAAATTAAAAATATAAAAATAAATAATTATGGAAATTTAAAACAAAAAGAAATAAATTTAGAAAAAAATATAAATATTATTTATGGAAAAAATGAAACTGGAAAATCTACTTTATTAAATTATTTAAAAAATATTTTTTTCGGAGTTTCTAAAAATAAGAATGGAAAAGAGATATCAGATTATGAAAAATACTTACCATGGAGTGGCGAAGAATTTTCTGGAAAGATCAAATATGAATTGGACGACAATGAACAATTTGAAGTATATAGAGATTTCAAAAAGAAAAATCCGGTCATAGTTAACTCGAAGTTTGATGACATTTCTAACGAATTTAAAATTGACAAAAAGGATGGAAATCAATTCTTCTATCAACAGACAGGAATAGATGAAAAAACATACTTATCTACAATAATGTCACCACAACAAGAGGTGGTACTAGATAATCAGTCTCAGAGTATTTTGGTGCAAAAGCTCGCAAATATTGCGGGAACAGGGGAAGATAAGGTGTCGTTTCAGAAGGCAATGGATAAGCTAAACAAAAGGCTAATAGAGGAGGTAGGTACTACAAGAACACAGGATAGACCTATCAATATAGTACAAAATAGGTTGGATATACTATCTAATGACTTAAAGACAAAAAAACAACTATTAGATGAAAAACAAAAATTAGAATCTGATGTGGTAGATTTGAGAAAGAAATTGAAAGATGAAGAAAACAAAAATAACATACTAAGCAAACTAAATATGTTAACTAGAAAATATGAAGTTGAGTTGGAGAAAAACACATTAAAGAGCAAAATGAAAAATGAGGACCAAGAAAAAATAAAAAATAAAATAGAAGAAAAAAATAATTTAGAAAAAAATAATACAAAAAATCTTAAATTAAATTCAGAAAAAAATAAATTTAGAAAAAATTATTTTATTTTTGGAATAATTTTTATTTTATTAATTATTTTAAATTTATTTAATTTTAATTTAATAAAAAATAAAATAATAAATTATTTAATTTTATTTTTTATTCCTGTAGAAATAATAATATTTATTTTTTATTTATTAAAAAATAAAAAAAATACCAAAAAAGAAAAAATAAATAATGAATTAAATGAAAAAATTACAATATTAAATAGTGAAATTAATTTATTAAAAGAAAATACAAAAAAATTAGAAAAAGAAATAGAAAAAGAAAAGGAAGATATAATATTTAAATTTAATTTAGAAAAAAAGGATATATTAGAAGATTTAGATGATAAAATTAACTTTAATATAGAAGAAAAAAATAAAATAGAAAAAGAATTGGAAAATTCAAATAAAAAAATTGTAGAATATAAATTAAAATTAAATGGTATTGAATATGAAGAAAACAGTATCAATAATAAATTGGAAGATTTTATTTCTAAAGAAGAAGAATATGAAAACTTACAAGAACAATTAAGTGAATTACAAGAAAAAAATAAATGTATATTAGCTACAAAAGATTTATTGGAAAAAGCATATGAAAAAATGAAGAGTAATGTTACTCCAAAATTCACACAAAATTTGTCAAATATTGCAAGTAATATTTCAAATGGAAAATATAAGAAAGTAATATTTAATGAGGAAAAAGGCTTGGTTGTAGAACTAGAAAATGGAGAATATATTTCAGCAAATAGATTAAGTGCAGGAACAATTGATGAATTATATTTATCTTTAAGACTTTCAATGCTTGATGAAATATCAAATGAAAAAATGCCTATTATATTAGATGAAACTTTTGCATATTTTGATGATGAGAGATTAAAAAATAGTTTAATATTTTTAGCAGAACAATCTGAAGAACATCAAATCATTATTTTAACTTGTAGCAATAGAGAAAAACAAATTCTAGATTCAATTAATATAAAGTATAATTTAGTTGAATTATAGGTATATTTATGGTATAATAATTCTGTTCATTAATAAAAGAGGAGAAAAAATAATGTTTCAAAAATTAGATGAAGTTGAAAAACGATATGAAGAGGTTACAAGAAAAATTAGTGACCCAGAAATAATTGCACAACAAACACAATGGCAAGCACTTATGAAGGAACACGCTGAAATTGAACCAGTAGTTTTAAAATATAAAGAATATAAAAAGGCTACTCAAGCAATAGAAGATGCAAAAGAGATGCTAAAAGACCCTGAAATGAAAGAATTAGCGGAAATAGAAATTGAAGAAAATAAAGAAAAACTTCCTAAATTAGAAGAAGAAATTAAAATTTTATTAATTCCAAAAGATCCAAATGATGACAAAAACGTAATTTGCGAAATTCGTGGTGGAGCTGGAGGAGAAGAAGCAGCTTTATTTGCAGGTACTTTATTTAGAATGTACTCTATGTATGCAGAGAAAAAACACTGGAAATTAGAAATATTAAATGAAAATGAAACTGGACTAGGTGGATATAAAGAAATATCTTTTATGATTACAGGAAAAGGTGCATATAGCAGACTAAAATTCGAAAGTGGAGTACACCGTGTACAAAGGGTTCCAGACACAGAGGCTAGTGGTAGAATTCATACATCAACTGCAACTGTAGTAGTATTACCAGAAGTAGAAGATGTAGAAATAGATATAAATCCAGCTGATATTAAAATGGAAGTATTTAGAGCTTCAGGAGCTGGGGGACAACATATTAATAAGACATCTTCAGCAGTTCGTTTAATACATATTCCAACAGGAATGGTTGCAGAATGTCAAACTGAAAGATCACAATTCCAAAATAGAGATTATGCTATGAAATTACTTCGTTCAAGATTATATGAACAAGAAAAAGCAAAACAAGATAGTGAAGTTGCAAATGCAAGAAAAAGTCAAGTTGGTAGTGGTGATAGAAGTGAAAAAATAAGAACATACAATTATCCACAAGGTCGTATAACAGACCACAGAATTGGACTTTCAATATACCAAATGGAAAACTTTTTAAATGGTGATTTAGATGAAATGATAGATAGCTTAATTACAGCAGACACCGCAGAAAAATTAAAAGGTAGTGAAGAAGAATAAAATAAATTCCTTTGAAATAAAATTAATTAAGAATTTTATTTCAAAGGAGTTTTTATTTTGAACGAAATATTAAAGACCACTTTAATTGGGTTATTTTTTGGAACTTTTGGAACAACAATAGGAGGAATAGTAGGAGTAAAATTTAAAAATCCGTCAAAAAAATTTTTAAGTTTTATTTTAGCATTTGCCTCAGGTCTGATGTTGGCAATTGTTTGCTTTGATTTATTACCAGAAGCTTTTAATTTAACAAATTTACCAACAGCATTTTTAGGAATATTTTTAGGAATTGTTATGATGATTATATGCGACTTATTAGTAGATAAGAAATTTAATAAATCTACTAGATTTAAAGATAGCAAAAATGCCCTATTAAAAACAGGAATAGTAGTAAGTATTGGTTTAGCTTTGCACAATTTACCAGAAGGATTAGCGATAGGTTCAGGATTTGGAGCATCAATAAAATTAGGATTATCATTAGCAATTGCAATATGTTTACATGATATACCAGAAGGGATTTCAATGGCAGTTCCTATGAAAAATGGAGGAATGAAAAAATCTAAAGTGATCTTTTATGTAGTACTTTCTGGGGTTACAACAGGAATAGGAGCCTTTCTGGGTGCACTGGTTGGAGGAATTTCGCAAAGTATTATAGCAATGTGTTTAGCATTTGCAGCAGGTGCAATGATATATATTGTTTCGGGAGAACTTACGCCAGAAGCAAATAATTTATATCATGGAAGAATGACAGCCGTAGGAAGTATGCTAGGCTTGCTTATAGGAATTTTTGCAATGTCAATTTAAAAATTAAAGAAAATTTGTTTGTAAATATTTGCTAAAATGTATTGACTTTAAATCTTAAATTTATGTATAATGTAATAGCAAAAAATAAGAAAAGAGGAAATACAAATGCAAAATTTAATTGAAGGACTAAATGATAAACAAAAAGAGGCAGTTCATGCTACGGAAGGACCATGTTTGGTAATTGCGGGTGCAGGTTCAGGAAAGACAAAAGTGCTAACACATAAAATAGCATACTTAATATCAGAAAAAAATGTAAAACCATATAATATATTGGCAATTACATTTACAAATAAAGCAGCAAGTGAAATGAAACAAAGAGTGGAAAAAATAGTTGGAGATGTGGCACAAGAAATGTGGATGGGAACTTTCCACTCTATTTGTGTGCGAATTTTAAGAAGATTTATTGACAGAATTGGATTTGATACATCATTTTTAATATTTGATACATCAGACCAAAAAACAGTTGTAAAAGAATGTTTAAAAGCATTAAATATAGATGATAAAGCATTTTCAGATAGAAGTGTTTTATCAGAAATTAGTAACGCAAAAAACGAAATGCTAACACCAAAAGCATATCAAGCAAAATATTCGGGTGAATTTAGAAAAGAAAAAATTGGACAAGTGTATGAATTATATCAAAAAAGATTAAGGGAAAATAATGCAATTGATTTTGATGATATTATAAATTACACAATTGATATATTAAGCGAAAATCCAGATGTTTTACAATATTATACAGAAAAGTTTAAATATGTTTTAGTAGATGAATATCAAGATACTAATAAAGCACAATTTACATTAGTAACAATTTTAGCATCACGTTATGGAAATATTACAGTTGTGGGAGATAATGACCAAGGAATATATAGCTTTAGAGGTGCAGATATTAGCAATATTTTAAATTTTGAAAAAGATTTTCCAGGTACTAAAATTATTAAATTAGAGCAAAACTATCGTTGCACAGGCAATATCTTAAAAGCTGCAAATGCAGTAATAAAACACAATGAAAATAAATATGAAAAGAAATTATGGACAGAAAATGAAGAAGGAAGCCTACCTTGTTTATATCAAGCAGAAGACGAATATGATGAAGCAAATTATGTTGTAAAACAAATTGAACATTTAAAAACAGAAGAATATTTAAAACCAAAAGACTTCGTTATTTTATATCGTATGAATGCACAGTCAAGAGCAATAGAGGATATTTTAAGAAGAGAAAACATACCATATAAAATAGTAGGTGGACTAAAATTCTATGAAAGAAAAGAAATCAAAGATACTATTGCATATTTAAGATTAATTTACAATACATCAGATAATCTATCATTAAAAAGAATTATAAATGAACCAAAACGTGGAATTGGAAAAACAAGTTTAGATAAAATACAAGAAATTTCAGATAGAACAGGAACTTCGATGTATGAAATAATTAAACATGCAGAAGAATATGACTTAAACAGGGTAAAAGCAAATGCAGAGGAATTTATAAATTTAATAGAAGAATTAAGATTAAAAAAACAAGAGCTTAGTATTTCAGAATTATTAAAGGAAGTTTTAAATAAATCAGGTTATACAAGAGCATTAGAATTAGAAAATACTGTTGAAGCGGAAACAAGAATGCAAAACTTGGGAGA
This sequence comes from uncultured Clostridia bacterium, assembly GCA_934120135.1. GTDB lineage: Bacteria > Bacillota > Clostridia > TANB77 > CAG-508 > CAG-273. Next base: position 21,082 of record CAKOTK010000011.1, on the reverse strand, counting down.
ATTTTTGACAGTAGCTATAGAATTTGAAGAAGAATCAGCAGATAATACTTTACCAGAATTTTTGGAAAGCATTACATTATCAAGTGATGTAGACGAAATGCAAGATGAAGATAATACAGTTACTTTAATGACTCTACATAGTGCTAAAGGTTTGGAATTTCCAGTAGTATTTTTAGTAGGAATGGAAGAAGGTATCTTTCCTGGCTATAAATCAATTGGAGAACCAAAAGAACTAGAAGAAGAAAGACGTTTATTTTATGTAGGAATTACGAGAGCAAAACAATTTTTGCATTTAACTTGTGCAAAACACAGAACAATATTTGGGTCTACAAGTTATAATGCAGTATCAAGATTTATTAAGGAAATACCAGATAACCTATTAGATGGCGTTGTTAATAATGATCAAGAAGAAAAATTTAATGATATGTCATATAAGTGGGAATATGGAAAAACATCAGCAGGCAAGGTAACAACATATAAATTTGATGAAGCAAAAAACGAGATAAAACAAAAATCTACATATCAATTTAGAACAGCAGAAAGCTTTTTAAGTTCATTATCTCAAAAACAAGCAAACTCAGGAGTAGATATTACAAAATATAAAGAAGGGATGAAAATTTACCATAAGAAATTCGGCGAAGGAGTAATACAAAAAATTGAAGCAGAAGGAGACGACTACAAACTAGATATTCAATTTGATAAATCAGGACATAAGAGACTTATGGCTAAATTTGCAAATTTGGAAATTATTTAAGAGCAGAAAATTATTTTCTGTTCTTTATTTTTGTATAAAAATTATAAATTTGCTCATAATAGATATGAAATAAATTAGTAGGAAAGGAAGGATAAATATGCCAAATTTAAATCAACTAGAATTACAACACTTAAGACATTTAATAGGAGCACATGAAACTGCATATCAAAAATTGAACACATTTTCATCACAAGCAGTTGATCCACAAATTAAGCAGATGTTTGCAAAATCAGCACAAGATGCATTAAACACAAAACAAAAATTAATGTCATTTCTTAATGATTAATTAGAAAGGAGAATAAATAATGGACGAAAAAACAATGGTAAATGATATTTTAGGAAGTGTAAAGGCAGACTTAACAGCATATCAAACAGCTATAACAGAAGCAGAAAATATGCAATTAAGACAAACACTTCAACAAATTAGAAATGGAGACGAAAGTTTTCAATATGAGCTATTTAAAGTAGCGCAAACAAAAGGATATTATCAACCAGCTCAAAAAGCAACAGTAACAGAAATACAAACTGTTAAAGACGAATTAAATCAATAAAATTATATAATTAGATACATCTTTAAATATTGCGGAAGTCCAATATTTAGAGATGTATTTTTATTTAATGATTATCTGAAAAACACTTGTAATTTTTAACCATTTGTTATAAAATAGATAGGAAATTAAAGATGAATAGGAGTGTTTAAAATTAGTAGTTTTAGAAAATTTGCAATGTTCTTTAGAACATCAGTAAAAATAATAATATTAACTATTTTATCTGCATTTCTTATTATAAGTGCAGTAGCATTTTTCTATAAACCAACATATTCAGTTTCATTAAATGGAGAAATTATAGGGTATACAGAAAATAAAGCTGATTTACAAAATAAAATAAATCAGTATATGGAAGGTGATTCAGAAGAAGGAATTGCATTTAGACAAATTAATTCTGTACCAGAATATACATTATGTTTGTTGAAAAAAGACATTACACCAAATGATGATGAAATATATGCTAAAGTGACAGAAAACGGTACGCAATATTATAAATATTATGCAATAACAGACGATAAAAAAGAAAAAGTATATGTTTCTACATTTAAAGAGGCAGAAGATGTAATAGCAAAGTTAAAAAAGAAAAATAGTGCAAATAAGAAAGACTTAGGGATAGTAGAAAAATATGATACAAAAACAAAAGATTTTACATCAGTAGAACAAAGTGTATCTAAATTATATGAAGCACCAAAAGTTACATATGTAGCTACAGCATACTCTGGCAGTGTATCAGGCATGTCAGATACTAAAGTAAACTTAGGAGTTTCACTAATTAGACCAGTTTCAGGAGTTATAACAACTAGATTTGGTAGAGGTTCTTCTGGACATAGGGGTCTAGATATTGCAACTTCTACAGGAACACCAATTAAAGCAGCTGCTGGCGGAACAGTTACAGTTGCAGGATGGAATAATTCATATGGATATATGGTTAAAGTATCACATGGAAATGGTGTAGAAACAGTTTATGCACATTGTAGCAAATTGTTAGTTTCAAAAGGTCAAACAGTTTCACAAGGTCAAGTAATAGCTAAAATTGGTTCAACAGGATACTCAACAGGACCACACTTACACTTTGAAGTAAGAGTAAATGGAACGTTATATAATCCACAAAATTATGTATATTAGAAAGACTGATATGCACCCCAAATGTTAGACAAAAATCTAACGTTTGGAGGTGCATTTTTATATCTAATAAATAATAAAAATTAAATATTTTTTTGAAAATTGTGTATACTAAATACAAAATATTGTGATACAATAACAAAAAAATAGAGAGGAGATTGAAAATGGATAAAAAAGAAGCAGAAGAATTAAAAGATAGGTTGTTTAATAAAAAGGAAAATGGCTGGAACTCTAAAACAGCAGAGCAAAAGCAAGAAATTTTTGATTATGCAAAAGGATATATAGACTATATGAATAAATCAAAAACAGAAAGAGAAATTATAAGTACTTCAACAGAAATAGCACATCAAAATGGATTTAAAGACATAAAAGACTGCGAAACTTTAAAAGCAGGAGATAAGGTTTACTGGAATAATCGTGGAAAAAGTATGTACTTAGCAATTATAGGAGAGAAAAGTATTGAAGAAGGAATAAATATAATTGGTGCACATGCAGATTCTCCAAGATTAGATTTAAAACCAAACCCATTATATGAAGATTCAGAATTTGCATACTTAAAAACACATTATTATGGTGGAATAAAAAAATATCAATGGACTACAATTCCACTAGCAATACATGGTGTTATAGTTAAAACAAATGGTGAAAAAGTAACTGTAAATATAGGAGAAGATATGAATGATCCAATATTTACAATTACAGATTTATTACCACATTTAGCACAAGATCAGATGAAGAAAAAATTGGCAGATGGAATTGAAGGAGAAGATTTAAATCTTTTAATTGGAAGTATGCCAATAGGCAGCGAAATAGCTGATTCTGTAAAACTAAATATTTTAAATATTTTGAATGGAAAATATGGAATAACAGAAAAAGATTTATTAAGTTCAGAAATTGAATTAGTACCAGCAATGCCTTGCAGAAGCATGGGATTTGATAACAGTATGGTTGCAGGTTATGGTCAAGATGATAAAATATGTGTTTATGCATCTTTAACAGCCTTAATGAAAATACAAAAACCTGTTAAGACAGCAGTTTGTATTATATCTGACAAAGAAGAAATTGGAAGTATGGGAAATACAGGTATGGAATCACATGTATTTGATACATTCATTTCAGAAATTTTAAATAAATTAGGAGTAAATAGACCTAATTTATTAGAAAAAGTTTTCTGCAATTCTAAAATGTTATCAGCAGATGTTGACGCAGGCTTAGACCCAATTTATGCAAATGTTTCAGAAAAGAACAATGCATCATATTTAGGAAGAGGAATTGGACTAAATAAATATACAGGTGCTAGAGGAAAATCTGGCGCATCTGATGCAAATGCTGAATTTGTTGCAGAAGTTAGAAAAATATTTGAAGAAAATGATGTTAGATACCAAATTGCTGAACTTGGAAAAGTTGACATTGGAGGTGGAGGCACAATAGCATATATCCTAGCTAACAAAGGAATAGATGTTATTGACTGTGGAGTACCAGTACTTTCAATGCACTCACCTTATGAAGTTACAAGTAAATTAGATTTATATGAAGCACATAGAGGATATGAAGCATTTTGGAAAAATGCATAAAATTAAAAAGCTCTCATTTCGAGAGCTTTTTTGAGGTTTATTTACTGCTATGGTCTTTCCAAGCATTGCACTGCCGATTTTTGCCATCACAAGTTGTGGGAAAAGGACAGGCTCCAGTTTGATACAAAGCGCAAGTAATTTTCATACTTGCAGATGTTTTGTTGCTTTGTTGCTTGGGCTTTTTCTCAAGTTGCACACTCATAAAATAATCCTCCTTATATATGTAATATTTACATTATATGCACAAGATTTAAAATTTAGAACTGAGTAGCTTAATAAAACACAAAAAAATCACAGTCAGAAATTTCTGACTGCGATTACATGTTGTTCCCCGAATCACTTAATAGAGTGATACTTGCTAAAGCAAGTGGGATTCGTCGGTTCTTCGAGATTTAACTCGAAATTTTTTGTACCAGCATTCCGACAGTGCGAAGATTTGAAACAATTCTCACATGTGGGCTTGACATAGCAGCAGGGAATTTCCCAGCTATTACTTACCCTAGAAGAAAGTTCAAAAATTTCACTATCCTTTGTAGGACTGGCACAAACACTGTGCAAGTTGCAACTTGCACACCCAGATGCCTGATAGCAGGAATAATCCTGTTTGGCATTCTGATGCCCTTTGTTTACACAGTGCGAACGTATGCACCGTGTGCACCCGATTTTTTTTTCAATTCTCGTCAACATGTATCCAATCCTCCTGTATTAAAAAAGTTTTGCAACTCTTATTATACCACGTTTACATAAGAAATGCAAATTTTATTTTAAGTAACACTCTTAAAACATTAATTTTAAAAGATTTATTGCATTATTTTTGCAACAAAAAACACACAAAACATTGATATTTTGTGTGTTTTTATGGTGAGCCAGGAGGGATTCGAACCCCCGACCCCAGGCTTAGAAGGCCTGTGCTCTATCCAACTGAGCTACTGACCCAATTAAAATAGTTTCGGTAACAAATATTATAATAACACGATTTGAAGAATGTGTCAATAAAAATTGTAAAAATACTATAAAAAATTATAGTATTTAATCTAATAATATAATTGGATTTTTCTTTCTAGCTCTATATAAAGTTATTTTATTTCCCATAGTTTGAACACAAATAGCATTTATACTATCTGCAATTGCATTTCCCAAAGCTTTTACGTCTTCACCAGAAGACTCTAATACATTTATTTTTATCAATTCTCTAGCTTCTATAGCATCATCTAATTGTTTTAATAAATTCTCAGACAAACCTGCTTTTCCAATTTGAAAAATAGGGTCAATTGAATTCGCTAGGCTTCTTAAATAAGCTCTTTGTTTACTTGTCATAATTATATTCCTCTTTCTATTTATTTTGACCATATAATTATAACACGGAAAAATTAAAAAATCAATTTTACATTGAAATAAAACCAATAAATCCGAAAATTAAAAATAAAACACCAGAAAGTTTTTGCATTGCATTTTCGGAAATATGCTTATTTAAAAACTTACCAAAAATAATTGCAATAAAATCACATACAACCATTGCAGAAATTGCACCTAAAATAAGCGAAAATTTGTAATTAGGATATTGCACTCCAAGGCCAATTGAAGCTAAAAAAGTTTTATCTCCAAGTTCTCCAATCATTATACACAACGCAATTAATATACAATAATTTATTCTTAAACCTGAAATCTTAGATAATAAACTCTCTTTAGAAGAGTCTTCCATTGTTAATTTTTCTTTTTTAGGAAGAAGAGTTAAAATTCCCATTAACACAAAAGAAGAATATGTAATTATTTCAATTAAATGATGCAAAAATTCATTTTCTAAAAGGGCTAAACCACTTCCAAATAAAATTGCTAAACCATGGCTAAAAAAAGAACCAATTGCAACACCTAGTAATATTTTAAAAGTTTTGTCTTTTCCAGAAAAAGATAAGACTAAAAGCTGAGTTTTGTCACCAAGTTCGCTTATAAACACTATTGCAAATGATATAAAAAATGGATAAATAAATTCCATAAAATTGCACCTCTTTGATTTGATTTATATTCAAAAATGTAAATTCTATGTGAAATATTTATAAAAATATTGATATGAAAATAAGATAATGATAAGATAAGCAAAGTATAAAAGCATACGGAAACAAGAAAAAGGAGGAATCTAAAGTGATAGAGGTTAAAAATGTCACAAAAAAATATCCTAATATCAAAGCCGTTGATAATATCAGTTTTGAAATTAAAGATGGCGAAGTCGTTGGATTTTTAGGGCCTAACGGAGCTGGAAAAACTACAACAATGAATATGATAACAGGATTTATTGAACCTACAGATGGTCAAATTATTATCAATGGATTTGACATTGTAAAAAAATCTAAAAAAGCCAAAAAGCAAATTGGTTATATGCCAGAAGGAGTTCCACTATACACAGAACTAACTGCTAAAGAATTTGTAAATTACATGGCAGAATTAAGAGGCGTAAGATCAAAAGAAAGAAAGCAAGAAGTTGAAAAGGCTATAGAGGAAACAGGATTAAAAGATGTTCAAAACAAGTTGATTAGAAATTTGTCAAGAGGTTATAAACAAAGAGTAAGTATGGCAGGAGCATTAGTAGGAAATCCTGAAGTTATTATTTTAGACGAGCCTACAGTAGGACTTGATCCAAAACAAATTACTGAAATTAGAAGTTTGATAAAAGAACTTGGAAAAAAACATACAGTAATTTTAAGTAGTCATATTTTATCAGAAGTAAGCCAAATTTGTGAAAGAGTAATTATAATAAACCATGGAAAAATTGTGGCAATAGATACTCCTGAAAACTTAGAAAATAAAACAAAAGAAAAAAATACAATATTAGTTACTGTTGAAGATACTAAAAACAATATGCCAAAATTAAAAGAAAAAATATCAGAAATAGAAGAAATAAAAATGATAAAAGACAATGAGGATGGCACAAAGCAATACTCTGTTACTTCAGCAGAAAATGTTGATTTAAGAAAGAAATTATTTGAAGTTTTACCAAAAGAAGAAATTACAATTTTTGAACTTAAGAAAGATGAATCAACACTTGAAGATGCGTTTATAAAATTAATTGATTCAGCAAAGCAAGAGCCAGAAGAAACAAAAGAAGAAAAGAAACAAAAAAAGCTTGAGAAAAAAGAGCAAAAGAAGAAAGAAAAAAATAAAAAAGGAGGAAAAGAATAATGTTTGCAGTTTATAAAAAAGAATTAAAAAGTTATTTTTTATCTCCAACAGGATATATAACAATAGGTTTATTTTTATTATTATTTAGCTTGTTCTTTTACCTAACAACAGTTAGTGTAGGTGGATATGATATGGGAAATTTATATTTTGCTACAGCAAGATATGGTTTACTCATTATCGTTCCAATTCTTACAATGAGAATGTTTGCGGAAGAAAGAAAAAATGGAACAGAACAATTATTACTAACATCACCTAGAAGTATTACAGAAATAGTACTTGGAAAATATTTTGCAGCAATTAGTGTAATTATAATAACTTTAATATTTTCACTTATATATTATGGAATTTTATGCTTTTTTAAGGCACCAAACCTTGTACCAACACTTGTAATGATGCTAGGATTTTTATTAGTAGCAATGGCAGCAATTGCAATAGGAATGTTTATTTCTAGTTTAACAGAAAATCAAATTATTGCAGCAGTTATTACAATAATATTTTTTGTAGGCTCATGGTTCTTACCAAGCGTAAATGATAGCTTTTCTATTATTGATTTAATGAGCAATTATCAAAAATTCCCAGCTGGACTTATATCAATAACAGAAGTATTTAATTTATTGGGAATTGCAATAATGTTTGTATTATTTACAATTATTATTATGCAAAGAAAAAAATCAGTAAAATAGAAAGGAGCTTAAAACATGGGAAAGAAATTTATAGAAATTATAAAAAAGAAATGGCTACAAAGTATTGCACTTACAATTTTGCTATTTGCAATTATAATATGTGCATTTTGGGCTATAAGCTACGGAATAAAGAAAGCTAATATTACAGACTTAGACTTTACAAAAGACAAGATTTACTCTATATCACAAGCAACAAAAGATAAGTTAGGAAACCTAGATCAAGAAATTACAATTTCAATATATAACATGTATGACTATGTAAATGATTTTGCATATAAATATGCAAATCTAAATAAGAATATCAAGGTTGAAAAACTAGATAATTTAACAGCTAAAACGGACTGGAAAACTAAATATGGAGTTTCAGATTCATCATCATTTGTTGTAATAGAAAGTGAAACAAAAGCTAAATTATTACAAGAAAGTGACTTATATACATATGACTATACTACATATGAACAAATAGATGTAACAGAAGAAGCAATAACAAATGCTATTCTAGATGTTACAACAAATGTAAAACCTAAAATCTGCTTTTTAACAGGACATAATTTATATAATGATGGATATTTTGAATATTTGGAAAACTCATTAACTTCTGAGGTAAATGAAGTTGAATTCTTAAATTTACTAACTAAAGGTAGTGTGCCAGAAGACTGTAAATTGCTAGTTATTACTACACTAAAAGAAGATATTGACCAAAAAGAAAAAGACGAAATACTAAAATATATAAACAATGGTGGAGAAATTTTACTATTATTAGATCCAAATTTAAATAATGTAAAAACACCAAACTTCCAAAAAGTATTAGAAGAATATGGAATAAAAAACTCAAACGGATTTATTATAGAAGGTGATAGCAACAAGATGGTATCAGGTGCACCTGTATACATAATAGAATCAATAAATACTAATTCTGAACTTGTAAAAAATGTTAATATGGAATTAAATGTGTGCATGATGACATCTGGTAAATTAACTTTTGCATCATCTGAAGAATTAGAAAAGAAAAATGTTACTATGGAAACTTTAGCAACTGCAAGTGATAAAGCTTTTTATAGAACAGATTTAACTTCAAGTAGTTCTAGCAAAGTCTCAAGTGACGAAGATGCTTCAGGAGCTACAGTTGCAGCAATGCTTACCAAAAAAATAAATGATGATAAAACATCAAAATTGATAGTATTTGCAAATACTGCTTTTGCTACAAATGCACAAATACCAATGGGAACATATTATAGATATGCAATAGAATTTTGCAATAATGAAGATGTATTATTAAATGCAGTATCATATTTGACAGAAAGAGAAGATAACATTACAATTCGTAAGTCTGGTGAAACAGTTACAACATATGATGTTACAACTGGCCAATTAAGAACTGTACTAGTGGTTATTATAGGTATTCCTGTATTTATAGTTATTTTAGGAATTGTAATATGGCAAGTTAGAAGAAGAAAGAAATAATTTTAGTGGCTCTCTCATATATTTTATGAGGGAGCTTTTTTATGAAAGATATTTTGAAAACTATTTTTGTAATAATAGGCACAATGATTGGAGCAGGTTTTGCTTCAGGACAGGAAATTTATTTATTTTTTAATAAATATGGAACAATGGGAATTTTAGGTTTAATAATTTCTTGTGCATTAACAGGAATTATTATTTACAAGGTTTTTCAAATAGTAAAAAATAAAAAAATACATACATATTCAGAATTCTTAGAAAATATAAGTTCAAATAAAAAAATAAATAAAATTATGCAAATAATGATACAAGGATTTTTATTAGTATCATTTTATATTATGGTAGCTGGATTTTCAGCATATTTCAACCAAGAATTTGGAATTTTAATATATATTCCTGCAGTAATAATGGCAATATTATGCTATATCACATTTATAAATGATACAAAAGGTATAGTGTATATAAATACTATACTTATACCATTTTTATGTGCTTTTATATTTTATCTAGGAATAAGAAATTCAGGATTTACAAATGCATATTTTGAAAATAATATTATTGTAAATTACCAGTGGGGCTGGTTATTTAGCAGCATATTATATGCCAGCTATAACAGTATTTTATTAATTCCAATTTTAATAGAGTTGGGAAACTATATGAATACAAAAAATAAGATAAAAAAAGTAAGCATATGGTGTGCAATTATTCTATCAGTACTTGGACTAATACTTTTCTTTTTGTTATTAAGAGGAATTAACTATGCTCAAGATTTAGAACTTCCTATGATACAAATAACTAAAGATTTTGGGAATATCCATTCAATAATTTATGGAATAGTAATTCTAATTGCAATATTCACAACTGCAATATCATCAGGATATGGATTTTTAAAGAGTTTGCCAAACAAGCGATATAAAGTAGGAACAATAATAATATGCCTAACTTCCATTCTAGTAGTACCAATAGGTTTTTCAAACTTAGTAAATATGCTATACCCAATATTTGGAGTATTAGGACTTGTACAAATATTTGGAATTTTTACTAAACGATAACGCGTATATATGATTAATACTGGAAAGATTTATGTAAACATGATATAATATAAGTATAAGGAATATACCTTTTAAATAAATTATCTATCTATTAATTAAGGAGAGGTAAAAATGAAAAGACAGAAAAAATTCAAAAATTTGATTAAGGAGGTGATAAATCTAATTACTAAATTCTTTAGTCCATATGGACTTAGAGACCCCATACTCGAGATTAGTGAAGAAATAAAACGGATGGGCTTCAAAGTAAGCTCAATGAAGCTGGCAATGAGCATTATTGCAATTGGTTTTTCATTTATGCTTAAAGCCACTAATCTCATGATTGAATATAGGTTTATATTACTTGGCATGATATTATTTATGCTATATAGAGGACAAAATGTTGCAAACGAAGCATTTTGGTTTTTCCAAAACTCTGAAGAAAAAAAATTCAGACAAATATTTGAAGATGAAATAATCTTCAGAGGGAGCAACATTATAAGCAAAACTTCTAATAAAGTCATTAAATATGACGAGACAAACAACCTATATAAATTAATGAGTAACGAGGCAACACTAAATGGCATTAACAATTATTTACAAAACTTATGGAGGTTAAAAATTCAACACAAATTTGATGTGTTTGAACTAATTAATGTTATAATACTGCTTGTAGGAGCAATATTAACAAATACTTCCATTTCACAGTTCGTTTTCATCCCTTTAATTATTATATTTGTAATAATTTCTTTTCTAAGTTCGGCTTATATAGCCTTATATAGGGAAAGTTATTATAAAAATAACAAAAAATATAATAATCAACAAAGCGTTATAGTAAATGATTTGTTAAGAGTACCTATTATTGTTAATGCGGATATGGAAATGCGCATTAACAAATTAAAGGAAGCTGTCACCGCAAACAACAAAAATATTGCGAGATTTTACAAAAAAATAAATCTTTCGAGATTATTTGTTACAATAATGGAAGCACTGAGCCAATATGGCATCATTATATTCTATTTATTGGCTGTTGACTTCAACAGCATAAATCTAGCAACAATTACAGAAATTACTGCAACTTTAGCAGTAATAGAAACAGCTTTACAACAAGTTAGGAGACTCGCAGAGACTCTTAATAATCACAGTGAAAGACTAACAATAATGCAAAAGGAAGAAGATGACATTCGCTTAATATTAGATGTATATCACACAGAGTGTAAAAAAACATCAACATCAAAAATTGTAGATAACATAGAAATAAAGCCATTTACAATCCGATATTTAGAAGAATCCGAAAATGATAAACCTTTTAAGTTAACATCTAGGAAACAGATAAATATTAATAATGGTGAAATTGTTATTCTGTACGGCCCGTCAGGAAGTGGAAAATCCACTTTCATGAAAATGCTAACCGAAAGAATTCGGTTAGAAAAAAGTACAACTATCCCATCAACATCAAGGTTTCTCATGTATAATGAGACACTAAGATTTGGAAGTCTCTCAATATACGAAGAAATATTTTGTGGACTTGCAAATCCAGATTTTACAAAAATGAAAAAGATTTTAGAGAATTTGCACCTGTGGTGCGAAATAAAGTCTAATTGCTTTGATGTATGGCAATGGATGCAAGAAAAAAATTTTCAAGTACTTTCAAATGGCCAGAAGCAAAGGTTGATATTAGCCAAAATGCTTTATTGGCTTAATGAGAACATTGACGTTATGGTTCTTGATGAATGTACATCTGGCCTTGATGATAAGGTCGAATCCGATTCTGCTGATGCAGAGCGAATATTAGAATATCTTGTAAGATATGCTAATTCAGACAAAAAGCGAATCGTCATAATCTCAACCCATCAAAACATTGATGGGTTCAAGGAAAAACTAGCTAATGAATATAAATTCAGAAGCTTACAGTTTTCAAAGGAAGGGGAAGAGAATTTAGTAAGAGAGATTTAATACCATCTAACGCTGTTTTTTCGATTAGGAGAGTGCATTGCACTCTCCTAACTTTGTCTTAAATCTCTAAAACATTTTTTGAAATATGGTTAATTAAAATTTGTATTATTTTTTAATTAGAATATTACAAAAAAATACAAATAGTACAAACCATTAGAAATTTTTGTAATTCATTTTTATGTGAAAATATTGTAATTTATCTTGAAAAAAATACCAAATGAATATATAATACTAACATGTTAACTAAGGAGGAATAATAATGGCAACAAGAGAAAAAAATATATGGATATTACTTTTATTCATTTTATCAGGAATTGTAGTAGGAGGGTTACTTGGTAACTTGGCTTCACATGTAGATTTCCTATCATGGCTATCTTATGGAGAAGAGTTTGGACTATCTACACCAATAGAACTAGACCTAAATGTAGTAAAGTTAACTTTTGGGCTTATGTTCAAAATAAATATAGCAAGTATAATTGGAATAGTATTAGCAATATTTATTTATAAAAAAGTTTAATGAATAAAAGAAAAAATAGGGGAAAACATACTTTTATTAAACAAAAAATTTATTCAAAAATAATTTAAAATGGGGGCTATTTAGAAAGGATGGATTTATATGCCAATTAAAATGAAACAGCTCCCAATTTCAGAGAGACCATATGAAAAATTAGAAATGTATGGAGAAAATACATTGTCAAATGCAGAATTACTAGCGATAATTATAAAAAGTGGTACAAAGGAAGAAAGCTCAGTTACGCTAGCACAAAAAATACTTTCACTAGGAAAAGAAAAAAGTTGTAAACAAGATAGTTTTACATTCTTACAAGAACTATCTATCAATGAACTAATGCAAATCAAACGGTATAGGCAAAGTAAAAGCAATTCAAATTAAAGCTGTATGTGAACTTGCCAAAAGAATTTCAAAACCAATTGATAAGCAAAAAATAAAAGTAAAAACCCCACAAGATGTAGCAAATTTAATGATGGACGAGCTAAAATTAGAAAAAAGAGAAATAGTGAAAGTAATAATATTAAATTCCCAAAATGTTGTAATAAAAATTCAAAACATATCATTTGGAGGAACAAACTCTGCAAGTGTTGATCCAAAGGATGTATTTACAGAAGCAATAAAAATAGGTGCACCCAAAATAGTAATGGTGCATAATCATCCTAGTGGAAATCCACTACCGAGTGAACAAGACGTAAACTTTACTATAAAAATGGAACAAGCATCGAAAATATTAGGAATTCAATTATTAGACCACATTGTAATTGGGTATAATAAATATACAAGTATAAAATCATATTTATTAGAAAAGGAAAGGAATGTATTTTAATATGAAATTAATGGGATGGAATTCAAAAGACATAGGAGTAGATTTAGGAACAGCAAATATAATTGTTACTATAAAGGGAAAAGGAATAGTATTAAATGAGCCTTCAGTGGTTGCTATAGACAAAAACAATGGAACAATATTAGCGACTGGAGCAGAGGCAAAAGAGATGCTTGGAAGAACACCAAATGACATCGCAGCAATTAGACCTTTAAAAGATGGAGTTATAGCAGACTTTACTGCTACACAACTTATGCTTAAATCTATGTTACAAAAGGTGTGTCAGAGATATAATGCAGGTAGACCAAGAGTTGTAGTAGGAGTTCCATCAGGAATTACAGAAGTAGAAGAAAGAGCAGTTGAAGAATCTGTAATGCAAGCAGGAGCAAAAGAAGTATATATAATAGAAGAACCAATGGCAGCAGCAATTGGAGCAAACCTAGAAGTTGCAGAACCTAATGGAAACATTATAGTTGATATTGGAGGAGGAACTACAGAAGTTGCCGTTATTTCTTTAGGAGGTATTGTAACTAGTAATTCCCTAAGAGTTGCTGGTGATGAACTAAATGAAGATATTGTGAATTATGTAAAAAGAGAAATGAACTTAGCAATTGGAGAAACAACAGCTGAACAAGTAAAAATAAATATTGGCTGTGCAAAACCATTATTGACAGAAGAAAGTATGGAAATTAGAGGCAGACACCTAGCAACTGGACTTCCAGAAACAGCTGTAATTACTTCAACACAAGTACAATCAGCAATGAATGATTCAATTGAAAAAATTGTAGACATTATAAAACAAACTTTAGAAAAAACACCACCTGAACTTGCATCAGACATTATGGAAAGAGGAATTGTATTAACAGGTGGAGGAGCATTAATTAGAAACTTTGACAGTTTATTAGCAGAAAGAACAGAAATGCCAGTATATATAGCAGACCACCCATTAGAATGTGTGGCAAAAGGAGCAGAAAAAACTTTAGAAGATTTAGAAAAATTAAGAACAGTATTAAATAGCTCTAGAAGAAGATAATTTTTGAGGAGTAGTAATGTATAGAAATAAGAAAACAGGTATAGTAGGTATTATAATAACAATAATTATATTAATAATAATTGTTATATTATCTAATACAGACATTCAAAAAGTTTCATTTGTAGAAAATATTTTTAGCAGTATTGTAATGCCAATTCAAAATGGACTTACCTATTTAAAAAACAAAATAGAAGGAAATGATAGCTTTTTCACAGATGTGAAAAATTTACAAGCTGAGAATGATGATTTAAAAAAGAAGAATAGTGAGTTAGAACAGTCTTTAAGAGAATTAGAAATTATTAAATCTGAAAATGAAACATTAAAAGAATATGTTAATTTAAAAGATAAATATTTAGAATACAAAACTTTACCTGCATATATCATAAACAAAAATATAAATAATTATGAAAAAACACTAGTAATAAATGTAGGAAGCAAAAATGGTATAAAACCTAAAATGACTGTAATTGCAGATAAAGGACTAGTTGGATATGTAATATCTACTACAGAAAACACCTCAAAAGTGCAAACGATCATAGACAGCTCTACATCTGTAAGCAGTATTATTAGCACATCAAAAGAGGCCATTATTGCTACAGGAACATTAGAAGGAAATTCAATACTAAAAGCATCGTATATACCAACAGAAGCCACACTACTAGAAAATGATAGTGTAGAAACTTCTGGTCTGGGAGGAATTTATCCAAAGGGAATACACATAGGAACAATTAAGCAAATTGTTAATACTAAAAATAACATAGACCGTTATGCATATATAGAAACTGCAGTTGATTTTTCAAAATTACAAACAGTATTAGTTATAACTAATGAATAGTAGAAAGGAAAAACATGAAAAAAGCAATAGCAATAACAAGCTTAATACTCACATTTTTTATAATATATTTTTTGCAAACTAATGTCTTTACATGGTTCACAATAGGAGGAATAATGCCAAACCTATTTATAATATTGGTATTATTTATAGGCTTGTTTGTTGGCAAAAAATTGGGTTTTGTATTAGGAATTGTATTTGGATTAATCATAGATTTTTTATTAGGACAAGCTGTGGGAGTATCTGCATTTTTATTAGGAATAATTGGGCTAATAGCAGAATACCTAGATAAAAGCTTTTCAAAAGATAGCAGAATAATGCTAATGATGATAGTAATAGCTGGAACGGTATTTTTCGAAGTTGGATATTACATATTCAAAATAATAAAATATGGTGCAGCATTTGAATTTGTACCATTTATAAAAATTTTAGTTATTGAAATAATTTTCAACATTTTTTTAACAATTATAATATATCCACTTATTCAAAACATGGGAAACAAATTAGAAGAAATTTTCAAAAATAAAAAAGTATTATCAAGATATTATTAAGGAGGGAAAGTTGGAGCAAACTAAAAAATTAAGATACAATATAATAGTAGTAATAACCTACATAGTCGGCTTTATTTTACTGCTTCAACTTTTTAACCTACAAGTAATAAAAGGCAGTGAATATAGGCAAACATCAAATACAAGGTTGACAAGAGAGTCAACAGTAAAAGCAGCAAGGGGAAATATAACAGACAGTACAGGAAACAAACTAGTAACTACAAAAACAGGGTTCAGCTTAGAATTATACAAAACTAAAATTGATAATGATGTATTTAATAATGTTATATATAATTTAGTAACTTTATTAGAAAAAAACAAAGATAAATATAATGATAATTTACCAATTACAGTAAACCCATATGACTTTACAGCAAAAGATGAGGAAACACAAAAAAAGTGGAAACAGGAATATGGAATAGATGAGAATGCAACAGCTGAGGAAGCATTTAATTTTTTCAAAAAAAAATATGATATAAAACAAGAGGAACCAGAACAAGCAAGAAAAATAATGACAATTAGATATGAAATTTCTAGAAACGGATACAGCAATATTAAACCAGTAACAATATCTAATAATATTAGTTATTTAAGTGCAAATCAAATAAAAGAACAAAGCAATAGTTTTCCAGGAACGGCGGTAGTAACAGTGCCAGTAGTAACGTATCCATATGGAAAACTTGCATCACATATTTTAGGTTATGTAGGTTCAATTTCAGCAGAGGAATATAATGCAAATAAAGACAAATATGGAATGAATGACATAATAGGAAAAACAGGGATGCAATATACATTGGAAGAATATTTAAAAGGTGAAGATGGCGTTAGACAAGTTGATATGTCAGTAGATGGAACTATAACAGAAGAATATATTTCACAAGAAGCGGTAGCAGGGTATAATGTAGCTTTGACTATTGATGCAAACTTACAAAGAGTAACGGAAAATGCACTAGCACAAAATATAAAAAATATAGCGAGTGGAGCATATGGAAAAAAATATAATGCTAAAAATGGTGCAGCAATAGTAATGAATGTAAAAACAGGTGAAATTTTAGCATTAGCAAGTTATCCAGATTATGAACCAGAACTATTTGTATCTGGAATAAGCCAAACTAAATTAGATGAATATAACAAAAATAAAAATTGCTATAATTGGGCAATTTCGGGAACTTATGCACCAGGGTCTGTATTTAAAATGGTTGTTGCAACAGCAGCACTAGAAAATAATATAATAAATACACAAACCACAATAAATGATACAGGTATATATCCAAGAGGACATAACCCAGCTTGCTGGATATATACAGACAAACATTATGGTCATGGATACTTAAATGTAACAGGAGCAATTAAAAAATCTTGTAACTATTTCTTCTATGAATTAGGCTATAGAATGGGAATAGACCCTGTAATAAAATATGCTAAAGCTTACGGATTAGGAATAAAAACAGGAATAGAGCTATCAGGAGAAGCGGAAGGAATAGTAGATTTAAAAAAGCAATGTGAAGATTTGTATGGACAACAATGGCAATTAGGAGACACTTTATCTGCAGTAATTGGACAAAGCTATAATGACTATACACCAATTCAAATAGCAAGATATGCATGTATGCTAGCAAATGGAGGCAAATCAGTAGATGTTACATTAATTAAATCAATTACAGATGCAGATGGAAATAAAGTATCAAAAGAAGAATATGAGAAAAAAGTGAATGAAAAACTTGGACTTAACGATATTCCAGAAATTGAAGATTTAAACATAAAAAAAGAAAACTGGGATGCAATATTAAAAGGAATGAAAGGCGTTACTAGTGAAGCAGGTGGAACAGCTTATTATGTATTTTCAGATTTAGATATAGATATTGGTGGTAAGACAGGTTCTGCAGAAACAGGAGTAAAAAATCAAGTAAATGGATGGTTTGCGGGTTTTGCTCCATATGATAATCCAGAAATTGCAGTTGTAGTTTTAATAGAAAATGCAGGAGCTGGTGGCAATGTAGGAGATGCCGCTAAAACCATAATAAAAGAATATTTTGGAATGAATGCTAAAGATGTAAAGGAAGACCTTACTGCAATTCCTTCTACACAAGTTAATAATTAATAAGGAGTTAGAAAATGAAAAAAGAAGAAGTAAAAGAATTAGGATTACATGGAATTAAAAAAAGTTTTAATAAGGAAATAGCAACATCAAAAACAAAATTTTACAAAGGTTCACTACGCTCTGGACAAAAAATAGAGTTTGAAGGAAGCTTAGTAATTCTTGGAGATGTAAATTCAGGGGCAGAAGTGTTAGCAGAAGACAATGTTGTAATATTAGGAATATTAAGAGGAATGGCACATGCAGGGGCAAAAGGAAACAAAGAGGCTATAATTGCAGCAGCCTCTATTGAATCAGCCCAAATACGTATAGCAGATATTGTAAAAGAAATTGAAAAAGAAAATGAAGAAGACGAAGAAATAAAAACATATGCATATGTAAGCGAAGACGAAATTATACTAACTTAATAATAGCAATATAAGAGCAATAAATAAATATTGATCTTTTACATCTTCTTTATATAAAAAGAAAATCATTCCAATAAGCAAAAGGTCATCATTATATAATTTCAACCCAAACAAATCAAAATAACTTTCATCTTCACCTCTATCTGTTTGATGAAAAAAGTTATCTAAAAAGTTAAACCCATATGAAGATTTAGAATTCGTATTTTTAGTATTAGAGTTAGCTTCTGTAGAAGTTTTACGCTTTTTATTATTTCCCTGTGAGAAATCATAGGGATTTTGTTTTGAAGGAGAAACAGCCAAAGAACTTCTGTTATAATACATATTAGGGTTAACAGAATATCTTCTAAAATAAGGAAAACTGAAAAATGGGTAATTATACATCATTCTTTTTTTCACCACCTAAAGGATTTAAAATTTCAAATGCTTTTCCCATACTAAATAATTTAATATATTGGTCGACCTTTTCTTTTCTACTAGGCTTCAAATATGGTTTTAGAGACTTTAGTAAGTTAGCTCTAGGGTCATTTTGACTCCTATTCATATTATCAATAATTGATTTCATTTTTAGCATAGTTTCCATATCAAAATTTGGAACATCACTAGAAGAATTTTCAGAAGACTGTTGTTCCGTAGAAGGATTGGAAGACATGCCATTAGAATTAAAATTGTTCAACATGTTTTTTATAGAATCTGGAACTTCATTATTTTTTAACATATCATTCATTTTTTGAAAAATGTCAGACATATCTTCACTCATAAATACCCCTCCTTAGATATTATTGTTTTTTCTAATTTGATTTATAATATTGTCTGCATCCTTAGAATTAAGCATTTTACTAACCTTTGAAAGATTTGCATCTAACTCTTTTTTATCCATTTTAGATAGCATATTCATAAGCTGAGCCATATCCATTTTATTATCCATACAATCACCTCAATATAATATATGTTTTTAAAACTATAATATTATATGTAAAAGAACTAAAATAGTGAATTATTTTCTAATGTAATATAAATTTAATATTAACTAAAAAAATTAAAGTTCCGTAAGTAAAAAACAATAATTACCAATTTTACCAGTCGTTTACTGTTGAAAAGTGTCGTAAAAATGGTAAAATATATATAAGTATTATAAATAATGGGCGTAAAATGTAAAAAGTTGTAAAGAATGAGCTCAAACCATTGAAAAATACGAAAAAATATCGTATAATATAAGTTGATATTTAGAATTTTAAGGAGGAAACTATGAACAAATTATTAAAAAAAGCAATTGCAGTATTATTACTTACTTGCATGATAAGCGCTAATTTGTCTATAATTGGAGGTTATGGAATATCATATGCCTTATCAGAAACTGAACTTTCTAATCAAAATTCAAAAACTCAGAATTCAAATATAGAATTCAACTCATATTTTGAAGGAGAAGTTCATAGTAAAACTGAAAAAATTGAAAATACAACAAAATTGTTTGTCAACATTAAAGTGAAAAATGCAGGATACTTAGAAAATCCAGTAATTAGTTTTTCAAATGCAAACTTTAAAATAGCAGGACAAATAGAAAATGAAAACATCCAAAGTATTGATGTAAACTCAGGTAAAATTGTATTAGGTAAATTAAATAATGGTACAGATATAACTTTAGAAATTCCAATTAAGTTATTAAACGAAGAAGAAGTTACATTAGATAATTTTGAAAAAGAAACATCAACAAACTTTACAGCAACATATGTAGATGGAAATGGTAAATCAAATAGTATCTCAAAACAAGTTGTAAACAAACTTTCATGGGATGGAACAGACACAACAAAAGGAACATTAAAAACAGATGTAACAAAGAAAATTCCATATCATGTAGGAGAAAAATATGGAGTTTTATTACAATTTTATGTTGAAACAGGAATAGAAAAAAATACATTGCCAATTAAAAATACAAAAATAGAGGTAGAATCTCCAGAATTAAATAGCATAAAACCAACTTCAGCTAATGCGATAGCCATAAGTACAGAAGCAACAAACGGAGAAAAAGACGGAATGAACTTTACAACAGAAAACTACAATTATGAAGCTTCAACAGGAATATTAACAATAAATGTTGCAAATAAACAAGATAAAACATCATGGCTAAAAAATGTTCAAGATAAATATTTAGTTACATTTATCTTTGATACAAAAGAAGCATATGACTATGTTATTAATAACACAAGCAAAATAGAAACAGGAATAAAAGTTAAATCAGAAATAGAAGTATATAATGCACAACAAACAGTTGTCAAAAATAATGCAGAAAAATCTTTCTCATATACAATAGGTACAGGAACAACAGTATCAATGCCAACTGAGGGAGAAACACTGGACTTTGATATAACAACTATATCAAATATGAATAAAAGTCAAGTATATGCAAATTATGAAGCAAAAAACAAAAAAGAAACATTATATAATGTAAAATATTATGCAACAGTTTGTGATATAGATTTAACAGATAAAGTAGAATTTACTCAAGGAATAGATCAATTTTTAACAAGTGAAA
>CAKOTK010000010.1 GCA_934120135.1 uncultured Clostridia bacterium | reverse complement strand
CTTAGAGATAATATATATTTTTATTATGACATAATCAAATGTTAATTTTACTATGACATTATCAAATATTAATTACAAAATAGAGCATATTTCTTGAAAATGGGTTTAACCTATGATATAATTACTACTTGATAAAATTTCAAGGGAGATTATTATGTTAGAGAAAGAAGAAAACTTTAAAGAAAAGGAAAATCATAGGGTATTTAAGCAGTTACTAAATAACTTTATGCAAAGTGAACAAAGCTCTAAATTTGAAGAAGAAAATATAAGTAAAAATATAAAAATTGTACCTAAATTTTTCTATGATAGCTTCAAAAAACGACTAAAAGTAGAATTTAGAATAGGTGAAAAACAGCTATATAAACTTAAAAACCTACCAGAATTCTACGAAAAAATGTTAAACAACGAAGTATATCAATATGGAGCCAAACTAAACTTTATACATACAACAGAATCTTTTGAAAAAGAATCACAAGAAATTTTATCATTCTTATTAAAATATGCCGAAATTATTAAATACAGTAATGAAATGAATTATACATATTATAGAAACAATTTTATACCAGACAATATTTTATTATCGAACTCAGGCTTAGATGACATTTTCGAAATTTTAAAAAATAAAAATGTAGCCTTTCAAATAAATGGAGTAGAAAAAAATATATATTTTGCAGATGAAGAACCAGAAATATTTTTCAACATTACAGAATTAGAAGGAAATAAATTTAAACTAAAATGTAACATTGATGTTTTTAGTTATGATATTTTACAAGGCAAAAAATATATATACTTATTATTCTCAGACAGCTTATATCGTTGTGACAGAAAATTTGAAAACACTATTTTAAATATATTAGAAACCTTAAGGAAAAATTATACAAATGAAATAATTATGGATGAAAAAGAAGTAACAAACTTTTTTGCGATGATAGCACCAGAAATAGAAGAAAGTGTAGTTACAGATGATTTGCCTAAATATGTAAAAGATAAGTATATTCCACAAAAATTAGGAGTGAAGATATACTTAGATTATGATGCAAACAATAATGTTATAGCAGATATAAAATTTTGTTATGGAAAAAATGAATACAATCCACTAACAAATCAAAATGTTGATTTTGCTAGAAATATGATAAAAGAAAATGAAGCACTAAATCAATTTATAAAAACTGGATTTATGCTTGATAGAAAAAATGCAAGACTAATTTTAGCGAATGACGAAAAAATCTATCAATTTTTATCAGAAGAAATTGAAGACTATATGAAAAAATATGAAGTTTTAGCTACTGAAACGTTTAAGAAAAAAGAAATACATGCTCCACAAATGAAATCTATTGGAGTAAGAATTGAAAACAATTTGCTACAAATAGACTTATCACAAATAGGAATTGAATTATCAGATTTGTCAGACATAATGGAAAAGTATAAGTTAAAAAAGACTTTTCATAGATTAAAAGATGGAAGTTATATAGATTTAAAGCAAAATGAAACTTTGAAATTTTTAGATGACTTAAATCTAGATATGGATAACGGATTTACAAATTTAAAAGATGGAGTTATTACACTTCAAAATTATAGAAGTTTGTATTTAGAAAGATGCTTAAAAAATCTAAATAATGTTGAAGTAACAAAAGATGAAGCATATAAAAATATGGTAGAAAGCCTTGAAACAGAACAAAAAACTGTTCAAATGGAAATACCTAAAAATTTAAATGCAAGTTTAAGAACATACCAAAAGATAGGATACCAATGGCTAAAGACATTGGATAGCTATCAATTTGGTGGAATATTAGCAGACGATATGGGACTTGGAAAAACAATTCAAGTTATAGCAGTAATATTAGATTACGTAAATAAAGAAGGAAAAATGCCATCATTAGTAGTGTGTCCAAGTTCACTTACTTTGAACTGGCTAAACGAAACTAACAAATTTGCACCAAGTTTAAAAGTATGTGTAATTAGTGGTAATGCTATAGAAAGAGCAAAAAGAATAGATAAAATACCACAATATGATTTAGTTATTACATCATATGATTCTTTAAAAAGAGACATTGAAAGATATGAAGAAAAAGCCTATAATTTTAGATATATGATAGCAGACGAGGCTCAATATGTAAAAAATAACAATACGCAAAATGCAAAATCTATAAAGAAAATATTAACACAAACAAGATTTGCACTAACAGGTACACCTATTGAAAATTCACTTTCTGAATTATGGTCTATATTTGATTTTATAATGCCAGGCTATTTGTTTAAATACAGAAGATTCAAAGAGTCATTCGAAACACCTATAGTCAAAGAAGAAAGCGAAGCGAGTCTAGAAAGACTTAAAAAGATGATAGAACCTTTTGTACTAAGAAGAATAAAAAAAGAGGTACTAACAGAGCTTCCAGACAAAACTATAAGTGTGCTATATAATGAAATGCAAGAAGAACAGCAAAAGGTATATTTGGCATACTTATCAAGAGCAAAGAAAGAGATAAGCGACGAGATTAAAGTAAACGGAATTGAGGGAAGCCAAATAAAAATATTAGCTTTATTAATGAGATTAAGACAAATATGTTGTCACCCTAAACTGTTTTTACAAGACTATGAGGGTGAAAGTAGTAAGCTTACACAATGTATAGAACTTATAAAAAATACTGTTGAGAGTGGACACAAAATACTGCTATTTTCAGGTTATACCTCAATGTTTGAAATGATGGAAAAAGAACTCAAAGAAAATAAAATATCATATTTAAAGCTAACAGGACAGACAAAAGTAGCAGATAGAATCGATTTAGTTGATAAGTTTAATGAAGACGAAAACATAAAGGTATTTTTAATATCTTTAAAAGCTGGAGGAACAGGTTTAAACCTAACAGGAGCAGATGTAGTAATTCATTATGATCCATGGTGGAATTTATCAGCTGAAAACCAAGCAACAGATAGAACTTATAGAATAGGACAAAAAAATAATGTGCAAGTATATAAACTAATTACTAAAAATTCGATAGAAGAAAAAATCTATGAACTACAGAAAAAAAAAGCAAAACTTGCAGACAATATGTTATCAACACAAAACACATTTATAAGCCAACTATCAAAAGAAGATATTATGAAATTATTTGGATGAGGTGTAGAAATGAAGGATTATATAACAGTAATTGGAGGAGGATTAGCAGGAACAGAAGCTGCTTACCAAATTGCAAAAAGAGGAATAAAAGTAAAGCTGTATGAAATGAAACCACAAAAATATTCTCCTGCACATAGTAATCAAAATTTGGCAGAAGTAGTGTGTAGCAATTCATTCAAATCAAATTTACATACTAATGCTTGTGGACTATTAAAAGAAGAATTAAGAATGCTAGATTCACTTTTAATAAAGATGGCAGACGAAACAGCAGTACCAGCTGGACAAGCACTTGCAGTAGATAGAGAAGTTTTTTCTAAGAGAATAACAGAAGAATTAGAAAAAATGAAAAATATAGAAATAATAAGAAAAGAAGTTGGAAACGATGCTATAACAGACAAAAATGAACTAGAAAATATGGCAGATGATGGAATTGTAATTATAGCAACAGGACCATTAACATCAGATAATTTATCAAATGAAATATTAAGCATTACAGGTCAAGACAAACTATTTTTCTATGATGCAGCAGCACCAATTATCGAAAAAGATTCAATAAATATGGATATAGCATTTTGGGGAGAACGCTATGAGCAAGAAAGAGAAAAAGATGAACCGATAGAAGAATGGCAAAAAAGAATACAGTCACAAACAGAAGCAAGTTATCTAAATCTTCCAATGAACAAAGAAGAGTATGAAGAATTTTGGACAGCTTTAGTAAATGCAGAAGTAGTAACACTTCATGAGTTCGAAAAAAAGGAAATATTTGAAGGATGTATGCCAATAGAAATAATGGCCAAAAGAGGAAAGGATACCTTGAGATTTGGTCCTTTAAAACCAGTAGGATTTACAGATAAAAGAACAGGCTATAGGCCATATGCACTTGTACAATTAAGACAAGACAACACAGAGGGGAATTTATTTAATATGGTTGGCTTCCAAACTAACTTAAAATTTGGGGAACAACAAAGAGTATTTAGTATGATACCAGGTTTAGAAAATGCCAATTTTGTAAAATATGGAGTAATGCATAGAAATACATATATAAATTCTACAAAATTATTAGAACCAACATATCAATTAAAAAGCAATAGAAATATATATTTTGCAGGACAAATTACAGGAGTTGAGGGATATGTAGAATCGATTTCCTCTGGACTAGTAGCAGCATTAAATGCAATAGAACAATACAACAAAACAAATAAAGAAATTGTTTTTTCAGACTTAACAATGATAGGGGCATTGAGTAAATATATATCAACAACAAATGAAAATTTTCAACCAATGAATGCAAACTTTGGCATCTTGCCAGAACTACCCGAAAAAATAAAGGATAAAAAATTAAAATACTCAAAGCTAGCCGATAGAGCCATAGAAGCAATCAAAAAACAGTGAAAAATTGAGTGTGTTACATACATATTACAATTGTATTAAGTTTTGATTACAAAAAACGATAATTTACATAATTTGGTTGCAAAAAAATGGAAAATATGGTATAATAAATAATATATTGTGAGAATAAAAGTCGATATTAGGAGGAAAATATGGAATTAAAAGAATTAAAGGAACGCCTAGAAACCATCAAAAATATGGACAACATAGATGACTTGAAAGAACAAATGACTTTAAAGGATGAACTTGCAAGACAAATTGAGTATGCAGATAGTTTGGAAAAAGATTTAGTACAAGAACTAGAAGAAACACGTGATATTGAAAAAAGAGCTGAACTAGAAAGCAGGCTCCAAGAAAATAAAGCTCAAAAAGATGAAAAAAATAATCAATTGGAGCAAATTGAAAGTTCTTTAGAAGAAACTCAAAAAAGCAGAAAAGTACAGAAACAAGAAGCTAAAGAAAATTTTACAATAGAATTGCAAGAACAGAAAGAAAAAAACCAAGCTAAAATAGACAAAAAGAAGGGACAACTAGAGGAAATAGAAGCTATTAGAAAACAAATGCTGGATACTGTTGAAGAGAATAAAGCAATTCTAAAAATAAAAAAGCCAGATTCAAAGGTATACCAAGTAGTAGAAGAGGAAAGTGCAAAATGTATTCAAGAAGCTAAAAATAGAAATAAAAGAATAAAAAGACTAGCAAGAGAAATTGAAACATTGGAACATGAAAATAAAGATATTGACACAGTATTGAAAGAAATTGAATTAATAGATAGAGAAGAAGAACGACAAGCAGAAAGTCAAGACATTAAAGAACAAGAAGACAAAATGTGGGAAGACTACAGAAAAGAGCAAGAAGAAGCAGAAGGCAGAAAAGATGAAGAAATTGATTTGGCTTATGCAGAAAAAGAGGAACAAGAGACGATTGAACAAGAAGAAGAGGATAAGGCAACACAAAAAGAGATTTTAGAATATTATCAGAGTGCAAATCCAAATCCAAACCCAAACCCAAACCCAAACCCAAACCCAAATCCAAACCCAAACCCAGACCCAAATCCAAAACCAGTAAAGACAGAATATATAGTAAAAAATATTCAATTTACAATTGAAGACAATCAACCTGTTTATCATGTATTTGTAGAAGACAGGGATGGAAACTATATAAAAGACATTTCTATGTCAGGATTTGATGAAATTGAGACAATTGATCAAGAAAAAGCAGAGGAATTATATTCAACCAAAAACATATGCCAAGCTTCAAAATATTATGACGTCAATATAGAAAAAATATTAATGATAGTAGATGCAAAATATAACACTTCAGCTTTAAAACAGTATGAGCAAATGATCAAAGATGTAGAATTAAAACCAGATCAAAAAAGAACAGAATTGTTAGATATCAATTATGATTTCTCTGAATTGTATAATAAACCAAATGAGCTAGAAGATAGAGAAAAGCTAAAAGCATTAAAAAAACTTGCAAAAGCAAATGCAAAAAGAGAAATAGCAACATATCAAAAAGCACCTAATTTCTTTAAAGTTATATGGAGAAGAATTAGTCAAAAGTTATTAGAAATACAAGAAGAAAACCCAAGAAATCAAGAAACAACTATAGAAGAAGATGTGCCAACAACAAGAGGAATGGAAGAAATAACTCCTGAGAGAATGAAAAAAGATTTAGAACAACTATATGACGAACCTGGATTCAGTATAGATGAATTTGTAAAGGATATGCCAGAAGAAGAAGCAAATAAATATAAAAGCTATAGAGATAGTTTAAAACTACGAGATGAAGTACAACAAGAAGTCGCACAAAATGTATCTAAAATAATGGAAGAGAATAAAGAAAAATCAGGCAAAGAAAATGAAGAGGAAAGAGGATAATAAAATAGAGCCAAAATGCAATAAAATGCCATAAAACTGTTGACTTTTATAGAGGAAAATGATAAAATATAAACCGTTAGTGTATAATACGCAAATAGTGTATTTCCCTAACGGTTTGTTTGTCACAAAAAAGTAATATTACAGCTTTTTTGTAGAATAAATTTTAGAAAAGAGGTGAAATTTAAGTGCCAACGATTAATCAATTAGTAAGAAAAGGTAGAAAAAGTTCTACAACAAAATCAACAGCACCAGCTTTACAACATGGTTATAATTCTATGAATAAAAGAATGACTAACAAAAGAGCACCACAAAAAAGAGGTGTATGTACTGTTGTAAAAACTGTAACACCTAAGAAGCCAAACTCAGCTTTAAGAAAAGTTGCCAGAGTTAGACTATCTAATGGATATGAAGTTACTTCATATATTCCAGGTATAGGACACAACCTACAAGAGCACAGCGTTGTTTTAATTAGAGGAGGAAGAGTTAAAGACCTTCCAGGTGTTAGATACCACATTATCAGAGGAACATTAGATACAGCAGGTGTTAAGGACAGAATGCAAGCGCGTTCTAAGTATGGAGCAAAACGCCCAAAGAAGTAGAAATTTGAGATGGTGCGTATAATTTATTACTAGTTTAAGGTACTTAAATTTATAATACATTATATAGCGCTATACGGAAAAGCGTAGAGCTTTTCAGAGTACCTATCATACGGTTTAGTATGAAATTTTAAAAGGAGGGAAGAATAGTGCCAAGAAAAGGATTTATAGCAAAAAGAGAAGTTTTACCAGATCCAATATATAATAGCAAAGTTGTTACAAAATTAGTTAACAATGTTATGCTAGATGGTAAAAAAACAGTTGCTCAAGGTATAGTTTATGATGCATTTGACATCATTAAAGAAAAAGAGCAAAAAGATCCACTAGAAGTTTTCCAAGCAGCACTTGAAAATGTAATGCCAGTTCTAGAAGTTAAAGCTAGAAGAATTGGTGGTGCTACATACCAAGTACCAATCGAAATTAGACCAGAAAGAAGACAAACTTTAGGTTTAAGATGGTTAGTTGTTTATGCTAGAAATAGACATGAAAAAACTATGGCTGAAAAACTTGCAGGTGAAATTATGGATGCTGTAGCTGGAAACGGTGGAGCATTTAAGAAAAAAGAAGATATGCATAGAATGGCTGAAGCTAACCGTGCATTTGCTCATTACAAATTTTAAAAAACAAATGAAAAGCGGCATCTTGCGTTGTCAAGCATCACTTAAAAATCCTTCAATATACAATAGTATAATTTCAGGATTTTTAGTTCGCTTTCCTAGCAATATACCACTTTTGCTTTGTTTTTAATCTTACAATTTGAATTATAAAATAATACAAATTTAAACTAAATAAAAGGAGGAAAAATAAGTGGCTGGAAGAGAATTTCCTTTAGAAAAAACAAGAAATATAGGAATCATGGCTCACATTGATGCGGGAAAAACTACTACAACAGAGAGAATACTTTTCTATACAGGTAAAACTCACAAAATTGGTGAAGTTCATGAAGGCGCAGCAACTATGGACTGGATGGTCCAAGAACAAGAAAGAGGTATTACAATTACTTCTGCAGCTACAACTTGTCAATGGTTAGGACATCGTATCAATATTATCGATACGCCTGGGCATGTTGACTTTACAGTTGAAGTTCAAAGATCTTTAAAAGTTCTTGACGGTGCTGTAACAGTATTAGCAGCTAAAGGTGGTGTACAACCACAAACAGAAACAGTTTGGAGACAAGCTGATAAATATCAAGTTCCAAGAATGGTATATGTAAATAAAATGGATACTACAGGTGCTGATTTTATGCTTTGTGTAGATCAATTACACAATCGTTTAAAAGCAAACGCAGTTCCAATTCAATTACCAGTTGGAGCAGAAGAAAACTTCAAAGGTATTGTTGACTTAATTAAAATGAAAGCATTTATACACAAAGACGATTTAGGAAAAGAAATCGAAGTATGTGATATACCTGCTGATTTACAAGCACAAGCCGAAGAGTTTAGATCAAAATTAATAGAAGCAGCAGCTGAACAAGATGATGATTTAATGATGAAATATTTAGAAGGTGAAGAACTAACTGAAGAAGAAATCATTAAAGGTATTAGAAAAGGTACAATTGCTAATAAACTTATCCCTGTATGCTGTGGTTCTTCATACAAGAACAAAGGTGTACAAGAGTTATTAAATGCAGTTGTTAACTTTATGCCATCACCACTTGATATAGCTGATGTTAAAGGTGTTGATTTAGATGGAAACGAAGCAGAAAGAAAAACATCTGATAGTGAACCATTTGCAGCACTAGCATTTAAAATTGCAACAGATCCATTTGTTGGAAAACTTTGCTTCTTCAGAGTATATTCTGGTACATTAGAAGCTGGTTCAACAATATTAAATGCAAATAAAGATAAAAAAGATAGAATGGGAAGAATT
This sequence comes from uncultured Clostridia bacterium, assembly GCA_934120135.1. Taxonomy (GTDB): domain Bacteria; phylum Bacillota; class Clostridia; order TANB77; family CAG-508; genus CAG-273. The sequence goes on along the minus strand of CAKOTK010000010.1, from coordinate 29,424 downwards.
CTATTAATGCATTCAAATCACAGACAAGATATCGATAAAGTATATGCCGGTGATATTGCAGCAGCAGTTGGTTTAAAGGAAGTTGGAACAGGTGATACATTATGTGATCCTGCACACCCAATTATTCTAGAATCAATGGAATTCCCAGAGCCTGTTATTGATATCGCTATTGAACCAAAAGATAAAGCAAATAGCGAAAAAATGGGTATTGCTTTAGCAAAACTTGCCGAAGAAGATCCAACATTCAAAACATGGACAGATCAAGAATCTGGTCAAACAATCATCGCTGGTATGGGTGAGTTACACTTAGACATTATCGTTGATCGTTTGAAGAGAGAATTCAAAGTTGAATGTAGTGTAGGTAAACCACAAGTTTCTTACAAAGAAACAATTAGAAATAAAGTTAAAGTACAAGGTAAATTCATCCGTCAATCTGGTGGTAGAGGTCAATACGGTGACGTATGGCTAGAAATGGAACCATTAGAAGCTGGAAAAGGAATTGAATTTGAAAGCAAAATTGTTGGTGGTGTTGTTCCAAAAGAATACATCAAACCAATCGAGGAAGGTGTTAGAGAAGCTGCTCAAAGCGGTGTCTTAGCAGGTTACCCTGTAATTGACTTTAAAGCTACATTAGTAGATGGTTCTTACCACGAAGTTGACTCTTCAGAAATGGCCTTCAAAATTGCTGGTTCTATGGCCTTCAAAGAAGGATGTAAACAAGCTAAATCAGTTATATTAGAGCCAATTATGAAGGTTGAAGTAACAGTTCCAGAAGAATACATGGGAGATGTTATTGGAGACATCAATTCTAGACGTGGAAGACTAGAAGGAATGGAAGCTATCCAAGGAAATCAAGTAATTAGATGCTTTATTCCATTATCTGAAATGTTTGGATATGCAACAGACTTACGTTCAAAAACACAAGGTAGAGGTACTTATTCAATGGAACCAAGCCATTATGAAGAAGTTCCAAAATCAGTATTTGATAACATTGTTGCATCAAGAGCTAAAAAACAAAACTAAGAATATAAATCGAACCACAGATGTACATAATTGCTTTGTAATTTATGTGGTTCGAAGTAACTTAAAAAAATAGTAAAAAATACTTGATTTTAGCTATGAAATAGTATAAAATACAAGTACTTAAAAAAGATTTTAATATTAAATTAAAATAAATGTAGGAGATTTATAAAAATCCCTAACAAAATTAAGGAGGAAAATTAAATGGCAAAAGCAAAATTTGAAAGAACAAAACCACACGTTAACATTGGTACAATCGGCCACGTTGACCACGGTAAAACAACAACAACAGCAGCTATTACAAAATACCTAGGATTACTAGGAAAAGCTAAATATGAAGCATATGATCAAATCGATAGTGCTCCAGAAGAAAAAGCAAGAGGAATCACAATTAACACAGCTCACGTAGAGTATGAAACAGATAAAAGACACTATGCTCACGTAGACTGCCCAGGACACGCTGATTATGTAAAAAACATGATCACTGGTGCTGCTCAAATGGATGGAGCAATTCTAGTTGTTTCAGCAGCTGATGGTCCAATGCCTCAAACAAGAGAGCATATCTTACTTGCTCGTCAAGTAGGTGTTAAATATATCGTTGTTTACTTAAACAAATGCGATATGGTTGACGATCCAGAATTATTAGAATTAGTTGAAATGGAAGTTAGAGACTTATTATCAAGCTATGATTTCCCAGGTGATGAGATTCCAATTATTAAAGGATCATCATTAAAAGTTCTAGAAAGCACATCTACAGATCCTAACGATCCTGTATACGCTCCAATTAAAGAACTTATGGATGCAGTTGATAGCTATATTCCAACTCCAGACAGACCAATTGACCAACCATTCTTAATGCCAATTGAAGACGTTATGACAATCAGTGGTAGAGGTACAGTTGTTACTGGTAGAGTTGAAAGAGGTCAAGTAAAACTTCAAGACGAAGTTGAAATCGTTGGATTATCTAAAGAATCTAAGAAAACAGTTGTTACTGGTGTTGAAATGTTTAGAAAAACATTAGACCAAGCTGAAGCTGGAGATAACGTTGGTATCTTATTAAGAGGTACTCAAAGAAACGAAGTTGAAAGAGGTCAAGTATTAGCAAAACCAGGAACAATTCATCCACATACAAAATTCAAAGCACAAGTATACGTTCTAACTAAAGAAGAAGGTGGACGTCATACTCCATTCTTTAATGGATATAGACCACAATTCTACTTTAGAACAACAGACGTTACAGGTGTTATCGAATTACAAGCTGGAACAGAAATGGTTATGCCAGGAGATAACGTTGATATGACTATCGAACTTATTACTCCAATTGCTATCGAAAACGGATTAAGATTCGCTATTCGTGAAGGTGGACGTACAGTAGGTTCAGGTGTTGTATCTGAAATTATTGCTTAATTTAAATTATGTAATATAGAAAAGGCAAGGGTTACAAGAAATTGTAAAACCTTGCTTTTTATATTGACTTTTTTGGACTTTAATTATATACTATATGCGTACCAAAGAGCAAAAATTATAGTAATATTTGTAGAAAAAAGGAGAGTTCTTTTAATGAAGAATTTAAGAAAAATATCACTAATGTTAATACTTACAGTAGTTAGTATATTATTACTAGCAGTAAGTTCAAAAGCAACTACGAAAGTAAAAGTAACAGGAGATGTGTTAAACATAAGAAAAGGCCCTTCAACTAGTACAAAAGTTGTAGCAATGTTATCTAAAGGTGTAGAATGTGAACTACTTGAAGAAGAAGGTGATTGGTACAAAGTTAAGTACAAAACATATACAGGTTATGTAAGTAAAGAATATGCAGAGATAATAGGTGAAACTAATAATACAGAAGAACCTAAAAACACTGAAACAAACACTGATAATAAAAATGATACGGATAACACTTCTAAAAATGAAGAGAACAATACAACTTCAAATACTAACATAGATGAAGATGTAAAAGTTGTATATAAAAAATTAAAACAAGATAGTGAGTTAAAAATTTTACCATTGGTTTATTCAAGCAATATCGAAAGCTTAAAAAAGAATGCTGAAATGATATTGTTAAGTGAAGTTAATGGATGGTCATATGTACAAACAGATTCTAACTGTGGATGGATAAGAACTGAATACTTAGAAGATTCAAGTACAACATCATCTAATAAGGGGAAAACTAATAGCACAGACAAAAATGAATATACAGAAAAAACAGGATATATAAATGAAAGCTCAGTTAATATGAGAAAAGGAGCTGGAACAAGTTATAGTATAGTAAAAGTATTATCATTAAATACTCAATTAACTATAACAGGTGAAGACGGAAAATGGTATCAGGTTAAGGTTGGAAATACTACTGGATATGTTTCAAAAGACTATGTATCAGATACAAAAACTACTACAACTAGAGGAAATAACACTTCTAGAACAGAAAACAATACTGAAAAAACTACTGCTAGTAATACAAAAGTAGAAAAAGTTTCTAATAATGAAAATACAACTAAATCAACTGAAAGTTTTAAAAAAGAACAGGTTGAAGCAATCAAAACAACAACTCAAAAGTCTGAACAAGAGACGACAAGTAAGAATGAAACAACAATTAAAAGTACAGACATTGTTGCATATGCCAAAAAATATTTAGGATATAAATATGTATATGGCGGTAATGGATCAAACGGAACATTTGACTGTTCAGGATTTACAATGTATGTGTATAAACACTTTGGTATAAAACTTCCACATGCAGCAAGTAAACAATACAAATGTGGAAAAGGTACTCAAATTACTAAATATAGTGATTTACAAGTAGGGGATATTGTATTTTTAACAGATTATGAAACAGGTGTAGGAATAGGGCATTGTGGAATATATCTTGGAAATGATAACTTTATTCATGCATCAACAACTTGTTATGCTGTTGAAATATCTAGTTTTAAAACAATATATAAAGGTAGATTTTATTCTGGTTTAAGATTGATATAATTTATAGGGGCATTATAGAAAGGTTTAAATATGAGACCATTTTGTGTTGCCACTATTGGAGTAATTTTAGGAATTATAATAGGGCTATACTTAAAAAGTATAGCTTTTTTCATATGTATAATGATAATAATTATTAGTATAATACTTAAATTGAAAAATAAATTAAATTCTTGTGTGATAATAATTGGTATATGTTTTATAGTATTTTGTATTTATACATTGATGTTGGAAAATAATTACACAAAAATTACAAAGAAATATGATAAACAGTCAATAACTATACAAGGAATTGTTGTATCAAACGGAAATGAAAAGAAATATAAAACACAATACGAAATACAAGTGATGAAAATATATAATAATAACACCGGAGAAACTGAAAAGAAAAACTTTAAAGTGTTATGTGATATAAAAGGCAAAAAAGATGAAATAGGACTGAAGTTTGGAGATGAAATAATATTTAGTTCAAAATTTGAGGCACCATACACAGAAAGAAATGAAGGAGGATTTGATTATAGTCAATATCTAAAAACGAAAAAGATTGCTGGAAGTGTAATGAGTAAAAGTGAAAACATAAAATTAGTGGGACGAAACAAGATAAATATATTAGCAAGAATAACAAATGATTTAAAAAATGCTTTATTAAATAAAATATACAAAATTTTATCTAAAGATGAAGCAGGACTGTGTGCGGCCTTATTATTAGGCGATAAAAGTAAGATAAACAATGATATAGAAAATAGTTTTAGAGAGGCGAGTTTGTCACATATGCTTGCTATTTCGGGAGCACATATATCATATATATTATTAGGAGTTTCAACTGTTTTATCATATCTAAAAATTCATAAAAGATGGGCTAAAACTTTTATATGTATGTTTTTACTATTTTTTATGTTTTTAGCAGGTGGATCACCGTCAATTGTTAGAGCTTGCATAATGGCAATTTTAAATTTAGTAGCTGAAATGTTATTTGAAAAATCAGATACATTTAACAATTTAGGTATAAGTGCATTTATAGTATTACTCTTTAATCCATATGCTTTATTAGATATAAGTTTTCAACTTTCATTTGGTGGAACTATTGGAATAGTCACATTTGTAGAGGTATTATATAATATTAGATTAAAGAGAAAAGGAATAACTAAAAGAAAGGATCAAGAAGAAAAAAATGGAAAGATACAAGGAAAAAAATATAGTGAATTTACATATAAAATTTTAATATATGTAGAGCAGACTACTATAATGTCACTAGCAGCAAACATAGTTATTACACCAATTATGCTTCATAATTTTAGTTCAATTTCATTAGTATTTATAATTTCAAATTTACTTGCTACACCTATAATGGGGATATGCTTAATTCTTGGAATGATTTTTTTAGTTTCTCTAATAATTACCCCATTAGCATATGTAGTGGCATTTTTATTAGGACCACTATTAAAAATATTTATTCTAGTTGCAAATTTTTCAAGTAATATACCATTCTCAAAAATTTTAATGCCAACGCCAAAGATATGGCAAATTCTAATTTATTATTTAATCATTATAATATTTTTTTTCAAAGACGATATTCAAAAAGTTTACCCCAAAATATTAGATAATTATAAAAAAATAATTATATTTTTAATAATTCTAACTTTATTACCTTATGGATTAGCAGTAATTCCAACAAATAAGTTAGAAATTCACTTTATAGATGTAGGACAAGGTGATAGTATGCTTATTATAACACCATCAAAAAAGAAAATTTTAGTGGATGGAGGGGGAAGTGAATTTGGCACATTTGATGTTGGAAAGCAAACATTACTACCATATTTATTAAATAAGTCAATTATAAGCATAGATTATCTTTTGTTTACACATTTTGACTCAGACCATTGCCAAGGTTTACTTACGGTGCTAGAGAGCATAAATGTAAAAAATGTAATTATAGGAGAACAGGGGAAAGAGTGTGAGAATTTTGAAAAATTTTCAGAACTTGTAAGGTTGAAACATACTAATAAGATTACTGTAAAAGCAGGAGATACAGTTACTATAGATAAAGAATGTAACTTTGAGATATTGTTTCCTGACACAGATTTGATAAATCAGAACATCTTGAACAATAACTCAATAGTAGCAAAGTTTTGGTATAAAGATTATAGTGTATTACTTACAGGAGATATAGAAAAAATTGCTGAAGAAAAATTGATACGAAAATACAAGGATACGAAAAAACTAGAAGCTAATATACTAAAAGTTGCACATCATGGTTCAAAAAGTTCCTCAATACAGCAATTTCTAGATGAGGTGAAACCTGAAATAGCTCTTATTGGAGTTGGAGAAAAGAATACTTTTGGGCATCCAAATGACGGAGTATTAGAAAGGCTAGAAAATTTACGGTTGTGAAATTTATAGGACTGATTTATGTGGAGAGATAACTATTACTATAAAAAATAATAAAGTGAAGGTTAATAAAAAAATAGATATTGAAAAATAGCCCAAAAGTAGTATAATATATAGGAAAAATAGAAAAGGAAGCAAAAATATGTTATCAAAATATTCAAATCAAACAAATGGGATAAATGAAGAGGAAATACAAGAAGCAGCAAATGAAATAAAAAATGGAAACTTAGTATTATTCCCAACTGAGACTGTATATGGAATAGGAGCAAATGCTTTAGATGCAAATGCGGTAGAAAAGATATTTATAGCAAAAGGGAGAGCACAAGATAACCCTTTAATTGTTCATGTTTCAAATATCAAGATGGTTGAAGAGATAGTAGAAGAAATAACAGAATTAGAGAAAAAGCTAATAGAGAATTTTTGGCCGGGTCCACTTACAATAATATTTAAGCGCAAAAGCAATGAAATAATTCCTGATGTTGTAACAGCAAATCTAGACACAGTGGGAATTAGAATGCCTAGCAATTTGATTGCAAAAGAGTTAATAGAAAAATCCGGTGTACCAATTGCAGCCCCAAGTGCAAATGTTTCTGGAAAGCCTAGTGGAACTAATGTTGAAGATATTATAGAAGAACTAGATGGAAAGGTTGCATATATATTAGATGGTGGTTCGACTGACATAGGATTAGAGTCAACAGTTATTAAAGTAGATGGAGATAACATCAATATATTAAGACCAGGCAAGATAACTAAAGAACAACTAGAAACAGTGGCAAATCAAGTTAAAGTTGATAAAAATGTATTAGGGCAAGTGCAAAAAGATGAAGTGGTAGCATCTCCGGGAATGAAGTATAAACACTACGCTCCAAATACAAAATGCATGATGGTATATAGTGAAGATGCAGATAAAATGATTAAAAAAATAAATGAAATAACAATGCAAAATGAAAATGTTCTAGTTTTAGCAAAAGAGGAACATATAGATAAATATGTTGCAAAACACAAATGGAACTTAGGAAGTAGTTTAGAAGATGTTGCTAAAAATATATTTACATTTTTAAGAAAAGCAGATAAAGAAAATGTTGATTTAATAATTATTGAAGGAGTTGGCAGTAAAGGTTTAGGTCTTGCGATTACAAATCGTTTGATTCGTGCATGTGCATATAATTATATTATTCTAAAAAATGAATAAAATTTCCAAAAAATCTCATACTAATATTAAATATTTAGAAAAGGACTGATATAGTATGAGAAAAGGATGGATTATTGCATTAGCTATATTTCTACTAATAATAGGTGTGGCTTTAGGAATTTCTGTATACAACAAAAATAAAACAGATAACACTAATATAGTAGATAATAAAAAATTGGCAGAGAAAAATGAGATAAATAATGTGGTTCCTACAGCAGTAGTTGAAGAAAAAGTATCACCAAATGCTAAGGTAATACAAAAGCAATATTTTACAGGTTGTGATCATTTATTAAAAGAAACTAAAGATATACCAGAAAATTTGGTGAATAAAAATAAAGAAGAAGTAGAAAAATATTATAAAGACTGGAATGTTGATAGTTTTTCAAAAAACGAAATTATAATATACAAAGAAGAAAGTGGTTTTTGCAACCAGCATTATTTGATTAAAGAACATAATGGTGTTTTAGGAATTTACACAATAGATGAAAATGGAAAGATTACATTAAAAGAAGATACTGAAATTCAAACTATGTATTTACCAGAAGCAGATTTAGAAAAGGTAAAGCAGGGAATAGAAGCGGTTGGAAATATGGAACTAAATAGTGCATTAGAAGATTTTGAATAAAAAATAGATGAGATTATTTCTCATCTATTTTTAAGTTTTCTTTTTTTAGATATCCTTGTTTATAAAATGTAATGTAATACATAACAAGTGAAAATATTGTAGTGGCTAAAGCTAAATAATAAATCCATAAATCAAATTGTGGCAAAGGTGCTACAGAATTTGAAGGAACTTTAGCAATATTGTTCCAGTATGCAATAACAAATGAACATACAATTGCTATATAGAATAACACTGTTGCAAGTTTTCCAAACCATCTACTAGAAACAACTAGTTCTTTTCCGTAAAGGAAAGATGCACCTGCTATCATTGCTGCTTCTTTTAAAGCAACTACTATGATAATCCAAAATGGAATAACTCCTTTAAATGTAATTGTTAAAAGTACAGCGAGTTGAGTTGCTTTGTCGGCTAAAGGATCTATAAGTTTTCCAAAGTTTGTTATAAAATTAAACCTTCTAGCAATCCAACCATCTAAAACATCTGTTAAGCCAGATACTGTTAAAAGAATAAGTGCGGTAATGTATTGGCCAACTACTATAAAATAAATTATAAAAGGTATTAGGAAAAACCTTGCAACTGTTAATATATTTGGAATATGCTTTGCCATAAAAATTATCTCCTATTTTCTTACATTAAATTTTAAATTATTTTCTTCTAAAGAAACTACTATAGTATCTCCATTTAATAGTTCTGAACGTAATATCATATCTGAAAGCTCATCTTCCAAATATCTTTGAATAGCTCTTCTCAATGGCCTTGCACCATATTTTATATCAGTTCCTTTTTCTAACAAGAATTTTTTAGCATCTTCGGAAATTTCTAAAGTAATATTCTTATCAGCTAATACCTTTTTTGTATCGTCAAGCATTAAATTTACAATCTGCAATAGTTGTTCATGGTTCAATTGCTCAAATACAACAATTTCATCTACACGATTCAAAAATTCAGGTCTAAAAGTTTCTTTTAAGCTATCCATAACTTTATCTTGGTTTATTCTTGCTCCACCAAAACCAATTGAATTTGTATTTTGATTAGAACCAGCATTTGAAGTCATAATCATTATAGTATTTTCAAAACTTACAGTATTACCTTGGCTATCTGTTAATCGTCCATCATCTAAAACTTGTAATAAGATATTAAATACATCAGGATGAGCTTTTTCAATTTCATCTAGTAATACTATAGAATAAGGATTACGCTTTACTTTTTCTGTTAGTTGTCCGGCATCATCATAACCTACATAACCAGGAGGAGAACCAATTAGTTTTGATGTAGAATGTCCTTCCATATATTCAGACATATCTACACGAATAATTGAGTTTTCATTTCCAAACATTTCATATGCAAGTGATTTAGCAAGTTCTGTTTTACCAACTCCTGTCGGACCAACAAATATAAATGATGGTGGTCTCTTTGTACTTTTTAGTCCAGCACGATTACGACGTATTGCTCTTGAAACAGCTTCAACAGCAGCATCTTGACCAATTACTCTCTTGTGCAAATTAGCTTCTAAGTTTAGTAGTTTTTGAGTTTCAGCTTCAGTAATCTTCTTAACGGGAATCTTGGTCCAACTCTCAATAACTTCGGCAATATCTTGAACTGTTAAGTTTTTAAGTTTCATTTTCTCATTTAAACTATCAATTTGTTCCATTAAACTACATTCTTTAGCTTTTAGCTCAGCTGCTTTTTTATAATCTTCAGTTGAATCTGCAAGAGCGGCTTCTTCTTTTTCTTCTTGAACAGCTTTTAGTTGACCTTTTAATATCTCTAATTGATATAATTCTTTATTATTCAAGTTTATTCTTGAACAAGCTTCATCTAAAATATCTATTGCTTTATCTGGTAAAAATCTGTCATGAATATACTTCTCAGACATAATAACAGCTTGTTTGATTACATCATTTGAAATTTTAACTTTGTGATAATCTTCATAATATTTTTTAATACCCTCTAAAATTCCTATAGAATCAGTAATAGAAGGTTCTTCAACTAAAACAGGTTGAAATCTTCTTTCTAGGGCACTGTCTTTTTCAATATACTTGCGATATTCTTTTAAAGTAGTTGTTCCAATCAACTGAATTTCACCATTAGAAAGTGATGGCTTTAAGATGTTTGCAGCATTCATAGAACGCTCTGCATCACCAGCACCAATAATATTATGAATTTCATCTATTACTAAAATTATATTTCCTAAAGCTTTACATTCTTCAATAATAGATTTCATACGAGCTTCAAACTGTCCTCTAAACTGAGTTCCTGCAACTATAGCTGTCATATCTAACAAATAAACTTCTTTATTTAACAATTTAGCAGGCACTTTGCCAGTTGCAATTCTAATTGATAAACCTTGAGCAATAGCTGTTTTACCAACTCCAGGCTCTCCAATTAAACAAGGGTTATTTTTGCTACGACGATTTAATATTTGAGTTATTCTTTGAATTTCTTTGTCTCTGCCAATAACCATATCTAATTGGCCATTTTTGGCTTTTTGAGTTAGGTTTGTACCATAAGCTTCCAATGCTTTTTTACGTTTATCTTTTTTCTTTTCTACTTTAACTTTCTTTTTCTCAGTTGAACTATTAGTAGATCCTTCTTGATTTTCTCCAAACATATTTGAAAAAATTGAACCTAATGGAATGGCAGCACCAAATATTGGAGAACCTTGCTCCATTTTTTCTAAATCTTCTGGATCCATATCATCTAATTGCTCAGAAAAAGAATCTAAGTCCATATTTTCTGCTAAATTACTAACAATATTTTCAATTTGTTTTGTCATGTTATTCATATCTGTTTGACTCAAATTTTTTAAAGGATTTATTCCTTGCTTTTGAGCACATTCAAGGCAGTAGCCTTTAGATACAGAATTTCCATCTTTATCTTTTGCATTTAGGAAAATAACTGCTGGATTTTTTCCACATACTGAACATAATTCCATAAATTTTATATAAACTCCATTTCTTTATTGTCTAAAAATACATAATATATAATACAGCAAAATTAATGATAAGTCAATGTTTAATCTATACAATATTATTAGTTTATGGTTTTAATAAGAAAGTTACTAAAAATTTAAAAAAGTATTGAAAATAAAAAGATGTTATGATATTCTTAAGTAAGATATACACAAGTATCTTATTTAATTTTTTGCATAAAAAATGAAAAAATGTACATATTAAAAATACGGAGTAGAAAAAGGACTAAAATACAGAAGAAGTAGGAGGAGAAAGAAAATGAAGAAAATCAAAACAAACGAAAAATTCAAAAGAAAGGCTTACTCAAATCAAACAGGTATTACTCTAATAGCATTAGTAGTAACTATTGTAGTATTACTAATCCTAGCAGGAGTGACTATAAACGCATTGTTTGGAGATACAGGAATAATAAACAGAGCAAAAGATGCTCAAAATAAAATGGACCAAGCAGCAGAAAATGACTTAAATGCACTAAATGAATTAAACGAATGGTTAGATGGTAAAATAAATGGAACAACAGGAGGAGATGATAATCCATCAACTAGTAAATTACCAAGTACAGATGATACAACACCATATTATCCAGATGAAACATTTACAAAAGATCCAGATACAAACTTAGATAATGGATTAGTAATAAAAGATTCAATAGGAAATGAATATGTATGGATAGAAGTGCCAAAAAGTTTGTATGCAAATAGTAGTTATAATACAGAAACAACAACAGGAGACCAAAAACCATCAAGTTCAACAGAGTATGATAAAATAGAATATTGCTTGCATAAATATACAGATTATTATAGAAGAAATAAAAGCGGAACATTAACAAGCTATACAGACACATATTCTTCAGATGCAGCAGCAGGATTAACAGAAACACAATATACAGAATTAAAACAAAAAATGTTAAAAAGTGTATATGAAAATGGAGGATTTTGGATAGGAAGATATGAGGCAGGAATAACGGAAAATAGAACAGCAAGTGGAGACACGACAGTAGCACCCTTATCAAAACAAGGAACAGTAGAAAATCCAATATATCCATATACTTATATAACATGTAGTCAAGCACAAACATTAACAAGTCAATTATCAACAGGAAAAAGTTATACAAGTAGTTTAATGTTTGGAGTACAATGGGATTTAGCATTAAAGCATATAGAGGTAAAGGAAGTCGCAAAAGGAACAGCTTTAGCGACAATACAAAATGCATTAAGAAGTGATAGTACAGGTTGGGGAAATTATTATAAAGCGAGTTTTACAATAAATAGAGGAAAATATGCACAATATGGAGCTCTAGATACATGGTATAATTATAATACAGCATTGGAAAATTGTGTAACATATGAAGATGGAATAAGTAAAAAAGTTTCAGCAAGTTCAAGTAGTAATTCAATATTATTAACTACAGGAGCAAGTGATGCATGTAAAAAAATGAATATATATGACCTAGCAGGAAATGTATGGGAATGGACATTAGAATATTCCGCTGATACCGGCATTCCTTGTGCTAGTAGGGGTGGCGTTTACTACGACTTTGGCTCTCTCTTTCCAGTTTCTAACCGTGACATCGGCTATACGGCTTACAGCGGCAACAACATTGGTTTTAGGCCCTCACTTTTTAAGTAACCCTGACCACTGGTTCAATGAACCAGAAAAAATGAATAAATACGATGTTAGCGCTGATGCGTTTAACACGTACTTTAGCGCATCAAAAATTGGCGTCCCTAGCAGGGCGCCTTTGTTGTGCTTGCAAACAAAATAAAGGCGAAATGTAATATATAAAAAAATATAAAAAACACTAGATTTTTAATAAAAAATAGGGTAATATATAAGAAGAAAAGTTAAAGGAGCAAAAAAATGAAAAACAAAAAAATTATATTTATTTTAGTAGGGGCATTATGCGTGCTAGCATTAATAGCAGGAATATATGCACAGTTTTTTATAGGAAGTTCGCATAATGATAATACACAAAATACAGATAATGATATAAATAATGAAATAAAGCCTAAAACACAAGAGGTAATAAAATCACAATTGGCAAGCTTATTTACAAATGAACTAATATCTAATAATTATGATGAAACTAAAATACAAAAAAAAGATGCATCAAAGGGAATAGTTTACTCTGCATATGATATTCAAAAACAAGAAGAAAATTATGAATTAAATGTCCATTTGCCAGTTATAAATATAAAAAGCGAAGTTGCAAATGATTTTAATAAAATAACACAATCCGTTTTTGTAAATAAAACATCAGAAATATTGAATAACAAATATACAGAAAGAGTGATATATAGTGTAGACTACATATCATATATTAATGATAATATTTTGTCATTAGTTATTAAATCTACATTAAAACAGGGAAATAATCCACAAAGGATAATTATACAAACATATAATTATAACTTAGCAACAGGAGAAAAAATACAGCTAGTAGACGTTTTGGCAAAGAAAAATATAATTCAAAGTGACTGTCAAAATAAAATACATGAGATAGTTACTAAAGCACAAGAGGAAGCAGAAGTATTAGTGCAATCTGGATATACAGTATATAATAGAAATTTATCAGATAGTATGTATCAAATTGCTAATATATCAACTTTCTTCTTGGGGCAAAATGGAGAGTTGTATATAATTTTTGCATATGGAAATCAAAACTTCACTTCAGAAATGGACGTTGTATTATACGAATAATGAGAGGAAATATTAAATGGCAAAAAATCTGCTTATAACAGAAAAACCATCTGTTGCTACTGAATTCGCAAAAGTATTAAAATGTGGTGGAAACAGAAAAGATGGATATATTGAGTCAGATACTTGGATTATTACATGGTGTGTGGGACATTTGGTAACAATGAGTTATCCAGAGAAATATGATGAAAATCTAAAATTTTGGAGATTAGATACATTACCATTTATGCCAAAAGAATATAAATACGAAGTAATACCAAGTGTTAAAAAGCAATTTAACATAGTAAAAAGCCTACTTCAAAGAGAAGATGTAGGCTGTATTTATGTTGCTACTGACTCTGGACGTGAAGGAGAATACATATATAGATTAGTAGAAAATCAAGTGGGTGTAGCAAATAAGACAAGGAAAAGAGTATGGATAGATTCGCAAACAGAAGAAGAAATAAATAGAGGAATAAAAGAAGCAAAAGATTTATCAGAGTATGATAGTTTGTGCGATTCTGCTTATCTAAGGGCTAAAGAAGATTATCTAATAGGCATTAACTTTTCAAGACTTTTATCAATTATATATGGTAGAAGAATGGCAAAAGATTTAGGAGAAGAAAAAATATCTATTTCAGTCGGTAGAGTAATGACATGTGTGTTAGGAATGGTAGTGCAAAGAGAAAGGGAAATTAGAAACTTTGTTAAAACCCCATATTATAGAGTTATAGGAACGTTTGGAGAGGAAACCTCATCATTTAATGCTGAATGGAAAGTTACAGAAAAATCAAAAATGTGGGAATCTCCAAAACTATATAATGAAAATGGATTCAAGAAAGAGAATGAAGCCAAAGATTTCATTATGTCGTTAAAAGATAAAAAAGCAATAATAACAGAAGTAAAAAAATCTAAAACAAAAGAAAATGCGCCACTATTGTTTAACTTAGCAGAAATTCAAAATGAGGCAACTAAAAGATTTAAAATAAAACCAGACCAAACACTAGAAATAATACAAAATTTATATGAAAAGAAACTGGTAACATATCCAAGAACTGATGCGAGAGTTTTATCAACTGCAGTTGCAAAAGTAATTTCTAAAAATTTAAATGGATTAGCAAAAGGCTATAAAGACGAAGAAATACAAGGATATATAAAAAAGATGGTAGATGAAAAATATTCTACTGATTTAATAAAAACAAAATATGTAAATGATAGCAAAATAACAGACCACTATGCAATTATTCCAACAGGTCAAGGCTTTGAAAATTATGATGTTTTACCAGATTTGCAGAAGCAAATGTACAAGGTAATAGTAAAAAGATTTTTAAGTATATTTTATCCACCTGCTGAATATAGCAAAATATCTGTAACGATAGAAGTTGAAAATGAGCAGTTTTCAGCCAGTGGAAGAGTGTGTGAAAAATTAGGATATTTAGAAGTGGCTAAAAATGAACCTAAGAAAGAGAACGCAGAAGAACAACCAGAAGAGCAAAATAGCTTAGAGATATTAAGAAACCTAAAAAAAGGTGAAGAAATAGGAGTATTAAATTATGAGACTAAAACTTCAGAAACTTCTCCACCTAGTAGATACAATTCAGGCTCAATGATACTTGCAATGGAAAATGCAGGAAAGTTAATTGAAGAGGAAGAATTAAGAGAACAAATTAAGGGAGCTGGTATTGGTACAAGTGCAACAAGAGCAGAAATTATGAAAAAGCTAGAAAGAATAGGATATATTGCAATAAATACTAAAACACAGATTATAACACCAACAGAAAAAGGTGAAAAAATATATGATATAGTATTTATGTCTATGCCAGATATGTTAAACCCAAAATTAACAGCAAGTTGGGAAAAAGGGCTTGAAATGGTATCAAGTAAACAGATTGAACCGAATGAGTTTATGACAAAACTAGAAGCATACATAAATAGTAAAATTGATAAATTAGTTGTAAGAAGATAGAAAACCATTATTGAATTTTTGGGAGGATGAAATAAATGAATCTAGATGATATTCTAGTTGATCCATATGCTCTGGATTTCGAACAATTAAGCATTGATGAACAGTCAAAACTAATAGAGGAACTTTTAAATAAAGATATAAAAGAAGATGACAGAAAAAAAATACTAGTAATGGTATGGAGAGAGTGTGACCCTACAGTTAAGGAAAAATGCGATTCAAAAACATATTCTAAAATTATAGAAATAATGAAAAATGAACCTAAAAGATTGTCTATTATTTGGAGGTATACACCCGAATCTATCCAGATGCAAAATAAAGATTTATTAAAACAAATTTTAGAATATGTAATTGATGATACTAAAAGGTTTCTAGCTATATGGGAAAATACATCTGAAGAAGTAAAGAAAGAATTCCCAGAGGTTTATAAAAAAATACATATATTAGAGCAATTGGGTATTGCAAACATAAAAATACAAGACACTATTAATTTAAGAATATTAGATGATAAGTATACAGCAACTCTAAAGTTCGAGCAGTTGCAAATGATAACAAATTATCCACAAGAACAACAGAGACTTTTAAGTTTAACTGATAACCAGTATAACATTTTGAATAATGCTTTAAGTGGTATTGAAGATATACAACAATGGAGATACGAGTATAATCAGGTAATGTCAAATATACAAAGTTATGAGGATTTAATAGAAGATATCTCTCAAATGCCTGATGAGAAAGTGGACTATCAACAAGTACTAAATGTATTACACCAAAAAAATTACTTTAATATACATAGTTACAAGGATGCAACTCAGTTAGATAAAACTAAAGAAAGACTGTATCAAGCCGTAAAAAATGGAGAAGATACTTCTGATTACAGTAAGCAATTTATATTGTTAGAATATTTATACAATTTAGATATAGAACAAGCAAAGACATTAATACAAAGATATTCTGGTGATTTACAAGAATTATCAGTTAATGATGAAAATGCAGGACTACAAAAAAACATCGAACAAATACAGGAAATATTAAGTTGTACTGACGAGAAAGAAATTGTAGAATTTTTTAATAATCCAGAATATAAAAAAACACAACTAGATGGAATTAAACTAGAACAACAACTAAAAAGAGCCTATGCAAATGAATATAATATGAGTTTAACCCAATTAGAAGATATGCATGTAATTGATGAGGATTTACAGACTAAATTTGGATTGCAAGATTTTGAAGTATATAATGCAGGAACAGATTTCAATATGTTAATATCTTCAGTTGCACCATATAATAGCAATTATCCTGAAAATTTCTGTGACGACTGGAATAGAAAAGAGACTGTTTCACAAGGATTTTGTTGTTCATATATTAGAAATGACATGCTAGGACATGCACCTGTACCACATCTATGTTACGGTTTTAGTAATATGTCTCCAGAAAGTTTAATACTTTCAAGTGTTGATGATATGGGATCAGACATGTCGAATGGACTTGTGGAAGAAGTAGCATATAACAATGTAAAATTTTATTCACCTAATCATCAAATAGATGCTGTATATGATGAAGGAATATATGGATTTAACGAAATGGTATATAATAGAATTCAGAATGGAAGTAAAAAACAACCTGACTATGTAATAGCGTTCATGAGACAAGGTAAGATACCTAATATTGATATTATTAAAAGAGCAGTTGAACAATATAAGGAGAAAGGAATTAAATTACCTATAGTTATAGTAGATGAAGACAGATGTATAGAGAGTGAAAAAGCAAAAATAAATGATATGATACAAACTTTTTCAGAAAATCCAAGTTCAGAATCATTTATGGAAATAAAACAAAAAATAAAAAATAATACTGTAGCAAATCGAATGGAATTTAAAGAGTATTTAATTTATTTAACTAGTAGTTATGAAGAAACAATTCAAAGAATGCAAAATAAAAAAGAAAAGAGTCAACAATCAAATGATATGACATCACTTTGGATGAAAAAGTGTAAACAATGGTATGAAATGCCATATAAACTACCTGACAAAATTAAAGATCACTATTTACAAATCAAGCGAAATATTACGCATTTTATAAAATCTAGAATAAACCAAAAAGATAAAGAAAAGGAAAATAATATTGAAGGTGAACAAAGAGATGAATGATATTCAACTAAAATACGCAAGATCATTTGCAGAAGTTTATGCTATAATCAATCAAATGCCTGAAGAGATAAAAAACAAAATTCCAAATGCATTTAAAGAATTTATAAGTGAAGAAAAATCAAAAGAATATAATCCAAGTATTGAAATTCCAATAGATGACACTCGATTAATGCCAGAAACTATTGTAATAATGGGAATGATATATAGAGATTTTTTAGCACCAGAGGATGAAAAAATAGAGTTACTGGAGAGGGACAGGGTAGAATTAGAAAAATACGAAGAAAGATTAAAACAGGCATATTCAATAGATAAGATGTTCCACAGTAGAGAAAAGAAGGAACTGGCGATAGTAGAATATAAAAAAGATAATATTTTTATCAGAATAAAAAACTTCATAAAAAATAAATTAAATTTCAATAAAAAGAATAAATAAATCGGATAATAAATGAAGGCAAATGGTTCTTTTTACATTCACACTTTATGCAAACTAGACATAATATATAGCAAAAATAAGATAGAAAGGGTGAATAAAATGTCTAGTTACATAATAGAAGGAGGCAGAAAGTTAGAAGGAGAAGTTACAGTATCAGGCTCAAAAAATGCCTCTTTACCAATTATAGCAGCCAGCATACTAAATCCAGGAACCACAAGACTATACAATATTCCAAATATACATGATACACAAATCACCTTAGAGATATTAAGATATTTAGGGTGCAAAGTAAAAAAGCACAATGGAAAAATAGAAATAAATAGTAAGAAAATTAACAAAAAAGAGATTCCGGAACATTTAATGAGTCAAATGAGGTCTACAGTTATACTCGCAGGAGCAATAATGGGCAGATTTAAAGAAGCAAAGTTTTCTTATCCAGGAGGATGTGATATTGGTGCAAGACCAATAGATTTGCATTTGTCAGCATTTAAAAAACTGGGAGTAAATATAGTGGAAGATTCCGGATTTATTATATGCAAAGCTGACAGAATAATAGGAACAAATATTGACTTGGATTTCCCAAGTGTAGGGGCAACAGAAAACATTATACTTGCTTCAATATACGCAGAGGGAACTACACAGATAACAAATGCAGCTATGGAGCCAGAAATAGTAGATTTAGCAAAATGTTTAAACAAAATGGGAGCTAAAATTACTGGGGCAGGAACCAATATCATAAAAATTACAGGGGTACAAAAATTAAAAGATATTGGATACAAAGTTATGCAAGATAGAATTGAAGCAGGAACTTTGTTGTGTGCGGGAGCAATTACAGGTGGAGATATTTGCTTAAACTATAGAACACCAGAACATATTACGCCAATATTAAATAAATTGGAAGAAGCGGGATGCAGCATAAGCATAGAAAAAAATAAAGTGTATATGCAAGCGCCAAAAAAAATGAAAGCAGTAGATATTAAAACAATGCCATATCCGGGTTTTCCAACTGATATGCAATCAATATTTGCTAGTACTTTAACAACTGCTAAGGGAACTTCAGTAATTGTAGAAAATATATTTGAAAATAGATATAGATATACTGCTGAACTTAACAAAATGGGAGCTAAAATCACCACTGAAGGAAAAACAGCAGTAATAAAAGGCGTAAGAAAACTATCAGGTGCGACAGTAAAGAGTACAGACTTGAGAGGAGGAGCTTGTATGGTGTTAGCAGGTTTGTCAGCAAAAGGAATTACAACAGTAACTAATGTAGAATATATCTTAAGAGGATATGAAAATCTCGATAAAAAATTAAATAATCTAGGAGCTAAAATTACAATACAGAAAGATTAAAAATATTGTAAAAGTACTAGATTTATTGCATATAAATATGATAAAATAGGTACGTGAAATATGGTATATAAACCATAATTTACGTATCTATTACAGTTGTAGGACTTTTAGAAAAATTAAGAAGGTGATAACAGATGGCGAAAAAAGTTAAAGAAAAACCAACACAAAGCACTAATATTGATTTGGACAATGAAATCATTATTGGTATTAAAACTTTGCCTGAAATAGAGCCTAAGAAAAAAAACAAAAAGAAGACAACAACTAAAAAAAGTAAAACTGTAAAAAAATCGAAGTCAACAACAAAGCCTAAAAAAGACGAATTTGAATTTAAATTAGGAATTAAAGATGAAGAAATAAAAACAAAGAAAAAAGCACCTAAAAAATTAACGAAAAAACAAGAATTAGCTAAAAAGAAGAGAAAAGTGGTATTTCGACTAATAAAGTGGACAAGTCTTATTTTGATTTTAATAGGTGGAGGAATATATTTCTTATTATCTCCATTTTTCAATATAAAAAATATCGAAATAGTTGGCAATCAAAAACTTACTAATGAAGAAATAATTAGTTTATCACAAATACAAATAGATGAAAATACATTTAAGTTAGTAAAAAGTAAAGTTCAAAAAAATATAAAACAAAATGCATATGTGGAAAATGTAAAAGTAAAAAGAAATTTACCAGATACTATTACAATTGAAATAGAAGAAAGAACTCCTACATATATGATTACATTTGCAAACGCATATGCTTACATAAATAATCAAGGATACTTTTTAGAGATTTCAAAAGATAAGCTAGAATTACCAATATTAACAGGATTTTTAACTAAAGAGGAAGAGATACAAGAAGGAAATAGATTGTGTGTAGAAGATTTACAAAGATTAGATGATGTATTACAGATTATGAAATCAGCTACAAGTAATGAAATTGCTAGTTTAGTAACAAAAATAAATATAGCAAATAAGCAAAATTATATACTAGAATTAAAAGATGAGAAAAAGACTGTACAAATGGGAGATACTTCAAATTTAAGTACAAAAATGTTATATATAAAAAGTATATTAGAGCAAAACAAAAAAATAGAAGGAGAAATTTTAGTTAATACAGATTTGAATAATAAAGGCGCAATATTTAGAAAAAAAGTGTAAGGAGGCAAAAATGAATAAAAAACAAATAGCTATTACATTAGGTATAATGTGTTTTATATTAACAGTTGCCATATGCGTGCAACTAAAAACTGTTGAAAATACAACATCAACTGTATCACAATCACTTAAAGAAAATGGATTAAGAGATGAAGTACTAAAATGGAAAGAAAGATATGACAATGCTTATGAGGAACTTACAAAGTCAAACAAAGACCTTGAAGAAATAAGAAAAAGTGCAACTCAAAATGATACAAAATCACAGGCAAAACAGGAAGAAATCAAAAAGAATAATATGCTACTTGGTTTACAAGAGGTAAAAGGAGAAGGACTACTAATAAAGTTAGCAGATAATAACACTGGAATTTTAAAAAATGGAAGTGAAGCTCTAGATCCAAGTTCACAAATAGTTCATTATGACGATTTAATTGAAGTGATAAATGCTCTAAATAATGCGGGAGCAGAAGCAATATCAGTGAATGGACAAAGGATAGTTCAAACAACTGCAATAACTTGTGAAGGAAATGTAATTAAAATAAATGGACAAAGAGTAAGCTCACCATTTACAATAAAAGCAATAGGTTCACAAGGTTTGTTATATGGCTCACTTACAATGATAGGAGGATATCTATACATATTAGATGAAGCTGGCGTCATAGTAGAAACTACTCAATCAGATAATTTAACAGTTGAAAAATATACTGGAGTTATTAGTTATAAATACGTAAAAAATGAAAAATAGAGGTGAAAAAAGCTTTGGATAAAGAGATGAAAAACAGAGTTATAATGACCATGATTATTTGTGGGGTATGTTTAGTACTATTTGCTGTAATGTTTATGCAATTCAGAACTATTGAAGAAACAGATATCACGGAAATTGAAAACATGAGAGAAGCTGAACTGAGAACAGCGATTTCAGAATGGAAAAGCAAATATGAAGAAACTGCAAAACAATTAGAAGCCAATCGAAAATCGATTGACGAATATCAGCAAAAAATAGAACAAAATGGAGAAGCGTCAGAACTAGTAGATAAAGATTTAGAAGAATCAAATATGATATTGGGAAAAACAGACGTATATGGTGAAGGCGTAATAATAACGTTATCAAGCACAGATGAGAGAGATGTTAAGTATCGTGACTTATTAGAAATTATAAATGAACTAAGATATGCGGGGGCAGAGGCAATATCTATAAATGATGTTAGAATACTTGGTTCTACATATGTTGCTCAACCTGATGGAGTGTTGATGTTGATAAAAGGACAAAGAATAGCATCTCCATATGTAATAAAAGCTATAGGAAATCAAACTTATTTATCAAGTATGCTAAATTTAAAAGATAGTGGTTATATTGATAAAGCAAAAGCTGTTGGATTAAACGTTAAATTAGAAACAGGGAAGAATATAAAAATCTTAAAGTATAGTGGAGAAATGGAAATAAAATATATGAAGGAAGGAGCAAACAAGCTATGATTTTTATTGCAATTGTAATTGGATGTATTTTAGGAGCAGTTATAGGAATTTATGCTCCAATAGTTCCATATACATACTCAGGGTATTTAGCTATTGCTATTATTGCAGCATTGGATTCTGTATTTGGAGGAATTTCATCAACATTAAAAAAGAATTTTGATTTAAAAATATTTGTAACAGGATTTTTTGGAAATGCAATTTTATCAATACTACTTACTTATCTTGGACAAAAATTAAATGTAGATATTTATCTTGCGGCAATAGTCGTGTTTGTAGGAAGAATGTTTAATAATTTAGCTATCATTAGACGTTACTATTTGGAGAAATGGGACAAAAGAACGACACAAAAAAACAATGTTTCATAATTGTTACAAAAATATTACAAAATTATTACAAATCTATTGACATTTTTTGAAAAATGTAATATTCTTTAGGCATAAAAAACAGATGACAAACAATCTTTAAGAGAAGCAAAATTGGAGGAATGAACCTTGGCAATTGGAGATATAATTGTTGGAATTGATATAGGAACTTCAAAGGTTAGTTTAGTAATTGGAGAGGTTAACAATTTTAATCAAATCGAAGTCATTTGTACAGCTACTCATAAATGTAGTGGAATAAAAAAAGGAAAAATTATAGACGAAAACGAAATAGCAAGTTCTATACATCATTTAATTAAAGACGCAGAGGAAGAAGCTGACATAAAAATAAATTCTGCCTATGTTACTATACCAGGAAAATATGTTACTATAGTACAAAATAGTATAGTAAAAGAGGCAAAAGATAGATATGCAGGAATTTCTGCTAAAGATGCTGTATCAGCTATAATGCAGGTAAAAGACATAGATGTGCCAGATGGTAAACAGATTATTGATGTTGTAGAAAGCCAATTTATCTTGGAAAATGGAAGAAATGTTTTAGATCCAGTTGGAAGTCTAAGTGGAAGTTTTACATTAAAAGCAGAGGTTATTTTAGCAGATAAAGAATATATGAAACAAATTGCTTCTATATTTAAAAAAGCAGACTTAGATATTGATGGATTAGTACCAATAACATTAGCACAAAGAACATTAGCACTTGATGCAAATGAACTAAATGATAATGTAATGTTATTAGACATTGGAGCCGGAAATACAGAAATTGGTGTATTTGATGGATCAAGTTTTGTCTATACTAACACAATACCTTTAGGAGGAGACAGCATTACAAATGACATCGCATTGGTGTTAAATATTAGTGAAGAAGAAGCAGAGAAACTAAAAAAACAATATGGTTTAGCTTTAAAATCATTTATAGATAATGATAATGAAATTTTACTTACTACTTGTAGAGATGAAAATAACAAAAAAGTAATTAAAAGTTCACAATTAATAGAAATTATGGAAGCGAGAATAGAAGAAATCTTTGCATTGGTTAATAAAGACATTACAGCACAAGGAATTAAATCAAAAATTAACAATGTTATTTTAACAGGACAAGGGATTACTAACATTAGCAAAAGTGATGTCGCTGGAAAAATCACATTAAATATTCCAGTAAAAATTGCAACAGGAAGATTAATTAGTGTAGTAAGACCAGAATACAGAACAGCATATGCGTTAGTCAAATATGTTGCTTCAAGACCATTTGCTAAAACTGTTGGAAGTAGCATAGATAATAACTCAAATGAAAACATTTTAAAAAACATTATGGAAAAAATTAAAGAATTCTTTTATTCATAGATTTTAATTTTAAATATATATTAAGGTAAAAATTGGGAGGAATGAACAATATGTTAATGGATAATAACAGTGAGGAAAACACAATGTTAGATGGAACTGCTACTATCAAAGTAATTGGTGTAGGAGGAGCAGGAAATAATGCTGTAAATAGAATGGTTGAATCTGGCATTAGAAATGTAGAATTTATTGCAGTAAATACAGATAGACAAGCCTTATTACTATCAAAAGCAGCATCTAAAATACAAATTGGAGAAAAAATTACAAGAGGATTAGGTGCAGGAGCTAACCCAGATATTGGAGCTCAAGCAGCAGAAGAAAGTAAAACAGAAATTGCAGAAGCTTTGCGCGGAGCAGATATGGTATTTGTAACAGCCGGAATGGGTGGAGGAACAGGTACTGGTGCAGCTCCAATTGTTGCAGCAGCTGCAAAAGAAATGGGAATATTAACAATAGGTGTAGTAACAAAACCATTCACATTTGAAGGAAAGAAAAGATTATCACAAGCAGAACGTGGAATTGAAAGTTTAAAAGGAAAAGTTGATACTTTAGTAGTAATTCCAAATGATAAATTATTACAAGTGATTGATAGAAAAACTTCAATTGTAGAAGCTTTTAAAATGGCTGATGATGTGCTAAGACAAGGTGTACAAGGTATATCAGACTTAATTGCAATTCCAGGATTAGTTAACTTAGACTTTGCTGACGTAAAAACTATAATGTTAAATACAGGAATGGCACATATGGGTATTGGTAGAGCATCTGGAGAAAACAGAGCTGAAGATGCAGCAAAACAAGCTGTACAAAGCCCATTACTTGAAACTTCAATTGAAGGCGCAAGAGGAGTTATTATTAACATTACAGGTGGAAGCAATTTAGGATTACATGAAGTAAACACTGCAGCAGAACTAATTCAAAGAAATGTAGACCCAGAAGCAAATATTATATTTGGCGCTGTAATTGATGAAAGTCTTGACGAAGATATAGTAATCACTGTTATTGCAACTGGATTTGAAAAAGAAGAAGGACCACTATCAAATACTTTAGCAGTAGGTGATATCATAGATAGAGCATGGGATAAAAAATTAAATTCTATTCCAACACCAACAGATAGTTCAAATCCTCAAGAAAACTTAGAAATACCAACATTTTTAAGAAGAAAATAATGAAAAATATCAAAAAATGCAAACTCTATTTGGAGTTTGCATTTTTTTGTAGAATATTTCTTTAATTCGCCACTAGAAAATGACACACTTTTTAAATACAAGGTAGTATAATTTTCAATATAGTGAGGTATTTTTAATGACTATATATTTAGATGTAGTACTTTTGGAAAATCTATGTATGAATTACATAATTTTATTTGCAACTAGTTACATTATGAAAATAAAAACTAAACAATGGAGATTAATAATATCAAGCTTTGTACGGAGGAATATATGCTGTAGTTGCATATCTAGACATATTACCATTCTACTCAAATTTAATAACTAAAATAATACTTTCAATAATTATGGTATATATAGCATTAAATCCAAAGGAACTTAAAAAATTAGCTAAACAACTGGTGATATTTTATTTGACATCATTTGTATTTGGAGGATGTGCATTTGCATTACTTTATTTTGTTAGACCTCAAGATGTACTTATGAAAAATGGAGTGTACATAGGTACATATCCAATAAAAATAGCATTGTTAGGAGGAATAGTAGGATTTATTATAACTAATATTGCTTTTAAAATAATAAAAACAAAGCTAAAAAAGAAAGATATGATATACAAAATAAAGATACAGATATTTGATAAAGAAGAAAAAGTTAGTGCAATGCTGGATACTGGAAATTTGCTTAGAGATCCAATATCTAAAATGCCAGTAATTATAGTAGAAAAAGAAAAGTTATATTCTATAATACCAGCCGAATTATTGGACAACATTGAAAAAATAATAGGAGGTGAAGAAATATCATTCAATAATGAGTATTTCAGTAGGCTAAAAATATTGCCATTTTCTTCAATGGGAAAACAAAATGGGCTAATGCTGGGAATAAAAGCAGACAAAATTATAATAGAAAAAGAAGAAATTGAAGAAAAAGAAAATATTATTATTGGAATTTCAATGCAAAAGTTAGGAAATAACTATTCTGCATTATTTGGACTAGACTTATTAGAAGGGAGTGAAAGTGATGAACTTATTACAACTATTGAAAAATAGTATAAATACATTATATGTACGATATATTGGAAACGATGAAGAAGGCAATTTACCAATTTATTATATAGGAGGAAGTCAAACACTACCTCCGCCATTAACCAGTGAAGAAGAAGCAGAAGTATTAGAAAAGCTAGCTAATGGAGATGAAAGTGTTAGGCAAACATTAGTAGAAAGAAATTTGAGACTAGTAGTATATATTGCCAAGAAATTTGAAAATACAGGAGTGGGACTTGAAGATTTGATATCGATTGGAACAATAGGATTGATGAAAGCAATAAATACATTTAATACAGACAAGAATATAAAACTTGCTACATATGCATCTAGATGCATAGAAAATGAAATCTTAATGTTTCTGAGAAGAAGTAACAAGATAAAAGGAGAAATTTCAATTGACGAACCATTAAATCAAGATGGAGACGGAAATGAACTTTTGTTATCAGATATACTAGGCACAGATTCTGATGTAACCTCAAGACAAATTGAAGATGAAGTTGACAAATCACTTTTAAGAGCATCTATTGCAAAACTTAATAATCGAGAAAGAAATATAATGGAACTTCGCTTTGGTTTTATTAGTGGAAAAGAAAAAACTCAAAAAGAAGTTGCTGATATGCTACGGAATATCACAAAGCTACATATCTAGGTTAGAAAAGAAAATAATAAATAAAATGAAAAAAGAAATTATGAGCAAAACAGGATAGATTTAACGTAATTACATATAAAAGTATAAAAAAACTTCTTTTGGAAATAATTTTAATAAGTAATTCCAAAGGAGGTTTTCTTTTTGATAAGAAAGGTGGAAATAAGTGGTGTTGATACATCCAATTTGCAAGCATTATCAAATGAAGAAAGAAGTGAACTATTAAACAAATTAAAACAAGGAGATCTAGAAGCTAGAGAAAAATTTATAAATGGAAATTTAAGGCTAGTGTTAAGTGTAATTCAAAGATTTTATAATAAAGGTGAGAATGTAGACGATTTATTTCAAGTTGGTTGTATAGGCTTGATAAAGGCAATAGATAATTTTGATATGAACCAGAACGTACAATTTTCAACATATGCAGTTCCAATGATAATAGGAGAGATTAGAAGATATTTAAGAGATAATAACTCTATTAGAGTAAGCAGGTCAATAAGGGACTTGGCATATAAGGCATTAGCGGTAAAAGATAAAATATATAAAGAAGAGCAAAGAGACGCAACAATTGAAGAGATAGCTAAAGAACTAGAAGTTAGTAAAGAAGAAGTAGTAATGAGTTTAGATGCTATTCAAGAACCTATATCACTTCAAGAACCGGCATATAGTGAAAACATAGAAAACATATATATAATAGATCAAGTAAAAGACAAGAAAAATACAGATGAATTATGGACACAAAATATCACAATTGCAGAGTCGATGAAAAGGCTGAATGAAAAGGAGAGAATGATAATAAGTAAAAGATTTTTTGAGGGTAGAACACAAATAGAAGTTGCAGAAGAAATAGGAATATCACAAGCACAAGTATCAAGATTGGAAAGAACAGCAATAAATCATATTAGAAGAATATATAAATAGAAACTTATCAATGCACTGAATAGGTGCATTTTTTATGCAATATAAGCATATTATATAGAAGAAAATATAGGAGGAAAACATATGGGACAAAAAGGAATGGATTTCAAACATAAAGAAGTAATAAATGTACGAGATGGAAGAAGATTGGGCTTTGTTCAAGATGTGTGTGCTGATTTAGAAACAGGAACAATTACATCAATAATAGTACCAGGAAGCAATAAACTTTTAAGTATGTTTTCTTCAAGCAATGATATTGTAATACAATGGCAAAACATAAAGTGCATAGGAGATGACGTTATATTAGTAGAAATCTAGCCAATATTTTAAGGTTAAACTTAAGAAAATGAGCTGAAAATATGAAAAATGACAAAAACTACAAAAAACTTTAAAAAACTACAAAAAATAGCTTGACTTTATAAGTACTATGTGGTATTATTAAATAAGTTACTACTTATAGACGAAGTCACATACGTTTGTGGAAGGGTAAATTAGTAAAGAAAAGTCATTTTTAGAACAACATCTTACTAGTTTATTATTTTGCCCAAAAATATTTAAAAAATATTTCAAAAAAGTGTTGACTTTTATTAAATAAAGTAGTAAAATAACATTCGTTCACATTAAAAAAAGTGAACATAAAAAGCACATTGAAAAGTAAATAACAAACCTTTGAGAAACCAAAAATAATAAAGGAAGATAGAAGCAAACTATCTATAAAAAAATACTGTGAGAAATCACAGCCAGAAAATAATTAAGAGTCAAAAAACTCAAATCAAAAAGTTATTTAAGTAGATTAGAAATAATCGAAGTAAATAAACCATAAAGTTGAGAGTTTGATCCTGGCTCAGGATAAACGCTGGCGGCGCACATAAGACATGCAAGTCGAACGGAAGTCGTTGTAATGAAATGGAAATGGACAGAGAACTTGTTCGAAGAAAGTTGAAGTAGACTTACAACAATGGCTTTAGTGGCGGACTGGTGAGTAACGCGTAAGGAACCTGCCTTTTAGAGGGGAATAACAATGAGAAATCATTGCTAATACCGCATATGCCGAGAGAATCACATGGTACAATCGGGAAAGGAGTAATCCGCTAAAAGATGGCCTTGCGTCTGATTAGATAGTTGGTGGGGTAACGGCCTACCAAGTCGACGATCAGTAGCCGGACTGAGAGGTTGAACGGCCACATTGGGACTGAGATACGGCCCAGACTCCTACGGGAGGCAGCAGTCGGGAATATTGCGCAATGGAGGAAACTCTGACGCAGTGACGCCGCGTATAGGAAGAAGGTTTTCGGATTGTAAACTATTGTCGTTAGGGAAGAGAAAGGACAGTACCTAAGGAGGAAGCTCCGGCTAACTACGTGCCAGCAGCCGCGGTAATACGTAGGGAGCGAGCGTTATCCGGAATTATTGGGTGTAAAGGGTGCGTAGACGGGAAGATAAGTTAGTTGTGAAATCCCTCGGCTTAACTGAGGAACTGCAACTAAAACTGTTTTTCTTGAGTGCAGGAGAGGTAAGTGGAATTCCTAGTGTAGCGGTGAAATGCGTAGATATTAGGAGGAACACCAGTGGCGAA
>CAKOTK010000009.1 GCA_934120135.1 uncultured Clostridia bacterium | reverse complement strand
TTCACTCTTATTTTAGGGTGAACAATTCATAAATTAATTAGTATCATTTAGGGTGAACTAGTCAAAAATTATTGACAATTGTTTCCGTATTTGACTTGCTATACAAAGAATATTCACATAAACTAGACAAATTGAATGAAAGTTTAATTCATAGGTCGAAATTTAAAAGCGAAAGGATAATGGATACAATTTTAAACAATGAAATAAAGAAAGATGAATATAAAGATTATTGTTATGATAGAGAAATAGTCCTTAGAAATTTATTTAAATCCATAGATAATTTAAATGAAGAAGAAAAAAGATATGTGAATAATGGAGCAAGAGTAGATTTTGTTATATATGATAAAATGGATAACAAACCAGTAGTATTTATAGAAGTTGATGGATTTGCGTATCATAAAAACAATCCAAAGCAATTGGAAAGGGATAAGTTGAAAGATAGCATAGCCTTAAAAAATGGAATTGATATTTTAAGGTTTGAAACAGGTGGAGAATCTTATGATGAACAAAAAATATTATCAGAAATAAAAAGTAAAATTGCAAAATAATGAATAACTAAAGCACATACTACATAATCGGAGGAAGAAATGAAAAACTTAGAAAAATGTAATATTTGTCCAAGAAATTGCCGGAGTAAATAGAACAAATGGAAAAGCTGGATATTGTAAATGTAATGATAAAATAAAAATTGCATTAGCATCGATACATAACTATGAAGAGCCAAGCATAAGTGGTAAAAACGGCTCTGGAACAATATTTTTTAGCAATTGTAACTTGAATTGTATATACTGCCAGAACTATGAAATAAGTCAACTTGGAAAAGGAAAAGAAGTAACAGTAGAAGAACTTGCAAAAATAATATTGGACCAACAAGCAAAAGGAGTAAATAATATAAATTTAGTTACACCAACAATGTATGCTTACCAAATTATAGAAGCATTAAAAATAGCAAAAGCAAATGGCTTGCATATACCAGTTATATACAACACTAATGGATATGAGAATGTAGAAACTATAAAAATGCTAGATGGCTACATAGATGTGTATTTACCAGATTTAAAATATTACACAAATGAGCTAAGCACTAAATATTCTAAGGCAGATAATTATTTTAAAATAGCAACCACAGCAATACAAGAAATGCAAAAACAAGTTGGAATGCCAGTATTTGATGAAGATGGAATAATCCAAAAAGGTGTAATTATTAGACATCTAGTATTACCAAACCATATTCAAAATTCAAAACATATTTTAAAATGGATAAAAGAAAATATGCCTGAAGGCACATATGTAAGTGTTATGGCACAATATTTTCCAACATATAAAGCGAAAGAAGATAGGTTATTAAATAGAAAGCTAACACAAAAAGAGTATAAAGAAATAGAAAATTACTTGTATACTTTAGAATTAGAAAATGGATACATACAAGAGCTTGGAGAACATGAAGAAGAATATGTGCCAAATTTTAGTTGTAATCTCTAGTTTTTTGCGAGAAGCCTGAATTTATGGTATAATATAAGCATAATATATTTTTTAAAAGGAGAAGCTTTTATGAATTTCATCAAAACAAAAGAAGAATGGATTATAAAAACCCCTCGTATGGAGGTTGTAAATGTAGAGTATGAAGATGAACATGGAAATCCAGAGTTAATACATACCATCATTCGCAGTCGGCCATCTGTGGCCATCATTGTGAGACATGAAGGCAAGATAGCATTTATTAAACAATTTCGTTCGACAACTGGAGAGTTCTATATTGAACTTCCAGCAGGTTTGCTTGAAGAAGGCGAAACCGAAGAAATGGCAGCTGTTCGAGAAACAGAAGAAGAGACTGGAATTGTAGTTAGCAATGTTAAAGTACTTGTAAAGGGGCCTTCGCTGTTGGATCCATCTAAGTCCAATGAAAACTATGGTGTTGCCATAGCAGATATGGTAGGAAAGAAGAAGCGACATCTAGACAAGACAGAGAAAATTGACGACCAGATTATCTGGTTGGAAGAAAATTTTGTCTTCACAAAGTTACGTGAGCAACTTTTCAAAGGTGAGAAGTTTTATGAAAATCTATTCCTTAGTGGACATTCATTGTATGCCCTCATGGCATACATGATAAGCAAGTAATCTCCTAAAAACGAGTTCAAGAAATTTGAACTCGTTTTTTTATGGGTGACTTTGGGGACGGGGTCAAAAAGCACCCATTTTTTAAAAATTTCTCTTGTCATATTTTGAGATTTTTGATATAGTAATAATGAAAAAATGATAACAAAAAATTAAGGAGGAAATATAATGAGTAAATTTGATGATATTTATTTAGACATAGTAGATAAAATTTTAAAAGATGGCTATTATGACCAAAATAGAACAGGTGTAGCAACATATAAATTACCACACCAAATTATGCAATTCAACTTAGAAGAGGAATTTCCAATACTAACTACAAAATTTGTAGCTTTTAAAACAGCAGTAAAAGAACTATTATGGATATTCCAAAAACAATCTAATAGTGTAGAAGAGTTAAAAGCAGAAAATGTGCACATTTGGGACGAATGGGAAATGGAAGATGGAACAATTGGTACAGCATATGGTTGGATAGTAAAAGAATTTCATCAAATAGATACACTAATAGAACAACTAAAAACAAATCCACAAAACAGAAGGATGATTATAAACTTATGGCAAATTCCATATTTAAACACAGGAGCACTATACCCATGTGTATTTAATAGTTGTTGGGATGTAACAGACGGAAGATTAAATTGTATGTTGACAATTCGCTCAAATGACTTACCTTTAGGAAATCCATTTAATGTTGTACAATATGCAGTATTGGTACATCTGTTAGCACAGGTAACAGGATACAAACCAGGCTTATTAACAGTCTGCATTAGTAATGCACATATTTATGAAAATCAAATAGAAGGAATGAAAGAGCATTTATCAAGAAGAGATAAAGCATTACCAGCACCAAAACTATGGATAAACCCAGAAATTAAAGACTTTTATAAATTTACAATAGATGATATCAAATTAGAAGGATATGAACATTTAGGAAAAATAGAAATGCCAGTATCTGTATAAAAAGGAGAAGAATATGTTAAGTATTATAGTAGCAATAGCAAATAATAATGTAATAGGAAAAGATAATAAACTAATATGGCATTTACCAGAAGATTTAAAAAGATTTAAAGCACTTACAACAGGACATACCATAATTATGGGAAGAAAAACATTTGAATCTTTAGGTAGGGTACTACCAAACAGAAAGCATGTTATATTATGTAATGATGCACAAATGAATATTGATGATGAAAATGTAGAGATATTATCAGATATAAGCCTATTAGATAAATACAAAAATTCAGAAGAAGAGAACTTTATAATAGGTGGAGCAACTATATATAAATTGCTTATGCCATATGCAGATAAAATGTATATAACAAAAATAAATCAAGATTTTGAAGGAGATGTATATTTTCCAGAAATTAAAGATGAAGAATGGAAAGCTATTAAAGTAGAAAAAGGCTTAAAAAATGAAGCAAATCCATTTGATTATAAATATATAGACTATGTTAGAAAATAAACAAAAATGCTAACCTATAATGGTTAGCAATTTTTGTTGTTAAAAACTAATTAAGGTTATTTTAATATGACAAGCCTTTTAAAATATTTTCATATCTTTCATAACTTGGCATATATTTAGCAATTATTTTCCAAAAATTCTTTGTATGAATTTTGTATTTCATATGGCAGAATTCATGTAATATAATATAATCAATAACATTTCTGTCATATTTAGCAATATTATAATTTATAGATATTTTTTGTTCATCACTAGAAAAGTGTGCCATAATATTGTTAGGCATTTTTTTAACTTCATAGTCTTCTGGTGCATAACCTAACAATAATCTTGTTTTTTCCATAGCTCTTTCAACTTCTTGTTCAGCAACCTTTTCATAAAGTTTGTCAACTAATATTTTTAAAACTTGAGCGGTTTCTACTTTTTTATATTTATTAGGAAGAACAACCTCAATAGTACGATTTACTAAATTGATACTAGGAGCATCTACACTTTTGTAATATAGACGTACTTGATGACTTGCACCTAAAACTATAATATTTCCTTTATCAGAATATACCATATTTTGTTGTTGATATTCTTCTATTTTATTTAAAATCCATTGTTTTTTTTCTTCAATAACTGTTTGAATTTGTCTTCTAGAAAAATACCAAGGGGCATTAACTACAACTTCACCACCGTCTACTGAAACGTAGCAGTTTGAACCGATTTCCTTGTTTACTGTATATGAAATTACATTACTTCTATTTTTTAAAATACTCATAATTAAAGCCTCCTAACAAAATAAATATTCTCCAAATCAATGTTCGTATATAGTATACAAAAAGTTGTTCGGTTTGTCAAGCGGATTTTAAAAAAAATTTTAATTTTTTTAAAAACAAAAATATGATAAAAATGAATATGATATACAAAAATTAATAATACTAAATTTATAAAAACTATTTAAATGTATATGATTTTATGTTATACTTTAAATAGTATAAAAAGTGAGGTGTTGAAGATGCAACAGGTAACGAGTTTACAAGAAATAGAAACATTTATTAATCAAAATGGAGAAATGGTAATTGGAAAAAATAGTAAAAACAACGTGATTATAATGAGTATGGAAGAGTACAGAAACAATGTCTTAAATAATGCGACAATAAAGAAACTGTTAAAATCAGAAGAAGATATTGAAAATGGCAGAACAAGAAAAGCAACAGAAGTTATAAAGGAGTTAAGAGCAAAGTATGGATTCTAAAAATGAATTATTTGAAGTTGAATTTACTGATAAATGTATAGAAGATATGGAAGAAATTTATGAGTATATTGCAAATAATTTAAAAGAAAATAATTCAGCAAAACGACTTATGACAGAAGTAATGGATAAAGTTTTGAACCTAAAAAACACACCGGAATTATATATGAAAATAGGTAAAAAAGATAAACTGAAAAGAGAATATTATAGAATGGTAGTGAAAAACTATATTATACTGTATACAGTAGATTTTGATAACAAGAAGGTATATATTTCTCAGATGATATATGGTAAAAGAAACTATTTAAAACAATAGAGGCTAACAGGAGGAAGCAAAATGTATGATGTAATAGTAATTGGCAGTGGACCAGCTGGAATTACAGCAGCAATTTATGCTAAAAGAAGAAACCTATCAATATTAGTAATATCAAAGGGAAATGGAGCATTACAAAAAGCAGAAAAAATAGATAATTACTATGGATTTGAAAATGGAATATCTGGTAAAGAGTTATATGAAAACGGAATAAAACAAGCCAAGAATTTAGGTATAGATTTTATAGAAGACGAAATAATAAATATTGAATATATAAATCAATTTACTGTAGAAACTGTTAACTCAAAATATGAAGCAAAAGCAGTAATACTAGCTACAGGAGTAAGTAGAAATGTTCCAAATATAAAAGGAATAAAAGAATTTGAAGGAAAAGGTGTAAGCTATTGTGCAGTATGTGATTCTTTCTTTTATAAAGGCAAAGATGTTGCAGTATTAGGTGACGGAAACTATGCTATACACGAGTTTGAAACATTAAAACCTGTTGCAAGTTCAGTAACTATACTTACAAATGGAAATAATATGGTAGAAAACAGAGATAGTAGTATTGAAGTAAATAGTAAAAAAATACGAGAATTTAGAGGAGACACAAAGCTTGAGGAGGTTGAATTTGAAGACAATACAATACAAAATCTAAATGGAGTATTTATTGCAATGGGAACAGCTTCAAGTAGTGATTTGGCTAGAAAAATTGGAGCGAGAATTGAAAACAATAATATTATTGTAAATGAAAATATGGAAACTACAGTACCAGGTTTGTTTGCATGTGGAGACTGCACAGGTGGATTACTACAAATATCAAAAGCTGTATATGAAGGTGCAAAGGCTGGTTTAGCTGTGTTAAAATAAATTTTGGAGGTAAATAAAATGAGTGTAACAGAATTAAACAAAGATAATTTTGAAAAAGAAGTAATGGAGGCAAATGTACCAGTTTTAATAGATTTCTGGGCAAGCTGGTGTGGACCATGCAGAATGATGTCACCAGTGATAGAAAAAATTGCAGAAGAAATGGGAGAAAAATTAAAAGTATGCAAGGTAAATGTAGACGAAAACCATGAACTAGCAGAAAAATATGAAATAATGACAATTCCAGCATTTATAGTTATAAAAAATGGTGCAGAAGCAGGCAGAACAATAGGAGTACAACCAAAAGAAGATATACTAAAACTTATATAAAACCACTTGACACTTGTGAAAACAGCGAGTATAATAATATATAGTTTGAAAAATAAAGACAAGAATGAGACAAAGTAAAATCAAGGTTGTTGAAAGAGAGAGTTGGTCACCGGCTGAAAGCCAACTTAAATAAACAGATTTGAAAAACTACCTCATTAGTTCCTAGTTAAAAGCTAGGCGTATATCTGCGTTAAAGAGTAATTAAGTTAAAAATAGGATGGAACCGTGTATATAAGCACTCCTAAGGTAGCAATACTTTAGAAGTGCTTTTGTATTGCTACTAAGTGTGCCAATGGGGACGGAGAATTTTGGCACATTTACAAATTTATTTTTAATTATTTATTTTAGTAATTAAAATGTGCCAAAATTCTCCGTCCCCATTGGCACACTTTTAAATAATAAAGGAGGAGAAACTATGGTAAAAGTAGAATTAAAAGATGGTTCTAAAATAGAGGTTAATGAAGGTTCTTCTGTTTTAGAAGTAGCAAAAAAATTAAGTGAAGGCTTAGCAAGAAATGCTATGGCTGCAAAAATTGATGGAGAGGTAAAAGATTTACGTACTATAATTGAAAAAGACTGTAAATTAGAAATTTTAACTTTTGATGATTTAGATGGTAAAAAGGCATATTGGCATACAACATCTCATATTATGGCACAAGCTATAAAAAGACTATATGGAGATAGCGCCAAATTAACAATTGGTCCATCTATTGACAATGGATTCTATTATGATTTTGATGTAGAAAAACCATTTACAGAGGAAGATTTAGCTAAAATCGAAGAAGAAATGAAAAAAATTGTAAAAGAGGATTTACCAATTACAAGATATACTCTTCCAAGAGAAGAAGCTATTAAGTTAATGAAAGATAGAAAAGAACCATACAAAGTAGAACTAATTGAAGAATTACCAGAAGACGAAGAAATTAGTTTTTATGACCAAGGCGAATTCAAAGAATTATGTGCAGGACCACATATTATGAGCACAGGTTCAGTAAAAGCATTCAAATTATTACATTCATCAGCTTCATATTGGAGAGGAGACGAAACAAAACAAACTCTTCAAAGAATTTATGGTATTGCATTTCCTAAAGCAAGTATGCTAGAAGAATATTTACACATGTTAGAAGAAGCTAAAAAAAGAGATCACCGTAAATTAGGAAAAGAACTAGACTTATTCTTCTTTGACGAAACTGCACCAGGTATGGCATATTGGATGCCTAAAGGCTTTACAATGATGAATATACTTATAGACCTTTGGAGAAAAGAACATAAAAAGAGAGGATATCAAGAATTCTCTGGCCCACAATTAAACAGTAGTAGTTTATGGAAAACATCAGGACATTGGGATCATTACAAAGATGATATGTTTGTTTTAATAGATAGTGATGGAAAAGAACAAGCTTTAAAACCAATGAACTGTCCAAACTCTATAAAAATTTACCAAAGCAAATTAAGAAGCTACAAAGACTTGCCTTTAAGATTTAGTGATATAGATGTTATACATCGTAATGAGAAATCTGGACAATTAAACGGTTTATTCCGTGTAAGAATGTTTAGACAAGACGATTCACACAACTATGTTATGGAATCACAAATTAAAGAAGAAATTAAAAACATTCTTGAAATTGCTAAAGAGCTATATAACATATTTGGATTAGATTTTATACTAACATTATCTACTAGACCAGAAGATTACATGGGAGACATCAATTTATGGAATAAAGCAGAAGCGGACTTAAAAGATGTATTAGACGAAATATGTGGTAAAGACAACTATCGTGTAAATGAAGGGGACGGTGCTTTCTATGGTCCAAAAATTGATATTAAAATGAAAGACTGCTTAGGAAGAGAATGGCAAATGGGAACAGTACAAGTAGACTTCCAATTACCATTAAGATTTAATTTATCATAC
Source organism: uncultured Clostridia bacterium (assembly GCA_934120135.1). GTDB lineage: Bacteria > Bacillota > Clostridia > TANB77 > CAG-508 > CAG-273. The sequence goes on along the minus strand of CAKOTK010000009.1, from coordinate 32,376 downwards.
ATTGATTCAGACGGAGAAAAGAAAACACCAATTATGCTACATAGAGCATTATTTGGTTCATTTGAAAGATTTATTGGTATTTTAACAGAACATTATGCAGGTGCATTTCCAACATGGTTGTCACCAGTACAAGTAAAAATATTACCAATAGCTGACGCACATAAAGAATATGCAGAAAAAGTTTTAGAAGAATTAGATAACAACGGAATTCGTGCAGAACTTGATGAAAGACAAGAAAAAATTGGTTACAAAATTAGAGAAGCACAACTTCAAAAAATTCCATATATGTTAATTATAGGGGATAAAGAAGTAGAGGCAAATGCAGTAGGAGTTCGTTCTAGATCAGATGGTGATATTGGAGCAATGGGACTAGAAGACTTTGTATCAAAAATTAAAAAAGAAGTAGAAGAATATAAATAAAGATAAAGAAGGAGCATACCAAATTCGGTATGCTCTTTCTTAGGAGTTATTTGCATGTCACCATCAAGCTGGCCACTTTTTCAAGGCCTTGATACAAATCTTCACGAGAAGGAAAAGAGAATGTGTGTCCAGAAACGTGTGCTTTTAATTGCTTTGTGAGAACTTCACGAATTCGCTCAAATGTGTTTTTGGGGACCTTGTATTCATATACAAAGTTCATTTCCTCTCCGGTATGCTCGTCAACATAGGGGGCTCGAAAAATAAGGCTAGTTTTCATACAGCAAAACTCCTTTTAAATTATTTGACTATCTAAGTCATGCTTTTTCCATTATAACACTGAAACTATTTTATGTCAATTAAACTAAGACACTTCTGTCAAATCTTTCCAATATTTTTTAGGCATAAACTGCATTTGTAATCTAGGATTTGTTCTTTCCTTAATTGCAACACTTTTAAAAAATGTCTTCCATAAAGACTGAAACTTAATTTCATCTTCAGAAAAAATAGAAAATTGTATATTTTCAGGTACTTCAATTATTTCATAATTATTAGGCTTTAAAACACTATACATAAAAGCCAAATTCCTATTTTTATCATGCAAAATTAAATTCTGCATAGGAAATCTCCTCATTAAAAACTGTCCTACATTTTCAATTATATTGTTATCAGGGTGAACAGAAGCATACCACAAATTATTACCAATTTCCTGTAAACGAACTAAACCGTCAAATCTATGAGCTTCCATAAGTACGTTTTTGCGTAACTTTACAACATCTAAAACATAATCTATTGAAAGCATACTGCAAATATTGGGACCAATTTCAAAACTATTTAAAATGTATTTTAATATGGGTAACTCTTTATTAGCATTACCAGATAAAAAAGCATTATAGCAATCATACACAGCTTCTTTACCTGCAACCCTATACATTCCATTAAAAACACGTTCAGCACTAACTTCACTTGTTGGTATAAATCTTGCAGTCTCTAGTAAATTATGTATATATTTTTCTTCAGCCACCACATTACAAGGTATTGCTTTATTGATATAGCAATAAAAAGCAATACTGAGTAACCCATTAAAAGTCCCATCATATAAATAGACTTCATTATTTAAAATTTTCCAATCAATCATTACATTACACTCCTTTACAAATTACCAGTAAGCACTTTTAACCTGTCAAATCTATTTGGCTCAGCATTATCAAACAAAGATGTTTGAACATATGCAGGCATAGGCAAACTGCTTCTTTCTAAAAATAACAAGTTTTGCTCAATAAAACCATTATTAAAATTTCTAACTGTATCATAATATTTTCCGTCACAAGTAATAAAATATCTAGCTCTTTTTAAAACAACTCCTAATTTTTTTAGATGTTCAAACTGTAAATGGCAGTACTTCCTTGCAGAGACAATGCGTTTAGCTGAAATAACTCCAATACCTGGAATTCTAAGCAAAGTATAGTAATCAGCAGTATTTACTTCTACTGGAAAACTATCTAAATGTCTTAAAGCCCAGTCACACTTAGGATCTAGCAAAGTGTTAAAATTAGGGTTTTGCTCATTTAATAATTCATCTGCCTTGAATCCATAAAATCTAAGTAACCAGTCAGCTTGATAAATTCTGTTTTCTCTAAGTAATGGCGGTTTAGCTAAAGTAGGCAAATTGGAATCTTCGTTAACTGAAACATAAGCAGAATAATAAACTCTTTTTAAATGAAATTTATTATACAAACTTTCTGATAATTTTATAATTTGTAAATCTGTGTCAGGTGTTGCGCCAACTATCATTTGTGTGGTTTGACCTGCAGGTACAAAGTTTTTATCCTTTGGCTTATGGATTACATTACTAGGTAAGAAATTAAAACTCTTCTTAGCAACAGGCAAAAACTTTTGAGCAGATAAACTTAATTTGCTTGAAATATAGCTCATTGGTTCAACAATATTTTCTTTAGATTTATCAGGTGCTAATAGTTTTAAACTGGTTTGAGAAGGAAGTTCAATATTAACACTCATACGGTCCACTAAAGTACCTAGTTTATCAATAAGTTCTTGACTACTACCAGGAATAGTTTTAGCATGAATATATCCATTAAAATGATACTCATTTCTCAAAAGGCTAATAGCTTGTATCATTTGCTCCATAGTATAATCAGGGGACTTTATAACAGCTGAACTTAAAAACAGTCCTTCAATATAATTACGTTTATAAAATCCAATTGTTAAATCAGCAATTTCTTTTGGAGTAAAAGTAGCCCTTCTAACAGAATTACTCTTGCGATTTATACAGTATTTACAATCATACATACAACAATTTGTCATAAGAATTTTAAGTAAAGAAATACATCTCCCGTCAGCGCCCCAACTATGACAAATTCCTGAAATTTCACTATTACCAATTCCACCTAGTGTATTTTTTCTTGTACCTCCAGATGAGCTACAAGAAGCATCATATTTGGCAGAAGCGGATAATATCTCTAATTTTTCATCAATTTCCATATAGTCCTCCATATAAAGAATAAATGTTCGTAATTATTATAATATATTATTTCAAAAATGTCAAACAAAAGTTTTATAAAAATAAAATAAATTTTTGTTGTATATTTTCGAATTTTGTGATAACATTATAAAAATATAATTTAGGGAGATGATTTAACGTGGTTACATTTAATGATTTTATGAAACTAGATATTAGAGTTGGAACAATTGTAAAAGCAGAGATATTTAAAGAAGCTAAGAGACCTGCATACAAATTAGAAATTGATTTTGGAGACGAAATTGGAATAAAAAAATCTTCTGCACAAATAACAGAAGTATATAAACCAGAAGAATTAGAGGGAAAGCAAATACTTGCAGTTGTGAACTTTCCAGAAAAACAAATAGCAAATTTCCTTTCACAGGTGTTAGTATTAGGAACATACAGTAAACAAGGAATAGTGTTAATACAACCAACTGAAAAGGTAGAAAATGGAGATAAATTAGGGTAAAAGGAGTAATAAAATGTTGGAGCATAAGATATTAATAGATGAAGCAACTTTAAATAAAAGAATAGAAGAATTAGCAAATCAAATTTCAAAAGACTATAATGGAGAGGACATTGTTTTAATATGTACGCTAAAAGGGGCAGTATATTTTACAATAGATTTATCTAAAAAAATTACTGGAAGTGATGTAATATTAGACTTTGTAAGAGTTAGTAGTTATGGGGTAAATAATAGAGAAACAACAGGAAAATTAGACTTTAAATTAGATATAGGTGAAGACATAGAAAACAAAAATGTAATAATTATTGAAGATATAATAGATTCTGGAATAACATTAAACTATTTGCGTGATTATTTAAAAACTAAAAATCCAAAGAGCTTAAAAATATGTGTGCTTTTGGATAAAAAAGAAAGAAGACAAAAAGAAATAGATTTAGATTATGTTGGATTTGAAATAGAAAATAAATTTGTACTTGGATATGGTTTAGACTATGACGAAAAATACAGAAACTTACCATATATAGGATATGTAGAAGAGTAAGAATATTATAAATTAAAAATTGCAATGCTATGAAAAGCATTGCAGTTTTTGCTAATGGATAATTGCTACAAAATATTGCAATTATATGAAATTTAGCTTATAATAAATATATCAGTCTTGCGGGTATAATTTAGTGGTAGAATGTCATGCTTCCGACCTGATCGCGCGGGTTCGATTCCCGCTACCCGCTCCAAAAGATTAAATCGTTGAACCAAACGAAAAACAAGAAATCAACTGTAAATGGTTGATTTTTTTGTTTGCGAAAAATTAAATGTTATGTTTGTGAGTACTATTTGATGAATGAATATAATTAGTTAGTTATTATAATGAACTTGAAAATATAGAATAATTATGATATTATGGTTAATAGAAGTTAATAAACTTGTTATTAAAAGAAAATTCTTTTAATAATTTATAACACCAAAAGGAGGAAACAAGAAGATGAGAAGATTTTTTACTACTATTGGACAAGACAGTCATCGGATTGAAAGTCTAAAAACTAAGCCATTAATGCTAGGTGGTGTAAAGTTTGAAGCAGATTATTCGCTTTCGGCAAATAGTGATGGAGATGTTGTACTCCATGCTTTAACTAATGCAGTATCTGGAGCAACGACTTATAATGTCCTTGGAAAAGTAGCAGATAAAATGTGCAAAGAAGGAATTACAGATAGCAAAGAGTATTTAAAGGAGGCTTTAAAGGCGATGGATGGAATAAAAATTGAACATGTTTCAATTTCTATAGAAGCTCTAAAGCCAAAGTTCACTCCAAAGATACCTGAAATGAGGAGGACTATTGCGAATTTGTTGTCTGTAGGTGAGAAAAATATTGGTATTACCGCTACAACAGGCGAAGGATTAACGGAGTGTGGCAAAGGAAATGGAATTTTTGTTACGGTTTTATTAAGCTGTAGTATATTTGAGTTGTAAACCAAAAAGGTGTTAAAAATAATAAGGCGAGAATAAAAATAATTCTCGTCTTATTATAATATTTTTCAAAAATAGTTGTAAAATTTCAAAAAAATTGATATACTAATACATATAAATTTCTTAAGAAAAAGGAGGTTTCTTTATGGAAGAAGAAAACAAAGAAATAAAAGAGGTTGAAAGTCTAGTTGAAACTAATGGGGAAGTAGCATTAGAAAATAATACTAATATAAAAATTGCAGATGACGTAATTTCTGTAATCGCAGGAGTAGCAGTATCAGAAGTGCCAGGAGTAGCTCAAATGTCAGGAGGCTTTGCAGGAGGAATTTCAGAAGTACTTAGTGGTAAGAAGAACCTAGCAAAAGGAATTAAAGTTGACTCTGGAGAAAAAGAAACAAAAATAGATGTAAACATCATAGTAGAATATGGTGCTAGAATTCCAGATGTTGCATTTGAAATTCAAAACAAAGTAAAAAAAGCAGTTGAAAGTATGACAGGATTAAAAGTAGTTGAAGTTAATGTCCATATTCAAGGTGTTAGCACAGACAATATGGAAACAAACAACGAAAAGACAGAAGAAAATCAATAAAAGCAAACATTAGGCACAATAAATTTTACTGTGCCTAATTTAAATTTTAAACATCACATACTTTGCAAGAAAGGATGAAGTAAAATATGAAAATTTTAGATAGAATAGGACTAGCTCTTTTTTCAAGTTTAATGCTTATAATATCAATAATAGTGTGTTTAATGATATTTGGTTGGTTAAGTGTTGATTTAGTACATGAACTAGTAGTAATGGCAATAAATGATAATTTGAGTTCTAATATTATGTTAGGGTTAAGCATAGTATTTATACTACTTGCTATAAAATGTATATTTTTTGATTCAAGTTCAAAGCAAGAAATGGATTATAAAAATGGAATATTATTAGAAAACTCTGACGGAAAACTTTTAATTACAAAAGATACTATAGAAAATCTAGTAAATAGCGTAGTTAAAGGATTTGACAGCGCAGAAAATGTAACAACAAGAGTAGAGCTTGATAATGAAAATAATGTAACAGTATTTGTAAATTTAAGCGTAAAAGAAAATGCAGTAATAAAAGAGTTATCTACTAATTTACAAACAAAAATAAAAACAACAATAAAGAAAACATCAGATTTAGAAGTAAAAGAGGTTAATATTAAAGTAAAAGATATTGAACCTGTAAAACCAATGACACAAGAATAAAAGGTGAAAGGAGCAAAAAAATATGGACAGTTTCAAAGTTTTTTGTGATAAATATGGTGGATGTATAGTAGGAGGCTTAATAGGAATTGCATTATCAATTATCCTATTTTGCACAAATTTATATAAAGTTTTATTTACAATTGCTTTAATAATTGTATGTATATGGCTTGGCAACTACATACAAAGAAATAAAGAAAATGTAAAAGAAAAAACCAAAAAATTTATAGATAGGTTATAAAAGGGAGTAACAAATACATGACTAGAACAGAAATGAGAGAACTTACTTTTGAATTACTATATAGCTTAGAAATTCAAAAAATGGAGCAAGAAGAATATAATGAACAAATTGAATTATTTTTAGCAGAACAAAATGTTAGTCAAGAAAAAGCAAAAACATATATGACTGAAACAGTGAATGGAATTGCTAAGAATGAAGAAAGAATATTAGAATTAATATCTCAAAACCTAAAAGAAAAATGGGATATTTCAAGAGTATCCAAAATAAATCTTACATTACTAAAACTCGCAACATATGAAATTATGTATACAGAATTACCATACAAGGTAGTTGTTAATGAAGCGGTGGAAATAGCTAAAAAGTATGGAGACGATACTTCACCTGCTTTTATAAATGGTGTATTAGCTAACATTATAAAACAAACAGGAATAGCAAATGAGGAGTAGATATGACATATAATCCTATTAGTGTAAGTCAACTAAATAAATATATAAAAGATAAATTTGAAGAGGACGAATATTTTGCTAATGTATTAGTAGAAGGAGAAATCTCAAATTTTAAAAATCATTATACAGGTCATATGTACTTTACATTAAAAGACGACAAATCTTTAATAAAAGCAATAATGTTCAAAACATATACTGGACATCTAGACTTTGTTCCACAAGATGGAATGAAAGTAATGATATTAGGAAGTGTATCTGTTTTTGAAAGAGATGGAACATATCAATTATATGCAAAAGCAATGAAACAACTGGGCAAAATGGGAGATTTAAGAGCAGCATATGAAGAATTAAAAGAAAAGCTAGAAAAAGAGGGTCTATTTGATCAATCACATAAAAAGCCAATACCTATGATGCCAAGAACAATAGGAGTTCTCACATCAAATACAGGAGCTGTTATTAGAGATATTATAAATGTGTCTACTAGAAGGAATCCGAATGTGCACATAAGACTATTTCCAGTGCCTGTACAAGGAGAAGGAGCAGGTAAGAAAATAGCAGAAGGCATTGAGTTTATGAACAAAAATAAACTGGCAGATGTGCTTATTGTGGCAAGAGGCGGAGGCTCATTAGAAGACTTATGGCCATTTAATGAAGAAGTCGTTGCAAGAGCAATATATAATTCGGAATTACCAGTTATATCTGCAGTAGGGCATGAAACGGATTTTACAATAGCGGATTTTGTAGCAGATTTAAGAGCACCAACACCATCAGCTGCAGCTGAACTAGCTGTAACAGATATTGCAGAGTTAAACTTAAAGTTAAAAAATTATCAAAATAGATATAAACAAGCTCTAGTACGTAAAATTCAATTTATGAAATTACGTTATGAAAAATGCATGGCAAATAAGGCATTTACAGGAGCACTACAAAGAGTAAATGAAAAATATATGTTAGTTGACATGAAAGTTAAGTCAATGGAACATATAATAATTAATAAATTGCAAAAAGAAAAGGCGAAAGCACAAAATCTAATATTAAGATTAGATTCGTTAAGCCCATTAAAAACTTTAGCAAGAGGTTATGGAATTATATTAAAAGATGGAGTTGTTATAAAGAAAAAAGAACAATTGAAAAAAGAAGATAAAGTATTTATTAAATTACAAGATGGAGAAACAAAGGCAAAGATTATAGAATAGGAGAAAATATATGGGAAAAACAACTAAAAATTTTTTAGTAATAATAGTTATTGCAATAGTGATATTTGCTTTAGTGTGTTTAGGATATCAACATTTTAAGTCTGAGCCAATTTCTGCTGATAATGTTGAAGCAAAGGGAAACATATTGCCAGATCCTAACCAAGGTTTAAACAATATGCTAAATGAGATTTTAGATAATAATGTGGAAACAGAAGTAAAAACTGAAGAAAAGAAAAATGAAACAACTACAGCATCTAATGATTCAGTAGAGGACAAGAACCAAATGACTCCAAAAGAAAATAAGGCAGTAAATCTTGTAAAAGATGTATGGACTAAAGATTGGGGAAATTTAGACGATGTATCATTTAATGTAAGTATTCAAGGTGATGGAAAATATTATGTAACTGTTTATGATACAGTAACAACACATTTAATAAAAGGATATATTGTAGATGTTAATACAGAAATTGTAACAGAAAAATAATTTGAACAAGGGGAATAAAATGGAAAAGGATTTAAATTTTGAACAAGCAATGAACAAATTAGAAGAGATAGCTACAGAATTAGAAAAAGGCGAATTAAGTTTAGACGAATCTGTTTCTAAATTTGAAGAGGGAATGAAAATATCAAAACAATGTAATGACTTATTAGAAAATGCTGAAAAGAGAATTACTATATTATTAAAAGATGGCGAGGAAATAAAAGAAGAGAATTTTGTACAAGAAGAGGAATAGAAAATGCAGGGGAGTTTTTTTGAAGAGTATAAATATATAATTGTTCCATTTATTGTGTGGTTTGGAATACAATTATTTAAGTTTATTTATGATTTAGTAAAGAGTAAAAAGTTTAATTTTAAAAGATTAATGCAAGCAGGTGGAATGCCAAGTTCACACTCTGGGGTGGTAGTATCTTTAACAACTATGATAGGAAAGAATGTTGGAATTAATTCACCATTATTTGCTGTGGCTTTAATTTTTTCATTTATAGTAATGTATGATGCAGCAGGTGTTAGAAGGGCAGCAGGAAAACAAGCTAAGCTATTAAATAAAATAGTTGAAACACCTGGGTTAACAGGTTTACAGGTATCTGAAAGATTAGTTGAGGTTCTAGGACACACACCAGTTCAAGTTATTGTAGGAGCAGCTATTGGTGTTGTAGTAGGGCTACTAGTTTAGTTTTAAAATTAGCAGTAATATAATGATTTTTACAGTAAAACTGTATTATTATATTACTGCTAAAAGAGTATATAAGGAGAAATAGATATGGAAGATATTAAAATTGCAAGAAATACACAATTAGAGAAAATAACCAAAATAGCAGAAAAACTAAATATTCAAGAAGAGCAATTAGAGCAATACGGAAAATATAAAGCAAAAATTTCTCCTGAAGTATATAAGAGCCTAAAAGATAAAAAAGATGGTAAATTAATTTTAGTAACAGCTATAAACCCTACTCCTCTAGGAGAAGGCAAAACAACAATGGCAATTGGATTAGCAGATGGACTAAGAAAAATAGGAAAAAATGCAATACTTGCACTAAGAGAACCATCACTTGGACCGGTATTTGGAATAAAAGGTGGAGCAACAGGCGGAGGGCATAGTCAAATAGCACCAATGGAAGATATAAACCTACATTTTACTGGTGATATACATGCAATTACATCAGCCAATAATTTATTGTCAGCAATGATAGATAATCATATATATTTTGGTAATGAATTAGGATTTGATAGAGTGGTATGGAAAAGATGTGTTGACCTAAATGATAGACAACTAAGAGTAGTGAATACAGGACTATCACAAGAAAAAAATATAGTGCCAAGAATGGATGGTTTTGATATTTCAGTTGCATCTGAAATAATGGCTATTTTCTGTTTAGCAACAGATATAAATGATTTGAAAAGAAGAATTGGAAACATTATAGTTGGATATACTAAAGAAAATAAACCAATAACAGCTAGAGATTTAAAAGCAGATGGGGCTATGACAGTATTATTAAAAGATGCTATAAATCCAAACTTAGTACAAAGTTTAGAGCAAACACCTGCAATAGTTCATGGTGGACCATTTGCTAATATTGCACATGGATGTAACAGTATAATTGCAACTAAACTTGCTTTAAAATTAGGAGATTATGTTGTTACAGAAGCGGGATTTGGAGCAGACTTAGGAGCAGAAAAATTTTTAGATATAAAATGTAGAAAGGCAAATTTGAAACCTGATGCAGTAGTTTGTGTGGCAACTATTAAAGCATTAAAATATCATGGTGGAATGCCAAAAGAAGATATAAAAAATGAAAGTATTGAATATTTGGCAAAGGGATTTGAAAACTTAGAAAGACATGTAGACAATTTAAAGAATCGTTATGGACTAAATGTTATAGTAGCAATAAACAAATATACACATGATACTGAGGCTGAAATTAAATTTTTACAAGAAAAGTTACAAGAAAAAGGTATTAACTTAAGCTTAGTTGAAAGCTGGGAAAAAGGTGGAGATGGCGCTAAAGATTTAGCACAAAAAATTGTTGATTTAGTGCAAGAAACTTCGAATTTTGAATTTGCGTATGAATTAAACGAAACAATAGAAGACAAAATAAAAGCAGTAGCACAAAAAATATATGGAGCAGAAGATGTAGAATTTACAGATGAAGCAAAATTGCATATTAAAGAAATTGAAGACTTGGGATATAGCAATTTGCCAGTATGTATAGCAAAAACACAATACTCATTTTCAGATGACCCTAAAAACCTAGAATGTAAAGAACCTTTTAATATACATGTACAAGATGTAGTGTTAAGAGCAGGAGCGGAATTCATAGTAGTATTAACAGGTAAAATAATGACAATGCCGGGATTACCTAAAATTCCTTCTGCAGAAAATATAGACTTAGACGAAAACGGAAACATTGTAGGAATATTCTAATTTTAATGTATATAAACACCTGATTTGGTTAAAATAACAATAATTAAATTTTACCAAAGTAGGTGTATTTTTATGTTAAAAAATAAAAAAACAATAATTTCAATGATAACAATTATATTAGTATTTGCAATATTTATTTCGTACAATATGTTTTTTAGAAATAACGAGGTAGAAGCATTATCTAAATATGGCTCTAGAGGAGACGAAGTAGCGCAAATACAAACAAAATTAAAAAGATGGGGTTACTATAATGGAAGCATAGACGGAATATATGGAACACAAACACAAAAGGCAGTAAGATATTTTCAATCTAAAAATGGTTTAACAGTAGATGGAATTGCAGGAAAAAATACATTAGCAGCAATGGGAATAAATTCATCTAATAATTCAAATTCAAGTTATTCAACTAATTTAGATTTATTGGCAAGACTAGTGCATGGAGAAGCAAGGGGAGAACCATACACAGGGAAAGTTGCAGTTGCAGCAGTTGTATTAAATCGTGTTAAGAGCAGTTCATTTCCTAATACAGTAGCAGGAGTTATTTATCAAAAAGGTGCATTTGACGCAGTATCAGATGGACAAATAAATATGTCACCAGATTCAACTTCAAGAAAAGCAGCACAAGATGCACTAAATGGTTGGGATCCAAGCTATGGAGCAATATATTATTTTAATCCAAATACTGCAACAAACAAATGGATATGGTCAAGACCGATGACTGTAACAATAGGAAACCATAGATTCTGTAAATAAAGGCTTGAAAAAGTGTAAAAATTAAGTAAAAATAGCGTGAATATTATAAAAATACTTGACAAATTAACAAAAATAGTGTAAAGTATATTAGCATTACAAAATAATGCTAATATTTTTTTGACCTTTGGGTTATGAGCCCGACGGTCAGACAACTTTTCTAATCCAGAAAAGTAATTACTACTCGAGATGAAGGAGTGATGTCATTTGGAAAAGAATGTTAAAGTAAGTATGCTATGCCAAATATATGGGAAGATGCTAACTGAAAAACAATATCAAGTAATAAATGATTACTATAATAATGACTTATCACTTTCAGAAATTGCCGAAAATAATAATATAACAAGACAGGCAGTAAGAGACATAATAAAAAAGGGGGAAAATAAACTTTTCGAATTAGAAGAAAAGCTAACATTTATGAAAAAGACATTAAATCAAGAACGCAAGCTTCAAGAAATATTAGAAGAATTAAGCAAAATTGAAACTACATCTTCTGATAAAAAAATTGAGAAAATTTTGAATCATGTACGAGAAGAGTTGAGTTGCTTAGCATAAAATTCAAAAGATAATCATCATTTAACTTTGTCAGAATTCATTTAAAAAGCGGTTACATACCAACGTATGCGCCCTTACTTTTTAAATAAATTCTTCCGCGTTAAATAATAATTCTATTTTGAATTTAGAGAATATACAATAAAGAAGAAGGGGGCTAACAGATGGCTTTTGAGGGATTAAGTTCAAAACTTCAAGATATTACTAAAAGACTTAGAGGTAAGGCAAGAATTACAGAATCAGATTTAAAAGAAATGCTTAGAGAAGTAAAACTTGCATTACTAGAGGCAGATGTTAACTATATGATAGTTAAGGAATTTATTGCATCTGTTCAGGAGAAGGCTTTAGGTCAAGATGTGTTAAAATCATTGACGCCAGGTCAACAAGTTATTAAAATAGTAAAAGATGAATTAGTAGAACTTCTAGGAGGAACAGAAAGTAAAATAAATTTCACTCCAAATCCACCAACAGTTATTATGTTAGTAGGTCTTCAAGGTTCTGGTAAAACAACTACAGCAGGAAAACTAGCAAACTTACTTCGTAAACAAGGCAAAAAGCCATTATTAGTTGCATGTGATGTTTATAGACCAGCAGCTATTAAGCAATTACAAGTAGTTGGAGCCCAACTTAACATACCAGTGTTTGCAAATGAACAGTCAAAAGATGTTGTACATATTGCTAAACAAGCTATGTCAACAGCAATGAGCAAATTAAATGATGTTGTAATATTAGATACAGCAGGTAGATTACATATTGACGAAGAACTAATGCAAGAGCTTAAAAACGTAAAAACAAATGTAAAACCACATGAAATTCTATTAGTAGTAGACAGTATGACAGGTCAAGATGCTGTAAATGTAGCAAAATCATTTAATGAAAATCTAGGTATTGATGGAGTCGTTCTTACAAAATTAGATGGTGACACTCGTGGTGGTGCTGCACTATCAGTAAAAAAAGTTACTGGAAGACCAATTAAATTTGCAGCAACAGGAGAAAAATTAAGTGATATAGAAGTATTTCATCCAGACAGAATGGCACAAAGAATTTTAGGAATGGGTGATGTGCTTTCAATTATAGAAAAAGCAGAAGAAAGTTTTGACTTGGAAGAAGCTGAAAAAATAGAAAAACAGCTTAAGAAAAAAGAATTTGACTTAGACGATTATTTAACACAGCTAAGACAAATTAAAAAAATGGGTTCATTTTCATCTTTACTAAAACTAGTTCCAGGAATGAATCAGCTAAAAGATGTAAAAATAGACGACAAAGAATTTGTTAGAATAGAAGCAATGATTTGTTCTATGACAAAAGCTGAAAGAAAAAATCCAAAACTACTAAATGGAAGCAGAAGAGTAAGAATTGCAAAAGGTAGTGGAACTTCAGTACAAGAAATAAATAAATTTATGAAATCTTTTGAAATGACACAAAAAATGATGAAACAAATGCAAAATAACAAAGGTGGAATGAAAAAGATGATGAAGGGTATGGACTTGAAAAATTTTAAATTTTAAATATTCAATAAAAAATTTAGAATAATAATGTTAAAAGAAAGCGCAGTCCGCGTAAGGTGGAGCGAAGCGTAACGGTTGGAGAGTTCCAACCGATAGTGTCCAAAAACAAATTTATTTGTTTTTGTGACATCCAAGGGAAGGAAGCTCGACACCAAGGACCAGCGATTTTAACATTATTATGGAGAAAGATTTTAATTTTAAAAAATATAAATAACAAATTTTCAGGAGGTGAAAAACAAATGGTAAAAATCAGATTACAAAGACAAGGTGCTAAAAAAGCTCCATTCTATCACATAGTTGTAGCAGACTCTAAAAGCCCAAGAGATGGAAAAATCATCGAAAAAATTGGTTCATATGATCCAATGACAGAACCTTCTACAATAGTAATAGATAACGAAAAATTAGCTACATGGATCAAAAATGGTGCAAAACCAACAGATTCAGTAAAAGAATTAGTAGAAAGAGTAGCTAAAAAATAATTTTCACAAGGAAGGTAAAACTTAAATGAAAGAAATTTTAGAAACCATTATTCTAAACTTGGTAGACAATAAAGAACAAGTTACTATAAACTCAAGAGAAGAGGAAAGAGCTACAGTATTTGAAGTAAAAGTAGCAGACTCAGATATGGGAAAAGTAATTGGAAAACAAGGAAAAATTGCAAAAGCAATTCGTACTGTTATGAAATCTTTAGCTGCCAAAGAACACAAAAAGGTAATTATTGAATTTGTGGATTAGAGGAAAATTATGAAACAAGAATATTTTGAATTAGGTCAAATTGTAAATCACTTTGGAATTAAAGGTATGGTAAAAGTAAATCCTTTTACAGACGATATTTCTCAATTTGAAGAACTAGAATCTATTCTAGTAGAAAAAAATGGTAAATTACTAGACATTCAAATTGACGAAGTAAAATATAGTAAAAATCAGATTTTACTTAAACTAAAAGGAATTGATACTGTTGAAGAAGCAGAAAAGTATAGAGGTTGCTATATAAAAATAGCAAGAGAAAATGCAAGAAAGCTTCCAGAAGATACCTATTTTATAGCAGATTTACTTGGACTATCAGTTTATACTGACGAAGATATATTACTTGGAAAAGTAGAAGACATATACAATTCAGGAGCAAATGATATTTATGTTATAAAATCAGAAGATGGAAAACAAATATTATTACCTGGGATTGGTGAAGTTATTAAACAAATTGATTTAGAACAAGAAAAAATAATAGTTCATTTAATAAAAGGATTAGTTTAAGAAAGGAAAAATAATGAGATTTGATATATTAACTCTTTTTCCAGAAATGTTTGAAGCAGTTAAGCAAAGCGTTATTGGAAAAGCAATTGAAAAGCAGTTAATACAAATAAATTTAATCAACATTAGAGATTTTTCTAAAGATAAACACAAAAAAGTAGATGATACACCATATGGTGGTGGAGCAGGAATGGTAATGATGCCAGACGTAGTATATGATGCATATTCTTCAATACCAAATAAAGAAAATGCAAAAGTCATATATTTATCACCTAAAGGAAATGTGTTAAACCAAGAAAAAGTCTTAGAACTTTCTAAACAAGAACATTTAATTTTATTATGTGGGCATTATGAAGGAATAGATCAAAGAGTTATAGACGAAATTGTAGATGAAGAAATATCAATTGGAGATTATGTGCTAACAGGTGGAGAAATACCAGCAATGGTGTTAGTAGACAGTGTTAGTAGATATATACAAGGGGTATTAAAACAAGAATCTACACAAGAAGAGTCTTTTACAAACAATCTTTTAGAATATCCACAATACACAAGACCAGAAGAATTCCACGGACAAAAGGTTCCAGAGGTGTTATTATCTGGACATCATGAAAATATAAGAAAATGGAGAGAACAAAAATCTCTCGAAATAACAAAACAAAAAAGACCAGATTTATTAAAATAAAAAGAAAGGAGGATATTCAAAGTTATGGATATCGTAAAATCAATTGAACACGAGCAATTAAAAAACAAGATACCAGATTTAAAAGTTGGTGATACAGTTAAAGTACATCAAAAAATTAAAGAAGGTAATAGAGAAAGAATTCAAGTATTTGAAGGAATTATCATTAAAAAACAAAACGGAGGAGTAAATGCATCTTTCACAGTAAGAAAAATTTCTTATGGTGTAGGTGTTGAAAAAACATTCTTAGTACATTCACCATTAGTAGAAAAAGTTGAAGTAGTAAGAGTTGGTAAAGCTAGAAGAGCAAAACTATACTACTTAAGAGACAGAGTTGGTAAAGCTGCTAAGACAAAAGAAAATACAGGTGCTAGAATTGAAAACAAAGAAATTACTGTAAAAGAAGAATTAGCTGAAGAAGTTCCAGTTGAAGCTGCTCCAGAAGAAGCACCAGCTGTTGAAACAGAAACTCCAGTTGTAGAAGAAGTTACAGATACAGTTAGCGAAGAAAAAGTTGACGAAGTAAAAGAATAGGTGCCTTTGGGGACGGGGTGAAAAAGCATCTTTTTAAAAGAGATGACTTTTCACTCTTTTTTTATATTCTATAGATAGTGTATCTATTATCTTGAAATCCTACCAAAATAGTAGTATAATAGTAACAATTGGAGGAGATAAAAATGAAAATATCTACAAAAGGAAGATATGCCCTTAGAGTAATGATAGATTTAGCAACACACAATGATGAAAATTATATATCATTAAAAGATATAGCAAATAGACAAGAGGTGTCTTTAAAATATCTTGAACAAATTGTTGCTTTATTAAATAAGGCAGGATACTTAGAAACAGCAAGAGGCAACAATGGAGGTTACAAACTAGCAAAATCACCTGAACAATATAAAATAGGAGATATATTAAGAAAAACAGAAGGAGACCTTGCACCAATTGCCTGTGTAAGTGGAGAAGAATGTTACAGAAAAGAAAATTGTAAAACATTCTCATTTTGGCAGGGATTAGATAATGTAATAAATGAATACGTAGACAGCAAAACATTAGCAGACCTCATAAGATAATTCAATTTAGTTTGACATTAAGCTTAATATTGAGTATAATAATAATGTAGTATTTCAATTCGACCATTCGCGTGATACTACCAAGAAAATTATAATAAAGAATGTTGAAAATCTTTCTTTATGAATGGCAAAACTTTAACCATAACAAAATTATGGTTGATTTTGCTATATTCATATAAGAAAGATTTTTTGTATATGTTTATAAATTAACAGTAAAAGGGAGGAAGTAAAATGCAAAAAAGTGAATTAAATTATTATGAAAAAATAGGAAATTGGGATTTTAGCCAAATAAAACGTAAAACAGAAAAATTAACCACCTGGGATTTCTATGAAAAAATAAAAGAAAATACTAATGAAAAATCATTATGTTTAGACTTAGGAACAGGTGGAGGAGAAAGAGTTTTAAGAGATTATCCAGAAGTTGGAATGATAATTGCTACAGATTTTTCGGATGAAATGATAAAAACAGCTAAGAAAAATGCAAAAAAATATTCAAATAAAAGAGTTAAATTTATAAAGATGAATAACTTGAGAATAGACTTTCCAAAAGAAACATTTGACTTAATTTCAGCGAGAAATACAATAATAGATGCAAAGCAAATCTATAATTGTTTAACATTAGGAGGAGTGGTTGTAATAAGAGGAGTAGATAAAAAAGACTGTTGGGATATAAAGAAGATGTTTGGAAGAGGGCAAGCATACTATGACGAAATAGCCATATCTGAAAAAGACTATTTTGACTTAAAAGAAGCAGGATTTAAAAATATTGAAAAAGTAGAAATATTACAAAATGAATATTATGAAACAGAGAATGACTTAATGGCACTTCTTTTAAAAACACCAATATTAGATGACTTTTCAGAAACAAAAGGAATAGAATTCAAACACAGAGAAATAGTTGAAAAAGACTTATTTGATAAATATGTAGAAAGGTACAAAACAGAAAGAGGAATATTATTAAAAAGAGTCTATTACGGTATAGTGGCTGTAAAATAAATTATTACCTATTGACTTACTAGGATTTGAATGATATAATTCCTAGTATGCTAGTATGAAAAGGAGAAAATAATGGAAAATTTATTACAAATAAATAATTTATATGCAAATGTAGGAGATAAACAAATATTAAAAGGATTAAATTTAAATATCAATAAAGGAGAAATTCATGTAATAATGGGACCAAATGGTGCGGGAAAATCAACACTTGCAAATTGTATATTTAATAATCCAGAATATAAAAAAATGAGTGGAGAAATAATTTTTGAAGGTGAAAACATAAATGATTTATCAACAGATAAAATAGCACAAAAAGGTGTATTTATGTCTTTTCAATCACCAGTAGAAATACCAGGAATTTCATGCACAAACTTTTTAAAAACTGCCAAAAACAAAATTGTCAACAAACCAGTAAAGATTTTTGAATTTAAAAATACTATTCAAAAATATGTAGAAGAATTAAATATGAATCCAAAACTAGTAGACAGAAATTTGAATGTAGGATTTTCTGGTGGGGAAAAGAAAAAGAATGAAATATTACAAATGCTTGTATTAAACCCTAAATTAAGTATATTAGATGAAACTGATTCAGGGCTTGATGTAGATGCAGTAAGAACTGTATCAAAAGGTATTGAAATGTATAAAAATAGTGAAAATGCAGTTTTAATCATAACACACAACATGAAAATTTTAGAAAATTTAAAAGTTGACTTTGTACATATTTTAATTGACGGAAAAATTGTAAAAACAGGAGACGCTAGTTTAGCAAAAGAAATCGAAGAAAATGGATATGAAAAATACAAGAATTTAGAGGTATAAAATGGCAAAAACAAATGTAAATGATATTGATAGAAACATTTATGATATAAAAAATAAAGATGAATATGAATTTAAAATGCAAAAAGGTTTAAATAAAGAAATAGTAGAAGAAATATCAAAAAAGAAAAATGAGCCAGAATGGATGTTGAATTTAAGGCTACAAGCATTAGAAATATACAATAAGTTAGAGTTACCCACTTGGGGCCCTGACTTATCAGAACTAAAAATGGATGAAATTGCAACTTATGTTAAACCGAAATCAAAGCTAAATTCTAATTGGGAAGATGTACCAGAAGATATTAGAAATACTTTTGATAAATTAGGAATTCCAGAAGCAGAGAAAAATTCATTAGCAGGTGTTGGTGCTCAATATGATTCAGAGGTTGTATATCATAGTATAAAAGAAGAACTAAAAAAACAAGGGGTTATATATACTGATATGGATACAGCAGTAAAAGAATATCCAGAGTTAGTAAAAGAGCATTTTATGAAATGTGTACCAATAAATGACCACAAATTTGTTGCTTTACATGCAGCTGTTTGGTCAGGTGGCTCATTTGTATATGTACCTAAAAATGTGAAATTGGACATTCCATTACAATCATATTTTAGACTTAATTCACCAGAATCAGGTCAATTTGAACACACACTAATTATAGTGGAGGAAAATGCAAGTTTACACTTTATAGAAGGATGCTCTGCACCAAAGTATAATAAAGTAAATTTACATGCAGGATGTGTTGAATTATATGTAAAAGATAATGCTTATTTAAGATATTCTACAATAGAAAATTGGTCTAAAAATATGATGAATTTAAATACCAAAAAGGCTATTGTTGGTAAAAATGCTGAAATAGACTGGGTAACAGGTTCTTTTGGATCTAAAGTTTCAATGCTATACCCAATGAGCATTTTAAATGGAGAAGGAGCTAAAACAGAATATACAGGAATTACTTTTGCTGGTAAAGGACAAAACTTGGATACAGGCTTTAAAGTAGTACATAATGCTAAAAACACATCATCTTTTGTTAACTCAAAATCTATATCAAAAGATGGAGGAAGTTGCACCTATAGAGCACTTGTAAGAATAGGACAAAATGCAGAAAAGTCAAAGTGTTCGGTATCTTGTGAATCTTTAATGTTAGATGATATTTCTAGGTCAGATACAATACCAGTAAATGATATAAGAACAGATGACGTAGAGTTTTCTCATGAAGCGAAGATCGGCAAAATAAGTGATAAAGAAATATTTTATTTAATGAGCAGAGGCCTATCAGAAGAAGACGCAAAAGCAATGATAGTAAGAGGATTTGCATATCCAATTTCAAAAGAATTACCACTAGAGTATGCGGTAGAAATGAATAATTTAATTAATTTAGAGCTAGAAGGAGCAATAGGATGAGGTTAAATGAAACACCAGTAAGAACATCAAATAATTTTAATATCAATAATATTGAATTAGATATAGATATTCCAAGCAATTTAAAAATGTTTGAAACAGTCGAAATTATAAATGATAATTGTAGTATAAGCAAAGATGTTACAGATTCAAGTCTTATATATGGTACAGGACTAAAAGTGCAAAATTCAAATAATAATTTAAAAATTGTAACAGAAGGCAAAAATGCTAATGTAAAACTAGTATATAACTTTGATGCTAATAATTTAAATTTAGTAAATAACATTGAAATATTAGCAGAAAATGATTTGAATCTTGTTATACAATATAGTTCAAATACTAATAGCAGATGTTTTCATAATGGAATAATCAAACTTAAAGCAAATTCAAATGTTAATATTGCAATTGTAAATATGCTAAATGAATTGTCAGATAATTTTGAATCTATTGAAAGCATTATAGAAAACGAGGCAAAAGTAAATTATACAATTATTGATATAGGAGCAAAAAATAGTATTTCAAATTATTATGCAAATGCATTAGAAAAAAAGTGCGAAAATAATGTAAAAACTATTTACTTAGGAACTCAAAATCAATTGAAAGATATAAATTATATAGTTGATATAAATGGACAAGAATCTAAGGTTGATATTGATGTGCAAGGAGCTTTAAAAGATGAAAGCAAAAAACATTTCAAAGGAACAATAGATTTCAAAAAGGGATGTAAAAAGGCAAAAGGAAATGAAAATGAATTTTGTATATTGCTATCAGATAAGGCAAAATCATTAGCTTTACCAATGCTTTTATGTACTGAAGACGATGTTGAAGGTAACCATAGCACAGCTTCAGGAAAGGTTAATAATAAAGATTTATTTTACATTATGAGCAGAGGAATAAGCTATAAAGATGCAATAAAATTACTTGTAAAAGCAAAGTTTAATCAGATTATACAAACAATAAAAGATGAGCAATTAAAACAAGAAATATTAGAACAAATAGATAGGAGACTTGACTAAAATGGATTTCAAGAAAGATTTTCCGATTTTTGAAAATAGAGATATTAGTTATTTAGATAGTGGAGCTACTTCACAAAAGCCACAATATGTTATAAATGCAATCGAAGAATTTTATAAAAAGTTTAATGCAAATCCACATAGAGGAGCATATAGTTTAAGCTTAGACGCAACAGAGCAATATGAAAATACAAGAGAGAAAATTGCTAAGTTTATAAATGCAAGAAATAAAGAAGAAATTATATTTTCTAAAAATGCTTCTGAAAGTTTAAACTTAATTGCATATTCTTATGGATTAAGTAATTTAAAGCAAAATGATGAAGTTGTTTTATCAATTATGGAACATCATTCTAATTTGGTACCATGGCAATTTGTAACTAAACAAACTAATAGTATACTTAAATACATGTATATAAATAATGAATTTGAGCTATCAAAAGAAGAGATAGAAAGTAAAATTACAGATAAAACCAAAGTTGTTGGAATAACTCATATATCAAATGTTTTAGGAACAATAAATAATGTAAAAGAAATTATAAAATATGCACATAAGAAGGGCGCAATAGTTATAGTGGATGCTTCTCAAAGTATTCCTCATACAAAAGTGGATGTTCAAGATTTAGATGCAGACTTTTTAGTTTTTTCAGGTCATAAAATGTTTGCACCTTTAGGAATAGGTGTATTATATGGAAAAAAAGAGCTATTAAATAAAATGCCCCCTTTTCTAATGGGCGGAGATATGATAGAATATGTATATGAGCAAAACACTACTTATGCACCACTTCCAAATAAATTTGAAGCTGGTACACAAAATGTAGAAGGAGTAGTTGGGCTTGGAGCAGCAATAGACTATATAGAAAGCATAGGATATGAAACAATAAATAAAGTAGAGCAAGAAGTTACAGAATATGCTGTAAATGAATTGGCTAAGCTAAACTTTATTGAAATGTATGTTACTCCAAATAAGCAAAACCATTCTTCTGTTGTATCTTTTAATGTAAAGGGACTACATCCACATGATGTTGCAAGTATTTTAGACGCAAATGGTGTATGCATAAGGTCTGGAAACCATTGTGCTCAGCCACTACTAAGATATATGGGTATGGATTCTACATGTAGAGCAAGTTTTTCTATATATAATACAAAAGAAGATGTAGATAAATTAGTAGATGCACTAAATAAAACATATAAAATGTTTGAAAAGTATATAAATAAGGAGTAAAATAGTGGAAGGACTAGATGATATTTATAATGACCTTATAATGGAACATAGCATGAATTCATATAATAAGAAAAATTTAGACAGCTATGATTATTGTGAATTGGGTCATAATCCAAATTGTGGTGATGAAATACAAATACAGATTAAACTGAATGGAAACATAATAGAAGACATGGCTTTTACAGGACATGGATGTGCAATATCTCAAAGTTCTACATCTATTATGATAGATACTTTAAAAGGTAAAACAATAGAGCAAGCTAAAGAAATTATAAAAACATTTATAAATATGATAAAAAGAGAAACTAAAAGTGAAGAAGAACTAAAAAAGTTAGAAGAAGCAATTGCACTTAAGAATGTATCAAATATGCCTGCCAGAGTTAAGTGTGTACTTTTAGCATGGCATACAATGGAGGAGTTATTAGAGAAAAATGGAAAATAAGAAAGTATTGTTAGGAATGAGCGGTGGAGTTGACAGCAGTGTGTCAGCATTATTACTAAAGCAACAAGGGTATGAAGTAATAGGTACAACATTAGAACTATTTGCAGGAAGCAGTTGTTGTAATATAAATACATATATAGATGCTAAAAATGTTTGTAGCTCAATTGGAGTACCACATTTTACTTATGACTATAAAGAAGAGTTTAAAAAACATGTAATAGATGATTTTATTAACTGTTATGCAAACTGCAAAACACCAAACCCTTGTATTGAATGTAATAAGTATTTAAAATTTGGTGCAATGTATGAAAAAGCAAAAGAACTTGGATGTAATTATATTGCAACAGGTCATTATGCTAAAACAGAGTATAGTGAAAAATATAAAAGATGGGTTTTGAAAAAATCAAATGCAGGTAAAAAGGATCAAAGTTATGTGTTATGGCAAATTCCTAAAGATTTAATTGAACATGTATTGTTTCCTCTAGCAGACTTTGAAAATAAGGAGCAAATAAGGGAGATAGCAAGACAAAACAATTTGAAGGTAGCAAACAAACCAGACAGTGAAGATATATGCTTCATCCCAGACGGAAACTATAAAAAGTTCTTAGAAAATAATTCTAATATAAAGCCAGAAGCGGGAGATATAGTAACTTCAGATGGAGAGGTATTAGGAAAACACAATGGACTATATAATTATACAATAGGACAAAGAAAAGGACTTGGAATTTCATATAAAGAGCCTTTGTATGTAATTGGTTTTAACAAAGAAAAAAATCAAGTTATTGTTGGCAAAGAAAGTGAAATATATAGCACAGAAATGTTAGTAAATGAAATTAACTTATTATTAGTTGATGAAGTTAAAGGTAAAATGCCAGTCTTAGTAAAAACAAGATATTCAGCAAAAGAAGACAAAGCAACAATAGAGATGGTAGGAGATGACCTAATAAAAGTGTGCTTTGAAAAACCAACAGCACGTGTAACGCCAGGTCAATCAGCAGTATTCTATATAGATGACATAGTTCTAGGTGGAGGAAAAATAATAAGTGCAAAATAAAAAAGTATTATATGCTACTTATATATAAAAAAATAACTAGTTTTGAACTAGTTATTTTTTTGTGAAACTTGAGCATATTTTTTTAATTTTTCATAAGCTAGATAATTAATTGAACCAGCAGGAAAATGTCCATTTGCATCTTTCTTACCAGCAGGAACTCCGGTTAATAATTCAATTCCTTCTTCAATAGTAGAAATAGCATAAATATGAAAATCTCCATTTTTAACAGCCTCAATAACTTCATCAGAAAGATTTAAATTATGAACATTTTGCTTTGGAATAATAACTCCGTGTGTTCCATTAAGTCCACGCATCTTACAAATTTGGAAAAATCCTTCAATTTTATCATTAACACCACCAATTGGTTGAATCTCACCTTTTTGATTAACCGAACCAGTTACACTAATAGCTTGATTTATAGGAATACCAGACAAGCTAGAAAGTATAGCATATAGCTCTGTACTTGAAGCACTATCACCATCAACACCATTATATAATTGCTCGAAACATACACTAGCAGTAAGAGATAGAGGAATATCCTGTGCAAACATCTGACCTAAGTATCCTGTTAAAATTAAAACACCTTTTGAATGAGAAGAACCAGAAAGTTCAACTTCACGTTCAATGTTTATAATTCCACTTTTACCTGTATAAGTATTAGCTGTTATTTTTACTGGCTTACCAAAACTGTATTCACCAACATTCATAACAGTTAAACCATTTATTTGACCAGTTACAAATCCGTCAGTATCAATAAGCAAAGTGTTTTCTTTTATCATTTCCATATAACGAGAATCATATTTTTTAACTCTATTAACTCTTTCTCTTAAAGCTTTATCAACATATTCAGCAGTAACTAACTTAGAACGACCTATTCTAGCCCATGTGGCTGCTTCACCAATTATTTGTGCTAAATCATTAAAACGAGTAGAAAGTTTTTCTTGATTATCAGCAACTTTAGAAGCATATTCTACAACTTTTGCAACAGCTTCTTTAGTAAGAGGAGGTAGTTCCTCTTGCATACAATATCCTGCAATAAATCTTGCTAATTTATTTATATTTTCAGAAGTAATAGGAGCATCATCCTCAAATTCAACTTTAATTTTAAACAATTTTCTAAAATCATTATCCATTGCAAGTAAAGATTGATAAATGTTTTCTTCTCCAATAATAATTACTTTTAAATCAAGAGGGATAGGCTCAGGTTTTAAAGAAATCATTACCATTGAAGAACGAGGGTCGGCTGCATTTTCAATTCCTAATTCTTTAGTTCTTAAAGCTTTTTTCAAAGCTTCATAACATAAACTATTACTTAGTAAATCAGTTGCTTGGAAAATGATATAACCACCATTTGCTTTATGAAGCAATCCAGGTTTTAACATAGTAAAATCTGTTTTTAAGCTTCCATAATAATTTTCATATTCTAACTTACCAAAAATATTGTGATAAGAATAGTTGGAGTCCATAACCACAGGAGCACCTTCAGTTTGGCTGTTATCAACAAACAAATTAACTCTATAATTTAACCAAGGTTTTACCAATTCCGGTTTTGGTTGAGGAACATTAGGTTGTTGTTTAACTTTGCCATCATCAACAAAACATGAAATATTTTTTAAAATATCTTTCTTAATACTATCTAAAAAGTGATTAATTTTTTTGTTTCTTTTATATTTTGATTTAATATAGTTTATATGAGTATTAACAGTAAGTAGGGCAACATTAGATTGCCATTCTTCCACTTTTTTAGCAGATTCCCTTTCAATAGCTTTAATTTCGCCAATTGCCTCCATAATATGTTGTTGTACAATTGTAGATTTTTCTTCATACTGTTTTTTAATATTTTCATCTAATTTATTAAACTCTTCCTCAGGCATAGCTTTGCCATTCATAACAGGCATCATGTAGATACCAGTTTGAGAAGATTTAACTTGAAATCCATATTCAGAAGATTTTTGATTTAATCTGGCCATTAAAACACTACGTTTTTCTTCAAATTCTTGTTTAATTAAAGCTCTTTCTTTTTCAAATTCTTCATTATTAAATGTAGACTTAATATCAACTTTAACATCATTTATAAAGTGGTCCATTAAATCTTGAAACTCTTTACCACCACCAGCAGGAAGTGAAACAGCAATTGGTTCGTTTGGGTTATCAAAGTTATATATATAGCACCAATCTTGTGGAACCTTTTTCTTTTTAGAAATAGTGTTAAGATAATTTCGAGCATACATTGTTTTACCAACACCACTAGGACCCTCTATATACAAATTATAACCCTTAACATCAACATTCAAGCCAAACTCTAAAGCTCTAATACCTCTATCTTGACCAATACCTGTGTTGATAGGGTCTAGTTCTTCAGTAGTTTCAAAATTGAATTGATCAGGGTTACAAACCATTTTTAAATCTTTGTAATTAAGTTCATTTGTTTTTTTCATTTTATTTCCTCCTTTGTTAGTTTAGAGATGTTGAACCTCCAATTAAAATACTAAGTCCATCAAAATAGCATTATCTTCATTATTATAATATTTTCTTCTAAGACCAACTTGTTTAAAACCATATTTTTTATATAACTTAATAGCTGGGATGTTTTTTTCGTTTACTTCTAATGTAATAGAAGTTGCATTATGTATTTTAGAATATCTAATAATTTCTTCTAAAAGTAAAGAGCCAATACCAAAGTTTCTTTTATCTTTTTTTACAACAATATTCATAATATTGACTTGATCAATAATTAACAGTATTCCGGCAAATCCTACAATTTCATTTTCTTGTTTTGCAACAAAGTACTTTGATTTACCATTTTCTAATTCTTGTTTTAAAATATTGTATGACCAAAAATTATCAAAGTCGGTTAACAAGCAATCTTTAATATTTTCTAAATCTTGTAAATTCATTTCACTAATCATATTTTATTCCATTCTTTTCTTCTAAAGCAAGTTCTGCTTGAGATTTTCTTAAATAAATAGGAGATAAAAAGCTTGAATCGCCATATTCACCATTTTTGTATTTAGTATAACCAATTTTTCCAATGCTTATACCAGTTGAAATTTGCTCTTCAATAACAGTAATATCATATTTTTTAAAAATCATTTTTTCAATTAAATCTTTATATAAAATTGCACCATCACCAATAAATGAAATGTTAGAAAATTCGTTATTTTCTTCAACAAAATCTCTTAATGGATTTAGTGAAATATCTCCATTTGAATCTTTAAAAGAAAGAAAATCTGATTTGCTCTTTAAAGTTTTACCTTCGACAATTTCAAAAAGTCCTGCATAAACATTACCATTATTGGCATTTATCAAACTGCAAATAAGTCCATCTTGGTTCAAATTGTGAGCCAAAGCTTCTAAAGACGAAACTCCAACTGTAGGAATATTCTTACTATCTGCAAATGCTTTAGCAGTAGCAATGCCAATTCTAACACCTGTAAAAGAGCCAGGACCAAGGCAACAACTAATTAAGTTTATATCATCTAATGATAAATTTGATTTTTTAAAGGCCTCGTCGATCATAGGCATTAACTTTTGAGAATGTGTTTTTTCATCATCATTATTTAATTCAATTATTGTATTCTGATTTTCTAAAATTGCAACAGCTGCATTCTTAGAAGAAGTATCAATTGCTAGTATTTTCATCTTGAAATCCTTTCATTGTTATTTATGAGTATATTCTATATTAAGATATCATTTTTGTAAAGAATAAATAGTAAGAAAGTTATTGAAAAATGTAGAAAATTAAAAATTTAAATATCATATGACAAAATAATTATTAACTTACAATTTGAAAAGCCGGAAACGGTGAAAATTGACATATTATGTAAAATAAGCTATAATAAAGGTACATATGTATATAAGGAGATTTTTATATGAATGCAACAATGGCTTTACAACGGCATCAAAATTGGGTAAAGTCTAACTTTGAACTAACCCCAAGAGTTATTAGCAAAATGCAACACGTACAAAATGTTTTTGAACTTTCGACCGACATTGCAACGATTGAAAATATGGGCGAAGAAGACATCTTTATTGCTCAAATCACAGCAGCTCTACATGATGTAGGAAGGTTTCCTCAAATCCAAAGGTATAACACTTTCCTTGATGATGAAAGATATAACCATTCGATAGAGGGAGCTAAGATGTTGCAGGAAGGGCTTTTACAACAGTTACTTTCTGAAACGCGAGAGTATGATGAAATTATCATCACAGCAGTAAAATATCATGGACTAAAAGATTTGCCGAAAGAGGAAATTGACAAAAGAACTATGACTCATGTCAAGTTAATTCGTGATGCAGATCGGACAGACCTTTTTGAAAGGTCTACAAATCAATTTGAAACCATGTTTTCTACAATTGGTTGGGGTGAAAGCAAACAAATTACTCCTGAAATCAAGCAGCTCTTTGCAGAGCGTCAGTCGATTTCTGTAAAGAATTTAAGAAGCAAAATCGATTTATTGACTCTAAGACTTGGCTTGATTGGCCAATATGAATTTCTGTCAGCACTAAAGCTGATAGAAAAAAAGGACTACATTAACCGCTTAACTCAAATGTTTTTGGAAAAAACAGACTATGATCCAAAAGAAATTTTGTGGTTAAGGAAAAAAGCTATTGAACAAATAAGTCTCCGTAAACAAGAACTTAAATAAGTTCAAAAGAAGTTGGTAGGCTAAGCTTACCAACTTCTTTTCTATATTTCATCACCAAATAATTCGATATTTAATTCTCGATAATCTTCATTTTCCTCATTTTTACTAAATGTAATTTTTATATAATTAGAAGGCAATGCATCCTCAATTATTTCGCCCCATTCAATAAGACAAATTCCATTTTCAAAATATTCTTCTCCACCCATAGCGTAAAACTCATCAATATCAGCTAAACGATACACGTCAAAATGGTATATAGGGCAAATATTTGCATTGTACTCATTTACAATAGTAAATGTAGGACTAGAAATTTCATTTTCTAATCCAAAGTGTTTCAATATACCTTGCACAAATTTTGTCTTGCCAGAACCTAAATCACCTGACAAAACAATAATATCTTTTTTATGTAATTGGTTTGCAAAGTTTTCAGCAAAATTTATAGTATCTTGCTCACTTTTTGAAATAAATTTATTCATAGTCTTTCCTCAAAAATAATCTAAACATATTTTATATTATCTTAAGCTTTTTGTAAAGAAAATTGACAAAATATGCTAAATATTTTATAATTAAAGAGTAAATTGAATAAGGGGGAGTTTTTATGGGAATAGCTTCGTTAATATTAGGAATTATTTCATTATCAATGGGATGGATACCATTTATTTGTTTTATTATGTTTGCTTTAGCAATTATTGGATTGATATTAGGTGCAGTAGATGTTGCTAAAAAGAGCAAAATTGAAGGAGGTAAAAAAGGTATTGGAATAGCAGGTTTGGTTATTAGTGCATTGGCAATTCCGGTAATAATTATTAGCTCTATAATTACTATAGGAGTGATGTTTGCCGTAATAAATGAACCTGAGTTATATAATGAAACATATGACAATTATGAATTAAATGAAGATTATTGGCAAGATTATTATAGAAACATTTTGCCAGATATAAGATTAAATGAGACTAATTCTATATAAGTTCTAACATATTAGTTAGAACTTTTTAATTGCTTTTCAAATATAAATATGCTAAAATATCATATATGTAAAAACGAGGAGAAAGAATATGCAGGATAGAAAAAAGTTTATTCGTAATTTTAGTATTATTGCACATATAGATCATGGCAAATCTACATTAGCAGATAGGTTAATTGAAATGACAGGTGTATTATCTAAAAGAGAAATGGAAAATCAAGTTTTAGATAATATGGATATAGAAAGAGAACGTGGAATTACAATTAAGTCACAAGCTGTTAGAATGAAGTATCGTGCAAAAGATGGTAATGACTATGAACTTAATTTAATAGATACGCCCGGGCATGTAGATTTTAATTATGAGGTTTCTAGAAGCTTAGCAGCATGTGATGGAGCAGTTTTGGTAGTAGACAGCAGTCAAGGCGTTGAAGCTCAGACTTTAGCAAATGTATATTTAGCAATTGATAATGATTTGGAAATTTTACCAGTTATAAATAAAATAGATTTACCAAATGCAAGACCAGAAGAGGTAAAAAAAGAAATTGAAGACATTATAGGAATACCAGCTCAAGATGCACCATGTATTTCTGCAAAATCAGGCTTAAATGTAGACCAAGTATTAGAAAGAATAGTAACTGACTTACCAGCACCAACAGGAGACGAAACAGCTCCTCTTAAAGCTTTAATATTTGATTCTATTTATGATAATTATAAAGGTGCTATTGCTTATGTACGTATTAAAGACGGAACTGTCAAAGTCGGAGACGAAATGATTCTAATGTCTTCAGGCAAGAGTTTTACAATTACAGAAGTAGGATATTTTGAACCGGGTAAATATGCGCCTAGCAATGATTTGAAGGCTGGAGAAGTTGGATATATTGCAGCAAGTATCAAAAGTCTACAAGATGTGCGAGTTGGAGATACAATTACTTTAAAAGAAAATCCTGCCCAAGAGCCATTACCTGGGTATAAAAAAGTAAATCCAATGGTTTACTGTGGAATTTATCCTATAGATGGAAGCGATTATGAGAATTTAAAAGTGGCATTAGAAAAATTAAAATTAAATGATGCCGCACTTGAATATGAACCAGAAACATCAGGAGCATTAGGTTCAGGGTTTAGATGTGGATTTTTAGGATTATTACATTTAGAAATAATAGAAGAAAGATTGGATAGAGAGTTTGACTTAAGTTTAATAACAACTTCTCCATCAGTTATATACAAAATACATAAAACAGATGGAACAGTATTAGATTTGTATAATCCATCTGATATGCCAACACCGAATGAAATAGACTATATGGAAGAACCAATGGTACAAGCAGAAATAATTACACCAAAAGAATATGTTGGTGGAATTATGGAAATATGCCAAAACAGACGTGGAACATATATTGATATGAAGTATTTAGATGCAACAAGAGTTAACTTAATTTATGAAATGCCTTTAAATGAAATTATATATGATTTCTTTGATACTTTAAAATCTAAAACAAAAGGTTATGCTTCATTTGATTATGAATTTAAAGAGTACAGAAGGTCAGACTTAGTAAAATTAGATATATGGGTAAATGGAGAAGGCGTGGATGCTTTATCATTTATAGTACATAGAGATAGTAGTTATGAAAAGGGAAAGAAAATGGTAGAGAAACTTAAAGATGTTATACCAAGGCAATTATTTATAATTCCACTACAAGCCGTTATTGGAGGTAAAATCATAGCAAGAGAAACTATATCTGCAATGAGAAAAGATGTACTGGCTAAATGCTATGGCGGAGATATAACTAGAAAGAAGAAATTGCTAGAAAAGCAAAAACGTGGTAAAAAGAAAATGAGACAAATAGGTAATGTTGAAATCCCACAAGAAGCATTCTTGTCTGTCCTTAAATTAGATGAAGAGTAAATTAGTAAAAGATATTCAAAAAAGATACTAAATATCTTTTAAATAGAATTACTAAATAAAAAAATAGGAGAGTATTTGATGGAAAACGAAGAATATAATGATCAAGTAGAAGGAAGAAATGCAGTACTAGAACTTTTAGAATCAGGCAGAGATATAAATAAAATATTAGTAGCTAATGGAGAAAAACACGGTTCAATACATAAAATATTGGCAATAGCTAAAGAAAGAAAAATAATTGTTACAGAAATGGAAAGAAACAAGCTAAATCAAATTGCACAAACTCCAAACAACCAAGGAGTCATTGCAATAGTACCACCTTATGATTACTGCGAAGTAGACGATATTTTAGAAGAAGCAAAAAGAAAAAATGAAATGCCATTTATACTAATATTAGATGGAATAGAGGATCCACATAATTTGGGTTCTATTATTAGAACGGCAGAGACGGCTGGTGTTCATGGGATTATTATACCTAAAAGAAGAGCAGCCTCTGTAAATAGTACAGTAAGCAAAGTGTCTGCTGGTGCAGTAGAATATATGAAGATTGCCAGAGTTAATAATATAAACGAAACAATTAGATATTTAAAAGAACAAGATGTATGGATTTGTGGAACTGACATGGATACAAATATAATATATACAAAGCAAGATTATAAAATGCCAATAGCAATTGTTATTGGTAGTGAGGGATTTGGAATGAGTAGATTGGTAAAAGAAAATTGTGACTTCTTAGTAAAAATTCCAATGAAGGGCAAAATTACTTCATTAAATGCATCTGTCTCAGCTGGAATTATAATGTATGAAGTTGTTAAAAACAGAAATTAAATAAGGTGCATTTGAAAATTTATAATGATAATTTTATAAAAAACAAGATTAACAATAAAAAATATTATAAATTCAAACGCGAAAAATGGCGAAAAATAAAGGAAAAATTAACTAATAAAAAATTCTTTAAAAAATATTTAAAAAAATTTAAAAAATGTGTTGACTTTATAAAATTGCTGTGCTAAAATAGATATTGTCTTCAGCAAGAACATCTTGTTGAAGACTTAAAAAAGCACATTGAAAAGTAAATAACAAACCTTTGAGAAACCAAAAATAATAAAGGAAGATAGAAGTAAACTATCTATAAAAAAATACTGTGAGAAATCACAGCCAGAAAATAATTAAGAGTCAAAAAACTCAAATCAAAAAGT
>CAKOTK010000008.1 GCA_934120135.1 uncultured Clostridia bacterium | reverse complement strand
TTCTTAAAAAAGTACAATTCAAAGTTCGCTCTATGTATAGATAATACCAAATCTGTATTTGAAAATCAACCTTCTGAGCAAAAAATTAATCTAACTTTAGCTGTTTTATCAAGAAGAGTGGTTGATACAGGACATTCAATATGCTTTAAGAAGAAATATTACAGAACTGTAAACTCTGTTGGTACACCAATATATTTTGGTAAAGGAACTAAATGTATGGTAATTGAAGCCTTTGACAAATCTTTGTATGCAACAATTGAAGATAATATATTTGCTTTAGAAGAAATACCTGAGGTACAGACATATTCTAAAAATTTTGATGAGATTTTACCTACTAAACCAAAGAAAATTTATATACCAAAGATGACTCATCCGTTTAAAAGAGATTCTTTTGAAAAATTTATCGAAAAACAAGTTTTAAAATTTCAAAAAGAACTAGAAAATGTTTCATAAATTTAGCCCTAAAAACTAAATTTTAGGGCTAATGTTTAAAAAATTTTGGGACATTTTCTCAAATCATTGACAATTGTCAATAATAGAACCTAATAAATAATATGAAAATCTCTCCAAATTTCGGAGAGATTTTTTTGTCGAATTTATACAAATAAAATGTACAAAAATAGTGTAAAAAAATACAATTTAATAAATGAACACTAATAATGTAGTATATTGTAAAATAATGTAGAAAAATGTCGAACGAAAAATTGGCAAAATACCACAAAATAAGCAAAAAACAATTGACTAATTTGTAAAAATATGGTATTTTAGAAATATACTTAAGAAAAAATATAAAAAGGAGAGTGATTTTTATGTTAAATGATGAAATTTGTAAATTAAGGGAAAGATTAAATAACAGCATTCTTAATGGAGAAGACTATAGTATTACTTATCAAATTAGCGTCGAACTAGATGAACTAATTGCCAAATATTATAGCATGGAAATTAAATCACCAAAAAGAAATACTAGAAAAATGGAATTGGTCAAAGGATAATTTACTTCTTTAAATATATAAATTAATACAGGGGACACCTATTAATAAGGAGTTCCTTGTATTAATTTGTCCTAAAATATTACAAAACCATTACATTTTTATTACATTTGTATTAAAATAATGCTAAAAACCAAAATATATGCTATATTAGTACTTGAAAAATATACAAAAATCGGTTATAATATATAAAATTGTATGTTTACAGGAGAAAAATATGATAAGAAATAATAAATTATTAATAATAACAATGATATTTTTAGTATTAATAATGTTTTTTATACCGATATATAGTATGGCATCTAGTAACCCTATAGATAATCCAGACAGCTTTAAACCAAGTGGAGCAGGAGATGCAACTAAAGTTGTATCAAAAGGAAATGCAATACTTGGAGCAATTATAACAATAGGAGTTATTATAGCAGCTGTTACTTTAATAATATTAGGTATAAAGTATATGTTTGGAAGTGTAGAAGAAAAGGCAGATTACAAAAAAAGCATGGTTCCATATATTATAGGAATAGTATTATTATTATCAATATCTGGAATAGTAGCATTAATTGCAAATCTTACAGGAGAGGCCGTACCATAAATATTTATTGCAAAATTTTTAAGCTTATAGTATAATAAAAAGGAGGACGAATTATGAAGAAAAGAATATTACTTATTTTAATAATGTTTATACTAATAATTTGTTCAACAAACGTAGTACAGGCCACTACCGCAGGAGAAATCATTGGAGGAGCAGATAACTTTATAGCTACAGGGCAACAAACAGATAGAATAAGTGGAGATGCACTCAGAACATTATCAGATACAATTTATAATGTTTTGCTAATTGTAGGAACAATTATAGCAGTTATTATAGGAGCTGTACTAGCTATACAATTCATAACAGGTAGTGTAGAACAAAAGGCAAAAATAAAAGATGCATTAGTACCATTTGTTATAGGATGTGTAATAATATTCGGAGCATTTGGTATTTGGAAATTAGTTGTACAAATTGGAGCATCAACTCAAACACCAGGAACACCACAAGCACCTTTAACTGGAGGAAGTACTGGAGGAAGTGGAACTTCATCTGGCGGAAATGGTGGAAGCTCAAATAATGGCAATAATGGAAATAATGGTAATAACGGCAACAACGGTAATAATGGCAATAATGGTAACAACGATAATAATGGTGGAACCGGTGGAACATCATCAGGTAGTAAAAATTATTCAAATATGACAAAAGACGAAATACAAAGACTGTATACTAATACAATAAAAAATAAAATCCAAAAAGCAATTCAACAAGTAAGAAGTAAGAAACAATATAACTCATATTCAGGTGTACAAGCTGCGAAAAAAGCTGTAGAACTTGGATATATAACAGAAGATGAAAAAAACCTATATATAGCTGCAGTTAATAAGCGGAATAATAAATGAATGGGGTAAATAAATATGTCTTTAATATTTTCTTAAAATCTTTTAAGAAAGTTCAATAAATAAAAATAAAATAAAAAGGAGGATAAACTATGAAAAGAACTGCAAAAATAGTAGGAATAATGATGATTGCTATAGCATTATTAGTATCATTTACTACAGTAAGCAATGCAACAAGTAGCAGTGGAGGTATTGATGCATCTAATATAGCTGGTCAATTAACAGGAACTGCAAGTACAGCTCAAGGAGATTTAACTGCTATGGGCAACAAAATAATTGGAATTATTACAACAGTTGGTGTAGTTGTAGCTGTTGTTGTACTATTAGTTTTAGGTATTAAATATATGATGGGTAGTGCATCAGAAAAAGCAGAATACAAGAAAACAATGATTCCATACTTAGTTGGTGCAATATTAATCTTTGGTGCATCTGCAATTACAAAAGTTGTAGTTGGATTAGCACAAGGTGTTACACAATAATATTACAACAATATTACAAGCATATTACAATTATATTAAAAAGTGCATTTTTATGCACTTTTTTTCATTTTATAGTTACATTTTTCGATAATATCTGATATAATATATATTGAGTAAAAATAGATATATAAATAAACAAAGGAGGAAGCACAATGGGCACATATAACTTACCCAGAAATGTAAAAGGTGAAAATAGAATTTTATTTATATTTTCAACTAAAAGCCTAATATATACAGTTGTTGCAGGTGCAGCTGGTTTTTTGATTTACCTTTTATTTAAATGGATAAACTTATCTTTCGTAGGCATTGTTATAATGGCATTATTTGCTCTAATTGGTTTTGGAATAGGAACATTAAAAGTTCCTGAAATCACAAAATTTGAATTCAGCAAAAAAACAGGAGGAGAAAATATAGACGACATTATAAAAAGAGCAATAAAGTTTAAAATGCAAGGTAAGAAAATCTACGTATATAAGGAGGGTAAGGGCGATGAATCTTGATAGTAATATATTAAAAATAGTCTTAATAGTAGCGTTAGCAGTAATGGTTATTTTATTAATCATTCTTTGCGTATTATATTTTAAGTCAAAAAGCAAAAAAGAAGAAGATAAAATAATATCAGGAGTAGGATCTAAAAATGATAAGACATCAAAGAAAACAAAACAATATTCAGTAGAATCAGTATTTGATTTTATGGAATTTGATAAAATTGAAGACAATATGATTATAACAAAAAACGGAGCAAAATATGTAATGGTAGTTGAATGCCAAGGGGTAAACTATGACCTTATGTCAGCAGTAGAAAAAAATGCTGTTGAAGAAGGATTTATACAATTTCTAAATACACTAAGACATCCAATACAAATATATACACAAACTAGAACAATAAACCTTGAAAGTAGTATTCAAACATATCGTGCAAAAGTGCAAGAGGTAGAGGAGCAACTTGAGAAAGAAAAGCTACAATATGATAAAATGGTTAATTCAGGAAATTATTCAGATGAAGAAATAAAAGCAGCATTTTATGAGCTAACTAAAACTACAAATTTATATGAATACGGAAAAGACGTAATTTACTCAACAGAAAAAATGAGTTTAAACAAAAACGTATTAAACCAAAAATATTATGTAGTTGTTCCATACTATCCAGAAGAATTAGGAGAAAACAACTTTGATAAACAAGAAATTACAAACTTAGCTTTTTCAGAGCTATATACAAGAGCACAATCAATTATTAGAACTTTAGGCGTATGTGGAGTAAATGGAAGAGTACTTAATTCAAATGACTTAGTTGACTTATTATATGTAGCATACAACCGTGATGATGCAGAGGTTTATAGTGTAGATAAAGCAATAGAATCTGGATATACTGAGCTATATTCTACAGCACCAGACGTTATTGACAAAAAAATGAGAGCATTAAATGAAAAAATAGAAAAAGATGCATTTGACAAAGCAAATCAAAAAGTAATAGAAGCAAAAACAGAAAAAGAATTAGCATTTGAGAAAAAACAAGAATCAATGGAAGATTTAATAGATCAAATGGCAAAACTAATTATTTCTCAAAATAAACATATTGTAGGAAAAGATATTGCAGAAAATGCAATAGAAAAAGTAAATCAAGATACAGCAAAGAGAAGAGGAAGACCTAAAAAACAAACTACTAATGTAGAAGGAGGTACTGAAG
Organism: uncultured Clostridia bacterium; assembly: GCA_934120135.1. Lineage (GTDB taxonomy): Bacteria > Bacillota > Clostridia > TANB77 > CAG-508 > CAG-273. Next base: position 71,119 of record CAKOTK010000008.1, on the reverse strand, counting down.
ATGGGCAAGAAGAAAAAACAAAAAGAAGAAATGATACAAGGACAGCATAATGATTATACAAAACCAGCAGAGTATAAAATTTTAAGAAAGAAAACCATAAAAGAGCTAATTGCTCCATCAGGAATTGATACGAGTAACATAGACCACTTAGAAATAATATCAAATGTTACAAGATATGCTAGAAGTTTTTTTGTATCAAGTTTACCAAGAATGTGTACATTCCCAGAACTATTTAGAGATATGTACCTATTTGGAGATATAAATACATCAATATACATAAACCCAATTCAAGAATCTAGATCACAAAATGAATTAAACAGAGTTATAAACGAACTAGAAACAGAAAGAATTGTAGCAGCAGATAGAGGAAATATCAACAGAGAAAGTACATTAGGACAAAAAAGATTTGAAGCAGAACAACTAAGAGATGAAATCGCAGCAGGATATAACAAACTTTATGAAGCATCAATTGTAGCAACTTTATTTGCATATAACCTAGAAGACTTAGACAAATACACAAAGCTATTAGCAACAGAAATGTCTAAATCTCTTGTAAATATAAAAAGTGCATGGGCAATGCAAGAAGATGCATTCCAATCAAATCTTCCTTTAATGGATGACAAAATCAAAAAAATACATACATTTGACCGTAGGTCTATGGGAACAGTATTCCCATTTACAACTTCAGAAGTTGGACATCCATCAGGAATACCATTAGGAATAAATAAACAAACTGGTGTACCAATCTTATTTGATAACTTCCACAATTCATTAACAAACTATAACATGGTTATATTTGCTAAATCTGGTGCTGGTAAATCAGTTACAATGAAAACTTTAATTTCTCGTTCAGCAGTATTGATGGGAATACAAAGTTTAGCTCTAGATGCTGAAGGTGAGTACAGTATAGTTGCAGAAAGCTTAGGTGGAATAAATGTAGTACTTTCACCAACATCAAAAACAGTTATAAACATATTTGATATAGAAACAGAAGTAGCAAAAGATGAAATTACAGGAAGAGAAAGATTAGTACTTAATGTTGAAAACAAAGTTGAAGACGTTACCCAAGCTTTACTTACAATGGCAAGAGGTAGCACAAGAAGCCAAGAAGTAAATGAGCTTACAAAACAAATTATAGCAGAATCAGTTGCAGAAGAGTATGCAGCACATGGAATAAACTCAGATCCAAACAGCTTATATGAAGCATCTAACAACAGTTTAGATGGCAATATGTTAGGAAAAGATAAAAAACAAATGCCAACAATAGGTTCTTGGTATAGAAGAATACAAAACAAAGCATCAGAAAATACAAACAAAGACTATAGCTTCCATTATAGCTACTTACTAAAAGTTATGAAACAATATATAAGAGAATATGATGGACAAATGGCATACTTTGATGGACAATCTACTTTTGATTTATTAGATGGTACATTATTCATAAACTTAGATATATCACAACTAGAAGAAAGATTTGCAAGACCACTAGCACAACAAATTTTGCTAGCATGGATTTGGGAAAAATATGTTAAGAAAAATAGTGAAGATAGAGCAAAAGCATCAAAGAAAAGAGTTTTAGTTGATGAGGCTTGGATGCTTTTACCATACCCAGAAGCTGTAGACTTCTTAAACACTATGGCTAGACGTGCCAGAAAAAGAAATGTATCTTTAGCAATTATTTCACAAAGATTCCAAGATTTCTATGAAAAACCAGAGGCACAAGCAGTATTAACATCTTCAGACACAAAATTATTCTTAGCACAAGATAAATCAGAAATACAATATTTAAAAGAAGTATTTAAACTAAGCGAAGGAGAGGCAAATTTCTTAATTACTTGCTTTAAAGGAGAAGGATTACTAAAAGTAGGGGCAGATAGTGCAATAATTCAAATAAAACCTACAGCAAAAGAATTTGAATTCGTTGAAACGAACTTAAATAAATTAGCACAGATGAAAAGTCAAAAAAGAAGACAAGAAATCTATTAGGGGGAAAATATGAAAATTTTTACTAAAAAAGGAACAACTCAAAAGATAATTTTAATAGTAATAATTGCAATATTATGGAATTTTGTATTCCCTACATTTTCAAGAGCAGATGTATTTGGAATTTTATTTGATCCAATAACCGATTTGATTACAGGATTAGGAGATACTATATTATCGTTATTACAAGCGTTTTTATACAATGGAAAATACGATTTGTCCGCCGGTTTAGGAAATATATTTATAAATGCAGGGTGGTTCAAAAATAATCAAGATAAATTTCCGGATATGGCATTTAATCAACCTAGTGGAGTTGATGTAGTAGAAATAGATGATTCTAATTTTGATCAAATAAGTCTAGCATCTATATTAACTACAGTAGTTTCGCCTGTAGCGGGAGTGATAGCAATAACTGCAGATTTATTAACGGGAGCTAACTATTTTATTCCAACAATTCAATATTCTGTTGATAAAATATTTGCGGGAAAGGTACCTGCCTATGATATAAATTTTGTTCAACCAAAAGACTGGGGAAATGATAAACAAAATAGTATTTCAATAGCAAGACAGCTTAGTAGTATTATAGCCACTTGGTATGTAGCATTAAGAAATTTAGCAATAGTAATACTATTATCAGTATTGGTTTATATAGGAATTAGGATTGTTATTAGTAGTTCTGCTGATGATAAAGCAAAATATAAACAACGAGTATTTGACTGGCTTGTAGCAATGTGTTTAATATTTTTTATGCACTATATTATGACTTTTACAGTATCAATAGTACAAATACTTAATGACACAATTGGAGACTCGGTAACATCTATACCAGTACATATTAAAGGAAGCAATGTATCATATAATACGGATTTACTTGGACTTGTAAGATTGCAAGTTCAATATAAAGATATAGGTCCAAAGTTTGTATATATAGTATTTTATGTTGCATTACTAGTATATACTTGCAAATATACATGGATATATATGAAAAGGACAGTAACAATGGCATTTTTAACAATTATTGCACCATTAGTTGCAATGACATATCCAATAGATAAATTAAATGATGGAAAGGCACAAGCTTTTAATGCCTGGCTAAAAGAATATATATTCACAGCATTGTTACAGCCATTCCATTTAATTATATATACAGTATTAGTTGGGTCAGCTTTAAACTTGGCAACTCAAAATATATTATATTCAATATTAGTAATAGCATTTATTGGACCAGCAGAAAAAATGTTACGTAAATTCTTTGGATTTGATAAAGCATCAACACCAGGAACTCTAAGTCAAGCAGGTGCAATGTTTGGAGGAGCTGCAGCATGGAATATGACTAAAAAGGCTATAGGAGCCCTTTCACATAGAGGAGCCAATCCAGGTGGTGGAAATGGCGGAAATAATAATGTAAGAACTGCTGTAGAAAATCCAAATGCACCAGATAGTTATGGAGACTATGGAAGAGCATTAAATCCAGGCAATGGAAATAACGGTGGAGATAACAATGGAAATAACACACAAGGAAACAATACAGAACAACAAGCACCAGAAGAAGAGGGAAGAGCATACTTGCCACCAGAAGAAGAAAGAGAATCTCAACCACAGGATCCAGACGACTGGGATTACAATGATATGTATTTGAATCCAGAAAATTATTCAGATGATTATGCAAGTGCAAATGCACAAGTACCAACTCCAAATACGCCAAGTCCAAGTACGCCGAGTCCAAGTGTGGAAGATGACGGACAAGATAACAAAGGCTTTTGGAAAAGAGTAGGGTTAGGAGCTCTTGCTACAGCACCTGTTAGAACAGCTTTTAAAAATACATGGAGTACTAAATATGCAGATGGACAATGGAAGAGAACATTAGGCAATGGTGCAACAAGAATAGGAAAAGGAGCATTAAAGTTTGCAGGAAAAGCAGCGGTTGCAGGTACAGTTGGAGCAATTGGACTTGGAATGGGAATTGCAGGAGATGACTTAGAAGATGTACTAAAATATGGAGCAGCAGGTGGTGTACTAGGATATTCAATAGCACCAGGAATAGGTAGAAGAATAGCAAATACAAATCTAGCAAGAAATATGAGTACAGAGATGGCAAAAGCAAGATATGGATCTGTTGAAAAAGCAGAACTAGCAAGACAAGAAGCAGAATTGCGTCAATCTGGAAAAATGCGTCAATTTGTAATGGATAATTTCAGAAAAGATGGAAATCCACCTGAAGGTAAAGAATTAGCAGATTTAGAGAATAGAGCTATTCAACTTTATCAAAATGGATTTACAGATAATAAAGAAATAAAAAGGGTAATGAAGTTAGATGACAAAATGATGCAAGAACTAAATGGAAGTTTACCAGCAGAAGATATAAAACGACGCACAGAAGTAATCGGAAAGATGGCAAGAGAGATTAAACCTGAAAAATTATCAAACGAAGATTATGTAAATGAAAAAATTGGAGAATTCGAAAAAGGATTTAAAAATGCAAACTTTAGTGAAGCAGAAGCAAAAAGTAATGCAAAAGACATGATGAATAATATAAAGAAATATTACAAAAAACCATAATTAAATAATAAAAATGGAGGTTATAATTGCAATGAATAAAATTATTAGATATTGGAACAGAAATAGAAAACAAATAATAATAATAATTGCAATTATAGCTTTTATTATTATTTTATTAAAAGTAGTAGACAACATATTAAGGCAAACTACTACTACGGAAGAAACTAATATATCAAATGTAGTGGACCTACAGAAGCCAACAGAATCAGTAATAACTGGACAAAATGTATCAGAGTCTGTTACAGAAGAAAACGTAGGTGCAATAAAAAAATTCATTGATTATTGCAATAATAGTGAGACAACAAAGGCATATGAATTATTATCAAATGACTGCAAAGAAGAATTTAATAATGATATAAATATATTCATAAAAAACTATTACGCAAGAAATTTCCAGACTAAGAAAACATACAATTTGGAATTAATGTTTAGTGAAGTAGGGTCATATACATACAAAACAACATATTACAATGATGATTTATTAGCAACAGGTGGAAAAAGTACAAATGATAATTTTGAAGATTATATAACAATAATAAATCAAGACGGAGAAAGAAAACTTAATATAAATGGTTTTATAAAAAAACAAGAAATAAATAAAGAACAAACAATAAATGAAATACAAATAATAATAAAAAATAAAAAAGTATATAGAAGTTATGAACAATATAGAATATCAATAAAAAATAATACTGAAAATACAATTTCAATTAGTGATGGGCAAAATAGTGAAGATATTTTCCTATTAGATAAAAACGATACAAAATATGTAAGCTTTTTACATGAAATCCCTATATATGATTTATCAATAGACTCAAGGAGAACAAAAGAACTAAATATTACATTTAATAAAATGTATGATACGTACAGAACAATAAAAAAAATGCAATTTAATAATATATGTTTAAATCAAGAAGATAATACAAAAACAACTATGATAATAGGAATTCAATAAAGAAGGTGAAAAAGTGGACGAAGAACAAAACAATGAGCAGAATTTAATGGAAAAAGCTAATGAGAATATTCAAGATACAACTAATGCAGTAAGAGATGGTGCAGATTTAGCTAAAAATGTATCAACTGGAAATGTAGTAGGAGCAGTAAAAGATGGCGTAAAGCTTGCAAAAAATAAAAAAGTTCAAAGATTAGTATTAATATTAATATTGATACCAATATTAGTTATTGTATCATTAGGAATGTCATTATTTAGTATTTTTAATACTATTGGAGATACAATACAAAATGTTGTTGATTCGTTTATAGACCTCTTTAAAATTGATGACACATGGGACGGTTCAATTAAAATAAAAGATGAAGATATCGAAAAAGTAATCAAAGGCATAGAAGATTTGGGATTTGATATGGACGAACTGTGGCTGCTAGGAGATATCGAAAAAGAATCAACAGATGATGAAGAAACTTTAAAACAGAAACAATTAGAAGCCGAGAAAAAATATATAAGAAAGTTTTTAGAGGCACAACTTGTAACAGAAACACCACACTATGAACCAACTTTAGCAAGTGGAAATGCATATGGACAAAAAACATATGGAAAAGTATATTTATATAGAACAAGTGATGCAGAAGTAGTTGATGAAAACACTAGGCTATATGAAATGTCATGGATGCCATATGAAAAAATGAAGGAAGAAGCCGCTAAAAATAATAAAAAGGGATTAGATGCAGTAAGAATGCATTACTCAATAGATGAAGAAGGAAAATTAGTAATAGCGCAATGGACAATAATAGAAACAGAAGTAGATGGAAAAGAAGAACCAGATAAAATAATAATCAGCTTAAGACATATAGATTATAAGAGTGTTATATCACAATATACCACACCAGTAAACTTCTTTATATATTTAACTATGGTATCACAAAACCCAGAGTTTGTATCAGCAGTTACAGAAATAGTTAAGAATAATACAAAAATAGATATAACATTATTAGATACAGTAACTAAAACAGTTGAAGAAAATATATATGGATATAAAAGAAATATTAGGACAGCACATGTCCAACAAAAGCAAAATACGACACATAGATGGACAACCTCAGATAGTAGCGATGAAAAAACAACAAAAATTACTACTATAACTAGTACAGTACCAACTCCTAAAATAACATATGCCAAAACATGGTTTAGTGAACAAAGAATAACATATAACCTTACAGATCAAGAACCATATCATAATTTTGAAAGATATGATAAAACTAATGATTCTTCATTAGCAGATGATCCAGACCCAGGAACTCCGCCAGACGGACAGTCATATACATGGAATACTGATAAATACAATACAATTGAAACAGATAGAACAGGAACTATTTATAAAGAAGGAACAAGAGGCAAAGTAATAGACAAAACTGGTGATAAAGGAAGCCAAGGTGTAACACCAGATTCATATGAAAATAACACTCAAAATCCAAAATATGTAAAAAAGAAGTTTAGAACAGATAGCAAAACAACATTTTTAGGACTATTAGATGATTTCTTTAGAATACCAAATTCAGATAGGCATGAAGCAGCAGGAAAAATAAATATAATAAGTGGGGCAGACTGGTTATTTGGTTTAATGCAAAAAGATGGAAAATTGCAAAATCTAGAACAAGTTATGCGATATATATTATATAAATATACTGGTAAAAATTATGGAGTAACAGAATTAGACCTTAGTATATTTGAAATAAGAGATTTTACAGAATTTACATCAGCAGGCCTAATAGTAAAAGTTGATGAACCAGGAGCATTACAACCACTTACACAACAACAAATAGAAGAAATAATAAGTAAAAGATATTCAGGTAAAGCATATAGCAATTTAATGAGTTCTATAGATGCTTTTATGAGTATTCAAAATAGGTACCATGTAAATGCAATTTTTGCTATTGCCGTTACTCAAATGGAATCTAGTTGTGGAGTAAATTGGGCGGCAATAAAACCAGCAACATATAACTGGTTTAGCATTAAAGGAAGTTACAATGGGGATTCAATGAATGGATGGAGAAAATACCCAAGTTTTAAAGTAGCAGTAGAAGACTTTGGAGAACTAATAGGGACAGGTAGCGCATACTTTGCAGGTGGAAACACTAGCATAGGAAGCATAGGAGAATCATATTGTCCACCAGGAGATGAATGGTCAAGCACAGTATCACAATTTGTTAAAGAAATGTATGAACTTGTAGGAATTACAGTATATACTTCAGGAGGAAATGAACTTCAAGCTAAAGTAGCAGAAGTTGCTCAAAATTCAGCAGCTTATGGTTGTATCCAAGAGAAAGGAATGTGCCAAGCATGGGTTTATCAAGTATATTATGCAGCAGGAGCTTGCCCACAATATACAACAGCAGACTGTGCATTACATGCAGGTCAAAAATGGGGGGTATCAACAGACTGGTCTCAAATACAAGTAGGTGCAACCGTATATGGATATTCACATAGTGTATATGGACACGTTGGAATCTACATTGGAAATGGAATAGTTGCACACAATGTTGGAGGAGTAGCATTTGATGATTTAGACACATGGATAAACCAATATAATGGAGTTTGTTGGGGCTGGAATGGTGTAGACTTAACAGGAGGAGCATATCCATTCACATATGGTTTAGTAACACCAAAACACTAATATTAATAAATATGGAGATTAAATATGAAGAAAATAATAGCAATTGTTATATCAATAATAATTATTATTACAATAGTATTAGTAATTCTATTGTTAGCAGGAAAAAACAACATACAAAATCTAAACGAATCATTAGAAGGAAAATCAGATGAGATAATAATATCAGACACACATATAGTAGAGTATGCAAATAATAGGACTAATAGTTTTGCAACCAGTAGAATAGCAGAAGAATATATAAACTATGTTGTTGGTGAAAGAAAAAGTGAATTAATTAATATTATATCTAATAAATATGTACAAGATGACAATATTACTATTGACAACATAGTTGATAAAGTAAAAGATGCAAATGTACAATATAGTGAAAATTATGAAGTACTAATAAATGATATGTATGTAATAAAAGAAAGCATAAATTTAGAGTCATATTTAGTAAATTTAACATACTGTAATTTAGATACTAATAAAAGTTATGAAACAAAATTAATGGTACAAATAGACATACAAAATTTAACATTTGAGGTAATGCCATATAAATATATGCAAAATCTTGGATATGATAAACTAAAAATAGGTGACTCATGTGCAATTGAACATAAACAAATAGAAAAAAATGAAAATAATACATATAAGATGACACCTATATCAAAAGATAGTACAGCAGAAAGATATTTTAATACTTTTTTGAAACACTTAAAATACGATACACAAAAATCATATGAATTATTAGATGCTCAATACAGACAACAAAAATTTGGTAATGTTAATGAATATATAAAATATGTAAATGATAACAAACTAAAGGATATTACACTTAAAGCATATAAAGTATATAATTATACAGATTATAGCCAATATGTATGTATTGATAACCAAGATAGATATTATATATTCAACGAAAATGGTGTAATGAACTTTACAACATTGTTAGATACTTATACAATAGATATACCGGAATTTACAGAAAAATACACTGATGCATCAGATGAAGAAAAAGTACTTTTAAATATACAAAGATGTTTTACAGCTATAAATGATAAAGACTATAGATATGTATATAATAAACTGGACAATACATTTAAAGCTAATAATTTCAAAACATTAGCAGATTTTCAAACATATATAAAGACTAATTTCTTTGAGAAAAATAAAATATCTGCAAGCAATGCTAAGAAACAAAATGAAGTATATTTATATGATATAAAAATAACTGACAATGATGGAATAAGCAGTATAACAAAAACATTTGTAATGCAACTAAAAGAAGGTACAGATTTTGTAATGTCATTTGGAGTATAGCGCAAAACTTGTGGAGAATAAATCTTCACAAGTTTTTTATTATGTGGTATAATAGTAAAAATGAAGAAAATAAGGAGATTGGTTATGGAACAAAAACAACCAGAAGAAATAAAACAAACAATGGCAGAAATCTATACACAAATAGCAGAAAGAGAAGGAAAAGACACTGCAATTTCAAACATAACATATTATAAAGAATTCACATTTGATTCTGCAAAATTTATAGAAAATGATATATTTGTAACTAAATTACAAAAAACAAAAGGAAAAAATCAAGTAGAAACTTTTGAAATTTATAATAAAGATGGAGAGTTAATTGCAACTGTAAACGAAAAAGGAAAGGTACAATTTGCACCAGAATATATAGAATTATTAAAGCAAGAATATAAGAAATTCTTTGAAATACTAAAATTAGACGAAGCCACATTAGAATTACCAGAAAAGCTAAGAGAAGAAGATATATCACTAGAACATGATGAATTAGAAAAAGAGGTTGAAAAACAAGAACAAAAAGGAAAGAAAATAGAGCAAAAGCAAGAAGAAGAAAAAAGTCAAGATGACAATTCACAAGAACAAGAAATTGCAAAACAAAAAGGAATTCCAACAAATAATGTATTAATAGTTAGAGACAATAGCAATTTGTACAAAGATCATCCAGAAATAGAAAGAAATTTAATTTTCAGTCGTGACAATGATGGAAAAGTAAAAGCAGAATATATTGATGAAAATGGAGAATTACAACCATCAAAATATATTCAACCATCAAATACATCATTTAGACAAGAAACAATATCTATTGGCAAAGATGGTAACCCTGTAACAAGAGAAACTCCACAACAAGTAATGAGAACACAAAACCTAACTAAAAGAGATCAGGATGTAAGGGATGTTAGAATAAATATAAAATTTGACCAATATGGATATATGGACATAGAAGAAGCAAGACAAGGAAGAAATGGAGAATGGGCAGCACACGACATTGAAGTTAGAGGTAGAGACTATAATAGTGCACAAGTAAATGAAGAAACATCTATGAAAACAGGAATGGCAGACCCAGATAAAGAAACTAGTTCATATGAATCTATGGAAAATGTAGGAAAACCACAAGATGAAATTCAATATGATAGAGTGTACCTAATGCAACATGCTGATGAAATAATAGACGGATTTATAAATCAAGGTTATCAAAAGATTGAAGCTGTGGCAATTTTTAACCATATGATTGGAGAAGAAGCTCTTACCGAAAAACAAGCAAAGGAAAGAGTAAACGAAGAAATAAAAGAAGTAAAGCAAGAAGAAAGAGAAGAAGAACCAGAAGAAAGAACACCATGGGGAGATGCAGAAGCAAGAGACGCCAGAAGATAATTAAATTATTCATAAAAATCACCTTTACAAATATAATGTAAAAGGTGATTTTTTATGAAAGGTGATTTTGGGGACGGGGTCAAAAAGCACCCTTTTAAAAATGGTGGCAATATCATAAAAAAGATAACGCTTGCTTTTTTATTAGCTACTATATTAGCTATAAACACTGTGTCATATGCCAATATAGATGACAATGAAATAATAGATATAAATGAAATAAAAAAAGAAACAATTGAAACAGTTGCCAAAACTACAGATGAACCTAAATTAAATGCAAGAATTGGGCTAATATTTGATAGAAATTCAAAAACAATATTATATGAAAAAAATGGACTTAAACAAGTGCCAATGGCAAGTACTACTAAAATAATGACAGCAATAGTGGTGCTGGAAAATTCAAATTTAAATGACATTGTAACAATAAGCAAAAAATCAGCTGGAACAGGAGGGTCCAGATTAGGGTTAAAAACAAATGATAAAATTACAGTACATGATTTGCTATATGGATTAATGCTAAAGTCTGGAAATGACGCAGCCGTAGCTTTAGCAGAGCATGTTGGCGGAGGAATAGAAGGCTTTGCTGATTTGATGAATAAAAAGGCAAGTGAAATGGGACTAGTAAATAGTCACTTTGTAACTCCACATGGATTAGATCAAGATAAACATTATACAACAGCATATGAACTTGCATGTATGGCAGATTATGCACTCAATATACCAAAATTCAAAGAAATTGTAAATTCAAAAAGTTATAACATTACAATAAATGCTAGAAGTAGTTTAATAGTAAATACAAATGAGCTATTAGGTAGCTTAAATGGGGTATATGGTGTAAAAACCGGCTTTACAAATGGTGCGGGTAGATGTTTAGTAACAGCGTGCAAAAGAGATGATTTAGATATTATAACAGTAGTACTAGGCGCAGATACTAAAAAAATTAGAACATTAGATAGTATAAAATTAATTGAATATGCATATAAAAATTATGAAGTAATTGATATTGAAAAAAATATTAAAGAACAATTTGAAAATTGGAAATATTTAAATGAAAAGCGCATATATATAAATAAAGCAAAACAAAAAAACATAAATTTAGAGATTGAAAACTTAGACTATTCCAAAATTGCAGTAAAGAGAACAGATATTGATAATGTGAAAATAGAGATAAATTCACTTTATTATTTAGAAGCTCCAGTAGAGGAAGGAAAAATTATAGGAAGTGCAAAAGTACAGATAAATGAAAAAACAATAGCAAATTTAAATATAAAAAATAAGCAAATTATAGAAAAAAAGAATATATTTGATTATTTTATAGATTTTTTATCATTAGTACCTTGACTTTTTATTAAAAATTTGTTATTATAAATATGCTTTGAAAAAAGCATATGCGGGAATAGCTCAGTTGATAGAGCGCTGCCTTGCCAAGGCAGAGGTCGCGGGTTTGAGCCCCGTTTCCCGCTCCATTTTATATATTAAGTTGTGGCGCCTTAGCCAAGCGGTAAGGCACGAGTCTGCAAAACTCTGATCATCGGTTCGATTCCGATAGGCGCCTCCAAAAAATAAAAAAACAATGAAATTTTATTAAGTTTCATTGTTTTTTTATAGAATAAATTGATGAATTCCTACGGAAACTTAATAAAACGCCAATTTAACTATAAAAAAACTTGAAAATGTTACAAAAATGTAATATAATTGTAATATAATGCGTAAAAGTTTAATTAAAAAACGGAAAATGTATATCCGTAAGTATAAAAAATAAGGCTACAAAAATGTATGTAACATAGGAAAAAACTGCTATTGACATTGATAAAATACGAAAGTAAAATATAAGTATAATATTATAACTAAAAGGAAGGTAAATCAATGAGAAGAAAAGGAATAATATTTATAACAATTTTGTTTTTGACAACTTGCATATTTAGCTTGTTTACAACAGTTAAAGCAGCTACAGGCAGTATGTATCTTAATATTAAATTATTAAGAAATTCAGGCTATGGGTACAAATTAGCAAGCAATAACAAAAATGTATGGAAAATTTATGAAACAGATGGAAATGGTAATGATAAGGGATTAAACAGTACAATATATTGTTTAAAAGGTGGACCAGGATTTGGTTCTAGTGATTATGTATCAGGAGTACCTCAAGAAACACATTACACACAATATTTTAATTTAAAAGACCCAGATAGCATAACACCAGATCAATATAAAAATGTTTTACCAGATACATCAAGTAAAGAATATAAGGCATTGTTATGGATATTAGATAATTGTTACGTAGCACCAAAAACAAATCCAACAACAGAAGAAGCTAATAGAGCAGTTCAGGATAAAAAGAACTTGTTGGATGCTGCAGCTGAGTATGCAAAAAAATCTGGAAATCCAGACGTAACAATCAGTAAATTGGAACTTTTAACTGATGATGATATAGATGCAGTACAACAATTAGCAGTATGGTATTATACAAATCCTGAAGGAGATGCATACCATGTTACTAGTATTGATTTTTGGTTAAATACTGTACAAGGAACTGAGAATAGTACATTTAAATCATTGATTAATTTTGGAGATGACGGATGGGATAGAGCAAATGCTTGTCAAGCATTATTTGACTATTTAGTACAAACTCCACAAGAAACAAATTTTACATATACTATTGATAATAGCGCTGTGACACCAAGCCCAATAAAGATAGCTGAAACAGATGCCAAAATTGTAAAAGATGGAAATAATTATGTAGTTGGACCATTCACACTACAAAGACAAGGAAATATAGCTTATTCTTTTAATGCAAAATTTTTAGACCAAAATGATAATGAGGTTTCAAATATAACATTATTAGATTCAAATAAAAAGCAAACAAATGCAACACTTAAAGAATTAGTTGGACAAAATTTTTATATTTCTGTACCAATAAGTGCAAATATTGAATCAATTAAGCTTGAAATATCAGGTTCATATACAACAACAAAATCAACATATTGGTCAGTAGAAAATCCAGATCCTACTAAAGACCAACCTGTTGTTAAGGTTGAAAAAGAAAAAGTAGACTTTTCAGACAGCAAAACAGTTATAAAAGAAGAGGAAAAATACTTTGATTTAGCATTAAGAAAATTTATAATATCAATAAATGGCCAAGCACCATCAATTGATAGAACACCACAAATAGATGCCTCAGAATTAACTAAACTAGTTAGTGGAGACACAACAACAGCTAATAAAGTACATCCAAAAAATCCATTAACAGTGAACAATGGTGATAAAGTAATATATAAAATTAGAATATATAATGAAGGAAATATAGATGGCTATGCAACAGAGATTACTGACTATTTGCCATCAGGACTAGAATTTATACCAGGCTCAGAAAGTACAATAAATCAAACTTATGGCTGGACAAATCCATCGGGAGATGGAAAGACAATAAAAACAGACTACTTAGCAGATAAATTAATTACAGCATTTAATGGAACAGAACTAAACTATTTAGATGTAGAAATTGAATGTAAAGTAGTGGCACCAGCTCAATCAACAGACCAAAAATTAAAAAATATAGCAGAAATAACAGGGCATAAAGATAAGGATGGAAATGAATCTATAATTGACCGTGATTCTCAACCAAACGATGTAGATTTAAATAACTATGAAAGAATAAGCCAAGAAGATGATGATGACTTTGAAGAATTAATAATGGGTGGAAAACATTTTGACTTAGCATTAAGAAAATTCATTATATCAATAAATGGTCAAGCACCATCAGTTGATAGAACACCACAAATAGATGCATCAGAATTAGCTAAATTAGCTAATGGAGATATAACAACAGTTAATAAGGTACATCCAAAGGATCCATTAACAGTAACAACAGGAGACAAAGTAATATACAAAATTAGAGTATATAATGAAGGTGAAGTAGATGGATATGTAACAGAGCTTACAGACTATTTGCCATCAGGCCTAGAACTTGTACCAAACACAGAAAGTACAATAAATCAAACTTATGGTTGGACAAATCCATCAGGAGATGGAAAGACAATAAAAACAAGTTATTTAGCAGACAAACTAATTGAAGCATTTAATGGAACAGAATTAAAATACGTTGATGTGGAAGTTGAATGTAAAGTAATAGCTCCTACTCAATCAACAGATCAAAGACTAAAAAATATAGCAGAAATAACTGCACATAAAGATAAAGATGGAAATGAAACTGTAATTGATCGTGATTCTCAACCAGATAACGTAAAAATAGATAATTATGGTACAACAAGTCAAGAAGATGATGATGATTTTGAAGACTTAATAATGTTTGGAAAATACTTTGATTTAGCATTAAGAAAATTTGTTACAGCTGTAAATAACAAAGAAATTACAAATAGAGAACCACAGGTTGTTCTTGACTCATTAAAAGATGGAAGTTCAACAACAGCAACATATAATCATCCAAAAACACCAGTAAGTGTATATAACGGAGATACTGTAACATATACAATTCGTGTATACAATGAAGGGCAAGTAGATGGTTATGTAACAGAAATAACAGACCATTTACCACCACAACTAGAATTTATAGTAGACGATGATTTAAATGCAAAATATGGATGGATATTATCTGAAGATGGAAGAACTGTAAAAACAAATATAACATCTTCAACAACAACAAGCTCTGCAAGTAGAGATCAAATTTATGAAAATAGAACAAACAACACAGACAAAGTTCTATTAAAAGCATTTGATGGAAATGTACTAGACTATATTGATGTTAAAATTAAATGTAAAGTAAAAGACAATATTAGCTTATATGAAAAAATAACAAATATTGCAGATATTACAGATTTTACAGATAAGGATGGTAACACTGTAATTGATAGAGATTCACAAAAATCAAATGTAGTAATACCAACAGATGCAACATTACCAACATACAAAGATACAGAAATTGAACGTGGAGATGCATACATTGCAGGTCAACAAGATGACGATGACTTTGAAAAATTAATACTTAAAAAATTCGATTTAGCATTAAGAAAATTCATTACAGGTGTAAATGAAAAAGAAATCACAAATAGAGCACCAGTATTTACAAAAACAGCAGACGGCAAATATGAATATGTACATCCAAAAAATCCAGTTGAGGTAGCAAATGGAAATACGGTTGTATATACATTAAGAATATTTAATGAAGGTAATGTGGCAGGATATGCTGAAGAAGTTAAAGATAACTTGCCAGAAGGATTAGAGTT
Source organism: uncultured Clostridia bacterium (assembly GCA_934120135.1). Lineage (GTDB taxonomy): Bacteria > Bacillota > Clostridia > TANB77 > CAG-508 > CAG-273. The sequence goes on along the minus strand of CAKOTK010000008.1, from coordinate 55,041 downwards.
CTTACCAGAAAATACAATAAACACTGCATTTAAGTGGAAGATGTATAAAGAAGATGGAACTGAAACCACTGATGTAAAAGAAGCAAAATATATTAAAACAGATTATTTATCTAAAGCAAATGAAACTGTTGAAGGTAATAATCTACTAAAAGCATTTGACCCTGAAACAATGACAATGCCTGATTATAAAGATATAAAAATTGCATTTAAAGTAACAGAGCCAAATACATCTGACAGAATTATAATAAACACAGCAGAAATAGCTAATGATGCAGATGAAGATGGCAATGACGTTGATGATGTTGATTCAACACCAGACAACAACGTTTCAGAGGAAGATGATCAAGATATAGAAAAAATTAAAGTAAAATATTTTGATTTAGCATTGAAGAAATGGGTAACAGAATCAATAGTAACATACAATGGAAAGACTACTATAACTAAAACAGGACATACTGGAGATGAAAACCCAGAACCACCAGCAAAGGTTGAAATTCGTTCAGATAGAATCAACAAAACTACTGTAAAATTTAAATTTAGTATTAAGATAACGAATGAAGGCGAAATAGAAGGATATGCTAAAGAAATAATAGACTATATTCCAGAAGGACTAAAATTCGTTGCAGAGGATAATCCAAAATGGAGATTGACAGATGACGGAAAAGTATTAACAGACCAACTAAAAGATGTTCTTATAAAACCAGGAGAAAGCCAAACTGTAGAAATTATACTTACATGGATAAATGGAAAGAACAACATGGGATTAAAAACAAACTGGGCTGAAATTTATGAAGATTATAATGAATATGATTCACCAGATATCGATTCAACACCTGGTAATGACAAAAAAGGAGAAGATGATATTGATGAGGCACCAGTTATTTTAACTACTGCAACAGGTAATGCACCTACATATGCTACACTTGCATTAGCATCAATAAGCATGATTGCAGGAGGAGTTATCTTAATTAAAAAATACGTAATTTAACAATAAAAATAATGCTAAAGCAATTTTAGCATTATTTTTTGTTTACATTAAAAAGCGCTTGTGGTATAATATTTTATGTAAAAATGTAACAAAGGAAGGTTGGACATATGAATCAAATTCTTGCAGTTGAAAATAAAAAAAAGGAAAAAGTGAAGACTAAAAAAATAAGAACAGGTAGACCAATAGAAATAAAAGGCATAGTAGTCTTTTTCGCTGTAATAACTATGGTGTTTGGACTTACACTTGCAGGACAAGGCTCATATGCCTTATATAGAAATGTAGATGACAGAAAGCCGGAGAATATACCATATGTTGAAATAGGAAGAGTAAATGATAAGGCAATAATAAGAGTTGCACATAATATTGAAATTTCTAAAATAATATATTCATGGAATGATGGGGAAGAGAGTGCAATTCCAGTTGGAAGTACTAGAGCTGAAGAAGAAATTACACTTTTAGGATATGATAGTATCTTGAACCTTACAATAGAAGATATAAATGGCAAAAAAGTAAAATATCAAAAACAATATTTATTGACAGGAGTAGATATTACAAAACCATCTATTGAAATTGAAACCAAAGATGGAAACGATAAAATGAAAATTATAGCAAAAGATGAAACAGAAATAGCATATATAACATATCAATGGGAAGACGGCGAACCAGTTACAGTTAATGCAGAACAACAGGGACAAAAAGAAATGATTGTACAAGTACCATTAACAGCAGGATTAAAGAAAATACGAATAATAGCAGTAGATACAAATGGAAATATTGAAGAAATACCTGAACAAGAAATTACTATTACTACTTCAAAACCAGAAATGTCAGTTATTCGTAATAAAGGGCAAATTACTGTAAAAGCATCTGATAAAGATGGGGTAAAAGACATAGTTATTAACTTAAATGGAGAAATATATAAAGCTGAAAATATAAACAGAAAATCAGTTAAGGTAGGACCAGTAAATCTAAGAGAAGGTAATAATACTATCTCAGTTGAAGTGACAAATGTAAGTGGATATACAGAAAAAGCTACAGCAGAACTACAATATAATCCATAATAAAAGGAGACAAATGATGGCGCAAGAAATTTATTTAATTGATGATGGAAATGAATTAAAAAGCAAGCTAACAGAATTATTTAAAAAAGAAAAAGACTATAAATTTAAAAAAGCTAAAACAACAGACATAGAAACAGTACTTAAAAATATCCCTGCTCTGATAATAATAAATGAAGATGGGATACAAGAAGATATTATAAAACTTTGTAATAAAATCAGGGCAAATGAGGACAATAGTATAACACCAATAATTGTAATATCATCAATAACAGAAAAACAACACAGGGTACAAATTTTGCAAGCATGTGTAGAACACTATATAAAAGCACCAATTGATGAAGAATATCTATATTATACAGTTAAAAATGTAATACGTTTGCTTGATACAAACCGTAGAGTTAGCCCATTAACAGGATTACCAGGTAATGTTCAAATTCAAGCAGAAATAAAAAAACGCTTACTTAACAATGAGCAATTTTCAATTTTATATATAGACTTAGATAATTTCAAAGCATATAATGATGTTTATGGATTTTTAAACGGAGATGAAATGATTAAATTTACAGCAAGATGTATATCTAATCACTTACATGATACAGAAGATGAAGGGAATTTTGTAGGTCATATTGGAGGAGATGACTTTGTTGCCATTACTTCTAATATAAATTGTGAGCAAATATGCCAAAATATAGTATTAGAATTTGACCAAGGAGAACTTAAATATTTTAATAAAAAAGATATTGAAAAAGGATACTTAGAAGTACCAAATAGAAAATGTATAATAGAACAATTTCCGCTTACAAGTATATCAATTGCAGTAGTTGTAGTAGATGAAGGTAGATTTAAAAATGTATTAGAAATAGGTGAAACTGCTGCACAAGTAAAACACTTAGCCAAAACTACACCAGGCAGCACATATGTAATAGATAGAAGAAAACATAATAGCTAAAAAAGATTCTCTCTTTGGGAGAATCTTTTTAATTATTATAAAAATAATCCATTATACCATTATAAATTCCCCAAGCTAATCTATCTTGATACTCATCAGTTAAAAGCTGTTGTTCTTCCTCAGGGTTAGATAAAAAACCACATTCTACAATAGATATAGGAATTTCTACATGTTTTATAATATAAACATTATCTAGTTTCATAGCCACTCTTTTATTCTCTTTTTGAATGGAATCATTTAAATTTTGTTGTAAACTCTTAGATAAAGCAGTACTCTTCTCATCATTTTGCTTATAAAAACATTGCCAACCATAATACTGTTGTTGAGGAATTTTATTTAAATGAATAGAAACAAAAATATCAGCAGAGCTCTCATTACCAATTTTTACTCTATTATGAATATCAGAAATTTTCTTTTTCCTCAAAGAGTTTTTATCTAAATCATAAATGGCATTTTCGTCACTACGAGTCAAAATTACAGTAGCACCAGACTGCTCTAACAAACTTTGAACCTTTAAAGTTATTTTCAAATTTGTTTCAGCCTCAGTAGTACCATTACTAGACTGAGCACCCTCATCAGGTTTACCGTGACCAGCATCCAAAACAATAACCTTATTAGAAACCGGCAAAGAAACAGTAGGAACAGTTTTATCAGAATTTGCAATTTGAAAAACAAAAACAAACACACAAACCAACAAGATACTAGAAATAATACCCAATCTCTTCTTACTTAAAACAACCATAAACACACCCCATAATCATATATATGAGATAATTCTAAAATTATGCAAAAAAAAGTATGTGTATTCACAGGTACACATACTGTAGTCTTGAACATTGCGACTCAACGTTCATTATTTTGTAACTAAATAATAACACATTATTGTATATTTGTCAGAAATTAAAATTACAAAAAAATTTATTTCCGATAGGCTTAATTACCAGATTTTTGCCCCCATCCCCACTCACACCCAGAAAATAAAGATTTATTAGCGAAGAGTTTTTTCTTTTTTGTTGCAACCTTATATGAAAATATGTTAGAATACAGCTATGAAAAAAATATATATAAATAAAAATGTAAAGGAGGTGTGCAAGATGGAAGAAAATAAAATAGTAAGCAATTATAATTTGGAAAAACTAGATGATGCTAATATAAGAAGATTTTTACAATTAAATAATTTATCTTCAAATAAATATTTTTTTGCAACACAGCCAATTAAGATTACTAATACGATATTATTTGGAACCCTAAGTGCATTAACTATAGGAAATTATATTGTATATTTTGATACACAAAGTATATATCTATTTGAAATGTCAAAACTTAGCAATAAAAAAATTGTAAATTATTTTAAAATAGACACACCAAATGTAGTAAAAGTTGAAACTGAAAAAGATCTTTTAGGAATTCAAAAAAGATTAAAGATTAAACTTAAAGATGATACAAAATTAATTTTAGAAGTTAATAAAAGACTTAGAGGAATAGACGATCAACTAAAAAACATTGAAGAATTTGAAAATATGTTTAATAATTAAATAGGGAGGATGAGAGTAAAATGAAAGGAAAACAATTATTTGGAATAATATTTATTATTTTCATTGTAGGAGTATTAGTAGCAAACATTATAATTATTGCCGTTAATAAAAGTAAAGGAGTAATTACATTAGATAGCTCTAATATTGTAGAACAATTGAAAAATAAGAGAACGTTGGGTCAAAGCTTTAGAATAGAAAAAGATAGCTATGAAATATACAATCAATTTTATATTGGTCATAGCAATAATAGCCATAGTGTACCACTTACAACATTTTATGATGATTACTTCTTTACTATTCGTATAAAGGGACAAGATAATACAGAATATTATATGGCCGTTAAGGTAAAAACCGAAAGCAATACAGAAAACTCTATATTAACAAGTTTACAAAGAGGAGAAACAGTTGATTTAACAGGAAATATTAGTAAAATAACAGCTACATATGGAACTACCAAAGTAATTGACGAGTTTAATTCTGCATTAGGATATGACAAAGAAAATGTATTAGAATATTGTATGAATATCAATTAAAATATAAAAAGGTGCCAGCGGGTGTCTCTGGGGACGGGGTCAAAAAGCACCTTTTTCTCAAATCCTACTTTTTTTAATCTGATTTTAAATTTGGGTGCTTTTTGAACCCGTCCCAAAAGTTACCCCAAAATGAATAAAAATTCCACTTTTTGAGAAAAATATGTGTAAACATATAATGCAAGGAGTGGAATTTTAAAATGCAATATAAAACCTTAATGATAAAAGGTGCAATTTTAGGTAAAAATCAATTAGAAGATTATTTAGAGAAAGTGGCTTCAAGCCACAATTTACAGAATTTTTCGGATAAAGAAACATACCCAATTCCAAGATTAAAAGAAAATTTTGAGTTAATTACTCAAACATATAATTTGTTAAATGAACATGCAAAATTAAAAATACCAATACATTCAGCAGGAGAGTGGATTTTAGACAATTACTATGTAATAGATGAAGCTGTAAAAAACATAAAGTTGGAACTTCCAAAACATAAATATACAAAGTTTTTAGGACTAGCAAATGGAAATTATGCTGGTTTTGCTAGAGTGTATGTTTTGGCAAGTGAAATTGTGAATTACACAGATAATAAAATAGATGGCAAAAACTTAAGCGATTATATACAGGCATACCAAAAAAAGAAGACCTTAAGTATGGAAGAAATATGGAGCATAGGCATTTTTATGAAAATTGCTCTAATAGAAAACATTAGGCAAATTTGCGAAAAAATATATGTTTCTCAACTCCAAAAATACAAAGTTGAAAATATAATTGAAAGACTAGTTGAACAAAAAAATAAAGATGAATTGCAGTTTACCAAGCTATCAGAATACAAAGACAAACTAACAAAACATACAGAAATGAAATATCCATTTATTGAGTATTTATCATACAAGTTAAAAAAGTACGGTAAAAAGGCATATCCATATATATCTATTTTAGAAGAACAGGTAAATAGAGCAGGTATGGATTTAGATGAAGCCATAAAAAAAGAGCATTTTGAAATTGCTATAAACAAAGTATCAATGGGCAATTGTATTACAAGCATTAAAAATCTAAATAGAATTAGTATGCTAGAAATTTTTGAAAACATAAATGGTGTTGAAGATATATTAAAGCAAGATCCAGCAAATGTCTATGAAAAGATGGATTATCAAACAAAAATAGTATACAGAAATGCAATAAAAGAAATAGCTAAAAAAACTAAAATTTCTGAAATATATATAGCAAAAAAAGTATGGCATTTAGCTGATAAAGCAAAAGGTGATAAACAAAAACATGTAGGATATTATTTAATATCAGATGGCAAAGGGCAATTACTACAAGAGCTGACAGGCAAAAAAACAAATAAGCTATCAAATGATAAAAAAATTGCAATATGGCTCACTGCACTAAATATTTGCACAGCTATAATTTGTATATTATTTGCAAGTTGTTTTTATGCAAAAGCACAATTTTCAGTATGGTTTGCTGTGCTATTAGGAGTATTGCTAATTATCCCAGTGCAAACCATTTTAGTGCAAATTGCACAATATATTTTAGGAAAATTTATAAAACCAAAACCAATACCTAAATTGGATTTTGAAGCAGGTGTGCCGGAAGAATCAGCAACTTTTGTGGTTATACCTACAATTGTGAATTCTAAACAAAAAGTGCAAAAAATAATGAAAAATTTAGAAAAATATTATATGGCAAACAAGAGTGATAACATATATTTTGCACTTTTAGGCGACTGCACAGCAGGAAAAAATGAAAAAGAACCTTTTGACGAAGAGGTTGTAAGTACAGGAATTGAAGAAGCGGATAGATTAAATAAAAAGTATCCAGATAATAACTATCCAAAGTTTCATTTTTTATACAGGAAAAGAACTTGGAATACAGCAGAGGAGTGTTATTTAGGATGGGAAAGAAAAAGAGGATTATTAAATCAATTTAATGAATATGTTTTAGGAAAAAGCAAAAATGAATTTTTAGCAAATACAATTGAAAAATGCGAAAAAATTCCTAAAATTAAATATGTAATAACCTTAGATGCAGATACTGAACTTTGCTTAAACACCGGCTTAGAGCTAATTGGTGCAATGGCGCATATATTAAATAAACCAGTATTAAATCATAAGCAGGACTTAGTAATAGACGGACATGCGTTGATACAACCACGAGTTGGAATTTCACTTTTAGATGTGCAAAAAAGCTATTTTACAAAACTATATGCAGGTTCAGGTGGAAAAGATGCATATACAAATGCTATTTCAGACATATATCAAGACAATTTTGAGGAAGGAATTTTTACAGGAAAGGGAATTTACGATTTACAAATATTTTCTACTGTACTTACAAATGAAATACCTCAAAATACTGTGTTAAGCCATGACTTACTAGAGGGAAGTTATTTAAGATGTGGACTAGCAACAGATATAATGTTACTTGATGGATACCCAACAGGATATAACAGTTTTAAAGCAAGGCTTCACAGATGGATACGTGGAGACTGGCAATTGGTGCAATGGTTAGGCAGTAGCATTATAAATAAAAGAGGAGAGAAAAAGGAAAACCCATTAAGTATATTATCAAGATACAAAATTTTAGACAATTTAGTAAGAAGTTTATTGGAGCCAACAGTAGTAATATCAATGGTTTATGTAAGTATTTTTAAGCTATTGTTTAATATAAAAATATGGCCAATAATAACTTTGCTTGTGATAGCAACAATAATCCCGACTATTTTAGAATTATTAAACCGTATATTATTTAAAAAGGATCAAGAAAAACCACAAAAAACTTTTACAAAAACAATATCTGGGCCAAATGCAGCAATTCAAAGAGGATTATTAGCTTTAGGAAATTTACCAGACAAAGCATATTTTAGCTTAAATGCTTGTATAAAAACTTTAAGAAGAGTAATTGTTACCAAAAAACATTTACTTGAATGGATGACAGCAGAAGATGCTGAAAAAAATGTAAAAAAAGATTTATTTTCATATTATAAAAATATGATTTCAAACGTTATTTTAGGCGTATTAACACTAGCAATGTTATTTATATTACCATTAAAATTCAGCAATATATTTATACTTTTATTTGGACTACTTTGGATAATTACGCCGGCGGTAATGTGGCAAATAAGTAAAGAATATAAAGTAACACTGCAACTAGAAAAATTAAATGATGCAGACAAAGAATATTTATTAAATTTAGGCAAAAAAACTTGGCAGTATTTTAAAGAATTTATAAATGAAAAAAGCAATTTTCTACCACCAGACAATTACCAAGAAGATAGAAAGCCAAAACTTGTGAATAGAACTTCACCTACAAACATTGGGTTAGGCTTACTTGCAGTAGTGGCTAGTTATGATTTGGGTTACGAAAATCTGGAAGACACACTTAAATTATTGGAGAAAATGCTAAACACAATTAGTAATCTTCAAAAATGGAATGGTCATTTATACAATTGGTATAACCTAGATAATTTACAACCTTTAATGCCAAGATATATTTCATCAGTAGATAGTGGAAATTTGGTTGGATATTTATTTACTTTAAAACAATTTTTACTAGAACATATTCAAGAAAACAATGTTGAAGCATTACTTTTAACAGTAGATACACTAATTGAAAACACAGATTTTTCAAAACTATATGATGAAAACACTCGCCTATTTTCAATTGGATTTAATATAGAGGAAAACAGTTTAACAGATTCATATTATGATTTACTTGCATCAGAAGCAAGGCAGACTAGCTTAATAGCAATAGCTAAAAAAGATGTACCAGCAAGACATTGGAACAATTTGAGTAGAACACTTACAATATTGAACAAATACAAAGGACTAGTATCATGGTCTGGAACAGCTTTTGAATATTTTATGCCAAATATAAATATTCCTAAATATCCGGGTAGTCTATTAGACGAGTCATGCAAGTTTATGCTTATGAGCCAGAAAGAATATGCTAAAAAACTTAACATTCCTTGGGGAATATCAGAGTCAGCTTTTTATTTAAAAGATTTGCAAAACAATTATCAATATAAAGCGTTTGGAATCCCTTGGATAGGACTAAAAAGAGGGCTTTCAGATGAAATGGTAACAAGTTCTTATGGAAGTATTTTAGCACTTACAGAGGCTCCAAAAGAGGTTGTTGAAAATTTAAAAATATTAGAAAAAAACGGTATGTATAAACAATATGGATTTTATGAATCAATTGACTATACTCCAACTAGATTAAAAAAAGGTGAAAAATATGCAGTAGTAAAAACATATATGGCACATCACCAAGGCTTAATATTACTTGCAATAAACAACCTATTTAAGAATAATATAATGCAAAAAAGGTTTATGGAAAACCCTGAACTAAAGGCAATAGACATTCTACTTCAAGAAAAAATGCCAGAAAATATAATAATTACAAAAGAGGAAAAAGAAAAGGTAGAAAAAATAAAATATGTATATGATAATAATTATTCAGTAAGAGAAATAACTAAGCCGAACTTGAAAATTCTACAAATAAATGTAATATCAAGTAATGAGTATACAGTTGTAATGAATGCAAAAGGAGAAGGTTATAGCAAGTACAAAAATATACTAATAAATAGGTACAAAAAAACAAATGATATTGAACAAGGAATTTTCTTTTATATAAAAGATGTAAAAACAAATAGAATATGGACTGCAAATAAAATGAGTTATATGAATAATGCAGACAAATATGTAATGTATTTTTCAGATGACCAAAACAAAATAGTAAGACAAGATGGTGGAATAGAAACAATATTAAAAACAAGTGTTATGGCAGATAACCCAGTAGAACTAAGAAGTTTAGAAATAACAAACCATGGGCTAGAAAGCAAAACACTAGAAATTACAAGCTTTTTAGAACCTATACTTTCAGAACCAGCACAAGACTACAGCCACCCAAGTTTTAATAATTTATTCTTAAACTATGAATATTTAGATAATTTAGAGGCAATTTTAGTTACTAGAAGAAAAAGGACAGACAACGAAAATCAAGTATTTTTAGGTATAAAATTTTACACAGAAAATGAAACAGTAGGAAAGCTAGAATATGAAATAGATAAAGAAAAATTTTATGGAAGAAATGAATTAGGGCTTCCAATAGCAATAAAAAATTCAATTCCATTTAGTAACAATATGCAGTTGACCACAGAGCCAATTGCAAGTATGAAAAGAACTATAACAATAAAGCCAGAGGAAAAAGTAACTCTTAATTTAATTCTAGCAGTTGCAGAGACTAAACAAAAAGTAGAAGAAACTTTAAAAGAATTTACAAGCCAAGCTACAATTAAACATAACTTTGAACTTGCGAGAGCTAGTAAAGAAGCGGAAAATAAATATTTAGGAGTAAATGCAAAGCAGACTGAGCTATATCAAAAAATGTTAGGATATTTGTTATATAATAACCCACTAAAAACATTAACTTGTAGCGGTATGGAAGCACCTGTAAGCAGGTTGTGGCAGTATGGAATTTCAGGAGATTTGCCTATATTGTTATTAAAAATAAAAGAAAAAGACGAAATAGAAACTTTAGAAGAAACTTTAAAAGCCTACAACTATTTTAGAGTGAAAAATATATTAGTGGATTTGATAATTATAAATCAAGAAAAATACAGTTATGACGGTAATCTAAGAGATGAAATATATAACAGTATTTCAAATGAGAATTTATCATATTTGCAAAATATAAAAGGTGGAATTTTTGTATTAGAAAATTTATCACAAGATGAGATAAACTTTTTTGAGTATCGTGCAAACCTAACTTTAAATGCAAGTTATGGCAATATATATAGGTATTTAAAAGAACTAGAAGATGAATATCTAGATAGTATAAAAGATATACCATTTGAAGAAACACCAAGAATGGTAGAAACCATAACAGCTAAAAGAGAAAAGTTAACAGAGCTAAAATATCTAAATGATTACGGTGGTTTTTCACAAGATGGAAAAGAATATACAATTCGTGTAAATAAAGATGAAAAATTACCAACAGTATGGAGCCATATATTAACTAACAAGCAATTTGGAACTTTAGTAACAGAGGGAATGGGAGGTTATACTTGGTATAAAAATAGCAGATTAAATAGATTAACAGCATGGAGCAACTTACCAGTACAAGATGTACCGTCAGAAATAATATACTTGCAAAATGAAGAAAGTAAAAAAGTATGGTCTATGGGCTTAAATCCCTGTCCAGATGATAATGACTACTATATCACATATGGCTTAGGATATGCAAAATATCGCCATCAAAGTGATGAAATAAGTCAAAATTTAGAAATGTATATTCCAATGGAAGATAATATAAAAGTGCAAACTCTAAAACTTGAAAACAATGGACTAAAAAAGAAAAAACTAAAACTTGTGTATTATATAAAACCAGTGTTAGAAGAAGATGAGCTTAAATCAAATGGATATTGCAATTTAGAATTTATACCAAATTCAAATGTGATTTGTATGAAAAATACTGCCCAAGAAGAGACATTTTCACAATATTTATTTGTATCAAGCAGTGAAAAAATAACCTCATATACTGGAAGTAAGCAAAACTTTGTGGGCAATGGAGGTTTAGCAAATCCAGATGGAATACGTCAAATAAAATTAGATAATTCAAACAGTTTATGGCAAAATGGAATAATTGCTATTCAATGTGAAGTAGAACTAGAAGCACTAGAAAGCAAAGAAATTGTATTTACACTTGGTGTGGGGAAAACTGTTTTAGAGTGCCAAGATATAGCTTACAAGTATTGCAATTTGAGCAAAGTAAAAGAAGAATATGAAAAAACTAAAAATTACTGGAAAGGTATAACAGATAATCTACAAGTAAGTACACCATTGGAATCTACAAATATTTTATTAAATAGTTGGTTGATTTACCAAACTATAACTTCAAGGTTATTAGGAAGAACAGGATATTATCAATCTGGTGGGGCATATGGATTTAGGGACCAACTTCAAGATACAATTGCATTAAAATATGTTGATCCAGAATTTACAAAACAGCAAATAATAAAACACAGCGCACATCAATTTATAGAAGGAGATGTAGAACATTGGTGGCATGAAGAAACAACTAGAGGCATACGTACAAGATTTACAGATGATAGATTATGGCTAGTATATTTAGTAGAGGACTATATATCATTTACAGGAGATAAGCAAATACTAGATACTCAAACACCATATCTAACAGGTGCTATACTTGAAACAGGAGTTGACGAAAAGTATGATAGATATGAGCAAACAGAATTAACAGAAAGCATTTATGAACATTGCAAAAAAGCAATAGAAATATCTTTAGACTTTGGAGAAAATGGCTTACCTAAAATAGGTTCAGGAGACTGGAATGACGGATTTAGTACAGTAGGAAATAAAGGTAAAGGCGAGAGTGTATGGTTGGGATTTTTTATGTATGATGTTTTGAAGAAATTTATTCCAATATGTATAGAAAAAAATGAACCAGATTTAGCAAAAAAATATGAAGAAGTAACAGAAAAATTAAAGAGAGCATTAAATGCTAGTGGATGGGACGGCAGATGGTTTAGAAGAGCATTTATGGATGATGGAAATGTTTTAGGAAGTATGCAAAACGAGGAATGTAGAATAGACTCAATTGCACAAAGCTGGTCTGTAATATCAGGAGCAGGAGACAATGACAAAAAATATATATCAATGGAAAGCTTAGAGAATCACTTAATAGATAAAGAAAATGGAGTGATAAAATTACTAGACCCACCATTTGACAAAGGAATACTAAAACCGGGCTATATTAGTAGCTATGTACCAGGAACTAGAGAAAATGGAGGACAATACACACATGGAGCCATTTGGTCTATAATTGCATTCAGTTTGCTGGGCTTTGGAGATAAAGCAGGGGAATATTATAGAATGATAAATCCAATTGAGCATAGTAGAACAAAAGAAGCGGCAAACAAGTATAAAGTAGAGCCATATGTAATTAGTGCAGATGTGTATACTCAAAAGAATTTAGCAGGACGAGGTGGTTGGACATGGTACACAGGCTCAAGTAGTTGGATGTATGAAGCGGGTATTAAGTATCTATTAGGCTTACACATAGAAAATGGATACCTAAGCATACAGCCATGTATACCAAGCGACTGGAAAGAATACAGCATAAAATATAAACATGGAAACTCTGTATATAACATTCATGTAAGTAATCCAAATGGTAAAAACAATACAGTACAAAGCTTTAAGCTAAATGGACAAGAAATACCAGACAAGAAAATTGAGCTAAATACAGAAGGTGGAATATATGACGTAGAAGTAAATATTTAAAAAATAGAAATTTAAAGTCTTATATTGTAAAAAAATATCTAACATGATAGAATGATGTTAGATATTTTTTGATAGGAGATGTTTTTTATGTGGTTATATATTCTTATAGCGATAATTGCAGTACTAGCAATATATGTAATAGTACAATATAACAAATTGATTAATGCAAGAAATGATGTAAAAGAAGCTTTTTCAACTATGGATGTATACTTAAAGAAAAGATGGGATTTAGTACCAAACTTAGTTGAAGTAGTAAAACAATATGCAAAACATGAAGAGGATACTTTTACCCAAATAACGGCTTTACGAACAGGTAATTATGATGAAATGTTAACAAATAAGAAAATAAATATTAATGAACAATTAACAGAAGGAATAAGCAAAGTGATGGCTGTGGCAGAAAACTATCCTGAACTAAAAGCGAGTGAAAACTTTTTAAACTTAAGTGCTGAACTAACCAAAATTGAGGACGAAATAGCAAATAGTAGAAAGTATTACAATGGAACAGTTAGAAATTTAAATAACAAAATTCAAATGTTCCCAAGTAATATAATTGCTACAATATTTAAATTTGAACAAGCTAATATGTTTGAAGCAAATATAGAAGAAAGAAATAATGTTAAGGTGAGTTTATAGTTATGATAGAAAGAAAAAATAGATTATATACAACGATATTTCTGGTTATATGGATAGTACTTTTTATTTTAATACCATTTGCTATATCAATAATCGAAAAAAACAAATTTAAAAATAATGTATCCTATATTTCATCTGAATTTAATATAGAAGATTATAAAATCATACTTGATGTTGACAGAGATAACAAAATAGATATTACAGAGCAATTTGTTGTTAACATTCCAAGTGATAAACAATTTAATGGTATATACAAATCTATACCATTGTGGCAAAAATATGATAATGGTAGCAAAGGAATAACAAAAAAGGTAAAGATAACAAATTTAAGAGCAATAGGAGAGAAATTTGTTCTAAATAAAACTAGTGACAGTATAGCAATTAGAATAGGAAGTAGCCGTACTTCTGCTGTTGCTGGTTTGCATACATATACAATAAAGTATAGATATGATATGGGAATAGACTTAAATAATAATTTAGATGAACTAATATTTAATGTATTTGACAGCTATGATAATACCAAAATAAATAAACTAAGTATCACAGTGAATATGCCGGAAGAAATTAAAAATACAAATATATCATTTGCAAAAGGAAATGAAGATGTTACAAATAAAGTTAGTTATAAAGTAGAAGGAAAAACACTTGAGGCAACCTTGAATAATTACTTATTGAGTGAATCTATTACTATAAAAATGTTATTACCAAATGGGTATTTTCTAGGCGGAACATATAACTATGGATTTATATGTATGGCCATTTGTGTTATATTAATCATCATTTCAATAATAAGCTTTACATTATGGAACAAGCATGGAAAAGATTATAAAAAGAAATGTAGAACAGTTGAGTTCTATCCGCCAGATGATTTAGATTGCGCCCAAATAGGGTATATATATGGTGAAAAATCAACAAAGAAATTGACGGTAGCTTTGATAATAGAATTAGCTAGTAAAGGTTATATTTCAATTGAAGAAATGGAAAAAGATAAGTATAAAATAATAAATGAAGGAAAAGATAAGCAGAATTTAAAACCATTGTCTATTACAGAGCAAATTGTATATTTAGAATTATTCAAAAATGGAGATACCAATATTTTAAGTGAAGACCCTACATTTCCACAAGTATTTAGTAGAGTAGACAAAGTGTTAAAAAGTACAATTAATGAGAAGGTTAATGATAGCAAATCAGTAAAAATGATGAATATAACATTTGCTTTATTATTTATATCTATTATTACATGGGTGGGAGCATATGTATATATAAAAGATCTAGACCCTACATTTAACTGGTTGTATATATTATCTTTTATATCTGTATTTGTAACAGGCTTCTTTTCTATAATAATGGATAGAAAAACAAAATATGGAGAAATGATTATAGCTAAAATAAAAGGATTTAGAAATTATCTTAATGTTGCGGAAAAAGATCAACTAGAAATGCTAGAGAGTAAAAATGCAAATTACTTTTATGACATATTACCATATGCTTATGTACTAGGAGTTTCTAATACATGGATAGAGAAATTTGGCAAAAAGAATATAAGTAATATTGATTTAAGTGCATTAAATAGTTATCAGGATGATTTGTTTATGATAATAAATTAGCAAAAGAAAAAATAATAAGGAGTAAGAAATGAAAAAAGTAAATGATGAGAGTCCAATTGTTACAGTTGATTCTAAGTATTTGAAAAATGAAAAAAATATAATAAAAAATCTAATAAGAGAAGAGATTGAAAATCAAGGAGAAAAAATTCAGAGTTTAACAACACCAGAATTGAACAAAAAGATAAATATAACAGTCTTGATATGGGGAATATTAACAGCTGTTTATACATTGATGTATATTTTTAATGTTGAATTTAAAACGTGTATAATTTGTGAAGGAATCACAATATTAATATACTTTATAGTAACAAGACAATTTAATATTGTTAATGTTATTTACAAAAAAGCAAAGAAACTGCCAAACGAAGATATTACCAAAATAGTAACAGAAGTAAAAAATAATAAAAAACAAATAGCATTTCCACTTTATTTGAGAACAGGATTAACAGCAATTATTACAATAATTATCCCAATATTGATATTCTCTAGTCCAAAGTTATTATACTTTAAGTATGGTGATGGATATGCAGTAATTAAGTATACAAGAGATTTTAAAAATAACATTGAAAGTATTGTAGTTCCAGATACTCATAATGGAAAAAATGTAATTGCAATAGGAATTGGAGCTTTTGAAAATACAAATATTAAAAGAGTAATATTACCAAAAAATCTAGAAAGTATAAAATCTAAAGCATTTTATGGATGCGAAAATTTAGAACGCATAAACATTCCACCAAAAGTTACAGAAATAAGAGCAAGTGCCTTTGAAAATTGTACAAATTTACGAAGTGTTTTTTTACCAAATGGAATAATTAATATAAGGGCATCAGCTTTTAAAAATGCTGAAAAATTAAACGGAGTTGAATTACCAGAAAGTTTAGAATACTTGGGAGCCGGAGCTTTCTATAATTGTAAATCATTAACAGAAATAACAATACCTAGTAAAGTGATAGAACTAAATGGCGAGACTTTTAAATATTGTACTTCACTAAAAAGAATAAATTTGCATGACAATATTATTTCTATTCATGGTGAATGTTTTAGTGGAGATTCAAGATTAGATAATGTTATATTACCATCTAAAATAAAGGAAATAAGAGGTAATACATTTGAGAATTGTATTGAGCTTTCATCAATTATAATACCAGAAGGAGTTACTAGAATAGGTGGACATGCATTTCATGGATGCAGAAAGCTAAGCTATGTATCAGTTCCAACTACTGTTGTTGAGATAGGAAGTTCTGCATTCAGACAATGCTATTCTCTAAAATCAATAAAGGTTCCAAAAAATGCTGTGATAAATGAAAGAGCGTTTAAAGGAAGTCCAACATCAATACAATACTTAAGAGGAGAAACTTATGGACAATGAATTAAGATTTATTCACCTACTATATGTGCCTACAATGAATTGCAATATGAAATGTAAATACTGTTACCTAAAGGAAAATACTGTTGACTTAGAACAAGATGACGCATATTTAAAAACTTTAGATTATGCAGTAAAGAAATTTAAGAATGCTAATGTTATTCCTTTTAACATATCTTTACATGGAGGAGAAGTAACTACCCTTGATAAGCAAGACTTTAGAAATATTATAAAATATATATCAAATTATTACAGAGACAATAAAGAACTAATTACTAATAATGGTTTCAAATTAGGTAATCCTCATATAAAAACAAATTTATTTAACTTAGAAAAACATATTGATACAATAAAAGAATTTAATGTTTCAATAAGTGGTTCACTTGATTTACCATTTTCACTACATGAAGAATATAGAGTGACAAAGGGAAATCAAAAGACATTAAACAAAATACTAAGTAATATTAAATTGCTAGAGGAGATACCTAATAATAAAAAGGTTTCTGCCACTATATTTAAAGAACATTCTAATAAAATAGATGAAATAATTGAAGATATTAAATATCTAGAAAAAAATACTTGTTTAGATATGAATGATTTTAATTTTATGATTGGATTTGTGGATGATAAAGAACATAGTATAATGCACGCAATGAGCGAAGAAGAACAAGTAGAATTTTATAAAAGAATGAACAAGGAGTTTATAGGAACTTCGCTCGACTATGGAGTAAAGCATAAGTGGTTTGCTGAGTTTGGACCAGAATATTGTACAAATTGTGATAATTGTGGAGAAAAATTTTTCTTACTAGAAAGAAACGGAGACATTTATTCTTGTGTAAGAGGACAAAAAAATAATGAATTTTATTATGGAAATATTTATAAAGACAATGTTGAAAACATTTTAGAAAATGCAAAACGAAAAATATTTGAAGTTCATAATAAAGTAGGTTTTAATAAAGAATGTGCAGAATGCCAATACTTATATTTATGCAAAACAGGATGTCCCTTTGTGAAAAACAAATACAATAGCAATAAATCATATACCTGTAAATTACAACAACAAATATATATAAATAATCAAGAGCTATATCCAAAAGATGAAAACAATGAGGAGTCTACTTATGTATATTTGAACAAAATGCATCCAAATATTGCAAGTGAATATTATCCGAAAGAGACAAAAATTATACATCAAGACATACCTAGCCTAACATCAATTATCTCAGCTGATAAAAAGTTACAAAAGCTATACAGTACTGATATGTTTATATTAAAAGTTGATGATATAGAATATAAGCTAGAGTCGCAAATAATAAAAAATAAAAGAGATATTATCTACATAACAGATGAAAGTAGGATAAAATTATATATAAAACATGGAGTTTTAGAAGATTGTGATTACCCTGCAAGCAATTCCCTATATATGATGTTATTAACAGGAGATATGTTACAATATGGAGATGAGCAGAGAATAAAACAAGAACATATTATGACACATCAAATATTTACAAATACAATAAAAAAAGGAAAATCAGATAAAGATGGTTACTATTGTGCAGATATAACACCAATATTGAGTATATATTATAAAAACTTATCTACCGAGAGACCAAACAACTTGTTTTTTACTACAACAGAATTAAGAGATTATCATTATATTAAACATAAAAATAATGCTTATTATCATATACAAGCAATAAATTTACCATTTCAAAATATAGAATTATTCTATATTGATTGTAAGGGGGACTTAAAATGATAGATATAAAACCAAAGACATATAACGAAGCTGTAAGATTAAAAAAATGCTATACTATTGCAAATTATTATTCTAATATAACAGAAAATGTATTTAATGAGATATATGAGTTTTTAGGAGAATCAGATAAAAATTCAATTGTAGCCAGTCGAAGTATATTGTCATTTGTTAATGACGCAGGGAAAGTTATAAAAACATTAACTGTAATTCCAAAAGATAATTCATTTGATGGTATAAGTATTGATAAAAAGAGTATTACAATAGTGCCACACTATGAGCCAACTTCATCATCTTCATCAGGAGGTTCTTCTGGAAATAACAACAATAACAATAACAACAATAATAATAACAGCTAAAAACTACAGTTATGTAAACCAAATTTGATTTATGTAAGAAAAAATGGTATAATTAAGATATTAAAAGTTTTGAAAACAAACCAAATATACTGAAGGAGATAACAGACATGAAAATGAAAATTTGGAGAGTTCTTGCACTGGTTATCAGTGCCATCGCAGCCATCAGCATCATCAGCACTGTAATAACTTTTGTGTATGCAATTTTTGCATATCCGAACAGTTGGGCAACAACAAACCCTGATTATTTGCAACTTGCAGTTGCAAATCCGAAGCTTTATACCTATATTGTATGTAGCATTGTCACTGCTTTGATTAGCAGTGCAGTTGCATACAAATTAGTAAAAAGCTACAATAAAAAAATGGATGCAAAGAAAAGAGGGTGAGGCGTTAATTAACGCCCTCCCTTTTTTCTTTTGTGTAGAAAATTTTACAAAATCATTACAAAATAATTTCAAAATTATTTCAAAAATGTGACAAAATTATCGAAAAAAACTTGTACAAAATTAGTTATTATGATATAAATATAGTATCAAAGTTATAAGTCTTAAAAGTAAGAAAGGTAGGGCTTTTTTGTGGAGAATAATAAAGAAAAATTAAAAAAAGAAGATCTAAATTTAGTAGAGGAAAATTCTACAGAGTTGAATTCCGTAGAAGAATCTAAAAAAACTATTCTTGTAGTAGATGATGAAAAACCAATAGTGGATATTTTAACATACAATTTACAAAAAGAAGGGTATGCTACTTTAGAAGCTAATGATGGAGAAGAAGCAATAAGAATTGCAACAGAACAAAAACCAGATTTAATTTTATTAGATATTATGCTTCCAAAAATAGATGGACTAACTGTATGCAAAAAATTAAGACATACACTAAATGTGCCTATTCTAATATTATCTGCAAAAGATGAAGAAATTGACAAAATATTAGGATTAGAACTAGGAGCAGATGACTATATAACAAAACCATTTAGTGTAAGAGAACTAATGGCAAGAGTAAAAGCAAACTTAAGAAAAGCAGAAGTTCAAGTACAAAACTCAGCAAATGCAGAAAAACCTAAAAAAGAAAACGTTGTAATAGAATTAGGTGATTTAATTCTAGATACAGAAAGATTTGAAGTTAAAGTTAGAGGAAAAGTAATTGACTTAACTTTAAGAGAATTTGAGGTATTAAAATATTTAGCAAATCAGCCCGGCCAAGTAGTAACAAGAGAAACATTACTTGAAAAAGTATGGGGCTATGAATATTATGGAGACATTAGAACAGTAGATGTTACAGTAAGAAGAATAAGAGAAAAGATTGAAAAAGATACATCAGCTCCAAAAATTTTAATTACCAAAAGAGGAGTTGGATATTATCTAGCAACTAACTAATTTAACTAGATTTGTACCTTGAAGGAAGGAAATCAAAAATGATAAAAAGTATACAAACGAAAATTATACTAATTTTTTTCATAATAGGAATAATTATAATTGGTGCATTATCATTTTTAAATATAAATAGTTTAAAGCAAATTGAAAAAGCAAATACAGAAATAAATACAATAATAGCTGAAAAAACATCACAAACATTACTAATAATGGCAATTGCAATAGGCGTTTTTGCCATTATTACTGTGTTAGTAGGATATTTTATACATAAAGCAATAGTAAAACCAATAGACAATCTAATTGAAAACGCAGAAAAAATTGCAAATGGTGAAGAAGTTGAATTTAAAGAGCAAAATAAAAATCAAACACAAATATCAGAACTATCAAATGCCTTTAATTTAATGACAAATGAACTAAAGCAAAATTTAAATGAAGTAGCTAAACAAAAAAGACAAATTGAAACTATTTTATTACATATGACAGACGGAATTATTGCCTTTGACATGGAGGGCAATATTATTCATATAAACCCAGCAGCAATACAATTATTAAATTTAACAGATGAAAAAAACACATTTAATAGTATATTCACAAAATTTAATACAGATATAAACCTAGAGAAAATAGTATATTTAGAAAATTGGACTTCATCAGAACAAAGGTTAAACATAGGGGAAAAATATATTAACCTATTATTTGCACCTTTCCAAGATGAAAGTGACAAGCCAGAGGGAGTAATAGTAGTAATTCAAGATATTACAGAGCATGTAAAACTAGACAATATGAGAAAAGAGTTTGTAGCAGATGTATCACATGAATTAAAAACACCTATTACATCAATAATGGGATATGCAGATACTTTACTTGAAAGTGACTATGACAAAGAAATGCAAACTAAGTTCTTAGAAGTTATTAGCTCAGAAGCTAGAAGAATGGCAAGACTTGTTACAGATTTGCTAGTACTTTCTAGATATGATAATAAAAAAGTAACAAAAGAAGAATCTGTATTTGATTTAGGAGAACTAACGAAAAATTGTATTGATAGACTACGTTTTGAGGTGGAAAAGAAAAATCATAATGTTGAATGTTTTGTAACAGCAAATGTACCACCAGTAAATGCAGATAAATATGGAATAGAAAGAGTAATATTAAATATTATTTCTAATGCCATAAAATATACTCCGGAAAATGGTGTGATCAAAGTATATGTTGGATTTGTGTATAATGACGCATATATTAAGGTTATAGACAATGGAATTGGAATTCCAGAGGCAGATTTATCTAGAATATTTGAAAGATTCTATAGAGTAGATAAAGCAAGATCAAGAGAACTTGGTGGAACTGGACTAGGACTTCCAATTGCAAAAGAAATTATAGAACAAAACAATGGAAGTATTGATATAAAAAGCGAAGCAGGAAAAGGTACTGAAGTTGTAATTAGAATACCAGTTTATAAAAAATAGAAAGAGGGTAAAAACATAATGACTATTAGTGACAAAACACGTGATATATTAGAATGGATTTTATGTATTGTAATTGCATTTGCTCTAGCAATTGTAATTAAGTATTTTGTAGGAACACCTACAATTGTAAGTCAAGTTTCAATGAAACCAACATTGATGCCAGGACAAAGACTAATACTAAATAGATGGATGAGAACAATAAATGAAATGCCACAAAGGGGAGAGATAATCACATTTGAGGCACCTAGCAAAGTAGCATATAGCAATAGCTTAGAAGTAGATTTGCAAAATCCAGTAGCTAAGTATGAAAAAGAACCAACAAATTGGTGGAGTAAATTTGTATACTATGTGCTAGAAATAGGCAAAGAAAGTTATATAAAAAGAGTAATTGCATTACCTGGTGAACATGTAAAAATTGAAAATGGTAAAGTATATATAAATGAAACAGAGTTGGAGGAACCTTACTTACAACCAAATGTAGTTACAACAGTTGATGCAAAAAATTACAACTATTTTTCTGAATTTACAGTACCAGAAGGATATGTTTTTGCAATGGGAGATAATAGAAGTCAATCTACAGACTGTAGAGCTTTTGGATGTGTTCCAGTAGAGAAAATTGAAAGCAAAGTTTGGATTAGATTTTGGCCATTAGATTTATTTGGAAAGGTATAAAAATGTCTTTTGAAAATTTAATAGGAAATGAAAAAATAAAACAAATACTTGAAACAACAGTAAAAAACAACAATGTGCTACATAGCTATATGTTTGTAGGACAAGAGGGAATAGGAAAAAACTTATTTGCAAAAGAGTTTGCAAAAATGATATTATGCAGTAATGAAACAAACAAACCTTGTAATCAATGCAAATCCTGTTTAGAATTTAATGGAGAAAGCCATCCTGACTTTTTACAGATAGCACCAGAAGATGGAAAAGCTATAAAAATAGAGCAAGTAAGATTTTTACAAGAAAAAGCACAAGAAAAACCTGTAACTTCAAGTAAAAAAGTATATTTAATATCACAAGCAGAAACAATGACTAGAGAAGCTGCCAATAGCTTACTTAAAACTTTAGAAGAACCACCAGAATATGTAGTTATTATTTTGACAACTTCAAATGAAAGCAAGTTATTAACAACCATAAAATCAAGATGTATGAAGCTGTATTTTGAACCAATACCAGAGGAGAAAATAATAAACTATTTAAAACAAAATGGTATAGATTCAGATATTACAGAAAATATGTTAAAACATTGTGAAGGTAGTATTGGAAAAGCGTTAAAAATAAATGATTCAAAAGAACAATACATGCAGATAGAGCAGTTAATAGGCATATTAGATAAACAAAATATAACACAAATTTGGAGAAAAGCAGATGTGCTATATTCAGCCAAAGATGAAATTATTGACTTGCTAGATTATATGGAAATAGTGATATATAATGCTATAAAAAATAATCATAAAGCAAATTATATAAATGGAATACAAATAATAGAACAGACAAAACAAAGAATATTAGCAAATGCTAATTATGATATGTCAATTGATAACTTATTACTAAAACTATGGGAGGAAGTTAATTGAAAAAGATAGTAGGGGTTAGATTTAGAAAACCAGGAAAAGTATATTTTTTTGATCCAGATAAATTGAATATAGAAAAGGGTCAAAAAGTAATAGTAGAAACTAGCCAAGGACAAGAAATTGGTGATGTTACTACAGGTGTTAGAGAAATAGCTGAATCAAGTTTAGCAGCACCTTTAAAAAAGGTAATTCGTATAGCAACACCAAAGGACATACAAATTGATGAAGCAAATAGAGAAAAGGAAAAAGAGGCTTTTAAAATTGCTCAAGAAAAAATAAAAAAATATAAGTTAGACATGAATTTAACTGAAGTTGAATATAAATTTGACAATAGTAAAATTATATTTTTCTTTACAGCAGATGGAAGAATAGACTTTAGAGAATTAGTAAAAGACCTAGCAGCTGTTTTTAGAACAAGAATCGAATTAAGACAAATTGGAGTAAGAGACGAAGTTAAAAAAATAGGTGGCAATGGTGTGTGTGGTAGAGAACTTTGCTGTTGTTCATTTTTAGATAATTTTGAAGCAGTATCTATAAAAATGGCAAAAGAGCAAAATGTTTCATTAAATCCGTCTAAAATATCAGGAAACTGTGGAAGACTTATGTGTTGCTTGAAATATGAGCAAAACGTATATGAAGATAAATTAAAAAGACTTCCTAAAATTGGAGCAATTGTAAAAACAGAAGATGGAGAAGGAACAGTTGATTCAATACAAACTTTAAGAGAAATAATTCGTGTAAAATTTAAGGATGGAGAGGATACATTTTATAAAAGATATCCAGCTTCAGAAGTTAAAATAATAAAAAACATTGGAAGAGAAGAGATAGACCCAGAAGAAAAAGAACATGCAAAAGAGTTAGCAGAATTAGAAAAACTAGAAAAACTAGATGAGCAAACAAAATCAGACGATGATGATATTTAATAAGAGATATAAAAATGAGAGGTGGTGAAATAAATGGCATATAAAATTACAGACAAATGTATTAGCTGTGGAGCATGTGCTGCAAGTTGTCCAGTATCTTGCATTTCACAAGGTGAAGATAAATATGTAATAAACAAA
Organism: uncultured Clostridia bacterium; assembly: GCA_934120135.1. GTDB lineage: Bacteria > Bacillota > Clostridia > TANB77 > CAG-508 > CAG-273. The sequence goes on along the minus strand of CAKOTK010000008.1, from coordinate 30,480 downwards.
GACGCATGTATCTCATGCGGAACATGCGAAGGTGTTTGCCCAGTAGGTGCACCAGAACCAAACGAAGAATAAACAAAAATAAAAGGCTCATTTATGAGCCTTTATTTTTTCTTATCTTAAAAAATATATAAGATAATACAAAAATACATGTAAAGATTATAATTACAGAAACATTAATGAGAAAAATGTTGCTGAAGTTAGAAGTTTTAGGTTCTACGCCAGTAGGTGGAATAATTAAAAATTCTAAAGCTTTTAAATCGCTACCATCAGTAGATTTATCTATAGCTATTTTACTTCCAGTTGTTGCATTTTGCAATGATATTTTAGCAGAATTTCCAAATGTCGAAGGACTATTAAAAAATTCTGAAGAAAGAACTGTACTTAAGAGTAATTTTTTTGTATATGCATTTGCAGCTTTTTGAACTGTGCTACCGGACTTAGAAATTAAATGCTTAGTTTCACTGTCATAAGTCCAACCATAACTAGAATTCGTTCTGTTTTCCGTTAGCATTTTTTGGTTTGCGTTATACCTTAAAGAAATATTAGGTATATCTTCTATAACTATGTTTTTAGTGTCAAAAGCAGAAGTCACACTTATTATATATTCAATATATAAAGTGGCTCCATGTAAAATCTCTGCATCTACTTGTAATATAATTTTATCATCACCAGGAATAATACCAGCATTATTTAAATTAAATGTTGTAGAAGGAGCAGATACTGCAATTGCTCTAGAATAAATAGCTTTTGCTATTTTATTAGTTATTGTTTTCTCCATTTCCGAAGTTGATGTATCAACATTTTGATGTGTAGGAGGATTATCTTTAGGAAAAGATGCTTTGCTTGCATTGTCAACAAAAATTGATATCGTAGAAATTCCGTCTGCGTGAATTTTTGAAAATTGATCAGATGTGTTTTTATGCTCATCCTTACCTTTAGACAAGCCACCATCTGATAGAGTAATTATAAGTTTCAAGGAATCACGGTTTTCAGGTTTATTAAGCCATTCACGTGCCAAACTTAATGATGAAGACATATATGTTCCTCCAGATGAAATCATTTTACCAATTGTATTTTTAACGGTTTCTATATCATTATAAGTTAATTCAAGTTTTACCTTTGGATCATCTGAAAATCCGTATAACACCAAACCCTAGCTTACTCTTAATCTGACTAGAAAGATTATCTATTAAATCGTTAGTGGATTTTTTTAGAATCCCAAGACGATTTTTATCCCCCATAGATCCAGAGTTATCTAAAACAAAAACAATGTTAACATTTTTATAATTCTCTTCAACAGTTACATCAGAGTTGGTAGTTAATGACATACTTGATAATACTCTTCCATCTGATAACTGTAATTGAAATGCATTAATTTGCTTATATGCTATAATTCCATTTTCTGAATCTTTATAAAATATTGTTTTTCCAGTGGAAGCAGATGTGGAATAATTACTAAATAAAAACACAAATATACTAATTAATAATAACAAAAAAGTAATAACTTTTCTTTTCATCATATGTTTCTCCCTAAATAATATAATAATATAACTATATTATATCATACAAATAAAAAAATAAAAGACTTATTAAAAAAATATTTAAGTCTCTTATTTTTCTTTTTTAGTTATCTATTTGTTGTTTCTTCTAATTTCAAAAGAGCTTCCCAACGTTTATCTACTTCTTTCTGGAACTCCTCTATCATCCATTCATTTCCAGGTTTAAAAAGATGTTTAAAACGTTTTTGTGGCTTTAAAAATTCCTCGATAGGTAATTTTTTAGCTGGTTTATAATTTATTACATATCTGCCATCAATAACTTCATATAAAGGCCAATAACATGTTTCAACAGCTAATTTATTTATTTGCATTAACATATCTGTTGGATATCCCCAACCTCTTGGACAAGGTGATAATACATTTAAGAAACATGGACCTTCTGTATAAATAGCTTTTTCAGCTTTTTCATATAAATCCTTAAAATTTGCATAAGCAATAGTTTGTGCTACATATGGTAAATGATGTGCTTCCATAACTTCTGTTAAATCTTTTCTAGATTGCATTTTACCAGGTATAACTGTTCCAGCAGGAGAAGTTGTTGTATCTGCAAATCTTGGCGTTGCAGAAGAACGTTGAATACCAGTATTCATATAGGCACCATTATCATAACATACATATACCATATCATGACCTCTTTCCATAGCACCTGATAAACTTTGAATACCTATATCATAAGTTCCGCCATCTCCACCAAATGTAATAAATTTAGTTGTTTTATCACTAGGCAATTTGCTTTGTTTTTTTAATGAACGATAAGCTGCTTCCACACCAGAACAAGTAGATGCTGCATTTTCAAAAGCTGTGTGGATATATGAGTCAGTCCAAGAAGTATATGGATATATAAAACTTGAAACTTCCATACAACCAGTAGCATTACTAATTACTGCATGATCTTCTGGCTTTAAAGCCCTTAAAACCATACGAGCAATAGGTGGGGCACCACAACCAGCACACATTCTGTGACCAGCTGTAAATCTAGATGGCTTATTTGCCATTACTTCTTTTAAATTATATGCCATAAAATTTTCCTCACTTTCTTAATCCTACATAACGATATGGATTATCAATTTCACCAGTTTTAGCAACTTGTGCCAAATAATTAAACACTTCATGGATATTGTTACTTGTAGTATCTCTACCACCAATACCATAAACATAGCTTACAGCAGGAACTTGCTTTTGGGCTGTATACATGCTTGATATAACATCCTCATATAATGCACCACCCATAGCATTTAAAGAATCAGCTTTGTCCATTATTGCAACAGCTTTTAAATTTCCTAAAGCTTCGGAAATTTCTTCAGCAGGGAAAGGTCTAAATACACGAACCTTAACCATACCAGCTTTAATTCCTTTTTCTCTTAATTCATCCACAACTGTTTTAGTGGTTCCAGCAGTTGAGTTCATACAAACAACAGCAATTTCTGCATCATCCATTCTATATTCTTCAAAAAATGAATATTTTCTACCAGTCATTTTTTCAAAGTCTTTGGCAACTTCTAAAATAACTTTTTTAGCATTTCTCATTGCCTCAGCCTGTTGGTATTTATGTTCAAATAAATATGATTGAACATCTAATGGACCAACAGCAATTGGCTCTTTATCATTTAATAAATAATGTTCTGGTTTGTATGTCCCAACAAATTCTTTTGCTTTATCATCTTCAATCAATTCAATATTTTCAATTGAATGAGAAGTAATAAATCCATCTTGACATACCATTAAAGGTAATAAAACATCTTTGTTTTCAGCAATTCTATGAGCCATAATTAAGTTATCATATGCTTCTTGGTTATTTTCAGAAAATAGCATAATCCATCCAGCATCTCTTACACCCATTGCATCTGAATGATCATTGTGAATATTTAATGGGCCTGAAACAGCTCTATTTACTAAGCTCATAACAATAGGAAGTCTTAAGCTGGACGCGATATATATCATTTCCCACATATATGATAAACCATTAGCAGAAGTAGCAGTCATAGCTCTTGCACCAGCAGCTTCTGCACCAACACAAGCACTCATAGCACTATGCTCACTTTCAACAGCAACAAATTCTGTATCTACAGTGCCATTACTAACAAAAGTAGAAAAATATTGAGGTATTTCTGTTGAAGGTGTTATAGGAAAGGCAGCTACAACATCTGGATTTATTTGTTTCATAGCAATAGCAGCAGCTTCATTTCCACTTAATCTTTCTCTAATTCCCATACTATAATCTCCTTTACTCAGTCATTTCAATGGCATGGAATGGGCACACTTTAGCGCAAACTCCACAACCTTTGCAATAATCATAATTAAAATCTTCACGCTTTCCTTCTTTATTTACAGGAATAGCATCATCAGGGCAAACTGGAAAACATAAACCACATTGAGTACATTTTTCAGATATGTAAATAGGTTTAACACTTCTCCAGTCACCTGTTTTAAATTCTCTAGCATTACCAGCTTTATAAATATTACCACCAATAGTCATATCACAAGCTGGAGTATTTTTATCAATCATTTAAACCATCCTTTCTAAACTTTATTAACTTCTTTTAAAGCCATTTCTAAAGCTTTCATATTTCCATCAATAACTTCAGGTTTTTTAGCAAATTTGTGTTTAAAGGAACCTTCCATATCAGCTAAAAAGTCTTTTTCTTCAATTACTCCACTTACCTTTACAATTGCAGCAAGCATAGGAGTATTTGGAAAATATTTACCTAAAGTTTCTAATGATATTTTTCTTGCATCAATAGTATAAACATCTCCGGTATATCCGTTAAGTAAAGATTTTAATTCATCTCCACCTTTTGTTGTGTTTATAACTATTGCACCATCAGGTTTTAAACCAGCAGTTACATCAACAGCTTCTAATAAACTATCATCCACAACTACTACATAATCTGGTTCATATATATTACTATGAATACGTATTGGTGTATTACTAATACGGTTATATGCAGTAATAGGGGCACCCATTCTTTCTGGACCATATTCAGGAAAACCTTGAATATATTTACCAGTGTTAAAAGCAGCATCTGCAAGTAAAAGAGAAGCTGTTTTAGCACCTTGACCACCTCTACCATGCCATCTAATTTCAATTAAATCTTTCATAGTTTAAGTATTCCTCCTTAAATATTTTTCAAGTATTATTTTATTCTTAAATAAGCATAATGTCAAGAAAAAAAGGTATAATTATACTTTGGAAAAACAATTGACAATAATGTATTTTTTTATTATTATATACATATAAAATGTAAAGGAAAGTGATAATATGCAAATGAAAAATAAAGTTAAAAGTGAAAAAGGTATTATGACAATGTATGTTACAATTGCAGTAGTAACATTTACAATAATATTAGTTGCGCTTTTCTCGTTAGCAGTTGCTACAAGAAAAAATCAAATAAAAACACTTATAAAAATAAAAGAAGTATATGAACAAGATAATAACAAAAAAGAGCAGATATATTTAGCAAAGAAAGAACAGATTGAACGACAATTGCCAAGAACAAAAGACACAAGACCATACTATCCAGATGATACATTTGAGAAAGATCCAGATACTAACTTAAATGATGGACTAGTAATACGAGATTCAGAAGGAAATGAATATGTATGGATAGAAGTACCAAGAAGTTTATATGCAAATAGTAGTTATAACACAAAAACAACAACAGCAGACCATAAACCTACAAGCTCAACAGATTATGATAAAATAGAATATTGTTTGCATAAATATACAGATTATTATAGGAATGGAACTAAATATACAGACACATATTATTCAAATGCTACAACAGGATTAACAAGTGCACAATATACAGAATTAAAACAAAAAATGTTAAAAAGCGTATATGAAAATGGAGGATTTTGGATAGGAAGATATGAGGCAGGAATAACAGAAAATAGAACAGCAGACAGAGACGCGACAGTAACACCATTATCAAAACAAGGAACAGTAGAAAATCCAGTATATCCATATACTTATGTAACATGTAGTCAAGCACAAGCATTAGCAAGTCAACTATCAACAGAAAAAAGTTATACAAGTAGTTTAATGTTCGGAGTACAATGGGATTTAGTATTAAAACATATAGAAGTAAAGGAAGTAGCAAACGGAACAGCTTTAGCAACAATACAAAGAGCATTAAGAACTGATAGTAAAGATTGGGGAAATTATAGAGATGCAAGTTTTGAAATAAATAGAGGAAAATATGCAAAATATGGAGCATTAACTACATGGTATAATTATAATACAGCATTAGCAAATTGCGTAACATATGCAAATGGAAAAAGTACAAAACTTTCAGCAAGTTCAAGTAGTAATTCAATATTATTAACCACAGGAGCAAGTGATGCGTGTAAAAAAATGAATATATATGACTTAGCTGGAAATGTAAGTGAATGGACATTAGAATATACCACTGATACCCTCGGTCCTTGTGCTCTTAGGGGTGGCAGCTACGGCGTCAATGGCTCTGTCGTTCCAGCTTCTTACCGTTACTACTACATTAAGACTAGCAGCAGCAACTACATTGGTTTTAGGCCCTCACTTTACAAGTAACCCTGCGCCAACAAGATGAGAATACAACTGTGCAATTCTAATAAAATTTAGAATTGCACAGTTTTTTGTGCTCTACACATTGATTTTTACCAGAATCTGTTATATAATACAAACTGTTAATATTGCATTTTTAAAATAAATAATATCCAAATTTAAGGAGGAAATCATGGGAGAAGTTATAGTAATAACATCTGGAAAAGGTGGAGTTGGAAAAACTACAACTACAGCAAATGTTGGGTCCGCTTTAGCGTTAAGAGGTAAAAAAGTAGTATTAGTTGATACTGATATTGGCTTAAGAAACCTTGATGTAGTAATGGGACTAGAGAACAGAATAGTTTACGACATTGTAGACGTTGTAGAAGAAAAATGTAAATTAAGACAAGCTCTTATAAAAGATAAACGTTTTGAAGAGTTGTTTTTACTTCCAGCAGCTCAAACAAGAGATAAAAGTGCAATAAATGAAGAACAAATGAAGGAATTAACAGAAAAATTAAAAGAAGAATTTGACTATATTTTAATAGACTGTCCAGCAGGAATAGAGCAAGGATTTAAAAACGCAATTGCAGGAGCAAGTAGAGCAATTGTAGTAACTACAGCAGAGATATCTGCTATTCGTGATGCAGACAGAATTATAGGACTATTAGAAGCATCTGAAATTAAAAATCCTGAATTAGTTATTAACCGCTTAAGACCTAATATGGTAAAAAAAGGTGAAATGATGGAAGTTGAAGATATAGTAGACCTATTATCAATTGACTTAATTGGCGTTGTACCAGATGATGAATTTATTATTACACAAACTAATAAAGGAGAGCCAGTTGTAACAAATCATAAGGCTCCATCAGGTAAAGCATACACAGAAATTGCTAGTAGAATATTAGGCGAAAATGTAGAGATTACAATACCAGGAAAGAAAGAAGGATTTTTTGCAAAAGTTAAAAACTTCTTCACAAAATAATACATACGGAGGTAGAACATGTTTGAAAATATAATGAACTTTTTTAAAAGTCTTGTAAAAAAAGAAAAGAGCAAGGAAAGCTCAGATACAGCAAAAGAAAGATTGCACTTAGTTTTAATGCAAGATAGAGCAAACGTATCTGCCGATTTCTTGGAACTTATGAAACAAGAAATAATAGAAGTAATAAAAAAATACATAGATGTTGATGAAAAGGAAATTGATGTGCATTTAACAAACAAAGCTAATGAGGATGGCACAGTTGGGGCACCTGCGCTATATGCAAATATTCCAATTGTAACAATTAAAAATGAAGCTAGAAAAGTAAATGTACCAAAACAAGAAGATAATAATAACGAAAAAGAGAAATCTAAAGAAACTGAAAAAGAAGAAGTAAAAGACGAAAAAGAAGAAACAGAGCAAGTTAAAGAAGAAACTGAAAATTCTACACAAGAGGAAAGTGTAGAAACAGAAAACACAACAAATACTGAAGAAAATAAAGGAGAAGAGAATAAAGAACAAAAAGTAGAAGATAATATAGAAGAAACATCAAATAATTAAATAGAGGTTAAACATGCAAAAAAAGATGTTTAAAAATTTTGAGTGGGGGATTTTAATATGCACAATAATACTACTAGCAATAGGGTTAGTTGCACTTTTTTCTGCCACTCAAAATTCAGATTATGAGGAATTTAAAAAACAAATTATGTGGATAGGCATTAGCATTCCAGTAATAGTTGTAGTTATTTTGGTGGATTATGAAATATTAGCTAAAATATCTCCAGTGATATATGGGCTAAGTCTTATTTCACTTATAGCAGTATTATTTACTGAACCAATAAATGGGGCTACTAGCTGGTTTAATATAGGACCATTTTCATTCCAGCCAGCCGAATTTGCCAAAATTGCAGTAGTACTATTCTTGGCAAATGTTATGGTAAAATTGCAACAAAAAGGTAGAGATGAAATAAATAGATTTTGGAAGCTAGGAATAATATTAGCAACAGTTGGAGTACCAACATTACTTATTATAAAGCAACCAGACTACGGAACAGCATTAGCATTCTTAGTTGCATTGATATTTATGCTATATGTAGCAGGAATAAACAAAAAATATATTATAACAGCTGTACTATTAGTAGTTATTTTGGTACCATTAGCATATTTCTTTATATTACCAGAACATGCTAAAGCGAGAATAGATGTATATTTAAATCCAAACTTAGATCCAAGAGGAGATGGATATAACATAATACAATCAAAACTAGCAATAGGGGCTGGGCAAATATTTGGAATGGGACTATTTAAAGGAAATCAAACACAATTAGGTTATTTATACCCAAAAACCACAGACTTTATATTTGCAGTTATAAGTGAAGAAATGGGATTTGTAGTTGCAGGAGCCATAATTGTGCTATATGTAATACTAATTACAAAATCAATTCAAGTAGCAAAAACTGCCAAAGATGATTTAGGCTCATATATAGCAACCGGAATAGTTGGAATATTTTTCTTTCATATGTTAGAAAATATAGGGATGACAATGGGACTATTACCTATTACAGGAATACCACTTCCATTTGTAAGCTATGGTGGAAGCTCAATGCTCACAAACCTAACCATAATAGCAATTTTATTAAACATAAGCACCAGACGCAAAAAAGCAATGTTTATAGAATAAAAACAGGTTGTTTTTTTACATTGCACAGACTAGCAACAGCGGCATTGCGGACTAGTTATCATTTTTAATTATATCTAATAATAGAAAAAGGAAGATAAGATGTACTTAAAAGAACTAAAAATAGGAAATGTAAAACTAAAAAACAACATACTACTAGCCCCAATGGCAGGAATAACCAACCTGCCATTTCGTTTAATATGCGAAAAATTTGGAGTTCGGTTTAGCATATACAGAAATGGTAAGCAGTAAAGGGCTCTTCTATAACGACGAAAAAACAAAATTGTTATTAAATACAGAAAATGAACAAATACCGGTAGCTGCTCAAATATTTGGAAATGATATTGAAGCAATGTCATTTGCAGCAAAACAACTAAGCAAAACATCACCAATAATAGATATAAATATGGGATGCCCTGCACCAAAAGTAGTAAAAAACGGAGATGGAAGTAAACTATTATTAAACCTAGAACTAGCAGGAGATATTATTGAAGCAGTTGTTAAAAATTCTCAAGTACCTGTAACATTAAAAATGAGAAAAGGCTGGGATGATAATAATATTGTGGCAGTGGAGTTAGCAAAAATAGCAGAATCAAAAGGTGTAAAAGCAATAACTATACATGGAAGAACAAGAGAACAATTTTATACAGGAGAAGCAGACTGGGATATTATAAAACAAGTGAAACAAGCAGTAAATGTACCAGTAATACGGAAATGGAGATATAAAGACAAAAGAAGATGCATTAAAAATGTTTGAACAAACTGGCGTAGATGCAATAATGATAGGAAGAGATAGTATAGGAAATCCATGGATATTTAGAGAAATCCAAGAATATTTAACTGGTCAAGAAATAACACCAGTATCTAATGAAGAAAAGCTAGAAATAATATTAAAACATATAGATTTGCAAGTTAAATATTTAGGGGAAAACACAGGGATAAAAGAAATGCGTAAATATATGAGCTATTATTTAAAAAACTTACCAAACGCAACACAAATGCGCCAAAAAATAAATCAAATAGAAACAAAGCAAGAACTACAAGAGTGCATAATTACATATTTTAAAAACATATAAAGCATAAGTGAATTTACTCGCTTATGCTTTTACTATTCAAAAATACGACAATATTTGACGTGAATACTTTAATATAAAACGAATATAAATTACAGTAGGAGTTGATTATATGAAAAATAAAATGATTTTAAAAATTACCATTGCAATTGTAGTTATAGCAGTAATTGCAATAATAATTTACTTTTTTTCTAGAAATGTTAATAAAAATTCAAAAATGGGAAATAATTTAAGTAACAAAACAAATCAAGAAATTGAAGAATATATTTTAAATATTAGCTCATATGAAGCAGAGATAGATGTAGAAGTTGAAACAAATAAAAACAAAACAAAATATAAAATAAAGCAAAGTTATGTTGCACCAAATATAGAAAAACAAACAATTTTAGAACCAAGTAACATAAGTGGACTAGAAACAGTATATGATGGAAATACATTAAAAATAAACAACACCAAATTAAATTTATCTACTGTGTACCAAAATTATCAATACATGACAGAAAACTTTTTGTGGCTAAATTCATTTATAGAAGATTACAGGAATTCTAGCAATAAAAAACTTTATGAAGAAAATAATATGATAATTATGGAGGTAACACTGCAGAATAATAATCAATATGTTTCTTCAAAAAAGCTATTTATCGACAAAACAACAGGAAAAATTACAAAAATGATAGTACAAGACAAGAACCAAAAAAATCTAGTTTACATATTATATAATGAGATAAAGGTAAATAGTTTAAAGAAGGAAGAAGTACATGCGTTTAGATTAAATAATTTTTCTGTAGCACAGTATTAAGAAACACATATCTGCTTAAAACTATTTTTTTATCTTTGCTAATCCTTAAAATATATCAAAACTGGAAGAATATTGGGAGTGAAGAGAATGGTAATAAAAAGAGGAGATATGTTTTATGCAGATTTAAGTCCTGTAATTGGTTCAGAACAAGGCGGAGTAAGACCAGTGCTTATAATACAAAATGATGTTGGAAATAAGCATAGCCCAACTGTAATAGCAGCAGCTATAACATCACAAACAGGAAAAACTAAATTACCAACACACATTGAAATAGAACCAGAAAAAAGTGGCTTAAAAGCAGATTCTGTTATCTTAACAGAGCAAATAAGAACAATAGATAAAAGTAGACTAAAGGAAAAAATAGGGCATATTGATGATAATCATATAATGTCACAAATAAATAGCGCTTTAGGTGTAAGCTTTGGATTAGACTAAAACCGTTGTGAAAATAATCACAACGGTTTTATCAAAATCTAGTTAAAAGTAATTGTGCATATTGAAAAAATATGTTATACTATTATTGTATATATTAAAATAAGGGAGGATATTTTGAAGTGAATCAGATATTAGTAACAGAAAAACTATATGTGACTCCAGAACTGAAAAGAAAAAAGCGTATATATAAGCTTGAACTTTTTCTATCAGTTTTTTTAATATGTCTTCTATTTTCATATTACATATATGCCGAATATGATAGAAATAAAAGTGAAGAAGTATCAAAGGAAATACTTGCTGAAATTAAAGAACAAGTTGATACTACAGTAAAAAAAGATGAAAATGATAAAATTGTTGTTATTCTTGAGGTACCAGGAACTCAAGAAGATAACGAGGATAAAACAGAAAACCAAAATAATAATCAAACGAAAACCAATAACACTAAAATTGATACCAAAACATATACATCAAAAGATGGGGTGAAATATACAACAGAAGCAATCTTAAAAATCCCTAAAATAAACATTGAATATCCAGTGCTTTCAGCAACTTCAGATGCATTATTATTTGTATCCTTAAATAAATACTGGGGCCCACAACCAAATGAAGTAGGAAATTATTGCATAGTAGGACATTATTATGAAAATGGTAAAATGTTTGGAAAGTTACATAAATTAAAAAATGGAGATAAAGCAGAATTAACAGATTTATCAGGAAATACTCTTAAATATCAGGTATACAACAAATATGTTGTAGAACCAACAGATACAAGATGCACTAGTCAATTAACAGATGGCAGAAAAGAACTTACATTAATTACTTGTACAAATGGTGGAAAACAAAGACTAGTAGTAAAATTAAGACAAGTATAATATAAAAAAATAACTTAAAAATCACTAAAAAGCTGTACTTTTTGGTGATTTTGTGGTATAATAGTATTGTAGGGTTTGAAAAACCAAATATCCGAATAGGAGGATAAAAAGATGTTTAATGAAGAAATTTTTAAATTTAATATAGATAATATAAAAAATGATTTAGCAATTGAAGGAATGGATATAACAGAAAATGATGTTAATATGTATAGAATGTTAGCAGAAAATGAAGTGGCAATGCCAGAATTAATAAATATGATAAAAGAACAAATTTAATCTAAAAGTTGTCAAAATATTGACAACTTTTAATTTTTACTTTAAACTCATCTTAAGAAATGGTGGGAGATAATATGAGAAATTTGTATGAGGGTTCAAAATATTGCTATGAAAATAGTGGAACTTTAATAAATAAATTAGATATTAGAGATTATAAACAACTAGAAAAATATGAGGCTAAAATCACTGCAGCCAAATCCTTAGGTTTAAGAATAAAAGGAATTACGGGTGATTTTGATAAAAAGCATTATATTTCAATTCACAAATATTTATTTGAAGACATCTATCCATTTGCAGGTGAATTTAGAGAAGAGAATATTGGAAAAGGTGAGTTTAGATTTGCAAGTTTTGAATATATTGAACCAGAATTAGATAGACTTTTGAATGAATTAAAACAAGAAAACTTTCTAGCTGGACTTTCAAAACAGAAACTAGCAAAAAGGTTAGCATATTATTTGTCAGAACTAAATGTTTTACATCCATTTAGAGAAGGAAATGGAAGAACAAACAGAGAATTCATTAGGCAATTAGCTTTAAAAAATGGATATGTTTTAAACTTAAAAAATACACTACCACAAGAAGTACTGAATGCAAGTATAAAGTCGGTTATAGATACTACGGATCTAGAAAAAATTATAGAAGAAATGTTAGAAAAGCAATAAAATTATTAAATAAGAAGTACATAAAAATTAAGAAAAATATTGAAATTTTTAAAAAGTTATATTATTATAAATATACAATAAATCCAAAAGAAAAGTATAGAAAGAGGCACAAAATATGAAAAAAGCTAAAACCTTTGCAGGAGTAGAGAGAGAGAGAGAGAGAGAGAGAGAGCCACAATATTAACAAATAATAACCAAGCTAAGAAATTAGCTTTATTAAGCATATACAAGACAGACATTAAATATGAAAATATTTAGTGTCTGTTTTTGTATTCTAAGAAATTTATCATTGTATGATAAATTTCAGTAGAAGACAAATATGCGAATTGCTAGAATTTCTAGCAGTTTGCACTGCATAGAAATTCTTGAAATCTGTTTTTTGTGTGCCTAAAAATAAAAATTAAAGGAGGGAAACAATGGACTTGAAAATAAAGCATAGTGTTAAGTAATCTACGAGAAATTGTAGCGGAGCACAGCGGGCTCCATAAAAAGAAAGGAGAAAGTGAAATGAAATTAAATATGAAGAAGAATTATTCAAAACAAACAGGTATTACTCTGATAGCGCTAGTAGTAACAATTGTAGTGTTGCTAATTTTAGGAGGAGTAACCATAAACGCATTATTTGGAGATACAGGAATAATAAACAGAGCAAAAGATGCACAAAACAAAATGGATCAAGCAGCAGAAAATGATTTAAACGCACTAAATGAATTAAACGAATGGTTAGATGGAAAAATAAATGGAACAACAGGAGGAAAAAAGCCATTAATACCAGATTCAAGTTTAACATCAGATGATAGAACAACAAGTGAAAGTACAACAGTAATAGCAGAAGATAAAAATGGAAATCAAGTAGTAGTACCAGGAGGATTTAAAATTTCAAAAGATTCCGGAGAAAGTGTAGAACAAGGAGTAGTAATAGAAGATAAAGAAGGAAATCAATTTGTATGGGTACCAGTAAGTAATATAAATGGAGATGGAAGTAATAAAATAAAAAAAGATGATGGAAGTGAAGTAGAAATAACATTAGGAAGATATACATTTAAGAGAGAAAAAAATTCTACAACAAATTTATATGAAGATGGGACACCAACAATAATTCAAAAAGGCTCAGAATATGATCAAACAACAACAGAACAAGCAACAGCGGGGACATTAGATACAAAATATGGAGTTGCACTATCTACTTATTACTTTTATGAATTAAACGGTTTAAGAACATCAAATGAAAAAGATGACTCAACAGGAACAAATACAACAGCAAGGAATTTGCAAGAATTCATAGAAAAAACAGACACAAATAAAGGATACTATATAGCTCGCTATGAAGCAAGTTATGGAAGTGGATATAATAGATCCGGAACAGATACAGCAACGAAATTTGGTAATGCCAAACCATTATCAAAGGTATCAACAGCAAAGAGTACAAGTAGTATGAATTATACTACAGGAACATTATGGAACTTTATAAGTGAACCACAAGCAGCCCTAGTAAGTCAAAATATGTATAAAAATGATAAATATGTAGAAAGTGATTTAGTAAATAGTTATGCATGGGATACAGCAATAGTATATATACAAGCAATGGGAAATGAAAACTATGCAAATGCAAATTGTAATACAACAGGAAATAAAAGTTTAATGAATACAGGTTCAACAGGAGACGAAAAATGCAAAATATTTGATATGGCAGGAAATCAAAGCGAATTGACTACAGAATATAGCACTGAAATGTATGGCGGTTCTGCTATCCCTTGTACTCGTAGGGGAGGCTACGCCTATCTTTCCGAATACTACACAAGTTGTCGTAAAGACAACAATCCAACTGGCAGCAGCAACTACTCTTCTTTCAGACCTTTACTTTATGTAAAGTAGCACTGGCCAGAGAATGAATTAAATACGATGTTAGTACTAATGTATTTAACACGTACTTTAGTGCACCATACAAGCACTCTTTTTAGGGTGCTTTTTGCGTGTCTACAAATTTACAACACAGAAAAAGTAAATATATATAAATTTTCAAAAAAATTTTAACTTTTTTTCAAAAAACACTTGATATTTTTAATATCTTATATTAAAATCTAATTGAAGTGGAGAGAAGTGGTAGAAAGTGGAACAAAATGTTAGCGAGGTGAGTAAAAGTGTTAATAGGTGAATATGAGCATTCTCTAGATGTTAAAGGCAGATTAATACTACCTTCAAAGATTAGAGAAGATATGGGCGAAAAATTCATAATAACCAAAGGCCTAGACAAATGTCTATTTGGCTTCTCACAAACAGAATGGGCTAACTTCGAAGAAAAACTAAAAACACTTCCACTTACAAACAAAAATGCCAGAGATTTCGTAAGATTTTTCTTATCAGGCGCAATAGAATGTGAAATTGATAAACAAGGTAGATTTCTAATTACAAGTAACTTACGTGAATATGCAAAATTAGAAAAAGACACAGTAATAATTGGAGTAGGTACTAGAATTGAAATTTGGGATAAAGAAAAATGGAAATCTTATAATAGTGACGAAAATATTTCGGCAGATGAAATTGCAGAAAATATGACAATGCTTGGTATATAACTTGCAAAAGTCTATATAAACACAAAAGAAAATTTAAAGATACAAAAGATTAAACTTACTAAAGAAAAAATTACACAAAAGATAAATTATACTAAAGATTAAATCCCTACAAAAGATAAACTTTACTAAAGATAAATGGAATAAGGTCTTACAAAAGATTTTAATTTCAAAAGAAAAAATATTTAAATAACTAAAGTGAAACATATAAATTTACTAAAGATTGTTTGAAAAATTTCCATACCCTACAAAAGAAGGTTAAAAACCATGAAAAACACAAAAGAAAAAATATTAAAATAAAAACATAATAGTTGGTATAAATCATACCAACTTATTATGCTATTTTAGAGAAACTATGCCAGTGAAAGGATTATACAAGACAGATGGAATTTAAGCATGAACCAGTTTTATTAAAAGAATGTATACAAGCACTTGAAATAAAAAAAGATGGGATTTATGTAGATGGTACATTAGGCGGAGCTGGACATAGTGAAGAAATTTTAAAAAAATTATCAGAAAATGGAAAACTAATTGGAATTGATAGAGATGAGGAAGCATTAAAAGCTGCCTCAAAAAGATTAGAAAAATATAAAAATGTAAGTTATGTTCATGGAAATCATGACGATATAAGGCAAATACTAGATGAACTTAATATAGATAAAGTTGATGGTATTTTACTCGATTTAGGAGTTTCGTCATATCAGTTGGACGAAAGAGCAAGAGGCTTTAGCTACATAGGAGACGGTAAACTAGATATGAGAATGGACACATCAAGTGGAATAACAGCTAAAGATGTAGTAAATACTTATCCAGAAGAAAAGTTGGCAAATATAATATGGGAATATGGAGAAGAAAGATTTAGCAGACAAATAGCAAAAAACATCTGTAAATTCCGTGAAGAAAAGCCAATTGAAACAACAAAAGAATTAGTACAAATAATAGAAAATTCTATACCAAGAGCTATGCAAAAGGATGGACATCCTGCAAAAAGGACATTTCAAGCTATTAGAATTGAAGTAAACAATGAAATTGCTCCATTATATGAAACTATAAAAAATAGTGTCTACTGTTTAAAACAGGGAGGAAGGTTAGTGGTAATAACTTTCCATTCATTAGAAGATAGAGCAGTAAAAAATGCTATGGTAGATTTACAAGGAAAATGCACTTGCCCAAGCGAATTACCATATTGCGTGTGCAATTATGAATCTTGGGGAAAAATAATAAACAAAAAACCAATTATAGCAACACAAGAAGAACAAGAAAGAAACTCTAGAGCAAAAAGTGCAAAAGTAAGAGTTTTTGAAAGATTAGATAAAAACATATGAGATTTTAGAAGTACCAAAAGAAAAGAGGTGAAAACTTATGGCATATAGGCCAATGAAATACCAATATGAGACAAGCCCTAGAAAATTAAAACCAGAATATGAACCTATAAAAAGTAATGATGTAAAAAAGAAATCATCTACATTAAAACAAAAAAATAAAAAGTCTCAAAAACAAGCAAAATTAGAAGTAAAAACTATTATGTATATAGTTATTGGTTTTGCAATATTATTTGCCATAAGTTACAGAAACTCACTTATAACAGCAAGTTTTAATCAAAAAGAAAATTTGAAAAAACAACTAAGCACACTTCAAAAAGAAAATGCACAAACAGAAATTAGCATTCAAACTAGTTTGAATCTAACAAATATAGAAAAATCAGCATCTAGTATGCTAGGAATGAAAAAGTTATCTGATTCACAAAAAGTATATGTCAGTCTTCCAAAAGAAGATTATGTGGAACCAGCAAGTGAACAAGTTGTGGTAACAGAAGAACAAAATTGGTTTGAAAAAATAATAAATACAATTACAGACTGGATAAAATAATTAAAAAGATTAACTCAAAAGAGTTGGTCTTTTTTTTATTTACGTGAATAAAAATAAGAAGAGAAAATAGGAGTTTAGATTATGAAAAATTTAAGATATAACATAGACAAAAAGCAGTTACTAAAATGGAAAAAGAAGAAAAAAGAGGAAGTTATAAACATAAAGAAAGAACAAAAGTTAGCACAAAAAGATATTAAGAAAAAATTTAAAAAAGAACTAAAAAATGAAAAAATAAAAGTGGAAGAAAGAAGCAGTAATATTTCTAGAAAAAAGAGAATGAGAAATGAAATTATAGCTTTATGGTTAGTGTTAATTGCATTAACTGTTAGAATTGCGTGGCTACAATTTGGAATGGGAGCAGAGTTGCAGTCTAAGGCATATGTACAACAAACATTAGATAGAAGTATAAATCCTAGAAGAGGTACTATATATGATGCAACAGGCAAAACGATTCTGGCTGTAAGCAGTACTGTAGAAACTGTTACTGTAAATCCAGTTAATATTTCAAAGGAAAATAAAGAGAAAGTTGCTCAGGCTTTAAGCAAAATATTCGAATTAGATTATGAAAAAGTATATAAAAAAGTAACAAAAAGAAGTTCAATTGAAACTATTATAAAGAAAATAGATAAACAAAAAGCTGATGAACTAAGAGTATGGTTACAAGAAAATAATATAACAACAGGGGTAAACATTGATGAAGACACAAAAAGATATTATCCATATAATAATTTAGCTTCACAAATTATAGGATTTTCAGGAAGTGATAACCAAGGATTAGATGGAATAGAAGCTATTTATGATAATGAACTAAAAGGAACAAAAGGTAAAATTCAAAAGCTTACAGATGCAACAGGAGGAGATATACAAAATACAGGAGAAAATTATGTGGAAGCAATAGACGGAAATGATTTGGTATTAACAATTGACGCAACAATTCAAGGAATTGCTGAAAAGTATTTAAAAGAAGTATGCATTGACAATAAATGTGTAGACGGAGGAAATATTGTTGTAATGAACCCAAAAAATGGTGACGTTTTGGCAATAGCAGGGTATCCAAACTACAATTTAAATGAACCTTTTGAACCAAGTACAGACGAATTAAAAGAGGCTTGGCCAAGTAAGTCACAAGCTGATAGAAATAAGACAATGTTATCACTCTGGAGAAATAAAGCAGTAACAGATACTTATGAACCTGGATCAGTTTTCAAACTAATTACGGCATCTGCATCACTTCAAGAAGGAATTACAACACCTGATAAAAAAGGAGAATTTTGCTGTACAGGTGGAATAGAAATAGCAGGTGTTAGAATTAAATGTTGGAGATATTATAGACCACATGGACCAGAATCTTTGAGAGATGCACTAATGAATTCGTGTAATCCAGTATTTATAGGATTAGGACAAAAATTGGGAGTACATACATATTATCAATACTTGAAAAAGTATGGATTACTTGATAGAACTGGTATAGACCTTCCGGGTGAGGCTACAAGTATATTCTTAAAAGAGGATAAAGTTGGACCAGTAGAATTAGCAACAATAGCCTTTGGTCAAAGATTTGAAATTACTCCAATACAACTTGCGACAGCAGTAAGTACAATTGCAAATGGTGGAGTAAAAGTAAGCCCAAGGGTAGTTAAACAGATTATAAATAGTGAAACAGGAGAAGTAAAAGATGTTCCTGTAAAAACTGGGGAAAGAGTAATTTCAAAAGAATACGCAGATGAAATGTTAAATATGATGGAATCAGTAGTTGCTTTAGGAACAGGAAAAAGAGCACAGGTAAAAGGATACAGAGTAGGAGGAAAAACAGGAACTTCAGAAGATGGTGTTAATACAAATAAATATGTTGCTTCATTTTTGGGAGTAGCACCAATATCAGATCCAACAGTAATAGTTCTTGTAACTTTATATGACCCAAAAGGAGAAGGAGGTCACCAAGGAGGTGTGGTTGCAGCGCCTGTTGGAGGGCAAGTGCTATCAGAGGTTTTACCATATTTAGAGCTAAATAAAGATGACGAGAAAGAGGAAGACGTTAGAAAACAAGTAGAAGTTCCAAATGTTGAAGGATTAACAATAAAGGAAGCGACTAAAATATTAAAAGATTTAAATTTAAGCATACAAATAGAAAATGAACCCGAAAACTTGGATAAGGAAAATACAATAGTTAAAGAACAAGTGCCAAAAAAGGGCATTAAAGTTTATGAAGGTACAAAGGTTATTATAAAAATTTAGCAAAAAAGCTATACAAAAAAAACATTTAATTATATAATGTAAACGTAAAAATGGAGAAAGAGAGTGTGTGCTATGGATTTAAAGAGTATATTATCAGGATTAGAAGGACTAAAAGTAAAAGGAAGTCTTGATGTAGAAGTAAATGAGATTAGAAACAGCTCTAATCTAGTACAAAAAGGAGATATGTTTGTAGCTATAGATGGCTTTGACACAGATGGACATCAATATATAGGTGAAGCAATACAAAAAGGTGCAAAAGTTATTATGGCACAAGCAGATAAAATAACCAAAGAAATGGTAAAAGAATTGCCAGAGGATGTTACTTTTATCTTAGCACCAGATACAAGGCATGCAGTTTCAATTTGTGCTTGTAATTTTTACAAAAATCCATCTAGAAAACTTAAATTGATAGGCATAACAGGAACAAAAGGAAAAACAACAACCACTTTTATGATTAAAGAATTACTAGAAAAACAAGGATTTAAAGTTGGATTAATCGGAACCATTTGCACATATATTGGAGATAAAAATTTAGGAGACAATGATAGAACTACACCAGAAAGTCTAGAATTACAACAACTTTTGAGCAGAATGGTGGAAGAAAAATGCGATGTGGCAGTTATGGAAGTATCTTCTCAAAGCTTAAAATTAGGCAGAGTTGATGGATGTGAATTTGAAATAGGAATATTTACAAACTTTTCAAAAGATCACATTAGCCCAAAAGAACATCCAGATATGGAAGATTATTTTGCATCAAAAGTAAAACTATTTACAATGTGTAAATATGGATATATAAATTCAGATGATATATATGCTAATAAATTACCTAAATTAGTACCAAGTTGCAAATTTAGCACTTATGGAATAGATAACCCAACAGAGTTATTAGCAAAAGACATTACAGTAACAAACTCAAGTGTTGATTTTAAAGTGAAATTAGACGGAAAAAATCAAAGAGTAAAAACTGGTATTCCTGGAAGATTTAGTGTATATAATTCATTGGCAGCAATAAGTGTTGCAACAAAATTTGGTTGCAGTGTAGAAAATATACAAGAAGCACTATTAAATGTTCGTGTACCAGGAAGAAGTGAGTTAGTAGATAATAAAAAAGAACTAACAATTATGATAGATTATGCACATTCACCAGAAAGCTTGGAAAATATTTTAACAACTGTTAGAGAGTACACACAAGGAAAAGTAATTTGTGTATTTGGTTGTGGCGGTGACAGAGATAGTGGTAAAAGACCTATTATGGGTGAAATATCAGGAGTTTTAGCAGATTATACTATTATTACTTCAGATAATCCTAGAAGTGAAAAACCAGAAGAAATAGTTGAACAAATAGAAAAAGGAATTACAAAGACAAAAGGAAGCTATGAGTGTATAGTAGACAGGAAAGAAGCAATAAAAAAAGGAATAGAAATGTTGCATAAAAAAGATATATTAGTTATTGCAGGTAAAGGACATGAATTAACACAAGAAATTAAAGGAAAAAAATATGAATTTGATGAACGTAAAATTGTACGTGAAATTATAGAAAATTTAAAATAAAACACAGAACAACTAAGGAGGAAATATGGAATTTCAAACCAAAATAATACTAATTTCATTGGCATTTAGCTTTATAATGGGGTTAATAACAATTCCAATTCTAAAAAAATTAAAAGTAGGTCAATTAGAAAGAAAAGAAGGACCACAGTCACACCTAAAAAAACAGGGAACGCCTACAATGGGTGGAATTATAATAATGCTTACATTGTTAGTGATGGGGGCATACATTTGCTTTAATTACTTTAAATCAGCTAATACCGAAGAACAAAAAATTGCAATACATTTAATTCCACTTATAGCATCAACAATAGGGTTTGGCGTAATAGGGCTAATAGATGATTTGAAAAAATTAATAGGTAAAAATACAGATGGCTTAAAACCTAAATATAAAATGTTAGGTTTGTTAATAGTATCTGTTGGATTTAGCTTATATTTAACTCAAATATTACATTTAGGAACAGATACATATATTCCGTTTTTTAAAACATCTATAAGCCTTCCTGTATGGCTATACATTCCATTTGCAGTAGTTGTAATGTTAGCAACTACAAATGCTGTTAACTTAACAGATGGAATAGATGGACTTTCTACAAGTGTAACAACAATAATAATTACATGTCTAACAGTAATAGGAATTATATTTGGAGTAAAAGAGATAACAATATTTGGAACTATATTAATTGGAGCATGTTTAGGTTTTTTAATATTCAACTTACACCCTGCAAAAGTATTTATGGGAGATACAGGCTCACTTTTACTTGGTGGTGCAATTGCAAGTATGGCGC
The DNA here is from genome assembly GCA_934120135.1 of uncultured Clostridia bacterium. Lineage (GTDB taxonomy): Bacteria > Bacillota > Clostridia > TANB77 > CAG-508 > CAG-273. The sequence continues at coordinate 8,612 of CAKOTK010000008.1, read as the reverse complement.
TATATTTAAAAATGCCATTACTATTGATAATAATTGCTTTAGTGCCAGTAATTGAAACTTTATCAGTAATTATACAAGTTAAACACTTTAAGAAAACAGGAGAAAGAATATTCAAAATGACACCAATACACCATCACTTTGAATTATCTGGCTGGCATGAAAACAAAATAGTATCAGTATTTAGCTTAATAACTCTTGTGTGCTGTATAATTGGTTTATTTGCTATTTAATACCATTAAGAAAGGAAAGGAATAATGCAAAAAACAAAAAAGAAATCCGCAAATTTCATAAACCAACCATTTGACTTTATACTATGTGCAGTAATATTCATATTGTTGGCATTAGGAATAGTAATGGTATTATCAGCTTCAGCACCATCAGCATTAGCTGAAACAGGCAAAACCTATTCATATGCAAGCAGACAACTTTTAGCAGCTATTTTAGGTATATTTGGAATGTTTTTCTTTTCAAAGGTAAACTACAATGTTTATAAAAAAATGTATAAAATAGCATATGTAGTTTCTGTGCTTATATTATTACTAGTTTTAATTCCAAATGTAGGAGTTGAAGCAAATGGAGCTACAAGATGGATAAAAATTCCAGTAATAGGACAATTTCAACCATCAGAATTAACAAAAATAGGATTAATTATATTTTATGCAGGTTATTTAACAAACCACAAAGATGAATTAAGAGATTTTTGGAGAGGACTTGTAAAACCACTTTGTTTTATAGCTCCACCAATTGCCGTATTATATGTAGTACAAAACCATTTAAGTGCGTCACTAATTATTGGAATGATTACATGTATAATGATGCTGATTGCGGGAACAAGACTCGTTCATTTTATTATTGTTGGAGCAATAGGTGGAGGAGGCTTAATCTCATACCTAATATATAAAGTTAGTTCAGGTGGAGGAGATGATAGCTTCCGTATAGGCAGAATTATTTCATTCTTAGACCCTTGGCAAGACCTTACAGGAACAGGATGGCAAGTAGTTCAAAGTTTATATGCAATAGGTTCAGGAGGATTATTTGGAGCAGGACTAGGTGAAAGTAAACAAAAATATTTATATATATCAGAGCCACAAAATGACTTTATATTTGCAATAGTTGCAGAAGAATTAGGTTTTATAGGATGCCTAATTATAATGATATTATTTGGAATTTTAATTTGGAGAGGTGTACTAATTGCAATAAAAGCACCAGATACATTTTCAAGCCTGTTAGCTACAGGAATAGTAAGCTTAGTTGCAATTCAAGTAATATTAAATATAGCAGTTGTTACATCATCAATTCCAAATACAGGTATACCACTACCATTTTTCAGCTATGGAGGAACAGCATTATTGATTTTATTATGTAGTATGCGGTATTTTACTAAACATTTCACGAGCGGGCTCAAAAGTATAAAGGGGGAACTAGAATGCGAGCAATAATAGCAGCAGCAGGAACAGGCGGACATATAAATCCAGGAATAGCAATAGCTAATAAGATAAAAAAAGAAGAACCAGACTCAGAAATAATATTTATAGGTACTGATCGTGGGCTGGAAAATGACCTAGTTCCTAGAGCAGGCTATGAGTTAAAACATATAAATGCTTATGGATTTAATAGAACAATATCATTAGAAAATATGAAAAAAATATATCAAACTTTTCATTCAATAAAAGAAGCTAAAAAAATAATAGAACAGTTTAAACCAGATGTAGTAATTGGAACAGGTGGATATATTTGTGTGCCAGTAGGGATGGCAGCTAAAAAGAAAAAAGTACCAGTAGTATTGCACGAAAGCAACGCATTTCCTGGTGTAGCTGTAAAGATGCTATCAAATAAAGCAAGCAAGATACTAGTAGGATTTGAAGACGCAAAAGCAAGATTACCAAAAGCCAAAAAAGTAGTTGTCACAGGAACCCCTACTAAAGTAAAAAAAGTAGAAATATCAGATTCTAGAAAACAAGAATTATTAAAGGAAAATAAACTAGAAAGCAATAAACCAATAGTACTATTTTTTGGAGGAAGCCAAGGAGCTAAAAGTATAAATAATAGTTTATTGGAAATAATATCTAAAAAACAAAATCAAGACTACCAGATTTTATGGGCAGCAGGACCAAAACAATATGATCAAATAAAAAATGAACTAAAAGAAAAATATTCAATAGAAATTGACAATATACCAAATGTTAGCATAGTACCATACATTTATAATATGGAAGAAATAATGAATATTGTAGACTTAGTAGTCTCAAGAAGTGGAGCAATGACAATAACAGAAATAGCAAATGTAGGAGTACCAGCAATATTTATACCATTTCCATTTGCAACAGAAAATCATCAAGAATACAATGCAAAAGTATTAAAAAATGTAGGAGCTGCCAAAATAATATTAGACAAAAACTTGACAGCAGAAGAATTAAATAGTACAATATCGAACTTAGTGAAGGATAAAAAAGTTTTAAAAGAAATGGGCGAAAAAGCTCATACAGTTGCAATACAAGATGTAGAAGAAAAAATCTACAAAGAAATCAAGGAAGTTGTTTAAAGACAACTCCTTATAATTTACTAATTAAAGGAGAATTCAAATGGCAGACAAGCTAATTATTGTGGAATCACCTGCAAAGGCAAACACAATTAAAAAGTTCTTAGGTGGAAATACCAAAGTAATGGCTTCAATGGGACATATTAGAGATTTACCCAAATCAAAGATGGCTGTTGACATTGAACATGACTTTGAACCAGAATATATAAATATTCGTGGAAAAGGTGACCTAATTAAAAGTTTAAAAAAAGAAGCCAAAGCTGCAAAACAAGTATATTTGGCATCTGACCCTGACCGTGAGGGAGAAGCTATTGCGTGGCATTTAGCACATATATTAGAAATACCAGAAGATAGCAATTGCAGAGTTACTTTTAATGAAATCACTAAAGAAACTGTAAAAGAAAGTATAAAGAAACCAAGAACAATAAATATGGATTTAGTTGACGCACAACAAGCTCGTAGAGTATTAGACAGAATAGTGGGATACAAAATTAGCCCAGTGTTATGGAAAAAAGTAAAAAGAGGACTATCAGCAGGTAGGGTGCAGTCAGTCGCTGTAAAGTTAATTGTTGATAGAGAAGAAGAAATAGAAAACTTTATACCAGAAGAATATTGGAATATTTATGCTAATTTATTAGAACCAAATTCTAAAAAGAAATTTCAAGCTACATTTTATGGGAAAGACGGTAAAAAGTTAGAAATACACAAAAAAGAAGAAATAGACGAAATATTAAAAAATATAGAAAAAGGCAAGTATATTGTAGCAGATGTGAAAAAAGGAGAAAAGAAAAGAACTCCTGCACCACCATTTACTACAAGTACAATGCAACAAGAAGCATCTAGAAAATTAAGTTTTACACTAAAAAAGACAATGTCTATTGCACAAGGACTATATGAGGGTGTACATGTTGGTGAAAAAGGTACAGTTGGTTTAATTACATATATGAGAACTGACTCTACTAGAATTTCAGATGAAGCAAGAGCAGTAGCAAAAGAAGTTATTACTCAAAAATATGGCGCAAACTATTATGAAAATCGTTATTACAAAACAAAGCAAAATGCTCAAGATGCGCATGAGGCAATTAGACCAACATATATAGATTTAGAGCCAGAAAAAATTAAAGATTATTTAACACCAGACCAGTACAAGTTATATCGTTTGATATATAACAGATTTATTGCAAGCCAAATGGCTAATGCTATATATGATACAGTTACAGCCAATATAGATGTAAACAATTACAATTTTAGAGCAAATGGACAAACTTTAAAATTTAAAGGTTTCATGGTTCTATATGTAGAAACTATAGAGGGAGAAAAAGAAGAGGAAGACAATTCTATTCCTGAATTAACAATTGGCCAAGAGGTTAAAAAAGAAAAACTAGAAGCAAAACAAAGCTTTACACAACCACCTGCAAGATATACAGAAGCAAGCTTGGTAAAAGTTTTAGAAGAAAAAGGAATAGGAAGACCAAGTACTTATTCTCCAACAATTACAACAATTTTGGAAAGAAGATATATTCAAAAAGAACAAAAACAACTAATACCAACAGACTTAGGCAAAATAGTAAACAAACTATTAGTTGAAAACTTTCCAGATGTAATAAATGTTGAATTTACAGCTAAAATTGAAGAAGAATTTGACGAAGTTGCAGAAGGAAAAGAACCATGGAAACAAGTTATACGCGAATTTTATGGACCATTTAAGGTGACTTTAGATAGAGTTGAAAAAGAACTAGAGCATGTTGAACTAGTTGAAGAGGTATCAGATGTACCATGTGAAAAATGTGGAAGAATGATGGTAATAAAATATGGTAGATATGGTAAGTTTTTAGCTTGCCCTGGCTATCCAGAATGTAAAAATGCAAAACCTATTATAGAAACTATAGATGTACCATGCCCAGTATGCGGTGGAACAGTGCAAATAAAGAAAACTAGAAGAGGTAAGAAATTCTACGTATGTGAAAATAATCCAGGTACTTGTGAATACATTTCATGGAATCCACCAAAACTAGGAGAACCATGGACACCTGAGAAAAAAGAAGAAAAGAAAAAGAAAACTACAAAAACAAAAAAGGCAAAAACAACCAAAAGAAAAACTAAAAAAAGAAGCTAAAAGCAACTATAAACTCAAGAATGTGACAATAGAGATATTTTAAAGTAAAATACCAAGAAGAGACTTCTAATTACTAGAAGTCTTTTTTGTGGAAATTTGTAGAAAATAATAGATTTTTGTTTACAATTTTTTAAAGTAATTATATAATAAGGTTAATTATATAAAGGGGAAATGTTAAATGAAGAAACTAAAGAAAATATTAATAATTTTAATACTTGCATTGGCTATGGTTGGAGTTAGACCTGTATTTGCTACAACAAGAATTAAAGAATATACAGATGAATATAAAAAATACCTAGAACTAACTGATGAAGAAAAAAGCAAAATATTAATGCCAAGAATGTTTGAGGTAAAAAATTCAAAAAGCAAGTATGATAACCCAATTAAATATTTAAGAAATAAACTAACAAGTTTAGAAAGCGAATTTACACTTTCACAGTACATACCTGAAAATGTTATTGTAAAGAATCAAATGCAAACAAATTCTTGTTGGACATTCGCAGCATTATCAAGTTTGGAAACTAACTTGGCACTAAATAATTATTACAATAATTTACCAACAAAGACGTATGATTTTTCTGAAAGACATATGGAATATGCAACAAGTAGAACATTTTTAAATGGTGTAAAAAATCCAAATACTACTACTAGAGAAGTGGGTAGTGGAGGAAATGAGTTTTATGCTATTCCATATTTGACAAATGGGTCTGGTGCTATAAACGAGAGTGAAATGCCATTTGAAAATAATGAGGATAAAATTAGTATAAGTAAAATACAAAATAAAACAGTAACAAGTCAAGTTTTTGATACAGTTTCATTTGAAGCGAGTGATTCTGAAGAAAATAAGAATATAATAAAAAATCATGTAAAAACATATGGCTCAGTTGCTGTTGGAATTCACGGTGCTCAAATAAATTCTGAATATTATAACAGTAGTACAGGAGCAATTTATTGTGACGATGCTGATAATGCGCGATGTGATCATGCAGTATCTATTGTAGGCTGGGATGATAATTATAGCATAACTAATTTTAATGCGAAACATAGACCAACAAACAATGGAGCATGGATTATAAAGAATTCATGGGGCACAAGTGTTGGAAAAAATGGATTTATGTATGTGTCTTATGAAGATGTTAATATATATTTACAAACATATGGAATAGTAAAATCTTCAGACCAAATAAATTACGAAAATATATACCAGTATGATTATTGTGGGGCAAATGGAACATTTGAAACAGATGGATTAAATGGTTCACCAATATATTTAGCAAATATTTTTGATAAAAAAACATCTGGAACAGAATATATAACACAAGTAGGAATTTATTCGACTGAAGGATATACATGTAAAGTATATGTGAATCCAAATGGAACAGGCAAAAATAAAAGCGATTTAAAAGCAGTTAAACTAAAAACAGGTGATTCTCAAACTTTTGATATGGTGGGATATCATACACTAGAATTCCTAAATCCAATAAGAATTAATGCCGATAGTTTTGTTGTAGCTATTGAAATAACAGGAAGTGATTCAGACAAAGTATCATATGCAACGGAGCTACAATGGGATGATGAGTGGGCAGATGTAGAAATTGAAAGTGGTAAATGTTTTGTTACTACTAAACGGTTTGAGTAATAGTACAGAATGGCAAGATCTTTCAGAGAAGAAAGCGATAAATGCAAATGGAGATATTCTTGAGTTTAAAGGAGATTCTACAATCAAAGCATTTACTGTATCAAACGCAGTAGATCACTCATTAAAAAATATTGAAATACAAACACCACCAACAAAAACAACATATTTTGTAGGCGAAAATTTTGACAAAACAGGAATGGTTGTAAAAGCAAATTACAATGATGATACATCAAAAATCATAACAGATTATACAATAACAAATGGAAGTAATTTAACATTAGACCAACAATATGTAACAATTTCTTATGAAGATAAAGAAGTAAAACAAAATATAAATGTAATAGAAAATACTCTTGAAGCTATTGTTATAGATGTTATGCCAAATAAAATTACATACTATGCAGGTGAAAGTTTTGATTCTACAGGTATGGTAGTAAAGGCAGTTTATAAAAACGGGGCATCTTCAGAAATTACAGGTTACCAAATTAGTGGTGGAACTGATTTACAACAAGGTGAACAAATTATTACAATATCATATAATGATAAAAATGTAACATTAAAAGTACAAGTATTGGAAAACACAGTTGAATCAATAATAATAGTAAATGAACCAAACAAAAAGAATTACTATGTAGGAGAAAATTTTGATAAATCAGGTATGAAAGTAAAAGCAGTTTATAAAAATGGAACATCAAAAATGATTACAGACTATACAGTAATTGATGGCGAAAATTTAAGAGAAGGGCAACAATATGTAACAATTTCTTATGAAGGAAAAGAAGTAAGGCAGAATATAGAAGTAAAAAATGAACTTGCTACACTTAATAATATAACTATACAAACACCACCAACAAAAATGATATATTTTGTTGGAGAAGATTTTGACGAAACAGGAATGATAATAAAAGCAAATTATAGTGATGGAATATCAAAACAGGTAACAGATTATACAATAACAGATGGAACCAACTTACAAGAGGGACAACAAAGTGTAACAATTTCTTATGGCGGTAAACAAGTACAACAAACTATAGAGGTTAAGAGAAAAACTGTTGCCCTTAGCAGTATTATTATTCAAACACCACCAACTAAAACAAGATACTATGCAGGTGAAAATTTTGATGTAACAGGAATGGTTGTAAAGGCAAACTACAATGATGGAACATCTAAGGCTATAAGCAAATCTGAATATAGTATTATAAATGGAACAAACCTACAAGAGGGACAGCAAAGTGTAACAATTTCCTATGGTGGTAAAGAAGCAACACAGAGTATAGAAGTAGTGAAAAATAGTATTGAAAGATTGATTACTAATATTTCTGTAGCAAAATTACCAAATAAAGTTGAATATGTTCAAAATAAAGAAGAACTTGAATTGGCTGGAGGATTTATTAAAGTTGAGTACAATGATGGAAGTGATGAACAAATTCTTATGACTGATAAAAATGTTACAGTAAGTGGATTTACTAATAAAAAAATAGGAAAAGTTGAAATTACTTTAACATATCAATCTAAAAAAACTACATTTAACATTATAATTATAGAGGAAAAAACAGCAATTAATTCGGATTTTGACGATGTTAAATGTATTATACCATTGGCACAAGGATATCAATATACAAAAGAAAGTCAAAAAGATTATTATGTACTACAAATCAATCTAAAAAATGTTATAAGAGTTAAAGAAAATCAAACATTTGAGTATTATTATTATTTATCACCAAATCAATCAGAGAATGAAATTGAAGATTGGGTTAAAATAGATGAAGAACAAAATGTAGAAAATGAATTGAACTTTAAAATAAATACAAAACAAATAAAGAATTTTAAAGAAATTGTTGACGCATCTGAATTATATGTATATGTTAAAGAAGTAGCCAAAAGAGAAGGAGATCAAAGAACATATATATCTGAAGCAATAGAGATAGAAGCAGATAATGTGCAAAAAATAGAAAGCTATGTGGATGATGTATTGGTTGATGGGTCTTCGACTGGAAATAATGAAAAACCAGATAATACAATAGCAGAAGGAACAATCCCACAAACAGGATTAAAGGTAACTATAATAATTGCTATGACTATTATAACGATTTCTGCAGTGGTAATATATATAAAATATGTAAAATTTAGCAAAGAGATAAAATAACCAATATTCAAAAAATAAAATGAATCCCAATGTGAAACAAGAAGTTTAAATTGGGGTTCATTTCTAGTTTAATCATAGAAAATAGAGCATATTTCTGTCAATAACTTTTGAAAATGTCATAAAAAAATCTCGAAATTAACTTTTGATTATGTCATAGTGAACTGCTTGATTA
>CAKOTK010000007.1 GCA_934120135.1 uncultured Clostridia bacterium | reverse complement strand
TTTTTGGAGAACAAAATTTTATTAGTTGGGACATTTTCTCATTTCTTTACTTAAGACATTATCACATTTCTTTCATATAGAATAGCGATATAGCAGATGATTTGTTGAAATTATCTGCTATTTATTATATAATTGTAGCAATTCATTATTGAATATTGGAGAAAAGAAAATGAAATTAAAAGACAAAAAAGAAGTAGCAATTATAATAGCAATTGTTGTAATTCAAACAATAGTATTTATAATAGCAGGGGCAAATAAATCATACATACATATGGATGAAGCATATTCATTAGGACTTGCAAACTATGATAAAGTTGAAATACAAGCTAATAATGATTTTTATAACCAATGGCATAGCAAAGAATATTATGAAGATTATTTAGCAGTCCAAAATAAGGACATTGGAGAATATAGCCAAGTATATGAAAATCAAAAAAATGACGTTCATCCACCACTATATTATTTATTATTAAGATTTGCAATGGGATTTCATATAGGAAGTTACTCAAAATGGGCAGGAATAACATTAAATATAATTATATACGCATTTGTAACAATATTTGTTTATTTAATTATTAAAAAACTACTTGAAGGAGAAGAAAAATACAAAGAGAAATCTGCCATACTAGCTTTAGTATCTAGCTTGACTCTTGCATCTATAAACAATGTAATTTATATAAGAATGTATGCTTTAGCAACGTTAAATATAGTAATTACAACATATTTACATTTAAAATTATTAGATACCAAAGGAAACAATTATAAACTATTAACTGCAATAGGAATATCAGCATTAGTAGGCTCATTAACACATTATTATTATTTATTTTATTTAGCGATATTATTTATAATGTTTGTTATTAAATATATCAAGGAAAAAGACTATAAATCTCTAATAGAATACATAGTAACAGTGCTTTTAACAGGTGCAATATCTTTAATAATATTTCCATATTCAATACAACATATGTTTTTGGGATATAGAGGACAAGGAGCTATAAGTAATTTAACTAATATTTCAAAATTTTTAAGTAACATATGTTTATATCTTTTAAAAATAAATGTGTATGCTTTTAATAATGTGCTAATTATTATATTAGGAATAATTATATATACAAAATTAAAAAAGGTAAAAATAGAAAAAAATAAATATGTAAAATACATAGCTGTACCAACAATAATATACACAATTTTGGTAGCAATATCTTCACCTTGGATAGAATTGAGATATATAATACCAGTATGTAGCTTAATATTCATAATTGTATTATATTTAACTTATATGCTATTAAAAGGCAGAAATAAAATTATAATAGGAATATTTTTGCTAATGATTATAATGCCTATTATAACAAACAATGTTATAGATTTAGTTGTAGGGCAAGGCTTTAAAAGAGAAAAAGAAACTTCATATTCAAGTAAAATAGAAATGGCTGAAAAATTAAAAAGTGAATTTAATTTACCAATAGATATGGTTCAAAAATTTTCAAATGCATCAATAGAAGATATATTATTATTTATAAAAGATTTTAAAGTAGAACCAGAAGTTTTATATTCTGAAAAACGAGGAATAGTAGAATTTGTAAGCAATAATAATAACCTGCCAACATTATATTTATTTAATTCTAATAATAATAGATTTTTAGATGATATATTATTACTAGCCAATATAAATGAATCATATATAGCAAAAGATATTGAATGTAATGAAGAAAATATAAAAGAAATAATGCAAAATAAAGATATATCAAATGGAATGTTAATATTTATAAATGATGGACAAAATAATGATGAGTTATTAGAAAAAATAAAAAATACACTTCAATTAAAAAATACAACATATTTAAAAAGACTTAATGCTTGTGATGTTTATTTAATAAAATAGAACTATACTAGCCATATAGTTCTATTTTTGTATGCTTTTGCAAGTATTTTATTATGTAATAAGAAACATAAAAAGGCAAAGTCATTTGAGATACTATCATAATAAACTTATAGAAAAATCCACCTTTTGTTATATTATATAAAATTTCAAGTGGAGTACCAGGAAAATTATTTGATATAAACATTAAATTTCCATCAAAAAGCTTATTTACAATTAGTGCAAGAATACTCATAAAACCAATTAAAATAGCAAAATATTTAGCATCCTTTAATTCTAAATCTATATATCTTGTTTTATTTATCAATATTCCTAAATATATCATTGCACCATGAAATAAAAAGCTATGAATACTTAAAAAGTGAAAAGCTGGATAAAAAGGTAAACTTGTAGATGGATAAATTATAAAAACAATTCCTCCAACTATTGCACCAGTAGCTAAAGAAACATCTCCAATTCTTTTTAATACACCTTTTCCAAAAGAACTTAATAAACCTGCATATAATAAAATACTGCAGTAATACAACGGAGCATAGGTATTAACAGCCTTTATTGAATTTTGCTTAATATTAAAATATATTTTTATAACTTCTAATATCCAAGCAACTATTGTTGTGTATTTTATAATTTTGTATATAGTATTTTTACCTTTATTTATGGTATGTTTTAAAGCAATAAAGATTCCAATAATAGTAATTGCAAGCAATATAAAATGGTCTCTTGTAAATATACCGCAAGCTTCATATTTTCCTGCATTTGCAAACATTTTACACACTCTTTTCATATAAATTTATATTGCTACAAATTATATCACAAAAATATAAAATATTCTACAAAAATAAAATACAAACAACTGTTTACAAACATAAAATAAACTGGTATAATAAAACATAGTAATGAAAGGAAGATTGCTATGCCTAAAGAAGATAAAATATATGTAGCAATAGATTTGAAAAGCTTTTATGCTTCTGTTGAATGTAAAGAAAGAGGACTAGATCCAATTACTACAAACTTAGTAGTGGCTGATAGTAGTAGAACAGAAAAAACAATTTGCCTTGCTGTAAGTCCTGCATTAAAATCCTATGGAATACCGGGCAGAGCAAGACTTTTTGAAGTGGTTCAAAAAGTGAAAGAAGTAAATATATATAGAAAAAGAAAAGCAACAAATAGAACATTTACAGGTTCATCATATAATGATATTGAATTAAGGAAAAATAAAAATTTAGAATTAAGCTATATAATAGCACCACCAAGAATGGCGTATTATATGGAATACAGTTCAAAAATTTATAAAATATATTTAAAATATTTTTCATCTGAAGATATATATGTATATTCAATAGACGAAGTATTTATAGATGTTACACATTACTTAAAAACATATAACATGGGAGCAAAAGAGTTAGTGACAAAAGTAATACAAGATGTTTATCAAACAACAGGAATAACAGCAACTGCAGGAATTGGAACTAATTTGTATCTTTGCAAAATAGCAATGGATATTGTAGCAAAGAATGTAAAACCAGATAAAAATGGTGTAAGAATAGCCGGTCTTGATGAAATGACATATAGAAAATTGCTTTGGAACCACAGACCTTTAACAGACTTTTGGAGAGTTGGAAAAGGGTATACAAAAAAACTAGAAGAACATGGAATGTATACAATGGGTGATGTGGCTAGAATGTCGGTTAAAAACGAAGATTTATTATATAAATTATTTGGCGTAAATGCAGAGCTACTAATTGACCATGCTTGGGGGTGGGAAAACGTAACGATTGAAAGCATTAAGGCATATAGACCAGCCACAAATAGTATATGCTCTGGACAAGTTTTGCATTGTCCATACAATTACGAAAATACAAAACTAATTGTAAAGGAAATGACTGAATTACTTGCACTAGATTTAGTAGAAAAGGGGTTAGTTACAAATCAAATTGTGCTAGAAATTGGTTATGATGTGGACAATTTAAAAAATCAAGCAATTAGCAGTTTGTATAACGGAGAAATAACAACTGATAAATATGGAAGAAAAGTGCCAAAACATGCACATGGGACAATAAATATAGATCATCAAACAGCATCTAGTAAAGTTCTTACAGAACACATAATAAAATTATATGAGCAAATTGTGAATAAACAACTTTTAGTAAGAAGAATAAATATTACTGTTAATAATGTTGTAAATGAAAACATGGTAAAAACTAGTGACTATGAGCAAATTAACTTATTTGTAGATTACAAAGAAGTTAATGAGAAACGAAAAAAGGAAGAAGCGGAAAAAGAAATACAAAAAGCAATGATTGGTATAAAAAGTAAATATGGGAAAAATGCTATTTTAAAAGGTATGAATTTACAAAAAGAAGGAACAACTATTGAAAGAAATAGGCAAATAGGAGGTCATAAAGAATAAAAATGTTAGAAAAAAGTGATAAATATAACGATATAATAAACTTACCACATCATGTATCTGAAAAACATGCAAGAATGTCACTTGAAGAAAGATCCGCACAGTTTGCACCATTTTCTGCATTGACTGGATATGATGAGGTTATAAAAGAGACAGCAAGAAAAATTAATAATACAGAATAACTATTGAAACTATATGTTATTTATTATAAAATCAAAAAAATACCAGGAAAAAATAAAGGAAGGGGAATATTTATGAAGAAATTTTTAAAAATTTTTGGAATTATATTAGGAATTATAATAGGGGTTACAATTGTCTTAGGTATTATATTTTTTACAATAGATTATAATAAAATTAAAAATAATCAATTACCAATTTTTTGTATAAAAGATCCAGCAGGCACTGTAATGGATGGTGGAACAATAATATATTGGGGACTTGGATATAAAGTAATTGATTTTCATACAATCTCAGGATATGATGATATAAAAATTGGACCATGGAGCATGCAATATAATGATTTTGATGATGAAATAGAACAATATGATAAAATAAGAAATGAAAAAATAGAGAAAATACAAAGTAGTAAGGTTTCTACAATAGAAATCAAAAATTTAAGTACAACATGTAATTTAGATATAGACGAAATGTATCAAATTCTAACAATAGTGGAGAAAGCAAACTTTATTCCAAAAACATGTAAAAACAAAATACAATATTATATCAATTATAATAGCGAGGTGGAAAATCAGAGAAGGAAGTATGGTATTGAGACATGTGGTACAGGATACCATATTACTTCTGATGATGGAACAGAGGCTATATTATCTACAATTCAAAATGAACAGTTAGATAAAATAATAAATAAATATTTTGAGTAATTATATGTGCTACATCAAAAATTAATATATATTAACTTTAGATAAGAAAGTAAATTGAAAAATTTGAAGAATATAATAAATTTTTGTAACAAAATAAATTTTGAATCGTCATTTAAGTAAAGGGGGTAAAAGTATGCAGAATATGGAAGAGATATATAAAGAATATTTTGAAACAGTAAAAAAATATTTATTCTGTTTAACCCATAATAATGACATTGCTGAAGAGCTAACTCAAGAAACTTTTTACAAAGCAGTAAAAAATATACATACTTTTAGAGATGACTGCAAAGTCCCTGTATGGTTATGTAAGATAGCCAGGAACACTTGGCTAGATAGCATAAGGAAAAATAAAAAAATCAAAGATATTCCAGAGGACAAGCTGTTTGAAATAGAATCTTTAGAAACAACAGAAGATACAGCAATTTCAAATCATGATAAGTTGGAATTATATAAAAGGATACAAAAGTTAGACGAAAAAACAAAAGATGTAATATATTTAAGAATAACAGGAGATTTAAGTTTTAAAGAGATAGGTGACATATTTAATAAGACAGAAAACTGGGCAAGGACAACATTTTACAGAGGTAAACAGAAATTAAAGGAGGTAGAAGAAGATGAATGAAAAAGAATGTAAATTAGTTCAAGACTTATTACCAAATTATATAGAAAAATTGACTAGTGAAGAAAGCAATAAGATTATAGAAAAACACTTAAGTGAATGCTCAGAATGTAGAAAAATATTAGAAAATATGCAGAATGATATAGGCTTAAAATCAAAAGAACAGTGCAAAAAAGAAACTAAATATATGAAAAAGTATAGTAGCAAATTAAAAATATTAAAATTTTTAGGTCTAATATTGTTAATTATTGTACTTACATTTGTAATAAATACCAGCAGAAAATATATTATAATAAATGATTTGTATAATAAAGCTAAAATTTATGAAATAAAAGAAGATGCAGATAATTACCATATTACACAAATTGGAATAAAGAAAGGTATTATTTCATATGTAGAGGAATATGCAAAAGAAGATAAAAGGATAAGATATCATAGTAGTTATTCAAATAATGAAAAAGGAAGGTTAAAAAGAGAAATATCATATAAAGACACAAAAGAAAGCTTTGAGCTAAGAGAAGATGGGGAAAATAAAACTAAAGAAAATATTACTCCAATTGAAAAGCTTGTAGTACAAAATACTGATATGACATTAGATAGTTCTTTTAGTACAGCTATGCATTCAAAAGTAGAAAAAATACAATTTAGAGATAAAGAGTGTTACCTAGTACAACAATATTTATGGGAATATATAATTGAAGCTGATACAGGAATATTACTCAGAATGGTAAGTGAATATGAAAATGAGTCAATAATACAGGAGTACTACAAGAAAATAGGAAATGTACAAGATAGCGATGTTGCAAGACCAGATACAACGGGATATATAGAAAAATAGTGCCCAATTTGGACACTATTTTTGGTGCAACTGGAGGGATTCGAACCCCCGACCTTCCGGTTCGTAGCCGAACGCTCTATCCAGCTAAGCTACAGTTGCATAACATAATTATTATACATTGAAATTTAAAAATATTCAATAGAATTTTGAAAAAAATCTTGCAAATATAAAAAAAGTGTGGTATAGTATATAAGTACTGAGAAAAATCGAGGCGTAGCGCAGTTGGTAGCGCGCGTGGTTTGGGACCATGAGGTCGCAGGTTCGATCCCTGTCGCCTCGACCATAAGTATTAGAGTAGCAAGAGTTTAAACAAATTCTTACTACTCTATTTTTTATCAATTGTAATTCTTTTATATCTTCTGCAATCAACCTTTCCACTCAAGAAACTAGATAACTTTTTCCCATTTATTAAAGCTTCTTTTTGCACTTTAGAAAGAGTTTTTATTTGATATTCCAACTTACAAGCTAAAGATTTATCTTTGCTTTTCCAAGCAGCTTCAAGTTTAACAGCATTATGTGATTTGGTATATTTTGCACCATTTTTATCCTTGCTTAAATGTTCATTTATTCGTTTATCTAAATCATTTGTCATCCCAGTATAAATTGAATTATCAGCACATCTCAACATATATGTATAATACATTTATTTCACCTACATTTTTTCTTAATTTTATCATTAAATAAAACTATTGTAAATAATAGACAATATGTGATATATTAAAGAAAAATTTTATTCAAAAAATATTTAGCTCTAGAAAGGAAAAATATGAATTTAGAAAATTTTAATCTTGGAAAATTTATTTTCAGTAATGAAACAAAAAACTTTATTTCAAATTTTATTAATGAGTTAGCAAAAACATTAAATAAGGAGAAAAACATGAATATAGGAGTGGTGTATGGATTAGAAAATGAAAAAATAACATTACTAAATCCAGAAAACGGAAAAGAAGAAGATGTATACATATATACGTCTAATGAAACATTAGAAAAACTGCATAATCAAGGAATTTATGAAAATATATATAAAATGAATAAATTAGATTTTTATAATCTATACTCAGGCCAAAAAGTACAGTTAAATGGAGATAAATGTGAGTTATATAATGGAGAAATAGATATAAAAAGTGATGATGCTTGGTACAAATTAGATGATTTGTATGGAGTATTAAGAGACAACGAAAATACTAATTTTGTAGTGCAAAAAATAACTGATGATAAAATTTATTTAACACATGAAAATGGAAGTGGTTCAATATATACATATAAAGAATTATATCCAGATTTTTGTGTTGGAGATATAGTAAAAAGAGTAAATGGAAAATATATAAAATAGGTGAAAAAATGAGCAAAAGAAAAATAAGAAATATAATTACAAGTATAATATTTTTAATTGTTGCAATTACGGCAATATATTTTGGTGATATAGAAGTTAACGAAAATATATTAGAAAATACAACTGTATCATATAATTTGGGAGAAATTCCAGAATATAATGGGAAAATATTTGTAACAATAAATAATAATATTCCAAATTTTGAGGAAAGTGATTTTACAAGTGAGTGTTTTGAAAGGTATAGTAAGTTAGATAAATTAGGCAGATGTGGAGTGGCATTTGCAAACTTAGGAAAAGAAACTATGCCAAAAGAAGGAGAAAAAAGAACATCAATTAGCCACATATACCCATCTGGTTGGCAAAGTGTAGAGTATAATGGAAAAAGCTTATATAATCGTTGTCATTTAATTGCGTATAGTTTATCAGCAGAAAATGCGAATAAACAAAACCTTATAACAGGAGCCAATTATTTTAACACAAGCGGAATGTTGCCATTCGAAACAAAAGTATTGGAATACCTAAGAAAAAATGAAAAAAATCATGTGTTATATAGGGTAACTCCAATATTTGAAGGAAACAATTTAGTCGCAAGTGGAGTACAAATGGAGGCACAGTCTGTGGAAAATAAAGAAATATGCTTTAATGTATATATTTATAATGTTCAACCAAATATAGAAATAGATTACAGTAATGGATATAGTAAATTAAAACAATAAATCACATTACCTGCTTAATTTGAATAAATTATAGCAGGTGATTTTTTATGAATATTGTACCAACAAATCAAAAATACTATTATTCACTAATGATGCAAAATCTACAAGAATTAAAACAAAATTATCCATTTTTAGAAATAGGAAATATTGGATTTAGTACATTAGGCAAACAGCTTCCATACATAAAAATAGGAAGAGGAAGCAGAAAAATTATGTATAATGCAGGTATGCATGCAAATGAATACATATGTTGTATTTTACTTATGAAATTTGTGGAGAACTTTTGCCAAAGTTATGTTCTAAATAGTAGAATATTTGGTCAAAATGCACGAGAATTATTTAATAATGTTTCTTTATACATTTTACCAATGATGAATCCAGATGGAATTGATTTAGTTACAGGAAGAGTTAACACAAATAGCAAAGAATACAAAAATTATTTAGAAATTTCAGAAAGTTTTCCAAACATTCCATTTCCAAGTGGTTGGAAGGCAAATGCTAATGGTGTAGATTTAAATTTACAATTTCCTGCAGGTTGGCAAGAAGTAAGAAGAATAAAATTTGAGCAAGGTTATACAAAACCTGCACCAAAAAACTTTGTAGGAGAAGGACCATTAACTCAAAGCGAAGCACTAGCAATATACAATTTTACTTTGAAAAATAATTTTGAATTAACAATTTCATATCACACACAAGGAAAAGAAATTTATTGGGATTTTCAAAATATAAATCCACCACAAGGATATGAAATAGGCAGAATATTTGCAAGAGTTAGTGGATATGACTTGACTGATGTGCCATACAATTCAAGTTTTGCAGGATATAAAGACTGGTTTATACAAAATTACAAAAGACCAGGTTATACAATAGAAGCGGGAATAGGCGAAAATCCATTACCAATATCTCAATTTGATGAAATATATAATGACAATATTGGAATTCTAGTTTTAGGAATGCTAGTATAAAATAAACCAGAAACTGACTCGTATTGAGCCAGTTTCTAGTTTAATTATTTAGAAACTACAAAGTGTTTAAAACCAATTTCCAATGCATTGTTTTTCATAATTAGAGTTCCACATTCTTTTAATTTACTTGCAAAAACTTTAGAGTTAGTAACACATTTTGCAAATTCAGTTATACAAGTATAAAACTTAACTTTGTCAACTAATTCAACATTTATATTAGACATTAATAAATAATATTTTTCTTTGTATTCATATAGTGTAATAGATTTAGCTATTTTTTTTACATAATCAAATAATCTACTATCACTTAAAAAAGTTAAAAAACTACAAAAATCTTCAAATGAGTTAAAACAATAAACTGCCTGAGTAGAGCTTGGAGTGATGCTTTTTCTCTTTACAGTAAATTTTCGTTTAGAAACTTTTGACTTCTCTTCTGGAGGCATTTTAGTAATTGTAAAAACAAAATTAGTATCAGCCATTACTAATGCTTCAACTTTTAAATTAGAGTCTTCTGGATCAAAACCAGTTTCTTTTTTTGCCTGTTCTAGCATATCTAGCAAAATATCCTGAGCTTCTATAGAGTTGGACATAAAAACATGAAAATCAATTTCTTTTTCTGCCAAATCTTGAATTGTTAAAGTAATTCTTATTTTATTATCATTTAATTTTTCAAACTTCATCAGATGTCCTCCATATATCAATCTAATAATATTATACTACTAATCTCTACCAAATGGAACCAACAATTTATGGAAAATTTAAAAATTTTACTATGTATAACATATAGTTAATACAATTGCAATAGTTTTAAAAATTTTCTTTGCTATACTTGTAATTTAATAAAAACTATTATATATTTAAGGTATAAAATATAGAGGAATAAAACTATGGACAAAGTAATAAAATTTAGAAAAGATAGAAAATTAAATAAAAGAAAGATATATATAATGATTGCGGTGTTTATAGTAGCTATAATCATAACTACTATAGCTATTATATATAATGCAAATAAGAATTTTAGAAACTTTATGGATAAGTATATATTTAGAAAAGATGTAACAGAGGAAAATGTGCCAGTAGTCGAATTAGAATATAATTCAAATACAAATATATTTTCTTATGGAAAATACATCTGTGTATTAGCGGAAAATAATTTGAATAAATATAATTCTTCTGGTAAGAAAGAAAAAGAAGTAAAAATAGAAATAAATAATCCAATTTATGATGTAGAAGGTAAATATCTAGTAATTGGAGAAAATGGTAGTCAAAAATTATGCTTAATATCAGATGACCATATTATATGGGAAAAAAATGTTGATGGAAATCTAAATAAAGTTACAGTTAATAAAAATGGATATGTGAGTGCAATAGTAACAGGAACAACATATAAATCTGTAATTATCACATATGATGCAAAAGGAAATGAATTATTCAAATCATACTTATCAAATACAATTGCTGTAGATGCATGTATTTCGCCAGATAATGCGGAATTGGCTTATGCAGAAGTAAATAATTCAGGAACTACAATTCAGTCAAATATAAAAATAATATCAATAAAAGAAGCAAAAGAAAAAAACACAGAACCTAAATATACATATAATGCAAACCAAAATAGTTTAATATTAAGAATAAAATATCAAGAAAAAAGTCAATTGATTTGTATGTATGACGATAGTATTCATAAATTTGAAGAGGGAGTGGATGTTGAACTAACTAAATTAGATGAAGATAACCCTAAAATCAGTTTTGCAGATATTGAACTTACCAACTATATATTTAAGGCATATGAAAAATCCACAAGTTTATTTAATGCAGATACAATTATAGAAATGCAAAATACTTCAAATGGCAAAGAAAATATATATACAATTGAAAAGGTAGCAAAATCAGTTGTTACATATAACAATGTAATAGGAGTCAACCTTGGAAATGAAATATACTTTATTGACACCAACGCTTGGCTTATCAAAAGATATTATTCTTCACAAGTAATTGAAAAAATTGTTTTAGGAGACGGAATAGCAGGGGTTATTTATGGAGATAAAATCGAAATAATCAATTTATAAGGAGGAAGAAAAATGAGTATAATAATTGATTTAGTGATAATTGGAATAATTGCATTATGCGTTTTAGTAGGATATCACAAAGGATTAACAGGTTCACTTTTAAAAATAGTATCATTTGTATTAGCCTTAATAATTGCCTTCATATTATTCAAACCGGTTTCAAATTTTATAATTGATAAAACAGAATGGGATGAAAACCTAGAACAGGCAATTAGACAAAGTATTTTAAAAGACGAAGAAAAAACAAATAATGAGACACAAAAAGAAAATATGCCAGAAGTTATTACAGATTATATAAATAATGCAGTAGAAAAAGCTGGAAACGAAGCTAAAACAGCAATAGTAGATTCAACAGCAAGAGAAGTAGCAATTATGATTATAAACATTGCTGTAGCAATTGCACTATTTATAGTTAGTAAAATAATATTACTATTAGTTAAAGGATTAGCTAATTTATTAACGAAATTACCTGTAATTAAACAGTGTGACAAATTAGGTGGAATTATATTTGGAATATTACAATCTCTAGTAATAATTTATGTAGCTTTAGCAATAATTTCATTTGCGAGTCCAATGATGAGTGAAACAGGAATTATCGAAGGACTACAAAAATCATACATAGGAAGCACAATGTATAACAACAATTTGTTATTAAAAATTATATTTTAAAATTCGACTAAAAATCTTGCTATTTGGCAAGATTTTTGTTATTATTAAGATTGTAAAATATTTTAGAAAAAGGTGAATAAATTGAAACAAACGAAGAAGAAGAAAAAAGGAATAGGAAAGAAGATATTATTAGTATTAGTATTGCTTTTATTAGTAATAGGAGGAATATTTGCATATAAAGTACATAAAAATGGTGGAGGATTAAAAGGACTATTAGCTACTGCAGTTGGTCATGATCAAGAAACAGTTAAAACATTACCTAAAATTTACGCTGTATTATTGGGTCAAAGCCAAAACTTGACAGATACAATAATGGTAGCAGAATATGATCCTCAAAAACAACAAGCATCTATATTATCAATACCAAGAGATACATTTATAGGAAATAACAAAAATACAGCAACACCTTGGGACAAGATAAATGCTGTATATCAAACAGGTCCAGAAAATGTTTTAAAAGAAATAAATGAATTAACAGGGTTAGATATAAAATATTATATAAAAGTTGATACAGAAGCATTTAAAGCATTAGTTGATGCAATAGGTGGAGTAACATTTGATGTTCCAATAGATATGAAATACACAGACAAGAATCAAGGATTATATATAAATCTAAAAGCAGGAGTTCAAAAATTGGACGGAGATAAAGCAGAACAAGTAGTTAGATTTAGACATAATAGTGATGGTTCTACATATCCATCTGAATATGGAATCGAAGACATAGGAAGAATGAAAACTCAAAGAAACTTCCTTAAAGCTTTAGCAAAACAAACATTAAAAATAGAAAACATATTTAAAATAAACGAATTTATTGATATAGCAAAAAAATATGTTGAAACTAATATTAGCTTTGATGTTATTAAAGACTATGTTCCATATATAGCAGAATTCAATTCAGACAATTTAAGAACAGAGCATTTGCCAGGTCAATCTGAAAAATGCAATGGATGGTGGATGTACACAGCAAATGAAAGCAAAACAGCAAAATTAATAGATGAGATGTTTTTAAATCCAGAATTACAAGATGAAGAAATAGACACAAGTAGTGTTGATACTACTGGAATTGATAAAGAAAAAATAAAAATAGAAATTTTAAATGGTAGTGGAAGCAGTGTTAAATTAGAAAGAATAGAAAATAGATTAAAAAAAGCAGGATATACTGATATTACAACAGAAGAAACTTCAAATGTTGATAATAGCGTTATTATAAATAGGGGAGACGTTGAAAATTCGGCAATTGAAGAATTAAAATTATTAGTACAAACTCAAACAGTATCTGCTGGAGAAAGCACAGATGTTAATATTACAATTATTTTAGGAAAAGATAAGTAAAAAGGGGCACTAAATTTAATTTAGTGTCCTTTTATCTTAAATTACTAAACTGTGTAAATTTATAATTTCCACCTTTAGATTTCTTTTTATATGTTCTTTTCTTTTTTGTTTTAGCTGGTTTTAATAGTAAAAATAATAAATATAAAACAATAATAATTAACATAACTCTGAATAATACTGGCAAGAAACCTGAAGCAATAACTTGAGTTTCCGCAATTAAATCAGAAGAATATTCTTTACCATCATATGAATATGTTATTTTTCCAACTGCGCTATTAGTAGCGATGGGAGCCTTAAGATTTTTATTTATAGTAATTTCTGGAGTTATGGTAGATATATCAATATTTTTATTAGTAAAAATTTTTATATCATCTTTTACAAGTATGTTCAAATTTTGAGTTTCCTTAGTAGCACCAGAAACTGTAATTTGTTGTAAAATACTATTTTTTTCATTTAAAGTTTTAATCGAATAATTATCAAAAGCATAGTCAAATAAAGTTTTACAATCTAAATATCTTTCACTTAAACCTTTGCTAGTAGATTTTCCACCAAGAACGACCAATAAAACTTCGAAGCCATTTTTCTTTGCAGAAGCAACAATGCAGTTACCAGCTTCACCAGTATATCCAGTTTTTACACCGGTAGTGCCCTCATAATAGTATCTGCTGTATGTACTTAGTAGATCGTTTGTATTGTTAAAAATTCGGTCAGTCTTATTATATTTATTAGTAGTAGGCAAAGTAAATTGCTTAGTACTAACAATTTTTCTAATAGTTTCATTTTTCATAGCATATTGTCCCATTAAAGCCAAATCATAAGCTGTAGAAGTATGATTTTTGTTATGAATACCATTAGGGTTAACAAAATGAGTATTTTTACAACCAAGTTCTTCAGCCTTTTTATTCATCAATTTAGCAAATTCTTCAACACTACCAGAAATATGCTCAGCTAGAACAATTGCGGCATCATTTGCAGAAGGAATCATAAGAGCATATAAAAGTTGCTCAATAGTAAGCTCTTCGCCTTCTTTTAAACTAGCATGAGTGTAATCATAAGGAATCGAATAAACAGCATTGTGACTGACAGTTGCAACATCATCAAGTTTGCAATTCTCAACAGTCAAAATAGCAGTCATAATCTTAGTAGTACTTGCAGGAAAACTTACCTCATTAGCATTCTTCTCATAAAGAATTTTACCAGTACTGGTTTCCATTAAAATAGCAGATGGACAATAAGTCTTTAAATCACTATCAGCAAAACAAGGAGGTGCAAAAATAATTAACAGTATTAAAAATATAAAAATAAAAAGCGTAAACTTGAGTTTTTTCATGAAATTTCTCCTATAAATTTATTATATTAAATGTCAAATATAAATATATATTAAAACTGCAAAAAATTCAAGTTTTAGAAAGGATATTATGATAGAAAATTTAAATAAAAAACAAAAAATAATTATAGGAATTGTTATACTAGCTGTAATTGTTGGAATAGCGACATATTTTATTATAAAAAATAACCAATATGAAGAATTTGATATGAATGATTTTGTAAAGACAGATACAGAAGAATACAAAGGAAACACAATAATAGTGCATATAACAGGAGAAGTAAAAGGACCGGGAATAAAAGAACTGCCGGATGAAGCAAGAATTGCAGACGCAATAGAAGCAGCAGGAGGAGTTACAGAAAATGCAGACTTAGACGAAGTCAATTTAGCATTTGTACTATCTGATGGACAAAAAATATATATCCCCAACAAAAACGAAAAAGAAATAAGTGGAGAAAAAGTGTATATAACGGCGGGAAGCGGGAACAATGTAATTGTAAAAGATAAAGTTGAAGGAGGAAAAAAGCAAAAAGTGAATATAAATGAAGCGAAACAAGAAGACTTTGAACAATTACCTGGAATAGGTCCATCAATAGCCAAGAAAATAATAGAATACAGAGAACAAAATGGCAAATTCACATCAATAGACGAATTACAAGAAGTAAAAGGAATAGGAGAATCAAAATTCGAAAACATAAAGGAATATATAATGGTAAAATAGCATAAAATTGTAGTGTGAGTGAAGCAAAAAGCTGAGCTCATGCTACAAAATCAAGAATTTTTACGGATATGTATTGACAATACTAAAAAAAAGAAGTATACTAATAAAGGTTAAGAAAACTAAATATATCGCGGGGTGGAGCAGTTGGCAGCTCGTCGGGCTCATAACCCGAAGGTCGTAAGTTCGAGTCTTACCCCCGCAACCAAATCCAAAAATACTGTAAGATTTCATTTTTTGAAATCTTACAGTATTTTTATATTTAACTCATTTTTATTTCATTAGTTTTTATTAGCGCTTGTTTCTAGATTTACAAGTAAACAAAATTTATTATTAATTAGAGACTCTACATTTTACGATTAATCTTTTGGAATTATTATTATCACAAGTGATTAATGTTAATTCAATTTTTCCATTTGTTTCTTGACTTATACAAGACTTATCTGTTTCATCTACTATATACATATTATATACTCTATACATTTGTGCATTTCCTTTGCTAGATGATAGAAATATGTTATCTCCTATTGTCAATTTTTTTAAATTTCCAAAAAACTTTCCATTTTTATAATTATGCCCCACTATAACTAAATTTCCGTATTTCATTTATTTCTGGACCACAATACTTTGTTGGAGCTATTTTTAAATATTCTGTTGTTGTTTCTTTTATAATTGGATAATTCACATCTATTTTAGGAATAATTATTTTTCCAATAATATTACCTTGATCTGTATTATTTGGAGTTCGTTTTTCTATAATTGTTGTCTGGATATTAGTTCCTTCTGCGATACTATCCTGTTCTTGTACATTTTGTGCATCAGTTCTATTATTTCCCTGTATACTATTTTCTTTTCCAAAAATTTTTTCATATTCATCATATATTTCATTATAAATTATAGGATTATATTTTGGCGTTGTTTTAATCTTTACAAGCAACATTATAGAAAAGAAAATAATTAACGCAACTAGAAAATAAATTAGTTTTTTATCTCCACTCATTACATTTATTCCTTTTTATAATAAATCTATTTTTTAGTTATCTTCTTCTTTTCATAATCAATCAGTAACATAGACATCAACCAGAAAACTCCAAGAAATATAGCTATTGAAAGCCATTTAGTAAACTCATTAGTTTCTTCTCCTGTTTGTGGCAGTTTAGTAACATTTTCTGCATTATTGCTTACATTATTCTCTACATTATTATTTGTATTGTTGTTTGTGTTATTATCTGTACTGTTGTCCACATTATTTTCTGTGTTGCCATCAGGGAGTTGTTCATCATAATTAACAGTGAATATATCACTATAATACCATTTACTTTCATGTTTTACAGCTATTTTGTATTTTCCTGCAGGTACTTGATTAGTTTCTGTTCCGCTATTAACCGTATAAGGAGTACTTAAAAAATCATGATTACAAGAAAATTCATCTTCAGCAGTTTCTTCGGATTTAACTAATCTTCGAGCACTTTCAATAAATTCTCCATTTAAAGTATAATCTATTTTTCCACTAGAACTATTAATCTTTGTGAATTTTGGTTGAGAAGCAAATGCAGTATAATTTGCAGTAACTGTAGCATCTGAATTCGGCATAGTATAATTTGTATTTTCTACTAAACTGTTTTCGACTAATCCAGCTGAGGTTAACCAATTTTTAAATTTCAAACCAATTACATCTGGTGTTCCAGATATTTTTATTATATCTCCATTAAAATATTGTCCTGTTGATTTTCCAAACATATTCACTGCAGACTCAAGAGTTAGTGTATGAACTATACCACTTCCAGAATGAATTTCTTTTGTCTTAATACCATTAACGATACCTTCATTTACTGCAAAATTTTCTGGAATTGCCCATGAAGCATTCCAAGCAGCTCCACCATTTCTTGTTGGATATTTTATAGTCATTGTTCCAACATTATGTAATATCATTGTACTCGTACTATAAATACCGTACCCATTACAAGGCCAATTAAATGCATAATCGTAGCTTGCATCCAAATTAATATTTCCGGTTGTATTTATTAGAAGTGGTTTAGTTAGTTCAAAACCACATTGAAGCATTTTTGCATTATAGTAACCACTTAAAGTTGCCGTAAAAGAAGCATTGTCTATAATACTAAGACGTGAGTTAGCATAAATGCCAACAGCTCTACTACGTTTAGAAGTTCCTTTAACAATTACATTTGCTTTCCCTCCTATAATAATGCTATCATTACTATAGTTGTCCATATAGTCTGACTTGATACCTGCTACGATGCTTTCAGAGCTACTTACATTTATTATAAGATCTGCCTCGGAATCAGATGTAATTGTCAATACACCATCACTTTCTTTATTAATTCCCCAAGCTTGTGAATTATTATTTTCAGTAATTTTATTATTACCTATGAGCTTTATCGTCAAATCTTGCCCTTGACCGGTTTGAATTCCCTTACCACTGTATCCACTAAGTATAAGAACACCGGTATTGCTGTTAAATTGAGCTGTGCAACCACCGCTACCTAACACTCCATTTTTGGCTTTTACACCGTTAACTAAATACTTATATTCATCATTTAATGTCTCTCCATTGATTGATACCGTAGAAGCAGGTTCAGTTGCTTTTACTAATGCTTGATTAAAAAATAATATTGTTAAACTAAAAAATAATATTAATAATAAATACTTTAAAACTTTTTTCATAATATTTTCTCCTATATTGTATATTTTTAATTCTCTTGTAACTATCTATATAATTTTTCATTTTATTATAGCATATATGAATCACCACTTTCTTTTGTAATATTTTATTGGATTTTAGTATATAATATATTTAACTTGTGTATCAGTTAGTTTGTTATTTATTTGTGCTAATCTTAGTAGAGCTTTGGTATTCTCTAATTTCATACATTTACATTTGCCTTGTGCAGTTTCTTCTACGATATAGAACAGTATTGTAAAATCTTCATTTGCTTTATCCATTTCATTGCTCCTATTTTTGCAATCTTTAACAATTAAATAATACTATAAAAAGTTGGCAAATGTCAACAACGTAAAATAGCTTTTTTGTTAAAATTTCTTAAATGGGGAATACTATTAAAAAGGAGTTTTAATGTGGAGTTGTCACAAGCAATTAGAATAAGAATTACAAATTTAATAGAAGAAAGAAATATAAATGTTTCAAAACTTAGTACTATGGCAGGAATATCAAGAGCTACATTATCAAAATTCTTGTCAGGACAAAGAAAATACTTAAGAATAGACATAATAGAATATATTTGTGAAGGCTTAAATATAAAACTACAAGATTTTTTTAATGACCAAATATTTGATAATATAGAAATGGAAGATTAAAGTTATACAATATAAATATAATTTTTAATCTTCCATATAAATTTATGATCTAATATAAAAAATTAAAGCCTAATATTTTTCTACTAGATTTTCTTGTTTTTGGATAATAGTTATAATATTTACATTTACAGCAGAAATCACTGATGAATTAACGAAATATAAATAGCTATAAAATTACTACTTTTTTACCCGATTGGGTTAATACAACTTACTATATGTTTTACTTGAATTATACTGTTTTTAGCTATTTTGAGATAAGACAATGTAAGTTAATGTACCTAAAATTTAACCCGAAGGTTGTAAGTTCGAGTCTTACTCAACCGCAACCAAAGTATAAATGCTTACAGTTCCAACAACTGTGTGTATTTTTTTATGCCTTAAAAATGGTTGCGATAATGGTTTAAAATAGCACTCTTATGTCAAATTGGATAATAAGTGGAAAGTATTTTAACTTTTTGATTCCCCAAAAGACTATGTATATCAGTAAAAACATGTAACTATAAATCTATTTGTGCAATGTATCTTGCAAGCAATGTTCTTGTTTCTGATTTGCTTTTACAATGTATTGTTTCCTGATGTCTTATGGACTTACCATCTAAATCATAGCCCTTAAATACTACAAATCTATATTATAGTAACTAGCTTTGTATGGTTTAGTAATTAGTTTTGTTACATCTAGAAATAAGAGAAGTGAGATGATATAATCTAATAAATGGAGATGATATAATGGAATTAAAATATAATGGGAGTGGATATATATTTTATAATAAAAAATCATATAAATGTGACCTGTATATTAATAGAAAACATGGAGGGATACTTATAAAAATAAGTGTTGAAGGAGCTTTTGCAAATTTTATAGAACTGCCAATTAGTTTTGATTTTTTAAGTGGAAAACTTAGTACTGGATTTAAGTTTTCACTATTGAACTGTAATAGGAAAGAAACTAAAGGACGTGTTTCGGAAGGAAGAACAATGTTTTCATATAGTGCAGAATATATGATAGAAGGGGTGGGTGGAAATATAAAAAATCCTATTGGCTTTAGTAAAGTTTTATTTGAATTATCTGATATCATAGAATGGGGAAATATATCAGGATATGCTATTGGAGAAAGAGATGAAATAATTTCTAATGAAGATTGTGAATTGAAAATATATGAAAATGATGATTATTATATTAAGTATATCGTTGGGAAAAGTATGTTGCCGATAGTTTTCTCTGATTTATTATATGAGAATATATCATTAAAACAAACAGGAAATATAGAGATAGCATTCAAAGAGCCAAAACAACTAAATGAATTTATGATAATATTGTTAAAAATAAAAAGATTAATAGAGATATCAACATTATCAAAAATAAATATAAGAAAGATAAGTGGCTATAATAGTGAGTATTATGATATATATGGAAATAAAAAATATGAAAGATCAATTTCAATTATTAGTTCAAAAATAAATCAAGAAAATAATATTAAAGAAGAAAATTATTATACTAAGAAATGGGGATGGATTATACTTCCAGAATTAATTGAAAATGAATCTTTAAACAAGTATTTTTGCAAGTATGAAAAATTAGAACCTATAATAGAATTGTATTTACAAATCATTGAAACGAGTGAAATGTCAAACATCAGAGCTTTCTTAAACATTGTACAAGCATTAGAAACATATCATTCAAGATTCAAAGCTAATACTTTGGGAGAATATAAAAAAAGAATTAAAGAAGTTATATTAAAAGATCGTCCTGAGGAGCTTGTAGAAAATGATAAAAAATTCCTTATGGCAAATTCATATAAATTTATAACATTAGAAAGTAGAATGGCAGATTTATTAGTGGCAGATTTTAATATATATTTTGATACTGGCGATATAAAATATTTAAAGTTTCCTAATATAATAGCGAATACTAGAAATTATTATATACATTATGATGAAAATATAAAGAAAAAAACTAGGATTCTTACTAATGATGAATTAGGAATATATACTCGTACATTAATCTATATGCTTGAATATTATATTTTAATAGAATTAGGATTTCAAAATTATGAAAATATAAAGAAAAAATTAAATGATAGATGGGGAGGAGTTTCTCAAACTATAGAAATTAAAAATTTATCAGAAAGTAGTAATAAAAATATTAATGGAGAGTAAGAAATGAAAAATAGTAATATAAAATTTCCTACAAATGAAGAGTTGCAATTTGATTTTAAAAATAAAGTTATTGAAATCATAAATTATATAAGAAAGTTTTCAATGTATGATGTTCTTGCACATTTTTATTGGGAGTATAAAATTAGTTTTGGAAATGAAGAAGAAAAAAATGAAAGATGGTTAAAAAGTTTAAAAATAATGTATTTACAAATACTATTTTCTTGTTGCGATAAAAGTGTAGAAACAGACGAGTTAGAAGAATGCAATATTGATAAAATAAATGAATATCTTGAAGAAATACATAGTTTAACAATACAATATGGAATTGTTTTTAATAAAGAAAATGGATTGTCGGATGAGGAAAATGAATATTTAAGTCATTCATATTCTTTTAAAGATTGGAGTGGAAAGAGATATGATATATTTGAGGTTCAGCACCATAAGGATTTATTGGGATGCTTAGAAAAAGAATTTGAAACGACTTATGGTTTCAAATTAGATGATTTATATTCTGGAATTTTAAATTTGAAAAATAATTTTCATTTTAGATTTGAAAACAGCATTAATAGTATAAGAGAATTAATAAGAACTAAAAAAATAAAAATTGATAATGCAGGTGTTCATACGATTGCAAAATTCAATGAAAAAGAAGAACAACAATTAAATAAATATTTTGAGGATGTACACAGTTTAGAATTAGCAAATCTAAAAAAATGTACTAAATGGAAAAAGAATTTTTTAGATAAATTTTTGATTGAAAAAGAATATTATAATAACTTTGTAGAAAATATTAGTATTGAAAATTGGAATGAATTAATTAATAGGATCAAATATAGACCTTTTATAGAAATTGAAAATGAATATTACATATTGTTACAGCAAAAATTTTATGATAATTTTGATAAGATAGCTATACAGGGAATGTGTGAAATGCTAACTAGCAAAAAACAGCAGGAGATAAGGGAAAGATATACAGCTAATGTTGAAAAAGTAGTAGCAGATTATTTTAGCAAAATACTTAATTGTAAAGAGATTTATACAAATAATTATTATGATTATGAAAAAAAGATTATAGAAAATGATATTTTAATATTATATGATAATAATATTTTTATAGTTGAAATTAAATCAGGAAGTTTTACACCTGAATTAGCAATTAACGATTTGGATTCTCATAAGAAATCTTTACAGGATTTGGTAAAAAAAGCAAATGAACAACAAGATAACTTAGAGAAGTGTTTAATTGAAAAGAAAAAAATTTCAATTTATGATAGTAATAATAAACGAAATAGGAACAGAAAAGCTGAAATTGAAATAAATGAAGATACTAGGATTTTTAAAATAATAATAACCGCAGAAGCATTTAATGATATTGAAGCTAGAATAGATAAAGTTAAACTTATATCGTTAAGTAAAAATACTTTAGTTTTGTGCTTAGATGATTTAAGGGTTTATAGTGATTATTTTAAACAGCATCCATGTTACTTTATTCAATACTTGTTACAAAGGAAAAAAGCTATAGGAAATAAAAATGTTGATTTATATGATGAACTATACCATTTAGGAATGTGGATTGAGTACAATTATTATAACGAAATAATCAATCAACAAGTAGATAATTTAATTAAAGAAGAGAATATTAAGCAAAGATTAATATCAGTAGCAATTTGTGGCGAAGATTGGATGCAAGAATTAGATGAATATTATAACAGTTTATGGTTTAAGAAAAAGAAAATTGAAAAACCATTTAGAGAAGTACCTAGTGAAATTAAAAAAGTTATTGATTATTGTGAAAATAACAATTCTATTAGAAACCATACATATCTTACTACATTTTTACTTAATTTAGAACCCAATACGGTACAACATACAGAAAATGTAATTGTTGAATCTCGAGAGTTTTATAAGAATAACAATAGGCCAAAATACCGGATATATGAAATTAAAAGAAAAAGATGAAAATAATGTAGAAGCATTATGCATTTCATCTATATATGGAGAAGATAATATAGATGAAAATATACTAATTAATAATACATATGCAAATATGTATTTATCGAAGAGTAATAAAGTATTAAGTGTGTTTTTATACTATAATAGCAATTCTAACATAGAAAAGATGGATTTTAAACTTCTTTCTTCTGATGATAAAGAAGCAAAAGAAACGGAAATAATGAATATGGTAGAGTATTTAAGAATTAAAAGGAGCATAAAGCTAGAAAATAAAAAAATAGGTAGAAATGAACTGTGTCCATGTGGAAGTGGTAAAAAATACAAAAAATGTTGTTTGCTAAAAGGAAGAATGTAAGGAAGTAGAATGACTTCCTTATTTTTATATATTCAAGTCATTCAAGTAGCTTGTTAGCAATAATTAGTCCTACTTTATATCTTACTTGATAAATAGAAAATTGAAAAACAACAAAATAGAGAAAGATAAAAAGGATTTAGAGAAAATCAGAAATATGAAAGCAATGTTAATCCAGCATTACGGTAACGGAACAGAAGAGAGGTACTTAAATTATGAACAAAGGGAATATCCATCAGGACTTTTTGAAAGTCTTTATGATAATTTAAGAAAGTGAGGTAAATATGAAACAATAATAAGAGAAGAAATAATAAATACATTACTAAAAAAAGTAAAAAAGAGAAATGTCATTATCAGAATATTTAATTGAACAAAGATTAGAACGAGATATTATAATAGAAGAATTAAAAAAACTCTATATATGAATTAAGAAAGATAAGAAATAACATTAATCAATTAATATGTTTAGCAAATAGTGGATATTTGAATATAGATTCTTTAGATAAAGTTAAGATAGAATTAGGGAAAATATAGAGAGAATTAAATGATATATGGTTATAAAAAAATAATAAAAAAACTATTGACAAAAAAACAAACGTTTGATATAAATATTAAAGATGATATTTTTCTACAAATATTGTCTGATTAGTGGCAAAAAAACACATTTTATGATATAAATAGAAATGTAATTTATTATATTATTGGGTTAAAAGAATGCGTACAATGTTATTAAGTTTAAAACCAGAAATTTTTGAACTGATAAGAAACGGAAAAAAGATATTTGAATACAGAAATCGATTTTATACTGAACCAGTAGGAGCTTATTTATATGTTAGCAAACCAATTCAAAAAATAGTTGGATATATTGAATTTGATAAAAGAATTGAATTAAAAGACTGGAAAGAGATGTATAAAAATAATGCAGAAGTAAGTAAAAGAATTACTGACTATCTTTCAGAAAATTATAAGTATGCAATGCCAATTAATAAGTTTAAAATGACAACAGAAATATCTTTAAGTGATTTAAGAAATGATTTAGAAAAATTTATCATTCCAGAATCATATTACTATTTAGATAATTTTATTGAATTAAAAGAATATATAGAGAAAAATATAGATTTTACAAACGAAGTAGTAGAAAATAATTTTCAAACAATACATGATGAAGATATTTGTAGAAAAAAATATTAATGCAAAATATGGTTTTTGCATTCAAACAAAAAATTAAATACAATGTAATTGAAAGAGGTACAAAATGAAAGAATATAAAGTTGGAAGTTTATTTGCAGGAGTAGGTGGTATTTGTCTAGGTTTTCAAAATGCAAAAAGCGATAATGCTAAATATAGATTGCTATGGGCAAATGAAATAGATGAATATGCTTGTGCTACTTATAAAAATAATTTTAAACATACATTATTACAAGGAGATATAAAATTAGTTTTACATCCTGAACTATCAAAAGATAGTGAAGAAAAAAAATATTACGAAAATCTTCATGAAATAATATTAAAAGAACCTATAGATATTTTAAACGGAGGATTTCCTTGCCAAGCATTCAGTATTGCAGGAGAACAAAAAGGTTTTGAAGATGAAAGAGGAAATTTGTTTTTAAATATTATAGATCTAATCAATATGTTAGGAGAAAAATTTTATAAACCTAGAGTTTTATTTTTGGAAAATGTAAAGAATTTACAAGCACATGATAATGGAAGAACATATAAGGTTATAAAAGACAAATTAGAAGAATGTGGTTATAAGATATTCGAAAAAGTATTAAATACAATGGAATATTCTGATTTACCACAAAATAGAGAAAGAATATATATTATTGGTTTATTAAATGAAAAAGATATAGAATTATTTGATTTATATAATAAAGATGTTCTTTCTAATTTGCATAATAATAAATCTCCTGAGGATAGAGTAACAGATATTAAAAAAATACTAAATTATGATTTAACAAAGGAAAATGCTGAAAAGTATTACTATACTAAAACTAAATATCCAAATTATTTTGTTTCACTTGATGAATTTAAAAATTCAGATAAAGAGAATAGAATAAATTTGGATGAACAAATAGATGAGATGTATCAATTTTATCAATGCCGTAGAGGTATGTATATCAGAAAGAATAAAAGTGGCGTTTGTCCTACTTTAACAGCTAACATGGGAACAGGCGGACATAATGTTCCTCTAATTAAAGTTAGTGATGGTATTAGAAAATTAACACCTACTGAAACTTTTAAATTACAAGGATTTCCAGTTGGAAATGGATATGATTTACCTAAGGAATTTAAAGGAAAAAATTATCCGGATTCACAATTGTATAAACAAGCAGGAAATGCTGTTTCAGTACCAGTAATAACAACTTTATCTGAAGAACTATTAAAGATTTTAGAAAAAAATGATAATAATCAAAATGTGTAGAAGGTGAATACTCATCTTCTATTTTTATTTTAAAGCAATACATTAACTTAAAGTGAGTTGATGTATTATTTTTTTATTTTAGAAACAATATTGAAATTTGTATTTGCATTTATTATATTTAATAATGCAAAGCTACAGTTTGTTTTAATAATTTGTCTTTTTTTGTAAAATAATCTCGAAGGAGGAAGTATATGGATAATAAACATTCAGAGAAGTATATAAGAATAGGATTAAATATTTCTTTACAAAGAAAATTAAAAAAGATGACACAAATTGAATTGGCTGAAAAGATAGGTATAAGTAGAACTCATATGAGTAATATAGAAGCACCTAATATGGTAACGCCAGTTTCTTTAGAAGTAATTTTTGACATATGCGATGTCCTAAATATATCTCCAGAAGTGTTATTTAAAATGAATTAATTCATATATAAGAGAAGATATGAAACAAGTAAAAGTAAAATTAAAAGATAATACAATAGTAATTGGTGATGAATTTGATATGGAAGATTACAAGAAATTTAAACAAATCTTCCGTAAGTGGACTGATATTAATTCTGATTTAAAACAATTTGGAGGAAGAAACTTAAATGTACCAGATGTATTTAGTGAAGCTCTATATTGCATATTTTTTAATGCAGTAAGAACAAATGGAACAGCTCATTCATATGATGCTGTCGATAAAGAAACTGGTGAAGGAATTCAAATAAAATCAGCTTCTATACAAAATGATTGTACTTCATTTGGTCCAACTTCAACATGGGACAAATTGATTTTTACAGATTTAGCACCTAATGGAAGTGTGGACGGAAATGTTTGGTTTTATGAAATAGATTCAACCAATATTTACAATATTGTTTTAAATAGTAAAAAAGCTGAAACATTCAGAGATCAACAGTTGCAAGGTAGAAGACCTAGACTTTCAATAAAAGATAAAATAATAAATCCTTTAAGATTAAAACCAATAAAGAAAATCAATTTAATGGAAGATGAGGATTAGGGGGAATAATTTATGAAAGAGGTTAGTTTTAATAGGGATGATATTATTGAGAGAGTATATTTTATAACGAAATTAGTTCAGAATCAAAAAGGTACAACAATGCAAGGAGCATTAACATCTAAGAGTGATTCAATGGGTGGTATATTTGATAGATTTATAAATACAATATCAGATTCATTGGTTTTTGAAAAAATAATTTTACCACAAATAAAAACGAAAAAGAAAGTTCATGTAATAAATGATTACTATTATTATGATCCAAAAAAATCAGTTTCAGGCATAGCACCAGATATTTTTGGAATTACTGTAAATGGAAAACAAATTCGTTTTACGAAATTTAATAATAAGTGGGAAGCTGAAAAAGGAAAGCCACAAATTGAAATAAAAACATTTAAAGCAAAAGATCAAATGATTAGCCTTAGAGATCAAGGCTATTCTGAATATATGATATTTGTAGATTTAGATTTAAGAATAGATTATTTAGTACCATTTTTAGATTCTAAATTATTAAACAAAAACATTGCTAAGAAAATGCAAATGGATGATACAGTATTTATTGAAAAGGATAAAAATACAAGAGTTACTAAAATAACTCCTATAGATTATTCATCAGATGTTATAGGAACACTAAAATTAATAGCTATTACAAATGCCACTGATTTTATGAAACAAGCTACTTTATGTGGTGGGAATGTAAGTGTACAAAGGATGAAAGAAATTAATATTAGAAAAACTAATATGAGATCAAATTTGCTACATGATAAATTAAGTTCATATGCAAATAAAAGCCCTCGTGTAAAGAAACTATATGAATTTAATAAATTATGGAAAGAAAAAATGAGTGTTAGTGAGAATACAGCAATATTAGACTTCTCAGCTGATAATATAGAAAATATTGAAATATGTAAGTACAATAATGATGGAATTGTAATTACCGCTCTAAAAGATGGTTGTAGTTTTAATGGCTTTCAATTGGAAGTTGGAAGGCAATATTCAATTAAATTTGCAACATTGGATAGAACAGGAAATGATGGAAGTGAATATTTTATGCAAAAACAATGTGCATTTTATTTAAATGGAATAGAGGATAATCTTATAAAGGAATTAGAGAAAATAATTGAAAAGGGAGAATAAATATGATCAATAAATTTTCAAAAAAAACTATAGAAAAATTAGATTCATATGTTTATGTATATTCAGATCCTGATAATAATACTCCATTCTATATTGGAAAAGGAAAAGGAAATAGAGTTTTTAGCCATTTATCAGAAAAAAATGAAAGTCAAAAAATTGACAAAATAAATGAAATAAGAAATAGAGGAAAAGAACCAAAGATAGATATTTTAGTACATGGAGTTAGTGAAGATGTTGCCAAGAAAATTGAAGCTGCAACGATAGATTTAATTGGAAAAGAAAATCTGACAAATAAAGTTAGAGGCTATGAGACACTTGAATATGGAAGAGTTAATGTGGATTTGATAGAAGCAAAATATAGTCAAAAAGATGAGCTTAAACAAAATGAAATAAAAGATAATATAATAATGTTTAAAATTTCTAATTCATATAAATATGGAATGAAACCTAATGAAATATATGATATAACCCGTAGTGCTTGGAAGGTAAATATAAATGAGGCAGAACAATATCAATATGCTCTTGCTATATATGATAATGTGGTTTTGGAAGTATATGAAATAGTTCAATGGTTTAAAGGTGGGAGAATTACATTTAATAGCGTTTTTGAAGGAGAATGGAAAAATGAAGAAAGATATGAATTTGTGGGCAGAATTGCAAGTGAAGAAATAAGAAATAGATATAAAAATAAATCTGTAAAGAATTTATATAATAATAGTTCTCATGAATTTAGATATTTTAAGAAAGTAAATAATCAATGAGGAATTAAAGATAATGATAAATGTTGAGGAATTTTTTACGGCAATAGAAGAATTACATGGATATGTAGATAATGGAAAAAGATATATATTTTATTATGATGAAACGAATAATTACAGAAAGGTAAAAATAACGGAAAAAGGGTTAAATGATTTTAAGGTATTGTTTGATAATTTTACATTAGGTGGGATTTGTTTTGAAAAAAACAAAGAAAAAGATAATAAAGAATTAATAATGAACTTAAAATTACAAACTGGTCAAGAACTAAAGTCAAAAACTTTTTTTAAAGGAAAAAATACATTTAAAGATTGTATCGAACACAATAAATTAAATTTAATACTTAATTGGGTATTAAGTAATGCTTATGTACATTATTCAGATATAGATTCTATTTACTTTAGTGTAATAGATATTGTTGATTCTATATGTAATAATCCAATTGGTAAATATTTTCCACAAGATCTCATAGATGCGTTTAATGATGAATTATATTGGGTAATAAGAAATAATTTTTATTTTTTCTTAAATATTTGTAAAAAAACTGATTATCCTAATGTAACGAATGAAAAAATAAAAATATTTTATAAAGGGTTAGTTAATATTATAAATAAAGAACAAGAAAAATATAATACATTAAAATTACTAAAAGACTTAATAGAACAATTTATAAATTGCAATGATTTAATATTTTTAAAGGATAATGAGGAAAGAACAATAATGGATTCATTTTATTCTTTGAGACAACAGAGATGTATTATTTTTAGAGATTCAATGCATATATTTGATAAAGAATTAGTAGACGAACAAAAAATGAATGATGAATATATGATTTTAGATGACGGGGATAGGTTAGAAAATTATAAGTTTATAGATTCAAAAGATGAAGTAAATATACAAATATCAGATATTATTGTATATATAATTGCAAAGTATTTAAAATTTTTGACGCACTATCCAAATGAAAATGTCGAAAATACTCTTAAAAGTATGAATAAAATTGGAAAAGAAAATTTGACTATATTGATACAAATTATAAACAAATCTAACAAAGAGAATACTTTCTTTTTAGAAACAATTAATTCACAAAGAGTTAACTTGAGAAGAAATTTAATGAATCAGCATATAGAAAATATATTAAATATATAATTAAGGCAAAATACCAGGATAACAATTCCTGGTATTTTCTAATACATGAAAAAGTTCAAATATTTTCATAATTAATTCTTAAGACATCCACTAATTATCTGCACGCCATCAACAAATCCATTTCTATAATACTTCTCATTATAATAACAAACATGATCTAAGAAATTTCTATCAAGTAATTCAAGTTGTTTTTTAACATACTTTCTATTCTGTTTAGGAACATTCTTTAAAACACGTTCACTAATCTCATCAAATTGGATAAAATGTTTTTTATCTTCTTCTATTAGATAAGCAAATTCAGTATCTTCTCTAAAATCTAACCATTCTTTTAAAATATCTTCTTTATTTTCTCTAAAATTATTCTCCATAAATTAAACCTCCAAATTATAAAAAATATCCAAATACTTCCAAAATTATTTAATAAAAAATTGGGGGAGAAATTGGGGATGAATTTTTCAAAAAAGGGCACATTTTAACTAAATTATTCATCAACATAAAATTTTTGAAAGTATTGATAACACTATCGCTAAACACAATTCAATATTAAACAATAAAAACAAATTTTTGCCATCATAACCCGAAGGTCATAAATTCAAATCTTACCATGAAACTGAAAATAAAATTAGATCTAAATATATTTCTTATAGGCACTGTTCGAAAATTTATTTGGCCATATATATATTATAATTGTATACGGTTTTTATTTTTACTAAAGATTTTAAGAAATTTAAATTTAAAGTCAATTTTGCAATATAATAACAAAATATGATATAATATCTTAAATAAAGAAAGGAAAATTATGGAAAACAAATTATTTAGAGAAAAAATTGTAAAAGAATATGTGAAATATAAAAAACTAGAAAAGAAATTAATTGATGTATGGAGTAATGATGAGTATATTAAATTTTATGAAGATAATAAAAAGTCTTTAAAATCTTTATTACTGGATATAAATGAATATTTTGTAGATAACAAAGAGAACATAGAAAAGGAAAGTAAATTAACGTCAAGACAAATTGGTTGTATACAAAGAATTACAAAAACTTTTACGGGGACATTATATGATAGTCATTCAGCTGATTTTTCACATGCATATTATGAATTATTGGATTTTATTTTTTATCCAGAATGTGATTTGAAAGAATTATCGTATAATGAAATAGAAATAACAAGGATGATGATTGCATATTTAATTAGTAAAGCAGATGAATTTATAAAAAAGTATAAAAAATATCCAGATGAGTATCTTGACAAATATAAATTAGTAAAAACGGGAGAAACATCTAAAAAAATATTTTTTAATTTAGTAGTAGGCGATAATATAGTTGGAAATGCATGGATAACAAGAAAAGAATATAAAATATTTAAAAAGGGTTTAGAAATGTATATTGCACCTGAATATAGAAGAAAAAGATATGGGACTAAATTTTATCATATGTTATGCTGTGAAATATCAGAAATGAATATTGAATGGATTTACTTAATTGTTGATAAAAATGACGAGGTTGCAATTAATTTCTTAAACAAACAGATAAATAAATATGAAAGAAGAATAGAAAAAGGTAGGAAAATAATATTTGAAGATACATTGATTGTTGATTAAAAATGGTATTATTAAGCTTACGTAAATGGATAATGCTAGTTTAAAATTTGCACCAACAAGAACTAGAAATAAAGTTTATTTAGTAGTTCCAAGCAGTAAGGCAAATAAAAGTGAATTTATTAATGAAATTGAAAGTATAATAAAAGAGGATGCCGAACAATAAGACAACCTCTTTTGTTCGTATACAATATTTAAAGAACTATTTTTGGAAGAAAAAAATAGAATAAATAATATAAGAGGGGAAGAATCATGAATCTAGATGAAATATTATTAAAACCAGACATTATATATAAATTTTATAAGTAATTTTATATATGTCTATCTGAACTAAAAATAACGAATAGATGGTAATTTATAATAATTTGCTAGATAATAGAAATTAAAGATGATATTATTAAAGAAAATATGGGGTATTAAATGATGCACACAAATAGCAAATTATTAAAATATATATTAAAGAAATATGAATTTAAAACTGGATCAAAATTAAATTATGAATTTCTAATTAAAATATCAATGCAGGAAAAAATAGAAATAAAGGATTTATTATGTTTACTGCAGATAGACTATAAGACATATTATAAATTAAGGAAAAACAGTAAATCTTATACTAAAATTAAGTTTAATAAGTTCGACTATGAAATAGATAGTAAATTAGAGAGACAAGGAAAAATTACAAAATATGAATTTTATAAAATACAAGATGAGCTACAAATAAAGAGATATACACTAATTAGAATGTTAGGGGCTTCACGATATCAGTATAACAAAATGAATAAAGATGTAAACTATGAAATGAAAGTTATGAACATAAAATTAAAACATATAGTTGATTTAATAAAACTAGATATAAAATATATTGATAAAAGA
The DNA here is from genome assembly GCA_934120135.1 of uncultured Clostridia bacterium. Taxonomy (GTDB): domain Bacteria; phylum Bacillota; class Clostridia; order TANB77; family CAG-508; genus CAG-273. The sequence continues at coordinate 44,991 of CAKOTK010000007.1, read as the reverse complement.
GAGGAAAAGTATTATACAAAATCAGAAATTAAAACTTATTGTAGAAAAAATGGAATAAAACTAGATACATTTTTAAGGTATTATAATATGAATCGAAAACATTATAAATTTAACAAGTTGGCAATTGAAAAATCTGAAAAAGGGTTATGGATAGATGATAACGAGATAATGATACAGAATGAGTTTGCAAACGAAAACTATATAACTTTAGATAATAGATGCAAAAAACTTGCAGTAATAAAAGCAAAAAAATGGAATTGTACACAATTGCTGGATGATTTATTTAATATTGGAAGAGAAAAAATAATAATGGGCGGAACAATAGTTAAAAAATTTTATTTTGATTTAGAATTAATATATAATATACTATTAGCCAAAGCCAAATATGCAATGTTAGGCTATTATAAAAAGTATAAAAAACGAAGTAATTATATCTATTATGATCAATATGAGAACAAGTATATTGATCACTTAAGCATACTTGGAAGTCAGAAATATGATCCACAAAATGAAGAATATATGTGAATTACAATTGACATTTGCAAAATTTACATTAATATGATATTAAATATACTAACAAATCAAATAAAATTAGGAGGAGAGAAGTGAATCCAAAGATAGATGAGTATGTTCTAAAGTATATGAAGATAAGTGATAATAAAAAGAAAGTAACTCAGGAGGAAATTGATTTTGCATTAAAAATTAAGGAAGAATTTGAAGAGGCTCTAAAGGTACGAATAGAAAGAGTATATATTTTTAAGCAATGTATGTGGAGTGAAAAAGATCCATTACTTTGTTTCTTAGTTGATACAAAAATAAAAAATTTGAATAGTGTAATTGCAAAGGAATTTTCAAGAAAAAATGATGTTAACATATTGTTTTGGACTGCATGTCAATTTGAAAAGCGCAAAAATAATCCAACAGAATTGGACTATTACATAGAAAATTATGGCGAGAAAGTTTTTGACACAGGAAGACCAATATACATAGAAGAGGAAGTAAAAGCTACGACTTATGCAGCAAGAACAGACGTATTTAGAAATTATTTCAGATATATCGAAAATAACCCAGAACAATATATGATAAGTGTACTTGAAATATATGCTCTAAAAATAAATTATCCTGCTTTAAAAATAAATGAATTAGAAAATTTAATTGAATATGTAAAGCATATTTCAAATGATGAAAAAATACTAAACTATATAAATGAGTTTAATGATGAAAAATCAAACAAACTAAAAATATGTGAAGAATTAAAAAAGTACATTGATACAATAAAGCAAATAAAACCTCAAATGAAGCTTTCTCGAAAACCGACAATGAAGGTGTATGACATGCTTTTAGATATAAAAAATAATACAGGAAAAGTAAACATAAGTAATCTTGACAGAGATAATTTATACATAATGAAGGTTATAGAGGAAAAAATGAATTTTGAAATTGCTAATCTATTTGATTTACCAGAAAAAGAGATACAAAATAAACTTAAATGTTTTGGAATAAGATCAATGGATACAATATGGTATGACTCTATAGGAAATATAATTGCAAATGCTGTTGAGCTGGATTTTGATGAGACATATGATGCTCTAAAAATGGCAAAATTACTAAATTTTGAAAAGCATGTATATGATATTCTAGAATATATGAGAGATGGTGAAAAGTATTTATTGAGAGAACTTTGGCCATTAACTAGTGGAGAAAGAGAAGGGATGGAGCTTCATAAAGCCAAAACGGCTAAGGATGTACATTTTAGAGCATATTTATGTGCAGAAATGCTAAAACAAAATGGATTCATAGAGGAAATAGATTATCTTACTTATAAAATAACTAAACAAGGAAGGCTTTTATTAGAAAGAGCAGGATATGAGAGAATAAAAGAATTAGGATTAAGAGAAATTGCAGAGATTAATGGTGAGGTGAACTTTTATGCATTATCAATCTTAAGACTAAACAATGGAGGACTTGTATATTGTGCTAATACAGATGAATTAGAGAAATATGAAGGACAAGATAGTGAATTCATAGAAGAAATTCAGATGCTAGAATCAAAAGAAGTTTTAGAAGTGGATTTTGAAGATATATCAAATAAGAAAAAAATGTCAAACAATAATCGCAAAAGTAAAACAAGAAAGGTAGATTATATTAAGATAAACAAATCAAAGGAAAAAGTGGGACTTGATAGTGAAGAATTAGTATACAATTTAGAAAAGAAAAAGCTAATAGAAAATAATGAGGAGAATCTTGCCAATGAAGTTATTTGGGAGTCAAAGGAGAATGGTGATGGTGCAGGATATGATATAAAGTCTTTTGAGAAAATAAATGGGGAATTTGTTGAAATATATATTGAAGTAAAAGGAACTAATAAGGGCATAAATGAGCCTTTTGACATATCTAAAAATGAAATTGATGCATCAAATAAATACAAAGAAAGATACTATATTTATAGAATCTCAAATATATATTCAAACAATCCTAAGCTATATAAAATAAATGGTAGGATAGAAGAAAATTTTGAATTAGAACCTACAAGTTATAAGGCTAGAAAAAAGTTGGTAAAGTTTTAACTTTACCAACTTTTTTCTGCTAATTTTTGCTAGCACGCACAATTTCGGCTAAGACCTCATCAAAACAGTTTTTGAAAATGTAGTGTTTTACATGAGAATAGCCAAGGTGCCCAGCCTTGCAACCGCCCTGACATAGTGGCAAGAACTTACAAGAGCAACACTCCTGAGAAGAAAGTTCTGTGGAGCACCACCTCAAATATGCATTGCTCAGGCGATAGGGAGAATAGATGTCACCAATGAAATCTTTTTCTTCCATTGCCATAGAACACTTTGCAAGTTTGCCATCAGGTGTGATAAGAAAAGAGTGACGAAGACATGCATAGCACTTTGTCTGAATAAAATGCAAATTGAATACATTTTTTCCACGGCAAAGATCATTTTGCACAATCTTACGATTGATGTCAATGAGCTTGAGTGCATTTTCACGGACATCGGGTGCAGAATTAGGATCGTCACTGAACAAGGGATAACCATAGCAGAGAACTTTCGATTTATTGGTAATTGCTGTACCAAGATAATCAATAAGTTCCATAATATCTGCAATGTTGTTATTATCATAGTTCAGACGAATTGCAACTCGAATACCAGCATTTGCAAGAGCATTAATGTTTGCAATTACTTTTTCAAATGCATTGGGCAAATTGACATATGCTTTTCTTTTTTCATACGTAGACTTGGGGCCGTCCAGAGTAATCTGGACCTTAGAAATATGCCATACGTCTTTGAAGAGCTTGACCATTTCATCGGTTACAAGAGACCCGTTTGTAGTCATCTGATAATTAACCTGCACACCTTTAGATGCAAGTTCAGCATCCAAAGTCTGGGTAATGTAGGTAATTACCTTAGGATTTAACAAAGGTTCTCCGCCAAACCACTGAATCAAAACTCTTTGAGTGTGCTGATTTTGCTCGACAATGAATTTGCAGACCTGCTTAGCTGTTTCCATAGACATGGAATGAAATTTTACTCCTTCTTCAAAGCAGTAAAAACATCTTGCATTGCAGGCAGTGGTGGGCAGAATCTCGTACACAGTTTGACGTTCTTGGCAGATCATATCACTGCGATAGAAATTAAGAATTTCCAGTTCGTCTACATCTGACTTGACAATGAAACCATTAGCTTCAGCAGCAGTATAGAAGGAATCCATATTTCCATCATAACTGTCAAAGTTTAGTAACCGTTCTTTGCCACCTTTTTCTAATTCGGACAAAGCGCCAGAAAAAGTATTGTATACATAATCAACACCATCTACTACAAAGAAGTAGTTATACTTTGAAAGTTTATAGCCTTTTTTCATTTGTAATACCTCCAGAATATAGAAGTGCGGGGAGGAAGGAATTCTTCCTCCCCGCAAGTGACTGAATGAGACAGCAAATTAGCCATCCCATACGCAGCCCTGACAGGTACAATCAAAACAATCTGTCTTCGGACTATCCGCAGTCGTTGCCGTAGGGTTAATACGCTTCTTTTCCGCCGAGATAAGGATCTTCATTGTTATGTACCTCCAAAATTTATTTGCATTGTAAAAATGCATAAACATATTATAACAACTATTGTTAGATTTGTCAATATTATGTAAAGTATTATATTACTTTCATAATATAATAGTCGAAAATTGTAAATAATCTACTTTAGAAAAAATTCTATATGTGTGATAGAAAATTAAGAAAACATATTGACATCGTTACGTAACGATGATAAAATAGAAATAGAGAGGTGAGAAAATGGAATATAAAGTATCAGAACTTGCTGAAAAAGCAGGTGTTACTAAAAGAACCATACATTATTACATAAGCAAAGGTTTGCTTTTACCACCGGATGGAAATGGCGTAAATAGCTTATATAATGATAAACACTTAGAAAGATTACTTCTAATAAAAAAACTACAATCAGAATATATGCCATTAAACAAAATAAGAGAATATATATTAGAAGATCACAATGAAAAACAACTTGATTTAACTATAACAAAAGATCCTGAAAAAGAAATATACATTAAAGAAAATATATGCAATATATTTGAAATTCACTATTCACAGGAAAATGGAGAAAAATATAAGCATATTATAGAAAATGTAAAAAAATATGTAGAAAAGATGATGGAGGATTAACATGGAAATAGTAGATTTAAAAGAATTAGCTCTTAAAAAGGTAAAAATAAATGGAAAGGTGATAGGAAAATTTGGTACATTTGAAATCGAGCAAACCTTTAAAAATAATACAAAAAATGTATTAGAGGTTGGATACACATTTCCAATTGTTGAAACAGCAACTGTTATTGGATTTGAAATTAATGTTGGAGATAAAATTTTAAAAGGAAAATGTAAAGAAAAAGGAGAAGCCAAAAAAGAGTACCAAAGAAATATTGTGCAAGGAAATAGTGCATACATGATGGAACAAGCAAGTGACAATATATTTAAGATTTCTATTGGAAAAATTGGTAAAGGTGAAGAAGTAAAATTAAAAATTTATTATATTGATAAATTTGAAATTACAGATAATACAATTAAAATATTAATACCAACACTAGTAACACCAAGGTATAAATCAAATATTACAAATAAATTGATTTTTGGGAAAGTTGATTATACAGTTGATTTTAATATAAATGTGAGTAAGGCATTAAATAGAAAAAGTATTAATTGTGTTAGTCATAAAATAAATTTAATAGATGAAGAAAAGACTGAGAGAGTTGAAGTTTTAAATTATGATTTATCAAGTGATTTAAAATTATATATTAAACTAAAGAATGAATTATCTTCAAATGCAATAATATCGAAGACAAGAGATGATAAAGAAATGATATATTTATCATTTATGCCAGAAATTCTAGATACTTACGAAGATAGTGAAAAAGAGTATATGTTTATTATTGATATCTCTGGCTCAATGTATGGAAATAAAATGGAAGAAACTAAAAAGGCTGTAATTGAATGCTTAAAACAATTGGATATAGGAGATAAATTTAACATAATACCATTTGAGTCAAGATTTAGTGCAATGAATATAAATTCTATTGAATATAATGAAGAAAATTTACAAAAAGCAATAGAATATGTTAATAATTTGCAAACGATGGGTGGAACTGAAATATTAAATCCAATAAAATTTGCACTATACCAAAAAGAAACTGATAAAATTATATTATTATTCACAGATGGACAAGTAGGTAATGAACAAGAAATCATTCAATATGTAGATGAAAACATAAAAACTAGCAGAATCTTCCCATTTGGAATTGATACAAATGTTAATTCTTCTTTTATAAAACAACTTGCAAAGGTTGGCAATGGAAAAGCAGAGTTGATTCAACCAAATGAAAAAATAGATGATAAAATTATAAGAACATTTGCAAGAATTCAAACCCCATTATTAGAAAATCTTGAAATTGATTATGGAAAAAATAAAGTAATTGACGAAATAAAAGAAGAAAGATGTTTATTTAATTATGAATTTTTTAATGTATTTACTAAACTAGAAAATCTTGAAGATGATATAATATTAAAAGGAAAAATACAAAATAAAGAATATTCATGGAAAATAAGTAAAGAAAGTATACAACATACAGATGTTGATTTAGAAGTACTATTTGCAAAACAACAAATGGATAGACTAGAAGAATATATAAGGAATACCTATGAAAGTGATAAAATAGAAAACTATAAAAATATGATAATTGAATTAGCAGAAAAATATAATATAAATTCTAAATATACATCATTTATAACTGTGTATGAAAGAGAAAATAAATTATTAGAAATTCCACAATATCAAGAAACAATATTAAGTAATAAATTTATGGAAACAGATAAATGTTACTTAGGTGCACCAACATTTTTAAGAAAGGCAAGTTGTGATAGCTTAGATATACCAAGTTTCGAGAGAGAAAATAAAACTATAAAAAAGACAACAGAAGAGATTCTAGAGAAAAAAGTAAATGAATATTATAAAGAGTTTATTAAACAAGAAGCTAAACCAATATTAACATATATTTTATACGCAATTTGTTGCAAGAATGACATACAATTCAACCATGCTGAATTTTTGAACTTCTTAAATGACAACAAAGATGCTATTTTAGCAAATAATACATATATGCAGTTAGTTTATAAGTATTATGAAGTAACAAGAAATTCACAAATATTAGAGTTTTTAGATGATGATTATAAAAAAGCAGCATATACAAACATGAAAATTGATGTTAATTTTAAATTGATAACAATAGATGAGGCAGTATCTATATTAAATGAAAATAGCTTAAAAGAAAATATTGATGAAATATTATGGTATTTATCAAATAGAAAATATTCATGGAGGTAAATAAAAAATAATTATGAATTTTTTAGATTTAGCAAAAGAAAGATATTCATGCAGAAGTTTTGCAGAAAAAGAAGTTGAAATGGAAAAGATAGAAAAAATATTAGAAGCAGCAAGATTAGCGCCAACAGCAGTAAATTATCAACCACAAAGAATATTAATATTAAACGACAAAGAAAAATTATCAAGATTAGGTGAATGTACAAAAATGGGATGGAATGCTCCACTAATAATGATAATTTGCTATGATAAAACAGTTTCATGGAAAAGTAAATTTGATGGAAGAGATGAAGGTGTTATTGATGCATCTATTGCAACAACTCAAATGATGTTAGAAGTTCAAGATTTAGGATTAGGCTCTACCTGGATAGGATATTTTGATTCTAATAAAGTTAGAGAAGTATATAAAATTCCAGAAAACTTAGAAATAATTGCGATGTTAGCTATTGGCTATCCATCAGCAGATGCAAAACCAAGTGAAAGACATTTAGATAGAAAGCCTATAGAAGAAATAACATATTGGAATGAAATATAACATAAAACCGAATGAGTTAATTCATTCGGTTTTTACTATACAATACTAATGCCAATATAGTAAAACTACTTATCTTATAATAACATGCTCAAAATATTGCTCCTGAAATTCGGTTAAAGCTTCAATAGCAGAATTATCATAATTTTTACCCTCTGGTACAATTATTAGTTTATCATCATTATCATTTGTTCTGTGAATTATTGCAATACATTTACCCTCAAAATTTTCAACAGGTTCGAAAACACCAAGCAAATAGCAATCTAATTCTTCGCCGTCTCCACTAATTGTATTTGGAACATAACCATAATTAACTGGATATATAAATCCGTGTTTTGGATGTTTGCTTCCTAAAGGTCTATCAATTTCAATTTTTAAAACTTTTCCTAAATAATCATTAACTTTCATAACATTCTCCTAAAAATATTATACCACAACTGAATAAAGGAGAAAACTATGGGAATAATAAAAATAATGTGAAACTTTTGTGAATTTTAGCACTCTACTATTGACACTGCTAAAAATAGAGATATAATATAACCGAAATTGATAAATAAGATTTATCAAAAAGTACATATGTGCCACTCCCATCAAGTGTCAACACATAAATATAATTTTAAGGAGTTGATTTTTATGATGATGATACCAAGAAGACGTGACTTTGATCTATTAGACGACATGTTCGGAGATGTATTTTTCAACGAGGGAGAAAGCAAATTAATGAAGACAGACATCAAGGAGAAAAAGGATGAATATGTTATAGACATTGATTTGCCAGGTTATGAAAAAGAAGGTATTAAATTAAATATTCAAGACGGATATTTAACAGTACATGCAACAGTTAATAAAGAAGAAAAAGATGAAGAAAAAGGTAAATTTGTACGTAAAGAAAGATATTCGGGAGAGTGTTCAAGAAGCTTTTATGTTGGAGAAAACGTAACAGAGAATGAAATTAAAGCTAAATTCAAAAACGGAACACTTACAATAGAAATTCCTAAAAAAGAAGAAAAGAAAGAATTGCCTGAGAAAAAATATATTCCAATAGAATAATCAAAAAAACCTCATATTAAATATATGAGGCTTTTACTTTATATGATATAATGTAAAAATATTAAAGGAGGGGAAATTGATGGATATTACAATTGATGTTGGTGGTTACAAATTAAATGTAAGAGCAGGTGTAGTTATAATGCACAATAACAAAATCTTATTACACAGAAATGTAAACTCAGATCATTATGCAATGATTGGCGGAAGAGTTGAAATCGGTGAAAATTCAGAGCACACAATAAAAAGAGAAGTACAAGAAGAACTAGGAAAAGAAATTGAAATAACAGGATATGTATCAACAGTAGAAAACTTTTTTGAAATGAAAGGTGCAAAATATCATGAAATAATGTTCATATACAAAGCAGAATTTGTAAATGATGAAGACAAAAAATTAGAAGATACTATACAAAACATAGAAGGAAAAAATTATTTACAATATGAGTGGGTTGACTTAGATAAAATAGATGAATATCCATTGAGACCAGATGTACTAAAAGAAGTATTAAAAGAAAGCAAATTTCCAGTACACAAAATAAATATTGATTAAAAGGAGAAATAGATTATGCCTGAATTATGGGACATATATGGTGAGAATAAAAATAAAACCGGAAAGACAGCAGAAAGAGATGTAACTATATTGCAAAAAGGTGAATATCACATAGTTGTAACAGGAATTATACTAAACTCTAAAAATGAGATTTTAATTAGTAAAAGAGCAATGAATAAAAAGTTTGGTGGAATGTGGGAGTGTAATGGTGGCTCAATATTGGCAGGTGAAACTAGCAAAGAAGGAATATTAAGAGAATTAAAAGAAGAGCTTGGAGTTACTTTTAAGCCAGAAGAGGCTATATTTTTAAAAGAAGTAAAAAGAGAAAAAGTACCTCAAAATTTCAAAGATTTGTGGTTATTTAGAAAAGATATCAATATAGAAGATTTGACATTTCCAGATGGGGAGGCAACAGAAGCTAAATGGGTTACCATAGATGAATTTATTAGAATGTTTAATAATAATGAGGTTATTCCAACAGTTGACTTTGGAAGAGAAGAGTATGAAGAAGCAATAAAAATGAAGAAGGAATCCTGAATAGGATTCTTTCTTTACTGTATAGGAATCAAAAAGAAAAAATAGCAATGATAGAAAAAAGTAAAATCATTGCTATTTTTATGAAAAAAACACAAATGTAAGTTATATAGAAAGATAACTTAAGAAAAAAAACAAAGCACTTTAGTTAACATAAGTATAACATAAAATGTATGTCGAAAAAAATAGAAACTTGTCGAACAGACTAAAAAACTTCAAAAAGTCAAAGAAAATAGCAAAAATACTTGCAAAAAATGGAAATTTACAATATAATTTCAACATGTTAAATTCAAATAGTAATTAATTCAAAAATTTTTATTCTAAAGGAGATTTCAAAAAATGTTATCAATTACAAAAAGTATGGCCTTGCATGGACTAGAAGGCTTTTTAATTGACGTGCAAGTTGACATTTCAAGTGGTATGCCTTCGTGGGATATTGTTGGACTTCCAGATGTTAGTGTAAAAGAAGCAAAAGAAAGAGTAAGAACAGCAATAAAAAATTCAGGTTATGAATTGTTTAGTAGAAAAATAGTTGTAAATTTAGCACCGGCAAATATAAAAAAAGAAGGATCAATATTTGACTTACCAATTGCCGTGGGAATTTTAAAAAGTTTAGAAGTTATAACACAAAACCAGAATGACGATATTTTAATGATAGGAGAATTATCATTAAATGGTAGTTTAAATCCAATAAATGGAGCGTTACCAATATGTATTGAAGCTAAAAAACAAGGAATAAAGAAAATAATTTTACCAAAGCAAAATGAAAAAGAAGCCTCTATAATTGCTGGAATGGAAATATTTGGTGCAAGTGACTTGAATGAAGTAGTTAAGTATTTAAATGGAAATATAAAAATAGAAAACTTATCAACAAATTGGGAAGATTGTTTGAAATTAGGTAAAGAAAAAATATTAGACTTTGCAGATGTAAAAGGACAAGAAAGTGTAAAAAGAGCAGTTGAAATAGCAGCTGCTGGACGGACATAATTGTCTTTTAATTCGGTTCACCAGGATCACGGCAAGACAATGATAGCAAGAAGAATACCATCAATATTGCCTGATTTAACTTTTGAAGAGGCACTTGAAATCACAAAAATTCATAGTATAGCAGGAACTTTAAAACAAGATACACCAATAATTACAACAAGACCATTTCGTTCACCACATCATACAATATCTGGAGTGTCTTTAGTTGGAGGAGGTAGAATACCAAAACCTGGAGAAATAAGCTTAGCTCATTATGGAGTGTTATTTTTAGATGAATTACCAGAGTTTAATCAACATTCATTAGAAGTTTTAAGAGGGCCGTTAGAAGATGGAATTGTAACAATAAGTAGAGTAAATGGAAGTTTTACATATCCATGTGAGTTTATGTTTGTATCATCAATGAATCCATGTCCATGTGGATTTTATGGTTCAGTAGACAAAGAATGTACATGTACACCACAAGCAATATCAAAATATATGGGCAAAATTAGTGGACCATTATTAGATAGAATTGACATACAAATAGAAGTAAGCCCTGTAAAATATGAAAAATTAGGAAATGATGAAATATCAGAAAGTTCAGATATAATAAAGAAAAGAGTAAACAATGCAAGAAAAATTCAAATAGAAAGATATAAAAAAGAAAATATTTATTCAAACTCTAGTTTAACACCAAAACTAATTTCAAAATATTGCAAATTAGACAGTGAGGGGAAGAAAATATTACAAACTGCATTTGAAAAAATGGGATTAAGTGCAAGAGCATATGGCAGAATTTTAAAAGTAGCAAGAACAATTGCAGACTTAGATAATTGTGAAAACATTCAAAAAACACACATTGCAGAAGCAATACAATACAGAAGCTTAGACAAAAAGTATTGGAAAAACTGAGGTTGGAGTGAAAAAATTACTATATTACAATTAAAAATAAAAAGGAGAAAAAATGTGATAATAATAAATAAGAAAGATGAGAGTTATCCAAAACGTTTGCTAAATATCCACAACCCACCATCAAAACTTTATGTAGAAGGCAATTATGAATTATTAAACTCAAACTCCATAGCAATAGTAGGAACAAGAAAATGCACAGAATATGGCAAAAAATATTCGGCAAAATTTGCAAAAGAATTATCACAAAAAGGAATGTGCATTGTAAGTGGATTAGCAACAGGAATAGATACTATAGCACATATAAATTCTATGGAAGAATTAGGCAAAACAATAGCAGTAATAGGAGGTGGATTTAAGCACATATATCCTGAGGAAAATGAGTGGCTATTCCACAAAATAATAGAAAATGGTGGATGTGTTGTATCTGAATATCATCCAGATGAGGAAAAAGATATGGCAAACTTTCCAGCAAGAAATCGTATAATAAGTGGGCTAGCTCTAGGTGTATTAGTAGTTGAAGCACCATATAGAGGTGGAAGTACAATTACAGCAAAACATGCAAGACTTCAAGGAAAAGAAGTGTTTTGTATACCAAATAGATTAGATGAGCCAGCAGGGTATAGTACAAATTGGCTAATACAAAATGGTGCCAATTTAGTAATGGAACCAGACGACATATTACAATACTACAAAATACAAGAGAACATATCAGTACCAGAAGAATATGAAGAAATATATAATTTAGTAAACATACAACCGATTTCAGCAAACGAAATATGTAAAATAACAGGTAAAAAAATATCTGAAATAATGCAAATATTATTTATGCTCGAATTAGATGGATATATAAAATTTGTAGCAGGAAATAAATATATAAAAAAGGAATGATATTATGATAAATCAAAGACAAGAGCTAGGAAAAGAGGGAGAAGATTTTGCAGCAGATTATTTACAAAAACAGGGGTATGAAATTATAGACAGAAACTTTGAATGTAAACAAGGAGAAATAGACATTATTGCAAAAGACAAGAATGAATATGTATTTATTGAAGTAAAAACAAGGCAAAACTTTCACTATGGAATGCCATGTGAAGCAGTAGACGAAAGAAAACAAAAACATATATGGAACGCAACAAGATATTACATATATTCACATAAGTTAGAAGGCCAATATATAAGAATAGATGTAATAGAAATTTACAAAAGAAAAGGTAAATTTTACTTACATCATATTAAGCAAATTAAATAATATTTCCATTAACCATTCCACCACAAACTGTATAAAATATATAAAACATAAAGTGAGGAGTGGTGGATATGATTAAAACAATAGGAAATACACCTTTAATAAAAATAAAATATGAGTACGAAGGCAAAACAAACTATATATACACAAAATTAGAAAGCTATAATTTGACAGGAAGTATAAAAGATAGACCAGCATATTACATAATAACAAAAGCAAAAGAAAGAGGAGAATTAAAAGATGGTATGCCAATAATAGAGGCGACAAGTGGAAATACTGGAATTTCTTTGTCAGCACTTGGTAAATATTATCATCATCCAGTATATATTTTTATGCCAGATTGGGCTAGTAAAGAACGAGTTCAAATTATGCAAAGCTATGGGGCAAAAGTTATAACATTTTCTAAACAACAGGGAGGTTTTAGAAAATGTATTCAAGAGTCAAGAAATTTAGCTAAAAAAGTAAATGGATTTTTAGCAAATCAATTTGCTAATATGGACAATGTTTTAGCGCAATATGAAACAACAGGCCAGGAAATTTTAAATCAGGTTCCAGAAGATATCGTGGGTTTTGCTTCAGGAGTTGGCACAGGTGGAACTTTGATGGGAATAGGAAGAAAGTTAAGGAGAAGATATCCAGAAATAACTGTAACTGCAATTGAACCAGAATGTATGCCGTTGATTTCTAAAAACAGAATAATTAAACAACACAAGATAGAAGGAATAGGAGATGACTTTATTCCAGCCTTATTAGATAAAAACGAAATAGACAAAGTAATTTTAGTAAATGATGAAGACAGTATAAATATGTCAAGAAAGTTAGCATCAGAGTTAGGAATAGGAGTAGGAATTTCATCAGGTGCAAACTTTTTAGGAAGTGTATTACTTCAAAAAAATATAAAAGGACCAGTAGTAACAGTATTTGCAGATGATAATAAAAAATATCTAAGTACAGATTTAAGCAAACCAATAGATAATAACGAAAAATATATTTCAAACAAAATAAAGTTACTGCAATATGAAGTGATATGAGGTGAATAATATGAAAAAAATATTGAAATTATTATCTATTGTAATAATGCTAACAGTTGCAACAATATACACAATGCCAACAAAAGTGATGGCATTTGGACCATCAAGTGACGAAATATATAACGGAATTGATGTGAGTGAATATCAAGGAAATATTGATTTTGGAAAGGTAAAAAAGGATGGGATACAAGTTGTTTATATACGTTCGAGTGAAGGTACAAATTACATAGATTCAAAATTTGAACAAAACTATAAAAGAGCAAGAGGTGCAGGATTAAAAATTGGATTTTACCATTATGTAACAGCAAGAAGTGTAAAACAAGCAGAAAAAGAAGCACAGTTTTTTGCCTCAGTAATATCAGGAAAAGTAGCAGATTGTAGACTTGCAATGGATTTTGAAAGCTTTGGAAATTTGAATAAAAGAGAGATAAATACAATAGGCTTGGCTTTTACGAAAAAGCTAGAAGAACTGACAAAAAAAGAAGTTGTACTATACAGTAATGCCTATACAGCAAGTCGTATTTGGGAAGGAGAAGTAACAAATTATCCTTTATGGATTGCACAATATGAAGTAAATGAACCTGAGAATAGTGGAACATGGAATAGCTGGGCAGGTTGGCAATACACAGATGTAGGAAGAGTAACTGGAATTTCAAATCATGTTGATAGAGATAAATTTACTAAAGAAATTTTTATGTCAGAAAGTACAGAAATTCCAGAAACGGAAAAACCGAAACCAGATGATGAAGATAATAAAACGACTAAGAAAATTAAAATAAAATGGGGAGATACTTTATCTCAATTGGCAATAAAGTATAACACAACAGTAGCAGAGCTTGTAAGATTAAATAATATTCAAAATCCAAATTTGATATATGCAGGAGAGACATTAATCATACCAGTAAAAGGAGAAACCACCAATAGCACAACAATATATATTGTTAAAAGTGGAGATACATTAAATAAAATAGCGCAAATGTTTAATACAACAGTAAGCCAAATTGCACAAGAAAACAACATACAAAATGTAAATTTAATATATCCACGGTCAGAGATTAGTAGTAAATAGCAATTGCAAACATGACAGTGGACATAGACTATATAAAGTAAGAAGAGGAGACACTTTGTGGTCAATTGCAAGAAGATACAACACAACTATAGCAAATATAGTAAGACTAAACCGTATACAAAACGCAAACCTAATATATCCACGGTCAAATATTTAGAATTTAATTCACTAAATTATGTATACCTTCATAAGATGTATTATGATAAATTTGAATTAGGAGGTACTTATGAAGGAAGTATTGAAACTAAAGAATGTAAGCAAAAAGTACCAAGCGAAAAATGGTGAAGTAGAAGCTTTGTCTAATATTTCATTTAGTGTAAATGAGGGAGAATTTGTTAGCATAATTGGACCAAGTGGGTGTGGAAAATCCACATTGCTTTCAATAATATCAGGTCTAGAACCTAAAACTTCTGGTGATATACAAATTGATGGTGGTCTTGGCTATATGCTACAAAAGGATAGTCTTTTAGAGTGGAGAAATATTTATGATAATATTACATTTGGCTTAGAAATAAGAAGAAAAAAGACAAAAGAAAATGAAGCTTATGTAATAGAATTACTAAAAAAATATGGTTTATATGAATTTAAAGACAAATACCCAAATCAGTTATCTGGGGGAATGAGGCAAAGAGCAGCGCTGATAAGAACTTTAGCTATTAAGCCTAAGATTTTATTACTAGATGAAGCATTTTCAGCGTTAGACTATCAAACTAGAATTATGGTTACAAATGATATTTTTCAAATATTAAAAAATGAAAATATTACAGCTATTATAGTGACACATGATATATCAGAGGCAATTAGTATGAGTGATAGGATAGTAGTGTTAACCAAAAGACCAGCAACAGTAAAAAACATTCATACTATTGATTTTGAAATGGAAAATAGAAATCCAATCAACTGCCGTGAGAGCCCTAAATTTAGTAAGTACTTTGATGCTATATGGAAGGAGCTTGATGTGCATGTATGATAAAAATATGTCTGAGGACAGAAAAAAATACCTAAGAAAAATAAGAAAAAACAAAATATCTGTTATTTTAACTCAATTACTTATCCTGATTATATTTATAATAGGGTGGGAATTACTTGCTAATAAAGGAATAATAGATAGTTTTATTACAAGTCAACCTTCAAGAATATTAAATACCTTTTTAAATTTATCAGCTAATGGACTGCTAACACACTTAGGAGTAACACTTACAGAAACACTAATAGGGTTTATTTCAGGAGTTATACTAGGTGTATTTATAGCAATTTTGCTATGGTGGTCTCCATTTTTTTCGAAGGTATCAGAACCATATTTAGTTGTATTAAACAGTTTGCCCAAAGTAGCTTTGCGGACCAGTTATAATCATCTGGGTAGGTGCAGGAATGGGAGCAATTATAACAATGGGTCTTGCCATTTCACTAATTGTAACTATATTAGAAATTCTAAATGGATTTTTAAATACAGACAAAGAACTAATAAAAATGGCACAAACATTTAATGCAAGTAAATTTCAAATATTAACAAAAATAGTAATACCTGCAAACATATCCACATTTTTCAACTCATTAAAGGTAAATATAGGTCTATCTTTAGTAGGTGTAATAACAGGAGAATTCTTGGTATCAAAAGCAGGTTTGGGTTACCTAATTGTATATGGTGGTCAGGTATTTCAACTAGACTTAGTAATGACAGGGGTAATTATTCTTGCAATAGTTGCTGCAATTATTTATGAAGCAATAGTACTTTCAGAAAAAATTGTTATGAAAAAAATGTCTAAAAGAACTTAAAAATAACAGATAAAAATGTTACTTATAGGAGAAAAGTATTATAAGTAATAAGTAAGGTTAAATAACATGCCAAAATACTTGAAATCTCCTTTGGCATGAATAGATTAGAAAGGAATGAAAAACTTGAAAAAGTATTTGATTATTGTATTAGTTATTATAATAGTAGCAGCTGGAATAGCTACTTATATACTACTTAATAGAAATACAGAAACAGCAGGGTTACAAAAAATTCGTGTAAATGAAGTAACACGTTCTGTATTTTATGCTCCACAATATGTGGCACTTTCAAAAGGTTATTTTGCAGAGGAAGGTTTGGAGATAGAATTAACAACAGGTCAAGGAGCTGATAAAGTAATGACCGCAGTTTTGGCAAACCAAAGTGACATAGGCTTTGCGGGACCAGAAGCTTCAATATATGTATATAATGAAGGAAAAGAAGACTATACACAAGTATTTGCACAAATGACTCAAAAGGATGGATCATTTTTAGTTAGCAAAGAAAAAACAGATAATTTTAGTTGGCAAGATTTAAAAGGAAAAACTGTTATTCCTGGTAGAAAAGGTGGAGTACCATACATGACTTTTGAATATGTGCTTAAACAAAATGGTCTAGATCCTAAAAAAGACTTAGTATTAGATGACAGTATTAAGTTCGACTTAATGGCAGGAGCTTTTGCTGGTGGAAATGCTGAATATGTAACATTATTTGAACCAACTGCTTCAGCAACAGAAAAAGCAGGTAAAGGATATATTGTTGCATCTGTTGGAGAGGCTTCAGGAGAAATTCCATATACAGCATATTTTGCTAAGAAAAGTTATATTGAAAAAAATCCTAATATAATTCAAGGATTTACAAATGCAATATACAAAGGAGAACAATGGGTAAAATCACATAGTGCTAAAGAAATAGCAGAAGCAATAGTAGACTTTTTTCCAGATACTGATTTAAGTATGTTAGAAGCAGCTTTACAAAGTTATATAGATATTGATGCTTGGAGAGATAATCCAGTATTAAAACAAGAATCGTTTGCATTACTTCAAAAGGTTATGAAAGAAGCGGGAGAACTTGAAAAAGAAGCTGACTACGGAAAAGTAGTAAACAACAGCTTTGCAGAAAAAGCTATTCAAAAGTTAGGTAAATAAATTTAAGGCGGAGAATAAAAACTCCGTCTTTTATTGTGTGCATTTTATAATTTATGATATAATAAAAAGCAGGGAGGAATACAAATGTTAAATAATATTGAAGTTTTATACCATAGTAGTATAAGAATAAACAAAGAAAAAATAATTTATATAGATCCATTTAAAATAGACAGAAATTATAATGATGCAGACATTATTTTTATAACACATGATCATTATGATCACTATTCAGAAGAAGATATTGATAAAGTTATAAATGAAAGTACTGTTATTGTAATACCTGAAGAGTTATTAACAAAAGTGTTAAAAAAGGGAATAAATAAAGATGCAATTGTTACTGTGGAGCCAAATAAAAAATATATGGTGCAAGGAATTAAATTTGAAACAGTACCAGCATATAACACAAACAAAACATTTCATCCAAAAGAGAATGATTGGGTTGGTTATGTTATTGAATTAAATGATATTAGATATTACATTGCAGGTGATACTGATATAACAGAAGAAAATAAAAAAGTAAAATGTGATGTGGCTTTTGTGCCAGTGGGTGGAACGTATACAATGGATTTTAAAGAAGCGGCACAATTAGTAAATGAAATACAACCCAAAGTAGCTGTTCCAATTCATTATGGTAGTATAGTTGGAACAAAGCAAGACGCTGAAGAGTTCATAAAGCTGTTACATACAAATGTAAAAGGTGTAATCCTAATGAAATAATTGAATACACATTCTTTATTTGCCAAAATTATGTAAATGTGTTAAAATATAAATGTATTTTAAATTTGAAGGGAGAATAAACAATGCAACAAGTTATAGACATCTTGGGAAAGGCAGGAATTGCAGCGCTTATATTTACATTACTATATGTATCCATTCTTTTTTTGCCGAATGGGCAAAAAATTGTGGATACCATAAACGCAAAATTCTTCCATAGGTATGCGGTAATTACGCGTACCATAATGATTTTTAGCTGTATTGGAATTATATATGTGACTTTTAAAAACATATAGATTCCAAAAAAGCAGGAAAACTGCATCAGAAATGGTGCAGTTTTTTGTACATTTTAAATAAAATAAAAATGTTGACAAAGAAAGTTACACAATATAAAATAAAAACAAACATAAAAGTTTAAATAGCTAGAAAGTGAGATTGAATTTTATGAGTGGAAATAGAGTTGAAAACTTAGCATGGCTTATATTTACAATTGTTGGAACAGTATTTGTGGCAATTGGCATTATATTGTTTGGAAGTGTTTTTAATTATACTAATAAAATAGAAACAACAGGAATTATTACTGAAATATGGTCATCTAGAGATTCTGACAACAATAGAAATCATAAAGTATATGTTTCATATGTTGCTGAAGGAAATGAATATGAATCGACATTAAATGGATATTCTTCTAGCTTTTATGAAGGGAAAGAAATAGAAATATATTATGATAAAGATAATCCAAATAAAATAGGTATGAAATCCTTAGATTTATTGTTTTTATTATTTCCAGGACTTGGACTAATTTCTCTAATAATAGGTGTAACAGGAATATCATCAAAAGCTAGGGGTAAAAAATCAGAAAAAAGATTAAAAGAAAATGGAGAACTAATATATGCAGACTATGTTGAAACAATAATAAATATCTCATATAGTGTAAATGGAAGACATCCATATAAAATTATTTGTGAATGGACTAATCCATTAGATGGCGAAGAATATACGTTTAAAAGTAAAAATATTTGGTCAAATCCAGAAGACATAATAGAGGAAAGAAATATAAAACAATTTCCAGTATATATTGATAAAAACAATAAAAAGAAATATTTTGTTGATATAGATATTTTGACAGAGTTAAGTTAAAAGGTAATTCTACTAAAATTTTTAAATAGGAAAGTAGGGAAAATAATGGAATTAAAGATTATGTATTTTGTACATGGAACGACAACCGATAATGCTTCTGGAAAATGTAGTGGATGGAAGCAAGTAGAATTGAATGAATTAGGAAGAGAAAGAGCAATAAAATTAGGAGAGTTACAAAAAGATAAAAATTTTGATGTGATATTTACATCAGATCTAGTAAGAGCAATTGATTCAGCAAAACTTGCATTTCCAAATGTAAAACACATTCAAGATAAAAGATTAAGAGAATGCAACTATGGAGATTTAGATGGTAAAGATAAGTCTTTAGTTGTTTATGAAGAACATATAGACGAACCATTTCCAAATGGAGAATCTCTTAGAGACGTGGAAAAAAGAATTAATGATTTTATAGAATTTTTAAGAACAAATTATCAAGGTAAAAAGATAGGGATAATAGCTCATAGAGCACCGCAATTAGCGTTTGAAGTCTTAACAAAAAATATATCATGGGAAGAAGCAAACAAAAATGATTGGAGAAAAACTAAATCATGGCAACCTGGCTGGGAATATGTAATAAAATATACAAGTTAAAAAATACTGCATCAGAAATGGTGCAGTATTTTTGTAAGTAAAGGAAATATATACGTACTTTTAAACATCTCTCCAAACCCTTCCTTCCCATACATTTAGTGGCAAAAACGCCAAAAATTGACAAAAAAGATAAGAAAATGTAAAAAAACGGCTCAAGACTTGAATTTCCGTAAATACTCAGGAACTTGAAAACCTCTCCACTCCAACAATTGCCATTTACAATATATATAAATATAAGTAAAATATAAGTATATATAACCTAAAATAAAGAAGTACGTAAGAGGAGCAAAAAAACTATGGGAGAAAAAATTAGTAAAATAATGCTAAAAAGAACAAGCCAAATTATTGCACTAATAGTGTTAATAATAACAGCAATTGGAGCGATAGCGGTAAGTAGAAATAAAATAAAAAACATTACTAATTTGGATAGTGAAACAGCAAGGGCAATGACATATGGAGAGGTACAATCAGGAGACGAAAAAACAGAAACACCATATGTAGAATTTAATAGCTATTTCCTAAGAGATTTGAATAATGATGGAATAGCAGAAAAAATAAAAGGAACATGTAAAGAGGTAAACCAAACAGATACTCTATACATGGATATTAACGTGCTTACAAATGGTTATTTAGAAAACGGAAAAATAGAAATACAAGGGGAAAACTTTAACTTACAAACAACAATAGTAAAAGATGCAGTAGTAGCAAAAAATAATATATCAGAAAATACAAAGAAAATAGAATTAAACAAAATAAATAACGGAACACAAAAGTTATTAATGGGAAAAATAAAAGCAAATATTGGTAAAAACATAAACAATTACAGTAGTAACAATAACAAAATAATATTAACAGGAACACATGTGGCAGAGAATGGAACAAGAACAGAGATAATAAAAGAAATAGTATTATCAACAGATTGGTATGGAAAAATAGAAAATGAAATATACCCATCAAATACATCATATGATATTGAAAAAGTATTAGACAAAGAAAATGGAAAAATAAACTTGGAATTTGCAATATCAAGTTATGAAACATTAAGTCAACTATTATTAAAATCAAATACAGTTGAAGGAACAATACCAGAATTAAATGGATATAAACCAATAGAAGTAAAAATAACAGGAGAAGATATAGAATATACATATGATGAAACAACAGGAAAATTTAAAGCAACAAGAAATGCAGAATTAAACACAAATACAGGGGAGCTAACAAAAGAAGCATATAATACAACATATTATGCAAATAAAGGAAATAGATACAACATAAAATTGGTATACCCATATGAAGCATATGAAACATTGGAATCAGATACAATATCATTAAATATACCAATAAGCTCAGTATATGAAGGATATAACAACCCAAATACAGAATTTGAGAATCCAATAAAATCAAATGTAGCAACATATACATATACATTTATATGGAAAGAAGAAGGAGCTAGATACACAGTTGATATAGGAACATATAGAGCATTAGATTACCAATATGTAGTATCAAAAAAAGAACCATTGAAAATCTATAATGGTGAAACAAATAGTGAAATAGAGGATAAATATCAAACAAGATGGTATTTTAATGCCAAAGAATCACAAAAGATACAATTAAAAGAGCCAACAACAAATTATGGAGATAAATTCTTAACAACAGAAAATAAATATATAAATATGACACCATATACAAAATATATAGGAATATATTTCTATGGAGCTACAAACTTAATAAAAAAAGATGGATATATTAACCTATACAATGATGAAACAAATGAACTAATACATACATTTACAAAAGAAGAACTAGAAAAATACACAAGAACAAATCCATATATGTATGAGCAAGGAGTAAAACATATACGCCTAGAAACATCTGAAGTGAATGATGAATCAACGACTGTATGTAATATAAAACAAATAGATGATGAAGCATTAACAAATGCATATACAAAAACTGAATTTGATAAATTACAATATATATATACATATTTACAAGTAAATACTATGCAAACAAATGGAACATGGAGCCAAAGTGGAAGCGATACATCTAGAGCCGAATATGAAGAACCAGTATCAAAAACATCATTATCAATTAGTAGAACTAAGTTTTCGACACAAGAAACAGAAAAAAAATTAGGAATAAAAATAGATACAGAAGCTAATTATTTTAACATAGAAAAATGGCAAGATGGAGTATTTTTAGTAAAATTACCAACAGAAATATTAGATGTTGAAATAAATAGTGTGAAGATTTCAAATAACAATGTAAAAGTATTAGGTTATGAAGTATTAGAAAAAGATGGATCAAAATTCATAAAAATATTAACACAAAATGATACACCATTAACCTATACAATAACAATAGATACAAATATAACAGCAGATCCAAGGATAGCTACAACTACTAAATCAATAGAACTATATGCATATAACAAAGAAGCAAATAACTATTTAGAAAAAGCAGTAGATAAATATGATGTAAATGATAATGGCAATACAAGTGAAAATGTAAACTATATTTCTGAAAAGATAGATTTAATTTCGCCAACATCATTATTAACAAATGAGAAAATGAGTAATTATGATAATAAAAATAGTTTCATAATCTCGCCACAAGTAGCAGAAATAGATATAGATGAAACGAGAAATGCAACTGTAGAAGTAAGCATAACAAATAATTATTCTAGAACAATAAGCGATATATTAATTGTAGGAAAAATACCTTTTAAAGGAAATAAATATCAATTACAAAATACAGCAGATCTAGGAAGTACAATAACAACAAACATAACAGGTCCAATAGCACTACCGACAGAATTACAAGGAATAGCAACAGTATATTATAGTGAAAATGAAACAATAACAAAAGATACAACAGACAGTGGTAATAATTTCAAAAAAGAATCACAGGTAACAGACTGGAGCAAAATAAAGACATACGTAATAGATTTAGGAGAACATAAATTAGCAGTAAATAAAGAATATAAATTTACATATAAAATAAAATTACCAACAGTATTAAATTACAATGAAGTAACATATAGTACACATGCTGTATACTTTGCATTAGACACAGAAAACGGAAAGTTATATACACAAACAGAAGCAGGAAAAGTAGGAATAAGAATAGCAAGAAAGTTTGATATAAATATAACAAAAACAAAATTAGGTAAAGATATAGCAGTACAAGGAGCAACATTTAATATAGTAGAAGAAGGACAAGAGATAGGAAAAGTAGCAGTAACAAATTATGAGGGAAAAGTAGTAGTACAAAATTTATATGCAGATAAAATGTATATATTAAAAGAAATATTGCCAGCAAGAGGCTATTCATCAAGTAATACAGAAGTAAAATTTAGAACATATGTAGAAAACAATGAACTAAAATATGAGATAGTATCAGGAAAAGTAAAAACAGATAGTGTAACACAAGCAGAAGGAAATACTAAAGCACATATAGACTTTGGTTTTGAAAACGTGCCAAAATACAAGTTGGTATTAAACAAAAAGGATACAGAAGGAAATAACCTAAAAAGCATAAAATTCAACATAAAAGGAAATAACTCTGACAAAAATATATATACAAGCAAAGACGGAATAGCAACAATACAAGACTTAGAGGCAGGAGTAGAATATACATTAACAGAAGTAAGAGCAACAGGATATTATATTTTACAGGAACCAATAAAGTTTAAATTAAATAACGATAATGGAACATTAAGCTTTACAGTAATAAGTGGAAGCTTTAATAGTAATGCACAAATAACAGAAAGTACAGAAGTAAGTGGAAAACAAGCTGAGGACCAAGTAGAAGTAAACTTAGTAAATGAAAAAATACCAACATATAATCTAGAATTAACCAAGTATGAAAAAGACCAAGAAAAAACATTAGAGGGAGCACAATTTAAAATAGAAGGTGATGGACTAAAAGAAGGTGGAGAATATATAACAACAGATGAAAA
The DNA here is from genome assembly GCA_934120135.1 of uncultured Clostridia bacterium. Lineage (GTDB taxonomy): Bacteria > Bacillota > Clostridia > TANB77 > CAG-508 > CAG-273. The sequence continues at coordinate 20,892 of CAKOTK010000007.1, read as the reverse complement.
AGGTGTATTAACAATAGAAGGATTATATCAATATGTAGAAGGAAAATACATAACAGGAGAATACACAATAACAGAACTAACACCGCCAGAAGGATATAAACTAACAGAAGAACCAATAAAAGTAAGATACAATAATGGAACATTAGAAATAATAAGTGGAACAATAAAAGGAGAAGCAACAGTAGAAAATGGAATAGCAAAAATAGAAATAGAGAATGAGCCACTATTTGTATTAACGAAAATAAATGAAACAACAAAAGAACCAATACAAGGGGTAAAATTTGCAATATATGAAATAGATGAAAGTAGAAATATAGTAGATTTTGCAAAAGATATAAATGGAAATTATGTTGGAGAAGAAGAAACAATAAATGGAAAAACATATAAAGTATTAACAACAAATAAAAAAGGAATAATAACAGTAGGCCTAAAAGAAGGATTATATAAGGCAGTAGAAGTTGAAGCACCAAAAAGCTTTGAATTTAATGAAAACGTAGAAGCAAGAACAAGTTATTTTGGAATAGGCAAAAATATATCAGCAGTAAAAGGTATAAAATCACTATGGGAAAACAATGAAAAATCATACTATTATAGAGATGTAACAATAGCAAATAAAGATATAGTTGCTGTTGGAGATAATGGAAAAGTAGTGAAGTATGATTTAGAAGGAAATGTAGTATGGGAAAATACAGACAAGTCATATAATTACAGAGGCGTAACTACAGTATCTGACGGTATAATTACTGTTTCAGGAGGCAACACGGCAGGTAATATATATGGGCAAGTAGTAAAATATGATTTAGAAGGAAATGTAGTATGGGAAAATAGTGAAAAAACATATAAATATTATAAAGTAGTTACGGTAGATAATGGAATAATTGCTATAGCATCTGGAGGACAGGTCGTTAAATATAATTTAGAAGGAAATGTGGTATGGGAAAATACTGAAAAATCATATTTATATTATGGAGTAACTGCAGTAGATGATGGGATACTTGCGGTAGGATATTCGGGAAAAGTAGTGAAATATGATTCGAATGGAAATATAGAATGGGAAAATACTGAAAAATCATATAGCTATATTGCAGCAGTGACATTAGAAGATGGAATAATTGCGATTAGTGAAAATGGTTTAGCAGTAGAATATGATTTTGACGGAAAATGCTTATTTGATAAATCAATTGGAATAACTAATTTGTCTGATGCTGTAGTAACAGAAGATGGTATAGTGGTTGTAGAATATGGTGGTTTTGATTGGAATGGCAATATTGCAAAAATTGATTTTGCAGGAAATCAAATATGGGAAACAAGTGGAGAGAAAACAGGCCAAAGCATAATTAATCGCTACACAGCAGTAACTGCAATTAATGATGCAATAATAGCTGTAACAGATAAAGGACAAGTTGTAAAAATCGGCGAGGCTGAAACAGCACCAGAAATAGCTCAAAGCCAAGAAATAACAGTACAAAATATAGGAAAAGCGCTAAAGATAAAAACAGAAGTAGAACAATATCAAAAAAATGGAGTAATAATAACAGGAGGAACAATAACAGGGCAAGACGAAGAGTATGTAGAACAAGTAGAATACAAAAAAGACAGTACAAAAGAAATAAAAGCAGTACCAGACACAGGATACAGAGTAGAAAAAATAACAGTAAATGGAGAACAAATAGAATTTACTCCAAATGAAGATGAAAGTGTAACTCTAAGTAAATTTATACAAGTAATAGAAGACAAAAATATAGTAGTAAAATTCAGTGATACAATAGGACAAGTAAAAGTAAATCACTATATAAAAGGAACTACAACAAAAGTGATAGATGACGTAATAGACACAAGAAGTAAAACATTGACAGGTGAAATTGGAGATACATATACAACAGAGCCACTAATTGGATTAAAAGAATATGAACTAGAAAAAGATAGTAATGGAGAATATGTAATACCAGAAAATGCAAGTGGAACATATACATCAGAAGCACAAGAAGTAAATTACTATTATGAATTAAAAGATTTAACACTAACAGTACATCACTATTTAGTAAATACAGAAACAAAACTAGCAGAAGATGAGCAAAAAACAGGAAAAATACATAGTGAGTACACAACAGAAAAATCAAGTACAATAGATTATACAAAATATGAGTTAGTAGAAGAGCCAGAAAATAAAGAAGGAACATTAGAACAAGATACAGAGGTAATATATTACTATAGACTAAAAGAAGGAAAAGTAATAGTACACCACTATATCCAAGGGACAACAACACAAGTACCATCAAAAGATGGAAGCACAGTAGTAGATGAAACAATAATAGGCAAAGTGGATGAAACATATACAACAAAGGCATCAAAAGATATTGCAACAAATTATGAATATGTATCAAAAACAACAAATTCAACAGGAGCAATAACAGCAGAAACAATAGAGGTAACCTACTACTATAAAATGAAAGAAGGAACAATAGAAGAAAATAACATAACAAAAGAGGGAACAACACTAGTACAAAATGTAGAAGAGGTAATAACATATAACATAAGCTATACAACTAAAATAACAAACTACAAAGGAAGAGTACAGGTAATAGTAACAGATAAATTACCGCAAGCAATAGATGAAACAAAATCAAATATAGCTGGTGGGGAATATGACAGTACAAATAAAACAATAACTTGGAAACAATATATTCCAGATGTAGATACATTGAATGGAGAAGCAAAGGTAATAACAATTAATGAACAAATTAGTTTGGTATACGATTCAGTAGAATTAAGAACAAAAATAACCAACAAAGTAGGAGGAAGCATCAAGCTATTAGACACAAACCAAGAAGAAACAAATACAGATGAACAAGAAACTATAATAAATGGTTATGAAACAATAACTATAACAAAGGTATGGTCTGATAACAACAATGCAAATGGCAAACGCCCAGAAAGTATTAAGTTACAAGTAAAAAACGGTCAAACAGTAGTAAAAGAGCAAGTAGTAACAGAAGCAGAAAACTGGAAATACACATTTACAGATTTACCAAAATATAATTCACAAGGAAATAAAATTGTGTATACAGTAGATGAAGCAGAAGTAAATACAGATGACTTAAAATTCTATACAAAAGCAATAACTGGAGCCACAATAACAAATACATTCACAGTGCCAGATAAAAAAGGAAAAATAACAGTAAACAAAGTATGGGATGATAACGAAAATGCAAATGGTAAACGCCCAGAAGGCATTAAGTTACAAATAAAAAATGGACAGACAGTGGTAAAAGAGCAAGTTGTAACCGAAGCAGAAGAATGGAAGTATATATTTACAGACTTACCAATATATGATGGACAAGGAAATAGAATTGCATATACAGTAGATGAAGCAGAAGTAAATGCAAACGACTTAAAATTCTATACAAAAACAATATCAGGAGCAACAATAACAAATACATTCACAGTGCCAGATAAGAAAGGAAGCATAACAGTAAGCAAAGTATGGAATGATAACGACAATGCAAATGGAAAACGTCCAGAAAGTATTAAGTTACAAGTAAAAAACGGAAGTCAAGTAGTAGCAGAACAAGTTGTAACCGAAACGGAAGGCTGGAAATACACATTTATGGACTTACCAATATATAATGCGCAAGGAAATGCAATTGTATATACAGTAGATGAAGCAGAAGTAAATACAGATGACTTAAAATTCTATACAAAAGCAATATCTGGAGCCACAATAACAAATACTTTCACAGTACCAGATAAGAAAGGAAGTATAACAGTAAACAAAGTATGGGATGATAACAACAATGCAAATGGTAAACGCCCAGAAAGCATTAGATTACAAGTGAAAAACGGAAGTCAAGTAGTAGCAGAACAAGTTGTAACCGAAACGGAAGGCTGGAAATACACATTTATGGACTTACCAATATATAATGCGCAAGGAAATGCAATTGTATATACAGTAGATGAAGCAGAAGTAAATACAGATGACTTAAAATTCTATACAAAAGCAATATCTGGAGCCACAATAACAAATACATTCACAGTACCAGATAAGAAAGGAAGAATAACAGTAAACAAAGTATGGGATGATAACGAAAATGCAAATGGAAAACGTCCAGAAAGCATTAAGTTACAAATAAAAGATGGACAAACAGTAGTAAAAGAGCAAGTTGTAACAGAAGCAGAAGAATGGAAGTATATATTTACAGACTTACCAATATATGATGGACAAGGAAATAGAATTGCATATACGGTAGATGAAGCAGAAGTAAATACAGATGACTTAAAATTCTATACAAAAGCAATATCTGGAGCCACAATAACAAATACATTTGTAGTACCAGAAGAAAAAACAGAATTAACAGTAGAAAAAGTATGGGATGATAACGAAAATGCAAATGGAAAACGTCCAGAAAGTATTAAGTTACAAGTAAAAAACGGTCAAACAGTAGTAAAAGAGCAAGTAGTAACAGAAGCAGAAAACTGGAAATACACATTTACAGACTTACAAAAATACAATGCACAAGGAAATGAAATTGTGTATACAGTAGATGAAGCAGAAGTGAATGCAGATGATTTGATGTTCTATACAAAAGCAATGAACGGAACGACGATAACAAACACATTTAGTGTACCAGACAATAAGATATCAATAACAGTAAATAAAATGTGGAACGATGAAAACAATATGTATGGAAAAAGACCAGAATCAATAAAGTTACAAATAAAAGAAGGAAACAGAGTAGTACAAGAAGCAACAGTAACTGAAAATGATGAATGGAGATATACATTTACAGACTTAGCAAAATATGATGAGCAAGGAAATGAAATAAGTTACATAGTGGATGAACAAGAGATAAATACAGATGATTTAAAATTCTATACAAAAACAATAGAAGGAACAACAATAACAAATACATTTAAAGTACCAGATGAGAAGGTAAATGTAACAGTAAACAAAGTATGGAATGATAATAATAATGCAAATGGCAAACGACCAGAAAAAACTAAACTACTAGTAAAAAACGGAAATCAAGTAGTAGCAGAACAAGTTGTAACCGAAGCAGAGAACTGGAAATACACATTTACAGACTTACCAAAATACAATGCACAAGGAAATGAAATTGCATACACAGTTGATGAGTCAGAAGTAAATGAAAATGACTTAAAATTCTATACAAAAACAATAGAAGGGACAACAATAACAAATACATTTACAGTACCAGATGAGAAAGTAAATGTAACAGTAAACAAAGTATGGAATGATAGCAATGATGTAAAAGGATATAGACCGGAAAGCATTAAGTTGTTAGTAAAAAACGGAAGTCAGGTAGTAGCAGAACAAGTAGTAACAGAAGCAGAAAACTGGAAATACACATTTACAGACTTACCAAAATACAATGCACAAGGCAATGAAATTACATATACAGTAGATGAGGCTGAAGTGAATGCGAGTGACTTAAAATTCTATACGAAAACAATAGAAGGAACAACGATAACAAATACATTTGCAATACTAGAAGAAAAAACAGAGGTAACAGTAGAGAAAGTATGGAATGATAACGAAAATGCAAATGGTAAACGTCCAGAAAGTATTAAGTTACAAGTAAAAAACGGTCAGACAGTAGTAAAAGAACAAGTAGTAACAGAAGCAGAAAGCTGGAAATACACATTTACAGACTTACCAAAATACAATGCACAAGGAAGCGAGATAGTATACACAGTAGATGAGTCAGAAGTAAATAAAAATGACTTAAAATTCTATACAAAAACAATAGAAGGAACAACAATAACAAATACATTTACAGTACCAAATGATAAAATTAAATTAAAAGTAAGTAAAGTATGGGATGATAGTTATAATGCAAAAGGGTATAGACCAGAAAGCATTAAGTTATTAGTAAAAAACGGAAGTCAGGTAGTAGCAGAACAAGTTATAACTGAAGCAGAAAACTGGAAATACACATTTACAGACTTACCAAAATACAATGCACAAGGAAATGAAATCGTATATACAGTAGAAGAAGCAGAAGTAAACAGTAATGATTTAGCAAGATATAAAGGAGAGATAAGTAAAGTAATTGAAAACGAAGTAATAGTAGTAAATACATATAACTATGGTAATATCTTAATAAGATATGTAGACAGAGATACAGGAGAAGAATTAGGAAGAGACGAAATAGAAGGTAAAATAGGAGATGGCTATGTAACAGATGCAAAAGAAATAAAAGGCTATAAGAATATATCTAAAACAGAAAATTCAAAAGGCGTAATAAATGAAGGAACAACAGAAGTAATATACTATTATGAAAAGATAAAAGAAGAACCAAAGCCAGTAAATCCAATATTACCAACAACAGGAGACACCTTTATATCAGAAATAATTATACTAATAACATCTGCAACAGCATATTTAGTAGTACTAGCATTAAAACACAAAAGATGTAAATAACAAAATAAGAAGAAAGTGATTCATAATTGAGTCACTTTCTTTTTAGATATTATTCTTTTAACAAGTTTCTAATTAATTCATACAAATAAGGTTTAAATTCTTCAATTGGGAGAGGTTCGTTATATAAAATAGAATTAAAACAAGTTGAACTAACTAACTCTATAATCATATATAATGTTACTTCAGGATTTTTTAGCTTGATATTATGTTCTTTAACCCCATTTAAAAATAAATAAACAAGACCTTCCTCAGAATTCTTATTTTTTTCATATAAATTTAATACAGTCTGGCTATAAACTCCCCATGATAAATTTTTAGATATGAATTTCAAAAGCAAAGGAGTTTTGGCAAGTTTATCAATAATGTAATTTATAACAAAAATCATTTGATCAGCAAAATTTTCTATATAAGTGCTTTTTACAGCGTTTATTGCCTCAGAAAATAATGACATAGACTTTCTTGCAATTAAAACATCTCTTAATTCATATTTATCTTTAAAATATAAATAAAAAGTACCTTTTGCGACATCTGCATTATCAACAATGTCTTGAATAGAAGTATCTTTAAATCCTTTTTCAGTAAAAAGTTTGAATCCTACGTTTAATAATCTTTCTTCTTTATCATTTTTTTCTTTCATAATCTTGCCTCCAATACAATATAATTATTACATAAAAATGACGTATAGTCAATAGAAATAAATAAAAAAGTAATAGCAAATTGTTCTTTGAAACCAACAGATAATGATGAAAAATCACAACAAATATCAATTTGTTAAAAATTTTTTATAAAAACTATTGACTAACGGTCATAAAAGTAGTATATTATGAAAAGTGACTAATGGTCATAAAAATAAGGAGGCAGAAAAATGGAAAAGTTTGGACAGTTTATATGTAAACACAAAGTTGCTATTCTAATAATATCTTTGTTACTTTTAATTCCATCAATTATTGGATATAAAGCAACAAGAGTTAACTATGATATACTAGTATATTTGCCAGACAACATTGAAACAATAAAAGGCGAAAATATATTAGCAGATGACTTTAACATGGGAGCGTTTTCAGTAGTAATACTAGAAAATATGCAATCAAAAGATATTATAGAATTAGAAAAACAATTTAGAGAAGTAGGCAATGTAGAAAAAGTAGTTGGACTAACAGACATTATAGGAACCGACGTACCGCTAGAAATGTTACCTGATGAAATTAAAGACAAATTATATAAAGATAACACAACACCAGTATTAGTAACATTTAAAGATGGAATTTCAGAAGATACAACAATGGAAACAGTTGAAAAACTTAGAGAAATATCAAATGAAAATTGCAAAATAAGTGGTATGACTGCAACAGTACTAGACACTAGAAATTTATCAGACTCAGAAGTAATAATATATGTAATGATTGCAGTAGCTTTATGTCTAATAATATTGCAATTAGCATTAGATTCATATTTAGCACCAGTACTAATGCTATTAAACATAGGAATGGCAGTATTATACAACATGGGCACAAATGCATTTTTAGGTCAAACATCATATATAACAAAAGCAATAAGTGCTGTATTGCAACTTGGTGTAACAATGGATTTTGCAATATTCTTATACCACAGTTATAAAGCAGAAAAAGAAAAAGCTTCAAATAATGATGAAGCAATGGCAACTGCAATAGCAAAAACATTAGTATCGGTACTAGGAAGTTCATTAACAACAATAGCTGGGTTCTTAGCATTATGCAGTATGAACTTAACATTAGGAAAAGATATAGGCTTAGTAATGGCAAAAGGTGTTTTAATTGGTGTAATAACTGCAGTTACAACATTGCCAGCAATGTTACTTGTATTTGATAAATGGGTAGAGAAAACAAAACACAAAGAAATATTACCAAGATTTGAAAAAGTTAAAAACTTTAATTTAAAACATTACAAAGCAATTTTAGTTGCATTTATAGTAATTTTACCATTTGCAGTATATGGATATACACATACAGAAAGTTACTATAACCTAAGCAAGTCTTTACCAGATACTTTAAACAGTATACAAGCAAACAATGAATTAAAAGATAAATTTGATATGGTTTCGACAGAATTATTATTAGTAGATAAAAATATGCCAGATTATAAATTAAATGAAATGTTAGATAAAATAGAAAGCTTAGATGGAATTGAATGGACATTAAGTTATTCTAAAATTTCAAAAGAAGTAAACATACCAAAAGAAATGCTACCAGAAGATATAAGATCAATATTTGAAAGTGATAAGTATCAAATGGTAATTATAAACTCAAAATATGAAATTGCAACAAATGAATTAAACAGCCAAATAGAAGAAGTAAATAAAATAATAAAAGAATATGACGATACAGCAATACTTGCTGGAGAGGGACCATTAATGAAGGACTTGGTTGAAATAAGTGATCATGATTTCAACAGTGTAAATACAGTTTCAATCGCAATTATACTTGTAATAATGGTATTTGTTTTAAAATCAGTAAGTTTACCAATAATATTAATTGCTGCAATAGAGTTTGCAATATTTATCAATATGGGAATACCTGCATATACAGGAACAGTAATACCATTTATAGCATCAATAGTAATTGGTACAATTCAATTAGGTGCAACAATAGATTATGCAATTTTAATTACAACAAAATATAAAACAGCAAGAATAGAAGGAAAAGACAAACATCAAGCTATAGATGAAGCTTTAGGAACATCAATTCAATCAATAATTGTTAGTGCGTTATGTTTCTTTGGAGCAACATTTGGAGTTGGTATGTATTCAAAAATTGAAATGATTGGTTCTTTATGTAGTTTAATGGCAAGAGGCGCAATTATTAGTATGATTACTGTATTAACAGTTTTACCAGCATTCTTAATTGTATTTGACAAAATAATTTGCAAAACAACTGCCAATATGCGCAAACTAAGCAATTAGTTTTTTAGTTTTAGTTTTGCTTTGAAAGGTAGTAATATAATACTTTTTGAAGTGAGGCTGTGGGGACCAGCAAGCTAGAAGATGTTTCTAAATTTTTTCAAATCATTAACAATGTTTGCAAAAAATTGTTGTTACATCTTCTTGCGAAGCTGGGATGGAACGGAAAAAAGTATTATATTACTACCAATAAAATTAATATTCTAAAATAAAAAAGGAGAGGATAAAAAATGAAAAGTAAAAAAATAATTGGAAGCATATTATTATGTACAATGCTAGGTTATGCAACTCCAGTATTTGCTGTAACAAAAGAAGAAACAGTATATTCAAAACTTAACAATAGTGGAACACAATATGAAACAATAGTAAATGAACATATAAAAAATGATGAATTATTAAAAACAATAGATGACATATCAAACTTATTAGACATAACAAACGTAGGTGGAAATAAAACTTTTGAGCAAAAAGAAAACAAAATAATATGGAATGCTGATGAAAAAGATATATATTATCAAGGAAAAACAGAAAAGAAATTACCGATTGAAACATCTATTAAATATGAATTAGACGGAAAAGAAATGTCAGCAGAAGAAATAGTTGGTAAAAAAGGAAAAGTAAAAATTACAATAACATATAAAAACAATGAAGCTCACAATGTAAATATAAATGGAACAACTGAAAAAATGTATACACCATTTATAGTAATAACAGGAACAACACTTGATACTAAAACAAACAAAAATATTAAATTAACTCAAGGAAAAGTAGTTGAAAAAGGAGAAAAAACTATATTACTTGGAGTTGCATTCCCAGGATTAAAAGAAAGCTTAAAAACAAATGAAATTGATATACCAAACAAAGTGGAAATGTCAATGGAAACAGAAAAATTTGAGCTAGAGAACATGATTACATATATAACACCAAGAGTATTAGAAGAAAATGAATCAAAAATAGCAGATAAACTAAATGAGTTGTATTCATCAATGAATGATATGAAATCAGCTAGTGAAAAGCTTGAAAATGGAGCAAATACATTACAAGAAGGAACAAGTCAATATGCAGAAAAATCTCAAGAATTTACAGACTATATGAATGAATTAACACAAGGAACACAAGACACAAGAGAAGGAGCAAGCAAAGTGGCTGATGGTGTAAATTCATTAGCAACAAAATCAAGCGCTTTAATTCCAGGAGTAAGCAAATTATCAGATGGTGCAAAAACTTTAAAAGAAAAAGTAGAATATATGGCAGAATCAAGCCAAGCATTAGCAGCTGGAGCGACATCAATAAACATAGGAATTGCGAATACAAGTAAGGCGATAGATGCAATGAATGCCAGATTATCAACTGTTGATGTAAAAACCAAAACAGCAGAGTTAACAAAACTTGTAGACGCAGATAAAAAATTAAAAGCAAACTTAGAAACTATGCAAACTGCATTAACAGCTCAAAAAAACAGTGCAACAGATGAACAATTAAAAGCAACATTAACACAACAAATAGAAATGAATAAACAAACTATTGCATTATTAGAACAAAATATATCAGCAAATGAACAATCAATAGAATTACTAAAATCAGTAGGTACAGCTCAAACAACTGTGGCATCTATTAAAGAGGGACTAGACGGAAAAGGAACTAAAGAAGAACCTGGATTAAAAGCAGGAACAAATTCTTTAGATAAAAACTTAACAGCATTAGCTAAAGGCTTAGATGCAATGAATACAAAATCAGATGAATTAGTTGCAGGAACAAGTGAATTATCAACAAAATCAGCAGCATTAATTGAAGGAATAAGTACATTAAAAACAGGTGCAAATAAATTAAATGCAGGCACAGTAGCTCTTAATGTAAGTGCAAAAGAATTATACTCAGCAAGTGAACAATTAACTGAAAAATCAGGAGACATAGCTGAAGGTGCAAAAGAGCTATCAGAAGGAATAAAAGAGTTTAACACAAAAGCAATTAACAAGCTATATTCTACAGTAAATGGAGACATTCATAACCTTACAAGTAGAATTGATGCACTAGAAAAATTATCAAAAGAATATATGAATTTCGCAGAAATGGATGAAGAAATGAATGGAAATGTTAAATTCATTTTAATTACAGATCCATTAAAACAAAATAAGGAAAAAACTAATAATTAGTCTTGAAAAATATTAAATTTAGTGATAAATATAATAATATAAATAAAAATGAAAGGAGCAACAAATATGGAATATCTTGAAAAAATATTTAAAAGAACAGGATGGACATCTTTGTTAACATCATTAGTATTTGCAGTACTTGGAGTACTTTTAATTACAAACCCAGAGGGAAGCACAAAGGTAGTATCGTTGATTGTAGGAATACTTTTCATTATAGTAGGACTATACAAATTAGTAGATTATTGCCTAACAAGAGGAAAATATAACTTTTACAATTATGACATAGCATATGGAATTATAGCTATCATCCTTGGAATTATAACAATAGTTTACAAAAGCCAAATTGAAACGATATTCAGAGTTTTAATAGGAATTTGGATAGTTTACACAGGAATAATAAGATTAAGCTTATCATTTAAATTAAAACTAGTAGAATCACCAACTTGGATATGCAGTTTATTAATTTCTATTGTAATGATAGTATGTGGGCTATATACAATATTTGTATCAAATGCCATAGTTGTGACAATAGGAATTGTAATTCTAATTTATTCAATATTAGATATGATAGAAGACATTATATTCTTATCTAACATAAAAAAACTAGAAAAATAACTACAACAAAAAGACAATGACATAAAATACTGTTAAAATATAATAAAAAATAATATTAAAAAATAAAAAAATCAAAAAACTCGTTTTTTCAAAAAACGAGTTTTTTAGAATAAAATTATAATAGGAAAAGATACAAAAACATTGAGAAAACGGGAAAACATCAAAATATACATTTAATAATAAAACAAAAAATGAAAAATATGCAAAAAATCATTTTTAAAAAAACTTAAAAAATAAAACAAAAACATTTTTACCATTTTTTTGAAAGAAGTGAGACTGAAATTGCTAAAATATCAAGCAAAATCAATGCAAGTACAATTTATAAAATGGCAAAAATGTTTAGAAATAAGCGATTTTTAAACAAATGTAATAAAATTGTAATATTAATTTCTATAAAAAATAAAAACGTGTAAAATAGACAAAAAACCACAAACAAATTGACTAAAAGACACAAATAAAACTAATTGACAAAAACACAGAACACCATATATATCAAGCAAAACACAGAACGGTTACATAAACTGTAACTGCTTGACATTATCTTTTGGGTGATATAAGATAATGGCAAACAAAAGAAAAGATATTGTTTAGAGATTATAAAAATATCTAAACTATTATAAGCTATAAGATACATATAGGGGGAAATAAAAATGCAAGTAGTGAAAAGAGATGGGAAATTAGTAGATTTTGATCAATCAAAAATCAGAGTAGCAATTGAAAAAGCTAACAGAGAAGTGAGACCAAGAGAAAGAGCAACTAAAGATGAAATAAATCAAATAATTGATTATGTTGAAGATTTAGATAAAAAAAGAATTTTGGTAGAAGATATTCAAGATATTATAGAAGAGCAATTGATGTCTTTTGGAAAATATCTACTAGCTAAAAAATATATTACATATCGTTATACCAGAGAATTAGTAAGAAAAGCAAACACGACAGATCAATCAATTAAGGAATTAATTGATGGTGAAAGTGATTATTGGAACAATGAAAATTCAAATAAAAATGCAAGAGTTGTTACAACTCAAAGAGACTACTTAGCAGGAATTACTAGTACAGATATTACTAGAAGATTTTTACTACCAGAGGATGTAGTGAAAGCTCACGACGAAGGAATTATCCACTTCCATGATGCAGATTACTTTGCACAAAATGCATTAACTAACTGTGAATTAATAAACTTAGAAGATATGCTACAAAATGGAACAATAATGAATGGTGTTATGATTGAAAAACCACATAGATTTTTAACAGCTATGACAATTGCTACACAAATTATATTAGGTGTTACATCATCTACTTATGGTGGAGCAACAGTATCATTAACACACTTAGCACCATTTGTAAAAAGCAGTTATGATAGATATTATAAAAAATACAAAAAAAGAGGCTTAAGCGAAGCACAATGTAAAGAATATGCTGAACAAGATACTAAAAAAGAGGTATCTGACGGTGTTCAAACTTTCAATTATCAAGTAAATTCAATGACAAATACAAATGGACAAGCACCATTCTTATCAGTTTGTATGTATTTAGGAGAAACTGATGAATACAAAAAAGAATTAGCAATGATAATTGAAGAATTCTTAAAACAAAGAATAGAAGGCTTCAAAAATGAAAAAGGTGTATATATTACACCAGCATTCCCAAAACTTCTTTATGTATTAGAAGAAGATAACATACACAAAGAAAGCAAATATTGGTATTTAACAGAATTAGCTGCTAAATGCACAGCTAAAAGATTGGTTCCAGACTATATTTCTGAAAAGAAAATGAAGGAACTTAAAATAGATAAAAATGGAAATGGAAACTGCTACCCATGTATGGGATGTAGATCATTCTTAACACCATATGTAGACCCAGAAACAAATAAACCAAAATACTATGGAAGATTTAATCAAGGTGTTGTAACTATCAATTTAGTTGATGTTGCATTATCATCAAAACAAGATGAAGAAAAATTCTGGAAAATATTTGACGAAAGATTAGAATTATGCCATAAAGCACTACAAATTAGACATGAAAGATTAAGTAAAGTTACAAGTGATGTTGCACCAATATTATGGCAACATGGAGCTTTAGCAAGACTTAAAAAAGGTGAAAGTATTCACAAATTATTACATGATGGTTATTCAACAATATCATTAGGATATGCAGGATTATATGAATGTGTAAAATACATGACAGGACATAGCCATACTGATAATGGTGAAGGAGAAGAATTTGCAATAAAAGTAATGCAAAAATTAAATGACAAATGCAAAGAATGGAAAGAAGCAGAGAAGATAGATTACAGTGTTTATGGAACTCCAATTGAGTCTACAACATATAAATTTGCAAAATGCCTAAAGAAAAGATTTGGAACAGTTGAAGGAATTACAGATAGAAGCTATATCACAAATTCATACCATGTACCAGTATTTGAAGATATAGATGCTTTCTCTAAATTAAAACTAGAGAGTAAATTCCAAAAACTAAGCCCAGGTGGAGCTATATCTTATGTAGAAACACCTAACTTACAAGACAACTTAGAAGTTGTATTACAAATAATTAACTTTATTTATGATAATATTATGTATGCAGAATTGAACACAAAATCAGATTATTGCCAAAAGTGTGGATTTGATGGAGAAATTTTAATAGACGAAAACTTAGAATGGTATTGTCCAAACTGTGGAAATAGAGACCATAACACATTAAATGTAGCAAGAAGAACTTGCGGATATATTGGAAGCCAATTCTGGAATAAGGGAAGAACACAAGAGATTAAGGAGAGGGTTTTGCATATTGATAACAAAGACGACGAGTAGATTAGAAAGAAGGATTTATTAACTATGAAATACAATAAAATCAGAAAAATGGATATAGCAGATGGACCAGGAGTAAGGGTATCTATATTTATGCAAGGCTGTGCGTTTAATTGTAAAAATTGTTTTAACCCAGAAACACACGATTTCAATGGGGGAAAAGAATTTACAGATGCAACTATTGACAGAATAATGGAGCTTTGCCAAAACGAAAATGTAGAAGGATTATCAATTTTAGGTGGAGAACCAATGCACCCAAATAATATAGAAGGAACAACAAAACTAGCCAAAACTTTTAAAGAGAAATTTCCTGATAAAAACTTATGGGCTTGGTCAGGCTTTAAGTTTGATGACTATCTAAAGGACAAAGAGGTAGTAAAATATCTAGATGTCCTAGTAGATGGACAATATGTTGATGCGCTTCACAATCCTAGATTGGACTGGAGAGGCTCAGAAAACCAAAGAGTAATTGATGTACAAAAGAGCTTGAAAAATGGAGAAGTGACAGATTGGAAAAGTGCTTCTTAATTGAAGCTTTGCTGTAAGAGGTTGGAGAATAATCAAAATTATTTTCCAACCTAATTTGTATATAAAGGAAGGAATGAAATAAATATGAATAATATTAAAATATTCGCATGTCCTACAGCAGAAGAATTTACAAAAGAAGTCTGTAAAGAATTAAATTTACCAATGGGAAAAGTTGAATGTTATAAATTTGCAAATGATAACAACTTTATACAATTCAAAGAAACAGTAAGAGAGCAAGATATTTATTTAATACAAACAACAGAGCCACCAGTTAATGAAAGAGTAATGGAACTACTAATTATGATAGATGCTGCCAAAAGAGCATCAGCACATAGAATAAATGTAGTACTTCCATATTTTATATATTCAAGATCAGATAAGAAAGATCAACCAAGAGTACCTGTAACAGCTAGATTATTTGCAGAACTTCTAGAAGCTGCAGGAGCAAGTAGAGTAATCACTTGCGATTTACACAATCCAGCAATTCAAGCATATTTCAACATTCCATGCGATAGATTAACAGGACAACATATACTACAAGCCTATTTTGACGGAAAAGAAATTGAAAACAAAGTAGTAGTAGCAACAGATGCAGGGAGTTCTAAAAAAGCATATAAATATTCAATGTATTTCAAATGTCCTATGGCGTTAATAGATAAAAGAAGAACAGGCAATGACGATAAAGCAGTAGCAGCAAACATTATAGGAGACATAGAAGGCAAAACAGCGTTGATATTTGATGACGAAGTAAGTACAGCAGGAACTATGGTAGAGGCAGCTAAAATATTGCAAGAACACGGAGCAAAAGAAATATACGCAGCATGTACTCATGGAGTTCTATGTGGCCCTGCTATAGAAAGAATTAAAAATTCACCAATAAAAGAATTGGTAACAACAAACACAGTACCTTTAACTACAGAAAAACAAACAGACAAAATCAAAGTATTATCTATTGCACCATTGTTTGCAGAAGCTATAAAGAGAGTAAATGAAGCTCAACCACTAGGTGATTTGTTCGATTTTGATAAATAGTACAAGTATTTTCTAGAAAATTTTATATAAATATTGACAAATTTACCCAATACAGTTATAATAATTAACGTAAAAATAATAATTTTCAGTTAAAATCCCACACGTAAGAGTGTAACTACTGAAGGGAGGGGAACAAAAATGTCAGAGGTTAAAGTTAATAACGGAAATATAGAAGATGCCTTAAAAAGGTTTAAAAGACAATGTGCTAGAAACGGAGTATTACAAGAAGTAAGAAAAAGAGAGCACTATGAAAAACCAAGTGTAAAAAGAAAGAAAAAATCAGAGGCAGCAAGAAAAAGAAAATTTTAAAAAGTAAGAGATGGATTGAAAGTTATTAGAATTTTTCAATCCATTTTTGCTTAATAGGGAGGTAAATGTATGTTAAAAGAAAAATTGTTAGACGATTTAAAAAACTCTATGAAAGAGAAAAATGTAATTAGAAAAAATGTCATCCAAATGGTTAGAGCTGCTATTCTACAAGTTGAAAAAGACAAACAAATAGAAGTTACAGATGACCAAATAGTTGAAATAATTGCAAAAGAAGCTAAAAAAAGAAAAGATTCAATTGCAGATTATGAAAAAAGTGGAAGACAAGATTTGCTAGACCAAATAAACCAAGAAATTGCTATACTAGAAGAATACTTACCAGAACAATTATCTGCAGAAGAAATAGAAGCAAAAGTAAAAGAAATAATTGCAGAACTAGGTGCAACATCTATGAAAGAAATGGGCTTAGTAATGAAAACAGCAAAAGAAAAATTAGGAGCATCAGCAGACGGAAAAACAATAAATGAAGTTGCTAAAAAACTATTACAATAATTTCACCAAAAATATAAGGAATTATTTGAATTAGTTTGACATATAATAAAAAAAGTAGTATACTGTGTTTAACTTAAGTTAATGATTATCAGGTGTAATCATTTTGTAGTATGAGTTGAGTGGATAGCGCCATTCAACTTTTTTTATTGTATCCTCTTGAATAATTTTCCAAAATTAGATTATAATATACATGAATAAAAAAAGAAAAGAGGAGAAAGAATGAATTATCAAAAACAAGAAATAAAACCAGGTATAACTTTACATCAAATTTATACTGAAAACTATAAAACAAACTTAAACGCAATATTCCTAGCTACACCGCTAAAAAAAGAAAATGTAACTTTAGATGCTCTACTTACAGCAGTATTAAGAAGAGGAACTAAAAACATACCATCACAAGATTTAATTAGTCAAAAATTAGAAATGTTATATGGAGCTAGTTTCGATTGCGGTGTTGAAAAAACAGGTGACAATCACATTATGAAATTCTATTTAGAAACATTAAGTGAAGAATTTCTACCATCTTCAGAAGATATACTAAAAGAAGCAATGGACATTTTAACAGATATAATATTTAATCCATTAATAGAAGGTAACAAATTTAAACCAGAATATGTTGAAGGGGAAAAGAAGAATCTAAAACAAATTATAGAAGCCAAAATAGATAACAAAGCTAGATATGCTTATGACAGATGTATTGAGGAAATGTTTAAAGATAAGCCATATGGATTATATAAATATGGTTATATAGAAGACCTAGAGAAGATAACACCAGAAGAATTATATAACTACTACAAAACATTAATAGATAACTGTAAAATTGATATATTCTATTCAGGAACTATAGATAAAGAAAAAGTAAAACAAACTATAGAACAAAATGAAAACATTAAAAAACTAAATGCTAGAAAACCTGAGTATATTGTAAACAATGAAACAACTGAACAAACTGAAATTAAAGAACCAAATATAATAAATGAGAGTATGCAAGTCACACAAGGAAAACTTGTAATGGGCTTAAATATAAATGAAACAGCAGAAGACAGTAGATTTGTAGCAGCTGTGTATAATGCAATACTAGGTGGAGGAGCAAACTCAAAATTATTCCAAAATGTACGTGAAAAAGCAAGTTTGGCATATACAACAGGTTCAAACTATAATAGAACTAAAAATTGTATATTTATTCGTGCAGGAATTGAAATACAAAATTATCAAAAAGCTTTAGATACAATAAAACAACAACTAGAGGATATGAAAAATGGTAATTTCACAGATAAGGATATTAAAGACAGTAAAGAACTAATAATAGCTTCTATTGAAGGAATATCAGAAGAACAAGATACAGAAATAACCTATTATTATGGTCAAGAATTAGCCAATAGATTTGTAGACTTAAAAGAATACATGGACAAAATAAAAGCTGTAACAAAAGACCAAATTGTTAAGCTAGCACAAAACATAAATATCAATACCATTTATTTTTTAAAAGACTAAGAGGTGAAAAGATGAAAATTATAGAAAGTTCAAAAATTAAAGAAAAAGCATATGCTGAAAAACTAGAAAACGGTATGCAAGTAATCATAATACCAAAACAACATACAAAAAAGAAATATGTAATATGGGGAACACACTTTGGCTCAATTGATAATCATTTTATAATGCCAAAAACAGGAGAAGAAGTATATATACCAGATGGAGTAGCGCACTTTCTTGAACATAAAATGTTTGAACAACCAGATGGAACAAATAGTTTAGATACTTTAATGGCACTTGGAATTGATGCAAACGCATATACAACAAATGACCACACAGCATATCTATTTGAATGCACAGACCATTTTGAGGAAGGCTTAGATGAGCTTATGGACTATGTACAACATCCGTATTTTACAGACGAAAATGTTGAAAAAGAAAAAGGCATAATAGGCCAAGAAATAAAAATGTATGATGATGATCCCGGCTGGCAATTATATATGAATGCTTTAGAATGTATGTATAAAGAAAATCCGATAAAAATAGATATAGCAGGAACAGTAGAATCAATTAGCAAAATAGATCCAGATGTATTGTATAAATGTTATAACACATTTTATCATCCATCAAATATGACAATGGTAATATGTGGAGATTTTGAACCAGAAAAATTGTTGGAAGAAATTAAAAAACGTTTATTACCAAAAGAAAACCAAGCAGATATAAAAAGAATATATACTGCAAAAGAAGATAAAATAAATATGCCAGAAAAAACAGCTCAAATGGAAGTAAGTACACCAATATTTATGATGGCATACAAAGATATTGAAAATAATCAAGAAGCGGCAATAAAAAAACATATAGCAATTGAAATATTATTAAATATAATCATAGGTAAGAGTTCAAAACTATATAAGGAATTATATGAAGAAGGACTATTGTTAGCACAACCTGATTTTGATTATGAATTTAGCGCACAATATGCACACACATTGATATCAGGAGCTTCAAAAGAACCTAAAAAAGTTGCTCAAAAGATAACTGATAGAATAGAACAACTAAAACAACAAGGCTTAGATAATGAAGAATTTGAAAGAGCAAGAAGAAAACTTTATGGCGATTATGTTATAGAATACAATAGTGTTGCAAATATTGCTAGAATGTTTTTAGCAGATACTATGAAAAAAGTTCAAAGCTTTGATTATATAGAAGAATTTGAAACAGTAACAAAAGAATATACACGAAATATTTTAAATGAAATGTTTAAAAATGAAAATAAAGTATTGTCAATAATAGAACCTAATAAATAATATGAAAGAAATGTGATAATGTCTTAAGTAAAGAAATGAGAAAATGTCCCAATTAATAAAATTTTGTTCTCTTAAATGATATACTATTGTTATCATTTAAATCTAAGGAGGACATTATGAGAAAGGTTGTGTTGACATTGAAGGAGCAAGAAAAATATACGGTTATTAAAAAATTGGTTGAAACAAATGGCAATAAAGAACGTGCAAGGATTAAATTAGGATTAAAAAGTATTCGTCAGATAGATAGATTAATTGTTGGATACAAAGAATATGGTAAAGAATTTTTCATACATGGTAATAGAGGTAGAAAACCTAAACACGCTATCTCTGCCGAGTTGAAAGATACAATTGAAACTCTGTATCAGTCAAAGTATTTTGATTGTACATATACTCAATTTACAGAGTACTTAGCAGACAGAGAGCATATATTTTTATCTACTGCAGAAGTTGGACAAATATTAAGAGAAAAATATATTCTGTCTCCTAGAACTCGTAAAGCCACTAGGAAAAATTTAAAGAAAAAACTAATCGCTCAAAAACAAAACGCTAAATCTAAAAAAGAAATATCTAAACTACAAGCAAGTATCGTAGCTATCGAAGATTCCCACCCTCGACAACCTAGATGTATATACTTTGGAGAAGAAATTCAGACTGACGCTTGTATACATCTTTGGTTTGGTAATATTAAAACTGCTTTACACGCTGCTATTGATGATGCTACTGGTCAGGTTGTTGCTGCATACTTTGATAATCAAGAAACTTTAAATGGTTACTACAA
>CAKOTK010000006.1 GCA_934120135.1 uncultured Clostridia bacterium | reverse complement strand
TATCATTAACATGACTCTTTCTCAACTTTATTCAAATAGAAATTATATATTTTATTGTTTGCTATATTCATAAGTTTAGCTAATATTATGCTTAATCCAATTACTAGAATAGCATATAAATAATCAACTCTACAATAAAAGCGAGGATTTCTCAATAAATACATAACTAATCCATGATATAAATAAATTTCAAAAGATATATTTCCCAAAAAAGTAAATACCTTATCATTCAATCTCATTTTTTCTAATATAGTAAACAATACAAAAAGTAATGCTATACAAATAATATTCATATTTATAACAGGAATAGGCTCTCTCATTATATCGTCTGCTAAATCTGTATCGTTTATTATATCCATAATGGCATATCCACTTGTGAAGAATTGAATCCCTATTATTGCAAATAATATAATTGAAAGCATAATTGCATATCTAATTATTTTATTTTTGTCTTTTAATGTTATTGTATATTTTTCTTTATAACTTGCCCAATATATACCTATAAAAAATGCAAAACAAGAATTAACCCACCAATTATTAAAGCCTAAAATATTATTAACAACTATGCAATATAAAATAGTTCCACCAAATACTGCAATATTTATCATTTTTTTCTTTTTTAGAAACTTGGCTGATAAATAAAAAACTACATATAAACTAATAATTGCTAACATATACCACGAAAATCTTACAACTGGCTCTCCTTCAACTAAAGAATTAAAAATTTTTCTAGGTGTTAATTGTCCAGTTAATAGATATACTAAAATAGTAAATATAGTTGCTATTATATATAGTATAACTATTTTCATTATTCTTTTGTTCAAAAAGTCTTTTAGATAATTTTCTTTTTTTAGATAGCTTGTCATTAGTCCATATCCTGAATAAAAGAAAAATGCTGAAACTGCAATAACTCCTACTATTGTAAATACTTTAAGTAGAATTGTGTCTTTTATATAAATAGACAAGTGGTGTATTATTATCAATAATGCCAATAGTCCCTTTATTTTATTACTATTGTATTTATCCAATACATCATTATTTGCATTAAAAATAGATTTTCTTTTTATTATTAGGCATATAATTCCTATTAAAAATATTATATCTACTATGTTAATATTAAATATCGCTACATCATTGGGTAATGGATAAATACTGTCTGATTTTATTGTTGGTAACATATACTTTGTTCTCCTATTACTACTAATAAATACATATTAAAGTAAGCAATAACTTACTATTTTTCTAACTAATTACTAAATTGTAATTTGTAACTATAACAATTTCTTTAATTCTTCTTTTACATACTCTAAATTGCTGTTTGTTAGTAAAGGAATTAAATTATTTATTTCTTCTATACTTTTATCCCACCACTTTAATTTTTCCATAATATCAATTAGTTCTTCATCAAATCTTTTTCTTAACGCTTTTGCAGGATTTCCTACAACTATTGTATATGGTTCAACATTACTTCCAACAACACTATTAGCACCAATTATTGCACCATCTCCAATATGAACTCCTGGAAGAATAGTTGCATTTTGTCCTATCCATACATCATTGCCAATGATAGTATCTCCCTTTATTGGTAAGTCATTTCGTGTTGGTGGTGTTTGTTTCCATCCTTCTAAAGTATAAAACGGAAATGTCGAAACTGCATTCATTTGATGATTTGCTCCATTCATAACAAATTCAACACCTGAAGCTATCTGACAAAACTTTCCTATAATTAACTTATCATTATTCCAGTCATAATGATGTGTTACATGACTTTCAAAATCAGAATCTGCAATATATGAAAAATCTCCTACAATAATATTTTTATTCTTTATTGTTGGCTTTATATATATTTCTTTATCGTATCCTGCAATAGGATTTATTGTATTTGGATTAGGTATTTTTCCATCTTTCATACTATCAACCTCACTTAAAAATTACTATTTCTTCTGATAAATTGTTATCTTTGTCAATTATTTGATTTCAAACTTATATAAGCTTTCGCCTGATTTTAGCTTTTTTATAAAAATAGCTCCAAATTTTTCATAATAATTTTTCAAATCTGTTTTTAAGTACAATGTTAAAAAGCCTCTGTCTTTTGCTTCTTTTAATATTGCATCATTTAATATTCGTGAATATCCATGATTTCTATATTCTTTTTTCACATACATTGTAGCATACCAAGGAGTTAACTCTTTTTCTTCTTCATAATCTTCTGGAAATATTGATATAAAACCTATTAGTTCATCATTGTCCACTAAAATCAATTTACAAAATGACTTATTACTAAACATACAACAAATCTTTTCTCTTTTTCTTTTAATTCTTTCTTTTCTATCTTCTTCTTTGTTGTCTGCCCATTCGTTATATTCCAACTTTGCAACTTCGTCTAAATATTCCAGTTTATCTTTTAAATTATATATTGTCATTTGAAGTTTTCTCCTTGCAAATTATTATTTATCGCTTAAATGTTATTTAATTTTTTAGCTTCTGTTATTAACTCATCAAAATCTGAAATATAATTTTTGTCTTGTATAACTCTATACTTTTTATATTCATCTAAAGCTAACTTATCTGCTATTTCTCTTTTTATTTTTCCATTATCTTTTAAAATGTTATATTCGTTGATTTTTAAGAATACTTCTAATTTTTCTTTCCATTCTTGCATTGAGATAATCTTTCCTAATTTTACTTGTCTTTCTGCATAGTCAAGATACATTGATACTAAATTATTTAATTCTGTAATTTCTTCTTGCGAAAGATAATTTTTAGCTATTGTTACGTCTGTTTCAAGTATTTTCCCTTCTGGTGCATTTTTCCAAGTTGTTAATCCCATATTTTCTTTTTTGCTATCAACCCTATTATATATTATTTCAGGTGCTGTCATACCAGTAATTGCATAGTGTAACTTATTTTGAACATTCCCATAAAATTCTTGTGTGGTTTCACTATTTTTATCATAATCAAAACTACATTCTTTATATATATCAGTTATTTTTTGATAAAATCTTCTTTCACTTGCTCTAATCTCTTTTATCTTAACTAATAATTCATCAAAATAATCTTTTCCAAATTTTGGTCCATTTTTTAGCATTTCACTATTAACAACAAATCCCTTCTTTATATATTCTTTTAAAGTTTTAGTTGCCCAAATTCTAAAATCTGTTGCCTCTTTTGAGTTTACTCTATAACCAACTGCTATAATTGCATCTAAGCTGTAAAAATTTGTATTATATTTTTTTCCATCCGAAGCAGTTACTCTAATTTTTTGAGTAACTGAATTTTGTTCTAATTCTTCTGTTTTAAATATATTTTGTAGATGATATGTAATATTATTTTCTGCCACATTGAATAATTTTGACATTGACTTTTGCGTTAACCAAAAATCTTCTTCATTATACAAAACTTCAACAGATATATTTTCATTATTTTTGCTTTGATATATGATTAAATCTTTTAAATTTTCTATATTATTCAATACTAATCACCTCACATTTTTATTTTAAGAACTATTGTTTGTATTGTACAATAAAATAATTACTATGTCAATATTTTTATTTAGTTTTCTTAAAGTGCAATTTCTGCACTTTAAAATGTGTAAATTGCACTTTAGATTATTAATATTATTTCTGTATTCATTGTAAATTTTATATTACTTATTCTTTAATAGTTTTATTTATAAACACGGTATAACTAACTGAAATTATAATTAGTACTGCTGGAATTAAATATGTAGATATTCCAGTACTATCAACTCCTAAAACTGAAAGTGAATTTACTGCTGTGTAATTATGCAAGGTATTAATGACTTACTTTTGTTAAAAATAGTTACAAATAAAAATCCTATTGCTATTGCATAACATATTTGCATTAGTGTTGGAACTAAATCAGCACCATTTAATAAGTTTACAATATGTCCTATACCAAAAGTTAATGAACTTATAATTATTGCTAACTTCTGATTATCTTTTTCTATAGATTTATATAAAATTCCTCTAAAAATGATTTCTTCAAGAAATCCTATATTTACCATAGTTAAAATATGAAATAATATTTCATTTGCTGGTTTATTGATGGCAATACCATTCCATAATCCAACTGTACCAATTATAACTAATGGTAAAAAATACAAGAATTTCTTTGCATTTTTTACTTTCGTTAATCCATAATACTTCGCCTTTTTTGCTGTTACAATTAATGTTAATAATACAACTGAAAGTATTGTATTTACAATAAAACTTATAGAACTTGTATACCCAAAGTTGTTCATACAATATGAATTTATTATTACATATCCAGCAATTAAAATATTAAACATAACGTTTCGTGTTTTTCAAAAAATTTATTCATTTCTATCTTCTCCCTCTATCTGTTTGCACTTTACTAATTGCAATATTTCTCTTGATATATCTTCTGGTGTTTTATTCTCTTCATACAAAGTGTTAGTTGCTAATTCATAATTATTTGGAGATGTTATAAAATGCCAATTATCTTGATCTTTGTGAGAACCTAATTTGATTTTTCTTCTTTCCGCTAAAACTTCTCTACTCTTTTCCTTATCCATTGAAGGTAATAATAATATTATATTTTTAAATTGTGAACACATTTTTTTCATTTGTTCTCTTAAATTTTTATCTTCATATACAGAATGACCGGCTCCAAAATCTATTATATATGGCCTTTTTAAAGAGCTTAGTACTGTTCCTGTAAGCATAAATTCAAAATTCTTAAAATCTCTAAATTTCCTTTCTTTTTCATATAACATTTTTAGAAGGTCTTTATTATCTAAAGATATTCTATGCATCCCTTCTATTTGATTTTCTAATAATTTTGCAACTGTACTTTTTCCAGTTCCCATTGGTCCTATTAATATTATTGTATTATTTTTTACTATATCTGGTAGTCCACATACATCTTGTATAAATCTATCTGAAGCCTTCAATGTTTTTTGCTTTTCAAAAATCATATTATTTCTCCTCTACAAATTACCATTTTCTAATCTCATATATAAAATTGGATATGGATTTCCTTGCTCATCAAGTTCTGTTCTTTTATATGTTTTAAATCCTAAAAGATTTTCATATTTCCCCTCTATTATTTGTTACATAATTCTAATACTTTTCTCATTGTATTTGCAGTTCTTATTGTTATTTTATCACTAATACTTGTACTAGCGGTTTTGGGCCACCAGTTTGTTTTTCTATATTCTTTTAATTCATAAGACCAGAAAATAATATTGTTGTATTCCTGAATTTTTTCAAGATTTTCTTTTGGCTCTCCAATAGTATTATATACATCTTCATATTTTGTTGGTGGAATTATAAAAATTATGTTATCATATATTTCTTTGTTATTTGTTCCCCACCATTCAGGAGTATGGTTTAATACGTCTTCAAGTTCTGGTGCAGTTGTAACATAAACAGGTATTTCAAGATTAAATTTTTCTTTTATCATTAGTTGAATATTTTCTTTTATTACTTCTTTGTTATCTATTTCACTTTGAAAAATGGCATTTCCACTGTTCAAATATGTAATTACATTTTCAAAACCAATTTTCTCTAATTCTACTTTTAATTCATTCATTGATATTTTGTTTTTACCACTTATATTTATTCCTCTTAATAATACAATATATTTCATACTTTTCTCACTTTCAATTTATATTTTATTAAATATAACTGTTTTCTTCTTCATTGATATTTTACCAACTTCATAGCCATAATCTTTTAATTCTTTTTTGTAACTTAAAAATGAATGATCTATTTCAAATCCAAGAACGTTTTTTATTTCTTCATAAGTTATTTTATAGCTTTCCTTTTTATTTTCTTTTAGATAGTTCCATAATGGTTCATATTTACTCATATTTCACCTCACAAATTTTCTAGTTGTTATTATATAACAAAAAGGCAGATACTTTCAACTAAATATCTGCCTCTTTTTATATGTTATACTCTTCATCTTCTATTTCCGCTTCTAAAATAGATAAATTCACTACCTACTTATCGTAGAGTATTAGACCTTTTCATATAGCACATAATCATTATTATAATTAAGCACTATTTCATTTTCTCCACTTGGATAAACTTCTGCATTTAATAATTCTTTTGAGTTTGTTTCTCCATCTACTTTTGGTACATAGTCTGAATCAATTAATTGGTTAATAGTTCCTATTTGAGCTACTCCACCAATATAATCAATTACTTTATTTGATTTCGTATATAATGTTCCATTAAATTTTACTAATGGTTTCTTTGCATATTTACCTTCTTTAAAATCTGCTACCTTTTCATATTCACCATATTTTTTGTCATCTAGAAGTTCTATTTTTTCTATTTCTTGTAATGGTGTTGGCACTATATCTGGTATAGTTTCATCTGTAATTGTTATTGCAATATTATTTTTTACACCTAAATCAGATACAGGTATTTTTACCCCTCTCCATACAATATCAGTGCTTTCTTTTACGGAAAAATTGTATTTTCCTCTCCAGTTTATGTTATTCACATCAAGTCCTGTTGCACTTATATGTATTGTTCCATTATCTTCCCTTATGCTGTCAATTTTTGCATAAAATGTTGTTCCTTCTGCTTTACGTATTAATAAATCAGTTTTTGCTTTATTATATTGTCCTACTAATACCCCAGTAGCAAAGCTTATACAAATTGCAAGTATCACTCCTATTATAATAAATGTTTTTTTCATATTTATCACCTTTTAACCTTTCTATTATTTAGACTTCTTTTTTCTTGCTTTTTGTTGGTGATTTTTATAAATAATTCCAAAAACTATAGTTAATACTAAAAATAATCCTGAAATTCCTAGAATCCCTATATCATAGTTATCCAATTGAATGTTTGAATCTTCTTTAATCGCTGTTGTTTCAGTTGTATCGTTCTTCTTAGTATTGTCATACACAGTATCACTCGCTATTTCGTTATTTTCAGTCACTTCATTTTTTATAGTAGTTTGTGGTATATGTTCTTTCTTTTTTAGTATTCTACTTGCAAATATAGTAACAGATATAATAAACATAGATAAATTGCTTAATAATATTTTTAAAGAATGAACTGCTTTATAATATCTCCATTGTATTGTTCCTATTGGTTCTCCTAGTATTTGCGATATTTGCCTAAATGATAGATTAGATATAACTTTTAGTGATACTATTTCTTGTTCTTTTTTATCTAATGCTGATATAATTTTATTATATGATTCTTTGTCTTCTACATTAAATATATTGTCACATTCATCACTTATATAATAAATTTCATCTATATTGATTGTATTTTTTTGCTTTTTTAGAAATGTTATTGCTTCATTCCTAGTTACAGCATATAACCAACTTGCCTAATTTTTGTCTGGTAAAATTTCTTCATTCATTTTCCATATTTTTAAAAATACTATCTGTTTAATGTCTTCACTATTTTCTTTATTTTTTAATATTGAAAATGCTATTCTATATACCAAATTACTACATTCATTATATAATTCATTAAATACATCTTCTTGCTTATTCATTTTTAGCTCTGCAAAAAGTTTATGTAATTCTTGTTTGTTTATAAATTTCACAATATCTACCTCTATTATTAAGTACTCTTACCCTAGTGCTACATCTAAAATCATCATTATTACAAATCCAAGAGCAACTCCTATTGTTCCTATATTTGAATGTTCACCATTTTGAGATTCTGGTATTAGTTCTTCAACAACCACATAAATCATAGCTCCTGCTGCAAATGATAATAAATATGGTAATATTGGTACTACTGTGCTTGTAAGTAGTATTGTAATAATTGCTCCTATTGGTTCTACTATTCCTGAAAGCGTTCCATATAAAAATGCCTTTGATTTTGACATTCCTCCACTTTTTAATGGCATTGATATAATTGCTCCTTCAGGAAAATTTTGTATTGCAATTCCTATTGCTAATGCAAATGCTCCTGCTATTGTTATTCCTGTATTTCCAATAAGCGCACCAGCAAATGTAACACCTACTGCCATTCCTTCAGGAATATTGTGAAGTGTAACTGCAAATACCATCATTGTTGTTTTCTTAAGTTTTGCTTTTATTCCTTCTGTTTTATCATTATTTAAGTGTAAATGCGGAATTACACTATCAAGTACAAGTAAAAAGGCTATTCCTAGTATAAATCCAACTGCTGCTGGAATCCATTCTACTTTTCCTTGTTCACTTGCCATATCAATTGATGGTATAATTAAAGACCAGATTGAAGCTGCAATCATTACTCCTGATGCAAAACCTAATAGTAATTTTTCTACTTTTGAGTTCATCTTGTTTTTCATTAAAAATACCATTGCTGAGCCAAGTGTTGTTCCTAAAAAAGGTATTGCTAAACCTGTTACTAAATTCATAAAATCTCCTCCTTATTTATTTGTTTCTATAATAAATTTTAAATCTTCTATAGCCTTATCTATATTCATCATTCCATTTCCTATAGGATAATAAAAATGAAATCATATTCTACATTTTGTTCTTCTATTTTCATATTTCTTCCTTGCAATTATTGTTTATCCTTCTTATATCACAAAAGCAAGTAATTTTCAATTACTTGCTTTAGATTTAAATTGATTTAATTATTTCTACAACATTGTCTGCGGTTTTCTCGACACCATATTTGTCAACATTAAATGCAAAATCATAGTTGTCGAAATTTTTCCATTCTCTATCAGTATAAAATTTATAGTGTTTTGCTCTTTCTTTATTTATTTTTTCAATTTCTTTTAATGCATTTTTTTCGTTTAGTCCATAATATCTAATAGCTCTCTTTTCTTTTGATTTCGAATCACTATATAGAAATATTTTTACACTGTCATTGTTATCTTTTAATATATAGTCTGCACATCTTCCTACTATAACACATGAGTTTTTGGCTAAGTTATTTATTACTTCTTTTTCTGCAATAAATAATCTGTCGTCATTATTGTTAATATATGTAGCCGACTTTTTCTTTTGGTCTATTTCTTCAATATATTGTTCTGAAAGTCCGGATTCTTTTGCAGATAAAGATATTAATTCCTTATCATAGAATGGAATACCTAATTTTTTAGAAACTAGTTTTCCAACAAACCTTCCTCCTGAGCCGTATTCTCTAGATATTGTAATAACTATATGTTTACCTTTATATGATGTGTTTTGTTCTTGATTTTCTTCTTCTTTTTCTTGTTTTGCTCCAAGCTTTTTATACTCTGATTTTAATATAAATATAGTTGATATAAAGCATAAGACATCTGATATACATCCTGCATATAAAACTCCATATATTCCTTTATTAAATGCAAATGCTAATATTAGAGATATTGGTATTAGCAATATTATTTGTCTTATAAAGCTTACTGCAGTTGCTTTCCATACATGTCCTACAGATTGAATTACAATACTTGTTGTCATTTCTAAAGCATTTAATGCCATTACTAGTAAAAAGCTATGACACATAAGTGTAGCAAATTCCATAAATAAATCATAAGATTCATCACTACTTGATATGAATATACCAGCTATTTGTTTAGGAAATAATACAAAGATTATATTGAATATTATTCCTATAATAAAATTAACAATTAATACTTTTTTTATTGTTTCTTTTACTCTTAATTCGTTTCCAGCACCATAGTTAAATCCAATAATCGGTTGTGATCCTATTGATATTCCTAAAACTGTTGAAATATATAAGCTGTTTATTTTTGATATTACACCATATACAGATAATGGAATATCTGCTCCAAATTTTGTGTTTGCACCTAATTTAGTCATTATATTATTCATAAATATAAATAATATTAAAATAGTTGCTTGTGTTATAAATGAAGATAAACCTAATGATAATATTCTAAATATATTTTTATCTAGTTTAAAATCATCTTTAGTTAATTTTACAGATTTTATTTTTCCAATATATATAATTGCTATTAAAAATGATACTGCTTGTCCTATAACTGTTGCAATTGCTCCACCTTTTACTCCCATATTAAATCCAAAAATAAATATTGGATCTAATATTATATTTATAACTGCTCCTATTACTAACATTATCATTGAATATTTTGGGGATCCATCAGCTCTTATAATATTTGAAAGTGCTGAATATATTAGCATAAATGGAGCTCCTAGTATGATTATTTTTCCGTAATCAATAGCATAATTATATACACTATCTGTACAGCCAAATATGTATACTAATTGAGGTAAAAATATATAAGCAATTACACTAACTAATACAGATACTATTACTGACATACTTATTGCTTGCCCTATACTTTTAGCTGCCGATTTTTTATCATTTTCGCCTAATTTTAATGATAAATTTGCCGCTGCTCCATTTCCTATTAAACCTGCTAATGCATTAAAGATTATAACTAATGGAAATATAACATTTGTTGCAGCATTTCCAAGTGTTCCTACTCCTTTTCCAATAAATATCTGATCAACAATATTGTAAACTGAATTTATTAACATACTTATTACACAAGGTATAGCAAAAGCTAATAAAAGTTTACTGATTTTCTCTTTTCCTAAATCTAATTCTTTCATAATTCTCTCCTTCTTAATTTTTTGCGAACTTATAAATTATATCACAAAAAATTTTTTTGTGTAAGTTTTTATTCTTAAAAAGTCGAAAAAAAACGAATAACCAAGTATTCGTTTTTTAACTTTATTATCATTTAAACGTTAATCCTACTTCATTCAATGATATTCTTTTATAGTTGCTCAATCCATACTTCTATCTCTTTTTCAGGTGTAACAAAACTTAATATTTAATTCCATCCCTCAAATATACTTTTATTTGTTTTATGATATGAGGAATATTATAGTTACCTGCAAATTTTTCATTATTTAATAATTCTTCATTTATAGTTACCCATTCAAGTTTATTTTTTTCTTCTACCAAGGTTACTTCATTTTTTAATATTCCATAGTATACTTGTAAATTGTTTTCATATTTAAAGTAATTTAAATCCATAAAATGGTCTAACTCAATATCATTACTGCTTATTCCTGTTTCTTCAAATAACTCTCTATAAGCCGCTTCATCATTCGGTTCATTTTCTTCTACTTTGCCTCCAACGAAATTGTATAATCCTTTGTATGGCTCTTTTGCTCTAATGCAAAATAGAACTTTTGTTAAATCTTTATTAAATACTACTATTAAATTAAGTCTTTTCATAATTTCACTCCTATTTTATTTTGCAGTTCTGTTTCAACTCTTTTCCAATACCACTTGTAGTTCCGGTAATTAATGTATACATATTTATACCTCTCCTTCTCGTCTATTTTATATCATAAAAGCAGATAATTTTCAATTACCTGCTTTTAGTTTACCTTTCTTCATTTTTATTATGCTCTATGCCTGATGTTTTTTCTCTTAAATCCGCTACTATTCCATTTTTCTTTTCTTGCCATTGCTTTGAATTTATTTGTTCAAAGCTTATTGATGCGGTTCCAATGTTTTTATCATGTCCAAAAATGTGTGTGGCAAGCTGAGCTTCTGGAGTTTCTTTTACAAACTTTTCATCACTAAGCTGTTTTTTACTATATGAATGGGTTGTAAAGTCTAATTCTTCTAAAAATTTCATTTCTCTTTTTATTACTGCTGGAGATATCATATATATACTATCTTTATCTTTGAATCTATAAAATCCTCCATCTCTCATTTCTTTTATTTTATCAATTGCATCTAATAACTGTAAGTTAACTAGAGCTATTGTTTTTGATATTCCATTTTTGGCCATTAGTTCATGTAAGTCTGTTGGTAAGTGTAAATGAATGCAATCACCTGATATGCCATAAGTAAACATGTCATTGATAGGATATTTTTCATCATTTCTGCTTTGAGAGATTCCTTCTATTTTCTTTGATAAGGTTTCTCTTATATTTTGTTCACTATTTCCTAATCTTTCTATAATTTGCTCAATTTCAGTATCACTTTTCATATCTAATTGACCAAGCAAATGATTTACTGCTATTTCGTTTTCTGGTGTTCTCATTGATATTAAAATATTTTTTACTTCTTTTTTATTCATTATAATATCACTTCCCTTTTACTAATTATAACATAAATAGTAGAATTTGGTAAATAATTCATGTTCTATTTATTATCACTAATCATTTTTCTTTTAAACACTATTATTGATATTGCTAAAATTGCAATAGTGTATGTTAAAAATACTATTATATTTCTTAAACTTATTATTTGAATGTTATTATTCATTATTCCTTTTATAATTGTTACACAACTTTCGAATGGAAGTATGTTACATATTTTTGCAAATACATCTCCTAACATTTCTTTTGGAAAATATATTTCTCCTGTAAAGCATACTAATTGTACTACAATACTTGATATTCCTGATGATGCTTTTTCTGTAAATGTGCTTCCTATCAATATTCCTATTGCTATAAATAGTATTGCAATAACAATAGATACTAAAATTGCCAATATAATGTTTATACTAAAGCTTAATCCTAAAATTATAGCTAATATAAAGAATAATACATTTTGAATAATTATTATTGGAATTATTGAGATTATATAGCCTAATATATATTCTACTGGTTTCATTGGGCTTGTGCCAAGTCTAATTAATAATGATGTGCTTCTATCTTTTGCAACAAGCATAGCTGTAAAAAGTGTTAGAAAAGAAAATCCAAAAATAATTATTCCTGGTGTAAAGTTTTCTAATTTATAGTTTTCACTTGGTATATTAAATTGTTGAAATATAAAAAGTAAAAATAATGGCAATAAAATTGCAAATATTATACTTAATGGATCTCTTATTATTTCTTTAAAATTTCTTTTGGCAAAATTTATTATTCTCATAATTCTCCTCCTGTTGCTATTTTTACAAAAGCATCTTCAAAATCTTTTGCATTTGATTTTTCTATTAACTCCTTTGGAGTTCCTACATCTATTAAACTTCCTTTTGCCATTATTCCAACTCTATCTGATAAACTTTCTGCTTCCTCCATATAATGTGTAGTTAATATAATTGTTATTTTTCCTTTTTGACTTTCTATAATACTCCATAATTCTCTTCTTGCAATAACATCTAGGCCTAATGTAGGTTCATCAAGAAATAGTATTTGTGGGTTATTTATTAAAGCCATTGCAATAGATACTTTTCTTTGCCATCCTCCAGATAAAGTTTTTGCCTTTTGATTTAGTACTTCTTCTAATTTGAATGTTTTTACCAATTCATCAATTTTTTCTTTTGGATTTTTTATTTGATATACTCCTGCCATAAATTCCAAATTTTCTTTTACAGATAAGTTCATTGCAATTGCAGTTTCTTGTGGTGATACATTTAAAATTTCTTTTATCTTTTGTTTGTCTTTGTTTATATCTAATCCATTTATTTTTATGTTTCCACTAGTAGGTAAAATCAAAGTAGATATCATTTTTATTGTAGTGGTTTTTCCTGCTCCATTTGTACCTAACAAAGAAAAAAGCTCTCCTTGTTCTATTTTTAAACTAACATTGTTAACTGCTGTTTTTTCTTTGAATTTTTTAGTTAGATTTTCAATTTCAATTGAGTACATTTTTACTCATCTCCTTTTTGGAATATTTTATTTGATAAATCTTCAATAATATCAGATTTTACTAAAGCTATGCCTTGTTTTTTATCACATAAAACAACAATTGAATCTCCTGGATTTATATTGAACATATCTCTTGCTTCTTTTGGTATTACAATTTGTCCTTTTTCACCGACTTTACAAATACCAACATATTTATCTTTATTCATAATTTTCTCCTTTCAGTCTCTGTTATACTTTTCATACTTATTATACTTTACTAACATAAAAAAAGCAACATCTTTTTAAAATGTTGCTTAAATATTTTTTTCTTAGCATTTGAGATGCGCTAAAGGACGTGTTAAACACATTAGTGCTAACATCGTATTTATTCATTTTTTCTGGTTCATTGAACCAGTGGTCAGTGCTACTTTACATAAAGTAGAGGACGTAGACCAGTAGCGCTGCTACTGCCAGTCGTGACAACGTTGCCGCGGCTAGACGTGTAACAGAGGTTAACGCCCTTACCTGTGAGGTAAACCCCTCCACGACTAACACAAGGGACGAAGTCGCTACGGCCAGAGAAGGTAGAGTATTCTGTGGTCCATTCATCTGCATTTCCTGACATGTCACATATATTACAATATTTATCATTATTTATTCCTGTATTTGCAAATAATGTACTTTTATTTTGACCTGAATAATTATTTGCATCTGTTCCTGTTCCATATGTTTGTATAAATATTATTGCTGTATCCCATGCATAACTATTTACTAAATCACTTGCATATACTAATTCATTATTTTCTTTTACTTCTCCATACATTTCTCTTGCTGCTTTTGCTGCATTTGATTGTGTTATATTCGTTAAAACTGTTTGGTCATATTTTGATTCTACTTTTGATGCTGTTCCACTTGCTTCAAATCGTGCTATATAATATCCTCCATTTGCTAATGTTGTTGATATGAATTCTGATAAATTTCTTGCTGTTGCATTTTGAGCTGTTGAATCTGTTGCTGAATTTCCTTCTCTTGGTGTACTTAATTCTTTATAATTAGTTTTTATTGTAACTTCTTGTGTACAATTTTCTACTGATGCAACTTGTGCAGGTTGTCCTGAAGCTACTGCTCCATTTGTCATTGTAAAGTCACTATATCTTCCAAGTGTTATTGTATTTGTTGTATTATCTTTATTTTTTATCTCTCCTACTGGTACCCATACAAATTGATTTCCATCTTCTCCATTTTCTATTACTATTCCGTCTTGTACTGCTGGAATATGCTCTCCTGTTTCTTCTGAATTTGTATAATTATATGTTACTGCTCCTGTACTTGAAGTAGGATTATGTTCTAATATTTTAAATCCTTTTGGTATTGTTATTTTATTTCCATATGCATCTTCTGCTTTTGTATTTTTATCTACTACTGTTCCTATTAATGTTGAGATTTTAGGTGTTGTTGATGGATTGGCATCTCCTCCCGTTGTGCCTCCACCTGTGGTTCCATTTGTTTTTCCGTCTATCCAATTATTTAGCTCATTTATTGAGTCTAAGTCATTTTGTGTTGCTTGGTCCATTTTATTTTGGGCACCTTTTGCCCTTTTTATTATTCCGTTTTCACTAAATATTGCATTTAAACCTACTCCTGCTAATATTAGCAATACTACAATAGTTACTACTAATGCTATTAGAGTAATACCTGTTTGATTTGAGTAATTTCTTCTTGCCGATTTTTTATTTATTTTTATCTCTTTACTTATTTTATTCTCTTTTTTATTCAATGTTATCTTCCTCCTTCTTAAGTGTTTTTATTCTGCTTTTTTCTTCTTGTATTTAGTATGTACAATTTTTTCTTTTTTATGCACATTTACTCATTTTATAGCTTCAGACTATATATCTTTCAGGTTTACTCTATTTAATTTTCAATGTGCAGAGGTCAGATTTTTATCTTACAAAAAAACAAAGTAAGATACTTGTACATTCTTCCTTAAGGATACCATAACATTTTTTTATTTTCAATACTTTTCTTTAATTTCTATCGACTTTTTTCGACATTTATTTTTTCTTGCATATTTTCACCAGTGCTTATATATTTACTCTTATAATTTATTACCACTTACCAAACTTAAAAATTCAGTTGTTTTTTATGTTATATTAACATTACAGATTAGCAAATTTGAACGATTTTTCTATTAAAAACCATTATCTAGTAACAATAAGTCTACTATCTTATTTATCTTTGTTTCATTTATACTTTACTAACATAAAAAAAGCAACATCTTTTTAAAATGTTGCTTAAATATTTTAATATGAAATGTTTTTAGTGTTTCCATCTTTTAATAATACTTTTAAATATCTTTTACCATTTTCGGTTCCTAAAAACTCTGCAACTGAACTTGCAACTTTAGTTTTAGTTTGATTTGGATTACCAGAACTTGGATTATGTATTACATATAAGTCATTATTTTTAGTTATATAATATAAATCAATTTTGCTACCACTAGAAACTTTATATAAATATTTTGCATTAGTTCCTTCAATTAGTATTGCTCCTGTACTTTCGCTTATTGCAATTCCATTGCCTTCAATGCTTGCTACTAAATCACTTGTATGGTCTGGTGCTCCTTCAGTTGCAACATAATCAATTAATGTTACAGTTGTATATCTTTTAAAGTCTTTTGTAGTGTATGTTACTTTATTAGTGTTTGAACTTGTACTACTATTTTCGTTTGAGCTTGTATTGCTTTTATTTGTATTATTGTTTGTATTTGAGTTAGTATTATCGTTTTTGCTTGGTGTACTTATTGTTGCAATTTGCTTATTACCACTTGATGGTGTTTTCTCATCTTTATTAAATATCTCTTCAATATCAATGCCATCATCCATAATTTTATCAAAATCTACATTTTTGTATGTAAAAGACACCACTCCTACAATTAGCATAATTGCTAATATTATTCCTAGTATAGCTGGAGCCATTGATGTTTTTGGCTCTTCTTCATCTTTTAATTTTATATGTGTATTTTTAGCTTTCCAGTTTTCGATTTTTATTGGTAACCATAATCCAAAAATTCCAAATGTGATAATACATAAAAACCACCATAAAAGATAATTTCCTATTAAACTTAATGATTTTCCTGTGAATATTATTTTCTTACGGTTTATAATAGTATGTTTTGCAAACCATCTTTGTCTATAGCAAACTACAAATGGATATAATAGACCAAATGAAATAAATGTTAATATTTTGCTAAATAAGTTTACTCCAATTATTCCTAGTACTCCACCATCAAAGTAACTGTCTCCTTTGACAAATTCTTCTTTTTCAAAATGAATATTTGAAACTATCCATTGTTCTTTTTTTATTGGAACCCAAAATCCATAAATTCCTAAGGTGATAATTGTAAGGAAAATCCATTTGAATTTTTGTACAAATAAAGATGCTCCCGTACCTTCAAATTTAAGTCTTTTTCCATTGTATACTGTATGATCTATAGTATACGCAATAAGTAATTTTTCTGCCCAAGCATGAGCAATTCCAAATGTTACAGCAGTTATTATAAAAGCTAAAATTCTATAGCCTAGCCACTCTAACACTTTTCCATCAAAGTATGAATCTGTTCTTTCAACTTTTTCTGCTTTTTGAACTTCATCATATTGTGCTTCTTCTGTTTTTACTTCTACTGCTTTTTGTCCGTTATTTTGTTCCTCCATTATAAATTTCCCCCTTTTTTTATATACCATATATATATCATAAGTATTATTGTTTTACAAGTAAATCACAAAAATAAGGTCGAATTTTAAAATTCAACCTTATTCTAATTGCTTAATTTTAGCCTAATGCAACATCTAATACCATCATTAAAACGAAACCAAATATCAATCCAAAAGTTGATAAGTTTTTATTACCAATTATTGATTCTGGTAAAAGCTCTCTTGCAACTACTATTATCATTGCTCCTGCTGCAAATGATAATAAAAATGGTAACATACTTCTTATATACATTACAAGTATTGCCCCTATCACAGCTGATACAGGTTCAACTAAAGCTGATGCCTGCCCAATCATAAAGCTTTTGAATCTCGAATATCCTTCTGTACGAAGTGGTAATGATACAGCTGCACCTTCTGGAAAGTTTTGTATTCCTATACCAAGTGCTAACATAACTGCACCAATTAGTGTCATTCCTGGCACTCCACTTGCTATTCCTCCAAAAGCTACACCTACTGCCATCCCTTCTGGTATATTGTGAATGGTAATTGCTGCTATTAAAAGTATGCTTCTCTTTAATGATCCTTTACCATCTATGCTTTTTCTATTTTTTAGCATTTTATCCAAGAACTTATCTGATATCAGCACAAACAATCCACCTGTAATAAAACCAATAGCTGGTAATGCCCATGCTATGTATCCAAGTTCTTGTGATAAATCAATTGATGGTTCTAATAAAGACCAAAATGCTGCTGCAATCATTACTCCTGCACTAAAGCCTAATATTGTATTTAGTATTTTGCTGTTTACTTCTTTAAAAAAGCAAACTACAAGAGCTCCTAATGCTGTTACTCCCCAGGTAAACGTTGTTGCTAATAATGCTTGAATTACTGGGTTTAATGTTTCAAACCAATCCAATTTATTCACCTCACATTACATAATATGTTTTTTTGATATGTAATGTGATAAAAGCAAACAACTAGTTTCCTAGTTATTTGCTTTTAATTAATTATTGATTATTTGTAACTTCATAGCCTATTAAATTTGGTCTTGTAACATCTATATCTGTTAATTGATTGAATTTCCAATCTTTAAATTCTGATACAGAATCTACTTTCTTTTCATTTGTAACTGCTTTTCCATTTATTGATTTTACAATCATTCCTGTAGATTTGCTAAACCAAAGTTTTTGGCCTAGACTGTTTACTTTATAGCATTCCTCTCCATTTACTGTATCTGAAGTTATAATTGAAAATAATTTTAAAGTTCTACTCATAGATTCATCAAGTAAATATGGAATACTTGTTAAATCATAACCATCATACTTTTCCACTGTAGCTTTTAGTACATTTGGAACCATAGTTATCATTTCATTTGTATTGTAGTTTTTCCACATAATTACACTTTTGTCATTATTTTGTATTGCATAAACTCTTATTCCATCCTTGTAATAAATTTTAGTCATTACATTATCTGATGAATTTGATTGTACTGTATATGAGTAATTTTTCTCATTTACATTTTCTCTTTGTTTTGCAATAATTTTATTAATAATACTATTATTAATCATAATTAAAATTATCATTAATACTATAACTATTGCTAAAACTCCTAAAACTATTCTTGGCCATAACTTCATTTTTTTCTTTTCCATAAAATATATCCCCCTTTTTCATTTGTGCTTTGGTTATTGTTATTATATTATAAGCATAATTTAAAATCAATACTTAAATTTATTTTTATCAATATATTTTTGCACACCCAAGAGTCTTGACCTATTTACTTATTTAATGTATAATAGTTTTCTAAACTACATATTCTAGTTTAGTATATTATTTATAGGAGAGTGCAAATGAAAAAAGAACAAACTGTTATAAAATTTGATAATATTAAGGATTTGTTATATCATTCGGCCAATACTTATGCTGATAATATAGCATTTACAACAAAGATAAAAAATGGCAAAGAAGTTGAATATATAAATCACACTTATACTAATTTATTGGAAGATATTAATTATTTCGGTACTTCTTTATATAAATTAGGTTTACAAGGTAAACGTTCTGCAGTTGTAGGACATAATTGTTATGAATGGACTGTTGCACATTTGAGCAACTTACTTGGTGGAATTGTTTCTGTTCCTTTGGATAAAGGATTACAAATTGGAGAACTTGAAGATTCTTTGATTAGAAGCGAAGTTGAAGCAATAGTTTTTGATGAGAAGCTAAAAGATGTCATAGAAGAAATTAAAACTTCAGAAAAGACAAATATTAAACATTTTATCTGTTTTTCTAAACTTCCTGGCTTTTTATATTTCTATGACCTAATTGATGATGGAAAAAAAGCTATTGAAGCTGGTTATTCAGAATATATAAATTATAAAGTTAATCCTTCTGCTATGAGTATTTTGCTTTTTACATCTGGTACAACTTCTAAATCTAAAGCTGTTATGCTTAATCAAAATGGAATTGCAACAAATATATATGATATGCAATTAGTTGAAACTTTTTATAGTACTGATGTAAATATTGCATTTTTGCCATATCATCATATTTTTGGATCAACTGGTATGCTTGTAATGTTAGCTTCTGGTATGAAAACGGTATTTCCTGATGGTTTAAGATATATTCAGCAAAACCTAAAGGAATATAAAGTGTCAGTTTTTGTTGGAGTTCCTATTTTAATTGATAAAATGTATTCTACTATCATGAAAGAAGTTGAAAAACAAGGTAAAACTGGGCTTATAAACTTTATGATTAAGCTAAGCAATTTCTTGTTAAAACTTCATATTGATATTAGAAGAAAAGTTTTTAAACAACTTATTGATGCTCTTGGTGGAAATATGAGATTTGTTATTTCAGGTGGTGCCCCTCTTGATAAAAGAGTTGGTAAATGGTTTAACTCAATTGGTATTCATTTAGTTCAAGGTTATGGATTAACTGAAACCTCTCCTGTTATATCTGCTGAAAATGATACTTGTGTAAAAGAAGGTTCTGTTGGAATACCTATGGGAAGTCTTGATGTAAAAATTAATAATAAAGATGCAAATGGTATTGGTGAAATAATTGTTAAAGGGCCAAATGTTATGCTTGGATATTACAAAAATGAAGAACAAACAAATGAAGTATTAAAAGATGACTGGTTCCACACTGGTGATTTAGGTTATATAGATGATGATGGTTACTTATTTATCACTGGTAGACAAAAAGATTTAATCGTTTTAAAAAATGGTAAAAAAGTATTTCCTGAGGAATTAGAAATTTTGATAAATAGATTAGATGAAGTTGAAGAATGTTTTGTTTATGGTCTTCCAGATGCTCAAGATAGTAATGATGTTAAAGTCTCTGTTGAAGTAGTATATAACGAAACCGTTACTAAGTCTAAATACCCTAATGCAACTGAACAAGAGCTAAAAGATATTATCTGGAATGAAATTAAAGAAATAAATAAAACTCTTCCTATGTACAAATATATAAAGCATCTTGTTTTAACTAAAGAACCTTTAATAAAAACTACTACAAATAAAATAAAAAGAAATGAAGAACTAAAAAAAATTATTGAATTGGAGGGATAGTATGCATAGAGTAAAATTAGCTGACAGAGTATTGCCAACATATACAAAAGGTGAAGAAATTTTTAATATGGTATCACATATTGTCGGTGGTGCACTCGGTATTGCTGCTCTTGCTTTATGTGTTATATTTTCAGCATTACATCACAATGTTTATGGTATAGTTTCTACCTCAATTTATGGTGTATCTTTAATTTTACTATACACTATGTCAAGTATATATCATGGCTTAAACCCTAATTGTACAGCTAAAAAAGTATTTCAAATAATTGATCACTGTTCTATATTTATTCTTATAGCTGGATCTTATACTCCATTTGCTTTATGTACATTAAGAGAGTATGATACAGCTACTGGTTGGACATTATTTGGAATTGTTTGGGGTTTATCAATATTAGGAATAGTACTTAATTCAATAGATTTAAAAAGATATAAAGTTTTTTCTATGATATGCTACATATTACTTGGTTGGTGTATTATATTTAAAATAAATGTAATTATAGAATTACTAACTATGAAAGGATTTATCTTATTATTGGCTGGCGGACTTGTATATACAATTGGAGCAATTTTTTACGGACTTGGTAAAAAGCATAAATGGATGCACTCTGTATTTCATATTGCTTGTATAATTGCAAGTGCATTACAATTTTTCTGTATATTCTTTTATGTAATTTAAAAAATTGGAAGAGATTACTCTTCCAATTTTTTACTCTTCTCATCTCATATTTTCTTCAGGTTTATAAAAAAGCTCCTGAATTGATGTGAGAATAGTGGTTACTGCAGTAATTATCGTTGCAGTTGCGGCGAGGATTTGAATGTAGCGAGTTATTTTGTTGTTCATAGTTATTTCCTTACCTTTCATATTATTTCAATTTGAAATACATACATATTATACACTAGATTTACATAATTTTCAATTATTTCTTTAATATTCTAATAGCATTTAATACTGCAATTACTGAAACGCCAACATCTGCAAAAACAGCTTCCCACATTGTGGCAATTCCTACAGCACTTAAAATTAATACTAATGCTTTAATTGAAATTGCAAATACAATGTTTTGTTTAACAATTCTCATTGCTTTTTTAGAAATCTTAATAGCCTTATTTATTTTAGATGGTTCATCTGTCATTATTACTATATCTGCTGCTTCTATTGCTGCATCGCTTCCAAGACCTCCCATTGCAATTCCTATATCTGATAATGCAAGTACTGGTGCATCATTTATTCCATCTCCAACAAATGCAAGTGTTCCACTCTTTTGTTTGATAAGCTCTTCTACTTTTTTTACTTTTCCGTCTGGTAGTAATTCTGTATATACTTTATCTATTCCTAATTTTTTAGCAACATCTTCTCCTACCTCTTTTTTGTCACCTGTAAGCATTATTGTCTGTTTTTTATTATCTTTTAATTCTTTTATTGCTTTAAATGAATCTTCTTTTATTTCGTCTGATATAAGTATATAACCAGCATATTTATTTTCAATTGCTACATGTACTACAGTACCTATTTCACTACATTTTGTATATTCAATATTGTTTTCTTGCATTAGTTTTTCATTTCCAACTAATACTTGTTTATTTTCAATTTTTACACTTATTCCCTTTCCAGATATTTCATTTATATCTGAAATCAATTTTTCATCTATCTTTTCGTTGTATGCTTTTTTAATTGATACTGCAATTGGATGGTTTGAATAGTTTTCTGCATAAGCCGAATATTTTATAATGTCTTGTTTAGATGCTCCTACTTCTTCTACTTTTTGAACCTCAAATACACCTTTGGTAAGTGTTCCTGTTTTGTCAAAAACAACTGTATTAACATTGGCTAAAGCTTCTAAATAGTTTCCACCTTTGATTAAAACTCCTATTTTAGATGCTCCACCTATTCCTGCAAAAAAGCTTAAAGGTATTGATATAACTAGTGCACATGGACATGATACAACTAAAAATGATAACGCTCTATATAACCATTCTGTAAAGTTTGCTTCTTTTATAATAATTGGTGGTACAATAGCTATAATTACTGCCAATATTACAACTACTGGAGTATAATATTTTGCAAATTTAGTAATAAAGTTTTCAGATTTAGATTTTTTGTCTTCTGCATTTTCAACTAAGTTTAATATCTTACTAACAGTTGATTCTCCAAATTCTTTAGTTACTTGAATTCTTAATAACCCAGTTTGGTTTATACATCCACTAAAAACATTATCTCCTGTATTAGCTTTTCTTGGAACTGATTCTCCTGTTAATGCTGTTGTATCTAGCATTGACTCCCCTTCTATAATTTTTCCATCAAGAGGTATTTTCTCACCAGGTTTTACAATGATTGTTTCTCCAACTTTTACTTCTTCAGGATTAACCTTTATCTCAACATTTTCTCTTAAAACATTTGCAAAATCTGGTCTAATATTCATTAAATTCTCTATTGATTTTTTAGAGTTATCAACTGCATAATCTTGAAATGTTTCTCCCACTTGATAAAGTAACATTACAGTAACAGCTTCTGGATATTCACCAATAGCAAAAGCACCTATTGTAGCTATTGCCATTAAAAAGTTTTCATCAAATACTTCTCCTTTAAAAATGTTTTCTATTGCTTCTTTTAAAACTTCAAATCCAACTACTAAATATGCAATTACATATATGGCAATTTTTATTATTTGATTATCAATTGGCATTAGTAATGCTACCAAAAACAATACTAATGATATTAAAATCTTTATAATATCTTTTTTCATAATATTATCTCCTTTTTATAAAACACTATATTCTATGTTCAATATGCTCTGCACCTATTTCAAATACTTTTTTTACATGTTCATCATCAAGCATATAAAATACTTCTTTACCTACTCTTTTACATTTTACAATTCCACTTCTTCTTAATGTTCCTAATTGATGTGAAATTGAGGATTTACTCATACTTAAAACATTTGCAATGTCACATACACACATTTCATTCTTATCTAAAGCTGATAATATTTTTACTCTAGTTGTATC
The DNA here is from genome assembly GCA_934120135.1 of uncultured Clostridia bacterium. Classification (GTDB taxonomy): domain Bacteria; phylum Bacillota; class Clostridia; order TANB77; family CAG-508; genus CAG-273. The sequence goes on along the minus strand of CAKOTK010000006.1, from coordinate 58,933 downwards.
TCCTAATATTTTAAAAAACTCTGCTAAATTGTTAAACAAATCCTCATCATTTAGCATTTGCTTTTTAGTGCTTTCTACTACTTCTTGATGTATTGCATTACAGTCACAAATGAATTCATTTCTAGACATACTATTTCCTCCTTAGTTATATTATATGCAAATATAGTTGAATATTTACTCAACTTTGAATATATTATAGTTGAATGTGTATTCAATTGTCAATGGTTTTTAATAGAAATTTTAAATTATTTTAATACAATAAAAAAGAACCAAAATTATTAAATCTTGGCTCCTTTTTATTTATAAATTATCTGTACTTATATCTTCTTTTACAATTGTTTTTAGATCTTTCTTGGCTTTCTTTCCTCTAGTATTTGATGCATGTCTTATTATTGTTTTTTCATATAAGTTTCTTGCAAATCTTGCGTTTCCAAAGTTTTTAGTATTTCTATATTTGTCTATTACCTTTACTACTTCATCACATGCTTCTTTAGTAATACTAAACCCTGCTTTTTTAACCATTCCTTCAAAGATTTTTAATAATTCTTCAGATGTATAGTCTTTAAAATCTAATGTATAGCCAATTCTAGAAACTATACCTGAGTTAGCATTTAAAAATGCTTGCATTTCTTTTGTGTATCCAGCAAAAATTACAACTAGATTATCTCTATAATTTTCCATTGCCTGTATAAGTGTTGCAATAGCTTCTTTGTTAAATGAATTTCCACTTCCTTCTTCAGATGCAAGTGAATATGCTTCATCTACAAATAGAACTCCACCCAAAGCTCTTTCAATAACAGCCATTGTCTTTGGTGCAGTTTGTCCAACATACTCGGCAACTAAATCTTTACTTGATACTTCAATTAATTTATTTTGTTTAATATATTTTAAATTATATAGCATTTCTGCAATAATTCTTGCAACAGTTGTTTTACCTGTTCCTGGATTTCCTAAAAATACCATGTGTAAATTTATGTCTTTAATTTTTAAGTCATCTTTAGTTTTATTTTTTAGTTCTATTAAATCTACTAAATCTTTTAATACTTGTTTTATATTCTCTAATCCTACTAGACTATTTAAATCCGCAAATATTTCATCCATAGATTTTTCTTGTTCGTATTTTGGTAAATCATTTTCTGTTATTTCTTTTTCTTTACTAAATAATATCTTATTGCACAATTTATCTCTATACTCTGGAAATGATAAATCTGTTTTTGGATATGTTGCAGCAATATAGTCTAATAGTTTAATTGATGCTTCATCTGTTATTTGACTACTTTCTTTTAATTTATTTAATACTTCTTGATAAACATCTTGTACATCTATATTAGTTGATTCAATTTTGAATTCAAAATATTTTTCAATCATATCTGATTGCATTGCCTGTTCAATTATTTCAGGTGTTTTTGAAATCAAAATAGTTAAAAAATCTTTTTGATTTTCTTCTAACTTTTCTTTCATATTATGCAAAAATCTATCTTTAAATTCTTTTTCTTTTGCTGAAAGTCCTTCAAAATCTCTTAATACAATTACATTATTTTCTTTATTATAAATTTCGTTAATTTGTTCTGGCTTTTCTAAGTTATAGAAAGATGTTTCAATAGTAGCTCCTCTTTTTATATATGAGAAAAATGTAACTGCATCACTTATTATATCAATAATTCCATATGTAGTTTCTTTATTATTTGAATAAATGCACATATTAAATGGAATGTATTGTTTTTCTATTCCTTCACTATATTTTCTCATATACTCAATAATTTTTTTAAGAGTATTTTTTGATTGTTCTGTAATGTATAGTTTTTCTAACTTTTCAAAAGACTTTACCATAAATTCATCTTTTGTTTCTTTTATTTTTTCTTCAGTCAGTTCTTCTTTTGCCTCATCTTGCTTGTTTAATTCAATTGTAGGATAATCTTGGTTTAATCCTAATTCTTTTGCTAATTTTTCATTTTCTGCTTTAATTTTTTCCACTCCAAAGAAATCTTCATATACATCTTTAAAAAATTGTTTAGTATCCATATATTCCTCTCAATTGACAAATTATTTAACTTTTAATTCTATCATTTTCTCTTTTAGTTCTTTTTCAATATTTGCAAGTTCTACTTCAGCTTCTTGACGTTTTACTCTTCCATTTTCATGAATTTGTATAACTTGATCTAATGTATCAATTATATCTTTATTAGTTTTTTGTAATGTAGCAACATCAACAATTGCTCTTTCTGATTCCTCTGCAATTTCTATTGAACCTTGTTTTAATATTTCGCTATTCTTTTGTAGCATACTATTTGTTAAATCTGTAACAGCTTTTTGTGCTCCAATTGCTTGTTTAGCATTGTTTATTCCTAATGCTAATACCATTTGGTTTTTCCATAATGGAATTGTATTTGTTAAAGATCCTTGAATTTTTTCTACAAGTTCTGCTTCATTATTTTGTAGTAAACGAATTTGTGGTGCCATTTGAATAGATATAATTCTTGTTGTTTTCAAATCATAAATTTTCTTTTCAAATCTATTTATCATGTTTTCCATATCATTTACTTTTTGTGCATCAAGTTGTTCTCCTGATTCTTGTGCCTTTTTTTGTAATTCAGGTAATGTTACATTTCTTAATTCTTCAATTTTCTTTTCACCTGCAATAATGTATAAAGACAACTCTTTAAAATATTCTAAGTTTTTTTCATACATTGTATCAAATATTGTAATGTCTTTTAACATTTGTAATCTGTGTTTTTCTAGACTTGCTTCAATTTTGTCTATATTTACTTCAATTTTTTCATATCCAGCTATTAATTTTTCTAGTTGTTTTTTTACACTAGTAAATAATTTACCTAATCCAGTTTTGTTTGTATTAGCTATATCAGAGTCAAATGATTTTATTTCACCAACAAGGTCTGCTAGTAAGTCACCTACTTCTCCTGTGCTTCTTGTTTTTACATCTTCTAATACACTATCAGAAAATTGTGATATTTTAGTTTGAGCTTTTGCTCCATATTGCAATATTTGTGTAGCATCCGCAACATTTATTTTTTTATTAAATTCTTCTATTGCATCTTTTTCTTCTTGTGATAGTAAATCATAATTTAATGACTTTTCAATTTTTTCATCTGTTACTTTCTTTGATTCTTGAGCTAAGCTCTCTACCTCAGCTTTATTTAATTCTTTATTAACCTTTAATTCTAATTCTTCCATTTTTTAATCTCCTTTTATTTTATTTTTTTAAATATTCAATCAACTGATTATAAACATCCATCTTTAAGCTTGTTACTGTACTTGTTATATTTTGTGGAATTCCTATTCCTAATCCAGAAACATCATAATTTCCACCTGTAATACCAGTTCTAAATCCATATTCAGACCATGCAACTTGTTGAATTTCTTTATCTTCAAACGCTTGGTAGAACTGATTTCCGTTTTCATCAAAAGTTGCTATACAATGTGAATTCCATATTGTTGGAGTTGGGTATAATATACGTATATCCTTTTTTACTTGTTCAAAACCTTCTGGATTTGAGTTTGCAAATTCAATTATACTTTTTTCATAGTCAACTATCATAGGTTCTCCACCCATACCTGTTTTTAAATATTTTTCAAACAAATCTGCTGGTGTATTATTCATGTATCCAGACTTCTCATAGAATTCTTTTAATTTTGGTAAATTAGTTTGTAAATTTTTGCTATTTATTGAGCTCTCACACATTATTGATAATAATAGTCCGTAATATGTTGCCCCTGGTGATGATGTAACAGGGTCTGTTGAAGCAACATTTATATTTCCATATAATTGCTTTAATCCTATGTCAGACCATTTTTTGCCTGTTAATATATAGTTTAAAAGCTTTGGCATATCTGTTATATAGTATACTCCATCTTTTTGAGTTACTATTTTTTCTTTTTCTAAAGCATCAACAACTTCTCCCCAACTGTATATTACTATTGGAGTATTTAAAGTTAGCCCACCATTTAAAACTCTGTATCTGTCTGCTTCTCCTTCTGATTTGTTTGGAGATAATTTATAATAATCATAAAATCTTTGATCAGAACAGAACATTGCATCATATTTAGTGGTTCCATCTTCTCTTACTAATGGATTTTTGATTAATTTTCCATTACTCCATGAATCATAAACAACATTTAATCTATACTTGTTTTCCATGATATTTACTACCTTTTCATTTGCAATAAATCCTTCTTTTCCTCCACCTGTTGCTACATATACTGTTGTTAGATCTTTGCCTAATACTGAGTCCTTTTTATCTCCTATAAATTTAATTCCAACTATTATTAATATTAGAACTAAAAATATTACGAGCCCTATAATTTGTTTTTTACTCACTATTTTCTCCTCCTTTATTAAATTTTAAAATCATTATCATCTACATCATAACCGTCTGATTTTAACATTGTATCAAACACTTTCATTTCTGCGTCAGTATCTATCATATCAGATTGGTATAAATTTGACAGTTGCTTTTTAAAAGCTTCATTTATTTTCTTAACCATTTTTTGTGTTGATTCCATAAACTTTTTGCTGTCTTCTGTATTTAACTTTTGATTTTCAATTTCATCATATTTTGTTAATATATTTATAGTTACTGGCAAATAATAGTTAAAAAAGTTATTCATCTTTTTGTAACTATCTGGTTTCTTTTCTACCGTCTCAATTATTTTTGATACCGTAACATGTATTTCTGATATATTTTTAGCTAACTCAGAATCTTCTACTTGAGAAACCACTTTTTGTATTTTGGTATTTGTATTCTTAGCTTCATTTAAAGCTTCATATATATTTAATTTTTCTTGTTTTGTTTTTTCCGTTTTACTTAATATAAGTTCTCCTGCTCCAAAAGCACTTGCTCCTATTGCTAGTGATGGAAGCAAACCTATTGATAATCCTAAATATGGAACTGCAAAAAATGCTCCTCCGCACAATTGCAGATATAATTGTTGAATTTTTCACTCTTTATACCTCTTTTTTAATTATACCCTCTTACTTCTTTAAATGCTCTTTTTAAATCTTGTTTTCCATCAAAGACCTTGCCATTACTCAATTTTGCCATGTTTTGCAAATCACTTCTTACAGCACTTCCAAACATTATAGAATATATTGGTATTGATTTTCCATTTCTATTATACATTGTCTTTAATTCTGAAAATGTTCCTACATTTGCTTGTCCATCAGTCATTGCAATTATTGAAACATTATATTTCTCCATATCTTCTTGATTTAATTTCATTAAAGCTTCTATAACTGCTGGATAAAGAGCTGTAGTACCATTAGGTAAGATTTTCTTTATATTCTTTAATAGCTGTTCTGTTTCAGCACCATTGTCTGTACTATAAGATTGCATTACTGTTCCATTAAATGGTATTATATCTATTTTATCTTTTTTTGAAAACTGTAAAAAGTCACTTGCTGCCTCATCAGATAAAATGTAATTCATTGCATTCATTAACTCTCTATATCCAGTTCCAATCATACTTCCAGAATAGTCCAAACAAAATACAACATGTATAGGTTTTCTTAACTCAGTTTGATATAAGTTAAGAGCTAGTTTTATTACTTCTGTGCTTGGATACTTAACAGGCGAAATGTATTTAGTAGTATCAATTCCCCAGTCCGGGTTAAATATACTTTTATCTACATTAGAATTTACTCCACCATACCATGTTCTTCTGCCTTTTTCTTGTAGCAGTTTTTGTCCTTCGTTGCTTAATATATAAGACTGTAAATCTAAAAATATTTCTTTAGCACTTTCATCCTTATTGTCAATATAAGCAAATGGTGAGTCTGATATTGAAACTCCATCTACAGGATATATTGCATATAATGTTTCTTTTCCTTGCTGTTGTAATTTTTTATTTATATTTATAATTGAAGATTCATAGGTAACTACTGCTTCGTAGTTTCCATTAAGGAATAGTTCTTCTAGGAAATCTTCACTTCCAGATGATCTTTCTAAACCTGTAAATAGTGTAGTTAGATTTTTAGTTAATTTTTCATTTTGTAAATTTTCTTTTTTCAATACTTCTGGGTTTCCAGCTAGTGTGTATAGAAATCCTAAGTATGCTGATGCACCACTATTAGTACTTGTTGGGTTTGACATACTAAATTTTAATTTTCCACTAGAAATTGCATTTACTATGTCTTTTGTTTTTATGTCTTTACCGCTAAAACCTAACTCTTTAGCTTTTGATTTTTTTATACCAAATACTATTGGGTTTATACTTGTATATTTTGAATTTGATACTTTGACATTGCTATCTAACATATAAAGCCATATAGAGTTTGAAATCCATACTGCATCATATTTTTCACCACTGTTTAATTTATCCATTATGTCTAATGTACCAGCATATTCAATATTTATATCATATTTTTTCGTTCTTGCATAATTTTGTATTACTTCTTCTAAATCTTTATTTTCCTGACTTGCAATTACATTAAATGTGTTTTTAGTGAATGGATTTGTAATATTATTCTTTTTATCATCTAGTAATCCGCTATTATCTACTAATTCTATTACTCCAGCTATGATGATGATAAGTATAAATATTACTTCCACTACAACTAAGCCTACTTTTGTATTTTTCAAACTACCCCCTCCTTTGTTTAGTTAATTATATATTTAAATATTTTAATTGGCAATATCTTTTGGCAAATAAATGCATATTTTAAAAGACAAGAATAATTTTTTAATTACTCTTGTCTTTATTTTAGAATTTATTTAAATATATTTTATCTGTATACAACTTGTTTGCAAAGGAATATACTACTCTTTTTAAAACATATTTGTCAAAAGTAGTTTGCTCTTCTGGTATATATTCTTTACCTGCAAATATAGCACTAATTGCATCTTCTAATTCATTACAAAAATTGTTATATATTATTTGCATTGGAATAGTTTTTGTTGCTGATTTTATCATGGTTGCTATATCATTTATACTATATAAAGGTTTTAAGATACATATAACAAATAGGTTTGCAATATGTTCTTTGTTGTATTTTTTATTTATTGCAGGTTTTATCACTCCATGTTTAACATAGTTGTTAATCATGCTTTTGGTTATAACATGTCCTTCTTTTTCTTTACTTACATAATTTGATAAAGCATCATCTAAAAAGCATATTACCTGGTCCACATATAAATCTAGATTAGGTAATTCTTCCCATCTTGGAATATGAAAGTTAGCTATTTCCTTTTCTTTATAAATTTCTTGTTCCACTCTTTATTTTCCCCTTTTTATACAAGAATAATTGCCCAAAGGCAATTATTCTTTAATTTATCTCTTAATTTTATTAGTAGTGGTTTTTGCAAATTCTTTATCTCTAATTACTACTTTTCCTATTCTCTTGTACATTGGTAATATTGAACACTCTTTTGCAATATCTTTCTTTAAAGTTTGTTCTGCATCTTTTATATCCAATTCTTTTAATTTATCTTCGTTTAAAAATACTTCTGCACATAGCCTTACTTCGCTACCGCTTTCGTCTTTAACTCCTGATACTACTACTTCTTGAACATAAGGTATTCTCATAATATAGTTCTCAATTTCTTCTGGGAATACATTTTTTCCATTATCTAGAACAATTAAGTTTTTCTTTCTTCCTGTAATCATCAATTGGCCCTTATCATTTATTCTTCCGTAGTCACCTGTTCTAAACCAACCATCTTGTAATACTTCTGCAGTTTTCTCTGGATTTTTGTAATATCCAAGCATAACTATATCGCCTTTTACACAAATTTCTCCGTCTCCTTCTGGTGTTACATCTTCAAGTTTTATTTCTACACATTCTAGTGGAAAACCTACTGTTGCACAATCATTACAGTAGTCCATATTAGCACTAACTAAAGGTGAACATTCAGTTATTCCATATCCATTTATTAAATCAAGTCCTATTGTATCAAAGAATTTTCCTAGTTCAGGTCTTACAGCCGCTCCACCTGTTACTATTTTTCTTAAGTTTCCTCCAAATGCGTCATGTATTGATTTAAAGAATTTCTTTCTTAAATCTATTCCTATTTTTCTAAGACCATTACTTACTACCATCATTACTTTTAAGATTTTATCTTTGTGACTTTCTTTAGCATTTGACCATATCTTTTTATAAAATAGTTCTACAAAAGCTGGTACTACATATATGTAATCTGGTTTATACAATTGTAAGTTTTTAAGTACTGCTTTTAAGCTATCATTTATACATATTGTTGAATGATGATGTAATGATACTAAAATTCCTGCAACTGCTTCATATGTATGGTGATATGGTAAAACTGATAAACATCTATCATATACTGTTGAAACTCTTAGTCCATAATATACTATACTTATTAGATTATGCTCTGATAGCATTACACCTTTTGCCATTCCTGTTGTTCCTGAAGTATAAACAAGCATTTTTAGGTTATTATGATCTGTTATCATTTCAGCATAAGTTTTGTCTCCACCTTCGTAAAGCTTTTTACCTTCTGCTTTGAACTCATTATATGATAATCTATTTCCTTCTGTTTTTTCTGTGCTGAATCCTATAAAATATTTTACGTTTGGTGCTTTTTCAGCTATCTCGTCAATATTTTTTTCATATTTTTTTGCATAGAATAAAACTTCACTATCACTGTCATTTAAAACATTGATAATATCGCATACTGGTAGTTCTTTGTCAATTGGAACTATTACTCCTTTGCTCTTTAATACTGTTAAATACACAGTAACCCATTTATAACTATTTTCGCCTATTACTGCTATATGTTTGTCTGTCATGTTTATAGAATTTAACGCTGTTCCTAATTCAAATGTATCTTCTTGAAATTCTTTATATGTAACATCTATTACTTTTCCTTTTTCATCTTTATATTTAAAAGCAATTTTGTCACCAGCTTGTTTTACAGCCATTTCAAGTAGTTCTTTGATAGTTCCTACTTTTTGAACATCATAGTATTTTAATTCTTTTATCTTTCCCATATTCACTATTCCCTTCGTATATAATAGTTTGATATTCTTCAAACTATGTTATCTAGTTTTCAAAACTATTATATACATTCTTATTAAATTAGTCAATATTTATTACTATTTTTTCCAATAAAATTTTGTGCTTTTCTTTGCTTTACTAAGGATAGTTTACATGAAATAAACGGATGGCTCACGCCACCCGCTCTATGCTTAAATAACCTTCTAATTTATTTCAATTTTTCTATTTCTTCTTTTGTTAATCCTGTAACTCTTATAATAAATTCAATGTTTGCTCCTTCTTTCAGCATATTTTTTGCTATTTGTAATCTTTCTTCTTTTGCTCCCTCTATTATTCCTTCTTTTTTGCCATCTCTTTTTGCTTCATACATTAGTTGAGCATGGTCCATTCTTTCTAGTTCTGCCTTAAATGCCATTCTTCTTAATATATCATCTTGACTTATTCTATCTAATTCTTCTTTTGCTTCCTTGATATTTTCATTCTCTTCCATTATTTTGGTTACCTCCACATCTTCTGGATTTTCCAAAAACATCATCCACTGCAGTGCTCCATTTTCCTTATTTGTTTTATACTCTCTTATTGCTTTTGGTAACTCTATTATACAAATCTCAAAATAGCTTGTCAAGACTATACTCTTGTATTCTTCTTCTCTTATTTGCCAATTGGTTTGTGCTTTCTTTATTCCTTTAAATTCTGGTAGTTCGCCATCTACTATTATTATACTTATGGTTCTTCTTAATTTACTATATTCGTCACCAACTTTTAAATTTGCACTATACATTTTTGCCCAATATAGTAAAAATCTTGGCAACATTTTATCATGTATTGTTAATTGTCTTTCTTTCTTGCTAATTTATATTTTCTTTGTTTGTGAAAATTTTAAGATTTTAAGATTTTAAGATTTTAAGATTTTAATTTTTTAGATTTAATAGTATTGAAAAATATTAAGAATTTAAAATATTATTGGTTTAAAATAATTTTAAATAATACTAATTCAGGATAATTACATTGAGATTAAAATTTAATAATTAAAAACTTTAAATTTAGAAAATAATTTAAATATTGTTTTGAAAATAATTATTGCTTTGCATATGTAAAATTTTATTACACTAAAAAATGCAACTAAGTTAATATTGTTATACTATACTTAATTGCATTTTGCAAGTAAAATCGTGTGTCAAATTTCGACATTTTTTATTGTATCACAAAAGTCTAAGATTTATATCATTGACTAATAATTTCAAATTTTTATTAAAAACTCTGGTAATCCACTTGAATATGGTGCTATGTCATATTGTTGAAAGTATATTACTATTCCTTTTGGTGTCAAGTAATAGCTATCAAAGTTTATGGTTTCTAATACCAATTGGCAATAGTCTGGAAAATATGCACCTGTTCCAGCTTCAATTTGTTTTGCTATTTGTGAATTTATTTCTTTTACTATATCTATTTGATAATTTGCATTTTTTCTAAAAAATGCTTGTAATGGTATTTGATATGCATGTTCCAAATCCCAAGTTTGTGAACTTCTTACAGTTGAACCATGCGCTCCACCTGTGAATGTATAATCATCAAAATATAAGCTTATTAGTTTATCATTATTATATGTTACTGTTGTTTCTCTGTATAGTTCATATACCATAATTGGATATCCTTGTTGTTTGTTATAGTCATATGTTTCTTTTGCTTGGTTATATAATTCTCCTTCTGCGAACTCTTTTAGTTTTAATGCTTCTTGTCTATTTATATGATTAAATCTTTGTTTTCCAATATCATATTGGCTTTGCGTTATCTCTGGATATTTTATAGTATACTTTAATATTACTTCTCCTTTGTAATATAATTGCTTTTCAGCAATGTTTATTTTTACTTTGTTTTCCATATTATTTATAAAACTCCTTTTTCCATATAATATGAAAAAAGGAGTTTTTATGTTCTAATTTAGTTTCTCAACAAATTCTTTTGCTTTTTGTTTTAATTCTTCTAATGTTCCATCATTGTTTATATGATAATCATATTCATATTTATTTACATCTCTATCAGAGACATTTGTGTTTATTGCAGCAACATTCTTATTTGTAATAAGCAAAGTTTTAGCATTTAAGCAATGCTTACATTTTTCAATTTCTTCACATTCTCTAATATGCACGAACATTATTTGTTTATCAGAGTTTTTAAATTCTTCTGCCATATTAGAAATGTATTTAAATGGAGCATCATTATATTCAATACCAAGTTCTTTTAAATCTGATAAGAATTTTCTAGACTTTTCGTCTTTTTCTCCATTCCATCCTGCAAGAACTTTTGCTGCTTCTTTTACTTTATCTACAGAAGATATGTTCATTATAGAAGTATACTCTCCACAAAATTGTACAAAAGTATCTTTTCCAACTCCACCACTTCCGTTTATAACAACAATTTCTTTCATTTCATCATTCCTTTAATAACTTCAATCTCTGGTTCTGTTTCCAATCTTGCAAATAATACCTCTGGTTTATCTGTAACTTTAATATTAACTAGTTTATCATAATCTTCTAAACTATCCCATGTTCTTAATTCTTCTGGAATATTAAGTTGATTTAACATTTTTTCAGAAGTATGTTTCATATATGGATTAATTAGTATAGCTATTCTACGTAGATTTTCTACCAAATGATACATTACAGATTTTAGCTCTTCTGTCTTTTCTTCTTTAAACAATACCCATGGTGCAGTTTCATCAATGTATTTATTTGTTCTAGAAACTAAATTCCATGTTTCAGTAATAGCATTGCTAATATGATATGTGTCAAATTGTTCTTCTACTTGTTTAATTGAATTGTTTGAAAATTCTTCAAGTTCTTTATCTAATTCTGATACATTAGTTGGATATGAAGATATTTCTCCTCCAAAGTATTTGTTTATCATGCCTATAGTCCTATTTAAAAGGTTTCCTAAATCATTGCATAAATCAAAGTTAAATCTTTCTACAAATCCCTCTGGTGTAAATGTTCCATCTTGACCAAATGACATTTCTCTTAATATAAAGTATTCAAATGCATCCAAACCATAACGTTCAATAAGTGGCTCTGGATATATAACATTTCCTTTAGATTTAGACATTTTACCATCTTTCATCATAATAAATCCATGAGCATAGATTTGCTTTGGTAATGGTAAATCTAATGCCATTAAGAAAATTGGCCAATATAATCCATGAAAACGAATAATATCTTTACCAACAATATGTAAATCTGCTGGCCAATATTTTTTCATTAAGCTATCATCATCTGATAAATATCCAAGTGCTGTAATATAGTTTGTTAAAGCATCTAACCAAACATATACAACATGTTTTGGATCTTTTCTTACTTTTACTCCCCAATCAAAGCTTGTACGGCTTACGCACAAATCTTCTAATCCCGGTTTTAAAAAGTTATTAAATAACTCATTTTTTCTAGACTCTGGTAAGATAAAGTCTGGGTTATCATTATAAAATTTTATAAGTCTATCCGCATATTTTTTCATATTAAAGAAGTATGATTCTTCTTTCATTTTCTTTACTTCTCTACCACAATCAGGACATTTACCATCTACTAATTGAGTTTCTGTAAAGTAAGTTTCACAAGGCATACAATACCAACCCTCATATTCTGATTTGTATATATCTCCTTGTTCCATTAATCTATCAAAAATCTCTTCTACTACTTTTGTATGTCTTTCTTCTGTAGTACGAATAAAATCATCATATTCTATTTCCATCAAGCTCCATAACTTTTTAGCTTCATCAGCCATTTCATCCACATGCTCTTGTGGCGTTTTTTCTCTTCCTTCAGCTACTTTTTGAACTTTTTGTCCATGCTCGTCCATCCCTGTAAGCATGTACGCATCAAACCCTCTAGCTTTTTTATATCTTTTTATAGTACTTGCTAATGCTGTAGTATAAGCAGTTCCTATATGAAATTTTCCACTTGGATAATAGATAGGCGTTGTTAAATAAAATTTTGGCATAAAAATTCCCCTTTCTTAATATAAAATCGAAACTGTTGCATAAATAATAGCAACAGTTATATTCTTATATCTTTTGTATCTCATATAATTAGACTTTGTTCCAAAACCAGTCTAAGCTATTGTCAATACTTTTTCTTTTACCATCTTTTGCTTCAATATCATCTACCCATAAATATGAAATAAATGATAGGAAGATAAATATTAAGTCCACTCCTGCTGATGTAATTATCGCTTTATATATTTCATCACTTTGTGACCCTATTGCCACAAATTCTATTGTATGGCAGATTAATAATCCAATAAAAGCAAATAACATTGTACCTGTAATCCAGGCTTTTTTGTTCTCCTTTGCAAGATATAATACTAATACAAATAGTATAACTCCTACAAAAATTGAAAATGGATTTGAAAAATTGATAATTGGCATTTAAAATTCCTCCTTTGTATTTTTTATTTTAATTTAATTTTTTCTCAATTAACTTTGCTAATCCTTCTGCTTTTTCTTTAATGTATTCTTGGTCTTCTCCCTCTATCATTACACGAATTAAAGGTTCTGTTCCTGATGGTCTGATTAGTACTCTTCCGTTTCCAGCAAATTCTTTTTCAAGTCTTTCGATTTCTTCTTGAACTTCTTTATCTTCTTTATATAAGTTCTTTTTATCACTAGAAACTTTTGCATTAACAAGTACTTGTGGATACATTTTTATAATCTCACATAGCTTTGAAGCTGTTTGTTGTTCTTCAAGCATAACCTTAATCAACATTAAAGATGTTAATATTCCATCACCTGTCGGATTATAATCTAAGAAAATAATATGTCCTGATTGTTCTCCACCTATATTATATCCATTTTTAAGCATTTCTTCTAGAACATATCTATCCCCAACTTTAGTTTGTACTAAATTTAAATTGTTATTCTCTGCATATTTTTTTAGACCTAAGTTACTCATTACTGTTGCAACTACAGTATCATTTTTTAGTGTTCCTTTTTTCTTCATATAGTTTGAAATAATTGCTAGCAATTTGTCTCCATCAATTTCATTTCCTTTTTCATCAATTGCTAAACATCTATCTCCATCTCCGTCATAAGCAATTCCTAAATTGCAGTTGTTTTCAACCACATATTTCTTTATCATATCTAAATGTGTTGAACCACAATTTTCATTAATGTTTACACCATTTGGAGTATTGTTCATAATGTAATGTTTTATTCCTAATGCTGTAAATACTTTTTCAGCTGCAATTGATGTAGCACCATTTGCTGTATCTATTGCTACTACAAAGTCACTTGTGTCATAACTTTCAAATTCTTCTTCAAAGTTTTTTCTAAAGAAATATACATATTCGTCTAAAAGGTCTGTTCTTACTTCTGCTGTTCCTATTTTATCATTAACAGCTGTAAATTCGTCTAATTTGTCTGAATCCATCATTTCTTCGATTTCTTCTTCTATTTCATCTGGAATTTTCATTCCTTTGTTACTAAAGTATTTTACACCATTAAATTCATATGTATTGTGTGATGCCGAAATAACAACACTTGCATCAGCCTTTAGTTTTTTTGTTAAGTATGCAACTCCTGGTGTTGGAATTACTCCTAAACTTTTTACATTTGCTCCATAGCTTAGAAATCCGGCTGTCATAGCGCTTTCTATTAATGTTCCTGAAATTCTAGTATCTCTCCCTATTAGTATTGTAGGTGCATGGTCTGTATGTTTTGCTAAAGCATATGCTCCAGCTTTTGCTACACGATATACTAAACCTGGTGAGAGTTCAGTGTTTGCTATTCTTCTAATGCCATCTGTTCCAAAATATTTTCTCATTTTATATTGTCCTTTCTAATGTTTATTATATATTAAGTTATTCCATTCATTTCTTTATTGTGTATCACTTTTTGAATTATATCACAATATAAAAATTTTGCAAGATATTATTTTACATCTTTTCTGGCATTTTGATACCTAAGATTTTAGCTCCCGCTTCTAGTACTAAGCCTGTAGCATATGTTAGATATAGTCTTGCATCCTGAACGTTTTTTTCTTCACCAATTATTTTATTTTCATTGTAGAAACTACTAAATGCTTGTGCTAATTTTATCAAGTATCTTGCTATAATATATGGTTCATATTTTTCAGCAGATTGTTTTAATATGTCTTCAAAAGAGTATATTAATTTTATTACTCTTAAAGAAGAGACATCTGTCAACTTTGAAAAATCAACTTCATTTATTTCAGGTATATATCCTGCTTTTTCTAGTAAGCTTTTAGTTCTAACATATATGTATTGCATATATGGACCTGTTTCACCATTAAAGTTAAGCATAGCATCCCAGTCAAATATTTCGTCTTTGATTCTGCTATTGTATAAGTCATTGAATATAACTGCTCCAACTCCTATTTTTTTAGCAATCTCCTCTTTATTTTCTAGATTTGGATTTTTTTCATTCATAATTTGTGTTACTCTGCTTATTGCTTCATTTAGTAAATCTTCTAGTTTTATAACATTTCCTTCTCTAGTCGACATTTTGCCTGTTTTCAATTGTACCATTCCAAATGGAACATGTACTAGTCCATTTGTATATTTCTCGTCTAAATTCAAGTGTTTAGCAACTTCAAATATTTGTTTAAAATGTAATATTTGTTCATATGAGGTTACATATATAGCTTTGTCAAAATCATATGTTCTTGCTCTATAAAGAATTGCTGCTAAATCACGTGTAGCATATGTAGTAGAGCCATTTGTTTTTTCTATAATACATGGTGGCATATCATATTCATCTAAGTTTACTACCATTGCACCTTCTGAAGGTTGTAATAGATTTTTTTGTTTTAAAATATCTACTACTTCTCCCATTTTGTCTGAATAAAAAGCCTCTCCATTCCAAGAGTCAAATTCTACGTCTAGCAATTTATACACTTTTTGAAATTCTTTTAAACTTAGTTCTCTAAATTTAGTCCATATTTCTACACAGTACTCGTCACCATCTTCTAGCTTTTTAAAATTATTTCTGCACTCTTCTAATACTGCTTCATCTTCTTTACAAAGATTATTTATTCTAACATAAATTTTGGTAAGCTCATCAATAGGGTTTTCTTCTACGTTGTATTCGCTTCCCCATCTTTTATATCCCTCTATCAATTTACCAAATTGTGTTCCATAGTCACCTAAATGGTTAACTCCTGTACAATTGTACCCTAAATGTTTGTAGGTTTTATATATAGCATTTCCTATTACTGTTGAACGTAGATGTCCAATATGAAATGGTTTAGCAATGTTTGGTGCTGAATAATCTATTACTATATTTTTTCCTTTTCCAACTGTACTCTCTCCATAGTTTTCTTTTTTGTTTGCAATTTCAGTTAATACATTTGAGATATACTCTTGTGGCATTATATAGAAATTTAAATATCCATTTACAACTTCTATATTTTGCATAAATCCATCTTCAAATTCTATATTATCTTTTATTTCTTGTGCTATCATTTGAGGAGATTTTTTTAATTCTTTTGCTAATTTAAAACATGGAAAAGAAAAATCTCCCATTTTTTCATCTGCTGGTATTTCAATATATTCTACAATTTGTTCTTGTGGTATGTTTGTTGTTTTACTTATTTGCTCTGCTATTTTTTGCTTAAAGTCTATCATTGTTACACCCTTTCTTTTAATCTCCTAGATTTATTCCAATATCTCTTGCTGTTTTTACTAAATCATTATCTAAATTTACTCTTCTAATGTTGCTCTCTGGTGTATTTCCAGAAACTGCTCCAATTTTTTTGTTATTTCCTACAACCTCTTCTAATGGAACACTGTTTAATTTTCCATCTTTTATAACTGTTAGTACATTGAACTTTCCTGCTAAAGCAAGTTCCATAGCTTTTGCTCCATATTTAGTAGAAAGAACTCTATCAAATGAAGTTGGACTTCCTCCTCTTTGCATATATCCTAATACTGTGCATCTTGCTTCTAATCCTGTTAATTCTTGAAGTTGCTGAGCAACTTTTTCTCCTGCACCTCCAAGTTTGTTATTATCTACACCTTTGCCTTTATTTCTTACTGATTTTACTGTAATATCTCCTCCTATTGGCTTTGCTCCTTCTGCAACGACTACTACACTAAATTGTTTTCCACGTTTTTTACGGTTAAGAATTTTTTGTGCTGCTTTATTTATATCATAAGGAATTTCTGGAATTAACGCAACGTCCGCACCACCAGCAATAGCTGACTCTAGTGCAATCCATCCTGCATATCTTCCCATAACTTCTAACACCATAATTCTATGATGCGTATCTCCTGTAGTATGAAGTCTATCTAAAGCTTCTGCTGCAACACTTACTGCTGTGTTATATCCAAATGTAATTTCTGTACATGCAACATCATTATCTATTGTTTTTGGAACTCCAATTACATTTATACCTTTAAGAGATAAGTCTCTTGCTGATTTTTGTGTTCCATCCCCACCTAGTGTGAACAAACAATCTATACCATCATTTTTTATATTTTCTACACATTTATCTGATAAATCCTTATATACTGTTTCTCCATTTTCTTCTACTGGATAACAAAATACATTTGAGTTTGTAGATGAACCAATTATTGATCCTCCCTTTGGTAATATTCCTATTGCGTTTCCTGTTGCGCTTGTACATAGTTGTACATAATTGTTTTCCAATAGTCCTCTATATCCATCTATAAATCCATAACATTCTACATTATTATTTTCAGCAGTCTTTATAATTGCTCTAATAACTGCATTAAATCCTGAAACATCTCCACCATTTGCTAAAATGGCTACTCTTTTTATCATAATATTTCCACCTTTCAATCTTCACTGCTACTATTATACCAATAAATAAAAAAAATACAATAAAAAATGGTAAAAAAATTAAAAGGTGGCTGTATTTTAGCCACCTTTTAAAAATTTTAGGGAATTAATTTGAATACTGATACCTCAAACGTTGTTTTGACTACCGTTGAGTCATCTGGTAGTCTTTTTATATAGTCTCGCGACTGAAGCCTCCCGTTGATTTCAATTTTGTCTCCAACATTGTAATTACCAAGCATATTGTCTGCCATATCATTCCAAAAAATAATTGGTACATAGGCTGTATTCCGCTGTTCATTTTTACTTTCGATTGCAATAATAGCTTCAATCACTTTCTTTCCGCAAAACTGAGTTGTCCTTAAAGTTCCCTTCTTTACAATTACACCAGAGATTTTAACCCAGTTTTTCATATCCGGATTAAAAGTGTACCAAACTTTGTCAACATATACATAGTTTTTATTATGTACCATGTCGTCATCGCCTATATATCTATGGGTACACAATTCTCCTACTATTATGATGCCGTCTCCTTCTTCCAAGTTTCCGACTTCCTTCAATTTTCTTTCTGAAATCTGTAAAATAAGAGTATCCTTAGTTCCGCTCCGCCGCTCAACTTCAATTTTACCTTCAAAAATTTTTGTTCCAACGTCATGATGAAACTTAAAATTTTCTACCAGGTAACCGCTCAATATAACTTCGTTCCGATACATCATAATTTTTTCCTCCAAAATCTTTTGTTTGATATGAAAATTTTTTCATACCATTACTAAACAGTAACACCTATATTATACCATAATTATGTAAAGTGGTCAATTTTTGCCACTTATATTTATTTTATTTGTTTTTACATTTAGCTCTCTGGTTATAATATTTTGAATTTGTGCAATGTCTTTTTCGTCTAGTTTATCTTTTTGCACTACTCCTGTTACATTTCCATTATTTACAAATATTACAATATCTTGAAAGCCTTTTGTTTTTATTAAATTCTCTGCTATCATAATAGCATTTTTTTCATTGTTTATTCTTTTTATTTCTTCTTGTGCTGTTTTCTTTTCTTCTGAGCTTAAATTATTAGTTTCTAATATTTTTTGGTAATTGTCTAACATTTGAGAATACATTTTGTCTCTGTCTAATCTCGATTGAGCAAAATAGCTATCTTCTTGTGCTGATGTATTTTTAGTTGTATTGCTATCTGTGTTTTTTTGGGTATTACTAGTGGTAGCAACGTTTTCTGTATTTTTTATAGTTTCATTTTGTGTTTGGTTATTTTCTGTAGCTTCATTTGCACTTACTAATTGGGCATCACCTATTCCTGCCATTAGTTCCGTATCAGCCACGCTACTTGTAGGTATTAAATTACTTTCTTTATTTTGGTTTGCAAAATTTAAATATCCTGCTGTAACTAGCATAAGTGCTATTACTGCAACAACAATTTGATTTCTTTTTAAAATTTTCATATATACCATTTCAAATCCTTTCTTAATTTTCGCTCATTGCAAAAACTTGTATTTTATGTGATGCCAAACCTGTAACCGCTTCGACTGCTTGAATAATATCAGCTTTTATATTTGTATTTGTAGCCCCTTGTGCTGTAACAATTGCACCTTCAACTTTTGGGCTTACAGTGCTTTGTGTTATAGGTGTTTTTGTTCCATTAGTTTCCTGATATACAACTTCTCGTTTTACATCTGTTTCAACTACTTTTCTGGTTCCACCAGTTTTATCTTGTTCTTGAGTGTCTTTCTGAGATGAGTCTTCATTATATAATGGAACTGTTTGACTAGTTTGTGAATATGTAATTAAAACCTTTACTTTTCCTACTCCATTTATTTTTTGAAGTATGTCTTCTAACTGATTGCTCAAGTTATTATCTTTTTGTTCTGTAATATTTTGTTCTTGTGTAGCTAATCTTTTATTGCTATCTGTACTTTTGATATCTTCCTTTTTATCCTTCCAAATTAAATTTATAGCTACTAATACTACAATAAGTATAATTAGAAAAAATACTAGGTTTTCAATTTTCTTTTTGTTATTTCCATCATCTGATTTTGAAACTAGTTCCTTTATTTTCTCCTTAAACATATTCACTCCTCCTAATTTATATTTATATTTTTTTCTTCTAAGTTATATATGCCACTTAAATATGCTTTCAAATCACTTTGCTCTTTAGTTGAAATACTTATATCCTCTTCTTGGCTTTCAGTAGTGTTGCCAACTGTAATATTTATTTCATTCACACCTTTAACCTCGTTGTTTTCTTCATTTTTCCTTTTGCTAACTTGTGCAAATATCTTTTTTAAAGTATATTGTTCATCATTAGATATTTCTAAAGTCAAACTTTTAACGCTATATCCCTTTTCTTGTATCTTTTGCTTCATATCATTTTTCAGGTTTGTTATATATACTTGTTTAATTTGATTTTGTTGGCTATTCTCTATATTTTCCTGACTGCTTTTTGCAGATACTTCTATGTATGTATTTATGTCATATATGTCTGATACTCTAAATTCATTGCCTGTAACTTTGGTTATTACAGGAGAAACTATTGAGAACAATATATATACTCCAATTACAACCTTAACATATTTTTTACAATTGCCATCTGGCAGAAGCATTTCAATAATTGTACCAATTATAACCGCTATTATTATTCCTTGTATCCAACCACTTATCCAATTCATTTTTTCTTCTCTCCTATAAATCATTTGTACCTTAGTTGGAAAAGAATTAAATTTTGACATTGTAATTATTTTTCAACTATCTATACATCAGTCCACTATTAGTAATCTTCAGTACCAAAGTAGTTCCCACAATTAACATTACAGCCACACTACACATAATAGCAAGTAACATTTTAAAAGTGTTTCCCATTTCTTCTAAAAGCTTTACTATTTTTTCATCTGCTATTGGTTGACATACGGCTCCTGCTAGGTAATATAGTCCCATCAGTATTGCAAGTTTAATTATTGGTCCAACACATATTGCAATTACTACCACTACTCCAACTATTCCAACTGCATTTTTTAATATGTTGCTACAGCCCATTACAGTATCTACTGCATCACCTAATATCTTGCCTACTACTGGTATGAAGTTCGAAACAGCAGCTTTAGTAGTTTTTGCTGTTATTCCGTCTACTGTACTACTCAAGCTACCTTCTATTGATATAACACCTACAAACAAAGTAAGTACAACTCCTAATGTCCATACAACTGTAGAATTAAAGAACTTTGATAGCTTGTCTACTTGAATTCTGCTAGATACTTTTGAAATAATTGCTAATGCCGTTGATATTAGTACAAATGGCAGTAAAATAGTAGTTATGAAATTGCCTATGAAAGTTATTATAAATAATATAATTGGTTCTAGTATTCCAGCAGATGCAAAGTTACCAGTAGTTAGCATTAAAGTAATAAGCAGTGGCACTAGACTATTCATAAACCCAACTAAGTTTTGAATACTTGTTTTTACCATTTGAAGAATATCTGAGAAATTTGCCATTATCAAAGTAACTATCAAAATATATTGAACATAATATGTAATTTGGGCAACATTTTTGTTTTCTAATCCTTCACTAATACTTTTTAATATGCTATGAATTATAATTATTACAAGTATGCTTCCTAATACAGTAGCACAGTTTAATACTTCTTTTCCTACTAAACTCACTATGCTTTTTATAATTGTGTCATTGTCTATTTTGCCAGTAATTGCTGAAGTAAATAATTCATTTACATCTATATCTTTAAAAGTATTTTGTGTATACTTTTGTGCTTCTTTTATAAAGCTTGATATGTTCAATTCTTCTTGTTGTGACTGTAAAACATCTTGACTAGTTGTTTCTGTAGCTATGCAAATGCTTGGAATAAAAATTAAAAACAAAATTGTTATGATAAATATTTTTTTCATTTGTTTAATTCCTTTTTATGGCAATAGTTTTAATATTGTTTCTAAAAGACTTGCTATTATTGGTATTGACATAGAAATAATTAAAACTTTTCCACCTAAATCTACTTTATTGGCTATTGCTGTTTCTCCTGTGTCTTTGCAAATGCTAACTGTAAATTCTGTTAAAAATGCTATTCCAGTTATTTTTATTAGGAGTATTAGAAATTCATTGTTTATTGCAGTTTTGTTTGATAGTGTTGTTAGTAAATCTATTATTGCTCCTATCTTGTCCATTATCATTACTAAAATCAGCACTCCTGCTGCTAAAGAAACATACAGCACAAATTCTGGTCTATATTGTTTTACAATTACAATTATAATTAGTGAAATTAGCCCGAACTCCAATAATTTTAATTATATCCATTGCCTTTTTATCCTTTCTTATAGTCCAAACATTGTTCTTACACTAGTAAATAGTGTGCTAATTTCTTTTATTACAAGAGTAAGAACAATTACAAGTCCTGCTAATGTTGTCATCATTGCTTGGTCTTCTCTTCCTGCTCTTACTAGAACTTGATATAGCACAGCTACTAAAATTCCAATTGCTGCTATTTTAAATAATAAACTAATATCCATACTTTATATCTCCTTTTAAATTAGTATAATCGCAATTGTTAGTCCTGTGACTAAGCCTAAGGTTCTATACATTTTCTCGTTTTTTCTACGTTCTTCTGAAGCATTTTCTAGTTGTGCAGTCAAAAAATCATTTACTACTTCAATTTCACTAAGTTGTCCATCTAAATCAGTTTGTCCTAGTAATCTTCCTAAATTTTGCATTACAGAAATGTCCTCTTGATTCAAATTACATTTGGTTTCTTGTAAAGCTTGTATCCATGCGTCTCCTGCTGGAACCTCTTTCATTCTATTTGCTGCTCTGTCAAAAATGCTTCCAACATTCCCTCCTATTTTGTTTGCTATTTCCATAAAAACATTTGGAATAGGCTCATATGTAAACTTAATTTTAGTTGCAAACATATTAAGTGCATTTTTCATTTCTTTTATTTCCTTTTCTCTGTTTGCATACTTTTTAGAAAATAGTATTCCTATTATGCTACTTGTAACTATAATCATAGCTAATATAAATAATCTAAAAGCTAACATTTTATTTCCTCCTAAACTGCTTTTCTTTGGTTTTGTTTTTCATATACCAAGTGCACATCTCTTTTGTTGTCCAAAATTAGTATTTTGTCTATATATCCATTTAGTATTAATTGGCTTAATATTGGATTTTCTTTAATTTGTTCTAAGCTATCCCCATGTGCTGTAAATATTCCATTTACTCCTGAGCTAACTGCATATTCAATTGCTTCTATATCTTCTTTGCTTCCTATTTCATCTGCAATTATTACCTTTGGGCTCATAGACCTGACTAACATTTTCATTCCAAGTGCTTTTGGTATATTATCTATTACATCTGTTCTTATTCCTAAATCATTTTGTGATATTCCTTTATATGTAGCAGATATTTCACCTCTTTCGTCTACTACACCACAAGTAATACCTTTGAAATTCATTTCTGGAATTCCATTACTAATTCTTCTAATTATGTCTTTTAATAATGTGGTTTTACCCAAACCTGGTGGTGAAACAATTAGTGTGTTCCATACAGTATTTCTGTTTAATATATGTATAATAGCTCTATTACTGCAATTTAGTACTTGCCTTGCAATTCTAAAATTTAAACTACTAATATAACTCAAAGTTGCTACTTTTCCGTCTTTTATTATTGCATTTCCTGTTACTCCTATACGATGTCCTCCTTTTAAGGTTATAAAGCCTTCACATATTTGGCTTTGATAAGAATATAAAGAGTTATCACATACTCTTTGTAAAATTTGAAGTACCATTTCAGGAGTGGTAATATAGTCTAATACTTTTTCATCTATATTGCTTTTTAATATAACTGGCTTAGCGGTTCTAACTCTAATTTCTTCTATATTGTTCATATTACTGGATATGATTTTTTGTTTTAATACTTCTGGTAAAAAATTTAATATTTCGTCCATAGCTTGTACCTCTTTATCAAATTTGAAAATGTGCCAAAATTCTCCGTCCCCAATGGCACATAAAAAAACATAACATATATATAAATATATATATGCTATGTTTTTAGTTTTAGAACTATTTTATTAAATTTTATTATTCTTCCCAGTTGTGATATACGTTCATAACATCATCTAGGTCTTCTAACATGTCTATTAGTCTTTGCATTTTTGGTGCATCATTTTCACTTAATTGAATGTATGTAGATGGTACCATTTGTACTTCTGCTTCTAAGAATTCTAATCCTTGTGCTTCTAAAGCTTCTCTAACTCTTGAAAAATCTTCTGGTGAAGTTGTTATTTCATAACATTCATCAGTTGCTTCAAAGTCTTCTGCTCCACTATCTAATGCTAACATCATCATATCATCTTCTGATAGATTTGTTGTAGTTTTATCAATTACTATTACACCTTTTTTACTAAATAAATATGATACACATCCTGTTGTTCCTAGGTTTCCACCAGCTTTATCAAATGCATGACGTACATCTGCCGCTGTTCTATTTTTGTTATCTGTACTTGCTTCAACTATAACTGCAACACCATTTGCTCCATATCCTTCATAAATGATTTCTTCATAGTTTTCATTGCTTCCAGCTCCTGAAGCTTTTTTGATTGCATTATTGATTGTATCATTTGGCATGTTATTTGCTTTACATTTAGCAATAACATCTTTTAATTTAGAATTACCAGCAGGATCAGGTCCTCCCTCTTTTACTGCAATTAATAATTCTCTACCTAATTTTGTAAATATTTTTCCTCTTGCTGCATCTGCTTTACCTTTTTTAGCCGCAATATTATGCCATTTGCTATGTCCTGACATGGTTAACTCCTCCTTTTTTCTTACTTCGTCAACTATTATACCACACAATATTAAGTTTTGGTAGTATTTTTACAAATTTTATTATTTAGAAGTTCCTAGATAATGTTTTTTTATAACGATATTCAGGTAAACGCTTGAAATCATAGCAAAATTTATATACGTTTCGCCTTTATTGTGTTTGCAAATTTGCGAGCACAATAAAGGCGCCCCGCTAGGGGCGCCAGTTTTTGATGCGCTAAAGTACGTGTTAAACGCATTAGCGCTAACATCGTATTTATTCATTTTTTCTGGTTCATTGAACCAGTGGTCAGTGCTACTTTACATAAAGTAGGGGCCTAAAAGAAAAGTCGCTGTAACTGTTAGTCGCATAGTGGTAGCTACGAATACTCGTGTAACAGTAGGAAGAGCTGTAGTAGCCTCCCCTATTAGTACAAGGGTAAGCATCACTGCTAAGCGTGTAAGTGCTGTATTCTGTGGTCCATTCTTGTGTATTTCCTGCCATATCAAATATTTTACATTTTTCGTCTCCTGTTAAACCTGTATTCATTAAACTTTTATTTCCTGTTGTATCTCTATTTGCATTTGCATAGTTTGTATTTCCCATTGCTTGTATATATACTATTGCTGTATCCCATGCATAACTATTTATTAAATCACTTTCTACATATTTATCATTTTTATACATATTTTGACTTACTAGTGCTGCTTGTGGTTGAGTTATAAAATTCCATAGTGTTCCTTCTGTATAATTCATACTACTTTTACTCTTTGCTGTTGATACCTTTGATAATGGTTTTGCATTTCCAAATTTTGCCGCTGTATCTGTTCCAGAACTATTATATCCACTTCCATAACTTGCTTCATAACGTGCTATATAAAAGCCTTTATTTGTTTCTGTTTTTTCTATAAACTCTTTTAAGTTTTTAGCTGTTGTATTTGTTCCTGTTAAATCATCTAATTCATTTGACGTTCTTGAACCGTTTAATTCATAAAAGTAATAGGTAGATTTTGCAACTCCATATTTTGTATCTAACGTACCTGCTGTTGCTTGTGCTATTGTTGTTTGAGCATATTCTGAGCCTTTTTGTATTGGAGTTGGTGTTCCTGGACTACTTGTTGCAAATGTATATCTTCCTAATGTTATTTCTACTTCACTTCCATCATCTTTTACTATTTTATTACTTCCATCTCCATTTATATTACTTACTGGTACCCATACAAATTGATTTCCTTCTTTATCTTCTATTACTATTCCTTGTTGTACAGTCTCTCCTGAAGCTGATGAAATTTTAAATCCTCCTGGTACTACTACTTGATTACCTTTTTTATCTTTTGCTATTACTGTTGTACTTTCACTATTTATTCTATCATCTGATGTTAAACTTGAATCTGTTATTAATGGCTTTTCTGTTGGAGTGTCATCTCCAGTTGTGTTTCCTCCTGTGCTTCCATTTATTTTGCTGTCTAACCAATTACTTAATTCATTTATTCCTTTTTGGTCATTTTCTACTGCTTGGTCCATTTTGTTTTGGGCATCTTGTGCTTTATTTATTATTCCACTATCTCCAAATAGAGCGTTTATACTTACTCCTGCCAAAATTAGCAATACTACGATAGTTACTACTAGCGCTATTAGAGTAATACCTGTTTGTTTTGAGTAATTTCTTCTTGCTGATTTTTTATTTATTTTTATCTCTTTACTTATTTTATTCTCTTTTTTATTCAATGTTATCTTCCTCTCTTTCTTCAGTATTTTTGTTCTGCTTTTTTCTGTCTTGTATTTAGTATGTACAATTTTTTCCTTTTTATGCACATTTACTCATTTTTAACTGTATTTCGCAGGTTTACTCTATATTAAATTTTCAATGTGCAAATCTAAATTTTTATCTTACTTAAGAATACCATAACATTTTTTTATTTTCAATACTTTTCTTTAATTTCTATCGGCTTTTTTCGACATTTATTTTTTCTTGCATATTTTCAACGGTGTCTATATACTTACACTAGGTTTATTATCACTTAACAGATTTACATTAATATTACAGACTAGCAGACTTGATCGATTTTTCTATTAAAAACCATTAACCAGTAACATTTAGAATTTTAGGCAACTAAAAACTCCATACACAAGTATAGAGTTTTTTATGTTTTATTCAGCTTTACTTCCTTCTTCAACAGGATATACGCTAACTTTCTTTTTATCTCTGCCAAGTCTTTCAAATTTAACTTTTCCAGTTACTTTAGCATATAGTGTATCATCGCTACCAATACCAACATTAGTACCTGGATGAATTTTTGTTCCTCTTTGTCTTACTAGTATATTACCAGCTGGAACTACTTGACCATCTGCTCTTTTTAGTCCTAAACGTTTAGACTCACTGTCTCTACCGTTCTTAACACTACCTTGACCTTTCTTATGAGCCATCCTATTCACTCCCTTCAATTTTTGTTTTAGGGTATTTCTATCTTTCTAATAGTTTTTACCATAATATATTCAAATTTTAATCTAAGCTTCTTTTTTAGTTGTAGCTTTTTTTGTAGTAGCTTTAGCTGCTGTTTCTTTTACTTCAGCGTTTTCTACTTTTGCTTCTGATTTTTCAGTAGGCATTTTTATTTTTGTAATTTCTACTTTAGTGTATGGTTGTCTATGTCCTTGAGTTCTTCTGTAGTTCTTTTTAGCTTTGTATTTATAAACTAAAATCTTTTTGCCTTTACCGTGAGAAACTACTTTTCCTTCAACCTTAACACCTTTTACATAAGGAGCTCCAACTTCTACTTTTTTGTCGTCAGATACTAAAACAACATTATCAAATGTTACTTTTTTACCTTCTTCTGCTTCTAATTTTTCGAAGAATACTACATCTCCTTCTGTTACTTTGTATTGTCTTCCACAGCTTTCAATAATTGCGTACATTCTTTGTACACCTCCTATATTCGTATACTCGCTAAGCATAAATAACAAGGCAATTGCTTAAAGCAATATTTAGTTGCCCGACTCAGGCGGCTTACAGTTAAATATTGTACCATATTATGGTATTAGTGTCAAGGATTTGACGAATTTTTTTAAGGTTAAACGCTACTTCTGAATAATTTTTTGAAATTTTTCCTTTTACTATTACTATTTTCTGTGTTATACTAATTTTTCTATTTCTTCTTTTGTTAATCCTGTAATTTCAATAATATCCGATACATTCATTCCTTTTTTTAACATATTTTTGGCTATTTGTAGTTCTTTCTCTTTTGCACCATCATCTACACCTTTTGTGTATATTGCATGTTCGTCCCTTATTGCTTTTTCTCTTAGCTCTATTATTCTTTGCATTTTTTCATCTTCATTTATTTTGTTTAGTTTTTCTACTGCTTCTTTTAAGTTCTCGTTTTCTTCCATTTTCTGCGTCACCCTCTCACTTTCTGGGTTTTCTAAGAACATTAGCCAGTCTAATAATTGATCTTTTTCTTTCTCTTTACCCTCGATTTTTCTAAGCTCTATTATATCAACCTCAAACTTGTCTGTCAATATTAACTTTTTAGCATTGTCTGTTTCCATTATCTTCCATACACTATGATAGCCTAGCTCTTCTAATCCTTTTATATTAAAGTCTGCTATTAGGATTACTATTGTTTTTTCTAATTTATCATAGTAATTTCCTGCTTTTAATTGTTTTGCATAT
This sequence comes from uncultured Clostridia bacterium, assembly GCA_934120135.1. Lineage (GTDB taxonomy): Bacteria > Bacillota > Clostridia > TANB77 > CAG-508 > CAG-273. Next base: position 30,669 of record CAKOTK010000006.1, on the reverse strand, counting down.
ATTCTTGACCAATAGTATAGCACTCTTTCAATAATATTGCTTTTGTCTGATAGCTGTATCTCTATATTGCATTTTTCTTTCCCGTCTAGTTCTGTCATTATATCTAGTACTCCTAATTTATCTTCTTTTAGTTCTCTCCTTAATATTGGATTTTTGTCTAATGATATCTTTTCTATTTTTCTATTTAGTATCTTTTCTAAAAAATCTTTTGTTATGTGCTCACTTCCCACTTCTCCAAATATTGCTTGGAATATTATATCTATCTTTGGTGGATATTTCTTTCTTGGTTCTACTTTATTTTGTTGTTCCATTTTACAACAACTCCTTTAATTTTATATTTTAGCTGCATCTTTTTTATAAAAATAACGCACCTCTCTTTCTTGCTAATTTATATTTTCTTTGTTTGTGGAAATTTTAGAATTTTAATGTTTTAAGATTTTAATTTTTATAGAGTTAATAACTTTTAAAAGAATATTGAAAATTTAAGATAACATTGATTTTAAACTATATTGATTAAAAATAATTGTATGAAATAAAGGTTAAGTAATTAGAAACTCTAAGTTAGAAAATAATTTAAATATTGTTTTGAAAATAATTATTGCCTTGTATATGTAAATTTGTTGAGTTTTACTGCACTAAAAAATGCAACTAAGTTAAGTATTGTTATACTACATTTAGTTGCATTTTGCAAGTAAAATCGTATGTCAAATTTCGACATTCTTTGTATTCTTTCTGGTTCTTCGAACCAATGGTCAGTTCTACTTTACATAAAGTAAGGGTCTAAAAGAAAAATTGCTGCTGCTGTCAGTCGTGCGGTAGATGCCGTTGCGTTTAGAAGTGTAATGAGCAACTAAATTACTATCTGTTAAACCACTATCTGTGCGGTAATATCCTCCACGAGGAACACAAGGGCCGAAGCCGCTAATGTCAGAGTAAGTAGAGTATTCTGTTGTCCATTCAGCTGCATTTCCTGACATGTCCCATATATTACAATATTTGTCAGTACTTAGTCCTGTATTTTCTTGTCCATTAGTTGGTCCCTTATTTTTACTTGCATAACTACTTGCATCTTCTCCTGTTGAATATGTTTGTATAAATATTATTGCTGTATCCCATGCATAACTATTTACCAAATCACTTGCATACACTAATTCATTATTTTCTTTTACTTCTCCATACATTTCTCTTGCTAATGTTGCTGCATTTGGTTGTGTTATATTTCCTAATACTGTTTGCTTATATTTTGATTCTATTTTTGACGTTGTTCCACTTGCTTCAAATCGCGCTATATAATATCCTCCATTTGCTAAGCTTGTTTCTATAAATGTTTTTAAATCTCTAGCAGTTGCATTTTGAGCTGTTGAATCTGTTGCTGAATTTCCATTCCTATATATGCTTAGTTCTTTATACTCTATTACTGCTGAGATATCTCCTGCAGTTTTAATAATTTTTGAATCATTTATTATTCCTTCTAATTGAATTGCTCTGTTTATTTTTATTTCACTTTGCAAACTTAATTTTGCAATAACATAATTTTCTTTATTGTTTTTTCCAACTTCTATTTCATCAGTATAGTTTTCTGCAGATTGGGCTGGTGTATAAATTCCATTTTGTACTGTAAAATTACTATATCTTCCCAAAGTTATTGTATTTGTTGTATTATCTTTATTTTTCATTTTTCCTACTGGTACCCATACAAATTGGTTTCCATCTGTTTCATTTTCTATCACTATTCCGTCTTGTACTGTTGGAATAGTATCTCCACTATAAGTATAAGTTGCCGAACCTGCTTCTGTTCCGTGCGGTAATATTTTAAATCCTTTTGGTATTGTTATTTTATTTCCATATGCATCTTCTGCTTTTGTATTTTTGTCTACTACTGTTCCTACTAATGTTGAAATTTTAGGTATTGTTGATGGATTGTCATCTTCTCCCATGCTTCCATTTGTTTTGCTTTCTAACCATTCATTTAAACTGCTTATTGCTTCTAAATCATTTTGTTCCGCTTGGTTCATTTTGTTTTGAGCATCTTTTGCTTTATTTATTATTCCACTATCTCCAAATAGAGCATTTATACTTACTCCTGCTAATATTAATAATACTACAATAGTTACTACTAAAGCAATTAATGTAATACCTCTTTCTTTTAAATAGTCTCTTTTGTTTTTTGCTTTCATTTTTTGTACCTTTTATATGATATATTATCATACCCTTTCTTTTATTTTTTTGAACTTTGTAATTTATACATCTAGTTCTTTACTTTGCATTTTTATGCATATATTTCTTAATATTAAAATCTGTCTTACATCACTCTCCCTTAATTCTCTAAAAAAGTTTGCACTAATTAAATATTTTTTCACAACAAAAAGACAGGCTATTTAGGTATTTTTTCATACCTATAACCTGTCTTTAATATGCTTAATAAAGCTAATTTCTTAGCTTGGTTGTTATTTATTAATGTTGTGGCTCTCTCTCTCTCTCTCTCTCTCTCTCTCTCTACTCCTGCAAAGGTTGTAGCTTCTTCCATATTTTGTACCTCTTTCTATACTTTTCTTTAGACTTTTACTGTTTTTATAATAATATAACTTTTAAAAATTTTCAATACTTTTCTTTAATTTTCATTGACTTTTTCTTGCCTAACTATTTTTATTATGCACTTTACATATGGAGCACGCTGTGCTCTTCTACTGATAATGTGATTAAAAAATAGGTATAATTTTTTATGTTTGACTTGATTTGATGAATTTTTTTAAGGTCAGGCACTTTAATTTTTCTTTGGCATATAATTCTATATATTGAATTGGAGGTATCTATATGTTTGCCTTTTCTATTGGTGGTCTTTTAGCATTTTTAAATTCAGCTATATTTTTAGTTGGGTATATTTCAAATAATACACTTTTCCCAGAGCCTTTGAGTAGTGAAGAAGAGCGAAAATATTTAGAACTTATGAAAACTGGAGATGAAGAAGCACGAAATATTTTGATAGAACGAAATTTAAGATTAGTTGCTCATGTATGTAAAAAATATACTGCTACACGAGTTGAACAAGATGATTTAATTTCTATTGGTAGTATTGGTTTAATTAAGGGAATAAATAGCTTTGATAGTTCAAAAGGAGTACGTTTGGCTACTTATGTTTCTCGTTGTATTGATAATGAAGTACTTATGTATTTGAGAAGTACTAAAAAGTTAGGTGCAGAGGTTTACTTAGATGATCCCATTGGAAAAGACAAAGATGATAATGTTGTTACTTTGCAAGAAGTTTTAGAGAATAATGATAAAAATATTGAAGACGAAGTTGATTTAAAATTTAAAGTAAAGAAGTTATATGAAAAAATGAAAGAAGTTTTAAAAGAAAGAGAAAAAACTATATTGGAATTACGTTTTGGTTTGAATGGTGAAAAGCCTAAAACTCAAAATCAAATTGCAGATTCTATGGCAATTTCTCGTTCTTATGTTTCAAGAATTGAAACTAAAGCTATCAGCAAGTTAGCTAAGGAATTTAAAGAATAAATATATAAAAGGAGTTTTTAATACTTACATTAAAAACTCCTTTTAATTAAAATTCAAAAACATTGTTATCTTTATCTACAAATCCAACTTCACAAGTTGCCCCCATCTCTGTTAAAATTTTTACAAATTCTTTTTGTAGTTCTAAGATTTTTTCTTTGTTTTCAATAAATCCGTCTAATGGTATAAACGCATTTTTTATATTCTCGTCTATTTTGCTTTTTTCACCTTGTCTCCAAGCCCATTTCCTTGTTTTTACTTCATTTCCACTTACATATACTAATTCACCTGCTGGTGGATTATCATATTCTTGAGAACCAAATGGAATGAATGTGTCATTTTCATTTGCAAATCTTAATTCTATATCTCCTGCAAATTTATCTATATCATGTACTCCTAGTGGTATATTGTATTTTAGTGATAAAGCATTACCTAAATCAACTAATGTATTTATATTAGGAACAAATTGTGATTTAACTGTTCTACTAACAAGTGCTTCTATTGAGCACATAAATTTGTTTGGGTTAATATCAACTTTCTTAAATGCTTCTCTGTATAGTACAATTTCTGGTAATTCTTTTACTTTTACATCTTTATACTTTTCTGCTACCTCATTTACTTCGTTTTTTAGCATTTCTTGTATTGCACTATTTGGTTTTGTATTATCAATATTTCTAGCTATAATAACACCAAAACATGCATTATCAACCTTTTCAAAAAAACTTTTGTCAACTATAAATTTCATATATGTTCCTTCTTTTCTTGTTTTGATGTTACACATTTTACACCTTTTTTTCATCAATTGCAATACCTAAACAGCCTTGTAATAAAAACAAGGCTGTGTGTCATTTTATTTAATCAATGATACTAGTAAATCCACTAACTCTTTTTGTGTTATTCCTGCGGTTTCTATATCAAAATATACATCATTTAATTTAAACTCTGCTAAATATAGTTTTTCATATTGTGTTATTATAACATCTGTATTTTCTATTTTTGATATTTTTTCTTCACTACTCAAATAATAGTCTCTTAATGGTTTTCCAATTTTGGAAAATGCTATTCTTATTGTTCTGTTTTCTGCCTCATTTGAATAGTCCCAAATATAGTCATGAGCTATAGAATAATCTTTATCCGAAAAATCTTTTCTAGTCATTACAACTTTATTTACACCGTAGTCTCTCAAATCTTTTGGCGCATTAATATCTTTTTTTACAAACGAAAAATCTTTCTCAAATTCACTATTCAGTTCAGTATTTGCTTCTTTTATATCTGCATCCAACGTCATCATACTTTGATATTCAGCCTTATTTATATTTAATTCCAATATTCCTTGTACTGTTGGTGGCATAACATTTTCATTATTACTTTTTGGAACATTATATGCAACAATGCCAACTAATAATGCAATTGCTACAAGACTTGAAGCTAAAACATAACTCAATTTTACTTTCATATTATCTCTCCTCTCAATTTTTGATAAAATGATATTATAATTTTTCTTTTTGTCAAAGTTCTTTTGTATTGTATCTTTCAAATTATTCATTTATATCACCTTCAATCTTTACATTTTCTTTAATGTCTTTAATTGTTCTGTATAAAATATTTTTGACATTAGATTCAGACATGTTTAATTCTTTTGCAATTTGTGATATCTTAATTTCTGTACAATAATATAAATAGAAAACTTTTACTGTTTTTATATTTTTGCTTTTAATATAATTCCATACCGCTTCTGCATTTAGCTTTTTAATTGTTTCCGTTTCCAAATCAAAATTATCTGGCAAATCTATTTCTTCGTCCTCTGCTTGATAAACATTATAATTTTTTAATTTATATAAAAGACCATAATATTTTTGAATTTTCTTTTTAGCTATTCCTATTACAAAATTAGGACAGTTTTCTAAATATATTTCTTTCTTTTTTTCTAGTATGTTATATAATTCTACATATGTATCTTGCACTAAATCATTAACATCGTCAATATTAGAGCATTTACAAACTATATATCTCAATGTTCGTTCATATGTTGAATTATATATTTCTTCAAAATTTTCTAAAGATATTCCGAGTACTCATTGTTATCTCCTTTCACATATATAGTGCTCAATTTTCATCAAAAAGTTTCAATAATTATAGCATATTTTTATTTTGTATATATATAATTTTTATATGAAGGTGTTTATTTTTAAGAAAAAGTATCTTGTAGTTGTTCTCATTATACTAATTTTAATAGTTTTCTTTTTACTAAAAGATAACTCTACTTTTGCTTTATCTTTAAGCAAAGGTGAAATTTTAAGTGCTTCTTTTAAAGATAAATTTGCGTCTATTTGTAAAAGTGATGAAAAGGTTGTATATTTAACTTTTGATGATGGTCCAACCTCTAAAGTTACACCTAAAATTTTAGATGTACTAGAAAAAGAAAATGTTAAAGCTACATTCTTTGTTGTTGGTAAACATGTTAAAGAACATCCTGAAATTGTTAAACGTGCTTATGAGGAAGGGCACTTTATTGCTAATCATGGGTATAGCCATAATAATAGTTTGCTATATAAAAGCGAGGAAAGTTTTCGTAATGAAATTTTAAACACTGACATTGAAATATCTAATGCTATTGGCGTACCTAATTATTGTTCACACGTTTTTCGTTTTCCAAATGGTTTTGCCTCTCCTAATTACAAATGTCAAAAGAAAAACATAGTTAATGTTCTTACAGAAATTAACTATGTTTATGTTGATTGGAATTGTTTAAATAATGATTCTGAACGAAAATATTCTAATTACCAATTATTAAATAATTTAAAAAAGTCTGCTAAAGGCAAAGGAAGTTTGATTGTTCTTATGCATGATACAGGTGATGTAAATAACACTTACGACATTTTACATGATTCTATTATCTTTTTAAAATCTCAAGGATATGAGTTTAAAAATTTTTATGAACTTTTTACTGAAGCTTTATAAACTTATATATCTCATTTGTTATATTTTCTACCTCTTTATCTAGTTCTTCAACAGTGTAAAATTCTAGATTTGTGTCTGTAGCTGTTTGTTTATTATCTAAAAATTTTATTACTTTTTCTATATCTTGTTCATCTAATTCTATTTCATCAATTTGATGCAACTCTTTAATCGCTTCCGAATAATCATTTAATGTTATAGTATTGTTGATATATTTACTATCATATTTTCTTAAATCCTTGTGTTTGAATTTCATATATTCATCTTTGTCAAAATTATTTTGTTCACATTTTGCTTTATAGTCTTTATTTAGTAAATAATCTGTATATAGATGAATTAAATAGCCAAATGCTATTGGATTTGTTTTTAATATATCTTGATATTTTTGATAAAAATTTGTATAAGTAGAGTAATTTTCTGGGTTATAGAGATGTGTATGTCCATGGTCGTATATATGTGATATTCCTTCTACAATATAACCATTGTTTATATCTGGTGCTATATTTCCTAATAAGAATAGGTTGTAATCTTCATTATTAAATTGTATTTGTTCATTTATTTTTTTGGCTATTTCTAAATGTACTCTCCAGTTTGGCACTTTTTTCATCTCTCTTTCATTTTTACTAGTCTAATTATTATACTACATTTTTCTGCAAAAGTGAACCTTTTGCCACAAAAAATATGGTGTAGTTTGTTTACACCATATTCTAATGTTTAATAATTTTCTGCTTTTATTTCAAAATATGCTTGTGGATGTGCACATACTGGGCATACTGCTGGTGCTTTTGTTCCAACTACAATGTGCCCACAGTTTCTACATTTCCATATTTTAATTTCTCCTGCTTCAAATACTTTTCCATCTTGAACATTTTCTAATAGTTTTTTGTATCTTGCTTCATGCTCTTTTTCTATTTTTCCAACTTCTTCAAATAAAAATGCAATATGGTCAAATCCTTCTTCTTTAGCTTCTTTGGCCATTCTGTCATACATATCTGTCCATTCAAAGTTTTCTCCAGCTGCAGCATCAGCTAAGTTCTGAGCTGTTGTTGGAATATCTCCTCCACATAATAGTTTAAACCATAATTTTGCATGTTCTTTTTCATTGTCAGCTGTTTCTTGAAATATTGCAGCAATTTGCTCATATCCTTCTTTTTTTGCTTTACTTGCAAAATATGTGTATTTATTTCTTGCTTGTGACTCTCCTGCGAAAGCTTCCATTAAATTTTTCTCTGTTTTTGATCCTTTTAATTCCATAATTTTTCCTCCTATTTTTAATTGTTCTGTTACAATATATCACAAAATACTTTTTGTTTCAATCAAATTTTGATATTTTTACTTTATTTTGAGCAATAACGACAGAGTATTGCTTCTAATCCTATTTCTAAAGATATTAGTCCTATTTTATAGTTTGCATCTAAGTCTATTAGTGCTTCTAATACTTCTCTTAATTCTTGTGTTTCAAAATATCTTGCTTGTGTTTTGTATTTGCTTACTAAAAATAGCTGATTTGGTTTTAAGTTCATTGCTGTTGCAACATCTTCATTATACTTTTCTGCAATTTTTATAATATATAGTTTTTTAAAATGGTTATATAATGTTATCAATATTTTTTGTATTGGCTCTTTGTTTGATATAAGTCCATTATATACATCTAATGCTTTTGATGTTTCTTTTTTACCTAAATTATCTGTTAAATCAAATATTACAGCTTGTATTTGCTTAGTGCATAGTAAATCTATATCTTGTTTTGTTATATTGCTGTTTTCGCCTTTATACTCAATAAGTTTTCTAAGTTCATTTATCAAGTCTTGCATACTAGTTCCACAACACTCTACTAAATATTTTGCTGTTGCATCATCTATGTTTACTTTATATGCCACTGCTATTTTCTTTATATTTGCAATTAAGTCTGGCAATTTTAAAAGTGCAAATTCTTTTACTTCTCCCACTTTCTCAATTGCCTGATACAATGCATTTTTGTCAACTTCTTGTTCTACAAATACTAAATCTACTGTATCTTTTAGTTCTTCTGAATTTTCCTGTATATATTTAGCTATTTTTTCATTTAAAGGTAATTTGGTGTCATCTACTTTTTTCTTTTTTGAATCCGATTTTGTTGTCTTTTTTTCCTTTTTGAAAAGTCCTGTGTTTTTAGCAATTATTAGTTTTTTATCAAAGCCGAAAGCCGGTGTTTCTAAGTCTGCAATTAGTTCTTCTGCATTTGTATCGTCAATTTGAATAAAGTTTATTCCTAATATTAGTTGTTGATATTCTTTTCTTATTTTCTTTACTCGTGTTTCTAGTAAATATGTTTCTTCACCATAAAACAAATATATTGCCATAACAAATTCCTTTCATTAAATTTATAGTTTTTCAGCAAATTTAGCTGAGTGTGCATGACATATTGCTGCTGCCATACTATCTGTTGTATCATCTAGTTTTGGTAAGCTTTCTACCTTTAATATTGTTTTTACCATTTTTTGTACTTGTATTTTATCTGCTCTTCCGTAGCCAACTACTGCTTGTTTTATTTGAAGTGGAGTGTATTCATATGTAGGTACTCCTTTTCTACAGCCTACTACAAGTATTACACCTCTTGCTTGTGCTACGTTTATAGCAGTTTTGGCATTGTTATTAAAAAACAACTCTTCAACTGATATTGCATCTGGTTTATATGTGTCTATTATTTCTTCTAGGTCATTATTTAGTTTTAATAGCCTTTGTGGAAACGACTCACCAGCTTTGGTGAGTACAGCTCCGGATGTTATTAAGTTGAATTTGTTGCCTATATAATCTATTATGCTATATCCTGTTATTGCAAAGCCAGGATCTATTCCTAAGATTCTCATTTGTTCCTCTTTTCTATAATTCTAAATACTTCTGCCACTGACCATGCCTGTGCAAATGCACCCTTTGCTTCATATGGTTTTGCAGAATCATATAGCTCACTAATACTTCCAACTGTTGAACGGTTATACATTTCGTTATAAAATGTATCTTCTACATTTTGTGCAAATTTAGAATATTGTTCTTCTAGTTCTTTCTTTTTAGTTTTATTTTTTTCTGCATTTATTATATTTAAAAAACTATCTGAATATATGCCTAAAAGCCATGGCCAAGTAATACCTTGATGATAGCTCATATCTCTTTTTATTTGGTCACCTTCATATATTTCTCTATAACATTTTTCACCTTTTGCAAGTGTTTTTAATCCATATGGTGTTAATAACTTTTTAGTAACTGTTTCAAATGCTGTTTTTGCTTCAACTGAATTTGGTTCAACTACTGGATAGTGTAGTCCTATTGCAAATAGCTGATTTGGTCTTATTGAATTATCGCCTACTAAATCGTCAAAGCATTTTCTCTTTTTATTATAGAATTTTTTTATAAAGTTTTCTTTGCATTTTTTTGCAAGTTCTGCATATTTCTTAGCTAACTCTTTTTCTTTATATAAGTTAGCAAAGCTTTCCATTATTTTTAAAGCATTATACCATAAGGCATTTATTTCTATTGCTTTTCCATTTCTAGGTGTTACTACAATGTCTCCTATTTTTGCATCCATCCAAGTATTTTGTATTTGTGGAGTTCCTGATGATAATAGCCCATCTTCATTATCTAAGTGAATATTATTTCCATCTAAATCAATTCCATTTATATATGCTTCTATTACTTTTTTTAACGTGTCATATGCTTGATTTTTTAAAAATTCATAGTCATGTGTATATTCTAGATATTTTCTTACCTGTTCAAATAAAAGTAGTGAAGCATCTGCGCTGTTGTATAATGGCCTTCCGTCATATCCTGAATATCCATTTGGAACTAGCCCATATTTTATATCTCTCATAAATGTCAGCAATACTTCCTTTGCTATTTTGAATCTTCTCGGTATTAGTACTATTCCTTCAAATGAAATCAATGCATCTCTACCCCAGTCTAAAAACCATGGATACCCTGCAATTATTGTATATAAAGCAAAGGCAGGTCTATATACTACAAAATTGTCTGATGCTATTATGTAATCTCTCATAAGTGTTTTATATTTATCACTGTACTCTTTTTTTGTGTCCAACAAATATGAATCATATAAATTACTAGTTATTCTTACAATTTCTTTGTTTATGATGTTTTTTCCATCTAATTCGTCTATATTCTCTTCTAAAGAGCAAATAAATGTAATAAATTTTTCTTCGTTTGCTCTTAATTTTATTTCAAATACTCCAGGAACCACTAGGTTTTCCTCTGCACCTTGTCCTCTTTTTTCTTCCTCCAAATAATACATATTTCTAAATGTATCATTAAAATGTTCTACATACTTTCCTTCTGATGTTTTCATATATATTGGAGTTTGCCCTTGGTTGTTTATTATCATTTTTACTTTTGTATCTTTTATTTCTTGTTTTAAATTAAATTCTGCATTAGGCGTTGTCGTATGAAAATCTCTAAAATTTACAATCGGTGCTATTTTAAACTTAGTTCTTTTTTCATTATTTTTTATATTATACAAGACACAAACAGTATTTTTTCCATGTTCCATGCATATATATTTTTTTATAATTGCTCCATCAACCTCATATGTAAATATAGGAATATACTCTTTTTCAAAAGATTTTAAATATTTATAGCCCTTTGAAATATAATCTTTGCCAATATTAGAATATATTGGATATTCTTGTCCACCACTTTCAAAGCTTTCGTCGACTTTTGATAATATTAAATTTCTATTACCAGGAGGATTCAATGGTGCTACTAATAATCCATGATATTTTCTAGTATTTATACCTAAAATACTTGAACTACTATAGCCTCCTAGTCCATTTGTAATTATCCAATCTTGTTTTAATGCTTTTTCAAATTCTAAATTTTCGTATTTCATTTGTGTATCCCCTGTCTTTTGTTTTATTTCTTCTTAGTCTTTTCCTTTTTTACTTCTTTAAGAAATTCTTGCTTTTCTTTTTCTTCTTGCTCTTTTCTTACTTTTAGTTTTTCATCTGATTCTTGAATTGAATTTATTCTTTCCTGATATTTTTCAAAGAATTTGCTTTTTCCTCTTTCTTTCTTCTTTTTTGTTTTTCTCATATTGTCATTTTTCTTATTTTCTTTTAAGGATTTTTTTGCTTCTTTTAATCTATCATTTAATAATACATACTTTGTATCGTTTTGCATATCTTTGAATTTTAAATCATCACAAATTAATTGAATTATTGATGCTGCAATTGCATCTGGATTATGACGTATACGGTCACCTACAACATATGATAAATCTCTTTGCATTAAATATACATCTTGCTCTTTTGCTTTTGCTGCATCTATTTGAACAAGTTCTTGTCCTTGCATATTATATTTTCTAACATATTCAGGAATTAACTCTCCTGTATCATAAATACAATATTTGATAACCCCTTTACCTGCATGGTCATTTATTGCTTTAATATGGTCTGATAAAGTGTAATTATCTGTTTGACCAGTTGTTGTCATAATGTTGCTTACATATATTTTGAAAGCTGGACTTTCTTTTATCGCTTTTGCCACTCCATTTACTAAAAGGTTTGGTATAACGTTAGTATACAAACTTCCAGGTCCAATAACAATCGCATCTGCTTCTTCAATTGCTTCTATTACTCCTGGTGCTACTTTGCAGTTTGTTGGATTTATAAATATACGATTTATTTTACTAGTTTTTGAATTTACTATTTCAGGTATCTTGTCTCTGCTTTCTATTACCGTTCCATCTTCTAATTCTGCACAAATTTGTATTGGCTCTAACGTTACTGGAAGTACTCTACCTGTAATATTTAACACATTTCTAGTTTGTTCAACCGATTTTGCAAAATCTCCATAAAGTTCCTTCATTCCTAATAAATATATATCTCCAAAAGATAAATTTTTTAGTTTGCCCTCTGAAAATTCCTTATTCATAATCCTTTCCATTGTTTCTTCATCTTTTGCAAGTGCTACTAGACTTTCCTTTATATCATCTAGTGGCATTGTACCTAATTCTCTTCTTGATTCTGGTATAATTTCTCCATAATCAGACACAGTAACTATAGCTGTTAAATTATCTGTGTAGTTTTTTAAACCTTTTAGAACAGAATTTAGCCCCGTTCCTCCACCTATTGCTACTATTTTAGGTCCTTGGTCATATATTTTTTTATTATATATTAAAGTGTTAACCTTTGTGTCTTCATTTTCTACTCTATTGTCTGTTTCTTGCACTAATAATTCTAGGGTTCTTTTTTGCATATGAATCATCCCTAAAATTACAAATACAAATCCAACAACAAAACATGCTATAATTTTGGCAAGGGGCCAAAAGTCTAGCCTTTCAGCTGTTAAAATACTAGACATTCCATAACAAGCTAATATGATTCCTATCAATATTAAAAATATCCATCTTTTCATTTTAGTACTATTACTAAACCATTTAAAAAAACCTTTCATTACTTAAATCCCTTCTCCTAATAATTCAATTTCTAATTCAATTTGTTTACCTGTTTTTTCTAATACTACCTGTTTTACATGATTTACTACATTTAAAACATCTTGTGCTGTAGCATTTCCTAAGTTAACTACAAAGCCTGCATGAAGTGTTGATACTTGTGCATCTCCTGAAGTATATCCTTTAAGTCCACATTCGTCAATTAGTTTTGCTGTAATAAAGTCTGAACCTCTTTTAAATGTACTTCCTGCTGATGGCAAGTTTAATGGTTGCTTTTCTTTTCTGCTTTGAGCATATTCATTCATTTTTGCTTTTATTTCATTTTCATTACCAAATGGTAACTCCAGTGTTGCTTTTATCACAATTTCTTTTGAGTTTGTAAATCTACTATGGCGATATGAAAATTCACATTCTTCGTTTGTAAGGACACTTATTTCACCTTTTTCGTTTAATACAGTAACATTTCTTACAATGTCCTTCATCTCTCCACCATATGCACCTGCATTCATTCGTATTGCTCCACCTATGCTACCTGGAATTCCTGCCGCAAATTCGAAGCCTGCTATGCTTTGTTTTAATAAAACTTGTGCTAAGGCTCCTAGCATAACTCCTGCCTCAACTTCTATCAATGCATTTTTTTGTTTTTCTATTTTTATCTCTTTTGTCCCTACTTGTAATACAATTCCTCTTATCCCTTTGTCAGATACTAATACATTGCTTCCATTTCCAAGTATGGTAAGTGGTATATTATTTTCTTTTGAAAATTTTATAACATATTTTATTTCTTCTATGTTTTTTGCTATAACAAAAACATCTGCATTTCCACCAATCTTAAAATTGGTATGCTTTTTCATTTGTTCATCTATTTTTACTATGCCTTGCTTAATCTCATTTGTTAGTAATTCATAGATTTTTTGTTTTTCCAAAGTTATATTCCTCCTTTGATTTTACTTCTAAATTTTATCATTTTTAAATATATATTACAAGATATATTTTTCAAAAAAATATATTCTTGTTTTGTTAAAAATTTATTAAAATTGTTGCAAATTTTGTAGAATATTGTATAATTAACTTATAGTTAATATTAAGGAGGAATTATTATGTTCTGTAAACAATGTGGAAAGCCAATTGATGATGGCGAAGAACTTTGCGAAGATTGCAAAAAAGTAATAAATAGCGAAGCAACTAGTGCTCCAGAACCTGAAGTTAAAGAGACCGTTAATACTGGAAATTCAACTTCAAATCCTAATGCTAAATCAAAAATAGCTGCTGGATTACTTGGTATATTCTTAGGAGCTTTTGGTGTTCATAACTTTTATTTAGGTTACACTGGAAAAGCTATAGCACAACTTTTAATTACTCTATTAAGTTGTGGAGTTTTATCATTTGCTTCAGGAGTTTGGGGCTTAATAGAAGGTATTTTAATCTTAACAGGAAGTATTACTGTTGATGGAAATGGTAATGAATTAAAGGATTAATTAAATGAATAGAATAAAAAATTTTTTTATATTAATAATTTTAATAATTTTTTTATATACAATATCTATTCTACCAGTAACTTGTTTTTTCAAATCAGTTACTGGTATTTATTGTCCTGCTTGTGGAATGACCAGAGCTTTTATATCAATTCTAAATTTTAATTTTTTAGATGCTATATATTTTAATATTTTAAGTATTCCATTATGTATCTTTATAGCTTATTTTTCTTTTAGATTAGTTATTGACTTTATAAAAAATGATTTTACTTTTATTCCTAATCTGTTAAATTTTTTTAAGAATTATTATTGGATATTTTTAATTTTGGTGTTTATTAGCTTTATTTTCAATAACTTTAAATAGTATTACAGAAACAAAAAACTAACCTTTAGCAAGTTAGTTTTTTCGATATAATATTATAGTTGTGCAAGTATTGCAAATACAAAATAGCTAAATATTGCAGCTGCTGAAATAACTATAGAGCCTACTTCTAATGCTCTTGACTCTTTTTTTGCACCTTCTTTAGCTTCTGTTGTATCTTTGTCATATGCAGATGTAACGGCTATTATAATTCCTATCATTGCTATTGCAAAAGATGCTAATAACAATTGTGGAAAAAAAGACATTATAACAGCTATTATACTTACTCCAAAAGCAATTATTCCTAACATGGCTATTCCTCCTTCTTTTGTATATATTCGTTTAAATTATATCATTAGGTTTTTATTTTGACAATATTTTTTTGTTAAATCAATATATATTTTTTTACTAATATTAATATCATTTAATTGTTACATTTCCATTGAAGCTTTCTTGAGCTATTTCATTAAGTATTGTTGATGAACCGGTTAGAGTAATTGGTTTTTCAGTGTCCAAAAAACAACCTGTATAATCTGTTGGATTTGCATTAATTTCTATTGTGCCTGTAAGAGATTTACAACCACCAAATGTGCTGCCCATATTAGTTACACTGTTTGGTATTGTTGGCGCTGTTGTTAAGGATGTACAGTTATAAAATGTTCCTTCCATATTAGTTACATTGTTTGGTATTGCTGGCGCTGTTGTCAGAGATGTACAATTATAAAATGTTCCTTCCATATTAGTTACATTATTTGAAATTGTTGTCACTGTTGTCAGAGATGTACAATTATAAAATGTGTTATTCATATTAGTTACACTATTTGGTATTGCTGGCGCTGTTGTCAGAGATGTACAATTTCCAAATGTTTCTTCCATATTAGTTACACTATTTGGTATTGCTGGCGCTGTTGTCAGAGATGTACAATCATAAAATGTGTCCTTCATATTAGTTACACTATTTGGTATTGTCGGTGCTGTTGTTAGTGACTTGCAACTACTAAATGTAAAGTCCATATTAGTTACTGGTTTTCCTGCAATTTCAGATAATATTGGTCCATATGATGATTTAGTTGTATCTTTTACACTAACTGTCCATTTACCTTCTTCCAATAAATAACTATAGTCTCCATCTTCATAATATGTTCCATCTTCATAATTTGTATCATCATTTATTGTCCCTGATGAATTATTTGCATAATTTTCTATAAAATTAGCTAAGTCATTTAATGTATTTAAATCACTATTTCTCGCTTCATCCATTTTATTTTGAGCATCTTTCGCTTTCTGTATTATTCCATTATCTCCAAATAGTGCATTTATACTTACTCCTGCTAAAATTAGTAATATTACAATAGTTACTACTAAAGCTATTAGAGTAATACCTGTTTGATTTGAGTAAACCCTTCTTTTCATTTTTTTGTTTGTTTTAATTTTTTTCATTCTTTTTTCCTCCTACTTCTTCTGTATTTTAGTTCTTTTTCTAGTCCGTATTTTTAATATGTACATTTTTTCATTTTTTATTTTCAATACTTTTCTTTAATTTCCGACAACTTTTTTCACATTATTTTCTTTTTATTGTATGGATTTGTTGAATTTCCCTTATCTTTGTTGTATAATAAATATGTAGTTTAAAACAAAGGAGATTGAAATTTATGAATAAAAAGATTTTAAGTATTTTTTGTATATTCACATTTTTGTTTTCACTATGTAGTTCTAGTTTTGCTGCTACTGTAAGTGCTAGCAAAACAACTATGAGCGTAGTTGATAAAAGTATTTGTGAAATCAAATTAAAAGATATGGGAGACTTTACTAAAGAACTTACAGAATTTGATGCTAATAAAAAAGAAGTAACTATTACCTTAACTTTAAAAAATATTATGGAGAAGGAAAATATTACTAAACCTATAGAAATGTTTTTAATATTAGATAATTCGCATAGTATGACTTCAACTTATGAAGGTAAAGAAAAAAGACAATATGTTGCTGAAACAGCTTCTGCCTTTGTCAATGCATTATTTGACCATTATGAGAAGGCTAAAATTGGTATTGTTAGTTTTTCTAGTGTTGATTTAGGTTCTACTTTAGGAACAGAAAATGATGCTAAATTATTATTAAATTTAACCGATTCTAAAGATGCTGTACAAAACACAATTAATAATTACACTACAACTGAAGGACCTTTTACTAATATTGAGGCTGGCTTAACTATAGCTGAAAATAACTTCACCAATAATGCTGATTCTCAAAAATACATTGTTTTAATTTCAGATGGTGTACCTAATCTTTGTTTAGATACTAATACTACATTAAAATATTCTGGAGTTGTTGCTACTAATACTAAAAATAAATTGATTAGTTTAAAAGACAAAGGATATAATATCTTTTCTGTTTTAATGGGATTGGCTGAAAGTAATACTCCGAATCCATCTGCTCCAACAATTGCTGATGGTTCAAGAAATATGACTTATCGTGAACTTGCTGAAGAAATTTTTGGTACATCTGCTGCTCCTAGTGCTGGTGAATTCTATTATATAGATTACTCTAACTTATCTGAGACTGTTAATACAAATATATTTAATAAAATAACCTATTCTAAAGATAATACATTAAAAAATATCGTTGTTAAGGATTACTTTCCAAAAGAAATTCTTGAAAACTTTAATTTCGAATATGTAAAATCACCTAATATTGGTAAAGTTTCTGCAGAAGTTGATAGCTCTGATAATAGTATTACATGGGAAATTGAATTATTAAAAGAAGGCGAAGTTGCTACTTTAAGTTATAAATTAACTTTAAAGGATGAATATAATGAAGAAATTGTTGATAAGATTCTTCCTACTAATAATAAAGTAGATATTGATTTTGAAACAGTTGATGGAAAAGGCAACTCTAACTCTGATGTTTCTCCAAAGGTTAAATTAGTAATTAACGAGGTAAAGGTTCCTGACAATACTATTGCAAAAGACCCTATTCCTCAAACCGGAGTTTACAATGTGTTATTTATAGTTTTAGTTGTTGCAGCAATAGTATTTGCTGTTATAAAAGTTAGACGTTTTAATGAATTAAATAAATAGATAAAAAAAGTCCAACTCATTGCGAGTTGGATTTTTTTGTTTTAGGTAATTGATGCATTATATATTTTTACAATTACATCATTTAATTTTTGATCAAATTCTTCTTGTGTCTGATGAACATTTAAATCTTGTAATAATGCTCTTGAAAAGCTTGCTATCATTTTGTTGTTTTTAGCAAGTAATTCTACTGCTTCTTCTATGTCATATCCTCCTGATAAAGCTACTATTCTCACAACACAACTATAGTCATATAAACCAAGATAATGGTTAGCTATAGTTGGAATTGTAAATTTGAACATTATTTTTTTATTTTCATCCCAAGAATCTAGTTGTTTTTTGATTTCTTCTTTTAATATTTCTTCGCATTTTTCTTTTTCTGGTGCATTTATATCAACTTCTGGTTCTATAATTGGAACTAAGCCTGCATTACAAATTCTTTCTGCTAATTCAAATTGTTGTTTAACAATTGCTTTTATTCCTTCTTCATTTGGCTCATATATAACTGATCTCATTTTTGTTCCAAAGACATTCTTCTCGGTTGCTTCTTTTAATTCTTCATCAAGCTCTGGTATCTGTTTCATTAATTTCACGCCATTTGCTTGTTCTGCTAAGCCTTTATCGACTTTTAAGAATGAAACAATTTGCTTTTCATTCCATAAATAATCAGCTGTAAATTGGTCATTTACTTTTGAAAGCATTGTTTTTTCAAATAATATTGCTCCTATTATATGGTCATTTGTAAATGCTTTACTTGTAAATACTCTTTTTCTCATTTCATGGATTAAGTTAAACATTTCTTCTTCTGAGCTATATTCACTTTCTTCTATTCCATAATTTTTTAAAGTTTTGCTACTGCTTCCACCACTTTGGTCTAGCGCTGCAATAAAGCCTGGTTTATTTTTCATAATTTCAAACATTTTCTCATTCATTTTTATTACCTACCTTTTTATAATTATGAAATTATTATAACAGATAATCTACTATTGATAAAGAGTTTTTGAAAATTTTCTATAAAATTCATTCTCTTCATTGAACCAGTGACCAGTGTTACTTTACATAAAGTATGGTTCTAAAAGAAACGAAGTCGTCGATGACAGTCGCATAGGTGCCTATACGATCACACGTGTAGCGGCCCAAACTGTTGTAGAAACCTCCCCCAACTAGTACAAGGGAGAGCCTCATTGTTATACGTGCCAGCACAGTATTCTGTGGTCCATTCTCTTGTATTTTTTGCCATGTCAAATATTTTGCATTTTTCGTCTCCTGTTAAACCTGTATTTTTTAATATTTTATTTTCAACTGTTCCATAAAAATCTTAAATATTTTGCTTTTATCTTTATTATTTGATAAAATATAAAAAATAAAATTTATAATAAAGAATATCACAAATGTAAAAAAGGAGTAATAAAAATATGGAAGATAAAAAAGATTATCTAATAAGAACCCTATCAAGAACCAAGAGAAAAGATTATGAAAATTATGTGATAAATAGGTTATACAATAGACTTAATGATTTAGATATTAAGCCTATGACTCAAAAATATGTTAAAAGAATAATAAATGGCAAGAAAGGTTATTGTTTAATTGATTTGTATTTTCCCCAATTCAATATTGGGATAGAATGTGATGAGCCACACCACATAAGCCAAGTAGAAAATGACAAACTGAGAACTGAAGATATTATCTCAGAATTAGGTAGTTACAATGAACAACGTATTACTGTTTATGATAAATCAATAATAGATATAAACAATGCTATTGATAAAATTGTGGAAAATATAAAATTACATAAGGAACAACAAATCAAGAGCGGTGAATTTAAAAAGTGGGAAATTCTAGCACCACAAGAATATTTAGCAGATAAAGAAAAAATAACTATTTATGACGATATTGAATTTTCTACAATAAACGAAGCAAGTAATTTGATCTTTGGAACTGATTATAAAGGACAACAACAAGCATGGTTTAAAATAAAAAATATAACAAATAAAGAAATAATGGCTTGGTTTCCGCAATTAGCAATAGAAAAAGACAATGTAATGGTTGCATCTTCTAGCGGTTGGAATAATACTATGAATGATAATAAAGACACTATTTGTGAATATAACGAATTTTATACAAATACAAGTAACGATTTCGATAGAAGAGAAAGAGTAACTTTTATGAAAATGAGAGATAAAATCACTAATAAATTAGGTTATAAATTTTTAGGCGTATTTCTTCCTGTAGAAAAAACAAATGGAAAAGTAATCCATAAAAGAATTGAAACAGAATTTAAAATTATAAAGAAAGTATAAGATAATAGCTCATTTTTAACCATATTGAACCTAATAAGCATAGATAAACAAAGGAATATTGGTTGGGGTACTGTGATTCGAACACAGGAATGTCGGAGTCAGAGTCCGATGCCTTACCGCTTGGCGATACCCCAGAATATTTAAAATTTTAGTCACGAATAAATTTACCAAATATTTATGTAGTAGTGTGAAAAATACCAAGGGTATTTTTCACACTAAGTAACATTATTTTATAGCTTTACGACCTCTAAATACTGCTACATCTCCTAATTCTGCTTCAATATTTAATAGTCTGTTATATTTAGCAACTCTATCTGTTCTACATGGTGCACCAGTTTTAATTTGTCCTGCATTTGTTGCAACTGCAACATCAGCTAATGTTGTGTCTTCTGTTTCACCACTTCTATGTGATACAACTGCTGTATATCCATTTCTCTTTGCAAGTTCAATTGCATCTAATGTTTCTGTTAATGTTCCAATTTGGTTTAATTTGATTAATATACTATTTGCTGTATTGTTGTCAATTCCTTTTTGTAATCTCTTCATATTTGTTACAAATAAGTCATCTCCTACTAATTGAACTTTGCTTCCTATACGTTCAGTTAGTTTTTTCCAGCTTTCCCAGTCTTCTTCAGCTAATCCATCTTCAATTGAGATTATAGGATATTTTTCTGCTAATTCAACTATAAAGTCTATCATTTGATCTTTTGTTTTGAATTCATCTGTTTTCCAGAAGTAATATCCGTCTTTTCCTATTTTTTTAGCTTCATCAAACATTTCTGTTGCTGCAACGTCTAGTGCTAAGCATACATCTTCTCCTGGTTTATATCCAGCTTGTTTGATTGCTTCTATAATTAATTCTACTGCTTCTTCTTCGCTTCCTAAGTTTGGAGCAAATCCACCTTCATCTCCAACACCTGTTGAATATCCTTTTGATTTTAATACTTTCTTTAAGTTATGGTATACTTCTACACCCATTCTCATACATTCACTAAATGTTTTAGCTCCAACTGGCATAATCATAAATTCTTGCACACTTAAAGAGCTGTCAGCATGTTTTCCACCATTCATAATATTCATCATTGGAACTGGTAATTCTTTTGCATTTACTCCTCCAATGTAGTTATATAGGCTCATTCCTAATGAAGCTGCTGCTGCTTTTGCTACTGCTAAAGAAACTCCAAGCATAGCATTTGCACCTAATTTGCCTTTATTTTCTGTTCCATCAAGTTTAATCATTGTAGCATCTATTTTAGCTTGTTCATATACGTTCATTCCTTCAATTTCTTTGCTAATAACTTCATTTACATTTTTAACTGCTTTTAATACGCCTTTTCCTAAGTATCTTTCTTTGTCTCCATCTCTTAATTCAACAGCTTCAAAGCTTCCTGTTGATGCTCCTGATGGAACCATAGCAACTCCTGAAAATCCTCCTTCTGTTACTACTTCTACTTGTACAGTTGGATTTCCTCTTGAGTCTAATACTTCTAATGCTCTTACGCTTTCAATTTCTAAATAATCTTTCATGATTATCCTTCCTTTCTTTTTGTTATTTTTCAATAAGACTATTTCCTGTCATTTCTTCAGGTTTTTCTAGTCCTATAATATCTAACATTGTTGGTGCTAAATCTGCAAGTTTGCCTTCTTTTAATTTTACACCTTGCATTCCTATTAAAACCAGTGGAACTGGGTTTGTAGTATGTGCTGTGTGTGGCTCTCCAGTTTTATAATCTATCATTTGTTCTGCATTTCCGTGGTCAGCTGTCATTAAGATTATTCCTTGTTTTTCTTCCATTGCTTCCACAACTCTTTCTACACATCCATCAATTGTTTCAATAGCTTTAATTGCAGCTTCTAAACTTCCTGTATGACCAACCATATCTGGGTTAGCATAATTTAATATAATACAATTATATTTGTCTGAATTTATTGCTTCAACAACTTTGTCTGTTACTTCTATAGCACTCATTTCAGGTTTTAGGTCATAAGTTTGAACTTTAGGAGATGGTATTAAAATTCTATCTTCTCCTTTATATTGTTTTTCTTCTCCACCATTAAAGAAGAATGTAACATGTGCGTATTTTTCTGTTTCTGCAATTCTTAATTGTGTTAATCCTTTTTTAGAAACATATTCTCCAAATGTATTAACCAATACTTCTGGCTTAAATGCAATTTGAACATTTGGTATTGTTTCATCATATTGAGTGAAACATACATAATACAATTCTAATGGTTTTACTTCAAAGCCATCAAATTCTGGATCAACTAAACTTCTGGTTATTTCTCTTGCTCTATCTGGCCTAAAGTTAAAGAATATAACTGAATCATGATTATCAATTGTAGCAATTGGTTCTTCACCATTGCATATAACTGTTGGTTCAACAAATTCGTCAAATACTTCTTTTTGATATGATGCTTCTATTCCAGAAATAGCAGATGTTGCTTTTTCTCCTTCTCCATATACTAGAGCTTTATATGCTTTTTCAACTCTGTCCCATCTTTTATCTCTGTCCATACTATAGAATCTACCAGATATACTTGCTATCTTGCCTACACCTTTTTCCTTCATTTTTTCTTCAAGTTGTAGAATATAGCTTTCTCCTGAAGCTGGTGGTGTATCTCTTCCATCTAAGAAACAATGTACATATACATCTTCAAAATCTTTTCTTTTTGCTAATTCTAGTAATGCAAATAGATGTCTAATATGACTATGAACTCCACCATCTGAAAGAAGGCCCATAATATGAAGTTTTGAACTATATTTTTTGCAGTTATCAATTGCTGCTGTTAGTTCTTTAATACTAAAGAATTCTCCATCTTCAATTGATTTTGTAATACGTGTTAAATCTTGATATACTACTCTTCCTGCACCTATATTGGTATGACCAACTTCTGAATTTCCCATTTGTCCTTCTGGTAATCCTACTGCCAACCCACTTGTATGAATTTGAGTAGTTGGCCATGTTTTCATTAGTTTATCAATATTAGGTGTATTAGCTAATTTAACTGCATTTCCTTTTTCGTTTTCATTTATTCCAAATCCATCTAATATCATTAGCATTATTGGTTTTCTGTCCATTATTTTTCTCCATTTCTTCTAAATCGATAATATCTTAATAAATTCTTCTGCTTTTAAACTTGCCCCTCCAACAAGACCTCCGTCTATGTCAGACATTGAAAATAATTCTTTGCTATTGTCAGGTTTAACACTACCACCATATAGTATTATAATATTTTCTGCAACATTCTTGCCATAATCTTTTTCAATTTGATTTCTAATTGATTTTGTTGCATTGTTTGCATCTTCAGATGTAGCTGTTTTACCTGTTCCAATTGCCCATATTGGCTCATATGCAATCATAACATTTTTCAATTGGTCTGCACTTAGTCCTTCTAAGGCTAAGTGAGTTTGATTTGTTATGATTTCTTCTTGTTTACCTTGTTCCCTTTGTTCTAATGTCTCGCCAACACATACAATAGGTTTTAGTTCATTTAGTAATGCTGCTTTTACCTTTTTATTTACAGTTTCATCTGTTTCTGCAAAATATTGTCTTCTTTCAGAATGACCTATAATTACATATTCAACACCAATACATTTTAGCATTTGTCCAGAAATTTCTCCTGTATATGCACCTTTTTCTTCCCAGTGCATATTTTGTGCTCCTATTTTTATTTTAGTATCTTGTGCTGTAAGCAAACTATAAAATAGGTCTGTATATGGTACACAAAGAATTACCTCTGCTTTAGAATTATTTACTTCACTTTCAATTTGTCTTATAAAGCTCATTGCTTCATTAGGAAGCATATTCATCTTCCAATTTCCTGCAACAACTTTTCTTCTCATTTGGTTTCCTCTTTCCTTAATCAGCAAGTTGTTGTTCATTGCTTTTGCAATTTCCATCTTCTCCTGATTTGCATTTTTGTTTTTCTTTATTATTTAGTGCTGCAATTCCTGGTAATGTTTTTCCTTCTAAGAATTCTAAAGATGCACCACCACCTGTTGATAAATAAATATTGCTGAATTCTTGTTTTACATCTTCTCCATTTTGTTTTGCTGCTTTCTTTATTTTTTGAATAGCTGCGACTGAATCTCCACCACCAATTACGCATTTTGCTTTAGTATGTGAAATATATTTAGCTATTTTTTCTGTTCCTTGTGCATATTCTGGTACTTCAGTATATCCTAAAGGTCCATTCCATACTACTGTTTTTGCATTTTCTAATCTATCTGCAAAATATGTTAATGTAGTATCTCCTACATCTAATATTTGCCAGCCTTCTAAAGATTCGCCTTTTCCTTCTACATTTAATTTAACATTTTTGTGTTCTGCTGATTCTACTGTTTCAGGTGTCAATTCTTCACCTTCTGCTATTCTAGCTACTCTAGCATCTTTGGGTAGTATTATTTCTACACCTTTATTAAGAGCATCTTTCATTATTTGTTTTGCTACGTCTATTTTGTCTGCTTCATATTTAGATGAGCCTATATCATATCCTTTAGCTTTTAAGAATGTGTTAGCCATTGCTCCACCAATTTCTATTGTTTGAACTTTTTCCATTAGGTTTTCAATAACTCCTATTTTATCTGATACTTTTGCTCCACCTAAAATTGCAACAAATGGCTCTTCTGGTTTTTCAAGCACTGCTCCAAGTTTTTCAATTTCTCTTTCCATTAAAAGTCCTGCTACGGATTCATTCACATGATGTGCAACTCCTTCTGTAGAAACATGTGCTCTATGTGCTGTACCAAATGCGTCATTTACATAAATGCCTTCATTTCCAATTAAATCAGCTAATTCTACTGCTAAACTTTCTTCATTTTTTTCTTCTCTTGGATCAAAACGAACATTTTCAAGTAGTCCTGCTTCTCCTTCTTGTAATCCATTAGCCATATCTTTTGCACTTGGTCCTGTTACGTCTTCTGCACATTTTACTTTTGCATCTAGCTCTTCTGATAGTTTTTCTGCTACTGGCTTCATTGAATACTTTTCATTCACTTCTCCCTTTGGTCTGCCTAAGTGTGAGCAAAGTACTACCTTTGCTCCACTTTCTAGTAAATATCTTATTGTTGGAAGTGCTGCTCTAATTCTTGTATCATCTGTAATTTCTCCATCCTTTAATGGTACATTAAAATCACAACGAACCAATACTTTTCTTCCTTTTAGTTCTTTTGTATCTATGTCTCTTATTGTTTTCTTTTCCATATATACTACTTTTCCTTTCCTTATTTACTAGCAACATAAATAGCTAAATCAACTAATTTATTTGAATAACCCCATTCGTTATCATACCATGCAACTAATTTTACAAATGTGTCTGTTAATGCTATTCCTGCTGTACTATCAAAAATACATGTATGTTCATCATGTATAAAGTCTGATGAAACTACTGGGTCTGATACATATTCTACTATACCTTTCATTTCATTTTCTGATGCTTTCTTAACTGCTTCACATATTTCTTCATATGTTGCTGGTTTTTCTAGGTTGCATGTTAAGTCTACAACTGAAACATCAACTGTTGGTACTCTAAATGACATACCTGTTAATTTTCCATTTAATGAAGGAATAACTTTTCCAACTGCTTTAGCTGCTCCTGTTGATGATGGAATAATATTGTAACTTGCTGCTCTTCCGCCTCTCCAGTCCTTTTTAGAAGCACCATCAACTGTTTTTTGTGTTGCTGTAATACTGTGAACTGTTGTCATTAAGCCGTCTTTGATTCCAAAGTTATCATTTATAATTTTAGCAAGTGGTGCTAAACAGTTTGTTGTGCATGATGCATTTGAAATAATGTTCATATCTGGTGTATATGTTTCGTTATTTACTCCCATAACAAACATTGGTGCATCTTTAGATGGTGCAGATATAATTACTTTTTTTGCACCTGCTTCTAAGTGTGCATTTGCTTTTTCAATTGTTGTAAATACTCCTGAACATTCTAGTACATATTCAACTCCATCTGCTCCCCAAGGAACATTTTTAGGTTCCATTTCATTGTATACTTTAATTTCTTTCCCGTTTACTACTAATTTTCCGTCTTTTTCATAAACTTCTCCATTGAATTTTCCATGGATTGTATCGTATTTCATCATATATGCCATATAATCTGCTGTTATAAATGGGTCATTTATCGCAATAACCTCCACGTTCTCTTTATTTAGTGCTGCTTGTAGTGATAAGTTTCCTATTCTTCCGAAACCATTAATTCCTAATTTTATTGACATAATTTTTCCTCCTTTTGAATGTATCTCTACATTCTTTTTTGTTAATATGTTTAGTATATCCTAAACAATGTAATTTTATATCAAAAAAGAATACTTTTCAAGTATTCTCTTAGAAAAATAATAAAAAAACGGATTTCAAGAATTTCTATGCAGTGCAAACTGCTAGAAATTCTAAAAATTCGCATATTTATCTTCTACAGAATTTTATTATACTATAATAAAATTCTTAGAATATAAAAAAACTTATTAGTTTTGTCTAATAAGCTTTTTATTTATTACAATGTTATATTATCTATAACTTCGATTTCTTGAAACCAAAAATCACGATTAACTTCTTGGTGCCAAAAATCATGTACTTCTTGGAATACTTTTTCTTGTTTTGGTGTTAATGTAAGTGTTAAGTCTTGAAATAAAAAGTTTTTGATTTTTGTCCAAGTGCTTATTTCTGCTGGTACTTCAGCTCTTACTTCATTATTTTTTAATTCTTCCATTGTTTTTCCTCCTTTGTGGATTTCAATTACTATTATTTTCATATTATTTATACTATAAATATTCGAAATAATCAAGCTTTTTTGTGTTACGTTTTTGTTACATATATATTACAATTTTGTTACATTATATTTCCATCTGACTTCCCAAAAAGCTTGCTGCAGATTGTGCAACTTTTTGTTCTACTTCATTCATTTTTGTGTTGTTATCTTTTGATAATAATATTACTGTTCCTATTACATCTCCATCAGAAATTATTGGATACACAACTTGTGAATTGTATCTTCTTTCCTTATTTTCATTTTTAGTAATTGGAATAGCTAAATCATTGTTTTCTTTACTAGTATATTTTTCTTTATCATCCATTAATCTTTCTAATTCTTCACTAATATCTTGCTCTAACAATTCTTTCTTAGCTCCACCTGATACTGCAATTACTGTATCTTTATCTGTAATACATGCAATATGTCCTGTCGTTTTTGCTAATGTTTCTGCGTATCCTGTCGCAAATTCTGTCAATTCTCCTATTGGTGAATATTTTTTTAGAATCACTTCTCCCTCTTTATCTGTAAATATCTCAAGAGGGTCCCCTTCTTTTATTCTTAATGTTTTTCTAATTTCCTTTGGAATAACAACTCTACCTAAATCGTCAATTCTTCTTACTACACCTGTTGCTTTCAAAATATTACCTCCTTTTAAATTTAAAGCTTTTAGCTCTATGCAATTATAATTATTCTTATTATTGCTTTAAAAGGAAGTTTTTATACATTTTTATTCTTCAATATTTAATATTTCTTGTTTTTCTGCATCATAACTTTTTATGATTTTACCTAATTCATTAGAAAAATCTTGTAGTAAAACTACTTTTATACTTGGAAGTTTTCCATCAATGTAATCATCCATTATTTGTTTTAATTTTCTTATGTTTGGTATTTCTTCCTGAATTTCATTTTTAAATCTACTAGCTCTATCAACTAGTTTTTCTTTTATTGTTACTATATCTTCATTGCTTGCACATGAAATTCTTTGGAATGTTTGAAATGGATCATAATATTTAAATATTGGAACATTCATACATTCTTTATCGAATTTATCATAAAACATTTCCATTTTCATTGGAATATATTTAAATATCTCTTCTGCTTTTTCATTATACATTTTAGTTTTTAGTTGCATATTTATTTCATTAAAGTGTTTCAATATTTCTTCCATATCCGGTTCAAATTCGTCTTCAACTGCTACTTGAGATAATTCTTCATCAACATTTGTACAGTAGGTTGATGTTAATGATGATATATTCATTCCATTGAAAAATACAGACTTTATTGTTCTCATATCATAGTTAATAAGATCCTTTTTTATGAAATATGCAAAATATGAAAATAATTTTACAATTTGTATTATTTCTATTCTTCCATTTTTAACATAATCTAACGTTTCATCAATTACTCCATTAAATTGGTCATCAGGTATTTTCCAATACTCTTCAGTAAGAAGTCTTTTATAACCAGGTAGCTGTTTTGTATCTACAGTATCACGTATTACTTCCATGTTTTCTTTAAAGATTTTCATATCAAAAATACGAGTACGTACATATTTTTCAATAAATTTGAAGAAACGATATTCTGCTTTAAAATTATAATAATAGTTATTATCAAATTCTTTAATATAAAATTGCCTATTATCCATAAATACTCTTGAAGATACTAGTACTGATTTGTATTCTTCATTGTTATTAATATTTATAAACTTGTCTTTTGTAATTTTTCCTGCCTTAATTTCAAAAGATATTGCTATTGTAAAAATCAGCATTGTTTGTAATACTCTATGATTAGTATTTGGATACGAATTTGTAACCGTATCAAATATTTTTTTAAAGTTATTTAAAGCATGTTTCAAAATACGTAAGTTCCTAGTCCCACTTTTGTTAAATGTAGAAGTTATTAGTGCAGTATTTTCTCTTAAAAATCTAATTAAATCTGCATTGTTTTCATATCTCATTAAAAGTCCATTTATTATATAGTTGAATTCTGGAGCATATTCAAAAGTTTCTCCTATTAACTTTTCTTTTATTCTTTCGTAGTCATTTGCTTTGTCAAAAACATATTCAATGGTATCACGTATTCTTTCTACCATTGGTTTATCTGTTTTTATATTCAATTTATTTTCCTTATCTAATAAGTATGTGGCTATGAATGTCTTCATTTCTAGATTGCTGTTTTTTAGTTTAGTAGATAATTCCTTCTCATTACAAATTATTATTGTCTTTATGTTGTCATGTTCGACAAAGTTATTGATATATCCCAAAATATCAATAACATCAACATTTGCTCTTTCTAGGTCATCAAAACAAAGCACTTTATCGTCTGTTGAGAAAAATTGAGCATAATCTAATCTATCTCCATTTTGAGTCACACCAAAAAAGTTTGCCATATCTAGTCCAGTTTTAGCATATTCTGGAATACTTGCGACTCCACTTGCTCCCATAAATTTCTTTAGATTTTTATCCATTAATTGAGTGGTTTCAATAAATATCTTTTTGCTTATTTCTTCTAGGTTTGATATTCCATACAAAGACATATAAATTGGAGTTAATCTTTTTCCATTTACCTGCATTGCTTCAATTTTAGGCTTTATCTTGTGATTCCAAAAATACGTTTTTCCGCTTCCCCATTCGCCATTTATCATAATCGCATAATCTGTGTATTCTGCTCTAATATAGTCTAATATGCTTTCTACTAAATCTTCCATTTGCTTCATTCCTTTCTATTGTTCTTCACTTGTATTTTTTCACAGTCTTTTGCTATTGTAATAATTCCAATTTTCTTAGGTTGTGCATTTCTTAATGTTTTAACACATTCATTACATGTTGCTCCAGTTGTGTATATATCATCAAAAATTAGTATGTTCTTATTTTTTATTATTTCTTCATTGTTAAGTTCATATACATTTTGTACATTTTGTTGTCGCTGTTCTTTATTAAGTTGACTTTGAACTTTGTTATTTTTATATTTTATTAATACATTTTTTTGCATTGTTATATTCGTAATATTTTGAGATATAATCTTTGCTATTATTTCTGTTTGATTATATCCTCTTTCTTTTATTTTTTTATTTGTCATTGGAACTGGAATAATTATATCATACTTTTCAAAAAATCCACACATTTTTTCATTTTTCACAAAAAATTCAGAAAACATTTTTCCTAAGTATGGTTTGTTCTTAAATTTATACTCAATTATTTTTTCTCTTATTATTGAATTATACTCAAAAATATATGCATGTTCGTCAAAATACTTTGTATTGTCTTTTGAGTAATCATCTATTCTATTTAAATATAACTCTGTTTTTTCTAGTTTACTCTTACACTTGTCACATATATAGCTCTCAGAAATTGTTTCACACATCTCGCATTTGCGTGGAAAAATAAAAAAGAGCATATTTTTCAAAAAGTTCATTAAAACCTCCTAAAATAAATAGCCCCGTTTTATTTTATTAATTAATTTTTTTCATGTTCCAATTTAAATCCAAATAGTTAGTGATTCTATCTGTTTGGTTAAATAAAGTTTTTATCATATGCGAAGTGTCTTCCATTTCATCTGTAATTCGCTTTTCAATTCTGTCAGTCTTTGCGTCTATTCTATCAGATTTTGTTTCTAGACTATCAACTTTTTCTTCTAGTCCATCGAATCTTACTTCTAAGCCATCAAATCTTGTCTCTAGTCTATCAACCTTTTCTTCTAGTCCATCGAATCTTACTTCTAAGCCATCAAATCTTGTCTCTAGTCTATCAACCTTTTCTTCTAGTCCATCGAATCTTACTTCTAAGCCATCAAATCTTGT
>CAKOTK010000005.1 GCA_934120135.1 uncultured Clostridia bacterium | reverse complement strand
ATAAAATTTAGCCCTAAAAACTAAATTTTAGGGCTAATGTTTAAAAAATTTCGGGACATTTTCTCAAATCATTGACACAAATCATCTGCTATATCGCTATTCTATGTTATGTTCTATATCTTTAATTTTTTCGTTCTCATTAACAAATTATTTTTTAAATAATTTGACTGCAATTTGCATTTCTTTTTTGTTTCGTAAAACCTTAAATGTAACTTCATCTCCCGGCTTTCTGGTATAAATATAACTTCTTAAATCACACATTTTTTCTAAAGCTAATCCATCAACTTCTAGCAATACATCTTTTTCTTGTATTCCATACTTTGCCGCAGCTGAATTTCCATTAACTTGTACCACATAAATTCCTTTGTCTAACTGTAAGTTACTATCTAAATATGGTATTACATTTTTGTCATATGCAAAAATTCCTAAATACGCTTCTTCAAACCCTCCTGTTGAAATAAAACTTTTTAATATTGCTTTTACTGAATTTATTGGAACTGCAAATCCAATTCCCTCTGCTGATGTGATTTTTACACTATTTACGCCAATAACTTCTCCACTCTCATTTATCAAAGGTCCTCCACTATTTCCAGGATTTATAGTTGCATCTGTTTGTATTAAATCTTCCATGTATGAAGATTTTTCATTTCCAATTTCGTCTTGTTCGTTTAATACTATTGTTCTATTTGTTGCACTCACAATACCAGAAGTAACAGTTCTTTGAAATTCAAAACCTATTGGATTTCCTATTGCATATACCATTTGCCCTAACCTTGCTTTAGAAGAATCTCCTAAAGTGACATATTTTAAATCTTTTGCATTTATTTTTACAATTGCTAAATCTAAATCTGAACTTGACCACACTACATTTCCTTGATAATTTTTACCTGTTGAAAGTGTCACATAGCATTTGCTATATTTTTCTCCTGCTACATGTTCATTAGTTAGAATGTAGCCATTTTCTGATACTATCATCCCTGTTCCTAGCCCTAATTTTGATGTACTATCTTTTACAAATATAGATCTACCCGTTCCTTTCAGTTTTGAGATTCCTACTATGCTTTCATTCACACTTTCCAGCATTTGAGTAATTGTTTCATTTTCAGTTTTCACCTCATCTACTGTTTGTGAAATTTTAGTTGCGTCATATTGCTTATTTATTATTTGTGTAGGAGTTTCAATTCCATAATACAACACATATGTAAGTGCTAATAAAATAACTATTAAAATACTAATAAATGTACCTAAAATATATTTTTTTATTCTAGATTTATTTTGTTTTTTTCTAATGTACTCTTCCATTCTTTTCTCCTATTTTCATATATATTTATCTTAATTATGAACAACTTTTGTAAATTTAAACTAACATTTTCAAAATTCCCAATAATCTCCATTTTTTTACATTATTTTTATTGATTTTTAAGTTGGTTTCATATATAATTTAGCTAGAATTTTTCGCAAAATACAAAAAGGGGAAATTTTTATTATGGAAAAGATTTTATATGATTTAACTAATCCTCAAAAATCAATTTGGTACACAGAGCAATTCTTTAAGAATACCTCTGTTAATAATATTGGTGGAACAATAATTATAAAAGATAAAATTAATTTTAATTTATTAAAGAAATCTATCTATGAATATGTAAAAACAAATGATAGTTTTCTTATTAAACTTTGTTTTGATAAAAAAGGAGATATAAAGCAATACATAGGGGAATTTTCGCCCTTTGATGTTGACTATATCTCCTTTTCTTCTTTAGATGAACTATATAAATTTGAAAAAATTGATTGTGAAAGAAAATTTGATATGATAAACTCTAACTTATTTCATTTCACAATATTTAGTCTTCCAGATGCTACCGGAGGAGTTGTATTAACTGTGCATCACATAATTTCTGATGCTCAAACAGTTAATCAAATAGCTCCAAAACTTATGAATTTTTACTCTAGTTTTTTAAATAACACTACGCCTGAACTTTTACAAACATCATATGTGGATTATATAAATTCTGAGCAAAAATATTTATCAAGTGAAAAATATAATAATGATAAAATGTTTTGGGAAAATCTATTTGAAAATCCATTTACTCCAGCAAGTTTATCAACAAAATCAATAGACGGTTCTGCAATGTGCAGTTCTAGTAGAGAATGTTTTTTAATTGATAAAGAAAAAATGAATAAAATAAATGATTATTGCAAGTTAAATAATATATCTTGTTATCACTTTTTTATGTCTGTTTTTTCACTATATATTGGAAAAGTGACTAATGAGAAAAATTTTGTTATTGGTACCCCTATCTTAAATAGAACCAATTTTAAAGAAAAAAATACTGCTGGTATGTTTATTAGTACAGTACCATTCTTAGTAAATTTGGAGGAAAATACTTTGTTCTCTGAATTTGCATCAAAAATGGGTGTGGAAACTTTGTCTATTTTTAGGCATCAAAAATATCCATATCAAGCAATTCTTGAATATGTTAGAACACAAGATGCTTCTATACCAAATTTATACAATATAATGATTTCATATCAAATAAATAAATCTAATGGTAGTATTAATGATATTCCTTATACTACTAGATGGACTCATAGTAATACAAATATGGACGAATTAGATATTCATTTATTTGATATAAATGACACTGGTGAACTAAGTATTGCCTATGATTATCAACTTGCCAAATATACTGAAAAAGATATACAATTACTTCACCAAAGAATTATATCAATAATAAATCAAGTTATTGATAACCCAAATGTATCAACAAATCAATTAGAATTAGTTTTACCAGAGGAAAAACAGTTTATTCTTAATACTTATAATAAATCAATTGACCTCCCTATAACTAAAACTGTAATTGATTTATTTGAGGAGCAAGTCTTAGAAAGCCCTGATAAATTAGCTTTATGTTTTGGAGAAACTAAATTCACATATAAAGAACTTAATAATTGTGTAAATTATTTAGCTAATTATTTACATGAAAATAATATTGAAAAAGGAGATAAAGTTTGTTTATTCTTCCCTAATTCAATTGAGCTTGTTGTAAGCATTTTAGCAGTATTAAAGTTGGGCGCTTGTTACATCCCTATTGATGTTTCTTACCCAATAGAACGTGTTAAATATATTGCTCAAAATAGCAGTTGCAAAAAAATATTAACTAATACTAAATTAGAAGATTTAGCTAACCTTTGCTTAGGTGTATCACTACCTAATACAACAATAATTTATGAAAATAAATATAAACCAGATTTACAAGATTTAGCTTATATTATTTATACTTCTGGTTCTACTGGAAACCCTAAAGGAGTAAAAATCGCTCATGAAAGTTTGTCAAATTATATTATGTGGGCAAATAAAGAATATGTAAATGGAGAAACTACTAATTTTCCTTTATATTCTTCAATTTCTTTTGATTTAACAGTAACTTCTGTTTTCACTCCTCTTGTGTCTGGAAACACCATTTACATTTATGAGAATTCTAATCCTCAATTATTACTAAAAGAAATTATAGATGATAAAAAAGTACAAATTATAAAATTAACACCTGCGCACTTAAACTTGTTGCAAGATTTGGCTTTTCCTGAATCTGTTGTTACAAAGTTAATTGTTGGTGGAGATATTTTAACAAATGAAATTTGTCAAAAAATTTCTACAGCATTTGTCCATCCTATTCATATATTTAATGAATATGGACCTACAGAAGCTACTGTTGGTTGTATGATTTATGAATATACTGAAAATGAATATGCTACAGTTCCAATTGGAATTCCAGCAGATAACACTAATTTATTTGTTCTAAATAGTGACCTTAATTTGGTTCCTTTTGGATATAACGGTCAACTATATATTGCAGGTAAAGGGCTTTCAAAAGGTTATGTTGAACTACCAAAGATGACAGCTTCCAAATTCATTTCTTGTCCATTTATAGAAAATGGGGTAATGTATGATTCTGGAGATATTGTTAAATTATATGATACAGGAATTATGGAATGTATTGGACGTAGTGACTTTCAAGTAAAAATAAATGGATTTAGAATAGAAATTGGAGAAATCCAGTCTAGAATTTTGAATTACCCTAATATAAAAGACTGCTATATATCAGCTTTAGATATAAAAGGTACTAAGGTTTTATGCGCTTATTATGTAGGTAACAAAACTATTGATGAAAAAAGTTTAAAAAATTACTTACAAAAATTACTACCTATGTATATGGTCCCCAAATATTATGTTAGTATGCAGGTGCTTCCTCTTACTGGAAATGGAAAAATAAATAAAAAATTATTGCCACTTCCTGCTTTAACTGAATCAAAAGAGATAGTAGAACCTAGTAATGAAGTTGAACATACATTACATGATATTTTCTGTGAGTTATTACAAATTAAAGAACTAAGTGTAACTGCAAACATTTTTGACTATTATGTAGATTCACTTACAATTATAAAAGCTCAAACTAAATTATATAGTATAGGCTATAATATAAATACTCAGGATTTCTATGATTATCAAACGATTAGAGATCTAGCTTCACATATATTAAGAAATTCCAATTCTGATTCAGGAACTTCTCAAAATGAAATTCCTGTTATAAAGAATTTAATAAAACCTATTAACAACACAAATAATTTTAATAATATCCTATTATTTGGTGTTACTGGTTTTCTGGGCTCTCATATTTTGTATGAGTTATTAGCAAAAACAAAATCAAGAATATATTGTGTTATACGTGAAAAAGATAATATAAATGCAATAGAAAGGTTTTATGAAAAATTTCACTTTTATTTTCCAAATGAAAACCTTAGAAATTACAGTCATAGAATTAACTTAATAACAGGAAATATTTTAAAAGATAACTTCAATCTACCAGATGAACAATATGACTTCCTTGGAAATAATATTGACTGTGTAATAAGCTCTGCTGCTTTAGTAAAACATTATGGAAAATATGAAGAATTTTATAATACAAATGTAGCAGGTACAAAAAAAATAACTGATTTTTGTATTAAATATAATATTCCTTTGCATTATATTTCTACAATTTCTGTTTCTGGATATGGCTTAGTAAAAAGCCCTGAAACTACTTTTACTGAGGAAAATTTTTATATCGGTCAAAGCTATGAAGATAATGTTTATGTAAAAAGTAAATTTGAAGCAGAAAAATTGATATTAAATGCTTGTAAAAATGATAACTTATGTGCTACTATTTATAGGATGGGAAATATCACTAACCGTTTTTCAGATGGAGTATTCCAACAAAATGCAAGTGAAAACGCATTTTTAAATAGAATATCTGCTGTAATTAATCTACATTGTATACCTGAAGAACTCTTACATTTTCCTGTTGAATTTACTCCAGTAGACTATTGTGCAAACTTTATAGTGTCATTATTAATAAATGATACGCGTAAAAACAACTTAACAATTTATCATTTATTTAATCAAAATTACCTTGATTTTAATTATTTATTCGAATTTTTGAAAAAGCATAATATTAATATGAAAACTTGTAGTATTGAAGAGTTCGAAAAACTTATATTAAATAGTAAAAATAATTATTTTGGAATTATAGGATATCTTGCTAATATAAAAACTAATAATTTAAATGGTGTAATTCTTGATAATACACGCACAAACTCTATTTTGGAAAAATTAAATTTATCATGGCCTATAGTAACCGAAGATTACTTACAAGCTGTAATAAATTATTTAATGAAAAATAAATTTATAGGTGGTTAAAAAATGAAATTAAATGTACCAAGAATCAGATCATATAAAACATTAGCACTGTTAGATGCTTTTATTGCAACATTAATTATGATAATATTATACTTTACATTACCGGCTATTCTAAATTATCCTCAAAATTCTATTGATAACAATTTTCAGGTTGAGGTAGTCGGAATTAAATACACACATCAATTTATTATACTTTCTGCAATTATAGTTGCATTAGTTTATATTGGTTTTAGATTTGTATATAGCAGAATAAACTTTAATTCAAATGCTAGCAAAACAACTTTATTAAAAATAAGAGAAAAATGCTTTAATTACCCATACATAATGATACTTCTTTTATCTTTTGTTCCTGCCATTATTTGCGGAATTTTGTTAGTAGTTTTCAAAACTGATTTTGAATTATTATTAAAATTGTGTATTGTTATACTATCTTTTGGAACAGTTTACTCAATAATTTCTTATATGATAGGAAAAAACTTTTTCGAAAGCAAACTTATTGAATCATCTGCCATTGTAGGAAATAAAAAAGGTGGTATTAGGCTAGAAATTTTTAAAAAATTATTAATAGAAATAGTACCTCTATTCTTATATTCCTTTATTTTGTTATTATTACTTAGCACCACTATTATGACAACTGAAAAAGGAGATTTATTATATAATATTTATAGAAATGAATTATTAAAAGAATTTGATAGTTCAAAAGTTTACACTTTAAGTGAAGTACAACAAAAATTAAATACTTTATCTTTAAACTCAGAAAGAGACCACTACGTAATTTTATCTGCAGAAGATGGAAGTGTTTATTATTCTCCAGAAACTATAAATGACTTTTTTATAAAATACGCTCTTACATATTATGACGAAATGAATGGACATATTTTTGAATATTATGGTCAAAATTCACAAGCTGCTGTTATAAAAGTGCATACTGACCAAGGAGATTATTTTGCTGGAATCCGCTTCTTTGTGTTTGCTAATGGAGTTATAACACCATTTATTATAGTTACTGCTATTCTAATTATATTCAACTTAATATTTGTTGTTTATATTGGAAAAGGATTATCAAATGATATTAAAAATGTTAATGATGGTATGGATAACATATCAAGTTCAGAAAATATTGTTTTTGAGAAAAATTTGCCAATTACATCTAATGATGAAATGGCAGACCTAATTTTAGCTTTTAATAAAATTCAAGATATAACTAGAAATTACGTTGACCAAATTCACGATAATCAAAACATGCTTATGGAAAGAGAACGTTTAGCTTCGCTTGGTCAACTTATAGGTGGTATTGCTCATAACTTAAAAACACCTATAATGTCTATATCTGGTGCTGCTGAAGGGTTAACAGATTTAGTAAAAGAATATGAAGCATCTGTTGGAGATCCTGAAGTTACTGTTCAAGATCACCATGATATTGCAAAAGATATGAAGGATTGGATTGAAAAAATTCGTTCATACACAGAATATATGTCTGATATTATTACAGCAGTTAAAGGTCAAGCTGTCACAATGTCTGAAGAACAAGATGTTTCATTTACTTTAGATGAATTAGTAAAACGTGTAAACATTTTAATGAGACATGAGCTAAAAAATGCTTTAGTTGAATTAAATGTGTCTATGCAAACAAATGAACAAACTATATTAAAAGGAAATATAAATAGTTTGGTTCAGGTAATAAACAATATGATTTCAAATGCAATTCAAGCTTATGATGGTAAACCAGATAATAAAATTGATTTAATATTAAAAAAGGAAGATAACAATATTGTAATTTCTGTAAAAGACTATGGATGTGGCTTACCTGATGAAGTTCAAAAGAAATTATTTAAAGAAATGATAACTACAAAAGGTAAAAATGGCACTGGACTTGGATTATTTATGTCATATTCTACAATACGTGCTCATTTCAATGGAAATATGACTTTTGAAACAGAAAAAGGAAAAGGCACTACATTTAATATTACATTACCACTTTAGACTTAAAAAGTGTACCTATAAAAGGTACACTTTTTAGTTATTTATAACTTTACTAATCTTTTTAAAATTTTTTCTTTTGGTGTAAATACCATATATTTTATAAAATATTTTTGTATTGGATTAAAAAATACATCTAATAGTAAAATATCTTTTATTTTAAATTGAACTCCCTTGCTTCTTAAATAATCACATGTAAACAATTTGCATGATATACATTTAGCATCACAAGTATAATTTTCTTTATTTAAATATTCACATAAAACTAACTTTGAAAATGGTCCTAAAGCTTTATGTTTAAACTGGTGACAACATCCAGTAACAGATGATGTATTTCTTTTTTCACCACATTTATTATTTTGAAAATCACATAAATTTTTTCCATAAAAATAGCCATCTAAATAATCGCATACTGCATCATATATATAATTATATCTTTCATATCTACTATTATAAAAAACAGCTCTAATTCCTGAAACAAAATCTTGTTGCTCTTTGTTAGCCTCATTAAAGTTACTTATATATGCCACTATATTTTTTTCACCCTTATTTGTTCCTATTCTCTTTTTTGTTTTCGTAACTATATTTTTTATAGATAATAACCTTTTTAATATCTTTTTATATTCCTTTGCATCAATTTTTTGTAAATCAATATGAAATGTTATCACCTTTTTATTTAATATATCCGCCAATTTTAAATTTTCCAAATTTATAGAATTAACTGGTAACTCATCATCTGGTTCAATTACTTCTATATAATAATCATTTTTTAAATTTATAATATCCTTCGTCATCTCATTCCCCTTCAAACTTTTTATACAATAAATTAAGGGGGGCTGGAAGACTTCCATCCCCTCTTTGTTTGTTTTCTCTAATTAGAAAACTATGGGCACTACCTTAGCTTCTGTTGCGATAGAGCTGACCATCGTTTGAGCTATCGTTGTTGATGCGATAATCACCGTCACCAGTAACGTACCCAACGCGATTGTCATTCCCATCATAAACGTCTCCGCCCTTAGAATATCCACCAGGATAATCGTTGCGGAAATCTTGGCTGTCTTTCCACGCCATTGAAGTGTCCTCCTCACAAATATTTACAGTAAATTTATACTGTATAGTTATATTATATTTTGTTTTTATGTAACTGTCAATACTTTTGGTCAAGTTTTACCTATTAGTATAAAATATTTCCCTGCAATAACGACTACTATTGTTAAATATATCCAATTTATTATATCAAATCTATTACTAATTGTTCAATATGTATATATAATTTTCATAACTTTAAAATTAAATTTTATTTTAAAGTAAAATTGTAGGCTTAAAGTCAATGTTTTTATTGCTTTTTTTCTGTGAAATGCTGTACATTTCGACAAACTATGATATAATGTTGTTGTCATCTTGAGTATACTTATTTAATATAAATATTGAGGTGAGATTATGAGAAAAAACATGCAGAATGCAAATGATAAAGGCTATAGAATTATAGCAGTCGATGATGAGGAAGGAATTGTTGATTCTTTGTCAATTTTCCTAAAAAGATCTGGTTACGATTTTACAGGTGTTACTGATCCAATGGAGGCTATTGAAAAAGTAAAAAATGAGCATTTTGATTTAATGATTTTGGACTTTATTATGACACCTATTCATGGTGACCAAGTAGTTGAAGAAATACGTAAATTTAACAAAGAATTATATATTTTGTTACTAACTGGTCATAAAGATTTAGCTCCACCTTTGGAGACAATTAGAAAATTAGATATTCAAGGTTATTGTGAAAAGAGTGACAAGTTTGATCAGTTACTTCTTTTAATTGAGTCTGGAATCAAGTCTATTGAACAAATGAATGAGATTAAAAGAATAAATGAAGAGCTTTCTTCTACTTATGAAAAGCTAGAAAGAGCTTATTTAGATAGTATTCAAACTTTAAGATATACAGTTGAAGCAAAAGACCCATACACTAGAGGTCATTCAGATAGAGTTTCTAAATATTCTGTTTTACTTGGAAAATATTTAGGTTTATCTGACACTGATTTAAAAACTCTAGAAGTTGGTGGTTTATTCCATGATATTGGAAAAATCGGTATTCCTGATAGTATTTTATTAAAGGAATCTAAATTAACAGATGATGAATATTCACAAATAAAAAACCATCCTTCAATAGGTGCTCATATTTTGTGTAATGCTGAAGTTTTTCAAGATATTATACCAATTGTAAAACATCATCATGAAAGATTTGATGGAAACGGTTACCCAGGAAAGCTAAAAGGAACTGATATTCCTTATTTAGCTCGTGTAGCTGCTGTTGCAGATACATTTGACGCTATGACATCAAGAAGAACTTATCGTGATCCTTTAAGTTTAGATGTTGTAAAAGCTGAAATTAAAAGATGCTCTGGAACACAATTTGACCCAGAAATTGCAAAAGTATTTTTAGATATTTTAAATAATCATTATGATGAAATAAATGAAATTCAGGAACAATTTAGATAAGGGGTATTTTATGTTTAAGGTTTTAGTTCTATAATGTAGAATATTTTACTAAAAAGGTATTAGCCATGAAAAGCTAATACCCTTTTTTATACATCTTTCATTGAAAGCTGAACCTTTTGTCTTTCTTGGTCAATTCCAATAACTTTAACTTTTACAATATCTCCAACTGAAATTACATCAGATGGATTTTTTACAAAGCTATTACTCAATTGTGAAATATGTACTAAACCATCATGTTTTACACCTATATCAACAAAAGCACCAAAGTCTGTAACATTTCTAACAGTTCCTGTTAAGACCATTCCATCTCTTAAATCTTCAAATTTAAGTACATCAGCTCTTAATATTTGTTTAGGCATTTCATCTCTTGGGTCTCTACCTGGTTTTGACATCTCTTCAATAATATCTGTTAAAGTCATTTCACCAACATTAAGTTCATTAGCTGTTTCTTTTATATTTACTTCTAATAATTTAACTTTTATTTCTGATTGTTTTTCTTTATTTAATAAATCTTCTTTTTTGTATCCTAATTTATTAAGTAAATTTTCTGCAACAGAATAGCTTTCTGGGTGAACTCCTGTAATTTCTAAAGCATTTTTTCCACCAGGAATTCTAATAAATCCTGCACATTGTTCAAATGCTGCTTTTCCTAATTTAGGAACTTTTAGCAATTCTTTTCTTTCAGCTAATTTACCATTTTCATCACGATATTTTACTATGTTATTTGCAATAGTTTTATTTATTCCTGCTACATAAGAAAGTAATGATGGTGTAGCCGTATTAACATCAACTCCAACTTCATTTACTGCATCTTCAACAACACCAGTTAAACTTTCTGTTAATTTCTTTTGATCAACATCATGTTGGTATTGCCCTACTCCTATAGCCTTAGGATCTATTTTTACAAGTTCTGCAAGTGGATCTTGCAATCTTCTTGCAATTGATATTGCACCTCTTAAAGATACGTTTATATCTGGATATTCCTCTGTTGCAAGTTTTGAAGCAGAGTATACAGATGCTCCAGCTTCACTTACAATTGCATAATGAAGTGGTCTTTCAATTTCTTTAATCATATCTGCAACAAAACTCTCAGATTCTCTTGAGGCTGTTCCATTTCCTATTGCAATAATATCAACTTTATATTTTTCTATTAAAGCTTTTAGCTCTTTTTTTGCACCTTCTACATCATTTTGTGGTTCTGTTGGGTATACAGTTGTAGTTGCAAGTAATTTCCCTGTTTCATCAATTACTGCAATTTTACAACCTGTACGATATGCTGGGTCAAACCCCATTACTGTTAAACCTTTTAAAGGGGCTGCTAAAAGTAAAGGTTTTGCATTTTTTCCAAATACTTTAATAGCTTGAGTTTCTGCCTTTTCTGTTAAGTCAGAACGAATTTCTCTTTCAATAGATGGTTCAATTAATCTGCTCCAACTATCTTCAATTGTTTCTTCTAAAATTGTAGTAAATTGAGTTTTTTGTTTAATAATGTCTCTATTTATTAAGTCTAAAATTTTATCTTCTGGCTTTTCAATTTTTACTTTTAAAAATTCTTCAGCTTCTCCACGATTAATAGCTAAAATTCTGTGGCTAGGTAAATGATTTACCTTTTCGCTAAATTCATAATACATATTATATGCTGTTTTTTCTTCTGGCTTTGTAGCTTTAGTTATTATAACACCTTCTCTATAGCAAATACGTTTAATTTGCTTACGGTATTCAGGGTTATCTGATATAATTTCTGCAATAATATCTTTTGCACCTTGAATAGCATCTTCTACACTTGCCACAACTTTTTCTTTGTTATTTTTATCTTCTTCTGATAATTTATCAATATTTACATATTGTTTTGCAATTTCTTCAATTGGTGTTTTTTCTGTTTGAGCTAATATAATTTCAGCTAATAGCTCTAAGCCTTTTGCTTTGGCAACTGTAGCTCTTGTCTTTT
Organism: uncultured Clostridia bacterium; assembly: GCA_934120135.1. Classification (GTDB taxonomy): domain Bacteria; phylum Bacillota; class Clostridia; order TANB77; family CAG-508; genus CAG-273. The sequence continues at coordinate 78,054 of CAKOTK010000005.1, read as the reverse complement.
TCTTTTGTTTATATGGTCTATATATGTCTTCAACTTCTGCTAATGTTTTAGCGTTTTCTAAGTTTGCAACTATTTCATCTGTAAGTTTTCCTTGATTTTCAATTGATGTTTTTACTTCTTCTTTTCTTGCTTCTAAGTTACGAAGGTATGTAAGTCTTTCTCCTAAATCTCTTAAGGTTTCATCTGAAAGACCACCTGTTACTTCTTTTCTATAACGTGCAATAAAAGGTATTGTATTTCCTTCATTAATTAATTCAATTGTTCTTACAACTTGCACTAATTTTATATTTAATTCTTCTGCAATTATATTTGCAATTCTTTCTTGTGTATCCATTTATTCTACTCCTAAATATTCATTATATGTAACTTCTCTGTCTATTACTGTATCTGCCTTTATATCAATAATTCTATTTGCAACAGTTTGAGTTAATTGATGGTCATGCGAAGTAAATAGCATATTTCCTTTAAACTTTTTCATTCCCTCGTTTAATGCTGTAATAGATTCCATATCTAAATGGTTTGTTGGTTCATCAAAAATTAAAAAGTTAGCTCCTGATAACATCATTTTCGAAAGAACACATCTTACTTTTTCTCCACCTGAAAGTACATTTACTTTTTTAAGTGCTTCTTCACCAGAAAATAACATTCTTCCTAAAAAGCTTCTTACATATGTTTCATCTGGATCTTTTGAATATTGTCTTAACCAATCAGTAATTGATAAGTCTGATTCAAATAAATAGTTATTATCTTTTGGAAAATAGCTTGATGTAATTGTTGTACCCCACACTACTTCTCCTTCATCTGGTTCAAGTTCTCCTGCAATAATTTGAAATAATACAGTTTTTGCATTTTCATTATCTGCTAAAAATGCTATTTTATCATCTTGTTTTACAGTAAATGAAATATTATTTAATATTTTTTCTCCATTTATTGTTTTAGATATATTTTTAACATGTAAAATTTCTTTTCCTGGTTCTCTATCTGGTTTAAAATCAACATATGGGTATCTTCTGTTAGATGGTTTAATTTCATCTAGCTCAATTTTTTCTAATGATTTTTTACGAGATGTTGCTTGTTTTGATTTTGAAGCATTTGCACTAAATCTTGCAATAAAGTCTTGTAATTCTTTAATTTTTTCTTCTTTCTTTTTATTAGCTTCTTTCATTTGCTTTAATGCAAGTTGGCTAGATTCATACCAGAAATCATAGTTTCCTGGGTATACTTTAATTTTGCCAAAGTCAACATCTGCAATATGTGTACAAACTTTATTTAAAAAGTATCTATCATGTGATACAACAATAACTGTATTTTCGAAATTTATTAAAAATTCTTCAAGCCAGCTAATACTTTTTAAGTCTAAATCGTTTGTAGGCTCGTCAAGTAATAATATATCTGGGTTTCCAAATAAAGCTTGTGCTAGCAATACTTTTACTTTATCTTTTGCTTCTAGGTTGCTCATAAGTTCATAATGTTTTTCTGGCGCTATTCCTAAATCATTTAATAACACTGCTGCATCTGATTCAGCATTCCATCCATCTAATTCAGCAAAACGTTCTTCTAATTTAGCAGCTTTCATTCCATCTTCTTCTGAAAAATCAGGCTTTGCATATATTGCATCCTTTTCTTTCATTATTTTATATAGTTCATCATTTCCCATAATTACTGTATCCATAACAGTATATTCCTCAAAAGCAAAGTGATCTTGTTTTAAAACAGATAATCTTTCTGTTTTTTCCTTTGTTACTTCACCTTTGCTTGGTTCAAGTTCACCTGATAGAACTTTTAAGAATGTTGATTTTCCTGCACCATTTGCACCTATAATTCCATAGCAACATCCTTTGTTAAACTTTATATTTACATCTTCAAATAAAGTTCTTTTTCCAAATCTAATTGTTACTCCGGTAGCTGTAAGCATTGCTTCTCCTCCTTACTATTTACATACTTTGTATATTATACCATATTTTTCAAGTTTGTAAAGGAAAAGAGCTGAATTGCAAAAGCAATTCAGCTCCATAATTTTTATTTTATTTATCAAATAATAATTTTATTGCCCATAATCCAGAAATTCCTACTAGGATGTAAATTATTCTGCTTATAACTGACATAGCACCAAATATTGCATCTACTAAATTGAAATTAAATATTCCAACTAATCCCCAGTTAATGGCACCAATAATAACTAATATCAATGCTATTGTATCTATTACCTTCATGCTCAAATCCTCCTTTAAAAATAATTCTAAAAGTTTTCACTATTAAGTATACTCATTTTTAAAAGTTCTATACTTTTAATGTCAAACTATTTTTTCCATTAAAGGAGAATTTTAACAATTATTTTAACATATCTCTTTTATTAAGCCACACAGTCGCAATTATAGAAATTATTACTGAAAATCCAATTAATATCACAAATCCATATGGATTATCTTGCATTGGAACTGGTACATTCATGCCCCAAAAACTTGCTATCATTGTTGGTATTGATAAAATAATTGTTATTGAGGTTAAAAACTTCATAACTCTGTTTAAGTTGTTTGAAATTATTGAAGCATATGCATCCATTGTTCCATTTAAAATATCACTATATATTTTTGCCATTTCAATAGCTTGTTTATTTTCAATAATTGCATCTTCTAGTATATCTTCATCTTCCTCATATAATTTAATAATTTTTCCACGCATTGTTTTTTCCATTACAACTTCATTTGATTTTAAAGACGTTGTAAAATACACCAAGCTCTTTTCTAAGTTTAATAATTTTAACAAAGCTCTATTTTTCATTGAATTTTTTAATATTGACTCCGCAATTTCAGTTTCTTTATTTATTTTCTTTAATAAATTTAAAAACATTGAAGCATTACTATATAATATTTGCAATAAAAATCTGCTCTTTTTATATGTAATAATATTTCTCATATTATTTTTCATTAAATCTTGAATAATACTATTTTCTTTTATTGATACTGTAATTAAATAATCATCTCTAACAAAAATAATACCAATTGGCATTGTTGTATAAATTAAAGAATCTCCCTCTCTTTCTCTAATTGGAACATCAACTATAAACAATATAGTATTATCATCTTCCTCAATGTCGATTCTGGCCTTTTCTTCATAATCTAGCGCATAACGTATAAAGTCCTCATTTATTTGCAAATTTTTACATACTTCTATTATTTCTTCTTCGCTCGGGGCTATCATGTTAATCCAATTACCTTTTTCATATTTTGTTGCAATTTGTGTTTTGTTTGTTTCTAAATCTGTTTTGTACATTTCTAACATAATATTTCCCCCTTCCATATGTTTTTATTATACCACATTTCTGAAATTTGAAATACCTTTGTATTAAAATTTTTCTGTTCCTTTCGTCAATTGTAATATATCCTGTATATCACAGTCTAATACAGTGCACAATTTCGCCAAAATCGTTAGGTCAACTTTTTGAACTTCGTTTCTACAATATCTTAAAATTTGGCTATATTGCATTTCTGTTTTTCTAGTCAAACTAGATCTGCTTATATTATGTTCTTTTAAATATTTATCTAATATAATATCAACTTTTCCAAAATTCTCCATTTTATCCCTCCAATATATAGTATTACTCATTTTACGTATAGTATACTTATATGTAGTATATTAGCATATAATATTACCTATTGACAGTTGTTTTTTTATATAGTATATTTATATACAGTATATGGAAATGGAGGATAAAAATGGAAAATGATAATACAAAAGAAAATTAATTTATTAAAAAATAAAAGTTCTTTTTAGAATTTATTACAAAAGATGAAAGGAAAGATTTTAATGAGTAAAATATATGATAAATATCAAAAATTAAAAACTTCTGACAATTACACTCCTAACACTTTATATTTATTTAAAGCTGGTTTATTCTTTATCTTTATAGATGAAGATGCTAAAATTGTTTCTAACCTGTTAAATTTAAAACTTGGTAATCTCAATGAAACTGTTGTTAAATGCGGATTTCCTTGTAATTCTTTGCAAAAATATTTAACCTTATTAAAAAGCACTCCATACAATATTGAAATAGTTTCTTTTGATGTTCAAGAAACTCCAATAAATTCTAATAGTTACTTAAGTAACAAACAATTAGAAGTAATGGCAGATGAAATATTAAAATTAAAAATTGATGATTTATCAATTAGTCAGGCTTATGACTTTTTGTACAAAATACAAGATAAATTAAGGACTGTAAAGTAAATGAAAAGAAAAAAAAATCTATATGATAGTATTTATAATTTTGAAAATATTTTAAATGTATTTAATGAGGTTTGTAGAAATACTAAAAGTAAAAGGAAAGTGGCTAATCTAAAAGAATATAAAGCTACTTATGTATCAAGAGTTTATAATATTTTGAAGGATAGAGCTTATGTTCCTCGGTCCTGTTAATATATTTACAATTTATGAGCCAAAAGAAAGACGCATAGTAAGCCAAAATGTTCAGGACAAAATTGTAAATCATTTAGTGGCAAGATATATTTTATACCCTGCTCTTCTTCCTTGTTTGTTAAGTATAAATGTAGCCAGCAGAAAAGATATGGGAACCAGCAAAGGACTAGAACTGGCTTCTAATTTTCATAGAATTTGTAAAATCAAGTACAAAAGATATTATATTTTAAAAGCTGATGTAAGTAAATTTTTTGCAAGTATTGACCATGATATTTTAAAAGAAAAACTCAAAAGAAAAATAAACGATGTAGAGGCATTAAAAATTGTTTTTGATATAATAGATAGTGAAGAAAACGGTTTAGGAATAGGTGCTATGACAAGCCAAGTTTTGGCAATTTTTTATTTAAATGATTTAGACCATTATATTAAAGAAGTGTTAAAAATAAAATACTATGTAAGATATCAAGATGATTTTTTATTATTTCATCATTCAAAAGAATATTTAAAATATTGTTTAGAACAAATTAAAGAATTCTTATCGAAAGAAAAATTATTTTTAAATAAGAAAACAAGAATTTATAGAGATACTAATAATTTCATATTTCTTGGTAGAGATTCTAATGGGAAATATGCAAGATATAGAACTGTTAAACGTAAGCTTAGAAAAAACTTGCATTTATACAAAAATAATAAAATAAATTTATCTTGCATAGTAAGTAGTATAATTTGTTATGATAGCTTACGTAATAATAAAAAGAAGAGTTGTACACTCTCCTCTCAAAAATAGTACTAAAATATACTCCTCTTCGCTAAAAAGTTACTAACAAATATATTTATCTATTTTTAGTTTATAGTTTAAGAATAACTTAAACTAAAGGACATTAGTTTGTTTCTATCTAAAACTTCTCTTACTATACCTTAGTAATAGTAACCACAGTTTTTTAGAAGCTACGGCACGCACGCCTAACGAAGGGTTGTTAGTGTTACCGTTCGAGTTCCACAAGTTATAGTTGTTCACGTTGCCATCAGAGTTCACATTGCGCAAACCAAAGTTCGAATTGTTAGAGTTCGCATTCACATACGAAGACGCAAGCCAGACAACTATGCCCTATTGTTGCTTATTATATGTTTTTAATAAGCCTGATATATATTTAACTATATCATCCAATTTTTCAGATAATTTAATATACCTTTTTTGTGGTAGTAATTCTCTATCATAACTTAAGTTTATTAAAAAATCTATTATTTTTACTTTTGCTATTGCTTTTATAAGTAAGTTCTTTTTTTCTTTAGGTTCTTCTAGCAAATTTGCTCTATATACTAATTCTAATAATTCATAACTTGTATCTTTTATTCTTTTCTTTATTTCTATATCTTTTTTAGGGAAATTTTCTAATTCATTTTCAACTCTTACAATAAATTCCCTTATAAATTGTAGTATTTTAAACTTTTCTTCCTTCATTTATAATCACTTTTTCCATTTGATTTATTAATTTTCTATTATTTAAATTATGTATTAGATATTGATATATTCTATCAACTCTATTTTTTGAATTTATATATTGTTTTGCTTTCTCATATGTCTGATTATATGTATTTAAATTTTTATTGTCACAAAATTCATCAACATCATAATTATTTCTTCTATCTACAATTAAATAATTAATTTTTTTATTTTCTAATTTTGCCATTATTTTATTTATGCTTTCTATTGGAAAACCACAACTTACTATTCCCTCTAATTCTTTTAATTTATAATTGAAAAAATATGATAATATATATGAATCTTTCCCATATACATTGTAAAATTTTCCAACTTTAACCAATATTATACTGTCTGGATGTATTGATTTTATAGTTTTTATTATTGTAGTTACAGCCATATTAACCACCTTTTCTTCTTTTGTATATTTCAAATTATATACAAACCATTTTAAGCTTGTCAATACTTTTTTCTGTTTTTATTTCAAATTTTTTCCAGTTTCATAGTATAAAAAAATCAAGCTGACAGACACAAGGCCTGTCAAGCTTGAAAATTGCTTATTTATATATTTTAAATTTGTGCCATATATAGTTTTCTATTTTCTCGGAGGGGATTCCAGATTATAGAGAAACTACGGCACGCACGCCTAACGAAGGGTTGCTAGCGAGACCGTACGAGTCCCACAAGTTATAGTAGTCCACGTAGCCACCAGAGTACACATAGCGCAAACCAAAGTACGAACCGTTAGAGTCCGCAATCACAAACGAAGACGCAAGCCAGTAACTACAATTTGCTGAATCATCTGCTTTTCTGAACAATAATTTATATGCTGGTGAATCTGTTGCTATTCCTTTACATTCTCCTGTTGTACTACTACTTGTTGTTAATGAGTATGGATAATAGTAATAAGCAGTACTTTCTACTGTTATTGAAGTTACATTGTCTGTTCCTATTTTTCTTCCATCTGGATGTTCATATTTGCTTATTGCTGTAGTATTAGTTTTTCCATTTGTAGCTGTACTTCCACTTGCTGTATATGTTACTTTATTTCCATATTCATAAAATTGTCCTGCACAATAAACTGTTCCATCTCCTTGGTTAGTCGGATCATATCCTGTTACTCTATTTATATCTTCTACTTTTATACTTCTTGCATTTGTTCCATATTGAGCACACATTGTATTTAATTGACTTATTCCAGTGTTATATCCATCTTTTCCTGATAATTGTAAAGTTCCTACATCTACTGTTGACATTATTAGAAGTTTTCCATTTTCTGCTCCTAATACTTTCCAAACACCAGTGTATCCTGAAACACCACAATCATAAGTATAATCGTCTCCTACTGTATATGTTGTAGTTCCATTTGTTACTGATGTTTTGTTTTGTGTCCAATTTCCTGTTGGATTTACTGGATCATCTCCTCCTGTTGTTCCATTCACTTGATTATCTAACCATTTGCTTAATTCATTTATACCTTTTTGGTCATTTTCTATAGCTAGATTCATTTTGTTTTGAGCGTCTTTTGCTTTTTCTATTATTCCACTATCTCCAAATAGTGCATTTACGCTCACTCCCGCTAGTATTAAAAGTACTACTATAGTTACTACTAGGGCTATTAGCGTAATTCCCGCTGTGTTTTTAAATGTTTTCTTCATTTGTTTTCTATCTCCTTTTCTATATTATTTATTTAAATAATATACAAACGTTTTAAAATTGTCAATACTTTTTCGTTGAAAAATGTCATTTTTTGAATATTTTGTATTAATATCGTTCATACTTATATTATGTAATTGTTGTTTTATTAGTATTTTACGGTATTTTTATTCACTTTTACAAGTTCTAAGCCAGTGATATATTAAAATAGAACTTTAAATAGGTAGGTGTTTAATTTGTTATTAGATGGCAAAGATGTTGCAAAAATTCTCGGTCCTAATATAAAAAAAGCTAGATTAAAAAGAGGTTATACGCAAGAATTTCTAGCTGAAAAAATAAATATTTCAATAGATTTATTAAGGAATATTGAAAATAGTAGAAATGTTGGTAGTATTCAAACATTATTAAATTTGTGTAATTTTTTAGAAATAACTCCTAATGCTATGTTTGAAAATTTATATACAACTAAGGAGGATACTCTGGATACTACATTGCAAAAATATTTTGGCACATTATCTACCAGAAGTAAAAAAGCCTTACAAAAAATAATAATTCATTTAGATAAAAATTATTAAACCGCTGTGAATCCACAGCGGTTTATCAATGTTTTTATTCTTCTTCCTCTGTTGTTGTTCTTCTCCTATAGCCTCTTCTTCTAATCCCATATAGTACAGCCCAAACGGTTGTACAAAGCGCTGCAATAATCGACATCAAAATTGATGTATGATACGCAGCATTTCCGTTTGCAACTTCGATGGAAATCTGAAGCACACATACTACCGTCAGCAAAAAGCCCAAAATTGTGTATGTTAACAACAGCCATGTTCTTCTCTCATTTAGAGAAGAAAACATCATAATTGCGACAAAAGCAATTATTACAATTGCTTCAATAGTCGTCAACGTACCATACGAAATTCGTTCTAAAAACATCTATTTTTTCCTCCTAATATGTAAAAAATTATATTGTAAACTAACTATAATGTTAGTGTAATAAAGGAAAATATATATAAAATAAGTAAGACCTATATACTATATTTTACCATAATTTACATAAAATTGCAAATTATAATTTCTAATAATTCAGTATAAATTTTCGTAAAAAAACAACAGATTAGGTATTTCTATCTAATCTGTTGCAATACTAAGAAATAAAGAGGAAATAAAAAACCTTGAAAATTCGGTATTTTATTTCTCCTGGTGCGTCATAGAGGAATCGAACCTCCGACCATCAGATTAAGAGTCTGCTGCTCTACCAACTGAGCTAATGACGCATATAACTAACTTTTATTATTATACGGCGAATCACCCTATTTTGTCAATAGTTAGTTAATTTATTTTAGCATAATTTGTTTGCGATTTCTGCAAATTGCTCTATGCTTAGGCTTTCTCCTCTTATATTTTCTGATAAATTTAATTCTTGTAAAATTTCTTTTAACTTTTCTTTTGAAGCTATTCCTGAATTTGCTAATCCATTTAATAAAGTTTTTCTTCTTTGCATAAAGCTTGCTTTTACTACTTTAAAAAATATTTTTTCGTTCTTTAAAACTACTGGTGGTTTTTTTCTAATGTTTAATTTTATTACTTCCGAATTTACCTTAGGCTCTGGAACAAATGATGTACTTGGCACTGTCAACAATTCTTGTGGATCAGCATAATAATATACACAATATGTAATTGCTCCGGTATTTTTTCCACCTGGAATTTCTGTCAACCTATCAGCTACCTCTTTTTGAACCATAACTGTTATACTATCTATATTTAGTTTTTCCTCCAATAGTTTCATTACTATAGGTGTAGTAATATAATATGGTAAATTTGCTACAATTTTAACTGTATAATTTTGAGTGTTTTCTTGTTGTATTAAATTATTTAAATCCACTTTTAATATATCTTGATTTATAAGTGAAAAATTATCATATAATGCAAATCTATCATTTAATATTTGCAACATTTTTTTATCTAATTCAATTGCAATTACCTTGCCCGCTTTTTCTACTAATCTACTAGTTAAAGTTCCTAAACCAGGACCTATTTCTATTACAAAATCTTTTTCATTTATTTCTGCTGATTCCACAATATTTTCAATTACATTATCATCAATTAAAAAGTTTTGTCCTAAATCTTTATTAGCACTAATATTATACTTTTTCATTAGAAATTTAGTTTCTTCATAAATATTCATTATTTTCGACCTCTTTGTATAGTATATAAGCATAATTCCTAAAAGTCAATAAAAGCACCAGAAAAACTAGTGCTTTTATATTATTATTCAGTTGTATTATTTTCTGTTGTTTCTGTAGTTGTTGTTTCGTTAGTTGTTGTATTTGGAGTTTCCGTATTAGTAGTATTTTCATTAGTTGGCGTTGTTGGTGTTGTAGTTGTTTTTTTAGTTCCTCTTCTAACTATTTTATTTCTAGATTTATATGTATCTTTAGAAAGTAGCGTTTGTGATACTATTTTTCCATTTAATTTTAATATTTTATATCCTTCACTTCTACATCCTGTAATTGCTGTTTGTTCTACAACTTCTTTTCCCTCTTCTAATGTTGGATCCTCTTTATATATTGTAGTAGGATTAATATATGATGTTATTTTAGATTGAAGAATTACCTCATATTCTTTTTCTTCTTTTATTCCATATATTGATACTTTGCATACTCCACCATTTGCAGATGCCACCATTTTTATAGGATATTTTCTTGAATTTTTGAATATAAAATCTAAACTACCATAATAAACTGTTGCATCTCTACTTGCTGCTACATATCCTGTTGTAAACATATGGTTACTTCTTTCAACAATTTCTAAGTTTGCAAGTAATGCTGTATTATATATTGTTGATGATACCTGGCAAACACCGCCGCCTACATCTGGTACTACTTTTCCACCAATATATGCTGTTCCTTCTTTAAATCCTGCTTCAATTGTTCTTGAACCTACTATTGTATTAAATGAAAATTTTTCTCCAGGTAATATAACTGTTCCATTAACTTTTTTAGCTGCAAGTTTTATATTTGTATTCCTATTATAATTACTTCCATCAAATCTTGTTGAAAAAGTTGCTAATAAATCTGGGAAAGCTTCTTCTCCTAAATTATTAATTGTTTTTTTAGGTTTAGTTATTTTTAATGGAATTGTATATTCTTCTTTATCTTCTTTTAAAAGTTCTTCTGCTTCTTCTACTGAAATTTTAAAATCTACCCCATTAACTTCTGGATGAACTACTGTTGGATTTTTCTCTACATAAGCATCTTTTGGCTCCTTGTATATTTCATCATGAATTTTTTGTATATCTATAGAATCTGGTTCTGTATACTCTACTGGTATTTCTATAGTTTGATAATTTGTATGGATATTACTTAATTGCTCATATATCTTTTCTTTCAATTCTTCATTTTTTATTTTATATCCTGCTTTTCCTTTTACTATAATTAAATCATTTTTTTCAATATAATAGCTATTTTCTACAACTGCATCTTTCATTTTTGAATTAATGTCTTTTATTGTATCTGATAGTAAATTTTCATCTAAGTATAATTTAGGTTTAATTTCTTTTTTAAATAATTTTGTAAACAAAATTGAATAGTTATTTGTTAATATATTTCCATTTCTTCCAATGTTATCTGCTTCTATTACTGCATTATCTATATCAAATTTTGCATTAAAAGTATTTGCTGTTACGCTTGTTTCATTTTCTCCAATTTTTAATATTAAATTGTTGTTTTCATCTTTGAATCTTTCTTCAATTGCATTATTTATTTTTGTTTTCGCCTCTTCTACAGTTAAATCTGATATATCTATTCCTAAAATTGATATTCCTTTTAATATTTTTTCGTTATTCATATTAAACAGTGCAAATACTACTGAAAATACCATAATAAATAAGATAATAAATAAAAATACAATTATTGAAATTACTTTTTTTGATTTTGTTTTTGGGGAACATTCTACTTTTTTAAACCTTGTAGAATCTTCTTCCTCTATTTTTTCTTTACTTTCTTCTTTTACGTTATTTTCTACTACTTCTTCTTGTACACTATTTTCAGGAGTTTCTTCTTTTTTTAATTCTTCTTGATTCTCTAAATTTCCTTGTTCTTCCATACTCTTCCCCTTTGTTTAAATATATACTTTTGTATAAAATAATATTACCACATATTTATTCAATTTACAATAAAAATTTATTTATATTTTGTCATAATTTATATTTTTTTATCATTTTATACTAGACAAGTTTTTATTTTTTTAATATAATATTTATAGAAAATTTTGGAAGAAGAGGTATTGTTATGTTAGGTCATATGATTGCATATATTCGTAAAGAAAAAAAACTCACAAAAGCTGGTGTTGCACAAGGTACAAATATCAATACAGGTCACTTAACTCATATTGAAAAAGGTGAAAGAAATCCTAGCCATAAGGTATTAAGAAACTTATGCAAAACAATGGGTATTCCTTATCGTCCTTTAATGTATACATATGATAGAGAACTTTCTGAGGAACAATTAGCTTATAAAGTTATGTCTCATATTCCTTATGATAAAATACCTACTTTTAATTTAGCAGATGGTTTAATTGATTGTCCTACAACTGTTCCGGGCGCATCTATTGCAGTAAAAATAGATGATACATCTATGGAGCCTAAATTCAAAAAAGATTCTTATGTGTATATTGAATTTAACACTCCTCTTGATAATAAAGATTTTGGATTATTTAGTTATGATAATAAACTTTTAATTCGTAAATTCATTATTCGTAAAGATGGGCTCGTTTTAAGGGCTGAAGATAAAGAGATTCCAGATATATGCTTAGATCCTAAAGATGAGTTTTATATTGTTGGTAAAGTTGTTGGCTCAAATTAATAAATTTTTTGTCAAAAATACTTGAATTATATATTTTTTAATATTATAATATGAAATTAGTTAAACAAGAGATAAATAAGGAGAAATTTTAAATGGAGTTAGTAAAAAATATTTTCTTTAATACAGATAAGTTAGTTGAGAATTCAAAGGTAAAAATATCATATGCAGGTAAGCTTTTTCAGGATAATTGTGAAGAAGTTTATATTCATTATGGTTTTGGACTTAACTGGGATAATATAGGCGAAATTAAAATGGAAAAAACTGAACTTGGTTTTCAAGCTGAGGTTGAATTGATTTCTAGTGAAACTTTTAATTTTTGTTTTAGAAATGCTGAAAACGAATGGGATAATAATGATGGACAAAATTATATTTTTCCTATAGAAAAAGTAGAGCTTGCTTTAGTTGTAAAGGAAAAATCATTCTTAGATGCTCCTAGAAAATTAAGAAAATCATATATTTGGAGTAAAAAGGTTCGTTTAGCAGTATATAAAATTATTACATATTTACCAAAATTAATTTCTGGAAATTATAAAAGAAAAATAATAGAATAAAAAATAAAGTGAAATTTAATTTTCACTTTATTTTTTATATATACCAGCCACCATTTATAGAAATAATTTGTCCTGTTGTATATTCGTCTTCAACAAGCCATTTTACACATTTAGCAATATCTATAGCTTTTCCTATTTTATTTAATGGTATCTCTTCTTTTATTTGCTCAAGTTCTTCAATGGTTAACTTCTTATTCATATCTGTATCTATTATTCCTGGTGCAATTGCATTTACTCTAATATTTGATGGTCCAACTTCCTTTGCTAATGCTTTTGTCATTCCATTTATTGCAGCCTTTGTAGTTGAATATGCTACTTCACAAGATGCTCCTGTTTCTCCCCATATAGATGAGATATTTATAATACATCCTTGTTGTTTTTGTATCATATATTTAAGTGCTTGTTGCGTACAATAAAATACTGAATTTAAATTTGTATTTATTATTTTTTGCCATTCTTCTTCTGTTACATCAGTAAATAATCCTTCTTGAGATATTCCTGCATTATTAATTAAAACATCAATTTTATTAAATTTATTTAATGAAAATTGTATTAATTTTTCAGCTTCTTCTTTTTTTGAAACATCAGCCTTTATTATTTCAATTTGTTTTCCTTGTTCTAATAATTCTTGTTGTATTTTTTCTGCTTGCTCTTTTGAATTATTATAATTTAATATTACTTTATAATTTTCATTTGCTAATGTTTTTACTATTTCAGCTCCTATTCCTCTAGAGCCTCCTGTTACAACAACAACGTTATTAACTATACTTTTTTCTCTGTTTTCTTCCATGATTTAAATTTGCTCCTTTATACGTTTCAGTCAATGAATGACAATTAGGACATAGCAATATCAAATTTTCTTCTTTATTATTTTGATAATCCCCATCAATATGTTCCACTTCTAGTGGTATATTATTAGTATATTTATTTACTTCTCCCCAACCACATCTTGCACATTTATTATTATATTTTTTAAATAAATATGTTTTTATGTGCATAGAAATTTGATATTCTCCTCTTAATCCTGTTTCCTGATTATTTTTCCATCTCTCAATATAATTTTTATATTCATACTCTTTTTGGCATTTATTACTACAGAATTTATTTTTATTATTTATTTTTTGATTGCAATTCAAACAATTCATAATAAATCTTTTTCTCCTTTAGTAAATCCTTCTACTTCTTTGTCATATATGAAATAAATTTCATATATGACAAAGAACTAGGCAAGTTATACAACAAACCTAGTTCTAAGTAATTGGAGCCACTTATCTGATTCGAACAGATGACCTACTGATTCATACTACTATAATTTTCATTACCACATTAGAAATGTGTTTGTAGTCTGGACTTTCTCTTTGCCTTAGTTTAAAACCTTAGGCACACCGTATAAAGTCTCTACACTCGAAAACATATTGTTTTCTAGCTCGGGATTAGCATTTTACAGCCTTCCCCGAATTAGCGGTGTCCACTTTATGCGTTTCCACATAAAGGTGCAAGATAGTTCAAAATAAAACCTTATGTTTTATCTATCCCACAAGTCAGTTGCTCTACCAGCTGAGCTAAAGTGGCATATTTGGTGACCCCGACGGGAATCGAACCCATGTCTCCGCCGTGAAAGGGCGATGTCTTAACCGCTTGACCACGGGGCCAATAAAGAAACTTGCTAGGATTTAAGTAACTTAAATCCTAGTAATGGTGAGCCATCGCGGACTCGAACCGCGGACAACTTGATTAAAAGTCAAGTGCTCTACCACCTGAGCTAATGACCCAAGTTCCAAGCTCGTTACTAACTTGTTACGTTAGCACAAGCCTTATTTTAAACTATTTTTTTTCATTTGTCAATAGATTTTTCATTTTTTGTGAAAAAAATGTAATTTTTTTTGAAATTTTATGAATTTAGCTTCTTAATTAGCTCTTCAACATCTATTCCATGTACTTCACAAGCCTCTGCTATAGTTTCTGCTTGTGATGCTGGACAACCTAAGCAATGCATTCCTGCTTCTAATAAAATTTCTGCTTTTTCTGGAGCTTTTTCTAATAATTCTCCTATTGTCATATTTTTATTTATTTCCATATTCAATACCTTTCCTTTCTTTTGATACAAATCGGGTTAATTTTCATCTCTTCCCTTCAATATAAAATTAATTTTAACATATTTTTTTCAAAAAGTATAGACAAATTTAAAAATATATTATATGATTGTTAAAAATTGGAAGGTGGTGTTATCATATAAATTTAATTGATTATTTTTTCATTATTCTTATTATCAATAGTTTTATCTTTTTTTATTCATTATATAATTTTTTTGATATTAAAATTTTTCATAATCTACAAGGTTCAAAATTAAAATTAAAAAATTCCACTAATTTTAAATAATTATTTTAAGGAGGTGTTTATGAATTAAACGTATTTTATTCATTTTATTTTTTACGCTTATTTTTTGTTTTATTGGTTATAAAATATTTTCTCCTATTTATTTTCAAAATCACATTATTATTGATTATGGTTTACATCCTTTTGATATTTGTGTAGAGCAACCTGTTTTATGGAAATATTTAAAAATATTATTTTTAATTACTTATATTTATTCTGGAATATTTTTTTCTAATTTATTATCTAATTTATTTCATTTAAAAAATAAATCAAAAATAAATAAAAAAATTAAATTAAATAAAAATAATTATTCTCTAATAAATTTAAATAAAAAAAATGAATTAAAATTATTAGTTGGAGAAAATGTAAATACCAAAGAAATTATTTATTTACCTGAAAAAAGTTTATATCAAAATATTTTAATTACTGGAACTATTGGCACAGGCAAAACTAGTAGTGCTATGTATCCATTTACTAAACAACTAATTAAATATGAAAATTTTAATAACAATAAAAAATTAGGTATGTTAATTTTAGATGTTAAAGGAAATTATTATCAAAAAGTTGTGGAGTTTGCAAATGAATTTAATAGACAAGATGATATTATTGTTATTGAATTAAATGGCAAATATAAATATAATCCTTTGCATAAGCCAAATTTAAAACCATCTATCCTCGCTAATAGATTAAAAACAATCTTATTACTTTTTTCCAAAAATAATTCTGAAAGTTATTGGTTAGATAAGTCTGCCCAAATATTAGAAGAATGTATTAAACTTTGTAGGCTCTATAACAATAATTATGTTACATTTGACGAATTACATAAATTAATTACTAATGATAATTATTATTTAGAAAAAATAAATTATTTACGTGATAAATTTATTAAAAATATTTTTTCTGAAAGTCAAATTTATGATTTATATTCTAGTTTAAATTTTTTCGAAAAAGAGTATTTAAATTTAGATCAAAGAACTATGTCTATTTTAAAATCTGAAATTACCAGAATTACTAATTGTTTTATTTCTGATTATGATGTTTTAAATACTTTTAATCCCAAACAAGAAGAACTTAATTTTTTCGGTTTTGAAGAAGTATTAAAAAAAGGAAAAATTGTAGTATTAAATATGAATATAAATGAATATTCAAATTTATCAAAAATAATTGCGGCATATTTAAAATTAGATTTTCAAACAGATGTAATGACTAGACTTGCTAACAGTAAAGATAATAATTTTAGAAGTGTTTGTTTTATTTCTGATGAATATTCTGAATATTGCACAGAAACTGATTGTAATTTTTTCTCACAAAGTAGAGAAGCCAAATGTATAAATATTGTTGCTACCCAAAGTTATACTTCTTTATTAAATACTCTTCATGACCAATCTGCAGTAAATGTTATTATTCAAAATTTAATAAATAAATTATGGTTTAGAAGTGATGATATTTTTACAATTGAAAATGCACAAAAACAAATTGGAAAAGAAGATAAAGAAAAAATATCAAGAGGAATTTCCGAAAATGCTAAAGAAACTGTTTATAGTTATTTTACTAATTCTTTAAATTCAAAAAATTCTAATATTTCAGAAACCATTACCACAACTCTTCAAAACGATTTTGTTTATGATACCAATTTTTTCACTAGACATTTGACTAATTTTCACTGTTTAAGTTTTTTATCAACTGGTACTGAAATTATTCCACCGTCCGAATTAAAATTATTTCCATATTTTAATAATTAAGATTTTTTAGGAGGTTTTATTTATGTTTAAATTTATTTATAAAAAAAGATTTTTATTTATTTTATTATTCATTTTATTTTTATTTATTTTTTCTTCAAATACATATGCTAATTTTTTTAATGGTAACCCAGAAATTGTAGACAAGTTAAATTCTGCTTTTGAAAAAATTGAAAGTTGGATGTTAAAATTAGCAACTCCTGCTGCTGCAGTTGCTGTGGCTGTTGGTTTATTTATGAAAAAGTTTAGTTTTGGTGATGAAGAAAGGCTTAGAATTGCAAAAAAATTAATTAGAGGTAGTTTATTTTCTTATGCTTTTATTTTAGTTCTAGATTTAATTTTATCTGCAATTAGTTCTTTATTAACTTAATTTGGTGGTGATGTATTGGAAAATTCTAATTTGACAACTTCAATTATTGAAACAATTAATTCTATTTTTGAAACTTTATTTTCTTCTATTGATACTACAATTTATTCTGTTTTAGATGAATTAACTTTTATTGATAAGAATATTTTAAACAATTCTATTTTTCAAAAAATATTTGGTTCTACTGGTAATAATGGTTTATTAGTAATTGCCAACTCTTTATTAGTCGGATTTTCTCTTTATTATGCTATTCGTTTAATTTATTCTTATTATATGAATTTACAAATTGAAAGACCTTATCAATTTATTTTTAAATTATTGATTTTTGGAATTGTAATGAATTGTTCTTATTTTATTTGTAATCAATTTATTCAAATAAATAGTTTTATTTCTGATGCAATTCGTACAGTAGGTTCAAATATTTTTGGACATGATATATCTTTTTCTGAATTAATAAATAAATTAAATTATCTTTCAATTAAAGAAAATGAATTTAATATTTTTTCTTTTGATGGATTAATAAAAAGTTTTATTTCTATTAGTTTATTTAATTTAATTTTTTCATATTCTTTAAGATATATAATGGTAAAAGTATTTATTTTAATTACTCCTTTTGCAATATTAAGTTTAGTAAATGAATCTACTTCTTGGTTTTTCAAAACCTGGCTTAGAACAGTTTTATCTTTATTACTTCAGCAGTCATTAATTGCAATTATATTATTAATTATTTTTTCATTTAATTTTTCTTCAAATAATATTATTTCTCAATTAATGTGTATTGGTGGAATATATGCACTAGTACGTGCCAATTCATATATTAGAAGTTTAATTGGTGGTATTTCAACAGATGTTTCAAATAATTTTAATATTGGTAACAAATTTTTAAAAAATATTTAAAAGGAGTTTTTATTTATGAAATTTATTTTTCCACAAAATTATAATTTTAAAAATAAATTATTTGGAATAATTGATTATTCAAGTTTAATTTTTAATATTATTTGGAATCTAATTATTTTTTTATTAGTTAATTTATTATTTAAAAATAATAATATTAAAATATTTATTTTTATTATTTTTTCTTTGCCTATTTTTTTATTTACTATTTTTGGATTTAATCATGAAAATATTTTAAATGTTTTTATATATTTAATTAAATATATAAAAAGACCAAAAATATATTTTTATTCAAAATAATTTTTTCCTCATAAGTTTATTGTAAATTGCCCAGAAAAATGATATAATTTGACAAAACATAACATTGGGGGAATTTCTTATGAAATTAGAACAAAATGATTTATTACCTTTGTTTTCAAGTACAAGTCTTCCAGACATATTTTTTACAGAATATTTACCTGAAGCAAATGGCGATTATCTTAAAGTATATTTATATATTTTATTTTTATCTAAATATGATAAAGATATTAAATTAAATGATTTAAGTAAAAAATTAAATCTTTCTTTTAAGGTAATTCAAGATGCAATGAAATATTGGGAAGACCAAAATGTTATTGTTAAGAAAAATACAGGTTATGCTTTTAATAATTTACAAGAAATAGAATTAAATAATTTATATAAGCCAAGAGTTGCTTTATCAGCCGAACAAGTACAAAAGTCTGCTGAAAGCCAAAAACGTGCTAAAACTATGGAATATATAAATAATAGATATTTTTCTGGTTTAATGCCAACTACATGGTACCCTGATATAGAATTATGGTTTAAAAAATATGGCTTTGATGATGAAGTTATGATGGCATTATTTAACCATTGTTTTGATAAATCTGCATTACACAAAAATTATATTCAAACAGTTGCAGATGCTTGGGCAAAAAATTCTATTAAAACATATAGTGATTTAGATTTATATTTTGAAAAGCAAGAAGCTGTTAATAAAATTGCAAATATGGTAATAAAAAAATTAGGTCTTGGCAGACAGCTTTCTCAATATGAATATGCTTATGTTGAAAAATGGATAGTTGATTTTAAATTTAATTTTGATATTATTGAAATTGCTTTAAAAAGAACTACATCAAAAGTAAATCCAAGTTTTGATTATATTGATAAATTATTAACTGACTGGCATGATAGAGGATTTACTACTGCTGAGCAAGTTCAACAATTCTTATTAGATATGAAACAAAAAAATAAAGATATTAAAGACTTAGAAAAATCTACAAAAAATTATCAAAATTATAATCAAAGAAATTATGATAATTTAAATAATTTATATGCTAATAAATTATAGGAGGTTATTTTGAATAATTCTACTTTAAAATCTCTTTTAATTGAATATGATAAAAAAAGAATAAATGCAGAAAATATTGCACAAAAAGAAAAAGAAAATTTATATGCTGAATTTCCTGAACTTGAAAAAATAGATAAAAATTTAAGTTCTTTAGCATTTTCTTCAATGATAGAATTAACTAAAAATAATGATAAAAAAATAATAGAAAATTTAAATTCTAATATTGAAGCATTAAAAAAAGAAAAAGAAAAAATATTAAATTCTATTGGAGAAAGAGCAAAAAAAATAATTCCAAATTATGAATGTAAAAAATGTAATGATACTGGATATATTTTAAATGGAAATTTCACAGAAATGTGTAGTTGTTTAAAACAGAAGATTTATGATATTGAATATAATAAATCAAATATATCTAATTTAGAAAAACAAAATTTTAATAATTTTAATTTAAATTTTTATTCTGATGAAATAAATAAACAAAAATATAATTCAGATATTTCACCTAGAGAAAATATTAAATTAATTAAAAATATTTGTGATAAATTCATTAACAATTTTGCTAATCCTGAACAGCATAATTTATTGTTTACTGGTAATACTGGTTTAGGAAAAACATTTTTATCTAGTTGTATTGCAAATGAATTATTAAAAAAAGATAAAACCGTATTATATCAAACAGCTTCAGTTATGCTTGACACAATTATTAGTTATCGTTTTGGTAAGCAAAATGTTTCTAAAGATATTTATGATTATTTATTAAATGTAGATCTACTTATTATTGATGATTTAGGAACTGAAGGCGTTAATAATATGAAATTAGTTGAATTATTTAATATTATAAATAGTAGGCTTTTAACTCCAAATAAAAAAACTATTATTTCAACTAATTTAAGTTTACAAAATTTATTTAATACTTATGATGAAAGAATTGTTTCCAGAATTGTTGGAAATTATGATATATGTTATTTTTTCGGAGAAGATATTCGTTTTAAGCAAAAATAAAATCGCGATAAAACCGCGATTTTATTTTTTATTCTTCTTCATTTTCGTCTGGAGCTATAGTTTCAATACTAACAACTTTTCCTTCATTTGTTCTCATTAGTGTTACACCTTGAGTTGATCTTCCTAAAATGCTAATATCTTTTACATTTAATCTAATAATTGTTCCATTATCAGTAATTAGCATTACATCTTCGTCATCTGTTGCAACTCTAATACCAACTAGGCTTCCTGTTTTTGGTGTTATTTTATATGTTGTAACACCTTTTCCACCTCTAGTTTGTACTCTATATTCATCTAATTCTGTTCTTTTTCCAAATCCATTTTCAGTAATTGCAAGTAATGTTGCATTTTTGTTACCTTCAATTATAGATTCCATTCCAATAACATAATCTTCACTATCTAGACGAATGCCTATAACACCTTGTGCTGTTCTTCCCATTGGCCTAACATCTTTTTCACTAAATGTTATACAAGCGCCTTGACTGGTAACTAAAACTACATTATCTTGACCATCTGTTAATCTAACATCTATTAATTCATCATCTTCTCTTAATGTAATAGAAAGAAGTCCTGTTTTTCTAGTTGAGTCAAATTCAGTTAATGGAGTCTTTTTAATAAAGCCTTGTTTTGTTCCCATTAATAAATATTTTCCATCTGCAAAATTACTGATTGGAATAACAGCTGATATTTTTTCTCCTGGGTCTAACCTTAATAAATTAACTATTGCAGTACCTTTTGCCGTTCTTCCTGCTTCTGGTATTTCATATCCTCTTAATCTATAAAGTTTTCCTTTATTACTGAAGAATAATAAAGTATCATGAGTTGAAGCTGTAAATATTTGTTTAACAAAATCTTCTTCTCTTGTAGCTAGGCCTGTAATTCCCTTTCCTCCACGTTTTTGGCTCTTGTATGTATCTATTGGCATTCTTTTTACATATCCAAAATGTGTTAAAGTAATTACTGTTTGCTCTTCTTTTACTAAATCTTCAATATTAATTTCGCCTTCTGCTGCAACAATTTTAGTTTTTCTTTCATCACCATATTTTTGTTTAATTTCTAATAATTCTTCTTTAATGATGTCAAATACTAATTTTTCACTTGCTAAAACAGCTCTTAAATGTTCAATTAATTTCATTAATTCATTATATTCTTCATCTATTTTTTCTCTTTGTAACCCTGATAATGTTTTTAATCTCATATCCAAAATAGCTTGTGCTTGAATATCTGATAAATTAAATCTTTCCATTAATTTTTCTTTTGGATCATCATATGAATTACGAATAATATTTATTACTTCGTCAATATTATCTAATGCAATTCTCAATCCTTCTAATATATGTGCTCTAGCTAATGCTTTATCTAAGTCAAATTGAGTTCTACGAAGAATAACTACTTTTCTGTGGTCAATATAGTGGTCTAAGCATTGTCTTAATGTTAAAACTTTTGGTTCTCCATTAACTAATGCAAGCATTATAACTCCAAATGTATCTTGTAATTGTGTATGTTTGTATAATTGATTTAATATAACTTGTGCATTTACATCTCTTTTTAATTCAATTACAATTCTTACTTTTGATTCTCTATCAGATTCATCTCTAATTTCAGAAATTCCTTCAATTCTTTTATCTTTTACTAAATCAGCAATATTTTCAATTAATTTTGCTTTATTTACTTGATATGGAAGTGAATTTACAATAATTCTTTGTTTATTATTGCTCATTTCTTCAATTTCACTTTCACCACGAACTGTAATTTTTCCTCTACCTGTTGTATATGCTTGTTTTATTCCTTCTAATCCTAGAATAAGACCTTCTGTTGGGAAATCAGGTCCTTTTATAATTTCCATTAATTGCTCATCTGTAACATTATCTTCATCAATTATTTTTATAATTCCATCAATTACCTCTGTTAAGTTATGTGGTGGAATATTTGTTGCCATACCCACTGCAATTCCTGATGAACCATTTATTAACAAAGCTGGTATTTTGGCTGGAAGTACGGTTGGCTCTTGTAAACGATCATCATAGTTTGGCATAAAATCAACTGTATTTTTTTCAATATCAGTAAGCATTGTTTCTGCAATTTTTGCCATTCTTGCTTCTGTGTACCTCATTGCAGCTGCTCCATCACCATCTATTGAACCAAAGTTACCATGTCCGTCAATTAGTGTATATCTTTGTGTAAAGTCTTGAGCTAATCTTACCATTGCATCGTATACTGATGCATCTCCGTGTGGATGGTATCTACCTAAAACAGAACCTACTGTATTAGCACATTTTCTGTAAGGCTTGTCTGATGTAATTCCATCTTCATACATAGCATATAAAATTCTTCTATGTACTGGTTTTAAACCATCTCTTACATCTGGTAGAGCTCTTGCAACAATAACACTCATTGCATAATCAATATATGCTGTGCGCATCTCTTTTTCAATGTCGCGTTCTACTATTTTTCCGTCATTTCTTTTTTCGTCGTTTGCTCCCATTCTTTTACCTCTTTTCTAGTATTTTTCACTCCTTTATTATACTAAAACACTCAAAAATTTGCAAGTAAAAAATCGTGATTTAAGCCATAAAATCACGATTTTTTTATGCTATTTAATTAAAATTTCTGCTAACTTTTTTTGTTCTTCTGTTAAGTTAAAATCATGTCCATTATTTTTTATTATTAAATGTAAATTTTCTATTTGTCTTGCTTGTTTTAATGTTTCTTCTAATGGCAAAGTTTGCTTTAATCTATCTTTTATTTTTTCATATTCTCTTTCCATTCCGTCAAAGTCTTGATTTTGATAATAATTTTTCCAATTATTTTCATACTTTCCTAACTTCTCTATATTATCTAATTGATTTGCAAATTCTGTTTCAATATTATTACTAACATTATCTAAAATTACATTTTTTCCTTGTCTAATTAATGTACCTACACTTGATGGAATTAATCCTTTTTTTACTGTATAATTTAAAGCACCATCTAAAGCATCTGAAATTCCATCAATTATTCCTCCATTTTTTATTGCATTTTGTGCTTGAGAAACATTTTCAAATTTTCCTGTAAATATTCCTGTTATACTTTTTCCTATTTCAATTCCTTTTTCAATAGTTGTGCTTATTCCCTCTTTTAGTCCACCTTTTAACAGACTATTTTTTATATCTATAACTTGATTTTCAACAAAATCTGGTAGTACCCATCTTAATCCTAAATCAATTGCAGTATTTACGACTTTACCCATTGTCGTATTTAAAAATCCATTTTGCTCTTTTTCTGTTACTAATTCGTTATTATTTAATTGATTATTATTTAATGTTAATTCATTTACCATATTAAATTTCTCCTTTTTTATTTATTTTTAATAAATTTTTATTAATTTTTAAATATTCATTTTTTAAAATAATATTTAATTTATTTATATTATTTTTATTTATAATTAAATTGTATTGGGGGTTAAAAGATAATTTTCCTAATATATTAAATCCTGAAAAAATTTTTTTAAGAATAGAAATGTCTATTGAATTTTCATTATATTTATTAAATAAAATATTTATACTTTCTTGAGGTATTTCCCAATTATTTATATAAATATTTAATAAATTTTTTGCTTTTTTTATTTCTAATAAATTAGCTTCTAAAATAAAAATATTTAAATTACTATTTTTTATTATTTCTTTTGTATAATCAAAAAAACATTCTGAAGAAGTATCTATAATAATTATTTCATATTTTTCTTTTAATTTTGATAAAATATTTTTTACTTTTTCACTACTAATTTTATATTTAGAATCAAATAATAAATTTATTCCAGAGACTAAATCTATTTTTGAATTTATTTTAATTATTAATTCTTCTATTTTTATTTCTTTTAATAAATTATTATTTTTTATTTTGTTTCGTATTTTTTGAGAATATTTTTTTATTCCTAATATTGTGTGTAAACTATTATTTAAAATATCGAAATCAATAATTAATATTTTATTTTTACTGTTTGATAATGAGTTTGCTAAATTAATTGTGAATATACTTTTACCCACTCCATTTGTTCCTGTTACACTAATTATTTTTTCTTCTTTTAAATCATATTTTTGTTTTTTATTAAAAACATTTATTAATTTATTTAAAATTATTTTTTTATTATTTATTTTATTCTTTTGTTTTTCTAATAGCATTTGTTTTATTTCTTTTAATTCATTATTTATTTCTATATTTTTATTATTTATTATTTTAATTATTTCTTCAATTTCAATTTGATTATTATAAAAAATATTATAAATTCCTTTTGCATATAAATAATTTTCTAATTCTGTATTTTTATTTTCTAAAAATATAATTATTTCAATATTTGAATTTATATTTTTTATTTTTTCTATTAATTCTTTTAATTCAATATTTCCTGGCAATAATTCACTAATAATTAAAAAATCAATATTATTTTCTTTTTCTAAATATTCTATTATTCCTTCTTTATATTGTATATCTTCTATTATTACTTCAAAATCATTTTCTTTTTTTAATTTTTTATTTAATATTTCATTTCCTATTGCAGTAATTATTTTTTTCATAATAAATTCCTTTCTTTATTAGGTTCAATTATTTCTTTTTCAAAATCTGCTGATTCGATTTTTGTTAAAATATGTTCTGCTTCAATAAACATTAAACATTCTCCTCTTTTTAAAGATTTAATTTCTATTTTTTCTTTTTCTGATAAATTAGTATATTTTTCTAATACTTTTATATTTTCTTCTTCTAAAGCAAAAAATGTTTTTATTTCTGAATTATTTA
Source organism: uncultured Clostridia bacterium (assembly GCA_934120135.1). GTDB lineage: Bacteria > Bacillota > Clostridia > TANB77 > CAG-508 > CAG-273. The sequence goes on along the minus strand of CAKOTK010000005.1, from coordinate 52,593 downwards.
AAATACTTTTTCCATATGTTCCATCTTCTAAGCTAAATAAATCTGAAATATCTTGAGTTATTGCAACTGCACTTCCTCCATATTTTCTAATTGTTTTAAATATTTTATATATAAAACTTGCTACCTCTTTGTTAGAAGTTACACCAATTAGTCTCCATATTTCGTCCATATAAATTGCTTTATTTTTATTTCTATCTTTTTTTATTTTATTCCAAAATAATTCAATAAAAATAAACATTCCATATTTTAAATTATCTTCTCCCAATTCATAAATGTCTGCAACAATTAAAGAATTATTTAAATTTACATTAGTATAATTATTAAAAAATTTTAGTGAACCTTTTACAAATGGAATTAATTTTATTTGGAATTTTTTTGTTTTTTCATCTTGTCCTAATAAATTATAAAAATCTTCTAAAATTGGCATATCATATGTTGTTTTAAAAATTGGTTTAATTATTATTTTATTTTCTTCTTTTTTATATAATGTTTCATCATCAAATGTAATTCCTTTATTTTTATATAATTCAATTATTTTTTCTTCTAATATTGCTTTTTCTTCTTCATTTAAATTACCAAAAATCAAATTAAAAAATCCAATTAATTTACCTAATTTATTTGCTAAATATCCTTGTTCATTATCTTCTAAGCTTTCTTCCATAATATCAAATACATTTATATATGAATTAGAATTTGGCCCTATTTTTAAAAGTGAACCTTCTAATTTTTCACACATATTTCCATATTCTCTGTCTGGATCTATAATATATTGTTCTATTCCTAATAATCTATTTCTTAAAACTAATAATTTTGTATAAAATGATTTTCCTGCACCACTAGTTCCAAAAATACATATATTTGAATTTTTATATTTATTTTTATTATATCTATCAATAAATACTAAAGAATTATTATAAATATTAGTTCCAATAAAAATGCCTTCTTCATCAAATATTGCAGAAGAAATAAATGGATATGTTGCTACTAGTCCACTTGTTAATACATTTCTTTTAGCTGCATTTTTTAAATCTATAGAATTTTCCATAAGTGGTAATGCTGTTAAATATGCTTGTTCTTGTCTAAAATATGCCCTTCTTGTTTGCATTCCTTTACTTTGAATAATCCCTTCTATTTTATTTAATAAATACTCTAATTCTTTTATATCATTTGAAAATGTTGTTACATAAATATATAAAAAATATAATTCTTCATTATTTATTTGCATTTCTTTTCTAATATATTTTGCGTCATTATATGTAAATGCTGCAATATCTATATCTTGTCTATTTTGATTTCCTTCTTTTAAATCAACACCTACATTTCCAATATGATATGTTAAATCTCTTATTGTTTTATATGTATCTTGTTTTTCATAAAAAATAGAAATATTTAAATTAATATTTGTATCAATAATTGATTTTAATATTAAATCTGTTTGTTCTCTAAAATAATTGGTAATAATTAATGTAGAATAATAAGTATTATCGATTTCAATAAATTTTGGATTTGAAATATTTATATAAGATGGACTTAAATAATCTTGGTTCGAAAAAGTTCCTTCTAAAAAATTTAATTTATTATTTATTTTATTATTTTTTATTAAATTTAATTTATTGTTTATTTTTTTATTTTTAAATAAATTTATTTTATTATTTATTTTTTTATTTTTAATTAAATTTATTTTGTTATTTATTTTATCTAATATTTTTTGAATATTATCATCTCCTTTTTTTATTTTTATTAATTTTTAATTATTTTATTTTTAAACTGTAAATTTGTTCCAGCTCAATTTTACTATTCTAAAATTTCGAGTCTAAATTTTTTATGCCAAAAGTTCATTTTTTGTCTTTTGTGATGTTGTCAAATTGTTTGTAAAATCTCTCTTTTGATTCTTGTTTTAGTTTATCCTATTCTAAGTATTATTCCTCTAATACCTCTTGCTTTGTTTTATGTATACCATTTTAAAATATCTTTATTTTCATTTGTTTTTTACTTTTTCCCTTTAAGCCGAAGGATTTTATCAATTTCTTTTTCTCTTGTTACGTTTAATTTTTTTAGAATATAAACTTTGGTGTTTTTTATTTATCCATTCTCTCATATTCAAAACATTTTCTGTTCTCATTTTATTGTGTCATTTTGTCAATTACATTCATTTAAATACATTCTTGAATTCATAAAGTAAAAAAGTATATTTATAACTTCTTCTTTACTGTTAACATCTGTTACTACATTTCCACATCTTGATAAACATTCTTTTATTTTAAAATATTTATCATTCAAATCCTCCATTGCAAAATTTTCAAAATTAACAATTTCTTTATTTTTATTTTTGCATTTTAATATAATATAAAAATTTTTAGATGAAGATTTTTTTTCATTATTTAATTGTTTAATATATTGGATATATTTTTTAGAAATATTTTGAATAAAATTATTTTCTTGATTAAAATTATTTTTTATATTATTAATATGTTTTGTTAAATCTTCTTTATTACTTTGAATTAATATTTGAAAATTAAAATTGCATGTTTTTAAAAATATTTTATATGAATTTAATATAGCTTCTTTTTCTAAATCTGATTTTAAATTAAAATTAATTGGATTTATTTTTATTATTTTTATATAATTATTATTTTTTAACTTAATAATTCCATTTTCTAATATATATTGAATTGGTAGCCATTCCTGAACCGTATTTAATTTTTTGTTAATTAAATATCACCTCCTAAAGAATAATAATTTATTGGATATTTTTAAAATTTTTAATGATAAAATAAATAATAAATTAAATAATTAAAATTTAATAAATATTTAAATTAAATAATTAAATATTAAAATAATAAAATCAAATAATTAAAATATAATAAATATATAAAATTAAATTAATTGAAATAATAAAATTAAAGAATAACAAATATCGGAAAAAAATAATTAAAAATAAAATAATAAAAATAAATTAATAAAAAAATTTATATATTTATATTATCCTTTTTTATGATAATTGTCAACAAAAATCGTATGCCAAAATTCGACAATATTTTTAATTAATATTTTTGAATAAAAATTATTATTTTATACATAATAATAATATAAGGTTAATATTAGTTGAACTAAGAGTTTTATTAGGTCATATTATTGGCTTTTTAAAATTTGAGCAAAGATTAATTATTGTTTAATTAATTTTAGATAATATTTAGTCGGAGATGAGAGTATCTTATTTGTATTTAAGCTGTATTTAATTTTATTTTTGTTAATTTAATGAAGGTAGGATTTTTCTATATGGTTGAATATATAGGTAATATATTCGAAGTTAAGATTATTTTTGTATATTTTAATGATTATTATTAGTCCTTTTGGGATGAATATAGTTATTACATGTGCATTACTAGTCGAGCAACTGATTTATATATTTGGTGTATAGTTTATTTGTATAGTAATATACATTAGATTAAAAATTAGGTATATAGGTTTTAGCTGTAAATTAATATTAGCTTTATTCGATTAATAGCAGGTAAGTTTTTTCTTACCTGCTATTAAATAATTATATATCCAAATTTTTAACAAATTTAGCATTTTCTTCAATGAATTTCCTTCTTGGTTCTATCTCATCACCCATTAGTAATGTAAATATAGCATCTGCTTTAATTGCATCTTCCATTGTAACCTTTATTAAAATACGGTGTTCTGGATCCATTGTTGTTTCCCACAATTGTTCAGGGTTCATTTCTCCTAAACCTTTATATCTTTGAATTCCAACTTGATCTCTTGATATTCCTTTTTCTGCTAATTCTTTAAAAGCATTAGCTAAATCTTCATCAGTGTAGCAATATACATCTTGCATACCTTTTTTAGATAATTTATATAATGGTGGTTGAGCTAAATATACATTTCCATTTTCAATTAAAGGTCTCATATATCTAAAGAAAAATGTTAATAATAATGTTCTAATGTGTGCACCATCAACGTCGGCATCTGCCATTATAATTACTTTTCCATAACGAATTTTAGAAATGTCAAAATCTTTACCAATTCCTGCACCAACCGCTAAAATAACTGGTTGTAATTTGTCATTATTATATATTTTATCAGCTCTTGATTTTTCTACGTTAAGCATTTTTCCCCAAAGAGGAAGAATTGCTTGGAATTTTCTATCTCTTCCTTGTTTTGCACTACCACCTGCAGAGTCACCCTCTACTATGTATACTTCACATTCTTCTGGATTTTTACTACTACAGTCAGCTAGCTTTCCTGGTAATGTAGATGTTTCTAATGCGCTTTTTCTTCTTACTAATTCTCTAGCTTTTCTTGCAGCTTCTCTTGCACGAGATGCATTTATACATTTTTCAAGAATTGCTTTTCCTACTCCTGGATTTTCCTCTAAAAATGTTGATAATGCGTCATTTACTAGACTTGCTACAATTCCTGTAACATTACTATTTCCTAGTTTTGTTTTAGTTTGTCCTTCAAATTGAGGTTCTTTTACTTTTACAGAAACTACAGCTGTAATACCTTCACGTATATCTTCACCTAATAAATTAGAATCTTTATCTTTTAGTAATCCATGACCTCTTGCATAATCATTAAATGCTTTTGTTAGTCCTCTTTTAAATCCCTCTAAATGAGTTCCACCTTCAATTGTGTTAATATTATTAACAAAAGTATATATATTTTCTGAATATGCTGTTGTATATTGAAAAGCTATTTCAACTGGTACATCACCATCTTTATCAATATATATTGGCTTTGGATGAATTTTTTCTTTATTTTGAATTAAATATTCAACAAAAGAATTTAATCCACCTTCAAAGTGAAATTCTGCTTTTTTAATATTTTCTGGATCTCTTAAATCTTCAATAGTAATTTTTAGTCCTTTTGTTAAAAAAGCCATTTCTCTAAATCTATTTTCAAGAGTAACATAGTCATACTCTAAAGTTTCAAAAATAGTATCATCAGCTAAAAATCTAACTTTTGTACCTGTTTTTTTAGAATCTCCTATTTTAGTTAGTGGTTCAACAGTTTTTCCTCTTTCAAATTTCATTTGGTATAAACCACCATCTCTTTGAATTGTTACTTCTGTCCATGTAGATAAAGCATTAACAACAGATGCACCAACACCGTGAAGACCACCAGAAACTTTGTATCCACTATCTCCACCAAATTTTCCACCTGCATGAAGTTTTGTATAAACTGTTTCAGCAGCTGATATTTTTGTTTTTGGATGTATATCAACTGGAATTCCTCTTCCGTTATCCTCTACACTAATAACATTTCCTGGTTCAATTTTTACATTTATTTCTGTACAATAACCTGCTAAAGCTTCATCAACACAGTTATCCACAATTTCATACACAAGATGGTGTAATCCTCTTATAGATACACTTCCTATGTACATACCCGGTCTTTTTCTTACTGCTTCTAGTCCTTCCAATACTTGAATTTGGTCTGCTCCATATTCATGCTCGAATTTTTCCATTTTTTAACCTCCAAATATTTTTGCTCTTTTTTTCTTTTCTTTCGTTTATTTTATCACTATATTAAATTATTTTGCAAATTTCTCCATTAATTACATTAAATAATTTAATATTATCCATCTCCATTTTATCTGTACAAGTTATAATAACTTGAGTATCTTTAATATAACTTAAAAAACTTTTTCTTCTTTTTTCATCCAACTCAGACATAAAATCGTCTAATAATAAAATTGGATATTCCCCTATTTCGTCATATATAACATATAGTTCTGCTAATTTTAAAGAAAGAATTGCAGTTCTATGTTGCCCTTGTGAACCATATATTTCAATTTCTTTATCATTTATAAAACACTTAAAATCATCTCTGTGAATTCCTTTAGTTGTAAATCCTTTTATAATATCTAATTTTCTTCTTTGTTTTAATAAAGATAAATAATTTTCTTTATTTTCACATTCTGTTATATATTTAATTTCTAATTTTTCTTTATTTTCTGTAACTTCAGAATGAATTTTTTTTATTTTATTATTTAATTTTTCAATAAATTCAATTCTGTATCTACAAATTATTTCTGCGTATTCAGCTAATTTTTCGTCCCATATTTCTAGCATATTTTCTGGTTTGTTTAATTCTTTTATTTGCCTTAAATAATTATTTCTTTGTTCCAATGTTTTTAAATATAAATTTAAATTATGCACATAATTTGGTCTTAACTGCCCTATCATCATATCTAAAAATCTACGTCTCTCAGCTGGACCATTTTTTAAAATTTGAATATCATCTGGTGTAAATATAACTAAATTTAAATTGCCAATCAATTCACTTAATTTTTTTATTTTTACACCATTAACTTCAATTTGTTTTTTATCAGCAATTATTATTTTTATTTTTCCACTTCTATCAGATTTATCATAAAATATATTTGTCTCTAAAAAATCTTCCCCTAATTTTATCATTTCCTTTTCTTTAGATGTTCTAAAAGATTTTCCAAAACCACTTATAAAAATTGCCTCTAAAATATTAGTTTTTCCTTGTGCATTATCACCATAAAATACGTTAATATGTGGATCTAATTCTATTTCTTGTTCTGTATAATTTCTAAAATTTTTCAATTTTATTTTGTTTATATTCATTTAATTATTCCTTCATTCTAATTGGAAGAACCATATAAATGTAATCTCCATTTTCCTCTGTTGGTCTAATAATACAAGGTGAAATACTTGAACCAAAATCAATAAATACTTCTGGATCATCAATTGCACGAAGTGCATCTAAGAAATATTTTGGGTTAAATCCTGCTTCTAGATTTTTTCCTTCTGTTTCAACAAATATTTCTTCTTTAGCATCACCTGTTTGATTTGTACAAGAAATTGTTACTTTTCCTATTTCAATATTTACTTTAACAGGATATTTCTTTTCTTTTTCTATACTAGATGCAGATATTAGGCTAACTCTTTCAAAACAATTTTGAATACTACCTTTATCAACTCTAATTCTTGTTTCCCATGTTTCTGGGATAACACTAGCATAATTTAAAAATTCTCCATCTAATAAACGAGTAACAATTTTACAATTTTCCATTTCAAATAATGCTTGATTTTTAGATACCCCTATTTTTATAGTATCAAAAGAATCATTTAAAATTTTATTTATTTCATTTAATGTTCTCCCTGGAATAACTGCTGAAAAATCATTTACAGCTGTTTGTAAAAACTTACTCTTCCAAGCTAATCTAAATCCATCTACTGCTACTACATTTAATTTATTATTTCTTATTTCAAATAAACAACCTGTAAATATAGGTCTATTTTCTTCTGTGCTAACTGCAAAAATAGTTTTTCTAACCATATCTTTTAAACTATTCTGCTCCATCTCAATAGAGTTTTCAATATCTATTTTAGGTAATTCAGGAAACTCTTCTGGATTCATTGTAGCTAATTTATATAAAGATCCTTCACATTCAATTACTAATAAATTGTTTTCATTTATTTCAATATGAATTTCTGCATCTGGAAGTTTACGAATAATTTCACTAAACATTATTGCATTAACTACTGTTGCTCCTTGTTCTTCTACTGTACATTCCATTATATATTCAATTCCTATTTCTAAATCATAGGTTGTGAATTTAACTTCTTTATCATTTGTTTGAATTAAAATTCCTTCTAGTATAGGCATTGTTGTTTTACTAGCAACAGCTTTTGTTACGGAATTAATAGCTTTAAGGATTACATCCTTTTCACAAACAAGTTTCATATTTGTTTCGTCTCCTTTTTTATATAATATATAAATAATAATAGTAGTAGTATTAGTAGGTATTGTGGATTGTGTGGAAAAGTTATTCAAACTTACTGTTCCCTAGCAAAATATTTGGTGATAAATTTGTGGACAACTTAAAAAGTTATTTACAATTTCATTTTTTGATTGTGGAAAAATAGTTATCAACAAGTTTTCAACAAATAATTCACAAGTAGTTGTGGATATCTAATGTATGAATTCCGTAAGAAGAAATGTAAATACATTTTCCAAACGAACATTTTTCAAAACATAAATTTTAAAAAACTTTTCTTTTTATTCATATAAAAGACTTAATCAGCAAATAAAGAGTTTTTCACAGTTTCCACAATTAGTTTTGTATTTGTATTTTCTTTAATTTCATTTGCTATTTTATTACATCCATGCATTACAGTTGAATGGTCTCTTTTTCCAAAAGCCAGTCCTATTTTTGGTGTAGAAAGGTTTGCGACATCTCTACAAAAATACATAGCGACTTGTCTTGCAAATGCAATATCAGCAGACCTTCTTGAACCTTTTAAGTCTTCTACTGTAACATTAAAATATTTAGCACAAACTTCTTGAATGTATTCAATAGAAAGTACTTTATTATGATGTGAAACTACATCAGATATAGCTTTATTAGAAAGTTCTATTGTAATTGGACTATTTGATAAGGTTGAATAAGCAATTAATTTATTTAATGCTCCCTCCAACTCCCTAATATTTGTATCTATATGTGTAGCTATATTTACTAAAACATCATCATCAATAATAATATTATCTAATTGAGCCTTCTTTTTTAATATTGCCATACGTGTTTCATAATCTGGATTAGAAATATCTGCAATAAGTCCCCATTCGAAACGTGTTCTTAAGCGATCTTCTAAAGGTTGAATATCTTTTGGTGGTCTATCACTAGAAATGATAATTTGTTTTCCATCATCATGTAAAGTATTAAATGTGTGGAAAAACTCCTCTTGAATTCTTTCTTTTCCGGCAATAAATTGAATATCATCTATAAGTAGAACATCTATATTACGATATTTATTACGAAACATTTCGTTTTTATTATCTTTAATAGCATTTATAAATTGATTTGTAAATTTTTCTGAACTAACGTATAAAACACTTGCATTTTTGTTGTTTTTTAATATTTCATTTCCAATAGCATGCATTAAGTGAGTTTTGCCAAGCCCTACTCCCCCATATAAAAACAAAGGATTGTATGCTGTAGCAGGTGCTTCAGCAACAGCTAATGCAGCAGCATGTGCGAAAGAATTATTATTACCAACAACAAAACTGTTAAATGTATATTTTGGATTTAAATTAGAACTGTTTGGTGTATTTGTTGGAATCACAGGAGCTTCATCTTTTGGCATATCCTCTTCACAAATTATTTTTACATCATAATTTTTATGAGTGATAAAACTAAATGTGTTTTTTAATAAAGATAAATATCTAGATTCTAACATATCTTTATGTACAATATTTTGTGCCATTATAGTAATTGTAGTGTCATCAACTGAAAAAATTTCAATATTACTAATCCATGTACTATATGAAATTCCAGTTACTTCAGTTTTTAGTAGTTCTTTTGCTTTTGTGTTTAGTTCATTGATTTCTGCCTTTTGCATTACTCCTTCAATCCCTTCAGTATATTAATAAAACATAAAATTATTACGTAAAGTTTTCCACAAAGTTATCCACAACTGTGGAAAAGTAAACTCCATAAATACTAATAAATAAACAAAAATTTAAAATTATTAACATAATAATTATGTGTTTTCAAAATTCGTAAAAACCTTATTTCCCTATGTTAGTATATCATATCAAAAATACAATTAAATAGTCAATAGAATAAAAAATAAAATGTAAAAATTGTTTATGTGTATTGACATAATAAGCTGGTAAGGTGTATAATAATAAAGCTTATATTTAATAAATAATCCATTCGTGGTTTAAATAAGAAAAAACATAGGAGGTGCTAAAATGAAAAGAACATATCAACCTAAAAAAAGACAAGAACAAAAAGAACATGGTTTTATGAAAAGAATGAAAACAAAATCTGGAAGAAATGTATTAAAAGCTAGACGTGCAAAAGGAAGAAAAAAATTAAGTGCGTAATAAAAATGGTCACGTAATAAGCGGTGACCTTTTTAAGTTTTATGAGATTGAGTGATTTTGATGAAAAAAATGAAAACCTTGAAGAAAAATTATGAATTTCAAAATGTTCTAAATAAAGGTAAATTTTATATTGGCAAACAAATAACAATATATATAGCAGAAAATAAGCAATCAACTAATAGATTTGGAATAGCAGTTTCTAAAAAGACATGTAATGCAGTAAAAAGAAATCACATTAAAAGAAAAATTAGAGAAAACTATAGGCTAATTCAAGATCAACTAAAACAAGGTTATAATATTGTTTTTTTGTGGAATAAAAAAGTACCAGTAGAACAAGTAAATTTTCATATTATAAAAAGTGATATGGAAAAATCATTTACAAAGGCAGGGCTTTTATAAGTGAAAAGTATTTTTATTTTTCTACTAAAAGGATATAAAAAAATAATTTCACCAATTATTGGAGCTTTTGGAATACATTGCAAATTTTATCCGAGTTGCTCAGAATATATGATACAGGCAATAAAAAAATATGGCTGTATTAAAGGAATATATTTGGGAATAAAAAGATTATTAAAGTGTCATCCTTTTGCAAAAGGGGGATATGACCCTTTAAATTAGGAGGAATTTCATGGGTTTTATATCAGGAATATTTGGCTATTTGCTTAATTGGTTATATGAGGTTTTTAGCAACTATGGTGTAGCAATTTTAATATTTTCAGTAATTTTAAGAGTTATTTTAATACCAATTACAATTAAACAACAAAAGTCAATGAAAAAATCAGCTGCACTTCAAGCTGAGATGTCAGAAATTCAGAAAAAATATAAAAATAATCCAGAAAAATTAAATCAAGAAACAATAGAATTATATAAAAGAGAAAAAATGAGTCCTTTTAGTGGATGTTTGACATCTATTTTACAATTGGTAATCATTTTATCTGTATTTTGGCTAGTTAGTCAGCCACTTACATATATGAAAAAAATAGATAATAATCTAATTGATGCATATACAACTGAAATGAAAGAAAGTGGATATAATTCAAATAATAGTTATGTGCAAATAGCTACAATTGATTATGCAGAAACAAAATATCAAGAAATATCTAAACAATTAGAGCAAGAAAATGTAGAGAATAGGGAAGAACTAGTAAAAAAACAACAAGAATACAATCAATTAAGATTGAATATGGAATTTTTAGGAATTGATTTAAGCAAAGTTCCAACACAAAACTTAAATGATTGGAGAGTTTATGTTATTCCAGTTCTTTATGTTATAACTTCAATTATATCAACAAAACTAACAACAGTAACTCAAAAAAAGAAACAAAAACAAGATATTGTTGTTTCTGGCGAGGAGGATAACAAAGAAGTTGATCCAACAGAACAAATGCAACAAATGAGTAATAGTATGATGTATATGATACCAGTAATGTCTGTTATGATTGCAATTATTGCTCCATTAGGATTGGCTTTGTATTGGTTAGCAAGTAATATTTTAATGATTATTGAAAGACTTATTATAAATAAAGTTATGGAAAAAGATGACAATAAGGAGGAATCTTCTAATGGCTAAAAGTATTATTGTAGAAGGAAAAACTTCAACAGAAGCTATTGAAAAAGGGTTAAAAGAATTAAAAGTTTCTAAAGATAAAGTTGATATAAAAATATTAGAAAATGAAGAAAAGAGAAGCTTTTTTAGCATATTAGCTCCTAGAGTAGTAAAAGTTGAAATGACTTTGAAAGAGGGAGTAACAGAAAAGAAAGCTGAGTACAAACCTAGAGAAGAAGTAAAACATATTGAAAAAGAAAAAAAGGCACCTTTAAAACCAGAAGAGTTAGAAAAGGCAAAATTGAACTTAGAAGCCTTTTTAAAAGTTTTTGTTTCTAAAGTGAACAATATGGAATATAAAGTTTCTTCTGATGATGAATATATATATGTTGCATTAAATGGGGAAGACGCAGGAAAACTAATTGGCTATAGAGGTGAAACATTAAACTCTATGCAAGCAATTTTAACTGCAATCGCTAATAAACAAATAGAAAGTAGAGTTCATCTTGTATTAGATATTGAAGGATATAGAGCTAAAAGACAAAAAGCATTAGAAGAACTTGCTGACAAATTAACAAGAACAGTTATAAATACAGGCAAACAAGTTACTTTAGAGCCAATGTCTGCTTATGAAAGAAAGATTATTCATAATAGATTACAAGATAGTAAAAGAGTAAGAACTTATAGTGTTGGTGAGGAACCATACAGAAAAGTTATTATAGCAAAAAAATAAGAAAAATCGGAAGTCAAAGTTCGGATTTTAGTTTTATTAACTAATTCTAACTTTGACTTTTTAATTTTTAATAACAAGGAGGTAAGAGATGGGTACAATTGCTGCAATTTCAACAGCTCCGGCTAATGGAGGAATTGGAATTATTAGAATGAGCGGTAAAGAATGTTTTGAAATATTAGATAAAATTTTTGTGTCAAAACAAAAGCAAGATATAGAAGAAATATCTGGATATACCATAAAATATGGATATATTATAGATTTTAAAACAAAGCAAAAAATAGATGAGGTTTTAGTATCATTTTTTAAATCACCTAAAAGCTATACTACTGAAAATATGTGTGAAATAAATTCACATGGGGGAGTGGTAATTGAACAAAAAATCTTAGAACAATGTTTATTAGCTGGAGCTGAAATGGCTGAGCCAGGCGAGTTTACTAAAAGAGCTTTTTTGAATGGTAGAATAGATTTATCACAAGCTGAAGGAATTATTGATTTAATAAATGCTAAAACTTCTCAAGAAGCAAAAGCATCATTTAAACAATTAGAGGGAAGTTTATCTAAAAAAATTCAAGATATACGCCAGAATTTATTAAGTATAATGGCTGATATAGAGGCATCTATTGATTATCCGGAATATGATGAAGTGCCAGAAATAGTTAATAAAAAACTAATTGAACAAATAAATGCTATTGAAGAGAAGTTATTTAAATTAGAAAAAAGTTTTGATAGTGGAAAAGTATTAAAAGAGGGAATAAAAACAGTTATATTAGGAAAACCAAATGCAGGAAAATCATCATTATTAAATGCTATTCTAAATGAAGAAAGAGCAATAGTAAGTCAAATAGAGGGAACAACTAGAGATACTATTGAAGAGATGGTACAAATTCAAGGAATACCTCTAAAATTGATAGATACAGCAGGAATAAGAAATACACAAGACGAGATTGAAAAAATTGGCGTTAAAAAGGCTTTAGAGCTGTCAAACGAAGCTGACCTAATAATAGGTATATTTGACAACACAAAACGGCTTAGAAGTCGAGGATTTGCGAATACTGGAAATTCTTAAAAATAAGAACTCAATTATACTATTAAATAAGATTGACGAAAAAGATAATGGACTAGAAAATGACATTAACATTAAAAATGTTAATAAACCAGTTATAAAAATATCTGCTAAAACTAAAGAAGGATTAGAAGATTTATATGAGCAAATCTTGAAAATGTTTAAACTAAATGAAATTGAAATAAATGATGGGGAAGTAATAACAAATATAAGACATAAAAATCAAATAAGAAAGTCTATAGATGCTTTGGAACAGGCTAAACAGGGAATTGAAATAGAAATGCCTATTGATGTAGTGGCAGTTTCACTAAAAGAAGCACTAGAAGATTTGAGTGAAATAACTGGAGAAAATGTGTCTGAAGATATAATAAATAATATATTTTCTAAATTTTGTTTAGGAAAGTAAGTATATATAGTTTTAATTTTTAAACATTAAATTACTATAAAAGTAATATATTAACCTATATGTTTCACAAGCAAAACATAATGAAATATATAGTTTCAGAGGAAAAGTTTGCGTGAAACACGAACACTAAACCATAACAAAAAGACAACATTTTTAAGCGAGTTTCGACAAAGTATTGAAAAATCAAAATAAAACACTTTCGACAAAAAACGACAATACAAAAAGTTGTATCAAACAGTGATTTCTGTTTCATAGAAAACTGGACCAAAAATAGAAAATAAATTTAACAAGGAAGGTAAAATAAAAATGAAATATAATGCAGGAAAATATGATGTAGCAGTAATAGGTGCAGGACATGCTGGATGTGAGGCAGCTCTAGCAACAGCAAGATTGGGACTAAAAACTTTATTATTTAGTATAAGTTTGGAAGCTGTTGCAAATATGCCATGTAATCCACACATTGGTGGAAGTTCAAAGGGACATTTAGTAATGGAAATAGACTGCTTAGGTGGAGAAATGGGTAAAAATATAGATAAAACATATACTCAACTTAGAATGTTAAACACCTCAAAAGGACCAGCAGTGTACTCTTTGAGAGCTCAAGCAGATAGAAAAAAATATCAAATGGAAATGAAACATACTCTTGAAAAACAACCAAACTTATATTTAAAACAAGCAGAAATAGTTGACATTGGAGTGGAAGACGGAAAAGTAAAATCTGTAGAAACAAATATAGGTGCAATATATGAGGTGGATAATGTTATATTGGCAACTGGTACATATTTAAAAGGAAAAATATATATAGGAGAAGTATCTTACGAAAGTGGTCCAGATGGTGTGTTCCCAGCAAATAGGCTATCTGATATGTTAAGAAAAATCGGTATAAACCTTGTAAGGTTTAAAACTGGAACACCAGCGAGAATAAATAAAAATTCTATTGATTTTTCTAAAATGGAAAGACAAGATGGGGATAAAAATCCTACAGCATTTTCATTTGAAGATAAAATAGTAGAAAAAGAAGAACAATTACCATGTTATTTGACATACACAACACCTGAAACACATGAAATTATAAGGAAAAACTTGCACCGTTCACCTTTATATGGTGGAGAAATAACAGGTACAGGGCCAAGATATTGTCCATCTATAGAAGACAAAGTAGTTAGATTTGCGGATAAAGAAAGACATCAAATATTTGTAGAACCAATAGGAAGAGATACAGACGAAATGTATATACAAGGAATGAGTTCATCACTTCCAGAAGACGTGCAAATAGCTATGTACCGCACTATACCTGGATTAGAACATGCTGAATTTACAAGACCAGCATATGCAATTGAATATGATTGTATAGATCCATCTGAATTAAAATTATCATTAGAACATAAAAAAATAGATGGAATGTTTTTTGCAGGTCAAATAAATGGAACTTCTGGTTATGAAGAAGCTGCATCACAAGGAATTATAGCAGGAATAAATGTAGCACAAAAAGTAAAAGGAAGAAAACCAGTCATTCTAGACCGTTCACAAGCATATATAGGAGTTTTAATTGATGATATTGTAACAAAAGGAACTAATGAACCATATAGAATGATGACTTCTAGAGCAGAATATAGGCTATTACTAAGACAAGACAATACTGATTTAAGATTAACAGAAATAGGACATGATGTGGGTTTAATATCAGAAGAAAGATATCAAGCATTTTTAATTAAGAAAAAACAAATTGAAGAAGAAATTGAAAGACTTGAAAACACTGTGGTTAAGCCAACAGAGAAGGTAAATGAATTGTTAAAAAATAATAATTCTTCGGAACTTACAACAGGTGTAAAAATGGCAGAATTATTAAGAAGAACAGAAATGAATTATGAGCTTTTAGGTGAAATTGATGAGAATAGAAAAGAATTACCAAAAGAAGTAACTCAAGAAGTAGAAATAGAAGTAAAATATAAAGGTTATATAAAACTACAACAAGCACAAGTTGAAAAATTTAAAAAACTAGAAGCAAAATTGTTGCCACAAGATATAGATTATAGTACAATTAAGGGGCTTAGATTAGAAGCAAGACAAAAATTAAACAAAATAAAACCAAACTCAGTAGGGCAAGCCTCTAGAATATCAGGGGTTTCACCAGCAGATATATCGGTGTTGCTTATTTATTTAGAACAGATAAAAAAAATTGAAAAATAATTACAATTTTTGCTGCGTCAAATTTCATTTAAAACGCGGTTACATACACAATGTATGCGCCCTTGCCTTTTAAATAAAATTTTCAGCTATGCATACTGATACTGTAACAAGCAAAGCTTTAACAGTATCAGTGCTTGCCAAAATTTAATTCTTTTCCAATTTAATGAAAGAAAGAGAGGAATGATAGTGTGTATGAATAAACTAGAATTTAATAATAGTCTAATTGAAAAAGCAAATTCCATTGGAATAGAAATATCTCAAAAACAAGCAGAACAATTTTATAAATATATGGAATTATTATTAGAATGGAATGAAAAAATGAATTTGACGGCAATTACAGATCCAGAAGGAGTGATATTAAAGCACTTTATAGATAGCTTGACAATTATTTCATATTTAAAAGAAGCAGATACAGTGCTTGATATTGGTACAGGAGCAGGATTTCCTGGAATACCTTTAAAAATATTAGAAGAAAATAAGAAATTCACACTATTAGATTCTTTAAATAAAAGAATAATATTCTTACAAACAGTAATAAATGAGCTAGAATTGAAAAATATACAAGCAATTCATGGTAGAGCAGAAGAATTTGTGAGCAAAGAGAGAGAAGCTTATGATATTGTAACATCAAGAGCTGTAGCAAGACTAAATGTACTTTTAGAATATATGTTACCATTTGTAAAAGTAAGCGGAAGATGTATTTGCATGAAATCTTTTGAAATTGAAGAAGAATTAAAAGAAGCTAAAAAAGCTATTGAAATTCTTGGAGGAGAAATTGAAAAAATAGACGAAATTACATTACCAAATACTGATATTAAAAGAAAAATAGTAGTAATAAAAAAAGTAAAAAACACACTAAGTAAATATCCTAGAAAAGCTGGAACACCAGCAAAAGAGCCAATAATATAATTTTCAAGTGACCTGTGCTTTAGTTGCAGAGGTCACTTTTTTTGTGATTTATAATTTCAAAATTTATTTTAAAAATTATTATATTTTTTTCAAAAATTCATTGACATATTTAAGATATTTTTATATCATTAATATGTCCCTTTTAATATAATTAGATATTAAAATAGTTTACATAAAACAACAAAGGAGGCAATTAAATTGGGAAAAATTATATCAGTTGCAAACCAAAAAGGTGGAGTAGGAAAGACTACAACCTCAGTGAACTTGAGCACTTTACTTGCTAAAAGAGGCAAAAAAGTTTTGTTAATAGATGCAGACCCACAAGGAAATGCTACAAGCGGAGTTGGAATGGATAAAAATACAGAATTATCTGTTTATGATTTGATAATTAGTGATGAGGTAGAAAGTAAAGATACTATTCAAAAAACAGAAATTAAAAACTTATATATTTGTCCATCTAATATAAACCTTGCAGGAGCAGAGGTTGAGCTAGTTTCAATGATGTCAAGAGAATATAGAATGAAAGAAAAATTAGAATCAATAAAAGATAAGTTTGACTATATTATTATTGACTGTCCACCATCATTAGGATTAATTACATTAAATTCATTTACTGCATCAAATAGTGTATTGATACCAGTACAATGTGAATATTACGCTCTAGAGGGATTAGGACAACTTATAAATACTATTAACTTAGTAAAAAGACACTTGAATAAAGACTTGGAAGTTGAGGGAGCACTACTTACTATGTATGATATTAGAACAAACTTATCAAATCAAGTAGTAAAAGAAGTTAATAAATATTTTGAAAACAAAGTATATAAAACAGTAATTCCTAGAAATGTAAAATTAAGTGAGGCACCAAGCTATGGAATGCCAATATCTATATATGATCCAAGATCAAAAGGTGCTAAAAGTTATGATAAATTTGTAAAAGAATTTTTGAAGAATAATGATAATACAAAAGGAAAACATGCAGTATAAAAGAAAAGGAGATGTTATAATGGCTGTTAAAAAAACAGGTTTAGGAAAAGGATTAGAAGCTTTATTTAGTGAAAATCAATTAACTAAAGAAGAAGAAAAAAAATTAAAAGATGGGGAAGAAATTGTTCAAAGCATAAAAGTTATTGAAATAGAACCAAATAGAAATCAACCAAGAAGAAATTTTCCAAGTGAATCAATAGAAGAACTTGCAAAATCAATAGAAAAATATGGTGTAATTCAACCAATTATAGTTTCTAAAAAAGATGGATATTATGAGATTGTTGCAGGTGAAAGAAGATGGAGAGCTGCTAAAAAAGCTGGGTTAAAAGAAATGCCTTGTATTGTTAGAGAAAATGACGAAAGAAAAAACAAGGAAATTGCTTTAATTGAAAATATACAAAGAGAAGACTTAAATCCAATAGATAAAGCAAGAGGTTTTAGACAATTATTAGATGATTATGGTATGACACAACAACAATTAGCAGATACAATAGGTTTAAATAGGAGTACAGTTACAAATACATTAAGATTATTGAACTTAGACGAAAGAGTAATGCAATTAGCTATTGATGGCAAACTAAATGAAGGCCATTGTAGATCTTTATTATGTATAACAGATCCAGACAAACAATATGCTGCAGCAATTAGGATTATAGAAAAAGGTGAAACAGTTAGAGATATTGAAAAGAAAGTTCAAGATCAAAAGAAAACATCACCTAAATATGAAGAGAGAAGACAAGCTATTTGTAGAGATATAGAAGATAGTTTCCAAAGTTTCTTTGGAACAAAAGTTAAGTTAAATGCAGGAAAAAGAAGTGGTAAAATTATCATTCAATACTCTACAAATGATGAATTAGAAAGAATTTTAAACCTAATAAAATAGATAAAAAATTGCTAAAATTTTAATAAATAAATTTTAGCAATTTTTTGATTTTCTAAGTATAATTCTATTGACAACTGAGTGACAAATGTGCTATTATATATAAGGTTACCGGTACATTAGTATTGATAACTTAAGTGGAGAGGTGGTCGAGTTGGTTTATGGCACCAGTCTTGAAAATTGGCGTAGGTTTGTAGCCTACCGTGGGTTCGAATCCCACCCTCTCCGCCATTTTTTTATAGAAAAAACACATTCTAAAATATGTAGGTGTACCCAAGTGGTTGAAGGGGACAGTTTGCTAAACTGTTAGGGTTCGCAAGGGCCGCGGAGGTTCAAATCCTCTCACCTACGCCAAAAAAATAACAGTAGTTTATACTGTTATTTTTTTATCTTTATTTGCATTTTCTTTTTCAATAGCTAATTTTTCTTTTTGTTGTCTTTTTAAATTATCTTTTGCAACAGTCATTAATAATTTAATTCTATTTGTTTGATTTGCTTCACTAGCGCCAGGATCATAATCAACTGGAGCAATATTTGCATCAGGGTATTTATCTCTAATAGTTTTTATAACACCTTTTCCAACTACATGATTTGGTAAACATGCAAATGGTTGCACACAAACTATATTTGGAATACCATGTTCAATATATTCTACCATTTCAGCTGTTAAAAACCAGCCTTCACCTGTTTGATTTCCAATTGATAAAATGTCCTTAACTTTAGTTTCTAGCTCAAATATATTGCAAGGTAATAAATAACCTTTTTTAGAATTTTTAAGAGCTATAACAGAATCTTTTTCTAAAATATCAATTAATTTAATTGCAGCTTTAAATAATTTGGCTTTCATTTTATCAGTTTTTATTAATTGATTAAAGGTAATTTTATGTGTTGCTATAAATTTAACAAATCCCATAAAATCAGGAAGAATTACTTCAGCACCTTCTTCTTCCAATTTATCTGCTACAAAATTATTTCCAAAAGGATGATATTTAATAAGTACCTCACCAACAATACCTACTTTTGGTTTTTCAACTGAAGTATCTAGCTCGATTTTTTCAAAATCATTTACTATATCATAAATACTTTGCTTAAATTCTTTCATAGTTGATTTTACAACTAATGTTTTACATTTTTCCATCCACTCATCAAATAATTTTTGAGTTTCACCTTTGTGTATTTCATAAGCTCTATTTTTTGTAAGCATTTTTTGTAATAAATCTGCATATACAACACATTTAATCATTCTTTCAATCATTGGTATTGTAATTTTAAATCCAGGCATTTTTTCCATACCAACAACATTAAATGATATAACTGGAACATTTGCAAAGCCAGCATCTTTTAAAGCTTTACGAATAAATCCAATGTAGTTTGTTGCTCTGCAACCACCACCAGTTTGAGACATTATTAAAGCTGTTTTATTTAAATCATATTTGCCAGACTCCAAAGCTTCTATCATTTGACCAGTAGTTAAAATAGATGGATAACAGGCATCATTATTTACATATTTCAATCCAGTTTCAACAGTATGTTGAGTACAGTTCCTTAATAATTCTACTTTGTAACCACATGAAGCAACTGCAGCTTCTAGTAGCTCAAAATGTATTGGAGCCATTTGAGGAATTAAAATAGTATAATCCTTTTTCATATCTTTATCAAAGATTTTTTTAACTTGCTCATAATTTCCAGAGCCTTTTTCTAATTCTTTATTTTGTTCTCTTTTCTTCATACTAGCTAAAAGGGAACGAATACGAATACGAACAGCACCTAAATTATTTATTTCATCTATTTTTATTAAAGTATACATTTTACCAAAGCTGTTTAATATTTCTTCAACTTGATCAGTAGTAACAGCATCTACACCACAACCGAATGAATTTAATTGAACTAATTCAAGGTTGTCATGTTTACCAACAAAATCTGCTGCTGCATATAATCTAGCATGAAATACCCATTGATCAACTACACGAATAGGTCTTTTAACTTCAGTTTGATTACAAACTGAATCTTCTGTTAAAACGCATAAACCTAAGCTTGTAATTAAAGTATCAATACCATGATTTACTTCAGGGTCTACATGATATGGTCTTCCTGCTAAAACAATACCTTTTAAATTATTTTTATTCATATATTCTAAGGTTTCTTCACCTTTATCACGAATATCTTGTTTACATTTTTGATACTCTTCTTCAGCTTTTTTTGCAGCTGTTAATAATTCTTTTTTAGTAAAGTTGTATTCAGCAAATTCTGGCAATTCCATAATTGTTTCAGCTAGTTTTTTACAATCGAAAGGTAAAAATGGATTTAAAAATTTAATATCGTTTTCTTTTAATTCTTCAACATTATTTTTTAAAACTTCTGAATATGAAATTACAATAGGGCAATTATAATGGTTATCAGCTTTTTCATATTCTTTTCTTGAATATGGCATACATGGATAAAAAATAGTTTTTATACCTTGTTTTATAAGCCCTATAATATGACCATGAGAAAGTTTTGCAGGGAAGCAAACTGATTCAGATGGCATACTTTCCATTCCTTTTTCATAAGTTTTACGATTACTTTTTTCTGATAAAATAACACGGAATCCTAAATTCGTTAAAAATGTAAACCAGAAAGGATAATCCTCATACATATTCAAAATCCTAGGAATACCAATAGTTCCACGAGGAGCATCTTTTTCATCTAAAGGAGTATAACCAAAGATTCTTTCATATTTATATTTCATAACATTTGGTAAATCTTTATGCTCTCCAACATTTCCAGCACCTTTTTCACAACGGTTACCAGAGATATATCTTGACCCATTACTAAATTTATTTATTGTAAGTAAACAATGATTTTCACAACCATTACAACGAACATGTGAAATATCAATTTTTAATTTAACTAAGTCTTCAGGTTTGCTTAAAGTAGATACATATTCCATATCTAAATTAGCTTCATATTGTTCTTTGGCAAGTAATGCCACACCATAAGCACCCATTAAACCGGCAATATCAGGTCTTACAACATTTCTACCAACAATTAACTCAAATGCACGTAATACTGCATCATTGTAGAAAGTACCTCCTTGTACAACAATGTGTGCACCTAAAGTTTTTACATCTCTAACTTTCATTACTTTTTGAATAGCATTTTTTATAACAGAATATGAAAGTCCAGCAGAAATATCTCCGACACTATAGCCTTCTTTTTGAGCTTGTTTAATTTTTGAATTCATAAATACTGTACAACGAGAACCTAAATCAACGGGTCTTCTTGCTTCTAAAGCAGAATTTACGAATTCTTCAATAGACAAATTTAAACTTTTAGCAAATGTTTCAATAAATGAACCACAACCAGAAGAACAAGCCTCATTTAGCATAATATTATCAATTGCGCCATTTTTCATACGAATATATTTCATATCTTGACCACCAATATCTACTATACTAGTAACATTAGGCATAAATTGTTTTGCTGCTGTATAATGTGCTATTGTTTCAATTTCATTTAAATCAACATTTAATGCAGTTTGTATAAGTTTCTCGCCATAACCTGTAACACCACTATAACGAATTATAGCTTTTTCAGGCTTTTCTGCATATAATTTTTTAAGCATTTGAATAACACTTTGTAAAGGATTTCCTTCATTACTTCCATATAATGAATAAAGAAGAGTTCCTTCACTGTCAATTACAGTTAATTTTGTTGTTGTAGAACCTGCATCTATACCTACGAAACAGTCACCTTCATAAGTTTTTAAATCACCTTTTTTTACGGTTTCTTTATCATGTCTTTCTTTAAATTCTTTATATTCTTCATCTATAGAAAATAAAGGTGAAAGTGGGTGAGAAGTGTCATCATGTGAACTTCTTAACATTTCTATTTTACTTTTTAATTTTTGTGATGTAATTGCATGAGAAGATTCTACAGAGTCTAATGCAGCACCTTTTGCAACTAAAAGATGAGCTTCTTCAGGAATAATGA
This sequence comes from uncultured Clostridia bacterium, assembly GCA_934120135.1. GTDB lineage: Bacteria > Bacillota > Clostridia > TANB77 > CAG-508 > CAG-273. The sequence continues at coordinate 30,037 of CAKOTK010000005.1, read as the reverse complement.
TTGCGTCGCCCTCTAACTTTAATGTTTCAATAAAACGATTACGAAGTTCTGATAAATAATTTAATGGACCACCTAAAAATGCAACATTTCCACGAATTGGCCTTCCACAAGCTAAACCACTAATTGTTTGATTAACAACAGCTTGAAAAATTGATGCAGCAATATCTTCTTTTGCAGCTCCTTCATTTAATAGAGGTTGAACATCAGTCTTTGCAAAAACACCACAACGTGAAGCTATTGGATATATCATTTTATGATTTTTAGCTAACTCATTTAAACCAGTTGGATCTGTATGTAAAAGAGATGCCATCTGGTCTATAAATGCACCTGTACCACCAGCACAAGTACCATTCATACGTTGCTCAATTGACTTATCAAAATATATAATTTTAGCATCTTCTCCACCAAGCTCAATAACTACATCAGTTTGTGGTATGTACTTTTCAACTGCTCTTTTACAAGAAACAACTTCTTGAATAAATGGTAAATCTAGAAAATTAGCAGCACTCATAGCACCAGAACCTGTTAGGGCTATAGTGAATTCATAGTCTTCATATTTTTCTGCTAAATCTGTTAATACATTGCAAACTGTATTCTTAGTGTCAGAAAAATGTCTTTGATAATCTGTATATATTGTATTTAAATTTTCGTCCATAATAACGATTTTAACTGTGGTAGACCCTACGTCTAAACCTACATGTAATAATTTTTCCATTTAATAAATATCTCCTAACTATTATATTGAAATCAATATAAATCACTAAATATTTTACATAAAAATTGATAAAAAGTCAATGTATTTGACATGGTAAATAGCACCAATTCACAGAAGTTTCACAAAAAGAAAAAATTATAGTTCTAAAATAAACAAGCTGTACATAATTATTGATTAGTACAAGTAAATGAAAGGATGATTTTTTATGAATAAGAAAACATTAATTATTATAATTATTTTAATAATAGCAATAGCTATTACAGCATTTTTACTATGGAAAAATAAAGATAAAAATGTTGAAAACAATGTAATTCAGCCACAAGAAGAAACTACAGATGAACAAATGAGAACAGCTTTAGTAACTTTATACTATGTGAATAAGGAAACTAAAGAATTAACACCAGAAGGAAGAATGATAGACGTGAAAAACTTGCTAACAGACCCATATGAAACATTAGTTAATCTTTTAATAGAACAACCTAAAAACGAAAAGTTACAGTCAGCTATTCCAAATGGAACTAAAGTACTAGGGGCAGAATTAAAAGGAGATGTAGTGTACTTAGATTTATCAAATGAATTTATTGAGAATCATGAAGGTGGGGAAAAAGCAGAACAAGCAACAATAAAAGCTATAGTAAATACTTTGACTGAACTTAATGAAGTAAGTGGTGTAAAAATACTAATCAATGGACAAGAAAATAAAGAATTTAAAGATAGAAAAATTAATTTTAAAGATACTTTTACTAGAATTAAATAAAACAATTTTGGGCAATTCTGGGGACGAGATCAAAAGGAACCTTTTGCTGAAAAAAAGGTAACTTTTGACCCCGACCCCAAAATCACCATTTAAAAACTTTATAAAATTTTATTCCCTTTGCAACCTGTTTAAAATCGCGCAAAAAATGCTCTATTTCAAAAAGAGATTTTACAGTATTATCTTTTCTTTTCTTAAAATCAAACTTTTTTTTAGGTCCTTTTTTATCTCCTCTATATTCAAATTCATCCATGTACAATTCCTCCAAATAGATGTAAATTATAATAATAACTTATGAAAAAAACGGCTAAATGTTACTGGAAAAATTGTAATGTTCGCTTGTTTTAAAAGTAAAAAAATAGTATAATTTAATAGATAAGCAAAACAGAGTGTGACGTATCGCTTTCTGAATGAAGGGAGGCGGTGCATATGTTATTAATACAAGTTTGTTTTATATTTATATACATATTATTTATTGAACTTGCAATTATAACTGTTGTCGCTATTGCCTTGTTTGTAACTTTAATTGTTACAACGAGAAAATTAGACAGCAAAAAAAACACATCTCTGTCTGGTCGTTAGAGATGTATTTTAATTCTTAAAAATACTATTTAGCGATACGCCACATTTCTGTGGTCGCTTATCTTTATATATTTATTATACTCATAAAAACAGAAAAAGTCAACAATTTATCTGTTTTATATAAGAATTTAATGTTTAGAGGGAAAATAAATGCAACGTATTTTAAGTTATTTAAGAAGAACAATTGATAATTATAATATGATAGAAGAAGGAGATAAAATAGCAGTAGGACTTTCAGGTGGAAAAGATTCATTTACATTGCTTATGGGATTAAAAGCATTACAGAGATTTTATCCTAAAAAATTTGATGTTATTGCAATTAGTGTAAATCCTGGATTTGAATTTTTTAATTCTGAATTTTTAAAAACTAAGTGTGAAGAAATAGGTGTAGAATATGTTGAAGAAGTTTCACATATTAAAGAAATAGTATTTGACATTAGAAAAGAAAAAAATCCATGTTCATTATGTGCAAATTTACGTAGAGGAATAATAAATTCAGTGGCAATAAGAGAAGGATGTAATAAAATTGCACTAGGGCATAACCAAGATGATGCTTTGGAAACATTTTTACTTAACTTTTTGTATGCAGGTAATTTATCAACTTTTGCGCCAGTAAGTTATATGGACCGTTCTAAAATTACACTTATTAGGCCTTTAATAGATACACCTGAAAAAGAAATAAAAAAGTTTGTTAAAAGAAATAATGTAGAGGTAATGCCAAAGGTTTGCCCAATGGATGGAGTTTCAAAAAGAGAAGATATGAAAAATATGGTATTTGAATGGGAAAAACAAATTCCAACAATTAGAGCAAATATGACAGGAGCAATAAAAAGAGCTCACATAAACGGATGGAAAGAAGATAAAAAATAAAAAGTGGCGAAAGCCACTTTTATTTTTTATCCTGCAATTTCTCTCATTGCACTTTCTAATTCATTTAATTTTTTATCAGCGTCTTCTAGGCTTGTGCCTTTCACACCCATATAGAATTTAATTTTAGGTTCTGTTCCAGAAGGACGTACACAGCACCAATTATCATTTGTTAAATCATAATAAAGTACATTTGATTTTGGTAGATTTGTAGATTCACATTTACCAGAATCTGTGTAGCAAATAGTTTGTACTAAATAATCTCCAACTGATAATACTTTTTCGCCTGCAATTTCTTTTGGTGGGTTATTTCTCATATTTTCCATCATTTGTTTAATTGCTTCAGCTCCTTCAACACCTTTTAAAGTAATTGAAAATTGTCTTTCTTTATAATAACCATATTTTTCATACATTGCAATCATTGCATCCCATAAAGTCATACCTTTTTCTTTATAGTAACAAGCAGCTTCGCATAAAGTCATAACTGCAACAATTCCATCTTTATCTCTAGCATGTGTTCCAATTATACATCCATAGCTTTCTTCATAAGAATATAAACATTCATATTCATTATTATTTTCTTCAAATCCTCTAATAATTTTTGCAATATTTTTAAAGCCAGTTAATGTTGAAAATAGTTTTACATTATATGCTTTAGCAATTGCATCTGTTAAATTAGAAGATACTATTGTTTTAATTACTGCACCATTTGCAGGTAATTTATTATGAGATTGCTTTTGAGATAATATATACTCTGCAATTAAATTTCCTGTCATATTTCCATTAAATTGAATATATTCACCAGTTTTTGTATCTTTTACATACATACCTAATCTATCAGCATCTGGGTCATTAGCTAAAATTAAATCAGCATCTTTTTCTTTTGCCAATTCTAAAGCTAATTTGAATGCTTTAGGGTCTTCAGGGTTAGGATAATCAACAGTAGGAAAATTCCCATCAGGTTTTTCTTGTTCAGGTACTACATAAACATTTTCAAAACCTAATTCGTCTAAAATTGCATGTACCAAACGGTTTCCTGTTCCATGAAGTGGAGTATATACTATTTTAATATTTTTTTGATTATTTTTTATTGCTTCATCATTTACTACTAATTTTTTTAATTCAGCAATATATTTTTTATCAATTTCTTCTCCAATAACATTGTATAAGCCTTTATTAATAGCTTCTTGCTTATCCATAGTTTTAATTGTAGAAAAATCAGTAACAGCATTTACCTCAGCAATAATTTCTTTATCTGTTGGCTCAACTATTTGAGCACCATCATCCCAGTAAACTTTGTAACCATTATATTCAGGAGGATTATGACTTGCTGTTACAACTATACCAGCAGTACATCCTAAGTTTCTTACTGCAAAAGATAATTCAGGAGTTGGTCTTAAACTATCAAATCTATATGTTTTAATTCCATTTGCATTTAAACAAAGTGCGGCTTGTTCACTAAATTCTGTTGACATTCTTCTTGAGTCATAAGCAATTGCAACACCTTTATCTTGTCCACCTTTTTTAATAATATAATTTGCTAAACCTTGAGATGCTTTTGTAACAGTATATTTATTCATTCTGTTAGTACCAATACCAATAACACCTCTTAAACCAGCTGTACCAAATTCTAGGTCTTTATAAAATCTATCTTCAATTTCTTTTTCATCATTTTGGATATTTCTTAAATCTTGCTTGTCTTCTTCTGAAATAACAGGATCATTAAGCCAAGCATTATATTTTACTTTATATTCTTCCATTTATTTTTCCTTTCTAAACTTATTATTAATTACAAGTAAGGTAATATAATACTTTTCGTAGCGAGGCTGTGGGGACCAACAAGCTAGAAGATGTTGCTAAATTTTTTCAAATCATTATTAATGTTTGCAAAAAATTGTTGTTACATCTTCTTGCGTAGTTGGGATGGAGCGAAGAAAAGTTTTCATATTACCTTACAGTATAAATAACTAATTAATTCCATGAAATGCTTTGTATAATGCTCTTGCAGTCTCTGGACTATCAACACCAGTTGCATTCTTTACAGGAGCAAATTCTTCTTCTCTTTTTACTCTTAAAATACTCATGTTATCAGCAATGCTAAAAGCATCAAATATAAAAGCTTCAAATTTATATGCATTTGGTTCAGTTGGTTCAACTAAATTTCCAGAAGCATCTAAATAACTTGCTTTTTTGAAAGCAACATGATAAGGTAATTTATTTTTGCTAATTTCTTCTAATAATGAAATATTAAATTGATTACACAAAATATGAGATTCTCCATATAAAAGTTCTCCATTTTCATCTAATGCTTCAGATAATTCTTTAGAAATTTCTGTGTATTCAATAACACTTGGTTTACCATCCTTCTTACAGAAAACACCAACTCTTTCTTCTGGGCATGCTTTTACAACACTTTTTCCACCAGATAAAGTGTTTTCAGAAACCATAAGTCCAGTTAAAACAGGATCAACCATTTTAACTAAAACATTGTCAACACCGCCAATAAAAATCCATTCAATTCCTTTTTCTTGCATATCATATAGAATGCCATTTTTTCTCATAGCTTCAAAAATTCCACCATGACCATCAGCAGCTTGTTTTATCATACCATGTTCATCTAATAAAATTTTTCCATTTGTATCAAGCATAGGAAGTTTGCCTTGCTTAAAGAATTTAACTGCAGTTTTTGGATAATCAAAATAATTATGTTCTTCAAAAAATTTAACAGTATCATCATTATTCTCATCGCTAGTCATTAAATACCAAGGAATATCAACTCCATATTTCACTCTAGCCTCTTTTATATGCTCACATAAAATTTCAAAAATAGATTTGTGAGAGTCAAGTCCTAAATCAAAAGTTCCTTTAGGACCATTATGTCCAAGTCTAGTTCCTTGTCCACCAGCCATAGTAACTACAGCTAATTTTCCAGCTTTAATAACTTCTTCACCAATTTCAGTATATTTTCTTAAGTCTTCATCAGAAAGTTCTGCTTTAGTTGTATGTGGAATTGGTTCTAACTTTACATTTTCAAAATTTGGTTTTGTTTTTGTACTTTCATATAAGTTTTGTACTTGATTAAAATCTAATGTTAAAATGTCATCTAATAATTTGTTTTTTTGTGCATCAGAAAGCTTGTCATAACATTGAAGTAAATGCTCTTGCCCATATTTAGCAAGCAATTCTTTTGCCATTGATAATTTTTCATCCATAAAAGATACCTCCTATAAAAATTACAAGTATATCTTATACGATTTAGACAATTAAGTCAAATTTATTAATCATTATTTACAACCTTTTTACAATACCCATCAAACACATCGGAAATCTCTCTTTCACCAGATGTATTTAAAATTTTATCATGTCCATCTAATATATTTACAATATCATTGTTAAATTCAGTAACTTCAAAAAAATCTATAATTTTAATAGATTTAATGTTAGCTTTTTCAAGCCACTTATTGATATTGTTATTTATTATTTCAATATAATTTTTATTTCCACTAATTAAAATTATATTTTCTGCATTTTTTGTAATTTCTGTATTTAAAATATTTTCAATATCAGTATATTTTTTACTATCTACACTTGTCCAACGAATACTTAAAATTTCATTTTTATTTTTCAAATTTAATTTTTTCATTAAAACTTTTATATTTTCTTCAATATTATTTTCTAGGATTGTTATTACTTTTGTTTTCTCATCAATTTTAGAATTTATATATGGCAAAATAGTTGTAGTTAAGTGCCAATCACTTACATAAAAACCACATAATTTCTCAACTTGATAATTTTTATTATTCATAAAATAACCCCCAGTTTTCATTTGTTTCACTATGGAAAATTTTACCATTAAATCTTACGGAAGTCAAGCAAAAAAGTCAACAATCGTGCGTGTTTATTCGACATTTTATTATTAAATAAACATAATAAAATTTTGGAAGCAATGTATAAAAAATTTAAAAGTTGTTAATAATTGTATTATATAAAAATTTCTTGAAGGAGATAAAAAATTATGAAAAAATTCAAAAGATTAAAAATTGGGAGAATATTTGTTATTTTAATATTATTAAGTTTATTTATATTAATATCAGCTATTTCATATGTAGATGCGGTTTCGAATAATATAGCTGATAGTGTATTTCGTTTGCATGTTATAGCAAACAGTAATAGCAAAGAAGATCAAGAATTAAAATTAAAAGTAAGAGATGAATTACTTTCATATATGAATATAATTTCAAAAGACAGTACAAGTAAACAAGAAGCAATGCAAATAGCAAATGAACATAAAGAAGAATTTACACAAATTGCTGAAAAAGTAATTAAAGAAAATGGATATAATTACACAGTAAATGTTCAAATAGGAAAAGCAGATTTTCCAACTAAATATTACGGAGACATAACTTTACCAGCAGGAACTTATGATGCTTTAAAAGTACAAATAGGAGAGGCAAAAGGGCAAAACTGGTGGTGTGTAATGTTTCCTCCTTTATGTTTCGTAGATGTAAGCACAGGAATTGTGCCAGATAATTCTAAACAAGAATTAAAACAAAGCTTAGATAATGAAGAATATGACTTAATAAGCAAAACAGACGATAATGAAATTTCATTTAAATTTAAAATAGTAGAGTTATTCCAAAATTGGAGATTAGGAAATAAATAAGAAAAGTGGCTTCGCCACATGTACAGGATTGCTTTGCAACCCGTACAGCCCAAGGAAACTTAACCTTGTTGTATAGCAAAAATCTTCGATTTTTCCTATACAATAAACAAAGGCAGAGAAAAAACTCTGCCTTTAATATATATATAAATGTCGAAAAAAGTCGATAGAAATTAAAGAAAAGTATTGAAAATAAAAAAATGTTATGGTATCCTTAAGGAAAAATGTACAAGTATCTTGCTTTATTTTTGGTAAGATAAAAATTTAGATTTGCACATTGACTTTTTAGCTGTGTGAAAGGAGGAAAGCGACTGAACTACAGATAAAATATGCTCTGCAAAATTCAATAGAGTAAACCTGAAAGATATATAGTCTGAAGTTACAAAATGAGTAAATGTGCATAAAAAAGAAAAAAATTGTACATACTAAATACAAGACAGAAAAAAGCAGAATAAAAATACTGAAGAAAGAGAGAAAGATAACATTGAATAAAAAAGAGAATAAAATAAGTAAAGAGATAAGAATAAATAAAAAATCAGCAAGAAGAAGTTACTCAAATCAAACAGGTATTACTCTAATAGCACTAGTAGTAACTATTGTAGTATTGCTAATTTTGGCAGGAGTAAGTATAAACGCTCTATTTGGAGATAGTGGAATAATAAATAAAGCCAAAGATGCCCAAAACAAAGCAAATGAAAGTGTGCAAAAAGACATGGAACAAATAAATGCACTAGAAAACTGGCTAAACGAAAATACAGGAGAAGGTAAAAAAATACTAATAACAGATTCAAGTTTAACATCAAATGATAGAACAACAAGTGAAAGTACAACAGTAATAGCTCAGGATGCAAAAGGTAATCAGGTAGTAGTACCAGGAGGATTTAAAATATCAGGAGATTCAGGAGAAAGTGTAGAACAAGGAGTAGTAATAGAAGATAAAGAAGGAAATCAATTTGTATGGGTGCCAGTAAGTAATATAAATGGAGATGGAAGTAATAAAATAGTAAAAGATGATGGAAGTGAAGTAGAAATAACATTAGGAAGATATACATTTAAAAGGGAAAAAAATTCTACAACAAATTTATATGAAGATGGAACACCAACAATAATACAAAAAGGCTCAGAATATGATCAAACAACAATAGCACAAGCAACAGCAGGTACATTAGATACAAAATATAGAGCCGGAGATTATTCTTATGAATTAAACGGTTCAAGAACATCGAATGAAAGTAGTGGCACAGATGGAACAAATACAACGGCTAAAAATTTAAAGGAATTTATAGAAAAAACAGAAGCAAATAAAGGATATTATATAGCAAGATATGAAGCAAGTTATGGAAGTGGATATAACGCAGAAGGAACAGATACAGCAACAAAATTTGTTAATGCGAAACCATTATCAAAGGTATCAACAGCAAAGAGTACAATTAGTATGAAGTATACAGCGGGAACATTATGGAATTATATAACTCAACCACGAGCAGCCCTTGTAAGTCAAAATATGTATAAAAATGATAGTTATGTAGAAAGTGATTTAATAAATAGTTATGCATGGGATACAGCAATAGTATATATACAAGAAATGGGAAATGCAAACTATGCAAATGCAAATAATAATACAACAGGAAATACAAGCTTAATGAATACAGGTTCAACAGAAGATGAAAAATGTAAAATATTTGATATGGCAGGAAATGCAAGAGAATGGACCACAGAATACAGCACTTACACGGGTAGCAATTTTGCTCGCCCTTGTACTCTTAGGGGAGGCTACTACAACACTTCCAACCATTACACGGGTTTTCGTATCAGCCTCGGTGCGACTTACAGCGACGATGCGACTGGCAGCGGCAACGACGTTTCTTTTAGGTCCCTACTTTATGTAAAGTAGCGCTAGCCACTGGTTCAATGAACCAGAAAGAATGAATTAAATACGATGTTAGCACTAATGCGTTTAACACGTACTTTAGCGCATCAAATAATATATTAGGCAGAGAAAAAACTCTGCCTTTTACATTTTACATACTAATATCTTGCAATAAAGTGTAAAGTATGGTATAAAAGTAGGAGAAAATAAAAATGGAGGTAATCCCTTTGGATAAATTAGTAATAAGCGGACCTACAAAATTAAAAGGTGAAGTAATAATAAGCGGAGCTAAAAATGCAGCAGTTGCAATATTACCAGCCACTTTATTAGTTAATGGAGTATGCAAAATAGAGAATTTACCTAATATCAGTGATGTAAAAATGTCATGCAAAATTTTAGCTGAATTAGGAGCTAAAATTACATGGTTATCAGACAACGAAATTGAAATAGATACAAGAAATATTTGTTGCACACAAGCACCTCTCAATATGACTAGCAAATTTAGAGCATCATATTATTTGTTAGGTGCATTACTTAGTAGATGTGGACAAGCAGAAGTTGGTTTGCCAGGCGGGTGCAATTTAGGAGCAAGACCAATTGACCAACATATTAAAGCTTTTGAAGCTTTAGGTGCAAAAGTAGTAGTTGCACAAGGAAAAGTAACTGCAAAAGCTAAAAAGATGGTAGGAACATCAATATATATGGACGTAGTTTCTGTTGGAGCTACAATTAATGCAATGCTTGCAGCAGTATTAGCAGAAGGAACAACAACGATAGACAATGCAGCAAAAGAGCCACATATAGTTGATGTTGCAAACTTTTTAAACACTATGGGAGCAGACATTCGTGGAGCTGGTACAGATGTTATAAAAATAAATGGTGTAAAAGAATTAAAAGGAAATGCTACATATTCAGTGGTTCCAGACCAAATAGAAGCAGGTACTTTTATGCTTGCAGCAGTAGCTTCTAGAGGCGATATTACTATTAAAAATTGTATACCTGAGCACTTAGACTGTATTACAGCTAAAATATTAGAAATAGGTGGAAACGTAAAAGATATGGGTGACTCAATAAGAGTTACTATGAATAAAAGACCTAATAAAGCAACTGTAAAAACTCTTCCATATCCAGGGTTCCCAACAGATATGCAACCACAAATGGGAGTTGTACTTTCAATGGCAGATGGTACAAGTATGATTCATGAAAGTATATGGGAATCAAGATTTCAATATACTTCTGAATTAAACAAAATGGGAGCAAAAATTACAGCACAAGGAAAATCAGCAGTATTTGAAGGTGTAAATGAATTAACAGGAGCACCAGTATATGCAACAGACTTAAGAGCTGGAGCAGCATTGATTATTGCTGGTATTGTTGCAAAAGGAGAAACTCAATTATACAATATTGAGCATATTGACAGAGGATATGAAAATATTGAAGAAAAGTTTAGAAAACTAGGAGCAAATATACAAAGAGTTACAGAGTAAAGGACGAATACACAAATGTTTAAATTTTGTAGTTTATATAGTGGAAGTAGTGGAAATAGTTTATTTGTGCAAACTGATAATACTAAAATTTTAGTTGATGCAGGAGAGAGTGCAAAAAAAATTGAAACAGCTTTAAATAGTATAGATGTAGATATAAATGAAATTGATGCGGTTCTTGTAACACATGAACATACAGACCATATAAAAGGGCTAGCAACAATATCAAAAAAATTCAACATACCAATATATGCAAATAAAGAAACATGGGAAGCAATGCCACAAGTGGCAGAAAAAACACAAAATCAAAATTTATTTAATGTAAACGAAAATTTTGAAATAGGTGATTTAAAAGTAATACCTTTTAGCATACCACATGATGCTGCAAACCCATGCGGATTTAATATATTTTATAATAATCAAAAAATTAGTATTGCAACTGATATTGGACATATGGACAAAACTATAATAAGAAATCTAGAAGGAAGTTCATTTGTATTATTAGAAGCAAATTATGATCCAAATGTATTAGCATATTCAAGATATCCATATTCTTTAAAACAAAGAATAGCAGGTCCAAATGGACATTTATCAAATGAAGCAGCTGGCAAAACTATTTCATGTTTATTAAACTCAGGTTTGCAAAATGTTATGCTAGGACATTTAAGCAAGGAAAGTAATTTTCCAGAATTAGCATACAAAACTGTTATTGATGAATTATGTGCTAATAATTTTGATGAAAATAAAATTAAAGTTGGGGTTGCAAAGCGTTCAAATCCAAGCGAAATATTAAATTTAGAGGTATCATAAATGTTACATATTGACTGTATATGTGTTGGAAAATTAAAAGAAGATTATTTAAAAAATGCAATATTAGAATATTCAAAAAGACTTTCTAAGTATTGCATTTTTAATATTGTGGAATTACAAGATGAAAAAGTTCCATCTAATTTGAGTGAAGCCGAAAAACTAAAAATAATTGAAAAAGAAAGTAATAACATTTTAGCAAATATAAAAGAAAATAGTTATGTAATTGCATTAGATTTAAATGGAAAACAATATACATCTGAAGAGTTTTCAGAAAAAATAGTGCAAATCACACAATATTCTTCACATATTACTTTTTTAATTGGTGGAACATTAGGAATGTCAAAGCAATTATTATCAAGAGCTAACGAATTAATATCATTTTCAAAAATGACATTTCCACATCAATTAATACGTGTATTTTTGTTAGAGCAATTATTTAGAGGTTTTAAAATTCAACATAATGAAACTTATCATCATTAATATATTGGTATTGTAGAGGAAACTTCAAGGAACTTCAAAGTTATTATAAAAACGGGGCTTTGTAATTAAAATTAAAATTGGGAGATTGCCATTGAAAAAAACATATATAGGGGATATATGAATTAAAAAATTTCCTCTACAAAAATAAAATCATTAATCTAAAATTTTCTTTAGAATTCTTATAGCTAAAAATTTAGAAATTAAATTTTTAAGAATAAAATATAAAGAAATAAAAAATATAATTTGAAATAACATATTATTTGTCCTTTTTGAAACAAAAGTTATAAACTATGAACATATACTACTATAAAAAGTTCAACTTGTCAATAAAAACTTCACGACAAAAATCGACAAATAACTACAGATGCAACCATTCCAGCAAAGTCTGCTAATAAAGCCGCTAATAAAACAAAGCGGATTTTTTTTATTTTAATACAAGCTGTATATACAGCAATTGTATAGAAAGTAGTCTCTGTAGATCCCATAATTGTAGAAGCAATAACCCCTATTAAACTATCAACACCGTAATTTTTCATAATATCTACAGCTACACCAATTGATGCACTACCTGAAATTGGCCTTAACATTGCTAAAGGTAAAATTTGGCTAGGAATATTTAAAATATTTGTAATTGGAGAAATAATAGAAATTATAAACTCCAAAACACCAGAGGTTCTAAGAAGCCCAATTGCTAAAAAAATTCCTAATAAAGTAGGAAATAGTTCAACTACTATTTGCATGCCTTCTTTAGCACCATCTAAAAAAGTGTCAAAAACTTTTACTTTTTCTTTTATACCATAAAAAATAATAATTATTATTGTAGCAGGAATAGCTAAGGCTGATAAAAAATTAACTACTTGCATATATTCAGTCCTTTTTTATTAAAATTTTTTCATTAAAAGTTTAGCTGACGTAATTCCAACTATACCAGCTATAATTGTTGCAAACCAAACTTGAATAATAATTCCACTAGGAGAGCTAGAACCAAGAGAACTTCTAATAGCAATTACATTAGTAGGTATAAGTTGTAAAGATGCAGTATTTATAACAATAAACATTGCCATAGAATTGGTTAAAGTATCTTTTTTGGGGTTATCTTGCTGCATTGTTTTCATAGCCTTTAAGCCAAGAGGAGTGGCTGCATTTCCAAGGCCAAGTAAATTAGCAACCATATTCATAGAAATTTCATCTTGTGCTTGTTTATTATTTTTTAATTCTGGAAATAGAAAATTTATAAATGGTTTTAAAGCTTTACTTAAAGCATTAGTTAAACTAGTTTTTTTAGCAATTTCCATTATTCCATTCCATAAACAAATTGTACCAAAAAAAGTAAGTGTAAGCTGAACCGCAGAATTTGCAGAATCAAAAATGCCATTACTTACATTTTCAATATTTCCGGAAACTAAAGCATATATAACAGAAATTACAATAAATGCGGGCCAAATTATATTTAACAAAAAATCACCTCTTATTATTTAATTGTATTCTTAAGCTTGTTTTTTATTACAAAAGATGTCTTTCGACAAAATTCGACCAATTTGCACAAAAAAATTACAAAAAATGTTAATTATTTATCGACATTTGCTTGCAATTGCAAAGTTTTTATGGTATTATCAATATGTAATAAATTTGTCGAAAAATGTTATTTTAAGGAGGTTTTTCATGAAAGCTACTGGTATTGTAAGAAGAGTGGATGAATTAGGAAGAGTTGTTATTCCTATTGAACTAAGAAATAAATTTGGAATTGCAGAAAAAGATCCAATTGAAATATATGTTGATGGCTCAAATATAATATTAAAAAAATATGAACCAAACTGTATATTCTGTGGAAATTCTAAAAAATTATCTGAATACAAAGGTAAATTAGTTTGTGATAAATGTTTAGAGAAACTATCAGAAATTAAAGAAGAAGAATAAATAGAAAATAGTGTAACGAGAGGTTACACTATTTTTTTGTTATAAAACTTTGATAAATTTCATTTTTGCTAACATTTCTATCTTTTGCTATTTGTTTAATAATTTCTTTTTTGTCTAACCCTAATTTTTCATAGAAATTATAATGTTCTTCTAAACTCATTTTAGAAAAATCAACTTCATCAGCGTTTTCAGTTTTATTTAAATCTAAAATAATTACATACTCGCCTTTAGGTTCTTTCGATAAATTTATTAGTTCTGAAATTTTACCATATATTTTTTGCTCATGAATTTTGGTAAGCTCTCTTACTAAGCAGCCTTGGACATCTCCAATATTTTCTAAAATATCTTCTAAAGTCTTTTGCAACTTATGTGGAGCTTCATATAAAATAACAGTTTTTTGCTCTTTAATAATTTGCAATAATTTTTCTTTACGATTTTTCTTATTTAAAGGTAAAAAACCATAAAAAGAAAATTCGGTTGTCGAAATTCCAGAAACAATTAAACTATTAATTAAGGCACATGCACCAGGTATTGGAATAACCTCAATATTATTTTTTATTGCCTCTTTTACAATTTCTTCTCCTGGATCGGAAATTCCAGGAGTACCTGCATCTGTTACTATTGCTATATTTTTTCCAGTTAATACTTTTTCAATTAAACCCGCTGATTTTACATCTTCATTATGCCTATGATAACTGATCATTGGCTTACTAATTTCAAAATAATTTAATAATTTTAAAGTTTGTCTTGTATCTTCAGCTGCAATTAAGTCAACATTTTTTAATGTATCTATTGCACGAAATGTCATATCATTTAAATTTCCAATAGGTGTTGCCACCAAATAAATCTTACCAGCCATGTAGCCCTCCTAAATTTTATTATATATTTTCAATAATTCTTCTGTATAAGTTCCATCAGAATTGTAGATGTATAACGGTTTATTAATTTTTAAAAATGTTTTTGCATTTTTGGTTGCTTTAATTAAAACTAGGTTTGGAGCTTTGTCACAACTTGGCTGTACTAATTTTAATTCTTTAGGTTCCAATTTATATTTTCTAAAAAGAGATAAAATATCAACTAATCTTTCTGGTCTGTGAACCATATAAATACTAGATTGGTCCTTTAATAAATAACTAGAAATAGAAATAAAATCTTCTAAATTGACAGTTATCTCATGGCGAGAAATAAGCTTAGCCTCAACTTCATTTATTCCTCCGGTACCCTTAGTTTTATATGGTGGATTTGTTACAATTGCGTCAAAAGAATTAGTTTCATAAATATTTTTTAAATTTTTAATATTTTCACAAACAATTTCTATTTTATCTTGTAGATTATTTAACAAAACACTTCGGCTAGCCATATTAGCAACTTCTTTTTGAATTTCTATTCCAACAATTTTGGAAGCTTTAGTTTTGGCAGAAAGCAATATTGGCAAAATACCGGTGCCAGTACCTAAATCAATAATTCTTGCATTTGATTTGATATTTTTTGCAAAATCAGAAAGCAACACACTATCCATTCCAAAACAAAAGCCATTCTTATTTTGTATAATTTTTAAATTATTTAATTCTAAATCATCAATTCTCTCATTTTCTTTTAGTTCCATAAAATACCTCTATATAAATATACCATAAAATCATAGTTTTGAAAACACTTGCTAAAAATAAAAAAATATTGTATTATATAAATACATGTGTCTATAGCTCAGTTGGATAGAGCGCTCGCCTCCTAAGCGAGAGGTCGCAGGTTCAATTCCCGCTAGGCACACCACTTTTATAAATCTAGGAGAGAATATGACAGAAAAAGAAAAGTTTATGAGAGAAGCACTTAAACAGGCTAAAAGAGCATATGAAAAGGGTGAAATACCAGTAGGTGCAGTTATTGTAAAAGATAATAAAATTATAGCAAGAGCATATAATGAAAAAGAAGAAAAAAAAGATACTACTAGGCATGCAGAAATTATAGCAATTCAAAAAGCTAGTAAAAAACTAAATGCTTGGAGATTATCAGGGTGCGAAATGTATGTTACTTTAGAACCTTGTAGTATGTGTGCAGGAGCGTTAATACAAGCTAGAATAAAGAAACTATATATTGGAACAATGGATGAAAAAACTGGTGCTTGTGGCTCTGTAATTAACTTGTTTAGATATGAATTTAATCATAAAATAGAAGTTGAAACAGGGGTGCTACAACCAAAATGTGAAAAAATTTTAAAAGATTTTTTTAGAGAATTAAGAGACAACAAAAAGAAAAATTAAAAATATGGAGCAGTATCGAAGCGGTCATAACGAGGTTGATTCGAAATCAATTGGGCGTCTCAAAAGCGCCACGTGGGTTCGAATCCCACCTGCTCCGCCAATTAAAAAAAGGAGACCAAAATGTTTACAGATAGTAAAAAGCAAATGATAAAACTTGTAATAGCAATAACAATACTAATTTTTGTATTAGTAATAGTTGGTATATTAATGATTAAATATGAAGTTGAAGGTGAAACTAATATGCCGTTTAAACTTTCAAAAGTTATAGTAGTTGGTACAGTTGAAGGTGTAGAAAATGGAGAGAGCGATAAAAAATGGGATTTTAGTATTTTCCAAAATAATGATATCCACTTCTATATTGACCAAAGTGCAGAAAACTCACAAAATTTACTTATAAAATCAGTAAAAATAGATAATATAAAAGTGCTTGAAGAACCTCAAAAAGGAAGTATAAAAGCATATATGCCTAATAGTGAGGCGGGTAGACTTTTTGCATATGATGAACAATTTGAAATTAAAGAAAAATTAGAGTTTAAAGGTGCAAGTCAAAGTAGTTCAACTAATCTAGAAATAGGTAGTAAAGGTGGAACTGCAGTATTTCGTATAAGCAATACAAATATAGGAGAATATAGCTCAGACAAAGATAAACAAATTGAACATAATGCTAGTCTATTAGAAAAAATTGAAACTAATTATGAACAAGTAAAATTTAAAGTCTCTTTTGATTTTACAATAGAAACTACTAAAGCTAAATATAAAGCGAATATTGAACTAAATCTTCCAACTAGTGAATTTGGAGAAGATAAAAATTGTTATTTAGAAATAAATGATACAAGCGATATAATTTTCAAAAGAGTAAAATAATACTTGATATTTGAACTAAAAAAGTATATAATGCAAATGATATGATCAGAGTAAAGCCTAGTCATTGTATGGAGAATAAACCAATAAAAGCCTATGAACCTTGTCAGATCCGGAAGGAAGCAGCAATAAGTAGATACTTTTGTGTGGAGTTATTCTCCGTAGAGTGACTAGTGCCTTGAATTTTCATATCATTTATTTATTAAAGAAAAGGTGATAAAAGTATGGCATATACGGCTTTGTATAGAAAATTTAGACCACTAAAATTTTCAGATATGGTTGGTCAAGAAGCTATTACTAAGACATTAAGAAATCAAATTATGTCTGGTAGAGTTGGTCATGCATATTTATTAAATGGTACTAGAGGTACTGGTAAAACTACTACTGCTAAAATTTTAGCAAGAGCTGTAAACTGTTTAAATCCTCAAGATGGAGAGCCGTGTAATGAATGTGAAATTTGCAAAGCTGCATTATCAGGTTCTTTAACAGATATTGTTGAAATGGATGCTGCTTCAAATAACAGTGTAGACGACATCAGAGCAATTCGTGATGAGGTTAATTTCTTACCAACACTTGCAAAATACAGAGTATATATTATAGATGAGGTTCACATGCTTTCAACAGGAGCTTTTAATGCACTTTTAAAAACATTAGAAGAACCACCAGCACATGTTAAATTTATATTAGCAACAACAGAACCTCAAAAATTACCAGCAACAATACTTTCAAGATGTCAACGTTTTGATTTTAAAAAAATATCAAATGATGATATTAGTAAAAGACTTGAGTATGTATGTAAAGAAAGTAACATAGAAATTACAAAAGAAGCATTAAAAATAATATCAGTTTTAGCAGATGGAGCAATGAGAGATGCTTTAAGTATTCTTGAAAGATGTATTCAAGAAGGAAATGATAAAATTGATGAAAATTTAGTTAAAGATTTGGTTGGAATTCCAAAACTAACATTTATAGCACAAATTATGAAAGCAATTGCTGAATATAAAGTAGAAGATATATTAAAAACAATTGAAGACATTACTAATCAAGGAAAAGAGCTAAACAACTTATTATGGGAAATTATTAAATATGCTAAAGATATGTTAGTATATAAAACAGGTGGAAAGCTTGAAATATATAGCCAAGATGAGTTAAAGCAAATGGATGAAATTTCAAAACAAATTTCGAAAGAAAGATTATTACAAATAATATATGCTTTATCAGAACTTGAAAATAATATGAAATGGTCTTCGCAAAAAACAGTACTATTTGAAGTTGAAATGATTAAGCTTTGTAGTCCACAAGAAAGTGTAAATATATCAGGACTTGAAGATATAATGGCCAGATTAAACAATCTAGAAAATAAAATAAATTCAGGAAATATTAGGGTGGCAGTTCAACAAAGCACAGAGCCAAAACAAGAAAAAAAATTTGATAAGCCTGTAGGAAAAGTACACATTGAACAGGTCTCAAATTTAAATATAGAAAAATTGCCATTCTGGAATAAAGTAATTGAACAATTAAAACAAGACAGAAAAATGCTTTTAGCAAGTAACTTACTAAACACAGTTGCAACAATGTTAAATGACATGACAGTTGGTATAGTATTTCAAAATGGGTTGACTCCATTTGTAAAAAGTATTATGGAAAAGCCGGAAAATATACAAGAATTAACAAGGCTTGTTTCAATAGAATGTGGTAAAGAGATGAGAATTAAATTATTAGACTGTCAAGATGCTATTTTAGCTCAAAAGGCTAAACAAAAGAACTCAGAAGATACAATTAAAGAGGAATTAGATATTCCAATAAATATTATAGAAGAATAGGAGTGTATTACAATGTCAAAAAGAGGTTTCCCAGGAGGAATGGGAGGATTTGGTGGAATGAACATCAATCAATTAATGAAAGAAGCAAAAAAAATGCAAGCAGATATGGAAAAATCACAAACAGAACTTGCAAATAAAGAGTTTGATGCAAGTGTTGGTGGTGGAGCAGTATATGTAAAAGTATCTGGTAGTAAAGAATTAAAAGAAATTAAAATTCAAAAAGAAGCTGTTGATCCAGAAGATGTTGAAATGTTACAAGACTTAATACTAAGCTGTGTAAATGAAGCGTTAAGAAAAGTAGATAGTGCACAAGCACAAGAGCTTGGAAAATATAATATTCCGGGGTTAATGTAATATGTCATATTATTCACCATCAATAGAAAAATTAATTGAAGCATTTGAAAAATTGCCCAGCATTGGAAATAAAACAGCTGCAAGGCTTGCATTTCATATATTAGATGCAAGTGAGGAAGAAACAAATGAATTTATAACAGCAATACAAGATGCAAAAAAGAATTTAAAATATTGTTCACAATGCTATAATATTACAGATACAGACCCTTGCCCAATATGTGGTAATCAAAATAGAGATCATTCTATTATTTGTGTTGTTGAAGATGTAAGAGATGTTGTTGCAATGGAAAGGACACATGAATTTAAAGGTGTTTACCATGTGTTGCATGGGAGCATTTCTCCAATGAATGGAGTAGGACCAGATGATATAAAATTAAAGGAATTGCTTTCACGTTTAATGGAAGGACAAGTTAAAGAAATAATTTTAGCAACAAATCCAAGAGTTGAAGGAGAAGCAACAGCAATGTATATATCAAAACTTGTAAAACCACTTGGAGTAAAGGTTACAAGAATTGCACATGGAATTCCAGTAGGTGGAGATTTAGAGTACACAGATGAAGTTACTTTAAGTAAAGCTTTGGAAGGAAGAAGAGAATTATAAAAAATTTATTGACTTTTTTCGACTTTATTGATATACATATAAATGAAAAATAGGGAAAGGAGATGAAAATATGTCAGAAAAAGGAAAAGGAGTTTTAGCTTACATATTTACATGGATTGGAGGTCTTGTTGTATTATATGGTATAAAAGACAATGAAAGAAATACAAAAATTCATGCAGCACAAGCTATAGTTATTGGTATAGGATATATGGTAATATACATGATTTATAGATTTATTCCTGTATATATTCCGTTTTTCTCAACAATTGTATATGGATTATACATTGCTCTTGTAATTATTGGAATTGTTAAAGTTAATAAAGGAGAAGATCCAGAATTACCAGTAGTTGGAAAAATTGCGATGTCTTTATTTGATAAAAAAATCAATGAGTAATTTTAAAAATGTTCCGTAAAAATCACGGAACATTTTTTATGTTTATTTCAATAATATATCACAAATTTCTTTGGTAGAATTCTTTTTAGCAAGTTTAATTGCATTTTTTCTCATTTCAATAAGTTTATTTTCATCTTTAAATACCAAATCAATAATCTCATCTGGATTAGCATCTGCTCTAAGCCAGATACCAGCACCTTTTGATTCTAAGAATTCAGCGTTTTCTTCCTCTTGACCGGGTATTGGGTTAATAATTATCATAGGTAAATTAGAAGCTAAACTCTCAGTTGTTGTAAGACCACCTGGCTTACTTACAACTAAACAAGATATATTCATAAGTTCTGGAACTTTATCTGTAAAGCCAAGAACTCTAACTCTATCTTCAGCTTGATTATTTTTAACTAATTCTTCAAAAGCCTCTTTCATTTTTTCATTTTTACCTGCTACGGCAACAATTTGAAAATCAGTAAGTTTTTTGATAAAAGCTTCTAAAACTTGAACAGTTCTATCTTTTCCTAAACCAAATTCGCCACCGCCAAAAAATAAAATAACTTTTTTACTAGGATTTAATTCAAACATTTGATAGATTTTTTCTTTGTCAAAATTTTCGAAAAATCTATCAGACATAGGAATTCCGGTAACATGGATTTTATTTTCATTTATTCCTAATTCGATCATATCATTTTTCATATTATCATTTGAGACGAAGAAATTATTTGTATATTCACTACCAACAAGCCATTGTTTATGAATAGCAAAATCAGTTAAAATTGTTGCAATTTCACAATCAATTTTACCTTTTTCTTTTAAATAACTTGCCATTTGACTACTGAATGGGTGAGTGGAAATAATTAAATCAGGATCTATTTCATTAATTAATTTCCCTAATTTTTTAGCCATTAATTTATTACTATCTTTGCTAATTTCAGAGAGCAATCCTTTTTGAGAGCCTTCATAAACCTTGCCCCATAACTTTGGAGCTTTTTTAGCCATTTCTCTATAAGCACCAGTTGTCACTTTTTCTATAGGTTTATTTACATATTTCATACAGTCTATCATTTGAGTTTCAACATTTTCATAATTTTCTGTTATGTATTTTTGAATAGATTTTGCAGCTGATAAATGTCCACCACCATAAGAAGCATAAAAAATTATCACTTTTCTCATAAAATTTATTTCTCCTTGTATTTATTTGAACCAATTGTATCATACATTATTCAAAATCACAATAAAATGAATAATTTTACAAAAAAATGTGCAAAATACCAATAACAAAAATTTAGGAGTTTAGTATGAGAAGAAAATTGATTTTTAGCATTTTTATAGCTTTAGTATTTCTTATTATTTATATAATAAATATGTTACCAAAGGAAGAAGTGCAAGCAGCAAGTGGTGGTAGCAGTTCAGACATCCAACTTCTTGCAAGAGCAATAAATGGGGAAGCAAGGGGAGAACCTTATGAAGGACAAGTGGCAATTGGAGCAGTTATATTAAACAGAGTAAAAGATTCGAGATTTCCAAACACTATTGCAGGAGTAATTTATCAGTCTGGTGCTTTTACTGCAGTGTCTGACGGGCAAATAAATCAAGCTATGGAAGATGAAACAACTGTAATGAAAGCAGCAAGAGATGCAATGAATGGATGGGACCCAACTGATGGTGCTGTATATTATTTTAATCCTGCCACTGCAACAAACAAGTGGATTTGGTCAAGACCTCTTATAAAAACTATTGGAAAACATAGATTTTGTAAATAAGAAAGGAAGAGAAAAAAATGAATAAATTAGTAGATTGGAAAAACAGATTAAAAGATAGGCACATGCTTAGTGTTGTAGTAGTTTTATTTGCTATAATAATAGCAATGGGAATATGGATTTATAAAAAACAAGTAGATTATAGACAAGCTTCAGAAAACCAATATAATATGGCTTTTTATGAATTAGTAAATTATGTACAAGATGTAGAAACATATTTGGCAAAATCGCTTATATCAAGTACATCAGAACATGGAGCAGAAACATTAACAAATGTATGGAAAGAAGCGAATTTAGCACAAGTATATTTATCAAGGTTGCCAATAGAATCTGTAGAGCTTGAAAATACTGCAAAATTTTTAAACCAAGTGAGTGATTATAGTTTTTCATTATCTAGAAAAAATATAAAAAATGAAAAATTAACACAAGAAGATTTAGATAATTTAAAAGAATTGCATAATTATAGTGTAGAATTAAAAAATACTTTAGACCAATTATCAGCAGATATAGGAAGTGGAAGAATTAGTTGGGGAGAATTAACTAAAAAAGGAAGTGTTGCTTTTGCACAAGAGGTTAGCAATATTTCAAAAAGTAGCTTTAGTAATATGGAGCAAAACTTCCACGAATATTCAGGTTTAATTTATGATGGAGCATTTTCAGAACACATAACTAGCAAAGAAAAGAGAGGACTAACAGGTGATAATATAGATGAACAAAAAGCACAAGAAATTGCTAAAAAATTTATTGGAGAGGACAAAGTTCAAGAAATAACTTCAACAGGAAAATCTGAAAATACTAATATGCCAACATTTGATTTTAGTGTAAAAGTAAATGGAGAAACCAATTCAAATATGGTAATATCTATTTCTGAAAAAGGTGGGCACGTAGTATTTATGAATTACAACAGAGATATTCAGGCAGAAAGTGTAACACAAGAAAGAGCAGACGAAATAGGAAAGGATTTTTTAAAATCTCGTGGATTTGATGATATGAAAGAAACCTACTATTTAAAACAAGATGGAATTGTAACAATAAATTATGCATATGAACAAGATGGAGTGACTGTATATCCGGATTTAATTAAATTAAAGGTTGCTCTAGATAATGGAGAAATAATGGGAATTGAAACAACAGGATATTTAAATAGTCACGAAAAAAGAAATATATCAGATGTAAAAATAACAAAAGAACAAGCTAAAAAAGATTTAAATTCAAAAATAGAAATTTTAAGTGAAAATTTGGCAATAATTCCAACTGAGTGGAAAACTGAAGTATTATGTTGGGAGTTTAAAGGAAAAGTTGAAGATACTGATTTCTTAGTATATATAAATGCTAAAACAGGAGAAGAACAAGATATTTTAGTAATAACAAATACTCCAAATGGAACATTAACACATTAATACACTGGAAAAAATATTAAAAATATTTTTTAATAAATTGCTAATAATAATAATGTGAAAATAAATGAGTAATAAAGAATTTAAAACTCTCCCTGTTAATCAAGTAAGAACAAAATATTTTTCACAAAATTAAATCTGTCAGGAGGTAAATTCGAAGTGGCAAACAAAGGACTTATTTCTGATAAATTAAGAGAAGAAATTGCAAAAGAGCTTGGAGTTTATGAACAAGTAAAACAAGATGGAGGATGGGAAAACGTACCATCAAAAACTTGTGGTAACATTGTTACAAAAGCAATAGAAATTGCTAATAGAACAGCTCAGTAATTTGCAAAAAATCAAACAAGTATAGTTTTTAGGCTATACTTGTTTAATTTTTCTATAAATATCATACCAGCTAAATACTCTGGTCATATTGTTATATATTAAATCTCTATTGTATCTATTATCAAAACATAATACTTTTGTAATTTTGACTATTTCAGGTAATATCGCTGGACTGTCATCTATCATTATATCAATATTTTTTTCTTTTATTTCTTTAGTTTTAGGACAGTGTGCATAACAAATTTCATCATAAATAATATCATTTTTGTTTAACCAATCAACAGTATCTTTTCTCATTTGTTCACCAATACTAGAATCTTCTTGTGTTTTATATCTTCCAGTTATAATTATTATTTTATTACCTTCATCATGCAATTTTTTAATTATTTCTGACGCAAAAGCCCTTGCGGGAATATTTTTTACATATTCAAAATAATATTTTTGTCTATAGTCTTCTTTAATTTCCTCAGACCAAGTGCATTTACTTTCATAATTATATGGCTTGTCCAAATCAGGCAAATTATTTTCATAACAATATTTTGTTATAGTGTCTAACCTATATGTATCATCATCTATCAAAACTCCATCTATATCTATTCCTATATTCATTTTAATTTTCCTCCAATACAATTTTCTGTAACTTTATAGCATCTATGGTAAACCATAATAAAAATGATGCATATAAGACTATCATTATTGTTGTATTAATATATGCTAATAATATAAATAAGCTACTACTTAATACTCTTCCTATTACAAGGGAACTTTCATTAGCTAACCAATATTCTGTTTTATATTCTTTTGCAATTTTATTATGATTACTTAGATTAGCCTGAGTATTACCAATTATTAAATTTTTTAATTTTTTAGATATTGTCTGAAATAAATTAAACAATATTATTGTTACTGGATTACAATTAAGAATCATTAAGGATAATGATAATATTGTAAATATCATAGATACCTTTATTGCAGAAACATAGTATTTTTTATTTATGAATTTTGCAAATAAAACTCCAATAATAAAAGTAATTACACTAAATATTGATGTAAATACTCCTAGACTAAAACTATCAGAGAATACCTTTATTATATATATTGTTACTATATATGAAAATGCTGCATCTGAATATACAAGACCATCTAAAAATTTTACTTTATATATTTGTTTAAATCTTTTATCTTCATTGGTTAATTCAGAGTATTTTTTCATATTAGTTTTGTTGCTCTTAGGAATATTAGTATCTTTAAATATAAACGATAATATAATTCGTACAATTACTATTAAAAAAACAACCATTAAACTTTTTAAAAATCCTGTGGTAGATATTAAACTTCCAAATATAAGTGGAAATATAATAGATAAAATAGATTCTAATGCTGTATATGAACCAGCGAATTTCGCTCTTTCTTCATTTGTAATTCCATCTGATTCAAGAATATTATATACAGAATAGTAAAATCCTTCTTCTAATCCATATAATAACCCAACTAAATATATATAATTAACAACATTGTCTTTCAGCAATATAATAGTTAAAAAATATACAAAATCTAATACAATACCAATTCTCATTAAGTTGGCTCTGTTTTTAGATTTAGCAAGATTTCGTGTTAGGAATATTACGCTGTATATAGCAATTACTGCAACTAATTTGTATATTCCTAGAGGAACTATATTTCTATCCGAAATATCTAAAAAATATAAAACCAAAAAACTATCTACAAAGGTATTCAATATATTTTTTAATATTCTAAGACTAAATAAAACTTTATAATTATTCATTAGTTACTCCGATTAATTAATTTACTTTAATATAGTTGAAAGTATAACATAAAACAACATTTTAGTAAATTATTTTCGCCTTGATTTTTTCGTATAAATTTATTGCAAAAATTATATATATTGGAATATAATAAATAAAAAAAGAAGAAGGTAGAAATATGGAAATAATAATTAAAGATATAATAGAAAAATGTAATGGAAAATTAATTCAAGGTGATGAAGATTTAGTTTTTGATAAATTATGCAAAGATACAAGAATTCTAAATAAGGGTGAAATTTATTTGGGAATTCAAGGTGAAAATTTTAACGGCAGTAACCTATATGAACAAGCATTAGAAAAAGGTGCTATAGCATGTATTTTACAGGGGGTGGAAGTTTCAAATGAAGTATTAAAAAAATACCCAGAAGCAACAATAGTTTTAGTAGAAAACACAGTAAAATGTCTACAAGAATTAGCAGCATATAAAAGAAGTATGTGCAATATTCCAGTAGTTGCAATTACTGGAAGTGTAGGAAAAACAAGCACAAAAGATATGGTAGCAAGTGTACTTTCACAAAAATATAAAGTGCTAAAAACGCAAGGAAATTATAACAATGAAATAGGTATGCCACTTACATTACTTAGTTTAAAAGATGAAGAAATAATGGTACTTGAAATGGGAATGAACTCATTTGGAGAAATAAGTTTACTTTCTAGAATTGCAAAACCAGATGTTGCAATTATTACAAACATAGGAACAGCACATATTGGACTTTTAGGCTCGAGGGAAAATATATTAAAAGCGAAACTTGAAATACTTGAGGGACTAAATAAAAATGGAACAGTAATAATAAATTATGATAATGATTTATTAAATGCGTGGTATGAAAAAGAAAAAGATAAATATAATGTTATTACATATGGAACACAAGAAGGAAGTATGATTATAGGAAAAAATGCAATATTCCATGAAAATGGAACAGACTGCGAAGCAGTTATAGATTCTAAAACATATAATGTACATATTCCAGTTGGGGGAGAACACTTTGTATCAAATAGTTTATGTGCTTTAAGTGTTGCGAAAGTATTTGAAATTCCAATTGAAAAAGCATTAAAAGGAATAGAAAATTTTGAACTTACTAAAAAAAGAATGGAAATAAAACAAGCAAAATGTGGCGCTATGGTTATAAATGACTGCTATAATGCAAATTATGATTCAATGAAAGCAGCTTTAGATTATATGAGTAAATTACCTAATCCAAGAAAGATAGCTGTATTAGGAGATATGGGAGAACTAGGAGAATATAGCAAGGAAATACATGAAAAAATTGGAGAAGTTGTTGCAAAAGATAATATTGATATTCTTATTTGTGTAGGAACAGAGGTAAAAAATTTAATAAATAAAGCTAAAGAAAATGGAGTGGAAAATACATATCATTGTAATTCAAATGAAGAAGCAATAAATTTATTAAATAAAACATTACAAAAAGAGGATGTTGTGTTGATAAAAGCATCAAACTATATGAAATTTACAGAAATTTGTGAAGCTATTTGCTAAAATGAAAGGAATGAGTCTATGAAAAGAATAGGTGTTATATTTGGCGGAATGTCTACAGAACATGAGGTTTCTATATCTTCGGGAACTTCAATAATTTCTAATTTGGATAAACAAAAATATGAAATTCTACCAATATATATTAGTAGAAGCGGAGAATGGTATAAATATACAAAGCCAGTACAAGACATTGTTCCATTACATGTGGGAGATGAGATAACAGAATTAGAGAAAATAGAAAATGAATTTGAATATTTAAAAAGTTTAGATATAGCATTTCCTGTATTACATGGTTTATACGGAGAAGATGGAACAATCCAAGGTTTATTAGAATTATTAAAAATTAAGTATGTAGGTTGCAAGGTACTTAGCTCAAGTATTTGTATGGATAAAGTATACGCAAAAATAGTATTTGACAAAGCAGAAATACCTCAAGCAAACTATGTTTATGTAAAAGCAGAAAAGGGAAAATATACATATGTTCATAAGAACTTTGATGAGGAAATATTAGATTTAGATCAAATCTGCGAAAAAATAGAGAATAAATTAGGCTTACCAGTTTTTGTTAAGCCATCTAATTCAGGTTCATCAGTTGGAATAAATAAGGCAGAAAATGTAGAAGAATTAAAACAAGCTATTGAGTATGCAAGTAAATATGATACTAAAATTTTAATTGAAGAAGAAATAATAGGAAGAGAAGTTGAATGTGCTGTGCTTGGAAACACAGACGTAAAAGCTACTTGTGTAGGAGAAATTTTACCAGCAGAAGATTTTTATACATTTGATGCAAAATATAATAATGCACAATCTAGAGTAGTTATTCCTGCAGAAATTGAAAAAGAAAAACAAGAAGAAATTAAAAAATTAGCAATAAAAGCCTTTAAAGCAGTTGATGGAAAAGGATTAGCAAGAGTAGATTTCTTTATCAAAAAAAGAGACAATAAAGTATGTATAAATGAAATAAATACTTTACCTGGATTTACTCAAATTAGTATGTATCCAAAACTATGGGAAGAATGTGGAATACCATATTCAAAATTGCTAGATAATTTGTTATTAGATAATGATTTTTAATAGAAGAATCGTTAAAAATTAAAGAAAAGTATTGAAAATAAAAAAATGTTATGGTATTCTTAAGTAAGATAGTACAAGTATCTTACTTTATTTTTTGCATAAAAAATAAAAAAATGTACATATTAAAAATACGGAATAGAAAAAGAACTAAAATACAGAAGAAGTAGGAGGAGAAAGAGATTGAAAAAGATTAAAACAAATGAAAAATTAAAAAGAAATGCTTACTCAAATCAAACAGGTATTACTCTAATAGCACTAGTAGTAACTATTGTAGTACTCTTAATATTAGCAGGAGTAAGTATAAATGCACTATTTGGAAATAGTGGAATAATAGAAAAAGCAAAAGACGCCCAAAACAGAATGAATAATGCACAAGAAAGTGATTTAAATGCATTAAATGACTTAGATAAATGGATAAACAATCAAGTAAATGGAACAACAGGCGGAGGTACAACTGGTGGAGATGACAATCCACCAACCAGTGATTTGCCAAGTGTAGCAAATGAAACAACACCATATTATCCAGATGAAACATTTACAAAAGAAGAAGGAACAAACTTAGATAATGGATTAGTAATAAAAGATTCAATAGGAAATGAATATGTATGGATAGAAGTGCCAAAAAGCTTGTATGCAAATAGTAGTTATAATACAGAAACAACAACAGGAGACCAAAAACCATCAAGTTCAACAGATTATGATAAAATAGAATATTGCTTGCATAAATATACAGATTATTACAGAAATGGAACAAAGTTTACAGACACACATTATTCAGATGCAACAACAGGATTAACAAGTGCAAAATATACAGAATTAAAACAAAAAATGTTAAAAAGTGTATATGAAAATGGAGGATTTTGGATAGGAAGATATGAGGCAGGAATAGAAACAAATAGAACAGCAAAAGGAGATGCAACAGTAGCACCATTATCAAAACCAGGAACAGCAGAAAATCCAGTATATCCATATAATTATGTAACATGTAGTCAATCACAAACATTAGCAAGTCAATTATCAACAGGAAAAAGTTATACAAGTAGTTTAATGTTTGGAGTACAATGGGATTTAGTATTAAAGCATATAGAAGTAAAAGAAGTAGCAAAAGGAACAGCTTTAGCAACAATACAAAGTGCATTAAGAAGTGATAGTTCAAGTTGGGGAAATTATGCCAGCTCAGGTGTAATATTAACCGGTTCAAATGAAACATATAAAAAAATGAATATATATGACCTAGCTGGAAATGTATGGGAGTGGACATTAGAATATACCTCTCTTACCGGCAGTCCTTGTGCTGATAGGGGTGGCAGTTGCTACAGCATTGGCTCTGGCAATCCAGCTTCTTACCGTAGCTACGACCTTACGACTTCCAGCAGCACCCGCCTTGGTTTTAGGCTCTCACTTTTTAAGTAACCCTGACCCCTGGTTCAATGAACCAGAAAAAATGAATAAATATGATGTTAGCACTAATGTGCTTAACACGTACTTTAGCGCATCAAAAACGCTAAAGTGTTTATGAGATAATAAAAATGTAGTTTTTTCCAAACATAAAATACTTCCTTATGGTAAAATAAATTTATCATAGTGGAAGTATTTTTTATGAAAAAATGCGGAAGATTAAAAATCATTATATAATTTAATAGAATTAGCTTAAAACTATGTCAATAACTTTTGAAAATGTCATAAAAAAATCTCGAAATTAACTTTTGATTATGTCATAGTGAACTGCTTGAT
>CAKOTK010000004.1 GCA_934120135.1 uncultured Clostridia bacterium | reverse complement strand
CATAGAGATAATATATATTTTTATTATGACATAATCAAATGTTAATTTTACTATGACATTATCAAATATTAATTACATTTTGCATACTAAAATATTGAAAAATCAACAAAAATAATGTAAAATATAAAACATAAAAAAGAAAAAACAAATAAAAACACTAAAGATAGCAAAAAAGATAGAAAACTTTTTTTATTTGCATACCAAAAACGACAAACATTTTAAACAGCTTGTACTAAAATATATGCAAATTAAAAAAGTAGGGGTGGTAAAAAAGTGTTTAATAATAAAAAAAATGAAGGAACAGCTAAACAGATATTAGCAAATCTTTTTAGTATACAAAACATTATTATTTATATAATATCATTTATGATTTCAATGGTAGGCTTTAGAAGCCAAAGTCTTATGCTAAGTATAAGCCCATTTGGAATAAGCTTTTTAGCTTCAATGCTAAGTAACCGTAAGCCCATTGGCTTTATATATTTATTAACATTGGTAGGTACATTCATTTCTTTTGGTACAAATAGTACACTAATATATTTTTTAACAACACTTGTATTTTTCGTATTAGTATTAATAAAAAGACCAAAAGAACAGGAAGACGTAAACGAACAAAAAAAATTAGGAGTACATCTATTTATTGCTGTGCTATTAGTACAAATAGTACCAATGTTTTTTACTAATTTTTATGTATATGATTTATTAACAAGCATAATGCTTGCAATATCTAGTTATGTATTTTATAAGATTTTTACAAATTCAATATCAATGCTACAAGATATAGGAACACAAAAGGCTTTTTCAATTGAGGAAGTTATAGGTACAAGTCTTTTGTTAGCAATTGCATTTTGTGCTTTTGGAGACCTAAGCGTATTTGGCTTTAGTATACGTAATATTTTAAGCATTCTACTAGTTCTAATATTAGGCTGGAAAAATGGTATGTTAGTTGGCGCTACAAGTGGTATAACAATAGGAACTGTACTTGGTATAATTGCAGGAAATGAGCCAGTTATGGTTGCTTCTTATGCAATATCAGGGCTAATAGCAGGAGTGTTTTATAGACTTGGAAAAATAGGAGTTATAGTTGGCTTTATATTAGGAAATTTAATATTAACATATGTAGCAAATGGTAACACAGTACCTGTAATATTGATACAAGAAATTTTAATAGCATCACTTGGCTTATTAGCAGTACCAAAAAGGTTTAAAATAGACATTCAAGATTTAATAGGAAAAGACAAATTACTTCCAGAAACTACTATAAGAGCATTAACAGAAAATGAGAATACAGTATTTAAACTAAATAGTATGTCACAAACAATAGCAGATTTAGCTAAAAGTTATGAAGAAGCAGCAAGTACTGTATTAGAAGAAAAAGATTTAAAAGAGCAAGAATTATCAAATGAGCAAATCTTTAAAGAAGAGTTAGATGTAAATATATCAGAACTAGAAAACAACTTATTATATGAAGATATATCACAAAATAACTGTGGCATTGTAGATGAAATATTCAAGCATTTATTAAAAAATGAGATAATTACAGAAAAAGAATTAGCTAATATTTTTGAACAACATAACTTGTATATTGTAGGATTTAAACAAAGTGGTACTGTGGCAGAAAATGATGTATCAAAAATGATTAAAGCAATAAATTCTGCATATAGAGTTAGTAGAGTTAATTTCATTTGGAAAATGAAAATGCAAGAAAACAAGAAAAATGTATCTTCCCAATTAGAAGGTGTATCAGAAGCAATATCTCAAATGGCAGAAGATATAAAACAAGAAAAAGAAGAACCATTTGAAACTCAAAAACAAGAAATACTAAACTTATTAAAACAAAAAGAAATAGAAATAGACAACATAAAAATAAAACAAAATATCTCAGGCAGATATTTTGTAGAGGTATTTACTCCAGCATGTGATGATATAGAAGGCAAAAAATGCAATATCAAAAAAATAGCTAAAATACTAGAAAAAGTATTACAAACTAAATTTGTAATACAAGCACAAAATTGTAGCTTAAGAGAACAATTAAATACTTGCAAATTTACATATTATTCAGAAGATAAATATAAACTACAAGTAGGAATAGCTACATCAACTAAAGAAGGCTCGAAAGTATCTGGAGATAGCAATATAGCAACAAAACTAGAAGATGGAAAATACTTATTAGCAATTAGTGATGGAATGGGCTCAGGAGAAGAAGCTAACCAAAGTAGCAAAATTGCTATAAATATGTTAGCAAAATTATTAAAAGCAGGTTTTGACAAAGAAACTTCTGTAAAATTGATAAATTCAAGCCTAATAGCAAATACCAAAGAAGATATGTATACAACTTTAGACATACAAATATTAGATTTATTTGCAGGAAATATGGAATTTATAAAAAATGGAGCATGTCCAACATTTGTAAAAAGAAATAAAGAAGTACAATTATTAAAGTCACTTACACTTCCTGCAGGAATTATGGAAAAAAATGATTTAATAGTATATGACTATGACTTAGAAGATGGCGATATTATAGTAATGTGCACAGACGGAATTATAGATGCAAATACAGAATATATAAACAAAGCATTATGGGTAAAATATCTGTTAGAAGATATAAACACAGATGACGCACAACAAATAGCAAATATGGTATTAAACGAAGCAATTGACAACGAATTTGGCATGAAAAAAGACGACATGACAGTAATAGTTGCCAAGGTAAATAAAAAATAGTACCAAAAACGACAAAAATCTTGTAATTATATATAAAAATGTGATATAGTATAGCTATAAAATTAGCCGTACTATATTTTTTTGTATGGTTTTAAGGAGGAAAGTGAAAAATGTCATCAGGAAAAAGATATAATTCACAAAAACCAAAGCTAAATATTAAAAAGGTAATAGCTGCTGTTATTGTTCTTGCTGTTATAATTATGGCAATTACAGGGATAGTAAAGTTATTTACAGGAGGAAATAAAACAGAAGAAAAAACAGTTCCAAATCGTTACTTTGCAGTATATACAAACAACAAATGGGGAGTAATAAATTCAAAAGGAGAAACTGTTATAAAGCCTCAATATGACGAAGCAATTATTATTCCAGACAATAGCAAAGCTATATTTATATGCACATATGATGTGGACTATTCAAAAAATACATATAAAACTAAAGTAGTAAATGCAAAAAATGAAGAAATAATAACAGGATATGACTCAGTTACAGCTTTAGAAAATTATGATAATGAAAATAACATATGGTATGAAAATGATGTATTACTAGCTTCAAAGGATGGAAAAGTTGGACTAGTAGACTTTAAAGGAAAAGAATTATTAAAATGTGAATATGATGAAATCACAGCTCTAAAAGGTGTAAAAAGTAGTTTGCTAACTAAAAAAGATGGAAAGTTTGGATTAGTAGATAACATAGGAGCAACTATAATAGAAAATACATATACTAAAATTACACCAGTTTCAGATAAATATGAAGACGGGTATATAGTAACTGATTCTGATAAAAAAATGGGTGTTATAAATCATAACAAATCTACAGATGTAGAAGTTAAATATCAAGATGTTAAAGCTTTAAGTGGAAACGGAAAATATGTAGTAAAAGAATCAGGTAAATGGCAAATTATAGATACTGAAGGAAACACATATTTAAAAGGAAAATTTGATGATGCAGTTTCTATAAATGGTGAAAATGTTGTTATAAAAAGCAACGGAAAATATGGAGTTGTAACACTAAGTGGAGACACTAAAATTGCAACAAAATATCAAGAAGTAAAATATCTATTTGATGACAAATATATTTTTAAATTAGACAACAAATATGGAGTTATAAACTTAGAAGGCGAAGAACTAATTGACCCAACATATGAGAGCTTAATTTATAGAGCAGATGCAGGATTTTTAGAAGGAACAAAGCCAAATGAAGTAAATACTGAATTTATGGACAATTCACTAATAACTAAATTAGTTGGAATTCTTACAGAAATAAATATTGATAATGGATATATGAGAGTTAGAGTAGATAACGAGTATAAATATTATAACTTTAAATTTGAAGAAAAAACTAATAAAGAAGTATTAACAACTAATACTATATTCTTAGACAAAAAAGATGGAAAATATGGATTTGTTAATAAAAATGGAATAGTAGTAGTTGACTATATTTATGATGATGCTAGAGAACAAAATGAATATGGTTATGCAAGTGTTAAGAAAAATGGTATGTGGGGTTGTGTAGATTACAAAGGTAAAGTAGTAATTACACCAGCATATCAATTGGAGAATAACCCTGTAATTGAGTTTATTGGAAAATGGCATTTAGGAGAAGATTTAAATTTGAATTACTATACAGATAAATAAGAGGAGAAAATAATGGGACTAAAGACAAAATATCAATATACATACTTTATTTATCCATATTTAATTGAAGAGAATAACTATAGAAATTATCTATATAAATTATTAAAAAACGATAAATGTATGCTAAAAATATTTGAACCACAAAAAGATACTAGAATTGATGCATATTTTTTACCAGAAATTAAAAGCAAAATGTTTTGGTCATTAAATATGAGTACACAAGGACTTAGAGACTATGAAACAATGGATTTGAATATGAAGGCAACAGTGCTTAGTAAAAAGTATTGCAATGTTTTTGAATATATTTTAGATAAGGATATACCAGGAAAAATAGGCGAAAAAAATGGGATTTTCTTTGATATAAATAAGGTTGAGATAGTATGCTTTAATACAGGAATATGCTTTTTACTTATGAAAACTGTACTAGATACAGGAGTGGAATTTGCAGATGTTTTAAATTTTAATTATAAATTTAGAGACATCCAATCAAAAATAGGACATACAAAAGAATATGACAATATAAAAATACAAACACAAAAATTTGACAATATGCAAAAATTTTCCGAATTCTTAGAACAGTTAACTAGTAGAAACATAGAAGCCAAAAAAATAAATTTAGATACTGATAGACTAATTACATATTCATATACTTGCTTAGATCAGGAGTCTTGGAATGAAACTACTGACATATTAAATTTGGAAAAAGAATTTGAAAAATATCGTAGTATAAAACCAGCAAATGAGCAAGTGAGCGATGTTACATATAGCAGAGATTGCGTATACAAAGAAAAATATATGTATTATGGTTTTGCTAATAATTCTACAGTATTACTTACATCTGAAGCAAATATACAAAATTATACTGAACTTTTATTTGAATATGAAAATTCACAACTTTATCATTTTGTATATTATTTACATCAAAAAGTGTACTTAAATAAATTAAATTATGAAATAAAAAAAGCTAAGAACTTTGAAAATATAAAATCTAGGTTTATAACATTCGCCAAAGAGGACTGGATTTATGAAATAACCAATAATTTAATAGGCTCTATATTAGATAAATATTATAGAAAAGAATTAAAATTAGATGAAACATTCATAAGGCTAAAATCAAAATATGATTTACTATATAAAGATTATGAAGTTAATAAAACAAACAAACATAATAATTGGTTGATTGTAATTATAGGATTTATAATTATAATTGGAGTAATTAAATTATGGTTTAAAATAGGCGGATAATAGGAGCACAAAATGATTATAAAAACAGGAGTAGATATAATAGAAGTTAATAGAATACAAGAGGCAATAGAAAGTCAAGGAGAAGCATTTTTGCGCAAAGTTTACACTCAAAAAGAAATCGACTATTGCAGTAATACTGGTAAAATGGTATATCAACATTATGCGGTTAGGTTTGCAGCCAAAGAAGCCGTGTATAAAGCAATTTCAGAAGTTACATCTCCAAATGAAAATGATATTTTAAATAAAATAGAAATTACAAATACTGAAAAAGGAAAGCCGATTGCAAATTTAGAAGCATTGCATATTCAAAATATTGAATCAATGGACCTAAGTTTATCACATATCAAAAATTATGCAATTGCCTCTTTTAGTATAATATTTAAGTAATTAAGGCGGTAGTAGTATTACTATCGCTATATATAACTAGGAGGGAAATATGCAAATCTTTGATTCACATGCACATTATAATGATGAAAAATTTGAATTAGATAGAGAAGAAACTTTACAAAAGGTTCTAAATTCTGGAGTTGAGAATTTAATATGTGCAGGATATAGTGTGGAATCTTCAAAACAAGCAATAAAAATTGCAAATGAACATAGCTATATATATGCAACAACAGGAATTTCACCAAATGATATACCTACATTTGAAAATGAAAATACTGATGTAAAAGAATTCTTTTTTGAAGAAGTATTAAATGAGCAATTAAAAGAAATAAAAAGGTTAGCTAAAAGTGAAAAAGTAGTTGCAATTGGAGAAATTGGGTTAGATTATCATTGGAACAAAGAAAACAAACAAAATCAAAAATCAGCATTTATAAAACAAATAGAAATTGCAAATGAACTTGACTTACCAATAGTAATACACACTAGAGAAGCAATAGCAGACACGATAGATATATTAAAAAATCAGATTACAGTTGCAAACAAAGGTGTATTTCATTGTTGTCCGTTAAATTTGGACCTAATTAGAGAGGGATTAAAATTAGGATTTTATATTTCTTTTGCAGGACCAATAACTTTTAAGAACTCTAAAAATGCTACGGAAGCAATAGCTTTAGTGCCTTTAGATAGAATTTTAGTAGAAACAGATAGCCCATATTTAGCACCAGAACCAAAACGTGGAACCAGAAATGATTCTTCAAACCTAATATATACACTTCGAAAAATAGCAGATGTAAAACAGATGTCAGTAGAAGAAGTGGCTAAAATTACTTACGAAAATACAAAAAATATATTTAAAATAAACACCAATTGATATTTCAATTGGTGTTTAAAAAATTATTTATTAAAATCAACTTTAACATTTTTTCTAGCTTCTGCACTATCAACTTCAAATAAACTTTCAGCTGTAAAGTGGAACATACCAGCAATAATGTTTGATGGGAACAATTCTAATTTTGTGTTATATCTTGTAACAGTATCATTATAGAATTGTCTAGAATAAGAAATCTTATCCTCTGTTTCTGTTAATTCATTTTGCAAGCTTGCAAAATTTTGATTTGCTTTTAAATCAGGATAAGCTTCAGCAACAGCCATAATTGTTTTTAAAGTATTAGATAATTCATTATCTAATTTAGCTTTCTCGTCAACTGTTTTAGCACCAGCCCAAGCAGTACGTAATTCAGTTACTTTAGCTAAAGTATCACTCTCATGAGTCATATAACCTTTAACAGTTTCAACTAAATTAGGAATTAAATCAAATCTTCTTTGTAATTGCACGTCCATTTGTCCAAAAGCATTTTTAACACGTTGTCTTAATGTTACTAAACTGTTATATGCAGAAATAATAAATAATATTAAAAGAACAACGATTATTAAAATAATCCACAACATAGATTTCACTCCTTTATACCAATAATATGAAATAATAATAACATATATTAAAATAATATACAATAAAAAATAAAAAATAAATCATAATTTGGTACAAGCACACATATAATATAGTATATGTAAAGGTTTTAAGAATATTACAAAAATGACAAAAAAATAAACTCTTAGAGCCTAGGGAAATACATGAGACGGCATAAAATTTGACAATATTTGTTTAAAATGGTATAATATAGATGTTGCTTTTAAAGGAGGGAACAAATTAAAAATGAAAAATGATGATAAAGCATCAATATCGCTGAAAAAAATAATTTGTATTAGCATCTTATTTGTTTTCATAATGACAGCTGTAGTAGTAGCTGGAAATGTAAAATTAAATAATGTTAAAATTATTTTAGCTAGTGGTTATGAAATGAGTGTATTAACTAGCAAAACCAAAATAGCGGATATATTAGGTGACAATCATATTATATTACTTGAAGATGAAAAGGTATCACCTGATTTAGAATCAGAGTTATCAGATAATAATACAATTAAAATTTCTAAAATTACAGATGAAGAGATTGAAGCACCTGAAGTTATAGAAACATCAGAAACTGTTACAATGGAAGAAGTGTTAAAAAACTATGATACTATTATTGAAAAGATTGTAGTTGAAAAAGTAAAAATACCTTTTGAAACAGTTACAAAAAATAAAGCATCAGGTT
This sequence comes from uncultured Clostridia bacterium, assembly GCA_934120135.1. Lineage (GTDB taxonomy): Bacteria > Bacillota > Clostridia > TANB77 > CAG-508 > CAG-273. The sequence goes on along the minus strand of CAKOTK010000004.1, from coordinate 182,555 downwards.
CGGGTTCAAAACAAAACCAAATTATACAATATGGTGTAAATGGTATAAAAGAAGTTACTTATAAAGTAAAATATCAAAATGATGTTGAAATTGAGAAAAAAGAAATTTCTTCAAAAATAATTAAGAAACCAGTGAACAAAATAGTAGAAGTTAGAAATAAGCAGGTTACATCAAGAGGTGGCACAACTACTAGATATGGTGGTAAATGGACTTATTCAGAAGCAGAACTTGACTTATTATGTGCTATTACAGCACAAGAGGCTTGTTCAAGTTATAATGCTGCCTTAGCTGTTATAACATGTGCAGCAAACAGAGCAGAAAGTAGAAGATGGAGATATAATGGAACAGACCCATTAAGCCAATATAAAGCAAGAGGTCAATTCTGTTACTCAATAGATAACCACTGGAGAAGAAGATTAAACGGAAATTATCCATCATATGTAAAACAAGCAGTTATAGATGCCTTAAATGGTAAAAGAAACCATAACTACTTATCATTTAGATCAGCAGGATATGCAAGTGGTGTAAACATTGGTGGTAACGTATACTTCAATGCAATGTAATATAAAAAGAGTTCCTAAAAAATAGGAACTTTTTTATTGCCTTCAGCCACCCCCACTTGAATTAGTGGAAGTTTTATGGTATATTATTTGCACAAGGAGAGAAGAAATATGAAATTAATTTCATGGAATGTAAATGGTTTGAGAGCAGTTATTAAAAAAGGTTTTAAAGAATTTTTTGAGAAGGAAGATGCAGATATATTTTGTATACAAGAAACAAAAATGCAACAAGACCAAATAGATGATGAAATAAAAAGCTTATTTAGTAAATATAATTGTTATTGGAATAGTGCTATAAGAAAAGGATATTCAGGCACAGCAGTATTTACAAAACAAAAGCCACTTAATGTTACATATGGAATAGGAATAGAAGAACATGACCAAGAAGGAAGAATAATAACACTAGAGTTTGAAAAATTTTATCTAGTAAATTGCTATACTCCGAATTCCAAAAGAGAACTAGAAAGATTAGAATATAGAATGACATGGGAAGATGAAATTAAGAACTACTTATTAAAACTAAATGAAACAAAGCCAGTAATTTTGTGTGGAGATTTAAATGTAGCACGTGAAGAAATAGACTTAAAAAATCCAAAAACTAATAGGCATAATGCAGGATTTACAGACGAAGAAAGAGAAAAAATGACAGAATTATTAAATGCCGGTTTTACAGATACTTTTAGATATTTATATCCTACAAAAGAAAATTGTTATACTTGGTGGTCATATATGTTTAATGCAAGAGCTAATAATGCAGGCTGGAGAATAGACTACTTTATAGTATCACAATCAATCGAAAAAGAAGTAAAAGAAGCAAAGATTTATTCAGATGTTATGGGCAGTGATCATTGTCCTGTTGGAATAGAGTTGTAGGAGGTAAAAATGGAAGAAAAAAAGAAAAGCTTAAAATGGCTATATTGGTTTAGCTTAGGAGTGGCTATTATTGCAGTATATAAATTACTAGACAATTTCGGACCTATAACAGCTTGGTTGGCAGGGCTATTAAATATTTTAATGCCATTTATTGCAGGTCTGCTTATAGCATATTTATTTTACATTCCATGTAGAAAAGTTGAAAGTTGGTATAAGAAGGTAAAACCTATTTCAAAAAGAGCAAGAGTATTATCGATTATAACAGTATATATTATAGCAGTATTGCTAATTATACTAGCACTAAACTTTGTAATACCAGCAATATCAAAAAGTATTGTAGACTTAGTTACTAACTTTGGGAATTATTATAATAACACAATGAATACTATAAATGAATTACCAGAGGATTCAGTACTAAAGAGTGAAGCGGTTTTAAATGCTATAAAAGGAATAAGTGAGATTGATTTTAAACAATATATAAATATAGAAAAGCTGACCGAATATGCAAAAGGAGCAATAAATATTGTAAATAGCATATTTGATGTATTTGTTTCATTTATAGTTTCAGTATACTTATTAGCAGAAAGAAGAAGAATTTTAGACTTTTTGAGAAAATTGGCATCAGCTATATTTAAACCGGAAACTTATAAAATGATAGGAAAATATTTTAATAAATCAAATGAAGTATTTTTCAGCTTTATAGCAGGTCAAGTGTTAGATGCAATAGTAGTAGGAATATTAACTGCAATTGCTATGTCGATAATTGGAGTGAAATATGCAGTACTGTTAGGTTTTATGATAGGATTATTTAACTTGATACCATACTTTGGAGCTATCATTGCAGTAGCAGTAGCTATACTTATTACTATATTTACAGGAGGTATAGGGCAAGCAATTATTATGGCAATAGTTGTAATAGTATTACAACAAATTGATGCCAATATTATAAATCCTAAAATTATAGGAAGCTCATTATCTATAAGCCCACTTTTAGTAATATTTGCAGTAACAATAGGTGGAGCATATTTTGGAGTATTGGGAATGTTCTTAGCAGTACCAGTTGCCACAGTAATCAAATTACTAATTGAAGAATATATAACTTACAAAACCAGCACAAATTAAAGTGCTGGTTTTTGTGTTAAGAATAACTTAATAAATTAACTACTTTTTTCTTAATAAATTTGTGATATAATCTAATACGTAATAATCAAAAAGGGGAAAATTTATGTACAATATTTTAGTAGTGGATGATGATAAGGAAATTGTAAATGCAATAGAAATATATTTAAGTAAAGAAGGGTACAACATATTAAAAGCATATGATGGAATGGAAGCATTAAAAATAGTAGAAAAGAATGATAATATTCATTTGATTTTATTAGATATAATGATGCCAAAACTTGATGGAATTAGTACAGCTAATTTAATTAGAAAAGACAAATCAATTCCAATAATAATGCTTTCTGCAAAATCAGAAGACTATGACAAAATTACAGGACTAAATAATGGAGCAGATGATTATATAACAAAACCATTTAATCCATTAGAACTAATTGCAAGAGTAAATTCACAAATTCGTAGATATACACACCTAGGCTCAATTGCAGATAAACAACAAGAAGGAAATACATATTGGTCAGGAGAATTAGTAATAAATGACGATACAAAACAAGTAACAGTTGAGGGAAAAGATGTGAAATTAACTCCAACAGAATATAACATTTTAAAATTTTTAACTAAAAATAAAGGAATAGTGTATTCAATTGAACAAATTTACCAAAATGTGTGGGAAGACGAATGTTATGGTGCAGAAAATATTATAGCAGTACATATTAGACACATAAGAGAAAAGATAGAAATAAACCCAAGAGAACCTAAATATTTAAAGGTAATTTGGGGAATTGGATATAAAATAGAAAATCTAGAAAAATAGGAGGTAAAAAATGAATGGGTCAAAAATTGCTAAAAATGTAGCCTATGTTTTAGTACCAATATTTGCGTTACTTCTAGTGTTAGCAACATTAGGAACAGCAATTATAGATGAAAAAATTACTGAAACATGTAATGAATATTATGGTATACAAATAGCAAAGGGATTTGCAGATACTACAAAAGGTGCAACTCCGTTTTTTATTCCAATATCAATTGCAATTCTGGTTATTTTAGTAGCAATTATAATAAATGGAATTGGAAAAGAAAAAAATGGTGACATAGTCAAATTAAATTGGTTTGACAACTGGAAGCTAGAAATTGTATTAATTTTGAGTTTTGGGATATTTTTGGGAGGATTTACACTTACAGCTTTCGGGTGGAACATATCTAATGTTTCAATGAATATGTTACTAATAAGTTGTGGAATAGCGGTATTATATGTAAATATGATAGTATTATTAGAAACTATAGTAAAAAGAATAAAAGCAAAAATGTTATGGAAAACTACTTTAATATATGCCATTTATAAAGCAATTAAAAAAATGATAGATAACCGCAAAATAATGACAAAGCTATTTATATATTATTGGGGATTTTGCATTATAGGATTTTTCATAACATTAGCAATACCAAACTCTACTAGTAACAAGAACTTGTTTTATGTAGTAATGCTAGCAGCACTTGGAATAACCACATTTTATGTATTATGCAAAAAAGTGGAGGAACTTAATAAAATTCAAATGGCTTTAAAAAGTATATATGACGGAGATACCAATATTGAATTGAATCCAAACGAATTAAAAGGAGTTCTAAAACAAATGGCAATATATATTGATGATATTGCCGGAGGTTTATCAAATGCAATTGAACAAAGCTTAAAGAGTGAAAGGCTTAAAACAGAGCTTATAACAAATGTATCACATGATATAAAAACACCACTTACATCAATTATTAACTATGTGGATTTACTAAAAAAAGAAAAAATGCCTAATGAAAAAGCAACTGAATATTTAATGATATTAGATAATAAATCTCAAAGACTAAAAAAATTAACAGAAGATTTAGTAGAAGCTTCAAAAGCATCTTCTGGAAATATAAAATTAAATAAAGAAAGATTAAATGTAAAAGAACTTGTACAACAAGTGTCAGGAGAGTTTGAAGATAGATTTAAGGAAAGAGGATTAGAAGAAATAACAACATTTCCAGAACAGGATGTATATATAAAAGCAGATGGAAGATATATGTGTAGAATATTAGAAAATATTTATTCAAATGTTGCTAAATATGCTATGGAAAACACGAGAGTATATTTAGATGTGGTAAAAAACCAACATACAGTTGTAATACAAATGAAAAATATATCAAAACAAGAGCTTAATATATCAGCAGACGAATTGATGCAAAGATTTGTAAGAGGAGAAACTTCTAGAAATACAGAGGGAAGCGGATTAGGACTTTCAATAGCATCTAGCTTAACAGAACTTCAAGGAGGGCAGTTTCATATTTATCTAGATGGTGATTTGTTTAAGGTAACAATAGGATTTGAAATATTGAATAATTAAAAAAATGTTGCCATTGTGCCATTGGGGACGGAGAATTTTGGCACACTTCATTATTAAAACAAATTATTTTAGTTAAAAATAAGAAGTGTGCCAAAATTCTCCGTCCCCAATGGCAACATTAACTTTTTTAGCCTACGTGATTAAACAAATATTGAATACCCCCATTTGCGGCAGCAGTTACTGCTAAAACAATAATACCAGCTACAAGAACACCAGCTACAATAGGTGGAATAGCTTTTTTAGGTGGTAAATTTAAAAAGTTAGCAATTAAAGAACCAACCCATGCACCAGTTCCAGGTAAAGGAACAGCTACAAATAAAAATAGACCTAAAGCTGTATAATTTTGTAATTTTTCACTTTCTTCAATTTTTCTTGTGGCTCTTTCAGTAGCCCAATCTATGATAACCTTAAAAGGCTTCCATCTTCCAAAAAAATCAAATAAAGGTCTAATATATTTAACAATAAAATATATAGGTACGATATTTCCTAAGAAACTACAGATAAAAGCTTCAAAATATGAAAGACCAAGTCCAACACCTATTGGAATAGCGCCCCTTAACTCTAAAATAGGAACCATACCTACAAAAAAAGTAATCAAATATTTTAAAATTATAGACATATAATTAACCTCATTTCTATTAACAATGCAAATATTGTACTATATTAAATATCATTTGTCTATAAGATTCAATAAACCTATTGAAAAATTTAAAGAGTTATATTGTTGTTGCAAAGAAATTTCGAAAGAAAAAATGAATATGTAAAGTAGTACTAACCACTGGTTTAATGAATTAAAAAAATGAGAAAAGACAAAAATGTCGGAATTTGACATACGATTTTACTTGCAAAATGCAATTAAGTATAGTATAACAATACTAACTTAGTTGCATTTTTTGAGTGCAGTAAAATCTAATAAATTTACATACGCAATGCAATAATTATTTTCAAAACAACAATTAGTAAATATTAAATTATTTTTTATCTAGGGTTTCTAATTACTTAACTTTTATTCTATACAATTATTTTAAATCAATACTGTTTAAAATCAATATTATCTTAAATTTTCAATATTATTTTAAAAGTTATTTAACTCTATAAAACTAACATCTTAAAACATTAAAATTCTAAAATCTCCACAAACAAAGAAAATATAAATTAGCAAGAAAGAGAGGTGTATTTTTGATGCAAAAATGTAACTAAAATACAAATTTAAAGGAGAATATATAATATGACACAACAAAACAAAAAAATCAAGAGATATGCACCAAAGATGGATATAATATTCCAAGCAATATTTGGAGAAGTAGGAAGTGAAAATATAACAAAAGATTTTCTAGAAAAAATACTAAAGAGAAAAATAGAAAAAATATCATTAGACAAAAATCCAATATTAAGACGAGAGCTAAAAGACGATAAATTAGGAGTACTTGATATAGTAACAGAACTAGACGGAAAGGAAAAATGTAATATTGAAATGCAGTTAATAGACAAGAATAATATTATTGAAAGAATGTTATACTACTGGTCTAAAATGTATACAAAGCAAATTAAAGCAGGAGATGATTACAATAAACTAGAAAAGACAATAGTAATACTAATAGCAGATTTTAATATAAAAGGATTAGAAGAAGTAGAATATCATAGTACATGGAAAATAATAGAAACAAATAGTGTCAAAAAGTTAATATTGACAGATAAATTCGAGCTTGATATAATTGAATTGTCAAAAATAAAGGGTAGAGAAAACGAAAAAGATCAACTATTAGATTGGCTAATATTCTTAGAAAACCCAGAGAGTGAGAGGGTGGCACGAAAAATGAAAGAAAACGAAAACCTAAAAGAAGCAGTAGAAAAATTAGATAGAATAAGTGAAGACGAAAAAATGCAAAGAATAATAGAACTAAGAGAAAAAGCTATAAGGGACGAACATGCAATATATGCCAAAGGTATAGATGATGGGGCTGAAAAGGAAAAACTACAAATAGCTCAAAATATGCTAAAAGAAAATATAAGTATTGATATAATTATAAAAGTCACAGGGTTAACAAAAGAAGAAATAGAAAAAATAAATTAAATTTTAGCACTAAGATATTTGACACATATCTTAGTGCTAAAAAAATTAACAAATTTTTACCAAAATCGTTGACAGCAAGTACAACAGGTGTTATACTAAAATAGGTATGCTTTTATTAAGCGTTACTAGTCTACATTTAAGGTGGATGTAATGATTAATATAAAAATAAATTTTACCAAATAAACAGCAAATTAAACAGTTGACAAAAATGTCAACCGTATTTTTGTTGTCTTTTATCTATAGATTATGTTAATTTAATAAAAAGAGGAATTGACCTATAATTACTTACGGAGAGGGTATTTAGAGAGCAGAAAAATATGCTGATTTGTAAACTAATTATAGAAACAAGAGGGACTTTTTATTAAAATCATATATTTTAACTTCTGCTTAATTTTTTTTAAGGAGTGATTCTTTTGTTAAAAGAAATTAAACACGAGAAATGTTCTCGTAAAACTTTTGCAAAAATCGGCGATTCAATCGAAATGCCAAACTTGATTCAAGTTCAAAAAGACTCATACAATTGGTTTATCGAAGAAGGCTTAGGAGAAGTACTTAGAGATGTATCTCCAATAGTTGATTATTCAGGAAACCTTGTACTTGAATTCTTAGACTACTACATGGAAGAGAAAACAAAATACACATTAGAAGAAGCCAAAGAACGTGATGCAACTTATGCTACAAGATTACATGTAAAAGTAAGACTTATCAATCGTGAAACAGGTGAAATCAAAGAGCAAGAAATTTACCTTGGCGATTTCCCACTTATGACAGATAGTGGTACTTTCGTAATCAATGGTGCAGAAAGAGTTGTAGTAAGCCAATTGGTTCGTTCACCAGGTTGCTACTATGCACAAGATTTTGATAGCAAAACAGGTAGAAGAATTTACACATCTACTGTTATGCCTATTCGTGGTGCATGGATAGAATATGAAACTGATGGAAATGACGTATTTTGGGCTAGAGTTGATAGAACTAGAAAAATACCTGTTACAACACTTCTAAGAGCATTAGGAATAGTAACAGATGAACAAATTACACAATTATTTGGGGATGAAAATAAAATAAAGGAAACTTTAGCAAAAGACCCAATTAAAACACAAGAAGAGGCCTTAGTTGAAATATACAAAAAATTAAGACCAGGCGAACTTCCAACAACTGATGCTGCAAGAAACTTATTTAATGGTTTATTCTTTGACGATAGAAGATATGACCTAGCAAAAGTAGGAAGATTCAAATTTAATAAAAAATTAAGCTTAGCAACAAGAATTACAGGAAGAATAGCTTATAAAGATATTATTGATCCAGAAACAGGAGAAGTATTAGTAGAAAAAGATAACAGTATTTCTGAAGATACAGCAATTGCAATTCAAAACAGTGGAATCAATGTTGTTGATGTAAAAGTTGAAGACAAACCAGTAAGAATTATTGGTAATGGTACAGTTAATATCCACAGCGTACTTCCAAATGTTGATTTGAGTGACCTACATATCAAAGAAATGGTAAATTACATAGTATTAAAATCAATAATTGACACTACAGAAGAAAAAGAATTACATGATGTTATTAAAGAAAGAATAGACGAATTAATTCCAAAACATGTTACAAACGAAGATATTATTGCTTCAATAAGCTATTTATTAAACTTAGAACATGGTTTAGGAAATGTTGACGATATTGATCACTTAGGAAATCGTCGTATTCGTTGCGTTGGAGAGTTATTACAAAATCAATTTAGAATTGGTTTAACAAGACTTGAAAGAGTAGTACGTGAAAGAATGACAATTCAAGACTTAGATATAGTTACTCCACAAACTTTAATCAATACAAAGCCAATAACTTCTGCAATTAGGGAATTCTTTGGAAGCTCACAATTATCACAATTTATGGACCAAACAAACCCACTTTCAGAATTAAGCCATAAGAGAAGAATTTCTGCATTAGGACCTGGTGGTCTATCTCGTGAGAGAGCAGGATTTGAGGTTCGTGATATTCACTATACACACTATGGAAGATTATGTCCTATTGAATCACCAGAAGGACCAAACGTAGGACTTATATCAGCACTTTCATCATTTGCTATTATAAACGAATATGGATTTATTGAAACACCATATAGAAAAGTAGATCATGAAACAGGCAAAGTAACTGATGAAGTTGTATATATGCCAGCAGATGAAGAGGATAAATACATTATTGCTCAAGCCTCTGAACCAGTTGATGAAGAAGGAAAATTTGTAAATGATAGAATTCGTGTACGTCATAGAGCAGATATCACAATGGTTGATAAAGAACAAGTTGACTTTGTAGACGTATCACCAAAACAATTAGTATCAGTTGCAGCTGCTATGATTCCATTCTTAGAGCATGACGACGCAAAACGTTCTCTAATGGGTTCAAACATGCAACGTCAAGCCGTTCCACTACTTACAACAGAATCACCAATAGTTGGTACAGGTATTGAATATAGAGCAGCAAAAGATTCTGGAATTACAGTAATGGCTAAAAATGACGGTATAGTTGAAAAAGTAACTGGAGATGAAATTCAAATTAGAAATAAAAAAGATGAATTAGATGTTTACCATTTAAGAAAATTCAAAAGAACAAATGGTGGAACATGTATAAATCAAAGACCAGTTGTAAGCACTGGAGAAAAAGTTAAAGCAGGAGAACTAATTGCTGATGGACCAGCTACTAAAAATGGTGAAATGGCACTTGGCAAAAATGTTTTAATAGCTTTCACAACTTGGGAAGGTTATAACTACGAGGATGCTGTTTTAATTAGTGAAAGATTAGTAAAAGAAGACGTGTATACATCAATTCATATTGAAGAATATGACTGTGAATGTAGAGAAACAAAACTAGGAGCAGAAGAAATCACTAGAGATATACCAAATGTTGGTGATGACAGCTTAAAAGACTTAGACGAAAACGGTATAATTCGTATAGGTGCTGAAGTAAGACCAGGAGATATATTAGTTGGTAAAGTTACTCCAAAAGGAGAAACAGAACTAACAGCAGAAGAAAGATTACTTCGTGCAATATTTGGAGAAAAAGCTAGAGAAGTTAGAGATAACTCACTTCGTGTTCCACATGGAGAAGCAGGAACAATTGTAGATGTTAAAATATTTACAAGGGAAAATTCAGATGAATTAGCTCCTGGAGTAAATCAAGTAATTCGTTGCTATATTGCAACAAAGAGAAAAATATCTGTTGGTGATAAGATGGCTGGACGTCATGGAAACAAGGGTGTTATTTCACGTATATTACCAGAAGAAGATATGCCATTCTTACCAGATGGTACACCAGTAGACATAGTATTAAACCCACTAGGTGTTCCTTCTCGTATGAACTTAGGCCAAGTTTTAGAGGTTCACTTAGGTATGGCTGCAAGAGCTCTTGGATACAAGGTTGCAACACCAGTATTTGATGGTGCTAAAGACGAAGAAATAAAAGAGTTATTTAGAAAAGCAGGTCTTAGTGAAGATGGAAAAACAGTTGTATATGATGGTAGAACTGGAGAGCCATTTGATCATCCGATTACAGTTGGTGTTATGTATATGTTAAAACTACATCACTTAGTAGACGATAAAATACATGCTCGTTCAACTGGACCTTACTCATTAGTAACACAACAACCTCTTGGTGGTAAAGCACAATTTGGTGGACAAAGATTTGGAGAGATGGAGGTTTGGGCATTAGAGGCTTATGGCGCTGCATATACACTTCAAGAAATGTTAACAGTTAAATCTGATGATATTGTAGGAAGAGTAAAAACATATGAAGCAATTGTAAAAGGCGAAAATGTTCCAGAACCAGGAGTTCCAGAAGGATTTAAAGTATTAGTAAAAGAACTTCAATCATTAGGACTAGACATAAAACTTCTTTCAGAAGACAATAGAGAATTAGAACTTAAAGAAAATATTGATGAAGGAATTGATTTTAACAGTATTAAAGATGATCCAAAACTAGAAGAAGAACTTGCAGTAGTTGATGAAGAAGAACTTGCTGATGGATATTCAGAAGAAGGAGATCTTCTTGATGACGAAGAAGGTTTAGATGATGAAGACTTATTACTTGATGATGAAGAGTTATTAGATATGGATAACTTTGATGATAATGAAAAATAAAATTTAATAGCCATTCAAAAAGTTTAAACAAGTTAACAATAAGAATTGCACAGCAGTGTAGAGCTTGTTTAAACGAGTATGAAAAAAGAAAAATATTTAGGGGGCTAAATAAAGTGGATGAATTAGAAATTTTTAACAAACTTAAAATTGGGATAGCATCAGATGAAAAAATCAGAGAATGGTCAAAAGGTGAAGTTAAAAAGCCAGAAACCATTAACTACAGAACTTTAAAGCCAGAAAAAGATGGTCTATTTTGTGAAAAAATATTTGGACCAACAAAAGACTGGGAATGTCACTGTGGAAAATATAAAAGAGTAAGATACAAAGGCATTGTATGTGATAGATGTGGTGTTGAGGTAACAAAATCAAAAGTAAGACGTGAAAGAATGGGACATATTGAACTTGCTGCACCAGTTGCACATATTTGGTATTTTAAAGGAATACCAAGTAGAATTGGACTAATGCTTGATGTATCACCAAGAAGCTTGGAAAAAGTAATATATTTTGCATCATATATTGTAATAGATAAAGGAACTACTGATTTAACAGTATGTCAAGTATTATCTGAAAAAGAATATCGTGAAGCAGAAGAAAAATATGGTAGAGGTTCTTTTGTAGCTAAAATGGGAGCTGAGGCAATTGAAGAATTACTACAAAAAGTTGATGTAGAAAAATTGTCTGAAAAATTGAAAAAAGAACTAGAAAAAGCAAGTGAACAAAAAAGAGCAAAACTAATAAAAAGATTAGATACAGTTGAAGCTTTTAGATTATCAGAAAATAAACCTGAATGGATGATAATGAATGTAGTACCAGTAATTCCACCAGATTTAAGACCAATGGTACAATTAGATGGTGGTAGATTTGCTACATCAGATTTAAACGACTTATATCGTAGAGTAATCAACAGAAATAATCGTTTAAAAAGACTATTAGAATTAGGTGCACCAGAAATTATTGTACGTAATGAAAAAAGAATGTTACAAGAATCAGTTGATGCCTTAATAGATAATGGTAGACGTGGAAGACCAGTAACAGGTGCTGGTGGTAGAGCATTAAAATCTTTATCAGATTTATTAAAAGGAAAACAAGGTAGATTCCGTCAAAATTTATTAGGTAAACGTGTTGATTATTCTGGACGTTCAGTTATCGTAGTAGGACCAGAACTTAAACTATATCAATGCGGTGTGCCAAAAGAAATGGCAGTTGAATTATTCAAACCATTTGTTATGAAAGAATTAGTTGGACGTGGAATTGCACATAATATTAAAAATGCTAAGAGAATGGTAGAAAGATTAAGACCTGAAATATGGGATATTCTAGAGGATGTTATTAAAGACCATCCAGTATTATTAAACCGTGCTCCTACATTACATAGACTAGGTATTCAAGCGTTTGAGCCAGTTTTGGTAGAAGGTAGAGCTATAAAATTACACCCATTAGTATGTACAGCTTTCAACGCTGACTTCGACGGTGACCAAATGGCTATTCACTTACCATTATCACCAGAAGCACAAGCAGAGGCTAGATACCTAATGCTTTCAGTAAATAACCTTTTAAAGCCACAAGATGGTAAACCAGTAACAGTACCTACACAAGATATGATTTTAGGTGCATATTACTTAACAATGGAAGTACAAGGAGAACAAGGAGAAGGTAATTACTATTCTTCACCAGAAGAAGCAGTAATGGCATACTACAACCATGATTTAGGTTTACATGCAAAAGTATTTGTAAGAATTCAAAAAGAAATAAATGGTAAGTTAGAAACAAGAAAAGTTGAAACAACAGTTGGTAGATTAATTTACAATGAAGGAATTCCACAAAACTTAGGATTTGTTGATAGAACAAAACCAGAAAACTTATTTGAACCAGAACTTAACTTTGCAGTTTCTAAGAAAAACTTAGGAAAAATAATTGCAAAATCAATAAATGTAAATGGTTTAAGTGCAACAGCAGAATTACTAGATTATATCAAATCAATGGGCTTCAAACATTCTACAACAGCTGGTATTACAGTATCTGTTGATGATGTTAAAGTGCCAGAGGCTAAAAAACAAATTCTTGCTGAAGCAAACGAACAAGTAAATAATGTATTAAAACAATATAAACGTGGTTTAATAACAGAGGATGAAAGATACAACTCAGTTATCAAAATTTGGGAAAAAGCAACAGATGATGTTACAGAAGCAATGAAAAACAATTTTGAAGACTTAAACCCAGTATATATGATGAGCCAATCTGGAGCCAGAGGTAACTTAAACCAATTAAGACAAATTGCAGGTATGCGTGGTCTTATGGCTAGTACAACTGGTAAAACAGTAGAAATTCCTATTACATCTTCATTCCGTGAGGGTCTAGATGCACTAGAGTACTTCATTTCTGCACACGGTGCTAGAAAAGGTTTAGCAGATACAGCCTTAAGAACAGCAGACTCAGGTTATTTAACAAGAAGATTAGTTGATGTATCTCAAGACATTATAGTTCGTGAAGAAGACTGTGAAACACATGAAGGACTTATTGTAGAAGCAATTAAAGATGGAAATCAAGTAATTGAAAAACTAGAAGAAAGATTAGTTGGAAGATATGTATTAAATGATATAGTTAACCCTGAAACAAAAGAGTTAATTGTTGATACTAACACAATGATTACAGACAAAATTGCTGAACAAATAGTAGCAGCAGGAATTGAAAGAGTAGAAGTACGTTCAGTATTAGGATGCCGTACAAAACATGGTGTATGCCGTAAATGTTATGGTATGGGATTAGCTACTCGTGAAAAAGTAAATATCGGTGAATCTGTTGGTATTATAGCTGCACAATCAATTGGTGAGCCTGGTACACAGCTTACAATGAGAACTATCCACTCTGGTGGTGTTGCAGGTGTAGCAGATATTACACAAGGTCTTCCTAGAGTTGAGGAGCTATTTGAAGCTCGTAAACCAAAGGGTCTAGCAGTAATTACAGAAATTGATGGTAAAGTAAAAATAGTTGAAGATAAGAAAAAGAAGGAAATTGTTGTTACTTCTAAAGATGATTCAAAAACATATGCAATACCATTTAGATCTAAATTACGTGTAAGAGAAGGAGACGAAGTAAAAGCCGGAGATGCTTTAATTGAAGGTGCTATAAATCCAAACGAAATACTAGCAATTAAAGGACCAGAAGGAGTATATGAATACTTAATTCAAGAGGTTCAAAAAGTTTATCGTAACCAAGGTGTTGATATCAATGACAAACACATTGAGGTAATTGGTAGACAAATGCTTAAGAAAGTAAGAGTTGAAGACAATGGAGATACAGATATGTTTGCTGGTTCATTAGTAGATATTCATGAATTTGAAGACAAAAATGAGCAAGTAATAGCAGAAGGAAAACGTCCAGCAACTGGAAAACGTATGCTATTAGGTATCACAAAAGCTTCATTAGCTACAGAAAGCTTCTTATCAGCAGCATCATTCCAAGAAACAACAAGAGTATTAACAGAAGCAGCCGTTAAAGGTAAAGTTGATGACTTAATTGGATTAAAAGAGAATGTTATTATAGGTAAATTGATACCTGCAGGAACAGGACTTCCAATTTATAAGAATACACATATCAATACAGAACAAAATGAAGAAGAGGATGACGAATTAGCTGAATAAAAATAAAACAAACCGTTGATTTCAACGGTTTGTTTTTTGGTGGCTTAGGCTGCTTTCAACCTGAAACACAAGGAAGGTACAACTCCGCGGACACAGTTGTACGTATTACCTACAGATTCTTCGATAATATGTAGGCCGGATTTCGTCCAAGTGTCTCTTAAACATTTAAGAAATTCTGTAGAATCATAAAAATGAAGTGTCTCTTCAGGGATAAAAATCAGAACTTCATTATTAGTTCTGTCAATCCCTTGGGACCAGGTCCCAAGGTTGATACCATATTTCTGCCTAACACAGAGTATAGCCTGTGTAGCTTTGATGAGATCAGGTGCCAAGGTTCTTGCGACTTCGTTTCTTAACATATTGGATTCCTACCACCTTATAAATATTTACTCAAAAGAGCATACTATTATTATACCACAATTTACAGAATATGTAAAGAAATGTGCTTATAAAAGGCTAGAAATTCATAAAATTAACAAATATACTGGCACAATTATATCTAATGTGATATAATATAGAAACCAAAATTTTAAGGAGGAATCATACATGGCAAATGCCAAAAATGGTCGGAAAAAGACAAAGCTAACAAAAGTATTGTTAGCAATCGTTATCCTGGTACTTGTGATAACAGTAGAATCTGTTATTACAAGTGATGAGCAGCAGGTTCCAGAACAACCAAACATTTCGAATTCCCAAACACAAGAACAGCCAACTGAAGCTACTGGAGAATTAAAACTTCACATGATAGACATTGGACAGGCGGACTGTTTTCTCTTTATTCAAGGAGACAAAGTAGCTCTTGTCGATTGTGGCACACGGTCTACAGGAAAGGATGCAGTAGAATATATAAAAAGCCTAGGAATAACTAGGATTGACTATGTATTTGGAACACATCCACACGACGACCACATGGGTGGTATGTATGATATTATAACCAATTTTGAAATTGGAAAAATCATCATGCCAAAGGTAAAAGATGAACAAGTAACCAAAAACTGGTACATCAAGTTAATGAAACAAATTGTAGATGGAAACTACGAAGTTGAATATTCTAAAACTGGAAATGAATATTCCTTAGGTGATGCCAAAATACAAATAGTTTGGCAAAGTGAACTTGAACAAGACAATGTAAACAATTACTCTAATATCATTAAAGTTTCCTTTGGTGATATGGATGTTTTGATGACAGGAGATGCAGAAACAGAAATCGAAGAAGAGGTATTACGGTCTGGGGTACAAATTGATGCTGAAATTCTTAAAGTTGGACATCATGGAAGCAATACCTCAACTAGTGACGAATTCTTAGATGAAATTGACCCAGATTATGGACTCATATCCTGTAAAGTTGGAAACAAATATGAACATCCAACCAAAGACACAATGGAGAAATTACAACAACGGGAGATAGAAGTCTACCGAACTGATGAATGCGGAACGGTGATAGCAACTATAACTCCCAGTGGAGTAACTTTCAACTGTCAACCAGGGGACTATTTAAGTGGTCCTGAACTAGAGGAGAAAGTAGCATGAAAAGCTATATGACAATTGACAGACTAGAGGGAAAATTCGCAGCTTGTGAATTAGAATTTATTTCGGTAGAACAGAGCAGAGAAGTAGAATATTGGGATAGAGACATGGAAATAATAGATGTTCCTATCACCATGCTAGAAGAACCAAAAGAAGGAGACGTTTTTGTAGTTGAGCATGAAAAAGAAACGCTTTACCGAATTTATGGCAAAGATAACGAGGAAAAGCAAAGAAAACTTCAAGCTTTAAAATCAATTAAAGGATAATATAAATAGGAGGGCTTAATTAGCTCTCCTATTTATTTGCTTTTTGGCTAATAAAATTGACAAAAGAGGAGAAAAATAGTACAATAGTATACGTAAAAAAGGAGCTTGTTTTATGAAAAATAATAATAGCAAAAAAATATTTGAAGGGTTAATATCAAGAACTAAAATATATTTAGTTCTAATTGCAATACTTTTAGTTGTAATCTGTGTTTTAGACTTACGTTATTTTACCCCTTCAGTTGTTTTATATATACTAATTTTAGCATACACGTATTGGAGTAACCAAAAAAGAAGGACAGAACTTTCAGACCATTTGCAAGACTTAACATTTAATATAGACAAACTGGCTAAAAATACAATGGTAAATTCACCATTTCCACTAGTTATAGCAGAAACAAATGGTAATATGATTTGGAGAAGCAATAAATTTACACAAGAATTTGCAAATGTTGATATAAATAATACTTTAGGAGATTTGTTAAAACAAATAAAATTAGAAATTGAGAATAACGAAGAAAGTGCAGAGCAAAGTATTCACAAAGAACTAGAAATAGGAAATAAAATATATGAAATACTTGGAAGATATACAAAATCTAAAGAAGAATATATTTGTACTATTTATTTTATAGACGAAACAAAATGTGTTGAACTAGAAAAAGAATATCATAATTCTCAAATTTGTGTTGGTCTTATTATGATAGACAACTTTGAAGAAGTAAATCAAAGAATTAGTGATGAAGATAAACCATTATTAACAGCACAAATAGAAAAAACAATATATGACTGGGCATCAGAGTTTCAAGGATTAGTAGTTAAATCAGAAAGAGATACTTTTGTATGTATATTTGAACAAAGATATTTAGCAGAACTAGAAGAAAAAAAATTTAATATTCTTGATACAATTAAAGAATTAGAATTATCAGACAAAATACAAATAACTTTAAGTATATCAGTATCAACAGAAGGAGACTCTAACTACCAAAAATATAAATCAGCACAAGCTGGTTTAGACATTGCTCTGGGTAGAGGTGGAGACCAAACTGTAGTAAGAGAAAATGGAAAATATCAATTTTTTGGTGGTAGAACTCAAGAACTTGAAAAAAGAACAAAAGTAAAAGCAAGAATTGTATCACATGCTTTACAAGAACTAATGCAAGAAGCTAAAAATGTTATGATTATGGGACATACTAATGGAGATATAGATTCTATGGGAGCAAGTATGGGACTATATCGTTTAGCTAAAAGCCTAAATGTTGAAGCATATATAGTAAATAATTCTACAGGAATTAGCCTAGAGAACTTTATGGAAGCTGCTAAAGAGGAAAAGGAATATCAAGAAGTAATTATAAATAAAGCAGAAGCTTTATCAAAAATATCTGCAGAAACATTACTAATAATAGTTGATACACATAAAAGAAGCTATGTTGAGGTTCCAGAGCTATTAGAAGAAACAGGAAAAATAGCTATAATAGACCATCATAGAAAAAGTCCAGATTTTATCGAAGAAGCAATTCTTACTTTCCATGAAGTATATGCTTCATCAGCTTGTGAACTTGTAACAGAAATATTAGAATATGCACCAAAAGAGATAGAATTAACAACTATAGAGGCTGAGGCTCTATATGCAGGAATTATGATGGACACTAAAAACTTTACCTTTAAAACAGGTGTTAGAACCTTTGAAGCAGCAGCATATTTAAGAAAATGTGGTATAGACATTATAAGAGTTAAAAAATGGTTCCAAAGTGATTTGAAAACATATACTAAAATTTCTAAAATAATTGATAATGCAGAAATAATAAATGATACAATAGGAATTTCAATTTATGATGAAAATGACAAAGATGCAAATGTAATTTGTGCAAAAGCAGCAGACGAACTATTAACAATTAGTGACATTACTGCATCATTTGTTATAGGAAAATTAGGAGATAAAGTTTGCATTAGTGGACGTTCAATTGGAGACATAAATGTGCAGATTATTCTAGAAAAACTTGGTGGTGGAGGTCATATAACTTTGGCTGGTGCACAAGTTGAAGGACTAAGTATAGGAGAGGTTAAAAATCTTCTTATTGAAAAAATCAATGAGTATTTTGAAGAACAACAAAATTGAAAGGAGATAACTAAATGAAGGTAATTTTATTACAAGATATAAAAGGTGTAGGAAAAAAGGATGAAGTAATAAATGCAAGTGATGGGTATGCAAGAAATTTCTTATTACCTAAAAAAATGGGTGTTGAAGCAAATGCAGAAAATATGAGCAAATTAAAAGCAAAACAAGATTCAAACCAATATAAAAAATCAGTAGAAAAAGAAAAAGCAGAAAAAATTGCTGAAAAGTTGAAAAACATCACTTTAAAAATATCTGTAAAATCAGGAGAAAATCAAAAAATATTTGGTTCAATTACTGCAAAAGAAATTGCAGAAAACTTAAAAGAACAATATAAAATAGAAATTGACAAAAAGAAAATAGACTTAAAAGAACCTATAAAAGTATTGGGCGTTACGACAGTGAGTATTAAACTTTTTGAAGGAGTTATTGGTTCTTTAAAAGTCCAGGTATTATAATTCGAAAAATAATTGGTATCTTGCTTTGTCAAAGCATACTAAAAACGCAGTTACATACAATCGTATGCGCCTTTGCCTTTTTAGTACGCTTTTCCGCGCAATATACTAATTCTTTTCCGAATAAAAAGAGAAATAACATCTTACTTTGTCAAAGCGCAAAATACTAATTCTCTTCAAAATTGAGATGAATTAAAAGTAAAGAAGGAAGGGGCAAAAAATGGAGCTAGGAAAAATTCCACCACACGATATAGAAGCAGAACAAGCTGTTATAGGAAGTATGCTGACAGACAAAGACGCAATTATGTCTGCAGTAGAAACCTTAAAACCAGAAGACTTTTATCGTGAAGATAATAAAATAATTTATGAAGCAATTTTAAATTTATATAATCGTGCAGACCCTGTAGATATTATAACTTTAAAAACAGAACTTCAGTCTATGAAACAATTAGAAGCAGTTGGTGGATTAGAGTATATTGCACAACTTCCAGATAAAGTTCCAACAACAGCCAATGTAGAACAATACATAAAAATTGTTGAAGAAAAATCAGCCTTAAGAGCACTTATAAAAACAGCAAATGAGTTAATTAGTTTAGGATATGACCAAACGCAAGATGTAGAAGATATATTAGACTCAGCTGAAAGAAAAATATTTGATGTTATACAAAATAGAAATCAAAAAGGATATTCTGCAATTAAAGATATTTTAGTAGACTCATTTACTCAGTTAGAACAATTATATAACCAAAAACAACACATAACTGGAGTGCCTACAGGATTTGCAGATTTAGACTTTATAACTGCAGGACTTCATAAATCAGACTTAGTTATCGTAGCAGCAAGACCAGCTATGGGTAAATCAGCATTTGCATTAAACTTAGCATCAAATGCAGCAGTAAGATACAATACACCAGTTGCCATATTCAGCTTGGAAATGTCAAAAGAGCAAATGACAAACCGTATTCTATGTAGTGAAGCAATGGTAGACAGCAATAAAGTAAGGACTGGTAAAGTAGAAGATGACGACTGGCAAAAATTAGCCGAAGCTTCAGGAAATTTATCACAGGCACAAATATTTATAGATGATACACCTGGTATTTCTGTAATGGAAATACGTGCAAAATGTAGAAAATTGAAGTTAGAAAAAAATATAGGAATGGTTGTAATTGACTATATTCAATTAGTTCAAGGAAGCAATAAAAGAAACGGAAGCCGTGAACAAGAAATTTCTGAAATAAGCCGTTCTTTAAAAATATTAGCAAAAGAAATAAATGTGCCAGTTATAGCACTATCACAACTTTCAAGATCTGTAGAACAAAGACCAGATCATAGACCAATGCTTTCAGACTTACGTGAGTCTGGAGCTATCGAGCAAGATGCCGACATTGTTATGTTCTTATATCGTGACGATTATTATAATCCAGATACAGATAAGAAAAATATAGCAGAAGTTATATTAGCAAAACACAGGGGAGGCTCTACAGGAACAGTTGAACTTTTATGGTTAGGAAATTACACAAAATTCGCTAATCTTGACAAGTATAGAGAGTAGATTATAGAATTTATGCTATTTCAACTGTGCAATATAATACTTAGAAAAGTATTATATTGCACAGTTTGGTGAAAGGTAAAAGTATGTTAAATAAAATATTAAATACAATTAACAAATATAATTTAATACAAAAAGGCGATAAAATCGTTATAGGAGTATCTGGTGGACCTGATTCAATGTGTCTACTAGATTCTTTGTATTGCTTAAAAGAAAAATTAGGCATAGAAATATTTGTAGCACACATAAATCACATGATAAGAGAAGAAGCAGACGAAGAAACCGAATATGTAAAAGAATATTGCAAAAATAAAAATATAAAATGCTATGTAAAAAAAGCAGATGTGGAAAAATTAGCAAAAGAGCAAAAGCTAGGGACAGAAGAAATGGGAAGAAAAATTCGTTATGAATTTTTTAATGAAGTAGCTCAAAAAGAAAATGCAAATAAAATTGCAACAGCACATAATTTAAATGATAATGTTGAAACGGTTTTAATGAATATACTAAGAGGAAGCGGAATATCAGGCTTAAAGGGAATTGAAATTAGTAGAAAAGAAACCAATATAGAATATATAAGACCAATAAGAGAATGTGAAAGACAAGAAATTGAAAAATATTGTGAAGAACAAAACTTGGACCCAAGAATTGATAAAACAAATTTTGAAAATATATATAATAGAAATAAAATAAGAAATGAAATAATTCCATACTTAAAAAAGGAATTTAACCCTAATGTATTAGAAGGAATAAATAGGTTATCAGATATAGCAAGAGAAGAAGAAGAATATTTTGATAAAGTTATTGCTAAAGAGTATGAAGAATTAAAAATTGGAGAAAATGAAAAAGAGGTTATATTAGACTTAAAGGAATTCAATAAGCTAGAAAAGGTTATAAAATCAAGGCTTATTTTATATACTATTAATAAAACAAATGGCAATGTTCAAGGCATTGGAAAAATACATATAGAAGATATTATTAAACTTTGTGAAAATAATATTGGTAATAAATATTTAACACCTAACAAAAATATAAAAATTTTTGTAAAAAAAGGAAAAATTTTTTTTATGGGAAAAATGAACCTTCCGTAGATAAACCGTTGAGGTAGGCTAATTTGCTAAATGAAAGTTTTGTGAAAACACTTGAATTTAAAATCTTAGTATGGTATAGTCTAAATTGTTAAAAAACGTAAAGAGGAGGAACAATTTTGAAAAACAGTATAAAAACATTAGCAATGTGGCTAATTATAGGAATAATATTAGTAGTACTTATTAGTTCTATTGTAGAAAATAGAGATAATAAATTAGCTTATTCTGAACTTATTTCTAAAATCGAAGCAGGAGAAGTAAAAGAAATTACATTATCATCTGATGGTGTAAAAGCAGAAGTTAAGCTAAAAAATGAAAACTTTACAAAAGAAGTAAATATCCCAAGTGTAGAAAACTTAATGAATAGCTTGAATGATAGTATGAAAGCAGGAACTGTAAAAGTAACTGAAAAATCAGAATCTATCTGGATGGTAATATTCAGTTTATTAACTCCATTTGGAATACTTATTATATTCTTTATATTCTGGTTCTTACTTATGGGAGGAGCACAAAGTGGAAATGGTGGAGCTGGCGGTAAAACAATGTCATTTGGCAAAAGCCGTGCTAGAATGATTAACCCATCAGACAAAAACAGAGTAACATTTGATGATGTTGCAGGTGTTGACGAAGAAAAAGAAGAATTAGAAGAAATAGTAGAATTCTTAAAAAATCCTAGAAAATTTACAGAGATGGGAGCTAGAATACCAAAAGGTGTTTTATTAGTAGGTCATCCAGGAACAGGTAAAACTCTATTAGCAAAAGCAGTAGCAGGAGAAGCAGGAGTACCATTCTTCTTTATAAGTGGTTCTGACTTCGTAGAAATGTTTGTTGGTGTTGGTGCATCAAGAGTTAGAGACTTGTTTGAAGAAGCAAAGAAAAAAGCTCCATGTATCATATTTATAGATGAAATTGATGCTGTAGGACGTCAAAGAGGTGCTGGTTTAGGTGGAGGACATGATGAAAGAGAACAAACCTTAAACCAATTATTAGTTGAAATGGATGGTTTCTCAGCAAATGAAGGTGTTATAGTATTAGCAGCAACAAACAGACCTGACATATTAGATAAAGCTTTACTAAGACCAGGTAGATTTGATAGACAAATAGTAGTATCAAATCCAGATGTAAAAGCAAGAGAGCAAATATTAGAAGTACACAGTAGAAAGAAAAAATTGGCTGATGATGTAGACTTAAAAACAATAGCTAAAAATACTTCAGGATTCTCAGGAGCAGACCTAGAAAATGTATTAAACGAAGCAGCTTTATTAGCAGCTAGAAGAAACTTAAATGAAATAGGAATGCAAGAAGTTGAAGATGCTATGGTAAAAGTTACTATGGGACCTGAAAAACGTACAAGAGTTAGAAGCGAAAAAGAACAAAAACTAGTTGCTTTCCACGAAGCAGGTCATGCAGTAGTAAGCAGATTTTTACCAACACAAGATCCAGTACATCAAATTTCTATTGTACCAAGAGGAATGGCTGGTGGATATACAATGTATCGTCCAACAGAAGATAAATCATTTATGTCAAGAACAGAAATGGTTGAAAATATAGTATCATTACTAGGTGGTAGAGTTGCAGAACAATTAGTATTAAATGATATTTCAACAGGTGCAAGTAATGACATCGAAAGAGCAACACAAATTGCTAGAAGTATGGTTACTAAATATGGTATGAGTGAAAGAATAGGAACTATAACATTAGGTTCAAGCCAAGAAGAAGTATTCTTAGGCAGAGATTTTGCTCAAGCTAAAGAATATTCAGAAGAAACAGCAAATTTAATTGACGAAGAAGTAAAAAGCATTATAGACTTCGCGTACAAAAAAGCTGAAGAAATATTAAAAGCTAATATGGAAAAATTAACAAGAGTTGCCAACGTACTTCTTGAAAAAGAGAAAATTGACGGCGAAGAATTTGACGAAATATTTAGTGAATAAAAATAAAGAGGGCTCCTATTCTAGGATGCCCTCTTTTGAGATTTAAAGGTGCGAAAGGGGATGGGGTCAAAAAGCACCCAATTTCAAAATTGGGTGCTTTTTGACCCCATCCCCTTTCGCATCTTTTTATTTTCCTAAAGTTATCTTAACTACTGTACCTTCTTCTACTTGAGTATTTGCAATAGGGTCTTGGCTTACTACTGTTCCAGAACCTGTAACACTATAATTTAAATTCAAATTCTTAAGAGCTGATTTTACTTGAGAAAGTGATTTGTTAGTTAAGTCCGGTACTTGTTTAGAAACACGAGTATTTTCAGTTTCTGTGTATAGTTTTATAATAGAACCTTTTAATAATTCAGAACCTTTTGTTGGAAATTGCTCTGTAACAATATCTTTAGAATCTGCTGAAGTACTAACCGTAAATCCGGCGTTTTCTAGAATTTTTTTAGCTTCTGCAACAGTTTTGTTTGCTACATTAGGAAGGCTAACAGTTTGGCTAGAAGAACTATCACCAGAATTATCAGTAGAGATTTGCATATATGGTAAAATTTCCTTTAGCATTTGTGCTGCAACAGGAGCTGCAACTGTGTTTCCACTATATCCTTTAGAACCTTGTGGGTCATAAAGAGTAACTAATAATACAATTTCAGGATTTTCAGTAGGACTGATAGCAACAAATGAAGCTGTATAACCTTCATTAGTACTATAGTCTGGTTCAGATGTACCAGTTTTACCTGCAATAGAATATCCTTTTATTTTAGCATATTTTCCAGAACCATCAGTAACTACTGTTTCAGCTAAATCCATTACTGTATCTGCAGTTTCTTTAGAAATAACTTGTCTTACAGCGGTTGTATCAATTGTTGTAATTGCACCATTATCTGTATTTGTAATTTGTTTTACAAGACGAGGTTTCATCAAAACACCATCATTTGCTACAGCACAAACAGCTGTAATCATTTGAATTGGAGTAATTTTAAATCTCTGACCAAATGACATTGTTGCAAGTTCAACAGGACCAACATTTTCTAAATCCCAGAAAATCGAATTAGATTCACCTATTGTATTTACACCTGTTTTATCAAAAAATCCAAAAGCTTTATAATATTTATAACTTGTAGTAGCACCGATTTTTTCACTAATCTGCATAAAAGCTGGGTTACAAGAAACAGCAAAAGCCTCACGCAAACTTTCCTCTTTATGACCTGCTTTGTATGCACATCTTATCTTATTACCGGCTACTACTTGATAACCTTTACAATAATAAACATTAGCTTTATCAGGAAAAGCTAAGTTTTCCTCCAAAGCAATT
The DNA here is from genome assembly GCA_934120135.1 of uncultured Clostridia bacterium. GTDB lineage: Bacteria > Bacillota > Clostridia > TANB77 > CAG-508 > CAG-273. Next base: position 157,548 of record CAKOTK010000004.1, on the reverse strand, counting down.
GAAGCAGTAATAATTTTAAAAACAGAACCAGGTTCATAAGGGTCTGAAATAGCCCTATTACGGTATAAGCTATTTAAAGTATTACTTTTTTCTTCAGAAGTTAGTTTATTCCAGTCCTTTTTTGTGATATGTGATGGCATTTCAAAAGGTGTGTTTAGGTTATAGTCCGGATATGTCGCCATAGCTAAAATATCACCTGTTTTAGGGGCCATTGCTATTACATTACCACCACGACTACATTTATTGTCAATACAAGCTTGTTTTAAATATTTTTCAACAATACTTTGAATATTTGCATCAATTGTTAATGTTAAATCACTACCATTTTCTGCTGGTATATAAGTTTGATTACTATCAGGAATAAATTTTTGAATAGCATCTTGAGCAGTTATTACTCTACCAGCTGTACCAGTTAGTACATCATTCCATGCTGACTCTAATCCCTCGATACCTTGGTTATCAATATTACAAAATCCCATTAACGAAGAAGCTAAATTATTATATGGATAATATCTTTTAGAATCTTCATCAATATTTATACCAGAATATACTTCTTGCTCCTCCATCCAGGTTTTTAGTTTATCAACTTTATCTTTTTCAACTTTTCGTACAATAGTAATATAACTTGAATCACTAGAAACCTTTGACAAAGTATCTTCGTAATCTAATTCAAATATATCTGAAAAAGCCTTCGCGACTTTTTCCTTTAGAACTTTAGTCTTTTCTGTATCAATTACTCCGTTTTCTTTTACTATTATAGAAGTTGGAATTATACTAATAGTATCAACTTTGGCACTTATAGCTAAAGCTTTGCCGGTTGAATCATAGATAGTGCCTCTGCTAGGACTAATTGTACGACTTGTTATAAGCTGGTTATACATTTGCTCTTTTAAGCTAGAGCCTTTTACAAATTGAAGATAAGCAAGACGAACAAGAAGTAATCCCATAAAAATGAACATAACAAGCATTGCAATTAGTATTTTCTTTGGCATAGTATATATTTTCTTCATTATTCCTCCATTTAGACTTTCAATCTCTTTATAATTTTAATTTCATCATATAACTGTTCAATTACATGTTCGCGGACCTTCAAAGCTTCTTTATATTCATCTAATATTTGAGTATAGTTCTCCATAGTTTCGCCTTGTTGAAATAAAATGGTCATACCCTCATGGTAATAATCTTTTGTTTTTTCTTTATTAGAATTATCTGCTTTCCTTTGATAAGATTGAATTAACTCTAAACGTTTAATTTGTTCTTTTAAATATTCTACATAATCCATAACACAACTAATCTCATATAAGGTATCATCAATAACAACCTTAAATAATTTTTTCAAGATTGCTCCATTTATTTTTCCCTCTTTCTCATGTGTATTTAGTTGATCTAAAGCAACAAATCTAGGGTCGGGTTGAGCATTTTTTATAAGGTCTTTTAACGTTTCAGATATATTAACGTGAGTAGTATATTGTCTTTTGGTAACAAGAGCGTCATATTCATCAGCAACACGCACAATTTGGGCTCCATAAGGAATATCTTTTTTTGTAATGCCATTTGGATATCCAGAACCATTTAGTGCCTCATGATGATCTAATGCAAATAAAGCATATGGACGAAGGTTAGGGTCCTTCATACACATATTATAACCAAGAGTAGTATGCGTTTTTATAACTTCATATTCCTCAGGTGTTAGTCTATCAGGCTTATTTAAAATTTCTGGTGGAATAAATTGTTTACCAATATCATGCAAATATCCACCAATTGTACAGTGAACAGTAAAAGAAGTTTTACACCTTAAATATTCGCAAATTCTACAACACAAATTTGCAACATTCTCACTGTGCTTTTTGGTAAAAGGGTCTAATTTACCCAAAACGTCCAATTGATAGCGCATAGTTTTATCTAAATTATATGCTTTTAAATTTAATGGACTATAAAAATCAAATTTTTGTTCAAACATGTAACTCTCCTTTAAAATCTTTTGTAATTAAGTTAATAATACTACAAAATTAAATAAAAGGCAACAAATTTTGTAATTGTTTTGACTTGAAAAAAATGAATATTACTTATATAATATCATATATAAAAAGTAGAAGGAGAACAACAATGAAAAGTCAAAAGGGATTAACATTAGCAGGAACGATATTTTTTGTGCTAATAATTGCATTCATAGTATTTGGAGTTGTGTATTATGTAAGAATGCAGACAACAAAAGAAGAGTTAGAAGATATAAAAACAGATTTGCTATTAGTGCAGGCAAAAGTTAAAAAAATATCATCAGATTATATACTAGAAAAGAAAGATGAAATATTAATAGGAACTAAGCTTGCAGATATTAAAGATGAACCAGCAATACAAGAGTTTTTAAATAATAATTCAATCGATATAGAAGAAAAAGACAAAAAGTATTATGCAGTAAATCAACAAAATTTAGACGAAATGGGATTACAACAAGTTAAACTAGAAGAAAACTCATATTATATTGTTGAATATACAGATGGAGCAGTGTATTATACAAAAGGATACGAACTAGCAGGAAGTAGTTATTATGATATAGATAATATTGAAGAATTAAAATTGGAGCAATAAAATGAAGGAAAAAGAGTTAGAGAGATTAACAAATTTAAAAAAAGTAGAAGAAGAGTTATATAGTGAAAAAGGATTAAAAGCAATTGCCGGAATAGATGAAGCAGGAAGAGGGCCTTTAGCAGGACCAGTTGTGGTAGCATGTGCTTTAATGCCAAAAAACTCAATGATAGAAGGAGTTAACGATTCTAAAAAGATATCTGAGAAAAAAAGAGAAATGCTATATGAACAAATAACTAGTGAGGCAATTAGTTATGGAATAGGAATTATTGACCAAAAAGAAATTGATGAAATAAATATATTACAAGCAACTAAAAAGGGTTTAACAACAGCGATAAAAGATATGGAAGCTAAACTAGCAGAAAAGCCAGAACTTGGAATTACAAAGCCAGACGCAATTTTGGTAGATGCACTAACTAAAATTGATACAGATGGAATACCATATAAATCAATTATTCATGGAGATGCAATTAGTTATTCAATAGCATGTGCATCAATTATTGCAAAAGTAACAAGGGACAGAATAATGAGACAATGGGATGAAATATATCCTCAATATGGTTTTGCTAAACATAAAGGATATGGAACAGCTGCACATATAAAAGCTATAAAAGAGTATGGACCTTGTACTCTACATAGGGTTAGTTTTATTAAGAATTTTATATAAAAGGATGAAATTAAAATGAATATTTTAGAGATTATAGCTAAAAAAAGAGATAAACAAAAGCTAAGTAAAGAAGAAATAGAGTATTTTGTGCAAAATTATACAAATGGAAATATACCAGATTATCAAGCGTCTGCTTTAACAATGGCGATTTATCTAAATGGAATGGACGAAGAAGAAACAACAAACTTAACATTAACAATGGCACATTCTGGAGATATTCTGGATTTATCACAATTGGGAATAGTGGTTGATAAACATAGTACAGGAGGAATTGGTGATAAAGTAACACTAATTTTAGCACCAATAATTGCATCACTTGATATTCCAGTAGCAAAAATGTCAGGAAGAGGGTTAGGATATACAGGTGGAACAATAGATAAGTTAGAGGCGATACCAGGCTATAACACAAGCCTTACAATAGACCAATTTATTCAAAATGTAAAAGAAATAGGAATAGCTTTAATGGGTCAAACATTAAACTTAGCTCCGGCAGATAAAAAGCTATATGCTTTAAGAGATACTACATCAACAACTGAGAGCATTCCACTTATTGCATCAAGCATAATGAGCAAAAAAATAGCTGCAGGTGCAAATAAAATAGTTCTTGATGTTACATGTGGAAGCGGAGCATTTATGAAAGACTTAGATAATGCCACAAAACTTGCTGAAACAATGAAGAAAATAGGCGAATTAGCTAACAAAGAAACAGTTTGCGTTATTACAAGTATGGAAGAACCTTTAGGAAGGGCTGTGGGAAACTCTTTAGAGGTAATTGAGACAATAGAATTTCTAAAAGGAAATATGCAACCAGATGTAGAAGAGGTAATATTAACACTAGGTGCATATATGATAAAACTTGCAGGAAAAGGAAATGACATAGAAGAAAATAAGCAAAAAATGTTAGAGCAAATTCAAAATGGTAAAGCATTTGAAAAACTGGAACAATGGATACAAAAACAAGGTGGAGACATTAGCTATTTAGAAGATATAGAAAAATTTGAAAAGGCAAAATTTGTAGTGCCTGTTATATCAGAAGGAAGCGGATATGTAGAGAAACTTGATGCACAAGAAATAGGAAAAGCGTCAATGAATTTAGGTGCTGGAAGAAAGAAAAAAGAAGATAATATAGACTTTTCTGTTGGAATTGTGTTAGAAAAGAAAATAGGGGACAAAGTTGAAAATGGAGACATTCTTGCATATATTTATGCAAATGGCGAGAACTTAGGAAATGAAATAGCAAAAGATGTACTTAATGCATATACAATAACTAATCAACCAGCAAGTAAAAAACAAGACATTTTGAAAATTGTGTAATAAAAAAAATAGGGACAGAAAATTTGTAAAATTTTTCTGTCCCTATTTTTTTTTTTTTTTATAAAGATATATTTTTATTTATAAATTCATTAAATTGCTCATTAGCTAAAAATCTATTTAAATTCTTATCAGAAATTCCAGTATTTGAAGCAATATCATTCATACTTAAAGTAGCATTAGGATTTTCTTCAATAAAATTTTCTAGCCTATTCATTTCAAACTTATCTCTTTGAAGGCAATTAGGACAAGTATCTCCTTCGGCCATAAAGAAACCACCACAACGACTACATCTATTAAAATTCATAACAATTACCTCCATTCATTTGTAAACAAAAATATTATATCACAAATTTTGACAAAAAACTACAAAAAATAAAAAAATAGATATAAAATATTAAAGTGCAAAAAAACTTGAGGCAAACAAAGGTTGATAAAAAATAGTATAAAATTAACTTGACAAGTTACTATTTAAATGATAAAATAGTACTAATTGATACTAAAAGAAAGGAGACTATAGTGACAAATAGTACCCGTAAATATACTAATCATACTAAACTCGAAATAGAAAAGTATTTAGAAACCGTGAAAAAGAGTATAGAAAGAGATAAATTTATAGTCTGCAATACTGTAAAAAATTTAAAAAATCAATTATTTATCCAAAAATATAAACTGGATAGTAATAGACAAAAACAAATGCTAATAGAATTAGAAGTAAATGATTTTTGCTATTCTGTAGATAATTACAATAATCCACAAGAAAGATTATATATTTTTTGTAGAGAGTATGAATTGAACAATTGGGGAACAATAGAAAAAGTGGAAGTATATATAAAAATTGCAGTTAAGAAGGATAATTTTATTATAATAGTTTCATTTCATAATCCAGAGAAAAAAATAGAAAGATTATTTTTATAAATATTAAGAGGAGTTGTTATGAATAGGGGTTTTTGTGAAAAATGTAATAATTTAGTTGGATACGAAATAAAAGAAATTGATGCAAATGTTGAAATTAAAGGTAAAAAATATAATTATAAAAAATTAGTGGGCTATTGCAAAAATTGTGGAGAAGAAATTAGTTCAAATAAAATTAGCGATGAAAATTTAATTAGAATTGATAAAGCCTACAGAAGCGAAGAAAATATTATTACAGAAGAAGAAATCAACAAAATATTAAGTAAATACAAAATAGGTAAAAAACCCCTTTCTAAATTATTAGGATGGGGAGAAGGAACTTTGCTAAGATATTTAAGCGGAGATGTACCTTCAAAAGTTTATTCAGATCAATTATATAAAATTTTAAATGATGAAAAATATATGAATGAATTGCTTGAAAATAATAAAGAGTTAATTACAGAAAAAGCATATAAAAATGTAAAACAGGCTATTGCTATACAAAAAGGAGAGGAACTTGTAAATATAGAAAGCGACATAGAAATGATTTCAGAGTATATAATTGAAATTGGAAAAGAGATTACACCTTTAGCATTACAAAAAATTTTATATTATGCACAGGGCTTTTATAAGGCTTTTTTTGGCAAATTTTTATTTGAAAATGATTGTCAAGCATGGATACATGGACCGGTATATGTTGAAATATATGAGAAATACAAGGATTTTAAATCTGCTAATATAATTATAGATATAAACTATGATGTTGAGGATATGCTTGCTGACGAAAAAAGAGAAATGCTTGACGTTATACTAAAATGTTTTGGATATTATAATGGTAAAGCATTAGAGAAGATGTCGCATTATGAGACACCATGGATAAATGCTAGAAGAGGTCTATTGCCAACAGAAAATTCTAATAATGTAATAAGAAAAAGTGACATTGAAGAATATTTTGAAAAAGTAAAAGATAAATATGATATGTTAAATATATTAGACATAAAAAAATATAGTGATGACCAATTTAAAAGAGTAACAGCAATTTAATAATAAATTATATAAAAATTCACAAAAAGTGTTGCAATTGCAACGCTTTTTTGGTATAATTAAATGCGTTGAAAAATACACACATATTGTTAGCATAAAAAGAGTGCTTGTATACACAAGTTTTTTTATGTGACTGAAGCAGTATGGAGGAAAAACTAAAAGGAGGAAAGAAAAATGGCAGTAGTTGCAATGAAACAATTACTAGAAGCTGGTGTTCACTTTGGACATCAAACAAGAAGATGGGATCCTAAAATGGCTGAATACATATTCCAAGCTAGAAACGGTATCCATATCATCGACTTACAAAAAACATCTAAAAAATTAGATGAAGCTTATGCTTTCTTAAAAGAACAAGCAGAAGCAGGAAAAACAGTTCTATTTGTAGGAACTAAAAAACAAGCACAAGAATGTGTTAAAGAAGCTGCAGAAAAATGTGGTATGTACTATGTAAATCAAAGATGGTTAGGTGGTACATTAACTAACTTCTCAACAATTAGAAAAAGAATTGGAAGATTACTAGAACTTGAAAAAATGCAAGAAGACGGTACTTTTGAAGTTTTACCTAAAAAAGAAGTTATTTTATTAAAGAAAGAAATGGAAAAACTAGAGAAAAACTTAGGAGGTATTAAAGAAATGACTGAAATACCAGGAGTTATGTTTATAGTTGATCCTAAAAAAGAAAAAATAGGAATTCTAGAAGCTAGAAAATTAGGAATTCCAGTAATCGGTTTAGTAGATACTAACTGTAATCCACAAGATGTGGATTACGCAATTCCAGGAAATGACGATGCTATTAGAGCAGTTAAACTAATTGCAGATTGCATGGCAAATGCAGTTATTGAAGGAAAACAAGGTGAATCTATGGAAACTGTAGAAGAAACTATGGAAGTTGAAGAAGTAGTAGAACCTACAGATATGGAAGAAGTAGTTGCAGTTGAAGAAACTAAAAATGAAGAAAAAGTAGCTGATAAAGCTGAAACAGCAGAAGTAGAAAAACCAAAAAGAACAAGAAAAAAAGCTACTACAGAAGAAGTAGCAGAATAATATAAATATTATTAAAAAGGATGTACTTATTATTAAAAAGTAAGGATAAAAAGTACATCCTTTAATCAAAAAAGGAGGATTTTTTTATGATTACTGCAGAACAAGTAAAAGAGTTAAGAGAAAAAACAGGCGCAGGAATGATGGACTGCAAAAAGGTATTAACAGAAACTAATGGAGATGAAGATAAAGCAATTGAACTTTTACGTGAAAGAGGAATTGCAAAAGCTGCTAAAAAATCAGACAGAATTGCAGCAGAAGGTCTAGTTACAACATATGTAACAGATGACAAAAAAATTGGTGTTGTAGTTGAAGTTAACGCAGAAACAGACTTCGTTGCTAAAAACGAAGAATTTAGAAGCTTTGTAGCAGATGTTGCAAAACAAGTTGCTGAAAAAAATCCAGCTTCAGTAGAAGAATTATTAGAACAACCTTCAATTGTAGAACCAGACAAAACAGTTAAAGATGTATTAACAAATAAAATTGCCACAATTGGTGAAAATATGTCAATCCGTAGATTTGAAAGATTTGAATCAAATGGATTAGTTGAAAGCTATATTCATGGAGATGGAAAAATCGGTGTTTTAGTTGAATTAGAAGGTGGAGACAGCACATTAGCAAAAGATATTTGTATGCAAATAGCTGCTGCTAAACCAGAATACTTAGACAGAGAAAGTGTTCCAGCTGACAGAGTAGCACATGAAATGGAAATTTTAAAAGCACAAGCTGTTAATGAAGGAAAACCAGAAGCAGTTGCTGAAAAAATAGTACAAGGTAGAATTGGAAAATTCTATGGAGAAATTTGTTTAGTAGAGCAAGATTTCGTAAAAGATCCAGACCAAAAAGTTGGAAAATTAGTTGAATCTAAAGGAGCTAAAGTAGTTAGATTTGCTAGATTTGAAAAAGGTGAAGGATTACAAAAAAGAGAAGAAAACTTTGCAGAAGAAGTTGCAAAACAAATCAATGGATAAAATATAAGAGGTGATTGAAAAAATCACTTCTTTTTTTATAGTGTACTTGTTTATAGACAGTAAATTTGATATAATGCGAATATATAAAAAAGGTTGGTGGTAAAATGATTTTAAAAATTATTACTTTCAATGTTGCACATGGAAGAGGAATAGATGGAAAAGTTGATTTACAAAGACAAGCAGAAGTAATTAAAGAATATAAACCTGATATTGTGTTCTTGCAAGAGATAGATATGTATACAAAAAGAGCAGGAGATATGAACCAAATTAGAGAATTTAGCAAAGCTATTGGTCTATATTATTGTTCTATGGAAAGTAATATCACTTTAGAAGATGGCTATTATGGAGATGGAATAATTAGTAGATTCCCAATTTCATTTTCAACAAATTATTTAATGCCACTTACAGATATAAACCATGAACAAAGAGGAATTTTATGCAATAGAATTTCATTTGGAACAACAAAAATAAATTTATTTTCAGTACATTTATCTACATATCAAGATGAAAGAATATTAGCAGCAAAAGAGATAAATAGAATAATGAAAAAAATAGATCCAAATGAATTGATTATAATGGGTGGAGACTTTAATGTAGGAGTTACAAGGCTTGGAAAAGGAAAATATACCTTTGAAGAAGCAGAAACCTATGAAGAATATGAGATATTAAAGAAACAATTAGAACAATTACCAAATAAAAAAGACACATGGTTCTCAGAACTTGGAAAAGGTTGTATTGACACTATTTTTTACTCAAAAGGAATTAGATTAAATAAATATGAAACAATAAATGTAAATGGAGTATCTGACCATGATGCTGTTTTTGCAGAATTTGATATTTAAAAAATAAGGAGAGCTAGATAAAATGAAGGACAAGTTAAAAATGAAATTTAATGTGTTAGCCGTATTTTGCATTATAATATTTTGTTTTGCACTAACACCGGTTACATTTCAAAATGACACATATTATACTATAAAAATAGGTGAACATATTGTACAAACAGGGGAAATAGACATGAAAGACCCATTTTCATGGCATGAAGACCTACCATATACATATAACCATTGGCTATATGATGTTAGTACTTACATAGTGTATGATTTGGGAGAAAATATAGGAATTGGCGGATTCTGTTCTTTATATATTGCAACAATTATACTTTGCATGATACTTGGATTAGTAATTTATTTTACTTCATGCAAATTGTGCAAAAATCAATTGGTATCATTTTTAGTTACAATGGCAACAATGTATTTATTAAAAAACTTTATCGCTGCTAGAGCACAGTTAGTAACATTTATATTGTTTGCACTAACTATACTATTTATAGAGCAATTTATAAGTACAAAAAAGAAAAGATATGCGGTTTATTTGATTATAATTCCAATATTAATAGCTAATTTACACTGTGCTGTATGGCCATTTTATTTTGTGTTATATTTACCATATGTTGCAGAATATTTGCTTGCAATTTTAATGGAAGCGCAACTATATTACTGGTTTGCTATTAAATGGAATGAATTTAAAATAAAAAGATTAACTAAAAAGGGTAAACTTGATGAAGTTGGACAATACCAAGAAAAAATTGCCCATTTGCAGTTAGATAAAGAAAATGCAGCTCAAAATAGAAGAAAAAGACAAGCCAAACCATATAAAATTATTTTCAAGAAAGAACCTATGGTTAAATGGCTAATACTTATCATGCTTATTTGCGCATTTACAGGATTATTAACACCTATAGGAGATACACCATATACACTATTACCAAGGTTGATGCAAGGAAATACAACACAAAATATTAGTGAACATCAACCACTAACTTTGATAAATAACAAAGAAATGCTAACAGTATTTACTCTATTTATAGCACTTTTAATATTCACAGACACAAAAGCTACATTAAGAGATTTCTTTATGCTAGCAGGTCTTACATTATTAACACTTATGACAAGAAGACAAGCATCAATGTTTGTTATAATATGTGGATTTATATTTGCTAAAATGGTAGCTAGCTTTTTTGCAAAATATGATAAAGATGGAACTAAGAAGATTATGGAAATTATGATATCACTACTTGGTAAGATATTTACTATTTTACTCGTTATATTTGTAAGTTTTATGTTATATAAGGGTAAAATAAATGACAAGTTTGTAAACGAAAAAACATACCCAGTACAAGCAGCAGATTATATTCTAGAAAAGTTAGATATACAAAATATGCATTTATTTAATGAGTATAATTATGGAAGTTATTTGTTATATAGAGGAATACCAGTATTTATAGATTCAAGAGCAGACTTATATGCACCTGAATTTAATGGAACAAAAAATAAGGATGGAAAATATGAAGGAAGAGATATCTTTACTGATTATATAAATACTTCAAATGGAAGCAAATACTATGAAGATACATTCAAAAAATATGATATAACACATGTAATTTTAAAGAAAAATACAAAATTAAAAATGCTTTTATCAAAAGATAAAAATTATAATGAAATATATCAAGATGATAATTTTATAATATATGAAAGATTATCAAAATAAAAGGAGAAAACATTGAAAATTATTGTACAAGGGGAAACAGAAAGATTAGACAAATATATTAGCAAACAAAAAATAGAAATATCTAGAGCAATGATACAAAAGCTTATTGAGGAAAATCAGATATTAGTAAATGATAAACCTCAAAAAGCTTCATATAAAGTGCAAACTGGAGATGAAATTATAATAAACATACCAGAGATTAAAGAAACTGATTTAAAATCGCAAGACATTCCACTTGATGTCATATATGAAGATGATGACATTTTAGTAGTAAATAAACCAAAAGGTATGGTAGTACATCCAGCAGTAGGAAATCCAGATGGAACATTGGTAAATGCTGTTATGGCACATTGTAAAGGCAACTTATCTGGAATTGGTGGAGAGCTTAGACCAGGCATTGTACACAGGCTTGATAAAGATACCTCAGGGCTAATAATTGTTGCCAAAAACGATAAGGCACATATAAATTTGAGTGAACAAATTCAAAATAGAGAAGTAAAAAAGGTTTACTTAGCATTAGTAAGAGGAATTATTCCAGAAAACGAAGCAACCATAAATATGCCAATAGCTAGAAGCACAAAAGATAGAAAGAAAATGGCAGTTGATAAAAAAGGAAAAGTAGCTATTACACATTTTAAGGTATTAGAAAGATTTGAAAAATACACATATTTGGAAGTGGCTATAGAAACAGGAAGAACACATCAAATTAGAGTTCATATGGCAGAGATAGGCCATCCTGTAGTAGGGGATTATACATATTCAAATGGTAAGAATGAATTTAATATTCAAGGACAAATGCTACACGCTAAAAGCTTAGATTTTAAACATCCAATAACAGGAAAACAAATGCATTTAGAAGCACCATTGCCAGAATTCTTTACGGGAATTTTAAATAGATTAAAACAGGAGTAAAAATGGAAGAAAGATTACAAAAATTTTTGGCAAATCAAGGAATTTGCTCTAGAAGAAAAGCAGAAGAATATATTTTAGTAGGTAAAGTAAAAGTAAATGGACAAGTTGTAACAGAGTTTGGAACCAAAATAAATCCTGAAAAAGATAAAATAGAATTTAATGACAAGCTAGTTGAAACTGAAGTGAAAAAAGTATATATATTACTTAATAAACCTATAGGATATGTTAGTACAGTAAAAGATCAATTTAATAGGCCAACAGTAATGGAACTTTTAAAAAAGGTTAATGAAAGTGTAGTACCTGTTGGAAGACTTGATATGTATACATCAGGAGCTTTGATATTAAGCAATGATGGAGATTTTATATATCAAGTTACACATCCAAAACATGAAATAAATAAAACATATCAAGTAACTGTAAAAGGAAAAATTACTAACGAAGAAGTAGAAAATTTAAGAAATGGTGTAGATATAGGTGACTATATAACAAAACCTGCACAAGTTAGAATAATGAAAATAGATGAAGAAAAAAATATTTCCAGAATAGAAATTACAATACATGAAGGAAAAAATAGGCAAGTAAGAAGAATGTGCGAGGTAATAGGAAAAAAAGTACTAGCCTTACACAGAAGCAAAATTGGAGACATTGGAGTAAAAGATTTAAGATTAGGAGAGTTTAGATATTTAACTAATAAAGAAGTAAAACAAATATTATCATAATTTTGACTAATTTTAAAATATGTGTTAATATATTAACAGTTGTTGATACTAGTTGTATAAACAATTATATAGCAAACTACTATGCGTACACCTAGTAGTTCTGTTTAGTAAAATTTTAATCTTTATTAAAGATTAGAGGGAGGAATAAAAATGGTAGAAGATAATGAAATAAAGGCAACCATATCGCCTTTTGCAATTAGAGAAGGAGAATTAAAAGTATTTGATGGTAAAGATGGATATGTTTCTATGAATCAAATTATACATAGAATAAATATAGGACATATTTCTGACATACACTTTGCTATTATAGAGCTAGTGAATGAATTTGAATTTATGACCTCAAGACAATTATTACAAATGCTGGAATGGAAGGGAATAGAGGTCGGTTCACAGGATAAATTAAACAATAAGCTAGAACAATTGGTAAAAACTAAAATATTAACTAGATATTATTTTAATTCAGAAGACGGAAAGGGAATTTATAGAATTTATTGCCTAGAAAAAATGGGAAAATACTTATTAAATTCTCGTGGAACTGAATGTAAATGGCAACCAACAGATAACACAAAACCAGTTGCAATGATCAAGAAAAGATTAGCAGGAAATCAAACTTTAATAGCATATTTAAGAAAAGTAAAAGCTTTTGACTCATATGTACCAAAGCCAAGCTTTACTGCTAAACAAGCAGGAAAAGTATTTAAAGCAAGTGGCGGAAGTGTAAAATTAACTAAGAATAATAAATATCTAGAATTTGTATTTGAAGTAATTAGAAGAGAAGACGATTGGGAGAAAAAATTAGTTGATAAAATGAAACTATATAAAGACTTTTACGAAAACTTCCAAGCAGGTGATTCAGGATATATGAATTTACCACAATTAATAATAATCTGTGAAGATGATAAACATATGGCAGAAACATTTAAAGCAATAGTAATGAACAAAGTAGAGATTTCTAATATAAGATTATATTTTACAACAGATTTAAGGCAAAATGAAGAAACATTAGAAAAAACCTTAGTACAATTTGTAGTAGACCCAGAGACTAAGAAATATAAAATGGAAAATATTGAAGTGAAATTATTAGGAATATAACAAAAAATAACACTCTATAAAAAGAGTGTTATTTTTTGGTTAATTTGATTTCTTTTTGTTTTTGAAGTTAACTACAATTGCATCTTCATTATCAAATAAATATTTAGAATCTGAAGTATCTGTTTGAATTGGGTCAACCTCACGATCTATATCATAATTATCATTGCTTGAAGTAACAGTGGCATAGTCAACCTTCTTCTTATCTAAGGCTTTTCTAGCAGCAGATTGTGGGTCTAACAAGCTACCTCCAAATTTTGTAAAGTTATATTTTTTAACTTTTTGCACTTCTTTATACTTAGCTTCCATGAAATCAACTTTACCTTTGTTAACAGCACTTTTTCCACCTAAGTCTTTTACTTTGTAAATAACTTGTTTTCCTTTTAGTGCCATTATCTTACCTTTTGCAAAGTTGGCTTTCCATTTATACTCAATATTACCTTTCTTAGGATCATATTCAGTTTTGTCAGCGTTATAAGTATTATTAAATGTCCATTCTCTCTTATCTTGCATTGCTGTTTCCCACCATGCAACATCCTCAGGAGTAGCATTACCAAATATAAATTTATTAACTGTATTTGATAAAATTAAGTTTTTATAATAATCTCCCCTAGGATCAGCAGATAAGTCACCCTTTAATTGTGTTAAGTTTTGAGAATCTAAAACAGTTGCAACATTATATTTTCTATATAATGTATATATAGGTTCTGTAGCCTTACAAATGTATGCAGGGAAGTCATCTATATATAAGAAGTGAGGAATACGTGTGCTGTCATTTCCAGGTCTAGCAAGAATAGCTTGTTGCATTAATAATAAGAAGAATAAACCAAAAGCTTTATGCGCAGTCTCACCTAAGTCTCCTCTACGAGTACATAATAAAGTTACTTGACCTTCTGATAATATTTTTTCATAATCTAAGTTATTTGAACGATTACATAATATTGCTTTTACACCAGGATAACGTAGTAAGTTATCAATTTCAGCAGAAGCAGTTGTTGTAGAACGTTTTGCATTTAATAAGTTTGAACTATCTGGATAGAAGTTATTTTCAAAATATCTAATTAAAATACGATATTTTTCAGATAATTCTGGAATTTGTTTCATTTTTTCTACATAATCTACTACCAAATCAAAGTCTGTAAGTAAATCTAACACATCCTCTAAGTTAGGCAATAATCCGTCATGATCTAATGGATACATTTCTTTTAATAAAATAGATATATTTTCAATTACTTGTACAGCTTCATTTTCCCTAAATGCAAGTTCAGTGTCTGGTCTACTATGTAAGTATAAACCTTTTAAAACTGAAGAAACTGCAAGTCCTGTTTTAATAGGATCTTTATATACGAATGGATTCAAACCAGGTGAATCTGCACGATTTGGATCTACTATATTAACAGGAATATGGAAGTTTTCAGCAACTTTAGCAATTTTTGATACTGACTCAATTTCAGCTGAAACATAAGTAATACCCATATTACGGTAAATAATTTTACTACCTGAGCTTGAAATTATCATCTTCTTCATATAGTTTTTATATGTATCTAATTTTTCTTCCTTTGGAATTAACATATCTAATGAGAAATTTTCGTTTATATAATCATTATCATATGGACAGTTTAAACTAGCTAATCCAGTTCTTAAAGCTGTAAATCCCATCTCTTTAGAAATCTCTTTAAAGAATGATTTCCTTTCAATATCTCTTGCTAACATTGGTTCATAAACCATTGTTGTTTTACCAGAACCAGAAACACCAACTATTAAGAATGATTCATAACGTTTCTTTTCTGGAATACAAATATCTTCACCACTTTCACAGTCTACACAAACTTTTACTTCACAAGTATAAACACCATGTGCTTCTTTATCAGATGTTAATTTAATTCCACCATAATCAAAAATTGAATCACGAATATCTTTAACATCATTAATACTAAAGATAAGCCATTTAAGTACTTTATAGAAAGTAACAAGTGGAATATATACACCTAATGCTGTAAATGCTGGTTTAAATAAATAGAAGAAATCTCTTGCAAGTTCTGGATAATTTGGTAATGATAATAAGTTTATCCAAATTATTTGATTTAACCATTGTACTACAGCAGATACAACTAAAATATAAAAGCAGACTATAAATGCATGGAAAAATCTTAATTTATTAACATCAGCTTTAGCAAATTTTGAAGAACCTGAGAAGAAGAATGCAAATGCTAAACAAGCAAAAGCTAGAAAATACTTAATAGGTCCCCAATAACTAAAACCAACACCTGTAAAAATTATAAATAATAATTCCATTATTCTATCTACTAATATATATGCAGATATAAGTGTTAGAATATATGTCATAAATGTGTTTCTATCTGTTTTTAAAACTTTTAAAAATTTATCAAAGAGTTTCAAAAAATTCACCACTTTCATTTTCAAATCTATACTACTATATTATCCTATAAAATCGCGAAAATTACAAGAGTTTTTGCGAAAAATGTAGAAAAAGTCGCAAATTTTCCATTCATAAATACCAAATTTTTTTCGTATGTATTAAAGAGACAAAAAGGAGCTTATATGAAAAAGAAAAAAGAAGGATTTATGAAGGGTGTTTTGTTCTTAATGATTTCACAAGTTTTAATCAAAGCACTTGGCCTTATATATAAATTGTATTTAACAAATAGAGATGGCTTTGGAGACAAAGGAAATGCTATATACAGTAGTGGTTTTCAAGTATATGCCTTGTTTCTAACCATATCTTCAGTTGGTATACCAGGAGCCTTATCAAAACTTGTTTCAGAAAGAGTTGCTGTAGGAGATACTAAAGGTGCACATAGAATTTTTAAAATAGCCTTTGTAACCTTTGGGTTGATAGGATTTTTAAGTAGTGCAATATTATTTTGCGGAGCAGAATATATATCAAAGGTTATTCTACAAATTCCAGAAGCTGAGCTCACTCTTGTAGCACTTTCACCATCAATATTTTTCGTAGCAATATCTTGTGTAATTAAAGGGTATTTTACAGGAAGACAAAATTTGAAAGTTACAGCAGATGCACACACTTTAGAGCAATTTTTCAAAACAGTACTTTCTGTAATAATTGTGGAATTTATTGCTATGACTACAGGAACAGACACAGTTATAATGGCAGCTGGAGCTAACTTGGCTACTACTTTGGCAACTATCTTATGTTTCTTTTATCTATATAAATATTATGCAAAAATGAGGAAAGAAATTGCTTGGGAACTAAAAAGAAGTACAAAATATAAAAGAACTAGAGTAATAAAAACAATAAAACAAATATTATCTGTTTCTATACCTATGTCAATGAGTGCAATATTAGGAACAATAAATAAAAATATTGATTCATTAACAGTTGTAAGAGGGCTAAAAAAATTTTTAACAGAAGAGCAAGCAAAAATTCAATATGGTATTTTAAGTGGGAAAGTAGATACCTTAGTCACTTTGCCAATGTCACTAAATATGGCGTTTGCAACTGCTTTGGTTCCATCAATTTCATCATCTAAAGCAATAGGAGATATGGAAACAGCTAAAAAAAGAATATCATTTTCTTTGTTAGTTTCTATTTTAATTGGAATGCCTTGCATGATAGCAATGATTATGTTTGCCAAACCAATTTTAGAATTGCTATTTCCAAATGCTACATCAGGAGCTTTTATATACCAAATAAGTTGTTTAAGCATAATTTTTATTGTAATAGAACAAATAATTAGCGGAGCTTTACATGGACTTGGCAAAGTACTTGCACCGGCAATGGCATTGTCAGTAGGAGTTGTAATTAAATTTATATTAAACATATATTTAATACCAATAGACACAAAAGCCTTTTTCTTTGGAGGAACAGCAGGAGCAGCAATATCGACAGTGATATGTCATATGATTGCAGTGATTATAGAACTTAAAATATTAAAGAAAAATACAAACTTAAAATTAGATAAGAAAAAATTTGTATTAAAACCTGTATTAGCGAGTATAATTATGAGTGTGTTTGCATATATTTTTTACTTAATAATGATAACAAGAATTAATGATAAAATTGTAACAGTATTATCACTATTAATATGTGCAATAATATATATAATTGTCTTAGCTATATTAAAAATATTTTCTAAAGAAGAACTTTTTATGATACCATTTGGCCAGAAAATATATTATTTTTTGAAAAAGTTGGGGCTGTATGGAAACGGCTAAAACACTGATAAAATATATACTTACAAGAGACCAAATAGGGCAAAGTACTGAAAAATACAACTTTTTTAAATAAAAAAGAAGGATTTTTGAAAAAAATGACGAATAATGATAGTAGTAGGCTATGAACTACAGATTTTAAAATCTTATAGGAGGTAATTTAAAATGAACAAATCAGAATTAATCGCAGCTATGGCAGCAAAAACAGGAGAAACAAAGAAAGATGCAGAAGCAGCATTAAACGCATTCGTTAGCGTTGTAACAGAAGCTTTAGTTAAAGGAGACAAAGTTCAATTAGTTGGATTTGGTTCTTTCGAAGTAAGAAAAAGAGCTGCTAGAAAAGGTAGAAACCCACAAACTAAAGAAGAAATCAAAATACCAGCATCTAAAGCACCTGTATTCAAAGCAGGAAAAGCTTTAAAAGAATTAGTAAACAAAAAATAATTTGAAATTTATATAAAATATATGAATTCATATCAAAAGATGTAGCAAAAACTACATCTTTTTTTTATAAAATTATTCTAATTAGTTTGCCAGTGTGATATAATTCAGAAAAACATATAAGGAGGGCATGTATGTATAGAAATACTTATGCTGAAATAAATATTGATAACTTACAAAATAATGTTAAACAAATTATAAGAAAATACCCTGAGTATGACTATTATTTTGGGGTTGTAAAAGGAAATGCCTATG
This sequence comes from uncultured Clostridia bacterium, assembly GCA_934120135.1. Taxonomy (GTDB): domain Bacteria; phylum Bacillota; class Clostridia; order TANB77; family CAG-508; genus CAG-273. The sequence continues at coordinate 138,877 of CAKOTK010000004.1, read as the reverse complement.
GACATAGTGATAAAATTTGTAAATATCTAGTGGAAAAAGGAATAAACTATTTTGCAATTTCTTCATTAGAAGAAGCAATTAGCTTACGTGAGGACGGAATTAAAATTCCAATTTTGTGTTTAGAGCCAATTGATTTAAAATATATTGAAAAATGTATTGAAAATAATGTTACTATAACAGTGCATGATTATGAGTATTTTAAAGAATTAGAAAAAATAGATATAAAAAGTCCTTTAAAAGTGCATATAAAAATAGATAGTGGACTTTGTAGATTAGGACTATATGATAAAGACCAAGTAAAAGAAGTAGTAGAAGGTTTAATGAAAAAAGAGAATGTTCAAGTAGAAGGAATATTCACACATTTTGCCACAGATGGAGTTTATGATGTTTCTTGGGATAATCAATATGAGAGATTTATGGAATTAACTTCTGAAATTGATTTAATGAAAATTCCAATTATTCATTTAGGAAGAAGCCAAACATTGATAAATCACAAGAAAATTCCATTTGCAAATGGAATTAGATTAGGAATTATAATGTACGGATATAATACGAGTCCAAGACCATTACCAAATGATTTTATAAATAGATTAAGAAAACTAAAAAGAGAATGGTATAATAAAAAACATCATATTAGTGAAACAACATTAGAAGCTAAAGTAGAGGTAAAAACAGCATTTTCTTTGTACAGCGAAGTAATGCAAGCTAAAAAAATAAAAAAAGGTAGCTTTGTTGGATATGGCAGAATTTACGAAGCTAAAGAAGATATGTATGTAGCAATAATCCCTATAGGATATGCAGATGGATTTAGCACAAGAAATAAGGGAAGAGAAGTTGTTATAAATAATAAAAGATATCCATTAATTGGAGCAATAAATATGGGAATGGTTATTGCTAAAGTAGATGAAACAGTCAAAGAGGGAGACAAGGTTACGTTAATAGGCAAACAAATACCAATGCTAGAAGCAGCAAGACATATGGGTACTAGCGTATATGAAGGATCTTGCATGATAAATGACTGGGTACCAAGAGTACTTGTAAAAGACGGAAAAGTAATAGAAATAGACGAGAGAAAATAGAAAATATAAAACCATTATCTATTGCCTACTTTTTCAAAAAAAAGAACCATACAAAACATTGATTTTTCAATACTTGTATGGTTTTCGTTTATGGTGCAGATGGCCGGAATCGAACCGGCACGAGAGTTAAGTCTCGCAGGATTTTAAGTCCTGTGCGTCTGCCAGTTCCGCCACATCTGCATTTATTTGAACTGACAGTTAGTATTGTACTACAAATATTCTGCATTTGTCAATATTTTTTTCTAAAAAAATTAAAAATGTTTGCAATGATAAGGTATAGTTTGACTTTTACCAACAAAGTTGTTATAATGAACTCACACTTTTTTAAGGAGGAAAAGGGTATGCAGGTAATAAACAAAACATCACATCCTCTTAAAATCTTAGGGGGAACTCTACGGCCGAATGCTGCGAGAAGCTATGATTTGAAAACATTTGACTCCCTTCATATTAGCTGTAAAATGGGTAGATGCATCATAATTACAGAAAATGGGAAGAGAAGAATTAGAAATCATGGTAGGCTAGAGGCAAGAGAGGGAAGCAAGAAAGATGAGAACGGACGGAAGGTTATTCTTGTCTTTGCAAGAAACTAAATAGACCTAAGATAAATAAAAACAAAGGCATAAAGCCACAAAAGTCCAGTTCAACAATGAACTGGACTTTTGGTTATATATTTATATAAGAACAATCAATTGGCAGCAAGTCTAAAATACCATAAACTATGCAGATGCAAAGTTACTAAATATACAAATTCGACAAAATGTGTCGAATTTTGGCATACGATTTTTCTTGCTATTTTGAAATAAAGGTATATAATAGAAAGTACACCAATGAAAAGGAGGGAAAAACATTGGGAAAAGATATTAAAATATATGGAAATGCAGAGCTTGATAGAAAACTAGAAGGATTAGAGTATAACCCAATTCAGTTAGAATATTATAAAATATATAGTAGTGAAAAACAGAATAATAGAAAACCATATGGAATAGGCGTAATAAAAAGATGTTCTAATGAAATAGAAGTAGATGTTGAAAAAAGAGAATTCAATCATATTTTTAGTCAAGAAAATGATGCTGATAATATGCTTGAACTATTACTAAAAAATAAAGTAACACCAGTTTCTCTAAGAGATATCTTGGAAGACTTTGTATTAGTGTAGGATAAGGGGCACCGAAAATATTAGAAAAATCTAGTATTTTAGGGTGCCTTTTTCATTTTTTATCTAAATTGACTTGAAAATAATTTTATATTAAAATAAAATAGAAAAAAAGAGAGGTTAAAATATGGCAGATTACGAAAAATATTATAAAGAAAGTATAGAAGTATTGACAAAATATATTACAGAGACTAGAATTATACCTACAGAGAAAGATTGGAATAAAATTGCAGTAAAGAATAATTATTTGACAGGTCCATCAATTGGATATATTGCTGGAATTAAATTTCCTGAACTTTGTAAAAAAATATATAAAGAAACCAAGCAAAAAAAGGAGAAGTAAATGTATGAATATTTGGCATGATATTAAAAAAGAAAGAATAACAAAAGATGATTTTGTTTCAGTTATTGAAATTAGTAGAAATGGAAGAAACAAATATGAATTAGACAAAGAAACAGGAATGCTTAGATTAGATAGAATTTTATATACATCAACACATTATCCTGCAAATTATGGATTTATACCAAGAACATATGCAGAGGATCATGACCCTTTAGATGTATTAGTCCTATGTCAAGAAGAAATAGTACCATTAACATTAGTGGAATGTTATCCTGTTGGAGTATTGATAATGACAGATAATAATGAACAAGATGAAAAAATTATTGCAATATGTAAACAAGATCCATTTTTAAACTGTTATCAAGATATTTCAGAGTTACCACCACAAAAATCATTAGAAATAAAACACTTTTTTGAGGTATATAAACAATTAGAAGGAAAGCAAACTGCAGTGGATAAGATATTAGGAAGAAAAGAAGCAGAAGAAATAATTCAAAAATGTATGGAGAATTATGAAGAAAAATTTGGAAAATAAAGGAATAAAAAGATGCTTGAAAAAATAATTTTTAATGTATTAGCCTTTGCATTATTTACAATTACAGTATTAAAACTAATTAAAAAAAATGACACAAGCTATATATATATATTGGCTTTAGAATTTATTGGAATTTTAATAAATTTCATTGAACTATTTTTTTCTATACAATTAAATGGGGCTTTAAAAACAATGACTTATTTATTTTCAATAATTATACCAGCTATAATATTGTGGATAGAACAAAAGAGAAAAATAGATTTTCCAGAATTGTTTAATGTTACAATAGCAAAGACATTAGAAAAATTTGGTGAACATGAAAAAGCAAAAACAATGATTTTAGCATTTTTAAATAAGAATCCAAACAGTTATATTACAAATAAATTATTAGCAGAATTTTATGAAAAAGAAGAAAATTATGAAGCAGCTGTTAGTGCGTATATGAGAGTTACAGACTTAAAAAGAAATGACTTTAACTCTACTTATAAATTATGTGAAGTACTAAATAAGAATAAACAAAATGAAGAAGCCATAAGTATACTTGAAGAAATTTTAAAACAAAAACCAGAATATGAAAAAGCTAGTAATTTACTTGGTGAAGTATTTATTGAGGAAGAAAGATACAAAGACGCCATATCAGTATATATGACAGCACTTAGATATCATCCGGCAAGCTATGACTTGTATTATAGCTTAGGAATGGCATATACTATGATAAATGATTTTCAGCGAGCAAAAGAATTTTATGAAAAAGCGGCAGACATAAATAGTTTAGCATATAATGCTAAATTAAATCTAGGTCAAATTGCATTAATTTATGGTGATTTAGATGAAGCAGAAAATTATTTTATGCAATCAAGTAAACAGGAAGATTTGGAAGCAGGGTCATATTATTATCTTTCTCAAATTGCTCTACTAAAAGGAGATGAAGATAAAGCTAAAAATTATATGAATGTTGCTGTACAATTAGATCCAAAGGTATATAAACAAGCACAAAAAGACCCTGTGTTTGAACCTATAAAGGAAGAAATAAATCCGCCAGAAGAAAAAGAACAAGATACAAAACCAAGTTATTTATCAAAAGAAGAAAGAAAGGTAAACAGACATTTAATGAAAACTTGTATATTGGTTAAAAATTTAAGCAAAGAAGACATACAAACTATAAAAAATAGTAAACAAAATCAAATCGGAAAAGAAGAAAAACAAAAAGAATAATACCAGAAAAAAATAATATAATAATACTAAGGAGAATAAAGTAATGGAAATATATCAATCGGTAATTTTGGGAATAATTCAAGGATTAACAGAACTTTTACCAATATCAAGTTCTGCACACTTAAATATTATTCCATGGATGTTTGGCTGGATTAATAATCCTGGCTTCACAGAAGCATTTGAAGGGTTTGATGTTGCACTTCATTTTGGCACTTTGTTAGCAATAGCAATTTATTTTTTCAAAGATTGGCTTGACTTAATAAAAGGAGGATTTAATCAAGTTGTCAAAAAGAAAAAAACTGTAGAAGGCAGAATGTTTTGGTACATAGTTTTAGCTACTATACCAGGAGGAATAATTGGATTTGTATTAGACAAATTCTTACAAGACGAATTAACTAAACCACTTATAATTGCAATAGCACTTATTGTAATGGGAATAGTACTATATTTTGTGGATAAAAAGTCAAAATCAACAACAAAGTATGAAGAAATGACCCTAAAAGAAACATTTTTAATTGGTTTATCTCAAGCTTTGGCATTTATTCCAGGAGTTTCACGTTCTGGTATAACAATGACAACTGCAAGGGCAATGGGAGTAACTAGAGAATCAGCTGCAAAATATTCTTTTATGCTATCAGCTCCAATTGTTTTAGCTGCAACAGTATTTAAATTAAAAGATTTTGTATTTAGTATACCATTTTTTATAGGAATTATTACAAGCTTTATAGTAGGATTTTTTGTTATAAAATTTTTACTAAACTATCTAAAAAAAGGAAGTTTTAAAATCTTTGCAATTTATCGTATTATATTTGGAATAATAATAATTGCACTTATTTTAATAAGAGGATAAAAGTTAGAAAACGTTTCGAAAATGAAACGTTTTTTGTTATATATAAAACGAAATATTACAAAAATATTACAACAATGTTACAATTGTGTTAAAAATAAAGAATGTTATTGACTTTTTTGCAAAAACATATAAAATAATAATATGAATGGTAAAAAATTGTCAAATTAAAAAGAATTACAAGTATTTTTTATTTTAATTTGCAGAATATAATAATGAAAAATTTATTTTTAACGAAGGAGAAGACTATGACAAGTTGCTTAGGAATTTATATAGAACCCAACTTTATAAAATATGCTAAAATTTCAAAAGATCACGACAACTTAAGAGTTGAATCCTTTGGAATAAAATTTTATGATAAATTAGGCGATGCTATAGATCAAATAATAAGTGACACATATAGTTTTAAGACACCAATAAGCATAAATTTATCAGAAGAAACATATCAATACTTTTATATGTTTACATTATTAAACAAAACAGATATGAAAAAAGCTATTCAAACAGAATTTGAATTATTTTGTGCAGACAAAGGAATGAACAAAAATAGTATTGAAACTAGATATGCTTTGGTAAATAGTTTAGAAGACAAAGAAAAAATCAAAGTAATTCATATGTCTGCCAATAAATCATCAATTGCTCAACAAGAGCAACCATTTTTGGAATATAAACTTTCAACCATTGTTCCAGTATCTATTAGTATATCTAATATTGCAAATTTAAGACAAAAAGAAAATGTACTTATTGTTAATATGGAAAATGAAACTACAATTACAACCATAACAGATCAAAGAATTTACCATGTAGATAAAATAAAAAATGGAGCATTAGAAGTTCTAGAGGGAATTAGAGCAAAAGAAAATTCATATTCAAAAGCATATGAAATCTGCAAAAATAGTACTATATATACTATGGAAGGACAAGAACTACAGGAAGAAAAAAATGAGTATTTAGAAGATATAATGCCTACATTATATACAATTGCTAATAATGTAAAAGAAATAATGAAAAACAACACAATTAAAATAGACAGAATATATTTAACTGGTACATTATCAGTAGTTAATAACATTGATTTATACTTCCAAGAGGTACTACAAAGTGAAAAAGTAGAAATATTAAAACCATTTTTCATCAAAGATACAGTAAAAATAAATATAAAAGACTATATTGAGGTTAACTCTGCAATTTCATTGGCTTTACAGGGACTAGAATATGGACTAAAAGACATAAACTTTAAAAAACAAACATTAAAAAATAATGTAAGTGATATATTTTCAAAGTTTAATATAGGTAAAGACGATAAGTCAGATAAAAATAAAAACAAAATATTATCTACTATATTTAGCACAAATTTTAAAGGCAAATTAGATATGACTGAGAGATGGATGCTTAGAGTGCTAGGTGGAGCCCTAATATTAACTGTCATATATTCGGGATTTTCAATATTCTTGAATAAGGAAACAGACAGAAAAAATCTAGAGATAGCAGAAGTAAAACAAGACACAACTAACCAAATAGCAGAAGTAACAAAAGATATAAGTGATGTTCAAAATAAAACTAGCGAATATCAACGCTTGGCTGAGAATTTAAGAAATATTAGCAATCAGGTATCAGAAAACAATAAAAATAGAAATAATATACCAAATCTACTTAGTCAAATAATGCATTCTATACCACAAGGCGTACAAATTACATCTATTGAGAATCCAAGCTCAAAACATATTATAATACAAGCACAATCACAAAAATATGAGCAATTAGGATATTTTAAAGCTATCTTAAAAACTCAAGGAATATTATCACCAAGTACTGTGGTATCTTCAGATGGAGAGAGAAGTGGCGAAGTAGTTAAAGTTAGGATAGAAGGAGATTTGCCATGAGAAGAATTCTAATAGGTATTTTAACAATATTGTTAATTGTCATGGCAGTTTTAGTAATTACTAAAGGTTTAACAATTGGCAATTTCAAAATTTTAAGTGTACAACAAATCATTGAAGGTAATGATAAATTAACAGAAGAAATTTCGCAAACAGAAAAGTTAATTAGAAGTGAGTATCCAACAAAATTAGATGAGTTAGATACCAATGTTTCTAGTTTGCTTGCTGCTAAAGAAGAATATCAAGACTTGGCAGATGTTAGTACAAAATCAGAAATAAATAAAGCTACTACAGTAGAAACTTATACAGTAGAGTTTTTGTGGACAAGGTTAGGCAGACATGCAACAGCAGAGGGAGTATATCTAAGTTATACACCTACAAAAAATAGTATTAAATTTACCGTTTCAGGAGATTATGTTCCAATTTTAAGCTTTATTTCAGCTATTGAAAATGATAGTAAATTAGGATTTAGAATTGAAAATTTCAAATTGATACCAGGTGGCAACAATTTGCAAGCTACATTTGAAACTAGAAACATTAACATAAAAACAGAAGGTGTAAGCAATGGAACACAAAGCAATACAACCACAGAAAGTACAGAAAAATCACAAGAAACAGATGCGCAAAGTACAGATGTAAAAGAAGAGATGGATTCAACAACTGAGGCAACACCACAATAAGATTAGACAAAGGAGATAATAATGTTAAAATCAGTTTTTAAAGAAATTTTTATAATGTTACTGCTATGTGTAGCTATTGTATTAATTTTAGGAGTTATGTTTTATAACTATATTCCTACTAACAAAACGGTACCTAATAAACTAGCAGAATATACTACTCCAGAAAATGTAAAAGCAGAAATAGAACAAAAAACTTCTGGAGAAGAAAAACAAGAAATATCATATGAAATTGATGGCTCAGACTTAAAATTATATAGACAAACCAATTCATATACTACAGGTAAGGCAAACCCTTTTGCGGCAAGTACTGCTGTAGGAAATGAACAAAATACAGATAACAATGAAGTTATTGATACAAATACGAATGTGGACCCAAAATCAACAGGAACTTTCTACAATGATACGGGTACAAAATAATTATCGGTTATATTTATTTAAATAAATATATACAAAAAATCTAAAGAGAAAGGAGTAATTTACAATGAGAAACGAAAGAGGTATTACACTAATCGCATTAGTAGTTACAATTGTTGTTTTATTAATTTTAGCAGGTGTAACAATTACTTATGCATTAGGCAATAACGGATTATTCACAAATGCTCAAAAAGCTGAATTGAATTCTGAATTAGGAAACATTAGAGATTATGCTGGAATGGCTAAACTAGATGTAGCTACAACTTATTATTCAAATAAAGCTGCTTTAGACGCTGCTGACGGTGTAAAAACTGTAATTGCCAATAATTTCCCAGGTTATAATGCATCTGATATAACAGTAGGAAGCGATGTAACACACAATAATGGAACATTAGTAGGAAAAGTTACAGTAAAACTAAAATCAAGCAATCCAGAAAATAAAACAACAGCTGAAATTGTTTATGCTGAAGATGGTAAAATAACAGTAACAGCAAAATAAGAATAACCGAAATATAATTAAGGCATATGCATAATGTGTATATGCCTTGATTTATATAAAACACTTAAAATTAACGGAGAAAATATGAATATAGTATTATACATTTTAATTTTTTGCATGGGAGCTGTATTTGGAAGCTTTTTTACATTAGCGGTTTATCGTATACCACTTGGAAAAGATATAACGCATGAAAGATCATTCTGTCCAAATTGCAATCATAGATTAGAATTTCTAGATTTAATTCCTATATTAAGTTATTTGTTCTTAGGAGCAAAATGCAGATATTGTAAACAAAAAATACGTCCAAGATATTTTTTATTAGAAATAATGTCAGGAATAGTTTTTGTTTTATTTGCTGTATCTTTAAAATTAGACATATTAAATACAAATATAAATACATGGATTTATTTTATATTTGGAATACTATATTTTGCGAGTTTATTTATTATCGCAGGAATTGATAAAGAAAGAAATTATATTCAGAAATCGGTACTTTTATTTGGTTTTGTTGTACAAGCTATATATATAATTTATCTATATATAGTAGAAAAAGATTTTAATATATATAGATATGTTATATATTTAAGTATTATATGTATACTAATGTTAGTGGATATATTTATTTTAAGAAAAAAGATAAAAAATAGTTATGTTATAGAAAATTTATTACTTTGTGTATTAATGATAGGATATACATATGAAACAATTACAATATTGACTATTATTTTTACATTACTTTGTATTGCAATTCAAATGTTGCTAAATAAAGTAAATAAAAAGAAAAATATAAGAAGAGATGAAACAATAACAAAAATACCTATAGGATTCTATTTATGTGTAACAAATATTGTATGTTTAATAACAACTAACTTTTTTATTTTATAATTTAGAGGTATGTATGAAAAAACAACTATTTTTAAAACTAAAATCTAATAAGGGCTTTACAATGCAAGATTTGATAATTGCAATAGCGATTTTTGCACTATTTGCTGGTATAGTAGGAACAGCCATTGTATCAACATTTCGAGTTCAAGCTGATAGTCAAGTTGATGAAGTAGGTACTTTATATGCAATTCAAATAGCCGAATATATAGATAAAATTAGCTTTTATGAAGTGAAAAGTGGAATGGGAGATGAATTGGCAGAAAGATTTAACGTTCCAACTAATTTCACCGTTACTGTAGATGTATCAGATTATAAACCTACTGGTGAGACATCGTCTTATGTAAAAGAAGTTGATATAAATTTAGAATACAATTTTTCAAATGATTCGAGAAATATACGTATTCATAGACTAAAAATAAAAGAATTGTAAGGAGATTAATTATGAAATCAGAAAAAGGTGTTACTTTAACAGCATTGGTTATATACATTGCTGTATCTACAGTAGTTATAAGCGCCATGGCTCTTTTAAGTTCGTATTTTTATAACAATATGGAATTAATAAAAAATGATAGTAGCTATGTAGTTGAATACAACAAATTTAATATGTTTTTTGTTCAAGATGTAAAAAGTAACAAAACTGCAAATGTTACGACAGATAGCATAACCTTTGAAGATGGAACCGAATATCAATATAGAGATGGAAAGATATATCGTAATGACAAAGAAATTGCAACTAATATTAAAAGTGCTGAATTCTCACAAGAAACCTATGAAGCAGACTTGACAATTAAAAATATAATAGTAGTTAATTTAAATATTGGTGAAGGTGATAAATCATATGTAAAACAAATTGAATATGTTTTAAAATATTGGTAAATTATTGTAAATTCAAAAAAATATATTTATTTTATCAACTTTATAGTATAATAAATATAGACTAATGAAAAGTTGAAAGGAGAAATACGAATGGAAAAAAGGCAACCAATAGGAATTGAATTAGTAAAAAGAGGTGTTGTAAAAGAATCAGATATAGAAAAGGCTTTAGATTATCAAAAAACACACCCTAATAAAAAAATAGGTGATATACTAGACATACTACAATTATGCGATTCAGGTGTTTTAATTAGCGCTATGGGAGAAATTTTAGATGAAAGAGCTATATATTTATTAGAAAAAGATATCAGAATAGATGCTTTAGAATATGTGTCACTAGATATAATGAAACAAAATAAGGCAATACCATTTGAAATTGCTTCTGGTAAAATAAAAGTATGTTTTGCAGATACTTCTAATAAAAAATCTATAGAAGTTATTAGGCTTTTATTACTAAACAAAGGATTAGTAATGGAAAAATATATAACTTTTGAGACAAATATAGAGAAAATTATAGAATCTTTAGAAGGAGGAGCTTCTGAAAATATCAATACAAACTCTGATATATCAGGCTTAGTAGACAGTATAATAAAAACTGCCATGGAAAAGAGAGCAAGTGATATACATATAGAACCTCTTGAAAAAATATTAAGAGTTAGATATAGAATAGATGGACAACTTCTTACTGCGGTTGAGATTGAAAAGGAAAAACAAACTCAAATAATAGGTAGATTAAAAGCAATATCTAACATGCATCAAGAAAAACAAGAGTCTCAAGATGGTAGAATATTAGCATATCCAGATTATAATATACGTGTTTCTTCACAAAAAAATGTGTATGGAGAAAAATTTGTATTAAGATTATTAAAGAAAAACGAAAATATTCGTCAAATATTCGACTTAGGCTTCCCAAATGATGAACAACTTGTAAAAAAATGCTTTAATAAAAAGAATTGTATTACAATAGTTGCGGCACCAACTGGTGAAGGTAAAACTACTACATTATATAGTATAATTGATTACCTAAATAGACCTCAAATAAATATCACAACAATTGAGGACCCTGTTGAAATAAGAATTGATGGATTAAACCAAATAGAAATGGATTCAAAAACTTCTTTTTCAGATTCGCTAAGAACAGTATTAAGACAAGATCCTGATATTATTTTGGTAGGAGAAATTCGTGATAGAGAAACAGCAGAAATAGCAATGCAAGCTGGACAAACAGGACATTACGTATTGTCAACAATACATACAATTGATAGTATAGAGGTTATTACTAGACTTAGAAAAATGGGAATGTCAAATTATGATATTGCAAGTATTTTAGCAACATCAGTTTCACAAAGACTAGTAAGAAAGGCTTGCCCTCATTGCGCTAAACAAAGGGATTTCACAGATGAGGAAAAAGAAATAATAAACAAAATAGGGGAAAAATATAATGTAAGTTTTGATTTTACAAATAAGAAAACTTATGAAATAGTGGGATGTAAAAAATGTAATCAAAGTGGATACCTTGATAGAATAGGTATATTTGAAGTATTAACTATAGATGATGAAATTAAGGATTTGATTTCTAGAGACGCATCTAGTATAGAAATTAGAAAAAGGGCTTTGGAATTAGGATATAGACCACTTGTAGTAGATGGAATGAAAAAAGTTGTAGATGGAATTACTACATTAGATGAAATAAATAATAAACTTATAATTTATTAAAAAACTTAGGAGGAAAATCATGGTTGATATAGATAAGATTTTAAGAATCGCAATAGAAAAGGATGCTTCAGATGTACACTTGATTGGAGGAATAAAACCATATTTAAGAATAAGAAGAGACCTAGTTGATATAGAGGGGTTTGAAGAATTAACAGAAGAGGATATGTTTGAAATATATGACTATTTTGTAAGAGGAAATATAGATAAAGATGAAGTATTTAAAGAAGAAAAAAAATTAGACTCTTCTTATGAATTTGAGGGAACCAGAATAAGGGTAAATATTTCAATGTCAGATGATTTACCTATAGTGGTATTAAGATTAATAAAAAGTACATTACCTAGATATGAAGATTTAGGAGTACCTAATATAGTTAGAAGAATGATGAGTCAACCACAAGGATTGATATTAGTAACAGGAAAAACAAACTCTGGTAAAACTACAACTTTAAATGCATTAATAAACGAAGTAAATGAAAAAGAAAATAAAAAGATATTATCACTTGAGAGCCCAGTTGAATATAAACACAAATGTAAAAAATCTATAATTGTACAAAAAGAAGTAGGAGTAGGTAGAGATTGTCCAGACTATAGTTCAGGAGTAAAAAACTGTTTAAGAGAGGATTGTGATATCCTAATAATTGGTGAGATTCGTGATAGAGAAACAATGGATGCAGCAATTGAGACAGCAGAAGCAGGACACCTAGTAATAGGAACATTACATACAAAATCTTGTGCAGAAACTATAGACAGAATGATAAACTTTTATGATATTAGAGACCAACAAACTGTAAAATACTTAATAGCGTCTTTGTTAAAACTAGTTGTTTCTCAAAGATTACTAAAAGGAAGAGACAACTCACTTGTATTGGTACCAGAAGTTATGGTAGTAGATAACACAATAGCAGGTGTAATAAGAAAAGAAAAGCTTGGAGTTTCAGAAATTGAAGATGCTATACAAAGTGGATCAGATAAGGGAAGTATAGGATTAATAAATTCTCTTGCACAATTATTTGTAGATGATAAAATATCATTAGACCAAGCAAAAGCTCAAATAGAAGAGAAAAACATTGAAGTACTAAATAGAACAATTATGCAATTAAAAATAAAAAAGGAAAATGAAAACAAAAGACTTAATATGGAAGACTAGAAAAAGGAGGGAAAGTAATGCCTGAATATGTATATAGAGCTGTAACTAAAAGAGGGCAAATCGTGCGAAATAAAGTTGAAGATACTAACAAAAACAGTCTAGTAAAAAAGCTAAAATCGAATGATTTATTACCAATAGAAGTTATACAAGTCAGTTACAAAAGTAACAAGAGTAAAGTGCCAAAAAAGAATATCATTGATATTGATGATATAATGAAAACCGCTAACTCAGCAAGTATACTTCAAGGAAGAGAAGGACATACCACAAGTGTTAGAGAAAAAATAAGTCTGCTTTTAGCAGCTGGACAAAAAGTAACAATAAAAGATGTCATTATATTTACTCAGAATTTTTATTTATTAAAAAAGGCAGATTTTAACAATATACATGCTTTAAGCACCATAATAAATAGTACAGAAAATCTATCTTTTAAAGGGATATTAGAGGATATCTTAGCTGGTGTAGAAGGTGGAGAGTATATGTATACAACTATGGAATACTATTCTGATATTTTTCCATATGTATACATTAATATGATAAGAGTAGGGGAACTTTCTGGTTCACTTACCACCTCATTACAACAAGCAGTTGAATACCTAGAGGATACAACTACCAGAAGTAAAAAAATAAAGAAGATATTGATACCTAACTTATTACAATTTATAGGTATATTTCTATTATTAATTGGTGGAACTATATTTATATTACCAGAAATTCAAAAAGTATTTCAAAGTGTAGGACAAGGAACTGATTTACCAGGACCAACATTATGGTTTATGAATGTGGTAGATAATTTTGGCAAGATTTGGTATATTCCTGCAGGAGTTATAGCAATAGTTGCTTTACTTATTGTAGGTTATATAAATACGCCAAAAGGAAAATATAATTGGCATTATTTTAAATATAGAGCACCGGTATTTGGTAGACTAATATTTGGTATAGATTTTTCAAGACTTATGAGAGCTATGTTGTTAAACTTAAGAAATGGAATGAGAATTCAAGAAGCATTAGAAGTTAGTAAATCAGTTGTAAAAAACTATGTATTGCTTTCTATTGTAGAAACTTCTATAAACAATATTTTGATAGGAGCTTCATGGATCGAACCTTTTGAGAAATCTGGTTTATGTTCATCTATGGAAGTAGAAATGTTGAAAATAGGTATGCAAACTGACCTTCCAGATATGATGGAAAAATTGTTAGACTATATGGATGTGGATATACAAAATAGTTTAAGTAGAATTATGAAAGTACTTCCAGAAATTTCATACTTATTTGTTGGTGCATTAATAATATTCCTTGTTATAGTATTACTTGTACCATGTATCAACTTATATATGGGTGGATTTATGTTAGAAGGATTAGATATATAAGTTTAACTAAAAAGCTCTGTTTTTTACAGAGCTTTTTAGCATTATAGAGGAGAAGTATATGAAGATTGGAATTGATATGGGCGGAAGCCATGTTGCTATAGGAGTAGTAAATGAAAACGGAGAGATTATAGAAAAATTTGAAAAAGATATAAAAACTATGGGAGAACAAGCCAAAATTGAAATGTCTACATATATTATAGAAAACATATTAAAAATCAAAGAAAACTATGACATAGAAAAAATTGGAATAGGTTCACCAGGTACACCTAAAAAGGGTATATTAACAAACCTAGTAAATTTAGAAATAAAGGAATTTGATATTACATCTGTTTTAAAACAACATTTTGATATACCTGTAATATTAAAAAATGATGCTAAATGTGCAGGACTAGCTGAAAAAACATATGGAGCATTAAAAGAATATCAAGATGCAGTATTTTTATGCTTAGGAACAGGTATTGGAGCAAGTGTGTTTATGAGTGACAGGGAATTACAACCAATACAAAATCCTGGAATGGAAATAGGTCATATGGTAATTGATAAAAACGGAATTGAATGCAATTGTGGAAAAAAAGGATGTTTTGAAACATATTGTTCTATAAAAAGACTAAAAAATAAATTAATAAATGAAATGAATTTGTCACAAGAAATTTCTTCAAAAGAATTATTAGGAATTTTGAAATTAAAATGTCAAGAGGAAAATATTAAAAAGATATTAGATGAATATATTGATAATTTAAATATTGGTTTATCAAATATTATAGACATATTCGCACCACAAGCAATATGCTTAGGTGGAGGATTTGTATATTTTGAAGAAATACTATACAAACCATTTTTAGAAAAATACTATAATGAAAGAAAATCTTTTTATAAAGATGGAATTCCAGACATAAAATTAGCAGTTCTTGGCAATGACGCAGGCATTATCGGGGCAACTATTTGACAAAAGCAGAAAAAAATAGTATAATAATTAACAGTTGTTACCAATTATGGTAAAGAAGAGATTTATATTGTTTATTATAAGAGCGGATTTTAAAATTAAAAATAGAAACTTAAAAAATATATTTTAGGGCGGAAAAGGAAATATATTTTAAAGTTTTGGATAAAATATCTGTACAAAAGCTACAGATATATTATTGTTGATGTAATAAATAAAATAATGAGAAAAACAACAATTTAAAAAAGAAGGAGAGAAATTTTTAATGACAAATGAATTAAAACAAAATGATGTTAGACAAAAAGAAAGTACTGAGAGAAGAGAGAAGAAAACAGGATACTCAGTTAGAAAAAACAACAGAGTTAATCAAAACAAAAAAGAAACAGGAGGAGAAAAAAAGACTACAGTAGAAAAGAAAAGACCTACTACAAAAAGAAATACAAATACTAGAACAAGAAACAATAGGTCAACAAACAAAGAAATTATGCAGTTTAATTTCAAAAAATCTAATTTAAAAATAATTCCATTAGGTGGATTACAAGAAATAGGAAAAAATATTACAGTTTTTGAATATGAAGATGAGATAATATTAGTAGACTGTGGATTAGAGTTCCCAGGAAATGATATGCTAGGTGTAGACTTAGTAATACCTGATATAACATACTTACTAAAAAATCAAGAAAAAGTAAAAGGGTTAGTTATAACACACGGACATGAGGATCACATTGGAGCAATACCATATATATTAAAACAAATCAACATTCCAATATATGCTACTAGATTAACAGTATCATTAATCAAAAATAAACTAGAAGAACATAATTTAGTAAATACTACAAAATTAAACATTGTAGAACAAGGTCAAACAGTTAAATTTAAAAATATGCAAGTGGAATTTATTAGCAGTAACCATAGTATTCCAGACGCTGTAATGCTTGCAATTAAGACACCAGTAGGAACAATACTTCACACAGGTGACTTTAAAATAGATTATACACCAATAGATGATAAAGTAATTGACTTAAACAGAATTGCAGAATTAGGTAATGAAGGAATTTTAGCATTACTTTCAGATAGTACAAACAGTGAAAGAAAAGGATTTACAATGTCTGAAAGTTCTGTTGGAGAAGTATTTGACAAACTATTTTTAAACAATTCAAAAAGAATAGTAGTTGCAACATTTGCATCAAATGTGCACCGTGTGCAACAAATAGTAAATTCTTCAATTAAATATGGAAGAAAAATTGCTGTATGTGGTAGAAGTATGATGAATATGATAGAAGAAGCAATGAAGCTTGGTTATATACAAGATGCTGAAAATGTATTTATTGATATTGATAATATCAAAAACTATAGAGATGACCAATTAGTTATTATAACTACAGGAAGCCAAGGAGAAGCAATGTCTGCATTAACCAGAATGGCAAATGGAGATCATAAAAAAGTTACAATAACTCCAAATGATATGGTAATAATATCAGCTACTCCAATTCCAGGAAATGAAAAATACGTATCAAAAGTAATTGATGACCTTATGAAAATAGGAGCAGAGGTTATATATAGCTCACTAGAAGATGTACACGTATCAGGTCACGCATGTCAAGAAGAACAAAAATTGATAATTACTTTAGCAAAACCAAAATTCTTTATACCAGTACATGGTGAATATAGACAACTTAGAGCACATGCAGAAACAGCTAAAAAACTAGGAATAGAAGCTAAAAATATATTTATGATGACAAATGGTAGAATATTAGAGTTAAACGAAAATGAAGCGACACTTACTACTTCAGTACCAAATGGAAAAGTTTTAGTAGATGGACTAGGTGTTGGAGACGTTGGAAACATAGTACTTCGTGACAGACAACACTTATCACAAGATGGATTAATAGTTATAGTTGTTGCAATGGATTCAGACACAGGAGAAATAGTATCAGAACCAGATGTAGTATCAAGAGGGTTCGTATATGTTAGAGAATCAGAAAACTTAATGGATGACATTAAAAGAGTAATTTATGAAGAAGTAAGAAAATGTGAAGATGGTCATATTACAGACTGGTCAACAATAAAATCAAACCTAAAAGATACTTTAAGAGATTATATATTTGAAAAGACAAAGAGAAATCCTATGATTTTACCAATTATTACCGAAGTTTAATTATTTCAAAATTAAACATTTAGAATTAAATTATTTTGAAAAGGGGAAGAGAAAAATGGATTATAAAGATTTAGCAAATTTAATATTTCCAAATGCAAAGCCAATTTCATATTATGAGGAAAAATATCCAGAAAGAAACTTACCAGAAGGAGCAATGGTAGTGCGTTTTGCACCAAGCCCAACAGGGTATGTTCATATTGGTGGTTTATATCAAAGCATTATATGTACAACACTTGCAAAACAAACTAAAGGTGTTAGTATATTAAGAATAGAAGATACAGACCAAAAAAGGTTAATTGAAAATGGTGTAGTACAAATAGTAGAAGCAGTTAAAGATTTTGGTATTATATTTGACGAAGGTATGATAAATGAAACTGAAGAAAAAGGTAATTATGGACCATATAAACAAAGTGCCAGAAAGGACATATACCAAGCTTTTGCTAAATATTTAATAGAACAAGGTAGAGCATATCCATGTTTTGCAACTCCAGAAGAACTTGACGAAATGCGTAAAAAACAAGAAGCTGCTAAAATTAAACCTGGTTATTATGGAGTATGGGCAACATACCGTAATTTATCAGTAGAAGAAGCGGCAGAAAAAATAAAAGCTGGTGAGCCATATATTGTTAGATTTAAATCTATGGGAAATGAAGAAAGAAAAATCAGACATCATGATGTAATAAAAGGAAATGTTGAATTCCCAGAAAATGATCAAGATATAGTTATTATAAAAGCTGATGGATTACCAACATACCACTTTGCACACGCTGTTGATGACCACTTAATGAGAGTTACACATGTAATTCGTGCTGACGAATGGTTATCTTCAGTACCACTTCATTTAGAGTTATTTAAGGCATTAGGATTTGCAGTACCTAAATATGCACATACATCAGCAATATTAAAAGATGATGAAGGCAAAAAACGTAAAATTAGTAAACGTAAAGACCCAGAAGCAGCAGTTAGTTACTATCATGAAGAAGGTATACCAGCAGAAGCTGTATATCAATATTTATTAAATATAGCAAATTCAAACTTTGAAACATGGAAAAGATCAAATCCAGATAAAGATATATCAGAATTTGAATTTGAACTTAACAAAATGAGTGTAAGTGGAGCAATTTTTGATATGATAAAATTATTAGACATATCAAAAAATGTTATATCTACATATTCTAAAGAAAGAGTATATGAAGATTCTTTAAATTGGGCAAAACGTTATGACAAAGAACTTGAGGAAATGTTACAGGATAAAGAATATGCTTTAAAAGTATTTGGAATTGAAAGAGGAACAGCTAAACCTAGAAAAGATATAGCTAAATGGGCAGAAATAAAAAATGCAATTTACTATATGTATGATGAGAAATTCTTTAGCTTAGACAATAACTTTGAATATGCTAAAATAAATGATAAAGAAGAAATCAAAAAAATATTATCATTATATCTAGAAAAATATTTTAACATAAATGATGATAAACAAACATGGTTTGATAAAATAAAAGATTTATCAGAAGAACTAGGATATGCAAGAGAAGTAAAAATGTTCAAACAAGAACCTGAAAAATGGAAAGCACATGTTGGCGATGTTAGTACAGTATTAAGAGTTTCATTAACAGGGAGACAACAAACACCAGACTTATATGAAATTATGCAAGTATTAGGAAAAGAAAGTGTAGAAAAAAGATTTAAAAATATAATTGAAAAATAAAAAAGGAGTGAGTTCCTATGGAATATAATGTAGGCGATATTGTTAGAACAAAAAAACAACATCCTTGTGGAAGTAAACTATGGGAATTGACTAGAGTTGGTGTTGATTTTAAAATGAAGTGTTTAGGATGTGGACATGTAGTTGTTTTAGAACGTCCTAAAGCATTGAAAGCAATAACTAAAAAAGAAAGTTAAAAAACTTAGAGGGTGGTTTATTAAAAACCACCCTCTTTAAAAGGTTATTCGACTTAGATGTGACACAAATAGGGCAGGGCCCCATCCTGAGACATCAAAAACTCACGGATTCTATGATCACGAGCGCTATCCTTAGTGCGCATAAAAAATACAGTATTTCCTTTCACATGATTAAAATCATGTGCGTTGGCACGAACACCCTGATAAAAATTGGATTTTGTGGCAACCAAAGCAGCTTTTGCAAGCTTTTCAGAAGAGAAGCTCACCATCACATAGCTCCGCAGTTTACTCATAGTCAAATCCTCCAAATATAAAATTTGCTCTTATTAAGAGCGTGAACTTATTATAATACTTTAGGAGTAAATAGTCAATGAAAATCGACAAAATATGTCATATCTTGTCGATTTTTTAACTATATATATTTTTCTATTTCTTCCCAAACTTTATCTGTATAAACTTTTCTCTCACTAGAACATGGAAGAAATGCAATATCTTTTAATGGATTTAAGATATTTTGTAAATTAATTACTGCGTCATCAACCTTTGTGATTGCAATCTTATCAGCTTTATTTGCGATTACAATACAAGGTAAATTAGTTTTGAAAATATAATCATACATAAGTTTATCATTAGAAGTGGGGTCATGTCTAATATCTATTAAAAATACTATTAAAGCAATGTTTTTACTTTTTTGTAAGTATTCTTCAATAAAAGTTCCAACTTTTGCTTGTTCTTGCTTAGACATTTTACTAAAACCATAACCAGGCAAGTCAACTAAATAAAACTTTTCGTCCATATTATAAAAATTTATTTGTCTTGTTTTACCAGGTTCACTACTAGTTCTAGCCAACTTTTTACGATTAACTAATGTATTTATAAAACTAGACTTTCCAACATTAGACTTTCCAACCAATACAACTTGAGGTAATCCATCATCAGGATATTGCTTAGGACTAACAGCAGAAATTCTAAATTCAGGATTCTTAATAAACATTTTGCACCTACTTTCAATAAGGTTATTTAATTGGTTTTAAAACCTTAGTTCCACCCATATATGGCCATAAAACTTCAGGAATTTTAACACTTCCGTCTTCTTGATAATTATTCTCAAGTAAGGCAATTAACATACGAGGTGGAGCAACAACAGTATTATTTAATGTGTGAGCATAATAATTTTGTTTTTCACCTTTAATTCTAATACCTAAACGTCTAGCTTGAGCATCAGTTAAGTTAGAACAACTACCAACCTCAAAGTATTTTTGTTGTCTAGGGCTCCAAGCCTCGACATCACAGCTTTTTGCTTTTAGGTCAGCTAAATCACCACTACAACATTCAAGAGTACGAACTGGAATATCTATACTTCTAAATAATTCAACTGTATATGACCATAGTTTATCATACCAATTCCAGCTATCTTCAGGCTCACAAACAACAATCATTTCTTGTTTTTCAAATTGATGAATACGGTAAACACCACGTTCTTCGATACCATGTGCACCTTTTTCTTTTCTAAAACAAGGAGAATATGAAGTCATTGTATAAGGAACTTTATCCTTTTGAAGAATTTGGTCTTTAAATTTACCAATCATAGAATGTTCACTTGTACCAATTAAATATAAATCTTCTCCTTCTATTTTATACATCATTGCGTCCATTTCTTCAAAGCTCATAACACCAGTTACTACACTGCTACGAATCATAAAAGGTGGAACACAGTAAGTAAAACCTTTATTTATCATAAAATCCCTAGCATAAGAAATAACTGCAGAATGAAGTCTAGCAATATCACCCATTAAATAATAGAATCCATTACCAGCAACTCTACGAGCAGCATCTAAGTCAATGCCTTCAAATGCTTCCATAATATCTGTATGATATGGAATTTCATAACTTGGAACAACTGGTTCTCCAAACTTTTGAATCTCAACATTTTCACTATCATCTTTACCAACTGGAACAGACTCATGAATAATATTAGGAATTTTCATCATTTTCTCTTGAATTTTAGCAGAATATTCCTCTTCAAGTTTCTCGTTTTCAAGTAATTTATTGTTAATTTCTTGAACCTCAGCCTTTATACTCTCTGCCTCATCTTTTTTACCTTGTCTCATTAAGTTACCAATTTCACTACTTAATGAATTTCTTTTACTTCTTAACTCATCACCATTTAATTTTGCTTCACGATTTTTAGCATCTAATTCAAGAACTTCGTCAACTAATGGTAATTTGTAATCTTGAAATTTCTTCTTAATATTTTCTTTAACTACATCTGGATTTTCTCTTAAAAATTTAATATCTATCATAACTTTACCTCTATAATATAAATTACCAATTTATTATAGCAAAACATTTTGGAAAAATCAATATTTCTTAGAGCATAACGCATAAATTGGAAATTAGTGTATATAATGTTTATGAGAAACCCAAAAGGAGACAAGTAATGTTTGAAGAATATCAAAAAGAAACAAATATAAAAGACAAGACTGATGAAGACAAAAAAGTAGAACTTATAATGAGTTTAATAAAAGCAAAAAAAGAATTAAATTTAGCAACTAAAAATTTTGAAACAGCAGAAGAAGGCTTAGTGGACTATTATGTATATCAAATTAAAGCTAGTAAAAGTAAAGTAGATTTTTTAGTAAATAAAGCAAGAGATAGGGGATTATCATTAAATATGATAGAAGAAATTTATTTCAAAAAAAATCAAGTAGGATAAGTAATATTTGTCCAATTTTTATCATACATATTACTAAAGGAATGGTGATAAAAGTTGGATTTTTCTAATGCTTTAGTTATTTTAGGATGTATAGTAGTTTTGTGTATTATTGGAAAAATATTTTCAGTTCCATTAAAAGCATTGTTTAAATTAATAGTAAACTCTGTTTTAGGAGGATTGCTAATATTTATAATAAACTTAATAGGTTCAGCTTGGGGATTTCATATAGGATTAAATGTTGTAACAGCAGTATTAGTAGGACTTTTAGGAATTCCTGGGGCAATACTGCTAATCATACTAAAACTATTCATCTAAAAAAGGTGACTTTGGGGACGGGGTCAAAAAGCACCCAATTATGACTTTGTTTTGTTAGCCATAATTGGGTGTAATTAGGTGCCAAAATTCTCCGTCCCCATTGGCACAAATTATAATATTATTCAACTGTAACTGATTTAGCCAAGTTTCTTGGTTTATCAACATCTAATCCTTTATTTTTAGCAATGTAGTAGGAAAGCAATTGAAGTGGAATAACAGAAAGGATAGGTGAGATAAGGCTATTAGTTTCAGGTATATTTATAACATAATTAAATGAACTATTTGATAACTTTTGATTTGTAACGACTAAAGTTTTAGCACCTCTTGTTATAACTTCTTGAATATTGCTAATAGATTTTTCAACTAAATTAGGATCTGTTAAAATACTAATTACAGTTATACCATTTTCAATTAAAGCAATAGGTCCATGTTTTAATTCGCCAGAAGCATATGCCTCAGAATGAATATATGAAATTTCTTTTAATTTTAAAGAACCTTCCATTGCAACATTGTAATCAGTACCTCTACCTAAAAAGTACATATCATGCTCAGTATATACTTTGTTAGCAAACTCTTTAATAGCATCTGTTTCATCTAACATGGCTTCAACTTTAGCAGGTAAATCTAAAATATCAGCTTTTAATTTTTCAATTCCATCATATGATCCTAAAACTTCAGCAAAATACATAGCTAAAATTACCATTAACACAACTTGTGAAGTATATGCTTTTGTAGAAGCAACAGCAATTTCAGGACCGGCATGAGTATATATTGTATAATCAGCCTCACGAGTAATTGAACTTCCAATTACATTTGAAACAGCTAATGTTTTAGCACCTTTAGCCTTAGCAAGTTTTAAAGCTGCAATTGTATCAGCAGTTTCGCCAGATTGACTAATATAGATACAAAGTGTTTTATCATCTATAATTGGGTCACGATAACGGAACTCAGATGCAATATCAACTACAGTAGGAATTTTGCAAAGTTTTTCAATTGCATTTTTTCCGACTAAACCTGCATGCATAGCTGTACCACAAGCAACAATATATATCTTATTTATTTTCTCTAAATATTCTTTTGAAATGTCTATGTCATCAAAACTGCATTTTTCTCCAAGTTTAAATCTAGAACCAATGGTCTCACGAATTGCAGTTGGTTGTTCAAATATTTCTTTTAACATATAATCTTCATAGCCATTTTTCTCTGCTGCAGTAGCATCCCATTCAATATTCTTAATAGCTTTGCTATGAGAAGTTAAGCTATTATCATAAAAATCTATATGGTCTTTATAAACAACTGCATACTCTTGGTCATCTAACAAATAAAATTCCTTTGTATATTTTAAAACAGCAGGAATATCTGATGCAATAAAGTTTTCACCATTTCCTTTTCCTAAAACTAAAGGACTATCTTTTCTAACTACAATAACTCTATCAGGATGTAAGTTAGAAATAATTTCTAGTGCATAACTTCCTTTTAAATCATCGACTGCAGATTTTACGGCTCTTAAGAATTTGTCATCATCATTTATTCCATTTGTGTAATAGTAATGAATCAAATTAGGAATTATTTCTGTGTCTGTTTGGGATAAAAAGTAATATCCTTTAGAAGCTAAAAATTCTTTTAATTCATGGTAATTTTCAATAATACCATTGTGCACAACTACAAATTCACCGCTATTATCCATATGAGGATGAGAATTTTCTTTTGCAGGTTTTCCATGAGTTGCCCATCTTGTATGTGCAATACCAATAGTAGATTTTAAATCATTTATACCATCAATTGCTTCTAAATTTGCAACTCTTCCTTTATCTTTCATTACAGTAATTTTGCCGTCTTCAATAACAGCAATACCAGCAGAGTCATAACCTCGGTATTCTAAACATAATAAACCATTTATTAAAACTGGAGTGGCTTTTTTGTCTCCTATATAACCTATAATGCCACACATAAAAAATATACCTCCTTAAAATTTAAAGTAAGGCATACAAATTAAAGCGCACTCATATTAAATTTGTTATATTATATCACTATAATTTTTTTGTTAATATGTAATGGCAGTAACGCATGCCATAGAGCCATCCGCCGAATCTTTCGATAAGCTCTAACCTCGTCAACAGTGTATAAACACTGTCCTGGCGCTAAATATATACAACCCTCCTAAAGGATATTTTTTTAATTTGTATTCCTAGTGCTAATATATTACTATAAAATGCAAAATGTGTCAAATTTTATTTTTTTATATCACAATAAGTAATATATATTGAAAGCAAAATAAAAATATGATATAATGCAAAACAACAACATAAATAAAATTTATAAATAGGAGACAGATGATGGAAGAATTAAATAATATAGATTTGAATCTATGTAAATCATTTGTAGCTGTGGCAAAATCTGGTAGCATATCTAAAGCGGCAGACATGTTGTATGTATCACAACCGGCTGTCAGTCGTAATATAAAAATATTAGAGGACAGATTGGAATGTAAATTGTTTAACCGTACAGCAAAAGGTGTTGAACTTACTGCTGATGCTCAGAAACTTATGTATTATATGGAAAATGCATACAATACAATAAAAACTGGATTTAAAGTTCTAAATGATTCAAATGATTTATTAAAAGGAGAAGTTAGAATAGGAGTACCGACGCATATTTGTATCTTTTTAGTTTCAGATATAATAGAAGCTTTTAATAAAAACTATCCAGGAATAAAATTTTCTATTGTTAATAGATCAACTACAGAAATGGTTGATATGTTAGAAAAAAGAGAGCTGGATGTAATAATAGATAGCTATCCAATAGAAAGTTCACGAGAAGACATTGTGGTGGATGATTTAATAGAGGTAGATAATTGTTTCGTAGCTAGTAATAAGTATGCAAAGTTAATAAGTAATAGTAAAGCCATAAGCATAAATGAACTATCACAATATCCTTTGCTGTTACAACAAGCTAAAACAAGTACAAGAAAAGCTCTGGATAATATATTAGGAGGGTCTCTAGAGATATTTGAACCTAACATTGAAGTTGCAACAACAGAAGTAATGTTGGATCTTGTAAAAAAGGGACTGGGAATAGGGTATTTTACCAAGATGTCTGTTATGGATAAGTTACAATCAGGTGAACTTATAGAAATACCAATAAAAGAAGAATTACCAAAAACTAAAATTGGTATAGTATATATTAAAGAATTCCTAACAAGTGCACCTAAAAAATTTGTAGAAATAGTTAAAGAAAAAGCTAATATGTTAAATAGTCTTAAGCAAAAAACAATCCGCTTAATATTATTACAAGACTGTGTGTATAATTGTGAGTTTTGTCATAAAGAAGGAATAAAAACTAAGAAGGAATCTCTTATGACACCAGATGATATTGAATACATGTATAGTGTACTAAACAATAGATATGGAATAAAAACAGTTCAATTAACAGGGGGAGAGCCACTATTAAAGGAAAACTTAAAAGAAATAATTACCAACTTAAAGAAACATGGAGCCAATATAAAAGTAACTACCAATGGATATCTTTTAGAAGATAATATGTGGATAGGGGAAATGGTAGACAAGCTTAATATTTCTTTACATAGTTTTGATAAAAATAAATATCAGAGTATTTCTACTGTTGAAAATTCATATGAAAAAGTGGTTTCTGCAGTTAAAAAAATGAGGTTTAAATATCCAACATTAAAAATAAGCATAAATACAACATTATTAAGGGGAATAAATGATAATTATAATTCTATACAAGAATTGGTAGGCTTTGCTTCTTCAATAAAAGCAGATTTGAAAATTGTAGAGGTATATCCAAAAAATTCAAAATATTATACAAGTATATATAAAATAGAGCCTTTAATCAAACAAATGGGGTATAAGAATATAAAAGATAGTTTTAGAAAAAAATTATTTTCTAACGGAATTCACAACATCTTTTTACAAAGATGTACTTGTAGTATTATATCTGAACAGAATGATAAAACTGAACTTTGTAGGGAACATAATGATTTATATATTAGTCAAGATGGAAAAGTTAATTTATGTAGAGCTACAAATGATACTATAGATTTGTATTATTCTATAAAAGAGAGAGATGATAATGAACTTGCAAGTAAAATAAAAAAAGTCTACGAAGAAATGGGAGGCAGATGTATATGTCAGGTGGAACAGAAATAGAAAGAGAAATTAGATATAAAATAGATGAAGAAATTAAAAATAGAATTATAAATTCATCTTGTCCAATAGAAAAAGCAACTCAATGTGTAGATTTATGCATGGGACAATATGGATTTGATTCATTAGAAAAACTCGGATACATTATTCGCCTTAGAAATAAATCAAGTAAATGTATAATTGAATCTAAAAGAAGATTAGATGATAATTCTTGGAGTGAGTCCAAAATTGTAATTCCTACAATGAAAGATGGGTATGATTTTTTAAAGAATATTGGATTACAGCCATATTTGTATATAAATAGAATTAGAGAAGTAAGAGAGATTGATGTTGCAAAGGTATATATAGATGAGCTAGAGATACTGGGAAACTTTGTTGAGTTTGAATTAAAAGAAGAATATGAATTCAAAGATTTAGATGAATATTTAAAAAGAATAGGAATAAATAGCAAGCCGGAAAAATTATATGGAGATATATTTAAAGAAAAAGCAAAAGATCCAAAATTTAATGAAATATTAAATAATACAATTAATAATTTTTTAGATGTAAAATAATTAAGATTTGAAAATGCCAAATGGCATTTTCTTTTTTGATATAAATTTCACTTATATAATATATAAAATATTTGTATTTGTATTTAAGGAATATTGCTAATATAATACTGCTATAGAGTTTTTGCAAGGGAGGATACTCGTATGAATGAATTTAACGACTATAGTATTATACTTGTTGGACTAGGACCTCATGCTAAAAGAATTTATATGAATTTATTTAAAAAATACAGAATGAGTCCAAAAGTTATAGTAGACTTGAAAAGCAAAAGAAGAGAAATAGAGAGTTACTTGGAAGAAAACGATTTTAGGTCGGTAGATTTATACTTGTTGGATGACTACAAAAGAGATAACCTAGAACTTACAAGTGAAGACAAGAAAGAAATACAAGAGTTGATTCTACAAAAGAACATAAAATATGCTATAATATCAACAGAGCCGAAATCGCATTTTGCATATGCTAAATTTTTTCTTGAAAATGACATAAACATATTAATGGATAAACCAATTACAGCTCCAATTAATGTTAACTGTGATACAAAACAAGCATTAAAAATTAAAGAAGAATATGATATTTTATGTCAAATGTATAAAAAGAAAAAAGATAAAATAAGCTTCAAAATACAATGTCAAAGAAGATTTCATGAAGGGTATTTATATGTGAAACGTTTATTAGAACAAGTGGTAAGAGAGTATAATATACCAATTACATATATAGATATATATCATAATGACGGAATGTGGAATATGCCTTCAGAATTTCTAGAGAGAGAAAATCATCCATACAAATATGGATACGGAAAACTTTTTCACAGTGGATATCACTTTATAGATTTAATGGCTTGGCTTATGGAAGTAAACCGTGAAACTAAGGGAAAGCAAATAAATAATGCGGAAATGTTTGTTTCTACATATAATCCGGTAGATTTTTTTAATACTTTTAACAATTATGATTATAAGAGAATATTAAAAACTAATAGATTTGAAAAATATATAGAAAACAAAGAAAAATTTATAGACTTTGGTGAAATAGATTTTCATTCAATAATTAATTTTAAACAAGATGAAAAATTAATTACTAACTGTTCTATAAATTTAATGCAATCAGGATTTAGTAGAAGAGCTTGGTGTGAATTACCTAAAGATACATATAAGGGAAATGGTAGAGTGAGACACGAAAGACTTAATGTACAAGTTGGACCACTTATGAATATACAAGTTCATAGTTATCAGGCTTATGAAGTAAAAGATAGAGACCAAATACTTAATAATGGTGTGGGAAGTGTAGAACATTTTGATATATATGTATTTAGAAATAGTCAACTTATTGGAGGCAAAATATTTGAAACATTAGACATTGCAACATTATCTGAAAAAGATAAAAAATATTTTAACGGATATAACGAAAAAGCAAGAGAAAATTGTTTTATAAATTTTCTACTTAATATAGATGACAGTTCGGATTTGTTAGAACACAAAACAAGTATAGAAATAACAGAAAAAGCATATGAAATTATGAGTAGAAAAAATAGTATAGTTAATTTTGATATTAAAATATGAGGGAGGTAATATGAATATTATAACAGAAATAACAGATGATACGTTTGGAATTGAATCAATTCCTTTTGATAATCCAAAAATAAGGTATGGTGCAAGAGGAATTGTAAAAAAGCAAGATGGAACTATAGCTGTATTTTTTAAGAAAGCAAAAAATGAATATAAATTGCCTGGTGGTGGAGTAGAGCAAGGTGAGACTTCAGAGAAAGCATTTGAAAGAGAAGTTTTAGAAGAAGTTGGATGTGAAGTCAATAATATATTATTATTAGGAATAACAAGAGAACTAAAATCTCAAGAAAATTTTCAACAGATATCCTATGTATTTAGATGTGATGTGAAAAATGACACAAAAAATACCAAAATGACACAAAAAGAGATAGATGAGGGAGGATTAGTTATTTGGCTTACACCTGAGGAGGCTTTGAATAAAATTATAGAATGTGAAAGTCAACTTAAAGCTTCTGATTATGACAGTATATATAGAACAAAGTTTATGAATTATAGAGATAGAGAAATACTTAAATACTATATTGAAAATAGATAGAAATAATTATTATAAAAAGTAAAAATTCTTTAAGGAATAGAACCTTGAGTTTACCTTGTAAAATGCAGCAAAATATGCTACAATATATATTATGCTAAGGGGGAAAACTAAAGGTGTTTAATATAGAAGAGGAACTAAAAAAGTTGCCTAGCAAACCAGGCGTATATATTATGCATGACAAAGATGATAAGATTATATATGTTGGTAAAGCAATTTCTCTAAAAAACAGGGTAAGGCAATATTTTAGAAAAAACAATAAAACAAAAAGAATTGAAAATATGGTGTCTTTAATAGACCACTTTGAATATATTGTTACAGATAATGAATCAGAGGCACTTATTTTAGAGTGTAACTTAATAAAAAAGAATATGCCAAAATTCAATGTTTTATTAAAAGATGACAAAACATACCCATATATTAAAATAAACACAAAATTAGAATTCCCAAACATATACTTAACTAGAAGAATACTAAATGATGGTGCAAGATATTTTGGACCATATGCAAATAGTGGCAGTGCAAAAGCAATGCTAGATTTTATAAATTCAAAATATAAAATTAGACAATGTAAAACATTTAAATATAAAGGTAGAGCATGTTTAAATTATCATATTAAAAAATGCTCTGGACCTTGTATTGGTAAAATTTCAAAAGAAGATTATAGAAAAGAAATAAATCAAATTATTAGCCTATTAGAAGGTAATACAAACCAAATAATGAAAGAGCTTGATAAAGATATTAAAGAAGCGGCAGATAAGTTGGAGTTTGAGAAAGCGGCAGAGTTAAGAGATAAAAAATATGCTATTCAAAGAATTACAGAAGAAAGACAAAAGGTTTCTAATATATCAGAACATAATATTGATGTAATAGGTATAGCTAAAGGACAAACTCAAATATGTGTTGAAATATTTTTAATTCGTAATAGTAAAATGATAGAAAGACATCATTACTTTTTTGAAGGATTACAAGATGAATCAGATGCAGAAATTTTATCAAGTTTTATTAAACAATATTATATAAATGATGTATTTTTACCAAATAAAATTATGATAAAAGAAGTGATTGAAGATAAAGAAATATTAGAGCAATTGCTTTCAGAAAATTCAAGCCATAAGGTAGAAATAAAAGTACCTCAAAAGGGCGAAAAACTAAGACTAGTTGAAATGGCAGAAAACAATGCTGAAATTACTATAATGAATAAAGAAAAGGAAAAATATAGTGTTGTAAATGAATTAAAAGAAGTGCTAAAATTAGATAAATTGCCCAGAAAGATTGAAGGATATGATATATCAAATTTATCAGGGCAATTTATGGTTGCATCAATGTGTGTACTAAAAGATGGAGAGATAAAAAAGAATTTATCAAGAAAATTTAAAATAAAGACAGTGGTAGGTCAAGATGACCCAAAATGTATGCAAGAGGTAGTAAAAAGAAGATTGCTCCATTCTATAGATAATCCAAATGGAGCATTTGGAGACTTTCCAGATGTGATATTTGCAGATGGTGGAATTACACAAATAAGAGCAACAAAACAAGCTATTAAAGAACTTGGCTTATCTATACCTGTATATGGAATGGTAAAAGATGATAAACATAGTACTAGAGCTCTTATAGACGAAAATAAAAATGAATTTGAATTATCTGAAAATTTAATGAAAGTAATTACAAATTTTCAAGATAACATACATGATACTGCAATAAATTATCATAGACAATTAAGAGATAAACAAACAACACATTCAGTTTTAGACGAAATAGACGGAATAGGAGAAGCAAAGAAAAAAGCTTTATTAAAGAAATTTAAAACTATAAACAACATACAAAATGCTAGTATAGAAGAATTGACAGAGGTATCAGGAATTACAGAGAATTTAGCTAAAAGCATAAAGCAGAAATTAAGCGAATAATGTAATAATTTGTGTTACGATTTTTATCATAAAATCCGAATATGTGAATATATATTATTAGAAAATATATTAGGAGGATTTTATTTTATGGAGTACACAAAAGATTTAATTTTAAATATACGTTATGATGAAAGTAGTAATACTTTAAATTTGGGGTCATTAAAATGGACAAGTAGATTTATACAAAAAATAAAAAAACATAAATTAGCAGTAACTGCATGTGCTATATTTTTAACATTTGTAGTTATGGATGTGATGTTGGTTATAAATTTTATACATATTTTAACTGGAACTATGTAATATTATATATGGAGAAGAGGAAGGATATTTAGAAATGAATGTAGCAAAAGATTGGCAAGATTACGAAATATTAGACATGGCAAATGGTGAAAAACTAGAGCGATGGAAAAATGTTATTTTAGTAAGACCAGACCCACAAATAATATGGACACAAAAAAGTTTTCCAGAAAAGTGGAAAAATGTTAATGCTAAATACCACAGAAGTTCAACAGGTGGTGGAAACTGGGAATACAATAAAAAAATGCCAGATGCATGGCAAGTCAAATACAAAAATTTAACATTTAATATAAAGCCAATGGGATTTAAACACACTGGTTTATTTCCAGAACAAGCAGTTAATTGGGACTGGATGATAGAAAAAATTCAAAAAGCAAATAGAGAAATAAAAGTATTAAACCTATTTGCATATACAGGAGGAGCAACAGTAGCATGTAGTTATGCTGGTGCTCAAGTTTGTCATGTAGATAGTTCAAAAGGTATGGTAGCATGGGCAAAAGAAAATATACAAGCTTCAGGCTTACAAGACAGACCAGTTAGATATATAGTTGATGATGTTATTAAATTTGTAAATAGAGAAATTCGTAGAGGCAACAAATATGATGCAATAATTATGGACCCACCATCTTATGGAAGAGGCGCAAATGGAGAAGTGTGGAAATTTGAAGAGAACTTACCAGAGCTTGTAAATTTATGTGCACAAGTATTATCAGACAAACCACTATTTTTCTTAATCAATTCATATACAACAGGAATATCAAGTACAGTTTTACAAAATATTTTAGAGCTTACAATATCAAAGAAATATAAAGGAAAAGTATCAAATGGAGAAATAGGTCTGCCTATGACTAACTCAAAAATGATTTTACCATGTGGTATTTATGGAAGATGGGAGAATTAAATGCAGAATTTAAAAGTAATATTTGAAGATAACCATATAATAGTAGTAGAAAAACCAGTAAACATACCATCACAGGCAGATAAAACAGGTGATGTTGATATGCTTACAATAATAAAAGCATATTTAAAAGAAAAGTATAACAAACCAGGAAATGTGTATTTAGGATTAGTACATAGATTAGATAGGCCTGTTGGTGGAGTAATGGTATTTGCTAAAACTTCGAAAGCAGCAGGAAGACTAAGTAATCAAGTAAGAGAAAAACAATTTCAAAAAACATATTTAGTAATAGTAAATGGAAAGATGGAAAGCTCAAAAGGAACATTACAAGACTATTTACTAAAAAATGAGAGAACTAATATGAGCAAAGTTGTGAAAGAAGGAACTAAGAATAGCAAATCAGCCATATTAGATTATGAAGTTTTAAAATATGATGAAGAATTAAACTTATCAGTTTTAAAAATAAACTTGCATACAGGAAGACATCACCAGATTAGGGTGCAATTATCTAGTAGAGACCATAGCATATATGGAGACCAAAAATATGGTGGAAGAGGTCATGGAAAACAAATTGCACTTTGGGCATATGAATTAAAACTATATCATCCTATTACAAATGAACTAATGGAATTTAAAGATGTACCTCAAATGCTTGGAAGTTGGGCAATACTAAAAGATATTCAATTATGAAACATTATATATTTGTAAAATTAAACTAAACTTTATGAAAATACAAAAATTGTGACTAAAACAAAAAACGACAAATTTCGCACACAATTTTTATATCTTTATAAAGTTTTTTTATTTTTGCGTTTAAAAAATATAAAATACAGATAACAAAGAACGAGGTAAGAAAATGATTGATAAATTTTGTGATTTGATAACTGAAAAAATTAAATCAAAGGTTACAGACATAGATGAGGAAAGAGAATTAATTATTAACTTTGGTGTAAGATTAATTTTTGGAGAATTACCTAAAATTTTAATATTATTCATTATAGGATTTTTATTAAATATGGGATGGCAAACTTTATTATTATTTTTCTTAATAGCACCTTATAGAAGTTTTACAGGTGGTTTTCATTTAAAAACACATTTAGGTTGTATGATTACAACATCTGTTTTATATTTATTACCAATTATATTATCAAAATATATTTTAATATCAGATAAAAATATTCTTTATATATTAGCAGGGTTGATAACAATATTTAGTATTATTATAATTGCTAAATATGCACCTGCAGACACAGAAAATATGCCTATTTTGAGCAAAAAAGAAATAAAATCTAAAAAAATTAAGTCATATATATCATTAGTAGTTTTATTATCAATAATAATATTTAACCCATACAAACAATTTTCATACATGATAATTTATGCAATGTTTTTGCAAAACCTAACAGTATTACCTATTTCATATAAAATAACAAATAACAAACATGGCTACAAAGTATATACAGAGGAAACAATTTAAGATTATAATACATTGGCCGGCAATGTTTATGATATAAAAATAATAATATAAGGAGGAATAAAAATGTTAAAACTATTAGCTAAAGTTGCAGAAAAATACGCAAGATCTACAAATACAGCATGTTGGGTATTAGGATTATTACATCAACCAACAATGCCAGCATCATTAATCAAAAAAGATTAATTATAATATAAATAAATATAAATATTTCCTTAAAACGACAAAACAAATACAAAGAGGTATCTTAAATCAAGATACCTCTTTGTATTTACTTTTTTAATAATATATTTCAAATTGTTGTGAAAAGAACTCTTCACTTTTAGTAGTATATAAATTCAAATTATTATTTTTCTTTAATATTTGTCTGACTTCCCACAAACCAAGTCCGCTATTAGTATTTTTAGATTTAGTTGAAAAATCCTTTTCATAAATTTTATCTACATTTATATCTTTATTTTTATATGTATTATCAATTATTACAAGTAATCTTCTACGATTTTGTTCTTTTCTAAAACTTACATGAATTACTTTATTTTCACATTCAGAAGCAGCTTCAATAGCATTATCTAAAAGTATACCTAATATTCTGGTAAATTCATAAATTTTCATATATTTTTCAATTTCATTTAAATCTATAAAAATACCTAAATTTATTTGAACACCAATTTCATCAGCTTTATGATATTTAGTGGCTAGGACATTGTATATAGCAGGATTA
This sequence comes from uncultured Clostridia bacterium, assembly GCA_934120135.1. Classification (GTDB taxonomy): domain Bacteria; phylum Bacillota; class Clostridia; order TANB77; family CAG-508; genus CAG-273. The sequence continues at coordinate 104,098 of CAKOTK010000004.1, read as the reverse complement.
TTAATAACTTCTGGATTTAGGGCAGTTAAATTATTAGTACGTCCACAATCTTGTAGAAGTTGTCTGTAATAAACACGTAATCCTTCTAAGTCACCTCTATCTGCATAACCACCAATACTTTGAACAATATTATGAAAATCATGTTTAAAGCCTCTGATGCTGTCATGTAAAATTGTTAATGTTTTGTTATACAATTGTGCTTCTTCTAAATCTCTAGTGGTAGTATCTAGTTTACCTGTACTTAATAAGCTATATATACTAATAACGAAATATGCTAATAGACTTAGTATACTAGTAATTGTTATAATAATTGGCATATTACCACTATAAACAGAAAGTAGATAGAACTGTGTACTCATTGCAATAATTCCTAATATAGCATTAGTTATAAATAAGTATTTATTCTTTTTGGTCATGTTTTCCAATTTTATATAAAATTTAAAATATTTTATAATTTTGTATATAATGTAGATGAACAAATATATTAAAAGAGTAGATAATAATCTATATATAGGAGTATACATTAATAAATCATATGGTATTTTACATATTTCTGTATAAAAATTAAAAAAGAATATTTCCATTAAAGAACTTGTGCTTATTACGATAAATTCAGATAAAAAAGATTTTAACCAACTTGTCTTCAATATGAATTTAATTATAAATATAATAATAAGCATATTAAAAAATGTACCATAGGGATCAGGAATAAGACTTCTAGATAGAATTGCTATTATTCCCATAACTATGACATAAATAATTTTTGATTTCTTTGTAGCGTTTATATTTAAGATAGTGGTAAATAATAACATATTCACGAAAGTATCAATAAAACAAGATAAAAATCCTACAATACTTAAAGCGATTTCATTCTGTGTCGTCATTGCTGTCCAAATTGTTTGAAAAATTTTCATAATTAAAAACCTCCATAATTTTATTTTTATATTTAGGACCTATAAAGCATTTATAGTCCTCATTATCATTTAGAAAAATAACATTGTTAGAAAAGTCTACACTAGTTATTTTTTTAGTATTAACGATATATGATTTATGGCATTGTATAAAAGTGTCTGGCAATTGTAACATTATAACTTTAAAAGAACTATAAGTCTCATATTCTCTTGTATCAGTATAAAAGATAGTTTTCATCCCCTCTTTTTGAATATACAAAATCTTATCTTGCTTGATAATAGTCCTATTATTATCAAGTCTTACAAACTTGGGTTCAGAACCCGAAAAATCTTCGACCAACCTACTTATAGTATCTTTTAATCTCTCTACAGTTATTGGTTTGGGTATATAATCAAAAGTTTTATACTTATATGCCATTAAACCATATTCTAAATGACCAGTTGTAAAGATAATATAAATGTTTTTATCCTTTTTACGGATAATATCAGCTAAATCTAGCCCAGTAATGTTAGATTTTAAATCAATATCTAAAAATACAACATTAACCTTGTTAACTTTTACAAACTCAGTTAACTCCTCAGGATTTGTTGTACTTAATGCAATACGCGCGTTAATTTTACACTCAATAAATAAAGATTCTAGCATCTTTTCTAATCTTGTTAAAGCGTTAAAATTATCATCACATAATACAAAATCTAACATATATTTTTCCCCCGTATAATATAATAAATATAAATTAACACAACAAAAACGTGCAATGGTAATTCGACAAAACAAAATAAAATTACCCATTTTTTTCCAATTGCCTATATAAATATAATGCAAATAAACAATATTGTCAAGAATAATTTTGCAAAAACTTATAAAATGTCGAAAAAAATGAAAGCATTGTTATTAAAAGGAAAGAGGGATAGGATGAAAAAAAAGTCAAATTTTCTTATAGTTATATCATCAATTTTATTAGTATTTATTTTTTCAATTTCCGTAATTAATACAAACAATACGACAGAAACAAGTGCAAGTTCAGTTAGCGAAAAAAGAATTGGTTGGGGAATAAAAAGATCTAAAAATAATGAACAACCAGATTTAGGAAGTGTAAATAAAAAAATAATAGATACATATGAAGGAATTGCTATGGGAAATAAAAATTCAAAATATGTTTATCTTACTTTTGACAATGGATATGAAGCAGGTTATACACCTAAAATACTAGCAATATTAAAGGAAAATCAAGTTCCTGCTACATTCTTTATAACGGCTCATTATTTGAATACTGCATCAGACTTAGTAAAGCAAATGATAGATGAGGGTCATACTGTTGGAAATCATACAGTAAATCATAAAAGTATGCCAGATTTAACAAATGAACAAATACAAAAAGAAGTAATGGATTTGCATACAGCAGTTTATCAAAAATTTAATTATGAAATGAAATACATTCGTCCACCAAAAGGAGAATATAGTGAAAGAACTGTAGCATATACTAATACATTAGGCTATAAAACAGTTATGTGGAGTTTTGCTTATGATGATTGGGACGAAAATAAACAAGGTAGAGAAGATTATGGCAAAAAGATGGTTTTAAATAACATACATCCTCGGAGCAGTTATATTACTACATGCAACTTCAAAAGACAATAGCAATATTTTAGATTATTGTATTAAGGAAATTAAAAAGATGGGGTATGAGTTTAAAACTTTAGACGATTTTCAGAGATAATCAGTTGCCAAAATTTAATTCTTTGACAACTATATAGAAATAGCATAAGGGAGATGAGAGTTTGCGAAAAGCATCTAAGAAAAATAAAAGTATACAAAGTAGAATAAATCGTTTATTAGAAATTCCTCAAGAAATATCAACCAACTTACCGAAAATAACAGTAATAGGTTTTAAACAAATGTTAATTGAAAACTATAAAGGAATATTAGAATATCAAGATTTTTATATTAGAATTAGTACACATATTGGAATTCTAAACATAAATGGATATGACTTATACTTAGAAGAAATGACAACAGACGATTTATTAGTTACTGGAAAAATAGAAAGCATTGATTTTGAAACAATTACAGATGAAGAATAGGAGGGAAAAGTTTGTATTTTAAAATACTATTAGCTTACATTTTAGGATATGTAAATATCGAAGTAGAAGGATATTTTATAGAACGTTTTATAAATATTTGCAATAGTAAAAAAATATTTTTGTGGAATATGAAAAGAAAACACTCCACAATTATAAGAGTGAATATTGGAATTAGAGATTTTAAAAGAATAAAAGAAATAGCTAAAAAAACTAAATGTAGAGTGAAAATACAAAAGAAAAGAGGAATACCATTTATATTACATAAATACAAAAAAAGAAAAATCTTCGCTATATTTTTTATACTTTTAATAATTGCAGTTATTGCATTATCAAACTTTATATGGAATATTGAAGTGACAGGAAATAATAAGATTTCAGCAGAAGAAATCATTAAGGATTTAGCAGATGATAATTTTAAAGTTGGAACATCTAAAACAAATTTAAACACTAAAAATATAATTGATAAAATACGATTAAAAAGAAGTGATTTAGCATGGATGGGAATAGAGATAAAAGGGACAAATGCAATTGTAAAAATAGTAGAAGCAGATTTGAAACCCGATATAATCAAAGAAGAGGAGTATTGTAATATTGTTGCAACAAAAGATGCAATGATAGTAAAGATAAATGCTCAAAATGGCACAGCCGTAGTAAAAGAAGGAGACATAGTTACAAAAGGAACTGTGCTAATACAAGGGTGGCTTGAAGGTCAGTTCACAGGAATTCGATATGTGCATGCAAATGGTGAAGTTCAGGCAAAAGTATGGTATTCTCAAAAGGTAAGTGTGCCTTTAAAACAGACTAAAAAAATAAAAACAGGCAAGGAGGAAAATAAATATTCCGTAAAGATAAATAATTTTGAAATAAATTTGCCAAAAGGGGTTCCAAAATTTCAAAATTATGATACAATAGAGACGAGTAAAAAACTAAAACTATTTTCAGATTTTTATTTGCCAATAGAAATACACCAAAAGACATACCAAGAGTATGAAGAACAAGAAATTACATATAGTATAGAAGAAGCAAAAGAGCTTGGAATAGCACAAGCTGACGAGAGCCTAAAAGAGCAAATAGAAGGAAAACAAGTAACAAATAAAAAAATAAATGCAGAACAAATAGGAGCAAATATTGAATTTGAAGTTATTTACGAAGTACTTGAAAGTATTGGGACAAAAGAAAAAATAGTATTTTGAAAGGAACAGATGCCATGGAAGAAAGAAGTTTGAGAATATACCAAGAAAAAACATTTTTTTCAAAAATTAGTAACACAATTACTAAAATACTAACTCCAACAAAAATTGGAATCAATGGAATGTTAATTTCAATTAAAAGAAACAATGCTCTAAAAGCTTATGAAGCATATAAAGCAAGCGAGGATATTCAAAACCAAGAAAAACAAGAAGCAATTGAAAAAAAGTTTGAAGACATTTATGCGTTATACTTAGAATCAATAGATAAATATATTATGGATTCTATTTATAAAAAAGTAAAAAATGATGTAGCGAGTGATTTTGAAAAAAATGCATTATCTGAGTATTATTCAGTTGTTCACTTAAAAGAAACAGAATATTTGGAATACAAGTATAAAAAACAAATGTATTTATTAAACTTAGACTATGAAACTGTTGATAGTCTTAATAAAGAACAGCTATTACAAAGATACCAAACATTATATGTTTCTCAAATGGAATCATTATATAAAGGTTTATTAAAACATTATTCAATTAAACTTGCAGATAATTTAACTCCAGGAGCTAAAGATGAAGTATATAACAAAATATTTGACACATTAGAAAGATATATTGAAAATATCTTACCATTAAAAATGAAACAGGATCCAGAAAACAAAGTATATAAGGAAATACTTGAAGATTATCAAAGTTTTGAAAGATTCACAGTTGGTAAATTAGATCAAAATGATACTATTGAAAAAAATATGATATTACTAAGTTTAAGTAGAAAACTATTTACACATAGTTTACCACTTATAGTTGCAGAACAATGTTATGAAAAATTATTAAATGATGTTAGAAGTTTAATAGTAGATACAAAAGTAGTTAGAAAACAAGAAAAAGCATATTCTTTACTTATTACTTTAATAGAAGAATATAATGTAAAATTACAATCTACTAAAGTATACTGGGAAAAACCAGCTGAAAGAGAAGAATATAAAGATTTTTACAAACAATATCAATCAATTCAAAAAGGAAAAGAGAAAAATTATATTGATTATTCTAAAGATAAGCAAGTTTTATTCTTAAGAAACGATTTGAAAAAATTAAGAAAAGAGCCAAATAGATATTACAAAATCATTCAATTTTACTGTGCAAAATTAGTAGAATTAGATGCTATGAAAAACTTGAAAAATGCATTTAGCTCAGAGGGTACATATACTAAAGGGCCTAAAAAAGTCAAAAGAAGAGGTAGACCTAAAAAGGTTGTTAATGCATAATTTTAAATAGAAGGAAAATATAATGAATTCAGTAACAGAAATTGTTTGGAAAGATATTAAACAAAATGAAAAGCTAGAAGCTATAATTGAAAAAGTAATACAAAAATGTTTTGAGGTAGAGCATATAAATCCTACCTCTTTATATATTTGTGTTACATTAACAAATCCTAAAAACATACGTGAAATAAATAAAGAATATAGAAACATAGATAAAGAGACAGATGTACTTTCTTTTCCTATGTTTGAAAAAGATGAGTTGGACAAACTTGTTGACCAAACAGCTGACACTCAAGTAGAAACATTACAAGATATAATGGGTGATATCATAATTTCTATTGAAAGAGTAGAAGAACAAGCAAAAGAATATGGACATAGTTTTGAAAGAGAATTTGCATATATGCTTGTTCATGGATTTTATCACTTAAGAGGCTATGACCATATGGAGGAAGAGGAAAAAGCTCAAATGAGGGAAAAAGAGGAGAATGTTCTTTCTCAATTAAATATAACAAGGGGAGAATAATGAAAAAAGAAAACAAGGAACTAAAAAATCATAATTTTATAGATGCTTGGAAAAATGCATTTAATGGAATAATATATGCAACAACCACACAAGGCAATATACAAAAACAATTAATAATTGCAGTAATTGTAGTAATTGTTAGCTTATTCTTTAATTTAAACCGTGCAGAATTTTTATGTTTTTTATTTACCATAGTGCTTATAATATTTGCAGAAATGGTAAATACAGCAATTGAAACAGTTGTAGACTTATATGTTGATGTATATCATCCAAAAGCAAAAATAGCTAAAGACGTTGCAGCAGGAGGAGTAGTAATAACAACCATAAATGCAATAATAGTAGCATACTTCTTATTCTTTGATAAAATTGCAGATATAGGTTTAGCATTTTTAAAAAATGTAACAAGCAATCCAGTACATTTATCTTTTTCAATTATGGTAATTGTAATGATTGCAGCATTAGCTTTAGTTGCTTATGCAAAATCTAATAAACATAAAGGATTAAATTCAAAATTTGTTCCAAGTGGGCATGCAGCTATTGGATTTGCTGCAAATACTTTGATTTGGCTATTGACAGATAACATAGTAATTTTAATGTTATCATTAGTAACTGCTATTTTACTAGCCGAGAGTAGAATTGCTGCAAAAGAACATAAATTATCAGAAGTAATATTTAGTGGATGCTTTGCCACTGTATTAGTACTTGTTCTATATGGAATAGCAATGGCAATTGTTTAAAAAGGAGATGTTTTCAAATGGCAAGAAAAAAATCTAAAAAAAGTGCAAAACCAATAATCGTATTATTGTTATTAGCGATATTAGCAGTAAGTGTATGGCTAGGAATTGAAAAATTTAAAAATAGCCAAGAAGTTGGAAGTACAGAAAATACAACAAAAACAGAAGCTCCAAAGGAAGAATTAAAACCAAAAACTTTTGCAGGAACAGAAAGACCACTTGCATTTATGATAGATAATAATATAAATGCAATGCCACAAGCAGGTTTGGAACAAGCAGACCTAGTATATGAAATGATTGTTGAAGGTGGAGAAACCAGATTAATGGCAGTAATTAAAAATAAAGATATAAGCAAAATTGGACCATTAAGAAGTGCTAGACATTACTACCTAGATTATGTACTAGAAAATGATGCTATTTGTGTTCATTATGGACAAAGTCCACAAGCAAAATCAGACATTACAAAATTAAAAGTAGATGATATAAATGGAATATATGAAAGCGCAACAGACTTTTGGAGAGACAGCAGTAGATATGCTCCACATAATGCTGTAACTTCAACAGCTAAGCTAACAAAACTTATTGAAAACAAAGAATTTAGAACTACAACTAGCAAAAAAACAGTACTTAACTATGTAGTTGACGAAGTAAATTTACCAGATGAAAGAGAAGAACCAGTAGAAGGTGAAACAGAAGGAAAGATTACGAATCTAGCAAATACAGTAACAATTCCATATTCATATTACAATACAGTAAGATATGAATATGACGAAGAGAGCAAAGAATATGTCAGATATTCAAGAGATAAAAAACAAACAGACTGGAATACAAAAAATACAGTAAAAACTAAAAATATTATTATAACAAAATGTAAAAATACTACTTTAGATGATGGAAGTGGAAAAGGAAGACAAACATTAGATAATGTAAAAACTTTAGATGGCTATTACATTACAAATGGAAAATATATACCAATTAAATGCTACAAAACTTCAAGAAGTAGCCAAACAGTATATAAAGACCTAGAAGGAAACGAAATAAAAGTAAACGACGGAAAGACTTTTATTCAAATCTGCCCAATAGATAGCAAAATTAGTTTTGAATAATTAAATGTTATTGCAAACATGAAAAAGAGTTATATTATCACAAAAAATCAAAAGAAAAAAGGAAAGGGGTACAAAATATAATGACAGATAAAATGAAAAGAAACTATTTAAACCCAAAAGGTATTACACTAATTGCTCTAGTAGTAACTATTGTGGTACTCTTAATCTTAGCAGGAGTAAGCATAAGCGTGCTATTTGGAAATGATGGAATAATAGCGAAAGTACGAGATGCACAAAAGGTAACAAATTTATCAAGCTTAAAAGAAGAAATAGGAATAGTAATCCAAGCAAGAAATGTAAATAAAATGTCAGGTTTGCCATTAGAAAGTTTAAAGGAAAGCTTAGAAAATGGGATAAGTGGAGATAGAACAGTAGAAACAATAGGAAGCATAGAAGACACATGCTATGTAACAAGAGAGGAAGCAACAGTAACAGTATATGACAATGGAGATATAATAGATGGAAAAGCAGATATATGGGATGGAACAAGTAAGAGTAAACCAACAGCAGATGAAAGCAAAAATTGGCATATATACACACCAGAGGAGATGAAATACTTTGAAGAGTTTGTAAATGGAAAATTAACAGATGAAGAAAAAGAAGGTTTAGAGATAACAGATAGTACAATAGTATACTTAGAAAACAATATAGACATGGGAGCAAGACAAAAAGATGGAGTACTAACAGCAGGAACAGCATGGGACCCAATAGGAATAGACAATGCAGGAAAATTTACAGGAACATTTGAAGGAAACAATCATACAGTAAGAGGAATATATGTAAAAAAAGATGGAAAATTTGCAGGTATATTTGGAAACTCAGATACAATTCAAAATTTAACCATAGTAGATAGCTACATAGAAGCAAGTGGCGAATGTGTAGGAGGAATAGTAGCAGCATTGCGTGAAGGCAGTATAATTAATTGTGACAATATAGGGACTAATGTAGTTAGTACTGGAGAAGGAACAAATGGAAGAACGGTAGGAGGAATAGTAGGACAATTTACAGGAACACAAATAGAAAATTGTAAAAATATAGGAAATGTGAAATCTAAAGGAACTAGACTAGGAGGAATAGTTGGAATATTTGTAGGAGAGAAAATAAAAGATTGTACTAATTTTGGGGATGTGTATGGGGAAGAACAATCCGTAGGAGGAATAGCAGGAAGATTTACAGGAAAAAAGATAGAAGATTGTGTAAATGACGGAAAAATAACAGGAGGAATTGAGAAAGGCAATGGATTTGTAGGAGGAATAGCAGGATGGGTGGATGCTGGAGATGTAATAAATTGCACCAATAAAAGCATAATAACTGGTAGAGGAATTGATACAGGAGGAATAATTGGAGGAAGCGAAGGGGAAAAAATACAAAACTGTATTAACTTGGGAACAATTTATGGGGGAATTTATGATGGTAATACGTTGTCCAATTGTGGAGGAATAGTAGGTGGTTTTCTAGGAAAAATAGTAGAAAACAGTATAAATAAAGGTATAATAAATGCAAAAAGATCACGAGCAGGAGGAATAGCAGGAGAAGTTCTTCAAAATAGCATCATAATAAAGTGTATTAATGTTGGAGGTATAAATGGACTTGCTCAAATTGGAGGAATAGTAGGAGGATTAAATGGAATAATAGAGCAATGTTATAACAGTGGAGAAGTAAAAGGGGTGGAACAGTTAGGGGGAATTTGTGGATCAGTATTAAATAAGTATGAATCCACAATAAAAAACTGCTATAACATAGGTAGTATAATTCCAGAAAAATCTTCGGAATATTCAGAATGGGAGATTCAATATTTAGGAGGAATTATAGGATGGATGAGTTCTAACCAAACAAGTGGAACAATTTCTAATAACTATAATATAGGAAAAATAGAAACAGAGGGCAAAAATGCAACATATGTAGGAGGAGTAATAGGATTATTATCAAAAACTTTTACAATAAAAAACAATTATTATATAGCAGGAATACCTACAACAAGTGAAGAACTAGCGGTAGCAGGAGAAAGAAAATCGGAAACAGAAATGAAAAAGGAAGAATTCCTAGCCTTATTAAACGCAGACCAAGAAACACCAGTATGGGAACTAAACCCATCAAAGAATAATGGCTATCCAAGTTTAATAGGTGTAGATATGTAAGTTAAAATTCAAAAAATGGATGATTTGTTATCATTCATTTTTTTTGTCGTATTTTGTTGTATAAAAACTAACGGTTTGATATAATAAACTCGTAAAAGTAAAATACAAATATACAAGGGGGGACTTTTATCCAATGAATTGTGTAGAACAAAAATTAAAGCAAGAAGTAAAAAAAATTCTAGAGCAATATACAACTGCCAAAGATAATTTAGTACCAATATTAAATGATGTGCAAGTAAAATATGGATATATTCCACAAATTGCACAAAATGAAATATCAGAATACTTAAACATTCCAATGGCAGAAATTTATGGAGTAATTACTTTTTATTCTAGATTCACATTAAAACCAAAGGGAAAATATGCAATTTCAGTATGCTTAGGAACAGCATGTTTTGTAAAAGGTTCAGAGAAACTAATGAATAGATTAAAAGAAAGATTAGGCATTAAAGAAGGAGAAACAACAGAAGACGGAAAGTTTTCAATTGATAGCACTCGTTGTTTAGGTGCATGTGGAATAGCACCAGTATTTACCGTGAATGGAGAAGTTTATGGAAGAGCTACTGTAAAAAAACTTGATGAAGTTTTAGATGAATTGATGACCAAATAGGAAAGGAGTAATGATTTGAAAACTTTAGAAGAGATAAGAAAAATAAGAGAAGAAAAGCGAAAAGAACTAAATATTAGAGTAGATACATCAGTTGGAGGAAGAGAAAAACATATTTTAGTATGCCATGGAACAGGATGTACATCTTCAAAATCTACACAAGTTATAGAAAATTTTAAAAGAATAGTAAAAGAAAAAAATTTAGAAAATGTACGTGTAATTCAAACAGGATGTTTTGGGTTATGTGCCAAAGGACCAATAGTAATCATTAGACCAGAAGACACATTTTATGCAATGGTAAAGCCAGAAGACTGTGAAGAAATTATACAAAAGCACATTATAGATGGTGAAATAGTTGAAAGACTATTATGCAAAGACATTGATGGAACTAGAGTAAACAAACTAGACGACTTGACTTTTTATAAAAAACAAAAAAGAATTGCTCTTCAAAACAGTGGGAAAATTGACCCTGAAAATATTGATGAATACATAGCTTTTGATGGATACAAAGCATTAGAAAAAGTACTTTTAGAAATGATACCAGATGAAGTAATTAAAACAATAGAAGATTCTGGACTAAGAGGAAGAGGTGGAGCAGGATTTCCGACAGGTAAGAAATGGGCATTAACTAAGGCAGTAGAATCAGAACAAAAATATGTGGTATGTAATGCAGACGAAGGTGACCCAGGTGCATTTATGGACAGAAGTATTTTAGAAGGAGATCCACATTCTGTATTAGAGGCAATGATAATTGCCGGTTATGCAATTGGAGCAAATCAAGGGTATATTTATGTAAGAGCTGAATATCCAATTGCAGTAGATAGATTTAGAGTAGCAATAAAACAAGCAAGAGATTATGGGCTACTTGGAAAAAATATATTTGGAACAGACTTCAGCTTTGATGTAGATATTAGATTAGGTGCAGGAGCATTTGTATGTGGAGAAGAAACAGCACTTTTAGAATCTATTGAAGGAAAACGTGGTCAACCAAGATTAAAACCACCATATCCTGCAAATTCAGGTTTATGGGGTAAACCAACATTAATAAATAATGTTGAAACTTATGCGAATATAACGAGAATAATATTAAATGGAGCAGAATGGTATTCAAGTATTGGGACAGAAACCTCAAAAGGAACAAAAGTATTTGCGTTAGGTGGAAATGTTGTAAATATTGGGTTAGTTGAGGTTCCAATGGGAACAACCTTAAGAGAAATTGTTTATGATATTGGTGGAGGAATACCAAACAACAGAGAGTTTAAAGCTGCACAAACTGGCGGTCCATCAGGTGGATGTATTCCAAAAGAGCATTTAGATACACCAATAGATTATGAATCATTAAAACAAATAGGCTCAATGATGGGTTCAGGAGGACTTATAGTAATGGATGATACAAAATGTATGGTGAACATTGCTAAGTTTTACTTAGAATTCACTGTAGATGAGTCTTGTGGAAAGTGTACGCCATGCAGAATTGGAACTAAAAGAATGCTTGAAATACTAGAGAAAATAACTAATGGAGAAGCTACAGAGCAAGATTTAGAAAAATTAGAAGAATTAGCGAAAATTATACCAAAAACTTCAGTATGCGGATTAGGACAGTCAGCACCAAATCCAGTAATTTCAACACTAAAGTATTTTAGAGAAGAATACCTAGAGCATATAGAAGAGAAAAAATGCAGAACAGGAGAATGTAAAGCATTAGCAAAAATACAAATTGATCCTGAAAAGTGTAGAGGATGTACAAAATGTAGTCGTAATTGTCCAGTTGGAGCAATTACAGGAGAGCCAGGTAAAACACATCATATTAACGAGGAGAAGTGTATTAAGTGTGGGACTTGCTTAAGTGTTTGTCCTTTCCACGCTATAGGCTAATTTCAATTTAAAGCAGCATCTTACTTTGTCAAACTGCGCAAAAAATCTTTCAACATACACTCGTATAGTTTCAAGATTTTTTGCTGGTTTTCCTCGTAATATACTACTTTAAATTGAAATTAAGAATACTAAAAACTATTCTTTTGAAAATTTAAAGATATACAAGGAAATTTTTGAAAATTTGTGAGAAATAAAAAAAGGAGGAAGTTATGAAATATTTTAAAAAATTGGTTGGAGAGAGAATATATTTGTCTCCAAGAAATGCAGAAGATGTGGAACAATTTACAGAATGGATGAATGATTTTGAAGTAACTGATTATATTGGAAGAACTGCTCAAATGATAAGCTTGAGTGGAGAAAAAGAATTTTTAGAAAAGAATGCAAATCCAGAATCAACATTTGTAATTGTTGATTTGAAAGATGATGTTATGGTTGGTACAGTTTCACTAGAAAAAATTGATAGAACAGATAGTAAAGCAACTTTAGGAATTTTTATAGGCAGAAGTGAGTACAGAAGCAAAGGCTATGGAGCAGAAGCTATCAATTTAATTCTAGATTTTGGTTTCAACTACATGAACTTAAATAGTATTAACCTTACTGTTTTAGATTGTAATGAAAGAGCAAAAGCATGTTACAAAAAATGCGGATTTAAAGAAATGGGAAGAGAAAGACAAGGCAAATTTGTAAATGGAAAATACTATGATGCAGTAATGATGGACATTTTAAGAGAAGAATTTCAAGGAAGAGAGTATATTAAAAATAAAAACGTAAAATAGGAAGTGGTTGAAAAATAGATTTCAACTTAATATACCTATAGGAAGGATAATAGATATGATAAATCTAACAATAGATGGTAGAAACATAGAAGTACCAGAAGGTACAACAATTTTACAAGCTGCAGCAAAATTAGGCATAGATATTCCAACATTATGCTATCTAAAAGAAATAAATGAAATTGGAGATTGTAGAATGTGCCTTGTAGAAGTGGAAAGTAAAAGAGGCTTTGCTACTTCTTGTATTCAAAAGGTAGAAGAGGGGATGGTTGTACATACCAAAACACCAGAAGTTTTAGAAGCTAGAAAAACTATGTTAGACTTAATACTATCTAACCATCATCAAGACTGTGATAATTGTGTAAGAAAAGAAAATTGTGAATTACAAGACCTTATAAACCAATTTGATAAAGAAAAAACTGTATATGATGGAACAAAAAACACATATCAAATAGACGATAAATCTCCATCTATTGTACGTGACCCTAATAAATGCATATTATGTAGAAGATGTGTTTCAATGTGCAATAAAGTACAAAAAATAGGTGCTATAGGTGTAACAGAAAGAGGATTTAATTCATGTGTTTCAACAGCTGGACACAACAGTTTAAATGATGTAAATTGTACTTTTTGTGGACAATGTATAGAAGTATGTCCAACAGGAGCCTTAAGGGAAAAAGACTCTACACAAATTGTATGGGACAAAATAAATGATAAAAATACATATGTAATAGTGCAAACAGCTCCTTCTGTAAGAGTTGCATTAGGAGAAGAATTTGGAATGCCAATAGGCACAAATGTAGAAGGAAAAATGGTAAATGCATTAAAACAAATGGGATTTGATAAAGTATTTGACACAAATACTGGGGCAGATTTTACAATTGTTGAAGAAGGAACAGAATTCATAAAAAGACTACAAAATAATGATAATTTACCAATGATAACTTCGTGTTGCCCTGGCTGGGTAAAATATATTGAAATGAATTATCCAGAAAATATAGGACATTTATCTAGTTGCAAATCACCACATGAAATGTTTGGAGCATTATTAAAAACATATTATGCCGAAAAAGAAGGATTAGATTCAAGTAAAATATTTGTAGTATCTGTAATGCCATGTATTGCAAAAAAATATGAAAGACAAAGAGAAGAAATGAAGCAAGATGTTGATGCAGTTATTACTACAAGAGAACTTGCAAGAATGATTAAACAAGCTAAAATAGATTTTGTAAATCTAGAAGATGTTAAATTTGATGATCCAATGGGAGAAGCAACCGGTGCAGCAGCTATTTTTGGAGTGACTGGTGGAGTTATGGAAGCGGCTCTTAGAAGTGTTTCTGAAATTGTAACAGGAAAACCTTTAGATAAAATTGCATTTGAACAAGTAAGAGGAGAAAGTGGAATAAAAAGAGCCGAAATAGAGATTGGAGATAAAAAAGTAAAAGTTGCAGTAGCACATGGATTAGCAAATGCACAAACTATTATGGAAGAGATAAAATCTGGTAAAGCAGATTATCAATTTGTTGAAATTATGACTTGCCCAGGTGGATGTATTACAGGTGGAGGTCAACCTATAAAAAATGCTAAAATTCAAGAAGAGGTTGATATACATAAAAAACGTGCTGAAGCAATGTATTCAATTGATGAAAAAAGTGTGATTAGAAAATCACATGAGAATCCTGTGTTGAAGCAGGTTTACAAAGAATTTTTAGGCGAACCTAATGGAGAATTAGCTCATAAATTATTACATACTCATTATTCTAAAAAAGAAAAATATAGATTTGTCAAGTAAAAATAGTAGAAAAAAAGTGTAAATTTGTTTACATTTTTCTACAAAATTTGTATTATAATAGTAATATAATTTTTGCATAATAAATATTAAATTAAGTATTATCCTAGAAGTTGTATTATTTTTAACATAAAAATTATATGTATCACTTGCAACTAATACACATACGATTTTAAAATTATATTACTTTGCAACCTAGAAATTATATGTAGAACGCAGGCAACTTCGTCTATGCGGAACGAGTATTAGAAATTGTTTTGAGGCGAGTAGGGAATCTCGGTTGTACTGAGGGCGCTACGAGCCGAATAATACAATTTCTTTCGCAGTGCAGTCTGACAGTTGCAAGTGATACATATAATTTCTAAGCTAAAAAATATAAATATTAAAATATAATTAGGAGAAGATATGGAAAAATTTAAATCAGGATTTGTAGCAATTGTTGGAAGAACAAATGTCGGAAAATCAAGCATATTAAATGATATGGTTGGTCAAAAAGTAGCTGTAGTTGTTAATAAACCACAAACCACAAGAACAGCAATTAAAGCAATAGTAAATAGAAAAAACTCACAAATAATATTCACAGATACACCAGGAATTCATAAACCAAAATCAAAATTAGGTAACACTATGAATGACACAGCTTGGGGCAGTATTCCAGATGCAGATGTGCTTTTATTTGTTGTGGAAGCTACTTCAGATGGAATTGGCAAAGGTGACCAAATGATTTTAGACAAAATTAAAGAAGCAAAAGCTAATACAATTTTGATAATAAACAAAATCGATTTGGTTAAAAAAGAGCAAGTTTTTAAACTAATAGAAGCATTTAAAGATGAGTATAATTTCAAAGCTATTATTCCAATTTCTGCTTTAAAAGCAAAAGACACAGAAGTTATACTTGAAGAAATAGAAAAGAACCTTAAAGAAGGTCCTGCATATTATGATATAGATGAATATACAGACCAAACTTTAAGAGATATAGCTTCTGAAACTATTCGTGAAAAAGCCCTAAAACTTTTACAAGATGAAGTACCACACGGAATATTTGTAGAAGTTGAAAAAATGAAAAGAGGCAAAACAAGAGATAATGAGCCAATTTTCAATATAGAAGCTACAATTTATTGCTTAAGAGATTCACACAAAGGTATAATCATTGGAAAAAATGGTGCTATGCTTAAAAAAATTGGAACTTATGCAAGAGAAGATTTAGAAAAAGAATTACAAGATAAAGTTAATTTGCAATTGTGGGTAAAAGTACGTGAAGACTGGATAAATAATGATAAATTTGTAAAACTATTTAAAAATACAGACTAGTTTTACAAATTATACCAGTATAAAATTTAAAAAGAAGCGAAAGATAAAGTTAGAAGTAAAACTTCTAGAATAGGAGATGATGTGTAAATGATGGAAAAACAAATTAAAGACCTAGCATGGAATACTTTTAAACAAACAGGAAACATTGACACATTTATGGAACTAATGCAAGTAGAAAATATAGAAAAAAATGCAAAGCAAGATATAGCTAAAAATGTAGAGGAAACACAATATGGGAATATTAAAAACGAAGGGGATAATCCTTTCAGAAAGTAATATGAATGATTTTGATAAAATGGTAACTATACTTACTCCAAATGGTAAAATTGGGTGTGCGGCAAAAGGGGCTAGAAGACCAAAAAGCCTTTTAATGTCAGGCACTCAATTTTTGTGCTTTGGAGAATATTTGCTATATCAAAGTAGTAACAGTTATCATATGAATTCATGTGACACAATTGAAGTTTTTTATAATATTCGCACAGATTTAGACAAGCTTAAATATGCCTCATACATTACAAAAATAATAAATGATGTAACAGATGAAAATCAAAATACATATAAAATTTTGCAATTATACTTAAACACTTTATACATGATATCAGAAGAAGAAAAAAACTTGGACTTCGTAATATCAGTATTTAAACTAAGACTTTGTTGTTTACTTGGTTTTATGCCAGAGATAAGAAAATGTGGCAATTGCAAAGTTCAAGAAGAATTGAACTATTTTAGCTTAAAAGATAATTGTTTGAAATGCACAGCTTGTGGTAAAATAGACAAAAGTGCAATACAAATATCAGATTCAACTAGAACTGCAATCCAATATATAGTATTAGCAGATGCTAAAAAAATATTTTCATTTAACATTTCAGATGAAAGCTTAAAAGAATTAGAACTAGTTACAAAGCTATATCTAAATGATAAATTAGAAAAAGAATACAAATTAGAAGAGCTATTTTAAAGGGGATTTTATGAGTAATAATCAAAAGGTAAAATGGAGAAAATTAGATAATTCAGCAAAATTATTTCCGATAATATCAACAAAAAAATTTAGCACAATATTTCGTGTATCTGTTGTGTTAACAGAAACAATAGATCCAAAAAAATTAAAAAAGGCAACAGAAAAAGCCTTATCTACTTTTGCAAACTTTAAAGTTAGACTAAGAACAGGATTTTTTTGGTATTATTTAGAGGAAAACAATAGAGAAATTATAGTATATCCAGAGGATAGGTATCCTTGTAGATATATAGGTTATAGGACAAATAATGGATACTTATTTAGAGTTTCTTATTACAACAACAAAATAAATGTAGAAGTGTTTCACGCCTTAACAGATGGCACAACAGCTACAGAATTTGTAAAAACAATAGTATATGAATATTTGAATTTATGTCATGATTTTAATGAAAAATTTTCAGCAAAACAAATACAGCTACAAGTGCAAGACATAGAAGATAGTTATTTGAAAAATTATGACAAAAGTCTACATTTCAAAGATAATACAGGAAGAGCGTATATTTTAAAAGGTAAGAAGCTGTTGCCATATCAAGCAGGAACTACTCAAGTATTTATAGACTTAAAACCAATAATTAAAACATGTAGAAGTTTAAAGGTTACAGTAACTGAGTATTTTACAGCTGTGCTGATATATTGCATATATCAACAACAAAAGAACACTAAAGATAAAAAGAGTATAAAAGTATGTATACCAGTAAATTTGAAAAAATTTTTTCCGTCTAATACAATAACAAACTTTTTTACATATATGACTGTTGTTGCAAAAGCAGAAAAAATAGATTTGAATAATTTTGAAGCAATATTAGAATATGTAAGAGAATTCTTCCACGATAACCTACAAAAAGAAAGCTTAGCTAAAACTATGGCACATAATGTTAAACTGGGAAATCAAATACTTATAAGAATAATACCACTTTTTATAAAAAAATTGATATTAAAATTAGTATATGGAGAAATACAAAAATACACAACCACAACATTTTCAAATTTAGGAAAAGTGAACTTTCTGCCAGAATATGAGCAATATATACAAAATTTCTTTTTTATAATTGCACCAGAAAAAGCAGAAAAAATAAAATGTACAATATGCTCATATAAAGACAACATAGTATTTTCAGTGGGATCTATTTTACAGGAAAATGATATTGAAAAAAGCTTTGCAGAATTCTTAGAAAAGCAAGGAATTAAAACTGAGATTATAACAAATGACATTTATGCAAAAGAGGCAAATGAGTTATATCCTAAAATTGATAGTTCACCACTAATGAATATGATTAAACAAAGAAAACAAAAAGTAAAAAATGGAGTGACATTTAAGGAGACGTTTAAAAGAAAATTCCACATATAAGATAGTTAGGAAGCAGAATATGAAGAAAGTAATAAAAATAATTGTAATAATATTTATAGCTATATTACTGGGAGCGATAATTGGAGCAATTTATTGGTTTAATGGAAATATAGAAGCTAAGCCAAGTGAAGAGAAGAACTATAATATAGCTGAAGAAAAATTTGCGCAAAGAAAAGTATTTGTTCTTACACCAAAGACTGAGAAATCAAATAAAGTAATATTGTATTTACACGGTGGAGCTTATGTTGGAGAAATCGAACAGGAACATTGGCTATTTTTCAATGAAATAATAAAAGACACAAATGCTACTATAATAGTGCCAGATTATCCACTAGCACCACAGTATAACTATGAAGATGCATTTAATATGGTTTTACCACTATATGAAAAAATATTAGAAAAAGTCAAACAAGAAAACTTAATACTAATGGGAGACTCAGCAGGAGCAGGAATGAGTCTATCACTTGTACAAAAAATAGCAGAAGACAAGCTTGGACAACCAAGCAAAACAATTCTAATTTCGCCATGGTTAGATGTAACTATGTCGAATAAAGAAATAGATGAAGTTCAAAAAAGAGACACAAAATTAAACAAAAACATTCTAAAAATAGTGGGAATAGTTTATGCAAAAACAGAAGAAAATACAACAAATTATCTAGTAAGCCCAATTTATGGAAAGCTAGAAAATCTAAAGAATATAGTTGTGTATACAGGAACAAATGATATTTTAAATCCGGATGTACATATATTACAGCAGAAACTGTCTGAAATTAAAATAAATGAATATGAAGGAGCGATACATAACTGGATATTAGAAAAATATGTTGACGAAAAATACAACAATGAACTGTCACACAAAGCTTATGAAAATTTAATTTATGAATTAAATAATTAAAGCTTAAAAAATCAATGCTAAAGTACCTACAAAGTGCTATAAATCAACAAAAACTAGAAATTGACACAAAACGCAAAATATGATATAATTTTATAGTTAGATTTTGTGATTTAATAGTACAAATGTTAAGGAGAAAAGCATGGGCAAGACGATTCAATTTGGGTTGGGTTTTGTAACAGGAAGACCTAATGTATGTAAAGTAATAAACAATACTTATGAACAATTAGTAAACCAATTTAAAGATTTAGATGACAAAGTTGAACTAACAGCCTTTGTTTTATTTGATTTAGGATATCAATATACAACAAGGGTTGATTTTTATGGCTTAATGCCGAATGTGTATAAAGATATAAAAATTAAATATATTACTCCAGAAGACATTGAAGAAATGAAAAAAAGGTTAATAGGAAGAGAAAGGCTAACTAAGGAAGAAGCAGAGTTGTTTTTTGGACATGGACATGCCAAAGGCAGAAACACTTTAATGTATTATGCATTATTAAGAGGTATGGACTATTTACTATTTTGGGATGATGACGAATATCCTGTAGCTTGTATAAAAGATGAAGGCGCAAAAGAAATTACATGGAAACAACAAGACAATGTGCGTATGCATTATAACTATATACAAGATGCAGATGTAACAATAGGGTATCATTGTGGATATATATCACCTATTCCATATGTAGAACTAAATGAAGATGTTGACGAAAGCTTATTTAGACAATACATAGAAGCAATTAGTAATGACATCATTTCATGGGATTCGATAAAAGAAAAATTTACAAAATATAATGGAGTTACATATGCAAATAATGAAATTAGTAATGGAGAAGGAGCATATGAACTTGAAAGTGATGGAATAGGGAAATGGGTTGCAGGTTCTACCTTATGTTTAAACCTAAAACATATTGATAAAATACCAGCATTCTATAACCCAGAAGGTGCAAGAGGAGAAGATACATTCTTTTCTACTAAACTAAATGACTCAAAGGTAGTAAGAGTACCTGTTTATCATTTTCATGATGGATTTTTAAAATATACAAATATATTAAGAGGAAAATACCCCAAAACTTTAAGAAAAATAAAAGTTGAAGATGAACAAATTGCTAAGAGATTTATCCAAGCTTCAAGAGGATGGATTAAATATAAACCACTATTTCAATACATAACACATAAAGAAACATATAAAGAGAAAATTCAAGAGACATACGAAAAATTAAAAACAGGAATTATAGAAGTAAATAAATTATTTGAAAATGAAGATTGTAATGTATTGCTAGAAGACTTAACTAAGTATGACAAAAATGTAAAAAAACATTATAATGAATATTTAAAAACAAATGAGATTTGGGACAAGCTAAAATCAGAAATATAAAGGAAAATTGTATTTATGAAAAAAAGTGTTAATTTAGTTAATGTTAAAATTGTTGAAGATAGAATTGCAAACATTGAGATTTTATATAAAACAAATAATGAAATTCATAATATAAAAGCATATTTAAAAACTGAACATCAAAACTATAATTTTGATGTTCAAACATATTCATTTTCACAAGAAGTGAATTATAATAAACTTACTTTAAATATAAAAATTGACACTGAAAATATATACAAATTTATCTTAGAAGATAATAACCAAAAGTTTGAGGATGTGGAATTCTTAGACAACAAAGACCAAAAAATAAATGAACTAGAAATACCATATAAAATTTTTACAAAAGGCTATACTCTAGCTATAGACGGCGAAACAGCAACATTTACTGTAACAAAATACAAAGCATTTGAAAAATTTAAATATGAATTATCTAAGATATTTAAAGCTAGAAAATTATATCACAAATGGTATATTCTAAATTTGTTTAAAACAGGAGAAAAATATTATTTATTAAATGACAGAATTATGTATGGAGACGATAATGCAGAGCAATTGTTTAGATACATAAATCAGGAAGATAAAAATTTCAGTAAATACACGTATTTCGTGTTAGATAAAAATTCTCCTAATTTTAAAGATATTAGCAAAGCCGGAAAAGTGCTAAAATATGGGTCTTTAAAGCACAAATTAAAATACATAAATAGCAAAATGATAATGTCATCACATGCTAGTTATTATGACAGAGTATTTAACCCATTTAATGAACAAGAAATGTCAGTTTATAAAGATAAAATAAATAAACAATTTGTATTTTTGCAACATGGAGTTATAATGAACGATGTTCATAACTTTTTGAACAGAGAGCACATTATAGCAGATTTATTTGTTACAACTACAAAGCCAGAATATGAGGACGTAGAGCAAAACTATATGTACGATAAAAATGCAATTGTATGTACTGGACTTGCTAGGTTTGATAGGCTAAAAGATGAAAGAAAAAAGATAATTTTAATAGCACCTACTTGGAGAGCGTTTTTAGAAAATGTAGAATACACAAATGACAAAGGAAACTCACTAGAGGAGTCAGAGTTTTATAAAAAATATCAAAGCTTATTAAACAAAAAAGAAATATTAGATGAAATAAAAAAATATGGATACAAAATTCAGTTTTTGTTACATCCAGCATCAGAAAAATATAAGCAAAGCTTTTTAAATTTACAAAATGAAAACGTAGAGGTTTTATCAACCAAAGATATAAGATACTCTACATTATTTAAAGAATGTGCATTATTTATTACAGACTATTCAAGCACACATTTTGATGTAGCATTTTTACAAAAACCAATTATATATTATCAATTTGACCAAGAAAAATTCTTTACAGCACATTATAATAGAGGCTATTTTGACTATGGAAAAGATGGATTTGGAGAATTGATTAAAGATGAAGACGATATAGTAAACAAAATTATTTTTTACATAAAAAATAATTGCCAAATAGAAGAAAAATATAAAAACACTATAGAAAACACATTTCATTATTTAGATCATAATAATTCAAAAAGAACTTTAGAAGAAATAAAAAAATTAAGTAAAAAACATGAAAAAAATTATAGATTTAATTTAGTACACTAAAATATGTAAAAAGGGATGAGGTAATAAATGGAGAACTATATTGTAAAAAGATATGAAGAAAATGCTGAGTTAGAAAAAGCAATAAAAAGTTTAACTAATCAAGTTATGGTTGTAGAAAATCGGCTTTGAAGTTTTTAGCAAAAACTATTTAGAGAAAAACTACAATGACGAGAATTTATACATATGGTATATAGAGCAAGAAGGCAAAATACTAGCGACAATGATGCTTAAGAAGTTGGAAGACAGTGTTGGCAGAATTGAAAATGTTTGTTGTGATATAGAATATAGAGGCAAAGGATTAGCAAAGCAGTTATTAAACGAAGTGTTTGGATTTGCAGTTCAAACTTTAAATTTAGAAAAATTACAATTAGGCACTTATGAAAGCCTAGGTAGAGCAATAAATTTTTATTTGAAAAATGGATTTGTTGAAAAAGAAGAACTAAGAAATTCTACAACACATGCTAGATATTATGAAATGATATTAAATTAAAGAGGAAAATTAAATGTATTTAATAGTAGGACTAGGAAATCCTGAGCCAGAGTATAGTTATACAAGGCATAATATGGGATTTGATGTAATTAACAAAATAGCAAAAAAATGTGAAATTGATATTTCAAGAACAAAATTTAATGGTTTATATGGAAGCGGAATTATAAAAGACGAAAAAGTTATTTTATTAAAGCCACAAACATATATGAATCTAAGTGGACAATCTATAAAACCATTTGTAGACTTTTATAAGATACCACTAGAGAATGTAATAGTTATATATGACGATATGGATGTTTCCGTAGGAAGTATCAAAATAAGAAAAAAAGGCGGACCAGGAACACATAATGGTGCAAAGTCAGTAGTACATGAACTTGTATCAGAAGATTTTCCGAGAATTAGAGTTGGAATTGGTAAGCCAGTGGATGAATATGATGCAATTGATTATGTTATAGGAAAATTAGACGAAGAAAAATATAAAGCATTAGAAGTGGGAATAAATAGGGCAGCAGATGCAACTATTTATTATATTGAACATGGAATAGATAATACAATGAATAAGTTTAATTAACAGCTATAGAAAGGGAAAGTATGCAAGAGGTAATAATTAGTCAGGACAAGCAAAACAATAAAATAGTTGCTTTAGTAGAAAACGGAAAATTAGTTGAAAAATACGAAGAAAGACCAGAGCAAAAAAGGCTAGAAGGAAATATATATTTAGGAAAAGTAGAAAATGTATTAGTTGGTATGCAAGCTGCTTTTGTTGATATTGGAGTAGAAAAAAATACTTTTATACATATAAAAGATATTATTCCAAAAGTAAGTAATGAAACAGGTAACAAAAACGAAACATTAAGCAAATATGATATAAAAAATTATATACACACAGGAATGCCAATATTAGTGCAAGTAAAAAGAGACAGCACAAATAAAAAAGGCGCAAGAGTTTCTACACATGTTACTATTCCAGGCAGATTTGTAGTGTTAATGCCAAACTCAGAATTCATTACAATTTCTAAAAAGATAGAAAAAGACCAGGAAAGAAAAAGACTTACAGACTTAGCCAAAAGTGTATTACCACAAGGCTTTGGACTTATTATAAGAACTTCAGCAGAAGGTAAAGAAAAAGAACTAATACAAAAAGATATAGAGGGAGTTATACAACAATATAACGAAATAATAAAAAAGGCTAAAACTCTTGAAAAATCAAGCAACTTTAATCCAGTAGCTCTATATTCAAACAATGGAATTGTGGAAAAAATATTAATTGATATTATTGACCAAGATTTACAAAGAATAATAACTAACAATTTAGAAATAAATAAATATGTTCAAAAGTTTTTGCAAGATACAGGCCTTGAATCAAAGGTAAAATTAGAGTTAAAACAAAATGAAAATGTGCTAAATATATATGATATAGAAGACCAAATAGAAAAATCAAATAATCGTAAAATCTGGCTAAAATGTGGAGGTTTTATAACTATTGATAAAACAGAAGCATTAACAGCAATTGATGTGAATTCAGGCAAATATGTAGGTAGCAAAGATTTAGAACAAACAGTATTTACAGTTAATAGAGAAGCAACTATTGAAATTGCAAAACAGCTACGATTAAGAGACATCGGCGGAATTATAATTATAGACTACATAGATATGGAGAAAAAGGAAACAAAACAAAAAATATTAGAAATACTAGAAGAACATGTGAAAAAAGACCGTTCAAAAATTCAAATAGTAGGTTTCACACCTTTAGACCTACTTGAAGTTACAAGAAAGCATATGTGTAGTAATGATTAGTGAAAGGGATGTATAAATGAAAAAAGTACCAGAGTGGAATTACAAATTTCTAAGACCACTAGCAATAGTATTATTAAAAATTATATATCAACCTAAAGTAATAAATAAACAAGCAATACCAAAAGAGGGACCAATAATTTTGGCAGGAAATCATAAAGCATATCCAGACCCGGTATTAGTAGGAAGCTGTACTAGGAGAGTAATACACTTTTTCATAAAAGATGTATATACAAATAGCATATTGGGGCCATTTTTCAAAAGTTTGCGGAGTATTGCCAGTACATGTAGGAAAATTGCATAAGGAATCTTTTGAAAATGCAATAAACTTGCTAAAAGAAGAGAAATCGATAGGTATATTCCCAGAAGGAACTAGAAATAAAACAGACCAATTACTTTTACCATTAAGAAAAGGAACTACATTATTAGCTAAAAAAACAAATGCAAAAATAATACCATTTGCAATTACAGGAAAATACAGACCATTTGGAGGTTTGACAATAGAATTTGGAGAACCAATAGATGTGACGAATATGGATACTACAGAAGCAAACACAGTACTAACCGAAGAAATAACTAAGTTATTAGTTGAAAAATAATTACAATTTTTGCTGCGTCAAATTTCATTTAAAACGCGGTTACATACACCACGTATGCGCCCTTGCCTTTTAAATAAAATTTTCAGCTTTGCATACTGATGCTGTAACAGGCAAAGCCTTAACAGCATCAGTGATTGCCAAAATTTAATTCTTTCTCAACTGGATTAGGAATATAGAGAAGGGACGAAACAAGAAATGAAGTATATATTTATAGTTAATCCTGAGTCAGCAAAAGGTAATGCAATGAAAATAATAGGAAATATTGAAAAAGTATGTAAACAAGAACATATAGAATATGAAGTATGCTATACTTTGGCGCAAGGAGATGCTACTAGATTAGCACAAAGCTATAAAGACGAAGAAAACATTATATATGCTGTGGGTGGAGATGGAACATTATCTGAGGTGCTAAATGGAGTAGTAGGAACAAAAAACAAAATTGGTATAATACCAGCAGGTTCAGGTAATGACTTTTATCGTACAGTAAAAGAGCTTGGCAAAACAGAAATAGAATCAGATGTTGGTGTAATAAATGGAAAATATTTTTTAAATATTGCATGTGTTGGAATTGATGCAGAAGTTGCCAACAATGTACCTTTAATGAAAAAGAAAAATGTTAAAGTAAAAAATCTATATACAGCAAGTATTTTATACACTTTTACACATTTTAAATTTAAACAAATACACTTCAAATCACAAGAAAAAGATGAAAAAGGAAACTTTACAATACTTAGTATTTGTAATGGTAGATATTATGGTGGAGGCTATAATATATCTCCAAAAGCAAGTTTAGAGGATAACTATTTTGATGTATATTATATAAATAAACTAAGGTTACCATCAATTATAAATCTACTTTTGAAATTGAAAAAAGGAAAACTTGAACAAGATAAAAGAACAAATCATTTTAAAACAAACAACATTACAGTAACATCAGAAGAACCAATTAGATTTAATGTTGATGGAGAAACAATAGAAAATACAAAATTTGAAATAAAAATCATACCAAAAGCAATAAAAATATATCATAATGCAGAATTAGAAAGTAAATTTTTGTCAGTTTAGAGTTTATAACTCTAACTGACATTTTGTTAAAGGAGAAAACATTGAGAATTAGATATAAGCCATGGGCTAGAAAAGAACTAGAAGAAAGTAAATTTTATAGAGAACATCCAGAAGAAATAATAGGAAACTGGAAGAATGAATATATAAGACCAGACCAACCTTTATTTGTTGAGCTAGGATGTGGAAAAGGTGGCTTCATATCACAAAAAGCTTTTTTACATCCGGAAAATAACTATTTGGCAATTGATTTAGTAGATCCAATGCTAGGTTTAGCAAAAAGAAAAGTTGAAGAAGTATATACTCAAGGCAATAGAGATATAGATAACATTATACTTACTCGTTTTGATATTGAAAGAATTTTGTTGATTTTAAATAAACAAGACTCAATTGAAGGAATATACATAAATTTCTGTAACCCTTGGCCAAGAGGCAAACATCACAAAAAAAGATTAACATATACTAGACAACTTGAACACTACAAAGAATTCTTAAAAAATGGTGGAAAAATTTATTTTAAAACAGATGACGATAATTTATTTGAAGAAAGTATACATTACTTTGAAGATGCAGGTTTTAAAATTGAAAAACTGACAAGAGATTTACAAAAAGAACCAGACTTTTGGGAAAACATTGAAACAGAACATGAGAAAATGTTCTCAGAACAAGGAATAAAAATAAAAGCACTTATCGCCGGATAAGTGCTTAATTAATTGCAAATCAACTACCGAATAGTCACGGAAAAATTGGTAAAAATAATATAAAATCTAGATTTTTATATTGACATTGTAGTATAATAAATAAAAAAATAAGAAAAGGAGAGGTAACTATGGATAAAAACAAGAGAAATTGGATAATAGCTATTGTAGTAGTCTTTATACTTGTATTTGGAGGAGGATATCTAATGACAAGAAATAACGATACAGAGCAAAATAACAATAATGGAGGAACAGTTAAAGGACAAAACAATGTTAAAATAGTGGCAAATGCAGCAAGTCAATTAACACTTGAAGATTACTCAACAGTAGAATTTTCAATGAAAAAACCACAAGGCTGGAAAGTTGAAACAGGTGGAACAGGAATGTATTATGCAATTAAAGTATATGATCCAAACGAAACAAACAATCAAATATTTTTAATGTTAAAAATGCAACCACTACTAAAGAGCACAGCAGGAAAAGCTTTTTGGCAAAATTACTATAAACTAAGTGGAAATAACAGCCAATACAAAGTATTTGCGGATGCTGTGGTTCTGGAAAAGCCAACAACAGAAGAATTTTACAAAAAGTTTAGTGAGATAGGTTCATATATGAATTCAATTGAACCAACATTAAGTACATTTAATTTTCCTAAATTTAACAACTTTACAAAATTAGAAGAATCTGATTCTAAAGCATCTATGAAAAGTGTTGCATTAGATAGCAAAGTATTAAGAGCTACATTTACAGGAGATAACAATAAACAAGGTGAAGGTATGTTTATGGCATCTATTGTAAATTTTGGAAACCAATATCAAGGTGGAACAGATATGCTATACTATATGGTGTATGATATAATGTCAATAACTTCAGCAAAAGATGAGTTTATAGACTACAAAGATATTTTGTTACAATCAGCTAACTCAATTGAATTTAGTGATGCTTATGTAAAAAAGACAATAGATGATGGAAACGCACAAACAAAACAAGCTCTAGCTTTAAGTGCTTCAATTCAAGCAGCATTTGACTCATATATGCAAGCATGGGAAAACAGACAAACAACATATGATATTATGAGCCAAAAACAAAGTGACGCAACATTAGGATATGAAAGAGTTTACAATACTGATACAGGTGAAATATATAAAGCATATAACGGGTTCACAGACGACTACAAAGGAGAAACATACAAATCAGTAACAGACGAAATGTATACTCAAAAAACAAGTGGATATATTGAAAAATAAGATAAGTGGCTTCACTATATGTAAATTTTGCTTCGAAAATATGCACAACTCAAGGTAACTTAACATTGCCGTATAGCAAAATATGTCGAAATTTGACATACGATTTTACTTGCAAAATGCAATTAAGTATAGTATAACAATACTAACTTAGTTGCATTTTTTGAGTGCAGTAAAACTTGAAAAATTTACAAACACAATGCAATAATTATTTTCAAAACAATATTTAAATTATTTTTTAATCTGGAGTTTCTAATTATTAAACTTTAATGTAATTATTCTAAATTAGTATTATTTAAAATCAAAATTATTTTAAACCAATAATATTTTAAATTCTTAATGTTTTTTGATACTGTTAAATCTAAAAAATTAAAATCTTAAAATTTCCACGAACAAAGAAAATATGAATTAGCAAGAAAGGCAGGTGTATTTTTATAAAAAAGATGTAGCTAAAATATATAAAATTTAGGAGAAAAAAATTATGAAAAAAAATGAAATTGGAAATAATGAAATATTAAAACCAAAAAATGACGTTGTATTTCAAACTTTATTTTCAAGAGGAAAAGAAAAAATTACAAAAGATCTACTAGAAAAAATACTAAAAATAAAAATACATAAACTAGAATTAGATAAGAGCAAAGACTTGTTAAATGAAAATAAGAATGACAAGAATGGAAGACTAGACTTAAGAGCAGTAATAAATGATAACATAGAATGTGATATAGAAGTACAATTAACAACACATGATAAAATGTTGCCAAGATTTTTACTATATTGGGCAAAAATGTATAGTGCAAATTTAAAAGTTGGTGATGAATATAGTAAATTAAGAAGAACAATAAGTATAATAATAGTAGATGGAGAACTACCAGAATTTAAGGGGATAAAGAAAGCACAAACCAATTGGCAAATAAGAGAAGAAGAATATCAAAGTATAATCTTGACAAGCTATTTTGAGATTTGTATAATAGAGCTACCAAAAGCAATAAGAGAGTATAAAACAAATAAAGAAAATGGAGCACTGCAGTGGATGATGTTTTTGGAAAATCCAGAAGATGTGGAGGTAACCAAAATAATGGAAGAAAATGAAAATATCAAAGAAGCAAAAGAAGAACTAGATAGAATTAGTCAAGATGATATATTAAGAAGAATGGCATTTAAGGCAGAACTAGAAAGGATGGACCATGCTCAACTAATGTATGAAGCAAAAAGGGATGGTAAAGAAGAAGGCGCAAGAGAAAAACAGATAGAAATAGCAAAGAAATTATTAAAAGCAAAAGTAGAAATGGAAGTAATTATTGAAACGACAGGACTAACAAAAGAAGAAATAGAGAAATTAGTAAAAACTGAATAATCATTAAATGTTAGGCAAGAATATATTTAGAGGTGATTTAAATATGTTCTTGCCTAAAGCCGTTTATTACGAAAAAGAAAGTGAGAATTATGAACTAGGAAAAGAACTTTTAAAAAGATATAGAGATAAAAAAATACAATGTATTGAAATAGAAAATCACAACAATATAGAAGAAATGAGAAAAAAGCAAAACAGTGAATTTCCACAAATGAAACAAAATTTAATAATAGGAGTTAGAAAAACACATAAATTTGTGCCAAATCATAAAACATCAGACTTTTTAGTTCCATATACTTCGTCAGGCTGTATAGCAATGTGCTTATACTGCTATTTAGTATGTAACTATAACAAATGTGCATATTTAAGGCTATTTGTTAATAGAGAGCAAATGCTAGGAAAAATAATAAAAGTAGCAAATGAGGCAGACAAAGATTTAACCTTTGAAATAGGAAGTAACAGTGATTTGATTTTGGAAAATACCATTACAAATAATTTAGTATGGACAATTGAAAATTTTAAAGATAATCCAAAAGGACTACTAACATTTCCAACTAAATTTGATATGGTAGACCCGATTTTACCACTAGACCATAAAGGAAAAGTAATAGTAAGAATGAGTGTAAATCCAAGAGAAATAATTAGAACAATTGAGATTGGAACATCGCCATTAGAAAACAGAGTAAGAGCAATAAATAAATTAAAAGATGCAGGATATAAACTAGGAATTTTAATAGCACCTGTAATTCTAGTAGAAGACTGGAAAAAGCAATATACAGAACTAGTTCAATATTTAGCAGAAAATCTATCAGAACAAGTAAAAAAAGATGTGTTTTTTGAAATAATATTTATGACATATAGTTATGTGCATAGAATGATAAATCAGGAAGCATTTCCAAAACAAACAAGTCTATATAATCAAGAAATAATGACAGGCAGAGGAAAAGGAAAATACACATATAACAAAGACGTAAGACAAGAAGCAGAAATATTTCTAAGGGACTTAATGAGAAAATACTTCCAACATAATGAAATTAAATATATAGTATAATTTTTATAAATTATGAAATTGCTATTGAACTTCAATGGCAATTTTTTCTTTTTTTGTTCACAATCTAGACATAAAACCTTTGTATAATGTATAATAGCTATGTAATATTTAGGAGGAAAAACACATGAACAATATTACCGTTTTAGTAGTAGATGACGAATCAAGAATGAGAAAATTGATAAAAGACTTTTTGGCACAAAAAGGTTATAGTATATTAGAAGCTGGAGATGGAGAAGAAGCACTTCAAGTATATGAAGAAAACAAAAGCCATATTAACCTTATATTACTAGATGTAATGATGCCAAAACTTGATGGTTGGTCAGTGCTTAGACAAATAAGACAAAGTTCAAAAGTGCCAATTATAATGCTTACAGCCAGAGGTGAAGAGCAGGACGAATTATTTGGATTTGAACTTGGAGTAGACGAATATATAGCAAAACCATTTAGCCCTAAAATTTTAGTAGCAAGAGTTGAAGCAATACTAAAAAGAACTATGGGAGATAAAACAGAAGTAAAAGACTACGGCGGTATTGTGATAGATCCAGACGGAAGAACTGTTAAGGTAGATGATAAACCAGTTGAAATGAGCCTTCGTGAATATGAATTATTAAAATACTTAGTAGAAAATGAAGGAATTGCATTATCTAGAGACAAAATATTAAATAATGTATGGAATTATGACTATTATGGAGATTCAAGAACTATTGATAGCCATATAAAGAAAATAAGACACAAGTTAGGCAAAAAAGGTAAGTACATAGAAACTATGAGAGGCGTAGGCTACAAATTTGAAGTTAAATAAAACGGAGTAGAATAATGTTAAAAGAAAAATTAAAATCAGTAAGAGTTAGGCTATTTCTAACACTTTGTGTAGTTGTTATAACATTGGTAATATGCTTAATAGCTGTAAATAGTTTAGTATTAGAGAACTTTTACATATATAGTAAAACAAATACAATAAAAGAGCTATATAATAAAATAAATGACTATTATGAGGAGCCAAATCTAGACATAAGTTTGGAAACAGAATTAAAAAAAGTAGCATTTAGAAATAATTTTGACATATTAATAAAAGCAGACACAGATTTGATTTTATTTTCAACCAATAAGGATTTTTTGTCAAACATAACAGCCGTTGAAAGTAAAACCAAAACACCTTTTGAGGAACGAAAAAATCTATTATATAGTGACGAAAAAATGACTATAAGAAAAATAGATGATACTAGTAATAGTTTAAACTATATTTTGCTATATGGAAAATTAGACAATGGATATAGCCTATATATAAGAATTCCTATTGCACCAATTGAAGAAAGTGTAAGAATTTCAAACACAACTTTAGTCACAATAGGAGTGATAACTATATTAATATCAGCTTTTGCGGCATCTGTAATATCACGTAAATTTACAAAACCAATTTTACAATTAAATGATATTACAAAGAAAATGGCTAAACTTGATTTTGAACAGAAATATAGAATAAATGATTCGGATGATGAAATAAATGAACTTGGAAGAAACATAAATACTATGTCAGATAAGCTAGAAGCAACTATAAAACAGCTAAGAGAAACAAACAGTGAGCTTGAAAAGGATATTGAAGAAAAATCTAAAATAGATGAAATGAGGAAGCAGTTTATATCAGATGTATCACATGAACTAAAAACACCAATTGCGTTAATTCAAGGATATGCAGAAGGCTTAATAGAAAATGTAAATACTGATGATGAGTCTAGAAAATTTTATGCAGAAGTAATACTAGATGAGTCAAATAAAATGGATGTATTAGTAAAACAATTACTAGAGTTAATGAAGCTTGAATATGGAAAACGTGAATTCACAGACGAAAAATTTAATGTTGTGGAACTAATAAATGAGGTTATTAGGAAATGCAATGTAATGCTAGAGGAAAACCACATTCAAGTAATATTTAACGAAAAGGAACCTATATATGCGTATGCAGACGATTTTTATATAGAACAAGTAATGACTAATTATTTCACAAATGCGATAAAACACGCAAAAGAGGTTAATGGTGAGAAACAAATAAAAATAACTATACAAAATGTAAATGACAAAATAAGAGTAACTGTATTTAATACAGGTGACAAAATACCTGAGGAAGATTTAACCAGAATATGGGGAAGATTCTACAAAGTAGATGATTCACGTAATCGTGAAAATAGTGGAAGCGGAATAGGATTATCAATAGTAAGGGCTATACAAAACAATTATCAAAATGAATATGGCGTGCAAAATCTTTCTAATGGGGTAGAATTTTATTTTGATATATCAACGGTGCAAGCGACGTGGCAGACAGAATAAGGAGAAAGTCAAATGGAGCAACAATACAAAATAGAAAACAACGGAAGCCTTGTGTTGAAGCACATATTTGAATGTGGGCAATGCTTTAGATGGAACGAAGAGCTAGACGGAAGCTATACTGGAGTTTTTAAGAATAATGTATTAAATGTAAAAGAACAAAACCATCAAATTATATTTGATGGTATTTGTGATGGAGATATAAAAGAAATAGTAACCCAATATTTTGATTTGGATAGAGATTATGACGATATAAAAAATAAACTATCTAAAATAGATGAACCATTAAAAAATAGCATTGATTATGGAAGCGGAATAAGATTATTAAATCAGGATTTATGGGAAACAACTATATCTTTTATAATATCAGCTAATAATAACATTCCAAGAATAAAAGGCATAATAGAAAGAATGGCAAGAAGATATGGAAACAAAATTGAATGGAAAGGAAATGAATATTATACATTCCCAACACCAGAACAATTGTCAAAAGCAAATGTAGAAGACTTAAGAACATTAGGGTTAGGATTTAGAGATAAAAGAATATATGATACAACAAAATTAGTTATATCAAAACAAATAGATTTAGAAAAATTAAAACAAGAAACAGATAGCAAAAAAATAAAAGAGACTTTATTAACATTACCAGGAGTTGGACCTAAGGTAGCAGACTGTATAATGTTATTTTCGACATTAAAATGTTTAGATGTATTTCCAGTAGATGTGTGGGTAAGAAGAGTTATGAATGAGCTATATTTTAAATTACCAGACGAAACAAAACTAAAAAGAGATCAAATAGAAAAATTAGCAACAGAAAAATATGGAGATTTAGCAGGACTAGCACAACAGTATTTATTCTATTGGAAACGCGAAGCGTAAACACGTTAAAAAATAATCATCATTTGACGTCGTTAGACTTTATTTGAAACGCGGTTACATACAATATGTATGCGCACTTGCCTTTCAAATAAAGTCTGCCTAGTCAACTAATAATTCTTTTTTGAACAGTAAATGATTTTTGCAAATTGAAAGGGGAGAGAGTTTTGAGTATTCAAATTGTATATGGAACATCAGGTACAGGAAAAAGTACATATATTTTTAACCAAATAAATGAACAAATAAAACAAAAAAGTCCATACAAAATAAAAGTAATTACACCAGAGCAATTTTCATATACAGCAGAGCAAAAATTACTTGAAACATCTTCTTCACAAAGCATGATTTCAGCAGAAGTAATTACGTTTGCACGTATGGCATATAGAATTTTAGGAGAAGTAGGCAAAAAAACAAGAATAAATTTATCTGGTTCAGGCAAAGCAATGCTTATAGACCATATTTTACTAACAGAAAATAATAAGTTCTCATTTTTAGGTAAATCAGATGAAAATGTAGAGATGATAGCAAGGCAATTAACTGAGCTAAAAAAACACCAAGTTCAGCTAGATACATTAAAAGAAGTTACTAAAAATACTCAAGATAAATACCTACAAAAAAAGCTTGAAGATATTACAAATTTATATGATTTATATAATAATTCAATTCAAAACCAATATATTGATGAAAATGATGGATTAACTCTTTTGGCAGAAGAGTTAGAAGAGTCAAATGAATTTAAAAACTGTGATATATATATTGACGAATTTGCAGGTTTCACTTTACAAGAATATGAAATTTTAAGAAAACTTATGAAAATATCACACAAAATTACAATAACAATTTGTGCAGATAATTTACAAGAAAACACAAATGCTGATATAGACACATTTTATAGCAATAAGCAAACAGTAAAAAGGATTTTAGAAATTGCAAACCAAGAGCAAATAGAAGTAGAAAAACCAATTTTTCTAAATACGCCATACAGATTTAAAACTGAAGAATTACAACATCTAGCAGAAAATATGGCATCCCCTTTTTATAAAAAATACGATAAACAAAATGAGAACTTATCTATATTTTTAGCAAGTAATCCATATTCTGAAATAGAAAATGTTGCAATACAAATAACAAAACTTGCAAAACAAGGCTACAAATATGAAGAAATGGCTGTAATTACAAAAAATATAGATACATATTCAAGTTTATGCAAAGCAATTTTTGAGCAATATAATATACCAGTTTTTATAGATGAGAAAAAAGACCTAGGAAGCAATATTTTAGTAAGATATGTACTATCTTTACTAGAGATATTTGCAAAGAACTGGTCTTATGAATCTGTTTTTGGTTATATAAAAACAGGATTATTAGATTTAGATACACAAGAAATAGCTGTATTAGAAAATTATTGCTTAAAATGGGGCATAAAAGGAAGTAAATGGTATGCAAAAGAGTGGAGTTTTTATAATGAAACAGAAGAGCAACAAAAGCAAATAGTATATGCAAGAGATAAAGTTGTAGAACCTCTTTTGAAATTCAAAAAACAGTTAGCAGGATTAAAAACAGTAAAAGAAATAACAACTGGATTATATGAATTTTTAGTTCAAAATAATATATATGAAAAGCTAGAACAAAAAATTGAGGAATTGAAACAAAATAATGAACTAGAAATTGCAAAACAATATGAATTAAGTATTAAAATTTTAACCGATTTATTTGATGAAATAGTATTAGTTTTAGGAAATAAAAATATAACTTTTGATAGATATGCAAAAATATTAAAAATGGGCTTTAATCAAAGTGACTTAGGTACAATTCCTGCAACTGCAGATCAAGTAATGGTAGGAGATGTAGACCGTTCAAGATCACATAAAGTAAAGGCAGTATTTATTATAGGTCTAAATGATGGAAGTTTTCCAAGTATACAAAAAGATGAAGGATTTTTAGATGATAAAGATAGAAATATATTAAAAGAGCAAGGAATAGAACTTGCAAAAGGAACAATAGAGCAAATTTATGACGACAATTTTAATATTTACAAGGCATTTACAACAGCAGAAGAAAAACTTTATTTATCTTATGCTTCATCAGATGCAGAAGGAAAATCTTTAAGAGCATCAATATTAATAAATAAAATTAAAAGAATATTTCCTAATATAAAAGAACAAAGTGATGTAATAGAAAGAAAAAGTGAAGTATTACTTTCTAAAACTACATTTGATGAATTATTAGTAAATTTGAGAAATTTTACACAGGGTGAGGAAATAGAACCTATTTGGTTTGATGTATACAATTATTATAAAGCTAATTATAAAACAAAATTAGAGTCAGCAATAAAAGCTTTACAATATAAAAATGAGCCAGAAAAATTAAAGCAGAATAAATTAGAAAAATTATATGGTAATACTTTAAAAACAAGTGTGTCAAGGCTAGAACAATATCAAGCTTGTGCTTTTTCATATTATTTAAAATACGGACTAAAATTAAAAGAAAAAGATAGCTTTAATGTTGAGGCTGTTGATACAGGAAATTTAATGCATGAAGTAATAGACAGCTTTTTTGAAATATTAGATGAATTAAACATATCTGTAAAAAATATTGAAGAAGAACAAATAAAACAAATTACAGAAAATATTGTTGAGGAAAAACTAACATTAAAAAAATATGATATATTTAATAGTATTCCAAAATACAGAATATTAGCTCAAAGGTTAAAAAAAGTAATTACAAAATCTATGAAATATATTGTAGATAGTTTAAAATATAGTGACTTTGAAGTGCTAGGACATGAACTTGAATTTAAACAAGGTGGCCAATATGAGCCAATTATATATGAATTAAAAGATGGTAAAAAGGTTGAGATAATTGGAAAAATTGACAGATTAGATATAGCAAAAACTGCAGATGGAAATTATATTAGAATAATAGATTATAAATCATCAATAAAAAATATAAATTTAAATGAAGTGTATGCAGGTTTGCAACTTCAATTATTAACATATTTGGATGCAGCTTGTGAAAACGAAGAGGTAACACCAGCAGGGGCATTATATTTTAACTTAATAGATCCAGTATTAAATGCAAATCCAAATATGACAGATGAAGAAATTACAGAAGAACTAAGAAAACAATTTAAAATGCAAGGGCTTATACTTGCAGATAGTAATATTGTAAGAAAAATGGACACAAATTTAGTATCTGGTAGTTCTAATGTTGTACCAGCATATATAGGCAAAGATGGAGAAGTTAGTGACAAACCAAATACATTAAATAGAAAACAATTTGAAAACTTGCAAAATTATATGGAAAAAATTATAAAACAAATTTCAGAAGAAATTTTAAATGGAAACATTGGAATTGAGCCATATTATAGAACTAGGGATAAGAAAACACCTTGCGAATATTGTAGTTATAAGGCGATTTGTCAGTTTAATCAAACTACAAAAAATAATTATAACTACATACCAAATGTTAATAAAGAAAAAGTATTGGAAAAAATTTCAAATGTTCGCTAGACATTTATAAGTAAATGTTGTACTATATAATTATAGGAAATGAAAAAGACAGATGTGGTTTGCCTCCTACAAGGAGGTGAGGCGTATGGTAGAAATACAATCATTAATTGCAACAATATACATATTATATTATTCTTTAATTGGAGTAACTATCATTACGTTTGCCTTAATTATAGTATTAGCTGTAATTTTGAGTAAACAGAAATAAACCAATAAAAAAAACGCATCTGTAATTTGACCGTTGTAGATGCGCTTTTTGCATTTTATATGGCAAACCACGTTTGTGGTTTTTCATTTCCTATTATTATTATATAACAATTGATTAAAATTTGTCAAGAATAACTTTATAGAGAGGAAATAAATTGCACGTGGAAAATATAATTTATCAAAATAAAGATGGAGTTGAATATATTCAATTTAAAAGATTATTAGAATATCCAGAGATAACACATTGTTATACAATGCGAAATAATAATCAGTTGAATTTTCAAATAAAAAATCGTGACTTTTTTAAGCAAAGTTGTGATAAAATATTAAAGAGTCTAGATTTAGAAAATGCACAAATTGTAAGACCATATCAAACACATACAGATATAGTAGAAAAAGTCGATGAAGTAAAAACAACTGATGAACTAAAAGATGTTGATGGAATAGTAACTGATAAAA
The DNA here is from genome assembly GCA_934120135.1 of uncultured Clostridia bacterium. Classification (GTDB taxonomy): domain Bacteria; phylum Bacillota; class Clostridia; order TANB77; family CAG-508; genus CAG-273. The sequence continues at coordinate 65,864 of CAKOTK010000004.1, read as the reverse complement.
AAGATATTGCATTACTTACAACTTCTGCAGACTGCATTTCAATGCTTTTATATGATCCAGTAAAGAAGGATATAGGAAGTATTCATTCGGGCTGGAAAGGTACTTTAAAAGGAATAATAGTAAAAGCAATAGAAAAGATGATAACTGAATATCAGAGCAATCCTGAAGACATTATATGTTGTATATGTCCAAGCATAAGACAATGCTGTTTTGAAGTTGATGAAGATGTAAAAGACTTATTTTATAATAAATACAAAGAGTTAAAAAACATTGACGAAATAATTAAACTAGGGGACAAAAAAGAAGATAAGCAAAAATACTATATTGATACAGCAAAAATTAACATAGAGTTATTAAAAAATATAGGCTTAAAAGAAGAAAATATAATAGACAGTAATATTTGTACAATGTGTCATTCAAATGAATTTCATTCATATAGAGCAGATGGAAAAAGCTTTGGAGTGAATGGAGCAATAATAGCATTAAAATAGGAGGTAATTATGATTCCTGAAAAACTAAAAAAAGGTGATACTATTGGATTAATAGCACCATCAAGCCCTGTACTAAAAGAAGATTTAGAAACAATAAATAATTCGATAATGCTTATGGAAAGTGCAGGATTTAAAATTGAATTTGCACCAAATGCAGTATCAAATAAATTAGGATACTCAGCAACAGCAAAGCAAAAAGCAGAGGATATAAATTGTATGTTTCAGAACAACGAAATAAAGGCTATATTCTGCATATCAGGAGGATTTAATTCAAACTCTACATTTGACTATTTAGATTATGATACAATAAAATATCATCCAAAAATAATATGTGGATTTAGTGATTCAACATCATTATTAAATGCAATATATGCTAAAACTGGATTAGTAACATTTCATGGACCAACATTTAAAGCATTAACTTCATGGCAAACACAATATGGATATGAAGAAGTAATGAAAAGGTTTGTGGAAGGTGGCTTGAGCCTTGGACAAGCAGATGATGAATATGTTACAATTAAAGAGGGAAAGGCAAAAGGAATTTTAGTTGGTGGTAATTTAAGCTTGGTAAATGAAATGGTATGTGGAAAATATAGTATTGATTTTACAGATAAAATACTATTTTTAGAAGAACTATTTGTAGAGACACCACCAGAATTAGTTAGCAATTATTTTTATCATATGAAACAAAATGGAGTATTTGACAAAATAAAAGGAATCTGGCTTGGCAACTATGATGGGGCAGTAAGTATAGAGAAAATTTTGTTAGATACTTTAGATGGAGAATATAGTTTTCCAATAATAAAATCTAATAATTTTGGGCATATAGATAAGAAAACTGTTATACCAATTGGAACAATGGCAAAGATTGATACTAATTTAGAAAACAAGATAGAATTACTGGAAGATTGTGTAAAATAAAATGCGAAAAAATGTTTGAATTATATTGACTTTTATAAATGGATATATTATACTAACTAATATAGGAAATGAACATAGTAGTATGTGTTGCCACTACACTTGATAACATTAGTTATCAGAAAGTGAGGTGGTGTTTATGAGTTTGATACTATTTTTAGTAATAGCCCTTATGACCTCTATAACTATAAACGTAGCCTTATTGACGATTTTATACATAAAATATGTAAATATGATAATAGATAAGGAATAAAATAACAACACATTCTCCTATTTACCAATTTGCGAATGTGTTGTTATACTATATGTAGTGGTAACCGCATTTATTGCGGATATTCATTTCCTATATTTATTATACATATATTTTATAATATTGTCAACAGATATAAAAAATAAGGAAATAAAAAATGTACGATAATTGGGAAGATTTAGAAAATAGTATAAAAAATTGTAATAGATGTAAATTATGTTCAACAAGGAAAAGCATTGTTTTTGGAGAGGGAAACAAACAAGCAGATTTAATGTTTATAGGAGAAGGACCTGGTGCAGACGAAGATACTCAGGGACTTCCTTTTGTGGGAAAAGCAGGGCAACTTATGAATAAAGCGTTTCAAGGTTTGGGAATAAAAAGACAAGAAGTTTATATAACAAATATAGTTAAATGCAGACCACCTGCAAATAGAGTGCCAGAACAAGAGGAAGCAGAAGCATGCTTAAATTATTTGCGCAACCAAGTAATTCTTGTAAAACCTAAGGTAATAGTTCTTTTAGGAAGTACAGCTTTAAAGAATGTATTAGGAAAAGAGTATTCTATTACAGCTAGTAGAGGAAAATGGATAGAACAAAAAGGAATAATGTATATGCCTACTTGGCATCCTGCTGCATTACTTAGAGACGAAAATAAGAAGATTGAGTTTTGGAAAGATTTAAAAGAAGTTGTGAAATTTTTTAATAAATCAGGGGTAGAAGATGGAAAATAATATAAAACAAAAAGCTGAATATTGCTTAAATTGCAAAAATCCACAATGTAGGATAGGATGTCCACTTGGAAATAATATTCCAGCTTTTATTCAAAAAGTAAAAGAAGATAATTTAGAAGAAGCATATAAAATATTGTGCGATACTACCGTTATGCCATCAATATGTGGCAGAATATGTCCACACCAAAAACAATGCCAAGGAAAATGTGTTAGAGGCATTAAGTCAGATCCAGTTTCAATTGGAGAAATAGAGGCATATGTTGGAGATTGGGCATTAAATAATTCAAGTAACTTATTAAACTATAGTGAAAATATTCAAGAAAAAAATGAAAAAGTAGCAGTTATTGGTGGAGGTCCATCAGGATTAACAGCTGCTGCATTTCTTAGAAAAAAAGGATACCAAGTAACAATTTATGAAAAACAAAAAGATTTAGGTGGAATTTTAAAAAGGGGAATACCAGAGTTTAGACTATCAAATGAAATTGTAGAAAAAACTATTGAGCAAATCTTAGCAATTGGCGTAAAGGTACAATGTGAAAAAGAGTTAGGAAAGAGCTTAGAACTAGCTGATTTAGAAAAAGAATATGACGCAATATATTTATCAATAGGAGCAAATGTGCCAAGAAAGATGGCTATTGAAGGTGAAGAACTAGAAGGAGTATATGGTGGTAATTCATTATTAGAAAATCAAAATCATCCTGATTATACAAATAAAAAAGTTGCAATTATTGGTGGTGGAAATGTTGCAATGGACTGTGCAAGAACAATTAAAAGAATGGGAGCTAAAGAAGTAGTTGTAATATATAGAAGGTCAGAAGCAGAAATGCCAGCAGAAGCAAAGGAAATTGAAGATGCAAAACAAGAAGGTGTTGAGTTTTTATTTTTAAATAATATTGTAAAAATATTAGGCAAAGATAAGGTTGAACAGATAGAATGTATAAAAACAGAATTAGTACAAAAAGAAGGAGAAACAAGAATGTCTCCTGTAAATATTGAAAACAGCAATTACATAATGGACATGGATTACGTAGTTATGGCAGTTGGTGGAAAAGTTGATAAAGATATAATAGAAAAATGCAATATTGAAACTACATCAAAAAAATATGTACAAGTAAATGAAAACAATCAAACCTCACATAAGAAAGTATTTGCAGGTGGAGATATAGTAGGACAAAATTCGACTGTAGCTTGGGCAGCAAGTGATGGCAGAAAAGTTGCAAATAAAATAATAGAATACCTAGAAACAAAATAAAAGTTGGAATTGTAAAATTTCCAACTTTTATGCTGTTTTATCATTATCATTATCTACCGAAATCAAATCTTCTATTTTGCAATCTAAAAAATTACACAAATCTTCAATGTATTTAAATGAAATAGAAGTTGTTTCTCCATTTATTATTCGATTTAAATTTCTAGTAGTTATATTCATATTTTTGCAAAGCCAATATTTAGTTTTACCCTTATTTTTAAGTAATTCTTCTATATTAAAATTTACCATAAACTCACCCTAGTAAATTTTAATATAAATAGTATTAGAAAATAAGTTACTTACAAATACCTTAATCTCGCTCGAAACTTTTACTTAAATTAAATATATTTTTAATTCTTTTAAACATTTTAGAAATTGTATTTTCTTTTACAACTACTAACGCAACATTATTTAAAATAGCTTCGTATCTATCATCTAAAGCTATCATTTTGTCAAGATAATAGTTATTAAAGTCACTGTAGTTTTCGGTAATTCCAATGTAATTCTTGTAATCATATAATCTAGTACGATAAATTTCAATTTCTTCAGTAGTTGTTATTCTATTAAGTTCATTATCGAAATATGAACTATAAATTAAATTTTGAGTTTGAATAAATGTATTTTTCAGTTCAGCTTTTAGTTTACCAATTTTAAAAGCAATTTTTTGAGCTTTTTCATCTGATAAAGCATCTTCTAATAATTCATTATTTAAGAAAACTATTTTTTCTTCAATATTTAATACTTTGTCTAAGCAGTTTTGAATATTGAAGAAATTCTTTTTGCCACATAACTTTATTAAATCTAATTTAAATTGATCAGTACTAAAAAGTGTACTTTCAAATAATGCATGTTCACCTACTAAATATGCTAATTGATTTACCAAATTACACAAAAGTGGATAGCAATTCGGACTATTAGTAGGAAGTGAAATGTCATAATATTTTACAACAGTTTCTTTTTGCTCTAAAATTTTAGATGCTGCTAACTGAACAGCTCCTTCATTTAAAGCCATTCCATATGTCTTAAATTCGCCATATTCGCATAAACCTAAACGATATAAATTTCCTTTAGTATCTTTTACCTCTTGAATATGATGAATAAGTTCATGAATAGCAAATTTTTCTAAATCTTTTAAAGGCACACCTGCCTTAAAATATATAGATGAATTTTTATAAAAGTAAGTTGCTTCAGCATATCCTTCGGGCATTTTAGCTATATACATTGGCGTTCTAGAAAACTCAATAAATAATTGACCATAATCGAAATGAGCTCTAGGAAATGCTTTGCAAATTTTTTCGGCAGCATTTCTAGAAATAGAATTTACACTCAAAGTATCCAGTCTTCCAATAATTTCAATTCCATCTTTTCTTAATTCAGCTTCAACGTTCATTTATAAAATGTTTCTCCTTAGTAATTTCCTTTTACAATTATACAACATAATATTACAAAATAATATTACAAGCATATTACACTTTTATTACAAATATGTAACAAAACAATATAAATTGACATAATGTGTAAAAAGTATTATAATATAAGTATCTTAGCCAAAGGGCTATTAAAATTTGGAGGTTAGTATGTCTATTAGAAGTTATTCAGCTGAATTCAATTTTATGTTGATTTTTGACAACGACAAAATCTATTTTAAAGATCTTGATCAATTTGAAAATAAGACTTTTAAAGTCGAAATTGATGAAGCTGAACAGCTACAACGGATGACAAACTTATCTGTTGCAGATGCGGCGGCAATCTTGGGCAAAATAGAGCAAATTAGAGTTTGCTCTGGGACAGGCAAAAACAGAAAGCCCAACAAAGTGGATTCAGTTAAGCTGAATCAAACACTTGCCATAATCTTGGTAAGTGAGGACTGGAGAGAAGTCTTCAGAAGTCTTCAAGAAGCAAAATTTTATCAAATTGAAGAACTTTGCAATTCCAAATCACCGATTTTGTATTATGAAAATATGATGTAACTCCAAACAAAAAAACCACCGTTCTGGTGGTTTTTTTGTTATGTCTATTTAACAACAATGTTATAAATTTTATTTTTTACATAAATTTCTTTAACAATGTTTTTATCACTAATTGCATTTTTTACTGATTGATTTTCATGAACTTTTTCTTTTACAATTGCCTCGTCAGTATCTAAAGTAATAGATACTGTAGCTTTTACTTTTCCATTAACTTGAACTGGAATTTCAATTTCATCATCAATAGTTTTAGCTTCATCGTAAGTTGGCCATAGAGTATTTGCTATTGTGTCTTTTGCACCAATTTTCTCAAATAATTCTTCAGTCATATGTGGAGCAAAAGGATTTAACAATTGCAAGAATGTTTTGTATTCTGCTTTGTTTATTCTCTTTAATTTATAAAATTCATTTGTCATAGTCATAAATGTAGAAACTGCTGTATTAAATTTCATTTCTTCAATGTCAGAAGAAACCTTTTTAATAGCTTTATGCATCATTTTTTCAAATTCAGGTGAATAACTATCTCCATCAACTAAAAATTCTTGCATATTCCATACTCTGTCTAAGAACTTATTACATCCACGAATACTTTCCATAGACCATGGAGCTGTTTGATCAAATGGTCCCATAAACATTTCATAAACACGGAAGGTATCTGCACCAAACTCTTCAACAATATCGTCAGGGTTTATAACATTACCTTTTGATTTTGACATTTTTTCTCCATTTGAACCTAAAATCATACCATGTGAAGTACGTTTTTGATAAGGCTCTTTAGTTGGCACAACACCAATATCATATAAAAATTTATGCCAAAATCTTGAGTATAATAAGTGAAGTGTAGTATGTTCCATACCACCATTATACCAGTCAACTGGACTCCAATATTCTAGAGCTTCTTTAGAAGCTAAAGCTTTATCATTATGTGGATCAATATATCTTAGATAATACCAAGAAGAACCAGCCCATTGAGGCATTGTATCTGTTTCACGTTTCGCTTTTCCACCACAATGAGGACAAGTTGTATTAACCCAGTCAGTATGTTTAGCCAAAGGTGATTCACCGTTTTCACTTGGTTCATAATCTTCGATATCTGGTAAGCATAGAGGAAGCTCTTCTTCTGGAAGTGGAACCCAACCACATTTCTCACAATAAACCATAGGAATTGGTTCGCCCCAATAACGTTGTCTTGAAAATACCCAATCACGTAATTTGTAATTTACTTTTCTAGTTCCAATTTTATTTTCCTCTAAGTAATCAATAACCTTTTTGATAGCTTCTTTTACTTCTAATCCATTTAAAAATCCTGAATTAATAAGTTTACCACTTGCAACATCTGTAAAAGCTTCTTTATCAATATCACAAACAGTATTTTCATTTGCAGATTCAATTACTTGAATAATAGGTAAATCGAACTTTTTAGCGAATTCCCAGTCTCTTGTATCATGAGCAGGAACAGCCATAATTGCACCAGTACCATAAGTAATTAAAACATAGTCTGAAACCCAAATTGGAATTTCTGTATTTGTTAAAGGATTGATTGCTCTAATACCTTTAATTTCAACACCTGTTTTTTCTTTATTTAACTCAGCACGTTCAAAATCAGATTTTAAACTAGCTTGTCTTTGATATTCTTTTACTTCGTCTAAGTTAGTAATTTCACTTTCTAATTCTTTAATGATAGGGTGTTCAGGAGCAACTACCATATATGTTGCACCAAATAATGTGTCAGGTCTTGTTGTATATACAACTAATTCTTTATCATGATTTGCAAGTTTAAATTTAACCTCAGCACCCTCACTACGACCAATCCAGTTTTTTTGTTGTGCTTTGATTTTATCTAAATAATCAACATCATCTAAGTCGTCAATTAATCTTTGAGCATATTCTGTAATTTTTAACATCCATTGGCTTTTTTCTTTTTGAACAACTGGACTTCCACATCTTTCACAAACACCATTAACAACTTCTTCGTTTGCTAGGCCTACTTTACAACCAGTACAAAAGTTGATAGGCATTGTGGCTTTGTATGCTAAGCCGTGTTTATATAATTGAATAAAAATCCATTGTGTCCATTTATAATAATTAGGATCTGTTGTATTAACTTCTCTAGACCAGTCAAATGAAAAACCTAATGCTTTTAATTGCTCTCTAAAATGATCAACATTTTTTTCAGTTGTGATTTTAGGATGAACATGATTTTTAATAGCATAGTTTTCAGCTGGTAATCCAAATGCATCAAATCCAATTGGATATAATACGTTATATCCTTCCATTCTTTTCTTTCTAGCAATAATATCTAATGCAGTATAGCTACGTGGATGACCAACATGTAATCCTTGACCAGAAGGATATGGAAATTCAATTAATCCATACCATTTTTTTAATGAAGGATCGTCTTTTGCATAAAAGGTACCTTCGCTATACCATTTGTTTTGCCATTTTTTTTCAATATCTTTAAAGTTATATCCCATAAACCTCACTCCTTGTGTAAAATCAAATCTATTATATAACATTTTGAAGCGAAAGAAAAGGGAAATTTGCTAAAAAGTTTAATTTATGATATAATCTATATGTATGTGGGATTTCCCTACAAATAAATTTTGGGCAGAGGAGGAATATAATGCAACGGAGCATTGTAAAGCAGGAGTACGCAAATTTTTTGCGTAAACTCATTTATTCCATCGAAAATATCGACTGGAATAAGAATCGGCAGGCACAGATGATGAAGTTACTTTGCCATCTGGAAAAGCGGCATGGTGATTGGCCTGAGGATGTTAAGGAAGAACGTGAGAAGGTAGAACATTTAATCGATATGTTCGAAAAAGAAGAAATTTCTGAAACAGATTTCAGTAAGCAAATTACCATGATTATGAAGAGTCTCGAGTAAGCCCAAAACCCTAGTTAGCATTGCTAGCTAGGGCTTTAAAATTATTTAAGTAAATTTATTTACAAGCTTAAAATGTTAGTATATAATTACATAGAATTGGAAATAATTATTTACAAGAGAGAAAGGAAAATTTGAAAATGGCAAAAGAAGTTAGTGAAGAAGAGAAAAAAAGAATTGAAGAGATGATAGATGGTTTAGTTGAAAGAGCTAAAAAAGCATCTGAAGAATATTTAAAACTAGACCAAGAGCAAGTTGACGAAATTGTAAAACAAATGGCAATGGCTGGCTTAGAACACCATATGGAACTTGCTAAAATGGCTGTAGAAGAAACTGGCAGAGGTATTTACGAAGATAAAATTACAAAGAATATGTTTGCAACAGAATATATTTATCATAGTATAAAATATGATAAAACAGTTGGTGTAATTGAAGATAATGAAGAAGAAGGCTATGAAGAAATTGCAGAACCAATAGGAATTATAGCTGGTGTAACACCTGTTACAAATCCAACTTCAACAACAATGTTTAAATCATTAATTGCAGCTAAAACAAGAAATGTTATAATATTTGGTTTTCACCCATCTGCACAAAAATGTAGTGTTGCAGCAGCAACAATTTTAAGAGATGCTGCTATAAAAGCAGGTGCTCCAGAAGATTGTATTTTATGGATTGAGGAACCATCTATAACAGCTACAACAGCTTTAATGAATCACCCAGGAGTTAATTTGATTTTAGCAACTGGTGGAAGTGGAATGGTAAAGTCAGCATATTCATGTGGAAAACCAGCATTAGGCGTTGGACCTGGAAATGTACCTTGTTATATAGATAAAACCGCAAAATTAAAAACATCAGTTAATGATTTAGTATTATCAAAATCTTTTGATAATGGAATGATTTGTGCATCAGAGCAATCGGTTATAGTTGATAAAGAAATTCATAAAGAATTTGAAGAACTTATGAAAGAAGCAGGATGTTACTTCTTAAATGCAGAACAAACAGAGAAATTACGTAATAGTATGTTTATAGCAGAAAAAGGTTGTGCACTAAATGCAGACATAGTAGGAAAGAGTCCTTACATTATTGCAAAAGGAGCAAATATTGAAGTACCAAAAGACACAAAAGTATTAGTATTAAAAGAAAATGGAGTTGGAATTGAATACCCATTTTCAAAAGAAAAATTGAGTCCTGTACTTGCATATTATGTAGTTGAAAATGCAGATGAGGGAATAGAATTAGCAGAGAAATTGATTGAATTTGGTGGAATGGGACATTCAGCTGTTATTCACTCAGAAGATAATGAGACAATTCAAAAATTCTCAGAGAGAGTAAAAGTTGGTAGAATAATAGTTAATTCACCATCAACACATGGAGCGATAGGTGATATATATAATACAAATATGCCATCATTAACACTAGGATGTGGAACATTTGGTGGAAACTCTACAACTGCCAACGTATCAAGTGTAAATTTAATAAATATCAAAAGAGTAGCCAAAAGGAGAGTTAATATGCAATGGTTTAAAGTACCACAAAAAATATATTTTGAAGCAGGTTCTATTGCATATCTAGAAAAAATGCCAAACATTTCAAGAGCATTTATTGTTACAGACCCATCAATGGTAAACTTAGGATATATAGACAAAATCTTATATTATCTAAGAAAAAGAAAAGAGTATGTGCATTCTGAAATCTTTTCAGATGTTGAATCAGATCCATCATTTGAAACTGTTTATAGAGGAGTAGAAATGATGAGAGAGTTCAAACCTGATGTAATTATTGCAGTGGGCGGAGGAAGTCCAATTGATGCAGCAAAAGGGATGTGGCTATTCTATGAACATCCAGAAGCTGATGCAGAAGGAATGAAACTTAAATTTATGGATATAAGAAAACGTACTTATAAATTTCCTAAATTAGGTAATAAAGCACAATTAGTTGCAATTCCAACAACATCAGGAACAGGTTCTGAAGTAACATCATTTGCTGTTATTACAGATAAAAAGTTAAATAAAAAATATCCTTTAGCAGATTACGAATTAACACCAGATGTTGCAATAGTTGACCCAGACTTAGTTATGAGCTTACCAAAAACAATTACTGCAGACACAGGTATGGACGTTTTAACACATGCTATTGAAGCATATGTATCAAATATGGCATCTGATTATACAGATGGATTAGCAGAAAAAGCATTTGAATTAGTATTTAAAAATTTAAGAGAAGCATATAACAATGGAAGCAATGCATATGCAAGAGAAAAAATGCATAATGCGAGTACAATTGCAGGTATGGCATTTACAAATGCATTCTTAGGTGTATGCCATTCGTTAGCACATAAAATAGGAGCAGAATTCCATTTGCCACATGGAAGAATAAATGCAATTCTATTACCTTATGTAATAAGATATAACAGTCAAAGACCAACTAAGTTTGTATCATTCCCTAAATATGAATACTATATTGCAGACCAAAAATATGCAGATTTATCAAGAAGAATGAATTTCCCTGCTTATGGAAATGAAGAGGGAGTTAACTCTTTAATTAGAGAAATTCAAAAATTAAATGCAGATTTAAACATTCCAAAGAGCTTTAAAGAAGCAGGAGTTAATGAACAAGAATTTATGGCAAAACTTGATTTGTTAGCTGATAGAGCATTTGAAGACCAATGCACAACTGCAAACCCAAGATTACCATTAGTTGAAGAATTAAAACAAATATTAATAGACAGCTATTATGGAAATGAAGTTTAAAATATAAAAAAGGTCAAAAATCATTTGAAACAATATGTGATTTTTGACCTTTAATATTGTAAAAAATTGACAGTAGACATAAAATGGTATATAATGTTATATATCAGCAATAGCTGAAATTATTAACAAGGAGTTTTTAAAATGAAAGAGAAAGCTTTGAAAGTTGCCCGGAAATTAAAAGAAGCAGGAATAAGTTGGGATGACATCATAATGATGTTTGAAGAAATTGACAAAGAAAATTTTAAAAATGAAGAAATATTGATAGAAATCTTAAAAGAAGCGGGAATTACTTCAAACTATATAGGATATGAGTGTTTGATTGAAGCAATCAAACTAAACTCTATAAATCCGAAACTACTATTAGTTGAGGAAGTATATCCGACTATTGGAAAAAAATTAGGCATGAAGCCTAATTGCGTAGAAAGAAACCTACGCACAATAGTACATAGAATTTGTGCAAAAAACCCAGAATTTTGTGAAAAAATAATGGGAGAATCGTTTTTAAAATTTCAAAACAAACCCACCAACAAACGATTTATTTTCGCGATAACTAAATACTATCAAAGCAAAAAGAAGACAACAAAACTAGCAACAGAGTAAAACTCCAATTATGGTATATACTTTATGTATATGCCATTTTTTTGGCAATTTTAACAATAAAACTTGTAATTTGCCTAAAAAAAGGATATAATAAAACACGTATTTATAAAGGAGATGAGCTTAAATGAAAGTTTCAAGAGAAGAGTTATTACATATTGCAAACTTAGCAAGTTTGAATTTAAAAGAAGATGAAGTAGACACTTATCTTTTACATTTACAAGACATTTTAAATTATGCCAATATAGTAAGCAAAGCGTCAACAGAAGGTTTATCAGAAGCTATTGGAGTAGAAAATAAATGTAATGTATTTCGTAAAGATGAAGTTAAAAACTTTGAAAATAAAGAAGAATTAATGGATAATGCTCCAGAAAAAGAAAGAAATATGTTTAAAATTCCAAAAGTAATTCAATAATTAACAGAAAGGAATGAATAAAATGAATATTACGGAATTAACTGTGCATGAACTTTTAGAAAAGTTGAAAAGTAAAGAGCTTACAGTAACAGAGATTACTAAAGCTTATGTAGATAGAATAAATGAGAAAGAAAAAGATGTACAAGCTTTTATTACTCCATTAACAGATGAAGCAATAAAAAAAGCTGAAGAAATAGATAAAAAAATAGAGGCAGGAGAAATAACAAATGAATTAGCAGGTATTTCAATAGGAATTAAAGATAATATGTGCACAAAAGGAGTAAAAACTACTTGTGGCTCTAAAATGTTAGAAAATTTTGTCTCACCTTATGACGCAACTGTTATTGAAAAAATAAATGCAGAAGATATGATAATACTTGGAAAAATGAATATGGACGAATTTGCAATGGGTTCTTCAACAGAATACTCATATTTTCATCCAACAAAAAATCCATGGAATCTAAAAACAGTACCTGGTGGTTCATCAGGAGGAAGTGCAGCAGCTGTTGCAGCAAATTTAGTACCATGGGCACTAGGTTCAGACACAGGTGGTTCAATTCGTCAACCGGCAAGTTTATGTGGTATTGTAGGACTAAAACCAACTTATGGATTAGTATCTCGTTATGGATTAGTAGCATTTGCATCTTCACTTGACCAAATAGGACCAATGACTAAGGATGTCAAAGATGCAGCACTTTTATTAAATGTAATTAGTGGACATGACGAAAAAGACACAACTTCAGCAGAAGTTGAGAAAAAAGACTATACTAAATGTCTAAAAAATGATGTTAAAGGTTTGAAAATTGGAGTACCAACAGAATTCTTTGGAGAAGGAATAAATCCAGAAGTAAAAGCAAAAGTTGAAGAAGCAATTGAAAAATATAAAGAACTAGGTGCAGAAGTAGAAGAATTTAGCTTAGACATTGCAGATTATTCTTTAGCAACATATTACATAATTGCACCAGCAGAAGCAAGTTCAAACTTAGGTAGATTTGATGGAATTCGTTATGGATACCGTACACCAAATTATACAAATTTAAAAGAATTATTTAAAAATTCAAGAAGTGAAGGATTTGGTTCAGAAGTAAAAAGAAGAATTATATTAGGTACATATGTGTTATCTTCAGGCTATTATGATGCATATTACAAAAAAGCTCAACAAGTTAGAACACTTGTAAAACAAGAATTTAAAAAAGCTTTTGAAAAATATGATGTAATATTAACACCAACTTCACCAATAGTAGCTTTTGATATTGGAACTAAATCATCAAATCCTATGGAAATGTACTTATCAGATATTTGCACAGTTTCTGCAAATATTGCAGGAGTTCCAGCCATATCAATACCATGCGGAGTAGACAGCAATAATATGCCAATAGGAATGCAATTAATAGGTAACTATTTTGATGAAGAAACTATACTAAATGTGGCATATACTTATGAACAAGCTACAAACTTCAGAAGCAAATATAGACCTGAGATTTAAGTAAAGGAGATTTAAAATGTCAATAGAAGATTATGAGGTAGTCATTGGACTAGAAATACATGCAGAGCTTTCAACCAAAACAAAGATATTTTGCAGTTGTTCAACTGAATTTGGCGCAGAACCAAATACACATATATGTCCAGTATGTACAGCAATGCCAGGTGCACTTCCTGTATTAAACGAAAAAGTAGTTGAATATGCTGTTAAAGCAGGACTAGCTACAAATTGCACAATTTCAAAAGACTCTAAAAATGATAGAAAAAATTATTTTTACCCAGATACTCCAAGAGCTTATCAAATATCACAATTTGATAAACCACTTTGTGAGCATGGAAATGTTGAAATTGTACTAGATGGCGAGAAGAAAACTATAGGAATTACAAGGATACATATTGAAGATGATGCAGGAAAATTAAATCACAATGAATTTGGAGCAGGAAGCCTAGTTGATTTGAATAGGGCCGGAGTTCCATTAATAGAAATAGTTTCAGAACCAGATATGCGTTCAGCTAAAGAAGCAGAAGCATATATGAGAAAAATAAAATCTGTATTAGAATATATTGAAGTATCAGATTGTAAAATGCAAGAAGGTTCTTTAAGAGCTGATGTCAATGTTTCTGTTATGAAAAAAGGAAGCAAAGAGTTTGGAACTCGTACAGAAATGAAAAATATGAGCTCTTTTAGATCAATTGTAAGAGCAATTGAATATGAAGCACAAAGACAAGTTGAAGTTCTTGAAAATGGCGGAAAAATTGATCAAGAAACTTTAAGATGGGATGATATATCTGGTAAAACATTTTCAATGAGAGATAAAGAAGATGCACAAGATTACAGATATTTCCCAGAACCAGATTTAGTTGCAATTAGATTATCAGACGAATATATTCAAAATATAAAAAACAATTTACCAGAATTGCCAGAAAGCAGAAAAGAACGTTATTTAACAGAATACAATTTATCTGAAAAAGATGCAAGAATGTTAACAGCTTCAAAACATATGTCAGATATGTTTGAAAAAGCATTATCAATTTGCAATAATGCAAAAGCAGTAGCAAACTGGTTGCTTTCAGATGTTTCAAGAATATTAAATGAAAAAGAACTTGAACCATCTCAAATTCCATTTACAGCAGAACAATTAGCAGAAATGATTATGCTAATTGATAAAGGAACAATAAGTTCTGCAATTGGTAAAAAAGTATTAGAAGAATTATTTGAAAATCCAAAAAATCCTGAAGAAATAGTAAAAGAAAAAGGATGGATACAAATTTCAGATGAGGGAGCTATAAAAGAAATAGTATTAAAAATACTAGAAAATAACCCACAGTCTATTGCAGACTACAAAGCAGGAAAAGACAGAGCATTAGGATTTTTAGTTGGTCAAGCAATGAAGGAGACTAAGGGAAAGGCTAATCCTCAAATGCTTAATAAGTTATTCTTAGATGAGTTAAATAAATAAATGAAAAAGGTGAAATTCTTGAATAGAGAATTTCACCTTTTTATTTAAGATGTATCAAATAATATCTAAAGTACAGATATATTCAGAAAATCTTTTGGACCAGTCACTTAGAGCTTCTTGTGTCTCAAATTTTCCAAGTTCCCAAGAAATGATTTCGGATTTGATGTTTTCATCAAAATTAATTTCTTGGTAGTTACAAAGTTTTTCGAGTAAGCAAATAAGTTCTTCTTTTTTGTCTTGAAAATCTTGTTGGTACTTATTAGTTTCGCTATCCAGTATTTGTGCTCCAGCACATATACAGGTTCTAAAAAAAGCGCCAATAATGTGAGTTTTTAAAATTTGAAATTGTCCTCTTTTAATCTCCAATTCATCTTTTTCATCAAGCTCTCTAATCTTAACATGTTTTTCCCAACCATTTTCAGATTCTTTGTCAATCTTCCGTAAAACCAAATAACGTTCTATGCATGAAATGGCTATTCGAAATGGTTTTGTAATTTCAAAACAAAAGAATTTTAAATGTAAAAAACAAACGAAGAGTTTAATCCGCAACTTCATAAATACATCTTTCATAATATTTCCTCCTTACAATTGTTATATGAGAATTTTAAAATGCTATTTATCTTTATTTCGCATAGCTACGAATGATAATATATATAATATCATATTTTTATGTAAATTTCAATATTTTTGATTTATTACTATATGCTATAAATGTAACTCTTAACTTATTTCTGCTTTTATTTTATTAAATGCAAAGCCGAAAATAATAAATCCTGCTATAAAAAATAAACTTGTTTTAAATAATGAAAAGCCGGCATAATAGATAATAGGATATGTAAATAGAAAATCATATGTTAATAAAATTATAGTTGAAAAAATAATAAGTAAAAAAGAAAATTTTATGCCACGTTTCATTAAATTTGTAATATTCATATCAATATTTTTAAATTCCAATAATAACTTATTCACTTTAAATCCCTCACTTAATTAAAATAAATCTTAATTAAATGTTAACATAAATTTAGAAGAAAAACAAAGGAAATTTGTACCAAAATAAAACAGAGAACGTAGTGGAGTACAGTGTGCTCCATGAACAAACAAAAAAGATGCTATTTCTAGCATCTTTAAATCTTAAAAAACTGTGCACAATTTTCTAAGCTTATGCATTCATTGCATTTAATTTTTTTGCCATGTTAGATTTTTTTCTAGCAGCTGTGTTTTTAACAATAACACCTTTTGTACAAGCTTGATCTACTTTTTTTGTAGCTAAAGCTAATAATTTTGTAGCTTCTTCTTTATTTCCAGCTTCTACAGCTTGTTCAAATTTTTTAACTGCAGATTTATATCCTGATTTAACCATATTATTTCTAAGAGTTTTCTTTTCAATAACACTAACACGTTTTATTGCTGATTTAATATTTGGCATGTTTTGCACCTCCCTTTTAAGCGTTCATAAATTGACTAAATTATTATATCACGCAAAAAGCATTTTGACAAGTGGTTTTATTAAATAAAATGCAAACTAGAAAAAAATATTCAAAAAATTACCAGTTTAAAAAAAGCAAAAAAGTGCATTATAAATAATGAAAAAGCAAAAAACGTTTTTTCAAAAACAAAAACAATCACATTCTAGGAGGTGAAAAATATGACAAATAGCAATAAATCTGTAGTTCCAGAAGCTAAGGAAGCTCTAAACAAATTCAAATATGAAGTTGCTAATGAAGTTGGTGTTAACTTAAAACAAGGATACAACGGAGATTTATCTTCTAAAGATGCTGGTAGAATCGGTGGTAACATGGTTAGAAAAATGATTCAACAAGCTGAAAACAACATGAGATAGTTTCGAATTGTATTTGAGTTGTTGTACTAGAAAAGTTATTCAATTTTTCTAATACAACAAATAAAGAAGGTGTCATATTAAGACACCTTCTTTAATATCCTTAAGCCTCTGGCTCAACTAGTCCAAAGTTGCTATTATCTTTTAAACGATAAATTACATTAACTTTTCCAGTTTCAATATTTATAAATGTTAAAAATCTGTCTTGAGGTCTTTCTTCTAATTTTAGTTTAGCATCTTCTGGAGAAAGTGGTTTAATATCATAATAAATAGTTTTGATAATTTCACCTTCAACTACAGGTGCTTCAGCTTGTACCATTTCTTTAAGACGAATAGACTCTGTCATATTTTGTTGGTCTTTTTTAGTTTTCATTTTTCTAATTTGACCCTCTAAAATATCAAGATCCTTATCAATAGAAGCATATAAATCTTTATGCTCTGTTGTGGCTCTAAATCTATCAGTAGGAGTTTTAACCTCCATTTCTGCTACTTGTAAGCCACCTTCTGTTTTGATAGTTGCAGTTACATCAAAGTCTTCTCCAAAATATTTTACTAATCTTTCTGATTTTTTACCAATATAATCTTTAATTGCATCTGTTGCTACTAAGTCTTTAGATACTATTTTAATGTTCATACTAATCTCTCCTTCCAAAATTTACATATTTTCATTGGCATGACCCTATTATATATGTTTTATATTTCTTTTGCAAGTAGTTTTGCAAAATATACATTGACAAGCTAGAAGGTAAAAGAATATAATATGTAGGAGAAAAACAAAAGAGAGAGGTAAACATGTATAAATTAGTAGCAATAGACTTAGACGGAACATTATTAGATTCATATGGTCAAATATCAGAAAACAACAAAAATGCAATAAAAAATGCAATAAATAAAGGAACAACGGTAGTAATAGCTTCAGGAAGAGGAGCAATGTCTGTAAGAAATTATGCAAATGAAACAGGAGCAAATGAGTACGCGGTTTGTGGCAATGGAGCTATAGTATATGATTTTAAGCAAGAAAGTATAATATATGATAAATTTTTAAGTAAAAAAAAGGTGTTACAATTAATAAAAATATGTGAAGAAAATAGTATTTATTATAGTATTTATACTCAAAACAGCATTATAACAAAATCATTAAACTATAATGTTTTATTCTATCATCAAGAAAATGCTAGTAAACCAGATGGCAAAAAAACTAATATATGTATAACAGAAGATGTATATCAATATGTGTTGAACAAAAAAGAAAGTGATTACACTAAAATAACTATTTGTGATGACAATAATATAATTTTCAATAGTATAATAAGAAAACTAAGAGAAGTAAAAGGTATAGATGTATTGGATGTAGGACATATGTCTAGAAAGTTAATGAAATTAGGAACAGAAATACATTCAATAGAATATTTTTATACAGAAATAACAAATGAAAATACAAATAAATGGAATGCACTTGAGTTTTTAATTCAGAAACTTGGAATAAAAAGAGAAGAAGTAATTGCAATTGGAGATAATGTAAATGATCAAACAATGCTTGAAAATGCTGGATTAGGAGTTGCAATGGCAAATAGTGCACCATATGTACAAAAAATGGCAGATGTTGTTACAGAAAGCAATAATGAAGATGGCGTAGCAAAAGCAATAGAAAAATATATTTTAGAGTAACAATTGAATAGAAAAATATAAAAATGCACATAACTATAATTAGATAGGAGTGTGTATTTTTTATGGAAAAAAAGAATAAAAAATTTGCTAAAGAAGAAATTGGAAATTTAGAACAATATGAAGATGTTACAAAATACGGTGAATTTGTGTCATCATATTTTGCTTGGATGAGTTTAGAAGAGCAAAAAAATAGAGTTGATAGAATGGAAAATATGACAAAATAATTTATGAAATTCTACGAGAGTAAGGTTTAACATTGTCAGTTAGTCCAACAATATAGTCAATTGATACGTTGTAAAATTCAGCCAATTTCATTAAATGAAAAATAGGTATAGCTCTATTCCCATTTTCATATTCAGAATAATATTGTTGAGAAATCCCTAACATTTTAGCAACATCTTTTTGATATAAATCTTTATCTTCTCGTAAATTTCTAATTCTAACAAATTTCATATTAGTATTATATCAACCTAAATATTTTAGATTGAACCCTTTCTATAAAGTTTATTAAAAAATATCATAAAAATTTATTAAAGTATTGACCATACATAACAAGTTATGTATAATAAAATTATTAATGATGATTAATAATATAGTAAGAAACATAAGAGTAAAAATACATACTAATAAACTAAAGAAGGAGAAAATAAAAAATGAAAACTCAAAAAATCAAAAGTGCGAATGGTATAACATTAATAGCTCTAGCAGTAACTATTGTGGTATTGCTAATTTTAGCAGGAGTAAGTATAAGTGCGTTATTTGGAGATAATGGAATAATACAAAAAGCAAGAGATGCCCAGAACAAAGCTAATGAAAGCGCAAAAAAAGATATGGAACAAATAAATGGATTAGAAAATTGGTTAAATGAAAAGACAGTTGGAAGCCTAACACCATGGAGTGGAGAGACAGCAGATAGTTTTAGTTCAGGAAACGGAACAGAGGAAGATCCATATATAATAGAAACAGCAGAGCAACTAGCATTTTTTGCAAGTCAAGTAAATGCAGGAGAAACATTTGAAGGAAAATTTATAAGTATCATAAAGTCAATAAACTTAGGCAATAAAGAATTTACTCCAATAGGAGTAGGACCAACAGGTGAGACACCAAATAATTGGGATTGGAGTGGATATTTTAATGGTACATTAGATGGAAAAGGAAATGTAATAACAGGAATAAAAATAACACAACCAACAATGCATGGAGTAGGACTAATAGGATGCTTACAGGAAAAAGGAATTGTAGAAAATTTAAATATATATGAAGGAACAATAATAGGAAATACACGTGTAGGAGGAATAGCAGGAGCAAGCATTGGAAAAATAATAAACTGTACTAACAAAGCAACTATAATAGCACAAGATAATGAAAACACTTATAGCGGACTAATGGTAGGAGGAATAGTTGGTGCTATAAATAAGGGGAGTATAGATAATTGTAAAAACTATGGAAATGTGACAGCAAAAGATGATTCATTAACACTAGGAAAAGGAAAATTTGCAGGAGGAATAGTTGGACAAGTTTATGTAGGTGAAGGAGAAGACATCACGATAAGTAATTGTACTAATAGTGGAACTATTGTAGCTGTATACCAACAAGTGGGAGGAATAATAGGAAGTTCATATAAAAAAGAAGGAGCAACCAATAAGGTAACAATAATAAATTGCGATAACAGTGGAAAAGTAAGTACAGGAGATTCAGAAAAATTGACAACTGTGTGTGCAGGAGGAATAATAGGAATGGCAAATACAGAAACTATTATAGATAATTGTACTAATAGTGGAAATATAACAGCTAACAGACAAAAAGCAGGGGGAATAGTTGGGTCACAGGAGAGTGGAAAAGGAGAAATAAAAAACTGTACTAACAATGGATATATAACAACAACTAATAATGGTGTAGGAGGAATAATAGGATATATAGAATCACAAAATGATATAGATAATTGTACCAATAATGGTAATTTAATGGCTCCAGAAGGAATGATGGGAGGAATAGTAGGACGACAAAATGCAGGAACAATTATGAATTGTACGAATAATGGAGAGGTAACAACAGGAGGTAGTTGTGCAGGAGGAATAAGTGGATATCAAGTTGACGGAACAATAGGAAAATGCATTAACAATGGCAAGATAGAAGTAGGAACTCAACGAGCAGGAGGAATAGTAGGACAACAACAAGCAGGAGAAATAAACAACTGCACAAATAAAGGAGAAATTATTTCAAATGCAAAAGGAGGAAGAGGAATTTCTGGAGGAATAGTTGGAGGACAAATTGGAGGAAGTATAAATTCTGTATATAATTCAGGATTAGTAAAAACAAAAAGTTATTCAGAAGACACAATAGATGCATTAGGAGGAATAGTAGGGGCACAAAGAAATACAGGTATAATAAGTAAAGCATATAATAAAGGACAATTTGAAGGAGGAGATGTAATAGGAGGTATTGTGGGGCAAAAGAACTTATCTACTACAGTAGAAAATTCATATTATTATGCGCCATCGAACACAGAACTCAAAGGGATAGGCAGTGAAACAGATACAGACACTGAGATTGTCAAAGTAGAAGATGTAGCTGGAAAAGCAGAAAGAACAGAAAAAGATATAAGTTCATTAGAAGATTTTTTAAACCAAGAAATGTAAACTGTAAAATTAAGTTCATAAAAAACAAAAGACAGAAGTACACAAAAATGGACTAATTACAAATGCATATAACTCAATAAATATAGATAAAAGTGATAAGCTAAAATTCTCTCTCTCAGCTTATCACTTTATTTTTTAAAAAAATTTTTATAAAACATATTGACAAACTAAAAAAAGAGAGTATAATATATATTGTAGGTCAAAGAAAGTCAAAGTCAAAGGAGAAAATAAAATGAGAATGTCAGATGTAATAGAAGATTTTATAAAGCAAATGTTTGAAGATGAAGATATTATTGAAATACAAAGAAATGACTTAGCACAGCATTTTAATTGTGTACCATCACAAATAAATTATGTAATAGCAACAAGATTTAAACCATCACAAGGTTATTACGTAGAAAGCAGAAGAGGTGGAGGAGGTCACATTAAAATTGAAAAAGTTAATGTAACCAAAAGCAATTATTTAATGCATGTAATAAACAGTATGGAGAATAAAATAACATCACAAGAAGTAGACATTTTTATAAGCAACTTCTTATCAGAAGACATTATTTCTAAAAAAGAAGCTAAACTATTAAAGGTAGCAACAAGTGACAATGTATTAACAGTTCCTCAAGAAATTAAAGATGCTTTAAGAGCAAGAATTTTTAAAAATATGTTAGTTAATTTAGTTGAGGATTAATGACCAAACATAAATATAAAGGAGGTAATTTTTATGTTATGTCAAAATTGTGGAAAAAATGAGGTAAACTTTAGATATACTCAAGTTATAAATGGAGAAAAAAGAGAAATAGCACTTTGCGATAAATGTGCAAAAAAATTAGGTTTAGAAAGCTTAGATTTTTCTAGAGAAATAGAAGATTTATTTAATATGTCATTTACAGAAAGCTTTTTACCAAGTTTTGCTAGAACAAATATGTTAGGAAGTAGAAATTTGGGAACAATATTTAATAATGATATATTTAATAATCCATTCTTTGGAGAAGTAAGTCAAGAGCCTGAACAAATAGAAACAACAAGTAGCTTAAGTGATGATGAAAAACAAGATGTATTAAAAGATATTGAAAATGCAACAAAGAAAAATAAACAAGAAAGTAAAAAACAAAAATTAGAAAGTGAGTTAGAAAAAGCAATTAAAGAAGAACGTTATGAAGATGCAGCAAAAATAAGAGACGAAATTAAAAAATTAGACTAATACAGAAGGGAAGTGTATGTATATGGTATATAAATTTACAAAAAGAGCAGAAAAAGCATTAGAATATGCAGGAGACCTAGCACAAGGATTTGGACATAATTATATAGGTACAGAACATATTTTATATGGTTTAGTAAAAGAAGGTAGTGGTGTTGCAAGCCAAGTACTTAATATGCAAAAAATTACAGCAGAAAATGTTGTAGAAGAAATCGAAGTTTTAATTGGCAAAGGAGATAAATCTAAAAATAGAGGTGAAATAGGTTTTACACCTCGTTCAAAAAGAGTTATTGAAAATGCCTTTTTAGAGGCTAGAAAATTAGGTTCTGAATTTATTGGAACAGAACATTTACTTATAGGAATTATGCGTGAAGGAGATAGTGTTGCTGTTAGAATAATGATGGATTTAAACGTAAACCCTCAAAAATTATATAATGAAATTGTTAAGGTTATAAATGAAGATGAAAATGCAGGAACAAGTGAAAAACAACCTAAGGGAAAAGCTAGAGGTAGCTATAATCAAACACCTACTTTAAACCAATATGGAACCGACTTAACTAAAAAAGCAACTGAGGGAAAACTTGACCCAGTTATAGGTAGAAAAAATGAAATTCAAAGAGTTATACAAATTTTATCAAGAAGAACTAAAAATAATCCATGTTTAATTGGTGAACCAGGTGTTGGTAAGACAGCAGTTGCAGAAGGATTAGCAGAAAAAATAATTGCTGAAGATGTACCAGAAATGCTAAAAAATAAAAGAGTAGTAAGCTTAGATATTGCTAGTATGGTAGCTGGTGCAAAATATCGTGGTGACTTCGAAGAAAGAATAAAAAAATGCTTAGAAGAAGTTAAAAAAGCAGGAGATGTAATATTATTTATAGACGAAGTTCATACAATTGTTGGAGCTGGTTCAGCAGAAGGTGCAGTTGATGCTGCAAATATTTTAAAACCACTTCTTGCAAGAGGAGAGGTTCAAGTTATTGGTGCTACAACCTTAAATGAATACCGCAAGTATATTGAAAAAGATAGTGCATTAGAAAGACGTTTTAGCCCAGTAACAGTAGGCGAACCAACAAATGAAGAAACAATAGAAATATTAAAAGGAATTCGTGATAGATATGAGGCACATCATAATGTAAAAATAACAGATGAAGCTATAAAAGCAGCAGTTGAGCTATCTACTAGATATATAAATGACAGATTTTTACCAGATAAAGCTATAGATTTAGTTGATGAGGCAGCATCTAGAGTAAAAATGAGAACATATACTCAACCAGATACATTAAAGAAATTAGAAGAAGAAATTTCTGCTATGAACAAAGAAAAAGATGATGCAATTAAAGTTCAAGACTTTGAAAAAGCAGCAGGCTTAAGAGATAAAATAAATGTAGAAAAAGAAAAATTACAAAAAGAAAAGGAAAAATGGGAGAGTAAAAATACTAAAAGTATAACTACTTTAACAGAAGAAGATATAGCAGAAGTAGTAGCTAGTTGGACTGGTGTACCAGTTAAAAAATTAACTCAAACTGAAAATGAAAAATTAAGAAACTTAGAGCAAACTTTACATCAAAGAGTAATTGGCCAAAATGAAGCTGTTGATGCAGTTGCAAAAGCAATAAGAAGGGGAAGAGTTGGTTTAAAAGATCCAAACCGTCCAATAGGTTCATTCTTATTCTTAGGTCCTACTGGTGTAGGTAAAACTGAATTATCAAAAGCATTAGCTGAAAGCTTATTTGGAAACGAAGATGCAATGATTAGAATTGATATGTCTGAATATATGGAAGGTCATTCTGTATCTAAACTAATTGGTTCTCCTCCAGGTTATGTTGGATTTGATGAAGGTGGTCAATTAACAGAAAAAATTAGAAGAAAACCATATTCAGTAATTCTATTTGATGAGATTGAAAAAGCTCACCCAGATGTAATGAATATGTTACTTCAAATTCTTGATGATGGTAGATTAACAGATGCTCAAGGAAGAACAGTTAACTTTAAAAATACAGTTATAATAATGACATCTAATATTGGTGCAAGGCTAATTACAGATAAAACTACTTTAGGATTTTCAGCAGGAGACAAAAATGAAGAAAGCCAAAAAGAATATGAGACAATTAAAAAAGATGTTATGGGAGAATTAAAGAAACAATTTAGACCAGAATTTATTAACCGTATAGATGAAATTATTGTATTCCATAAATTAAATGACAAAGATATTAAACAAATAATTGATATTATGCTAAATCAAGTTACAAAAAGAATGAAAGCTAAAGATATTGAATTAGAAATTGATAATAGTGTAAAAGAGTTAATTGCTAAAAAAGGTGTTGATACTAACTATGGTGCAAGACCATTAAAAAGAGCAATACAAAATATACTAGAAGATAAAATTGCAGAAGAAATTTTAGACGGAATTATTAAACCAAATAAAAAGGCAGTTATTAAAGCAGAGAATGACAAAATTGTAATAAGTTAAAAACAAAAGTAAATTCCAGCGTTAGTTGGAATTTACTTTTGTTGGATACAAAAATTTTTCTATTTATTTTATACATATCCTTAAAAATTTACATAAGTAATTGACAATGGTAATTAATGATGTTATAATAGTAACATAGTTTCCCAATAGGGTTATTATATGTAAAAGAGTAGGAAACATTTGAAGTCTGACAATGTATACCGTCAGAGAAAGGAAAGAGCAAATATGCGGTATTTGTATCCATCGGGATACTACTAGTGCAAAATTTGCCACAATAAGCTAATATAAAGATAGATAAAGCGGTCCATTCGCTGTCTGAGGAGAAGAAAAAATGATCCGGAAAAAGTATTTTAGTGGATTTACCTAGTAAGAGAGAATATTGTACACCAATATTTCCCTTCCTATCTCAGCACGTTTTACAAACTCCTTTCTTTTGTGTATAGCGCATTTACAACATCCTCTCTTTCAAAAGGAGCTGGGCAATATGCTCAGCTCTTTTATATATTGGCTAAATTGGGTTTACGTGTACTATTGCTTTATAAACATTATCTAATTCATTTACATCTTTTTCAAATTTATCAGCTAATTTGTGACTATCAAAAGTAGACATGTTTCCATCAACACATATGGTTAAAACAACAATATATTTATAGCCAACAGGAGTAGAAGATATTGCGTCTAATTTTTGTATTTCTTTATAATTATGAGCAATATCAGTAATTATTTCTTCGGTTTTAGGGTCTATTGATTTATCCATCAAGATGTTATAACTTTCCATAAAGATTTTAAAACCTGTAATACATATCCAAATAGAAATAACAATACCAACTATACTATCAAACCAATAAATATTTATAAGAGTAAATAAAATAGAAACTAAAGTAAGACTAGTTACAATACAATCATTAAAATGGTCTTTTTTATTTGCTTCTAGTAAAATATTGTTGTACTTTTTAGCTAATCTTGAAGTATATAAATATAATGATAGTTTTACAATAATTGTAGCTAAACAAACGGCAACTAAAAGCCAAGAAAATACTAAGTTGCTACCATTGATTAAAGTATAAACAGAATCATATAAAAGCTTAAATGCAATTACAATCATAGATATAGCGATAAACATAGAAAATAAATACTCTGCTTTTCCGTGTCCAAAGTTATGGTCAGAATCCTCAGGAGTACTTGCAATTTTGTTTCCAATAAAAGTCATAAGAGATGCAAAAATATCACCTGCGCTATTAGCAGCATCTGCAATCATAGCTTGACTTTTAAATACAAAGCCTACTGTTCCTTTGATTATTAACAAAAATATATTGCCAATTATTCCAAATAATCCAGCTTTTTTAGTTTCTTCAAAACGATTCATAGATATTATATCCTTTTACTTTAAATTTAAAATGATTATACCATATATTTTACAACAAAAAACTAAAAATATGAAAATAGTTAAGAAAAATGTTAAATTTGCAAATTATGTAAATTAGTGGTATAATTAAGGTACATTCGTAAGAATGAATTTTTTAAGGAGTGAAAGTATAATGGAACGGAAGCAAGTTTATATTTCGGGACCTTTGACCAACAGCAGTAAGAAGGAGCTCTATGAACTCCTTGGTGAAGAATTTGAGAAGTGTGGTTTTTCCGCATATATTCCTCATCAGCACACTGACCCGAAGAAGAATGCAGACATCAAACCGAAAGAGGTCTATCAGACAGATTACCGGAAGATTATTGAGTCTTCCCTGATAGTTGCTTATGTGGGCGAACCATCTCTTGGGGTAGGTCAAGAGATTCAGATTGCCGCATTCCATCAAATTCCAATTTTATTGGTATTTGAAAAAGGAGCAAAAGTCAGTAGAATGACTCTCGGAAATCCGATGGTCAAACAGACTTTCCAGTTCGAGACTTTCGAAAATTTGAAGGAATGGGTAAGGCAATTCATGATCTGGTATGCTAAGCCCTAACACTCCAAAAACTCTCTACATTATGTAGGGAGTTTTTTTATATTCTAGGAATTTACTCCTAGTAGGAGTAAATTCTGTAGAAGATAAATATGCGAATTGCTAGGATTTCTAGCAGTTTGCACTGCGTAGAAATTCTTGTAATCCGTTTTTTTACATTTCTATTGATATTTATAAATTTATTGTATAAAATATAAACATAAAATATTGAAAGGGGAAAAACTAACGATGAAAAAGAGTTTAATTAGAATATTACTCATGTTACTGATGTTTATAGGAATTGTCCTAATAACCAATCAAGTACAAGCAGGAAGCATCAAACTAAACAGCTTAGACTTTCAAATTCAATTAAATGAAGATGGAAGTATGAATGTAACTGAAAACTGGAATGCTAGAATTACTGATACTAATACAATGTTTAAAGATTTCTATTTAGATAGTTCTAAGTTTAAAGAAATGACAAATGTAGAAGTATACAGAGTTGATTCAGGAAACAGACAGAAATTAACTCAAATTGATGAAGAAATGTATCATGTTACTAAAAATTGCTATTATGGCTTACCAATTAGTGGCAACAAATTTGAAATTGCTTGGGGAGTTTCAGTAAATGGAACAGAGACAAGAAGTTATCAAGTCAAATATAAAGTAATAGATGCAGTAAAAACATATTCAGACTGTTCAGAACTATATTGGCAATTAGTAGGTACAGATAATGCTATACCTGTAACAAAGCTAACAGCAACCATCAAATTGCCTAAAGCAGTATCAGAAAAGAACAACATAAGAGGCTGGGCACATGGACCATACAATGGAAATATTACTGTAAACAAAGATAATATATATTTAGAAGTAGATTATTTGGATACGGAAGTAATGGTAGAAGCTAGAGTGGTTACTTTAGAAAATTTATTTACAAAAAATAAAGTAACAAATACAGCTAAATTTAGTTCAATATTGTCAGAAGAACAAAAATGGGCAGATCAAGCAAATAGAGAAAGAGAAGAATACATTAAAGAAAAAGAAAATGAAGAACGTATTGAAAAAATAGTTGAAGTCGTTTATGTTATAGCAAATATTGCATTAGGTATATTCTTAGTATATAAACTAATAAAAAACGGAATAAAAGCTAGCAAAATAGAAAAGAAAAGAATGCCTGAAATGGATTATTTTAGAGATATTCCAAACAAGCAAGCTTCAGCAGGTGATGCCGCATATTTATATTACTTTGAAAGAAGAAGCTTCAAAAAAAATATATCAAAAATTTTATCTGCAACTCTATTACAACTATCACTTAAAAAATATATAGCATTTTCAGAAGATAATACAAAATCGAAGCCACAAGTTAGGATAAATATTTTAAATAGCACAGAACAATTAGAACCACTAACAGAGGATGAAAAAACAGCATTAGGCATACTTAAAAGCGTTACGAGAGATACTACTAAAAAAGGCAAAATTGCAACTTTTACAATGAAAGAATTTGAAAAATATGCAAAAAAACATTGTGAAAGCTTTATGTCAAAGATTAAATCAATAGAAACTAATGTAGAAAAACAACAAATAGCAATGCAAAATTATTCAGAAGAAAGTAAAAAACAAGCTTTTAAATATGTAGAAAATTCTACAATATATATTGTACTTGGCATAATTTGTATGTTAATAGCTCCAATAATAGGTATACTTCTAATAATAAATGCTATTCCATATTTTATTATGACTAATAAAACACGTCAGTTAACAGATAAAGGATTAGAAGAAAAAGCAAAATGGGTAGGACTAAAAAGATATATGGAAGATTTCTCATTATTAAATGAAAAAGAAGTGCCAGACTTAAAACTTTGGGAAAAATATTTAGTATTTGCAACAGCTTTTGGAATTGCAAATAAAGTATTAAAACAACTAAAAATTAGGTATCCAGAACTACAAAATATAGATGGATACGACTATGCATATATGCATATGTTATACCATAGCTCATTAAATAACTCATTCTTAAATACGCTTAATACATCAGTAAATAAAGTGTATATGGGAGGCATGAGTGCAGAAGCTGCTAGAAACGGATATGACGGAAGTAACTTTTCATCAGGAGGAGGCTTTGGAGGAGGCTTCTCTGGTGGTGGCGGAGGCCGGAGGCGGCGGAGGCCGGAATGGGCGGAAGATAAGCCATAAAAAAAGTAGCCATTCTCATATGGCTACTTTTGAAAATAAAAGGGGATGTTTTACTAATCTATAGTCAATAACGGAGTAACTAATTATTGACTACGTATATAATATACCAATACAATTTGTCCTTTGTGTGAATTCAAAGTGACAAATTTGCAAAAGAAATATTAAAAATTTATTAATATTACAAGCCAATGTTTTTAGACATTGGCTTGTTTGTTAATTATAAATATAATTTTGTGGGTTTACACTAACCCCATTAACTTTAATCTCAAAGTGTAAGTGGTTACCAGTTGAGTTACCAGTTGAACCAACAGCACCAATTACGTCACCAGCTTTAACAGTATCTCCAACTTTAGCATATAACTTACTACAGTGACCATAATAAATTTGTACACCATTACCACAGTCAACAATAATTAAGTTACCATAGCTTCCTTTATAACCAGAAAATGTTACTTTACCGTCACAAGCAGCCTTAATTTTTGTACCATAAGGTGCAGCAATATCTAGACCATTATGTGGATAACTACGTATACTTTCTCTACTACCAAAACGTGAAGTAATAACACCTGAAATTGGTTTTTGAGCTAAGTAAACACCATTTACAGAAGCATCATCAATTTTTTTAAGCTCTGTATTAACTGCTTTTGAAGCAACCTTGATGTCAACAGTTTCATACTCATTTGAATCTTGAGTATATAACTCATTTATACCAATTGTGAATTTGATGTCTTCATATTTTTCTTTCATATCTGCAACTAAGTCTTCGGCCTCTTCTAATGAATCTACAACTGATTTTTGT
The DNA here is from genome assembly GCA_934120135.1 of uncultured Clostridia bacterium. Classification (GTDB taxonomy): domain Bacteria; phylum Bacillota; class Clostridia; order TANB77; family CAG-508; genus CAG-273. Next base: position 35,930 of record CAKOTK010000004.1, on the reverse strand, counting down.
TCACCGTTTAAAGTTACAGCATAATATTTATATGTTATTTTTGTATTTTCTTCAATTTTGGCAATGACATAATCATCATTTACGTCTGTATTATTACTAATAAAGGTTAAGCTATATTCAGGAGTAGTACAATCTACATATGCAACGTTACCAGTTCCCTCTAAAGCTAATTTATCATTTATTTGTTTTTCGACTAATTCTTTATCTTGGACATATCCAATATGTTCACCAGAAATACTTACACTACATACTAGTTTGTATTTCATTAAAATTATAGTTATAATAATAAACAAAGCAATTGCTACTAAATTAATTAGTTTAAGTCCTTCTTTTGTATAGTATTTAATTTGCTCGTTTAAAATAAACTTCACACTCCTTTTGTTGTGCGTTTTTAACTGCACGACATCTTTAATTATACTACATATTGTATACAATTTCAAATAACTTATACTTGTAAATACCAAAATTGAGCTAATTATGTAAATATGTCAATGCTAAAAAATGAAAAACCTACCGTTTTTCTCATTATTTCTCATTTTTTCTTTGATTTTCTTTAAAATCTAGCTATTGACTTTGAAATAATTATATGTAATGCAAAAAGCAGCCATTATTGGCTGCTCAGAGTGTTGACAAAGTAACTTAGACTTTATTATTTTTTTATGTGATAATCGGTAGATAAAAATATTTAATATTTATAAAAATGTAGATAAATTAAAGCAAATGTGATAAAATTACAAAAAATAGAATAAAGAGGTACGAAAATGTCAGAAAGAATAAGACCATTTGTAAAATGGGCTGGAGGAAAAGGAAGTTTAATACCACAGCTAAACAATTTCTACCCATATGAATTAAAAAATGGAATAATAAAAAGATATATAGAACCATTTGTAGGTGGAGGAGCTGTATTAATAGATATATTGCAAAAATACGATGTTCAAGAAGCATATGCATTTGATATAAATATAGATTTAATAAATTCATACAATGTTATAAAAAATAATATAGAAGATTTAATAACAAATTTAAAACAATTGGAAACAGAATATTTGCAATTAGGACAAGAAGAAAGAAAAAATTACTTTTACAATAAAAGAGATGAATATAACAATTACGAATTAAAAGAAAATGAACAAAATATACAAAGAGCAGCACAGTTTATATATTTAAATAGAACATGCTTTAATGGATTATATAGAGTAAACAAAAGCGGAAAATTTAATGTTCCAGTGGGAAGTTATAAAAATCCAACAATATGTGATGAAGATAATTTACGAAATTTATCACAATTAATACAAAATGTACAATTTCAATATGGGGACTACAAAAAAAGTACAAAATATGTAACAGAAAATACATTTGTATACTTTGACCCACCATATAGACCTTTAAATGTAACATCTGGATTTACATCATATACAAAAGAAGATTTTAATGATGATAATCAAAAAGAGTTAGCAACATTTTATAGAGAATTAAATGATAGAGATGCTAAATTAATGTTAAGTAATTCAAACCCTAAAAACACAAATCAAGAAGATACATTCTTTGATAACATATATCAAGGATTTAACATTGATGAAATATATGCAAGTAGAATGATAAATGCTAATTCACAAGGAAGAGGTAAAATTTCAGAGATAGTAGTAACGAACTATAAGTTGTAGTAAAAATGGAGATACAAATGGAAATAATAAAGAAATTTAATGATGGTTCTTTTTTAGAATATAACAGAGGAAGTTTTGATGGATGGTGTGTATACTATACAAATATTGAAGGTATTAGAAAAGCACCAAAAGACACAGATTATTTTAACGATTTATACCAATTTTCTTTAAAATATGGAGTTGATAAACTATATCATGATTATGTTAAAATATATGATAGAACTGAAAGAAATATAAATGAAGATGTATTAATATATATAACACAAATTGCAAATGAATATGATGAACAAGACATATTAGAAGTTGATATAATGTTTTCTATATTATATATGGCAATGATATCCGAAGAAAACAAAGAGTATTCGAAACTAGGCAAAAGAATAAAAAGATTAGGAGTTTATTCCTTATTAAAAGAAAATAAGACAATAGAAGAGTCAGCAATTTTTATGAAAGGAATGAGATGGAGAGATATAGATAAAATATGCATTGAAAGAGGGTTTTAAGTGCAAAAATCTAAAGATATAATTAGATATTATTTTAATGAAGAAAAATTTAAGTTAATAAAAGGTGATACATTTAAAATATTAAAAAAGTTTGAAGATAAAACAATAGATACGATATTTGCAGATCCACCATATTTTCTATCTAATGATGGTATAACATGTAGTAGTGGGAAAATGATAACTGTAAATAAAGGAGAATGGGACAAAGCAGATACATTAAAAGAGAAACATAACTTTAATAAAAAATGGATAAAACAATGTTATAGAATTTTAAAAGATGATGGGACAATTTGGATAAGTGGAACACTTCATAATATATATTCAATAGGAATGGCATTAGAGGAAGAAGGATTTAAGATAATAAACAATATAACATGGCAAAAGACAAATCCACCACCCAATTTAGCTTGTAAAACATTTACACATTCTACAGAAACAATTCTTTGGGCAAGAAAAGATATAAAAAATTGTAAATATAAATTTAATTATGATTTAATGAAACAAATAAATAATGGAAAACAAATGAAAGATGTATGGACTACAAGTTTAATAAAACCATCAGAAAAGAAATGTGGAAAACATCCAACACAAAAGCCATTAGAAATACTATATAAAATAATATTAGCATCAACAAAAGAAAACGATATAGTTTTAGATCCTTTTAACGGTAGTGGAACAACAGGAATTGCAGCATATAAATTAGGGAGAAATTATATTGGAGTGGAAAGAGAAAAAGAATATCTAGATTTATCTATAAAAAGATATGAAGAAATGAAGGAGGCAATGAAATGATAAAAGATGGAGTAGGAGGAGCAAATACTTTAACTGGTTTAGCCTTTGAAGGAAAAACAGATTTATCCACTTTTTTGAGTAAACAAAAAGGGTATAAAGTTGAAAATGATAAGGTCTATTACAATGATGAGCTAGTAGCTAGAGTATTTAAAAAACATCAATTTTATATTTTTTTAGAAGAATATAATATAAATTGGAAAGAAATAATATCAAAACAACTATTACCAGATGATTGTATATATGTTATAGTTGATAATACACTATTTATTATAGAATGTAAATTTCAACAAGTCGCAGGTTCTGTAGATGAAAAATTGCAAACATGTGACTTTAAGAAGAAACAATATCAAAAACTACTATCAAGGGCTAATATAGAAGTAGAATATGTATATCTATTAAGTGAATGGTTCAAAAAACCACAGTATAAAGATGTATTAGATTATATAATAAGTGTAAGATGTCAATATTATTTTGAATATATACCATTAAAGAAATTGGGACTACCAGTACCAGAAGAGGATTAATAAATAAAAAAAGAAAGATTGTGGGGGCAACTTTTATTAGTTGTCCCTTTATGCATTTTAAAAGGAGGAATGAATTTGAAATATAAACCAGAACAATTTAAATTAGAAGATACAACGATATGGAATTTTACAGAAAGAGGAAATTGGGCAACACATAAGGGAGATTATAGAGGCAATTGTCCACCACAAGTTCCTAGAAATTTAATTTTAAAATATACAAAAGAAGGAGAAATAATATTAGATACTTTTTGTGGAAGCGGAACTACGATGATAGAAACAAAGCTACTTAATAGAAAAGGCGTACGGAATAGATGTGAATATAGAAGCACTTAAAATCGCAAAAGAACGAATAAGTTTTGAAAGCAACAACTTATACGAACCAAAATTAATAAGAGCAAATTCGACCAATTTGAAAGGAATAGTGCCAGATAATTGTATAGACTTTATATTTGCACATCCACCATATGCTAATATTATTAAATATAGTAAAGATATTAAAGAAGATTTATCAAGATTAGAATTAAATGAATTTTTAAAGCGAATGAAATTATTTTCAAAAGAATGTTTTAGAATCTTAAAGAAAGATAAGTACTGTGCAATTTTAATAGGAGACATTAGGAAAAATAAAAATGTTATTCCATTAGGTTTTTATATCATGAATATTTTTATTCAAACAGGATTCACATTAAAAGAAATAATTATAAAAGAACAGCATAAGTGTAAAAGAACAGATTATTGGAGTCAAAATTTAAATAGAGACTTCTATTTGTTAGCTCATGAATATATATTTATATTTAAGTTATAATATTCGACAATAAACGACAAAATACACCCATAGACAAAATTAGACAAAATATGATACAATATAACAAAAATTACCCAAGAAAAGTGATCCGAAGAAGAGGGGTCACTTTTTGTATATGAATTTTAAGAAGGTACGGGAATGGAAGAGAAAATAGAAGGATTAAAGGAATACTATAAAAAAGTGTGTTCACCATTAATTTTTGTAAATGAAACAAAATTAGAAAATGATAAAATAGCTAAGGTATATTTGTATGACTTTTCAACAGAACAAGAACTGGAAAACTTTAAAAAAGTTTTCCAGGAATACTTACCATTTTATGTTATGAATTTTGACGTGATTAGTTTATATGATTTAGAAAAGGATATAAGTCAACAATTGAAAAATGATGCAAAATACATATATAAAAGTGATATTATTCCAAATAGAAAAACAAGAAGTAATGGAATATTTGGAGAATTATTTAATGATTATTATATAAAAAATATAATAAATAAAGAAATATTTTTGACTTACCTATCAAGGAGAACTTATAATAGTGGAAATTGGGAGAATCAAGGAATTGATATTGTTGCATGTGAAGAAATAAATAATAAATTAAATATCATATTATCAGAAGCTAAATTTGTTGGATCATTATTTCGAGCAAAGGAAGATTTAAAAGGTGATATATCAGGAGAGCATGAACATCTGAATAAAGAATATATAAATGGATATATGGATTTCGTGATTAATAGACAGTTTGGATTAGATAAAGTAAGAAGTGAAGAAGTTCAAAATTTAATAAATAAATTTAATGCCAAGAGATGGAAGGAAAAACTAGAATTTATAGATTGTATAAACAAGCTAGGATATTCTTGCAAGTTTGTTTATTTTGCGATTTTTAAGCAAAGTAGAGATAGAAATATAAAAGATTTTAAAGAATCTATTAGCGAAATAGTTAATGAATTTAATAATAAGATAAAAAGGACAGAAATAGAAAATTATAGCATAGAAGTTGTTTTTATTCCAACATTTAATACATCAATGGATTTAAAAAATAAAATGGAGGAATGGGATTAATGGAATATATAAAAATTTTAGAAAGAGTAAATAAAATAATAATAGATGACGACATTGAGGAAGCAATAGAACTAATTTGTGAATTGATAGATAAAGAAGAATATAAAAATTTAATATATATATTGATTGATGCGTTTCAATTATATGGATTTGCTAGCGATGAGAAAATTCATGAATTCAAAGATAAATTTTTATATAGTTCTTTTGAAATAAAGTTAAATACCTATAAGGGAGAGTATTTAAAATACCTGAATAGTGGACAGTTTTCATTAATTAATGATATATATAAGAGCCAAAAATCGATTATATCAGCACCAACATCTTTTGGAAAAACAAGTTTAGTTATAGAATATATTATTCAAAATTTAAAAGATTTAAATAATATAATTTTTATATTACCTACTAAATCGCTAATTGAAGAACTATATATAAAATTACTAGAATTAAATAAACAAATTAATTATAAATATTTAATAACAGTGAATATATTAAAAAGTTATAAAGATACTATAAGAATCCTAACTCCTGAAAAATTCTTGACATATTTTGAATATAATAATTTAGATAATGTAGATTTAATAATAATGGATGAAGTATATAAAATTGAAAATGATGGAAAAAGTGATGATAATACTGTAATCGATAATAGAGCTATGAAGTTTAGAAAAGTACTAGAATTAATTAGTCGTGAAAATAAGAAGATAATAACATTATCGCCTTTTACATATAAAAAGGAAATATCAATGCAAGAATATATGAATAAATATGACATTAAAGAATTAAATAGGAGGATAAAATATGTAAAACACAATTATATTCTAGTTTCTACAGTAACACAATTTAAAAGAGCTTTTGTTGGATATAAAATTGAAGCTAGTAATTATACTAATATAAGTAATAAAACGACCAATATTCTCAAATGTTTATATAATGACAGTAATGTAATATATGTAAGCGAATATTCAAAGATACTAGATATTGTAAAAGAAATAAAAAATCAACATCTAAATTTTTTAAATAAAAATGAATATGAAGTTAGATACAATGACTTTATAAAACATTTAAAAGAAACATACAATATAGAAAATGCAAAGCCATGGTATATTATAGAAGCATTGGAAAGCGGAATAGGGATATATATATCATCTATGCCTAGATACGTAAAGAAGGAAATAGTTAATTTATTCGAAAAAAATGTTATAAGATGTTTAATCGTTACAACCGCATTTATTGAAGGTGTAAACTCATCAGCAGATAATATAATAATAACAAGTGGATATACTGCTAAAAATATAAGATTAAATGATATGGCATTATTAAACATATCTGGAAGAGCAGGAAGATTTGGAAAAAAATATTTGGGAAATGTATATTTCTTAAATGATAATACATATGAAATAGTTAAAGAAAATTCTACAAATGGAGTATCAATATTCAATCCGAATTATATAAAAAATTATAGTGAAAAAATAAGAGATGATTTTGAATTAGAGATAATAGATGAGAGATTCTTAAATGAAAAGGAAAAGGAAAAGTTAGAAGAAACAAATCAAATTGCTAAGTCATATGAATTAAATTATGATGAACTAAGTAGAATTTCAATAAGCGCACCGAATACATGGAAAATACTAATATATGATTTTCTAAGAAAGCAAGATGATGTGGAAAAATACAAGGAAATTTTAGATAAAATAACAGGAGAAGAAGATGTTGGAATATTAGAAGGGATTGAGGACATTTTTAAAGCTTTAAAGGCTGCAGGAATTCCATTTAAGTGGAATTATAATACAGTTAGTGCATTCAGTATAAATGGTGAATTTACATGGGGAGAAATGTATAAGTCGCATATAAGTGGTAATATAAAGAAAGTTTTGTATAATAAAAAAGAATATATATTAAAGAAAAGAAGAGAATTAGATCTCTTTGAATTCAGCAGAAGTTGGATTAGAGAATATTTTAAAAATAATGAATTTAATGACAATAAACTATATGAAGAGACATTTAAATTTATAACAAATATTATAGAATATAAAATACCATATTATATTTCATTATTTGCTAGTGTATACTATTTTTTCATAAATAAAAACACAATAATATTTGAAAATAATGAAGAGATAGATATAAAAGAAATTATCGAAAAATTAGAAAATTTAGGTATGGATAAAGAGTATGTAGAATACTACGACTATGGATTTTCAAAAGATATGGTGGAGAAAATAAAGAGTATCAATTGCAAGTTATCAGAGTATGACATAGAAAATTCAGAAGTGTTTGATGATTATGAAAAATTAATGCTTATAGAATATAAAAATTTAATGGGAATATAATAGAAAAAAGCAACCATTATTGGTTGCTTTCTAATGTCTTTGTAACTTATGGTTGTTCCTGAAGAGTAACAGTTATAGTCTTTTCTTTTCCATCACGATAAACTTTAAGATTTATAGTATCTCCAATTTGTTTTTTGTTTTTAATTTCATTTAGTTCATCCATTGTTGAAACTTTAGTTCCATCAGCCTCAATAATAACGTCTCCAATCTTTAAGCCAGCCTTTTCACCAGCAGAAAAATCTTCTATAGTTTTAATATATACACCAACTACTAAGTTATTAGCTTTAGCAGTTTTCTCGTCTAAATCAATACCACCAACTCCAATATATGGTCTTTTTACTTTGCTGTATTGAATAAGTTGTTCATAAATACTTTTAGTTGAATTAATTGGAATAGCAAAACCAACACCTTCAACACCTGTACCAGAAAGTTTTAAGGTATTAACACCAATTACTTGCCCTTTACTATTTACTAATGCGCCACCACTATTACCAGAGTTTATAGCAGCATCTGTTTGAATTGCAGTATATTTATTTCCATCACTATCTGTAACATCTCTGTTAACAGCACTAATAATACCAGCAGTTACACTATTATCTAATCCTAAAGGACTACCTACAGTCATTGCAAATTCACCAACTTGTACTGAGTCAGAATCACCAAGTTCGGCAGCAGTTAAACCATCTTTATCTATTTTAATAACAGCTAAATCTGTTTGAGAATCAGTTCCTACTATTTTTCCTTCATATTCTTTATCGTCATTGTACAATTTTACAGTAACTTTATTTGCCTTTTCGATTTCATAAAAAGAACTTGCGTTTGAACTTGTTGAATTAACAACATGGTTATTTGTTAAAATATATCCATCTTCACTTATAATAATTCCAGAACCTTTTGCAGTTGCAGTAGTAGAAGAACGGTTAAAAATTGAATTAACTGAATACTCTACACTAATAGCAACAATTGATGGTTGTACTTTTTTTGCAACTCCAACAGCTGTGTCTGAATATCCTTGAAGTGAAATAAGTTGTGTATTTAAATTAGTAGAGCTATTTTCACTAGAATTATTATCTTTATTAGAAGAATCTGTAACAACTAGTTTTTCTAAAAATGCTTGTTTAATACTTGGAACATTTACACAAAGTCCAACTGTAAGAGCTGCACCAAGTACTCCACATACGAAAGGCAGTATTACAACTTTACCAAATCCTGCTCCATTTGATTTTTTCTTTTTAGGTTCATTAAAAGCTTTGTAATTTGCTTCTGTTGTAGTAGGGCTCATGCTTTTAAATTCTTGATTATTGTTTTCATCATCCATTGATAATTACCTCCAAATTTATATAAATATATTTTATCTTAAAACATAATTATCATACAATATATTTGTGAAAAAAATGTGAAAATTTTGTATTTTTTATATTTCCTTTGCTTTTTGGTTAAAATATTGTATAATAGTAAAGAGAGGAGTGAGAAGATGGAGCAATTAGAAGAAAGCATTGGTTATACATTTAAAGATAAAAACCTATTAAAAAATGCATTAACACATACTTCATATGCATATGAACATCATGTGGATAGCAATGAAAAACTTGAATTTTTAGGAGATAGTATTTTAGAGTTTTTATCAAGTAAATATATTTATAGCCATTATCCACATTTAAAAGAAGGAGAAATGACTAAAGTGAGGGCAGAAGTTGTATGTGAAGATAGCTTATATATAGTAGCACAAAAACATCATTTTAGTGATTTCTTGTACTTAGGAAAAAGTGAGGATGTAAGCAATGGCAGAACAAAGCCAGCAATTTTAGCTGATAGTGTTGAAGCTGTTATTGCTGCAATATATTTTGATAGTGGACTAGAAGAGGCAGAAAAATTTATTGTAACAAACCTAGCAGAGGCTGTGGAAGCTTCTAGTAAAAATGTTGGAATGAAAGATCACAAAACAGTACTACAAGAAAAATTGCAGGAACATGGAACTGTCCATATAAATTATGAAGTAATAAAAACCAGTGGTCCAGATCATGATAAATCTTTTACAGTTGAAGTATATTGTGATGGAAAAGCATTAGCAATGGGAGAAGGAAAAACTAAGAAACAAGCGGAAATGCAAGCTGCTGAAAAAGCCTTAGAAAAATTAGCATAGTTGTAGTAGGAGGTAGAAATGAAAAAAGAATATATTATACCAATTTTTGTACCGCATTTAGGATGCCCACATCAATGTACTTTTTGCAACCAAAAAGAAATTAGTGGACAAACTAAACAAGTAACTGCAAATGATGTAAAAGAAACAATAGAATATTATTTAAAAAACTTTAAAGATGATTCAAAATATGTAGAAGTAGCATTTTATGGTGGTAGCTTTACAGCAATTGACGAGAGGAAACAAAACGAATTATTAGAAGCAGCTAATGAGTTTATAAAGCAGGGAAGAGTGAATAGTATAAGACTATCAACAAGACCAGATTATATTGATAAATCAATTTTAAAAAGGTTAAAAAAATATAATGTAAAAACTATTGAGCTTGGAGTTCAGTCGGCAAATGATTATATTCTAGCTAAATGCCAAAGAGGGCACACTTTTGAAGATGTAAAAAAAGCTTCAAAACTTATTAGACTTTACGGCTTTACATTAGGACACCAAATGATGATAGGACTTCCAGAGAGTACTAAACTAGATGAAATAAATACTGCAAAAGCTTTAATAAAGCTAAAGCCTAAAATTGTAAGAATATACCCTGTACTTGTTATAAAAAATACTCCTTTAGCAAAGGAATATGAACAAGGGGAATACATACCACTAACAGTTGAACAAGCTGTGGACAGAGCAAAAGACATAATGCAACTATTTAACAATGCTAGAATTGAAGTAATAAGAATAGGACTCCAAAATACAGAAGAAATTACAGACCCTTCAGAAGAGAGCAGTCAAGTAATTGCAGGACCATATCATCCAGCATTTAGACAATTAGTTGAGTCTGGAATGTGGTATGATGAAATTGTGCAAAAAATAAAGAAGTTCAATATAAAGGTCATGCAAGTAACAATTAAAGCAAATCCAGAAAACATAAATAATATTATAGGACATAAAAAAGAAAATGTGTTGAAATTAAAAGAATTCTATGATGTTGATGTAATTGTAAAACCGGACGAAAACATAAAAAAAGGCAAATTTGAAATTGAAATAGACAAAACATATGAAGATATTCTTGAAGAATTAAAAGCTAAAAAATAAAAGTATAAAAACACCCATTATTGCTAATAATTAGTAGTAATAGGTGATTTTTTATGAGTTATACAAAAACAAAAAAGCTTTTAAAAGTAAAAGAATTTTTAATAGATATGATTTATTTAACTTTAGGTTGTGCAATAATGGCAATAGGTACAGCCGTATTTTTGTTGCCGAATCAACTTTCTACTGGAGGGTTTACTGGTATTGCCACAATATTTTATTATTTATTTCATTTTCCAATGGGAACAGTAATATTGGCATTAAACATACCATTCTTTATATTAGCATTTTTTAAAATAGGCAAAAAATTAGTAATTAAATCAATTATAGGTACAAGTTTGCTATCATTTTTTATAGATTTATTTGAAAAAATTCCAACACTTACAAATGATAGACTTTTAGCTTGTATTTATGGTGGAATTTTTATTGGCTTTGGTCTAGCCTTAGTATTAAAGGCAAATGCATCAACAGGTGGTACAGACTTAATAACATATATTGCAAGAGCATATAGACCATATATAAAAACTAGTAGCATAATTGTAGTTGTAGATGTTATTATAATTGGGCTTAATGTTATATTCTTTAAAAAGGTTGAAATTGGGTTATATTCAGCAATTAGTATATATCTAATGGGTAAAATGATAGACATTGTTTTTGAGGGAATTAACTTTACAAAAATGGTGTATATTATTTCACAAAAATATGAGGAAATTTCAAAAGAAATTGATAATCAATTACAAAGGGGAAGCACAGGAATATATGCAAAAGGAATGTATACAAATACAGATAAAATGATGCTTATGTGTGTTGGTGCAAGAAATGAAGTTGCAAGAATGAAACAAATTGCAACACAAATTGATCCAAAAGCATTTATAATAATAAGTAATGCTAGAGAAACTTGGGGAAAAGGCTTTAAAGGCGACTGATGTCGAATTTTGTCATACGATTTTTCTTTACAAATTAAAAAAATGAGTGTAAAATATAATTAGTTTTAAATCATGATTTTTCAAAACAATTTTATTTCAATGGATTTTATTTCTAGAACGAATCCTAAAAAAATTAATTTCATAATAAAGGCAGGTGTATAATATGTGTTTACATACACTAAAAGAGAGTTAAGATTATTAGCATTATCTTTAACTTTATTCGTATTGCTAATATATAATTTAGTATTATTTCCACTTATAAATTCTATTTTTAATTTAGACACAAATAAAATTTATTCAAATTATGTTTATTCTAAAACAATACCTATTCAAAAGGCATATCAAATGCCAGATACCACAATATATAAATCTATAATTCAAAAAGACGCAAGTCTTACGGAAGTAAGTGATGTAACAAATGAACAGCCTGAGCAAAAACAAGAAGAAAGTAAAACAACAGATTTAAGCAAAGCAACTCAAAGAGATGTGATAAAAGAAAATAAAAATATTAAATGGAGAATTCAAATTCCAAAAATAGATTTAGATGTTCACATTATGGAGGGGACCACATCAACTGTATTGTTAAAGGCAGTAGGACATTTTACAGAAACAAGCAAATGGCAGGGCAATGTGGGACTGGCAGCTCATAATAGAGGATATCAATGTAACTTTTTTGCTAAAATTAAAAATTTAAAAATAGGTGATGAAATAATATATACAACTACAAATGGTAAGAAAATATATAAGATACAAACCAATAAAGTTATAAAAGATACTGAATGGAGCTATTTAGAACCTACTGATGACAACAGAATTACTTTAATTACTTGTGAAGAAAATAGAGAAAACTACAGAAGATGTGTTCAAGCAATAGAAATTGCAAATTATAAAATATAGAAAGGAATTTTAGATATGAAAAAAATAATCTCAATATTAATGATATCAATAGTTTGTGTAAGTAATTTTATAGGAATATTTGGGACCAATAAAGTAAAAGCAGTAACTGCGCCAATGGATAAAGCAGAACCATATTCAAAAGGAGAAGTAGTTTTATTTAGCTATGATGGAATAGGCATTGGAGTAGAAATACAAGTATACAAAAAGGATGGAATAGAATATCCAGTATATTGTCTAAACAAAGGAAAAAGAGGAGTGGAAGTAGGATTTGAATATACAGTAGATGTTAATCAAATGTTAAGTAATCAAAAAATATGGAGAGCAATAATAAATGGGTATCCATTTAAAACACCAGCAGAATTAGGTTGTAATACTATGGAAGAAGCATATGCAGCAACTAAAATGGCAGTGTATGATGCAATGTATAATTATGATTTAAATAAATTTGATACATATAAACATCCAGAGACAGATAAAAGGACAGTCCAAGCAATTAAAAAAATAATCACAAATGCTAGAAAATCAACAGAAACCAAAATTGCAGCAACATTAAATATTAAACCAGAACAAAATAGTTGGGTAGTTGACAAAATAGACAAACAATATGTAAGTAAAACATATAGTGTACAAGCCTCAGCTGTGAACAAAAAATATACAATTGCATTATCAAGCTCAAGTGATGCCAGATTTAAGATTACAGATGTTAAAAATACAGAAAAAACAGAATTTGATACTACTGAAAAATTTAAAGTGTTAATTCCTATTGTAGATTTAGAAAAATCAGGAGAATTCACATTAACAGCTAAATCAGATTTAAAAACAATGCCAATTTTTTATGGAGAAAGCCCTAATCCAGACTGGCAAAATTATGCAGTAACAGTGGGAGAATATGAAGTGGCAGATACTTCAATAAAGCAAACTTATCAAGAAAATAAAACACAAATTGAAATTCAAAAACAAGATGGTGATACAAAAATACCATTGAAAAATGGCACTTTCAATTTACTAGACGAAAATAAACAAATACTTTATTCAGAACTAACTACAAATGATAATGGAATAATAGAAGTAAAACATCTATTGCCTGGAATTTATTATTTAGAAGAAGTTAAAGCGCCAGATGGATATTATGGTTATGAAGACTTAATTCAAATAGAAGTAAAGTTAAATCAAAAAACTGTAGTAAAGGTAGAGAACTATAAAGAACAAGAAGAAAAGCCATCAGAAAATCCACAAGAGGAAACAGAAATATCAGTAGGAGAAAAGAAACTTCCAAAAACAGGATTCTAAAAAGTAGAAAAATAGCGAATTATGGTAGAAAAATCAATTGGAAATTATAACCTATTTTATTGACATAAACGTGGATAGAATATATAATTATTAAGTAAAAAAAGGATAATAATTTAGAAGGGAAATTTTATGATTTCACAATTGATTTTTTTATTTATTTTAATTCTGTTAAACGCATACTTTGCAGCAACTGAAATCGCTTTCATATCTTTAAATGATGCAAAAATCGAAAAACAAGCAAAAGATGGTAACAAAAAAGCAAAACAAATTCAAAAAATGCTTAAAAACCCAAGTAAATTTCTAGCAACAATACAAATAGGAATTACATTAGCAGGATTCTTATCAAGTGCGTTTGCTTCAGATGCATTTGCAGGAATGTTAGCCCCAGTATTAAATGAATGGATGCCATTTATAAGTATAGCAACATGGCAAAACATATCTATTGTTATTATAACAATAATTTTATCTTTCTTTACATTAGTATTTGGAGAGCTTGTTCCAAAAAGGTTAGCAATGAAATATTATGAAAAAATATCATTTGCAACAATTGGAGTAATAAAAGGAATATCTGTTGTTACAGCACCATTTGTTAAATTATTAACTTGGTCAACCAATTTAGTATCTAAAATCTTCGGAGTAGGAGAACAAGAGGAAGAAATTGTTACAGAAGAAGAAATAAAAATGATGGTAAATCAAGGAGAAGAAAAAGGCTCAATTGAAGAAAACGAAAAAGAGCTTATAAATAATGTTTTTGAATTTAATGACATAATAGCTTCTGAAATTATGACTTACAGAACAGACATATATGCAATTGAAATAAATGAAGATGTATACGAGATTTTAGATGAAATTGATGAATACAAATATAGTAGAATACCAGTATATGAAGAAACTATTGATGATATAAAAGGAATTCTATTTTTGAAGGATATATTAAAATTAGTTAGTACAAGAAAAGAATTCAAAATTGCAGATATTATGAGAGAAGCATATTTTGTACCAGAATCAAAACCAATTGACGAAATTTTCGAGGAATTACAAGCAAATAAAATGCAGATGGCTATTGTAGTCGACGAGTATGGAGGTACAGCAGGTCTGCTTACAATGGAAGACATCTTAGAAGAATTAGTAGGTAATATATTTGACGAATATGACGATGTAGAAGTTGAGTATAAACGTTTAGATGATAACACATATTTAATAGATGGAAGTGTTAGCCTATATGAAATGAAGAAAATTTTTGATATAGAACTTCCAGAAGGAGATTATGAAACTTTATCAGGTTACTTAATTGAAAAATTGGGAAGGCTACCAGAGGAAGATGAACACCCAGTTATAGAAGACGAACATTTAACATACAAAATAGAAGAATATGAAGACAGAAGGATAAAGTGGGTTAAAGTATGTAAAAATAATAATAAATAAGGATAAGTGGTGGTAAGATATGAACAAAAAAATTAGATGGATTATTATAGGAATAGTAGCAGTAATAATAATTGCAATTAGTATTATGGCAATTATAAATGAAGTGCAATTACATTATAAAGTAGAGAAAATCAGTGAATATAATTATTTCACATTAGAACAAAATCAAAAATATGGTGTAATTGATAGAAATGGAAATATTGTAATTGAAGCGGAATATGAGGCTGTTCAGATTCCAAATCCATCTAAGGCTATTTTTGTTTGTGTAAAAGAATATAATGAAAGTACAAAAGAGTATGAAACAGTAGTATACAATGAAAAAAAGGAAGTTTTACTTTCGAACTATAAAAATGTACAAGCAATTTCAATTTATACAAATGTTAATTCAACACCTTATGAAAAAAGTGTATTAACATATAAAGAAAATGGAAAGTATGGATTGATAAACTTAGAAGGAAAGCAAATAACTAAACCAGTTTATGACGAAATTTCTAGTATTAACTATAAAGAAGGAACATTTTTAGTAAAACAAAATGAACTAGAAGGCATAATAAACATGAAAGGTAAAGTTATAATAAAATGTGAATATGAAAGTGTAACCTCTGATAATTACTATAGTGAAAATAGCAATAACAAACAAGCAGGATTTATTGTAAGCAAAAAGACAGAAGATGGATACAGATATGGATATGCAAATTATAGAGGAACTATAATATTAAAACCAATTTACACTCAACTTGAAAGAGTTACAGAAATTGCAAATGAAAAGGGAGTATATTTTATTGCATTTAAAAATGGACAAGCTGGACTTCTAAAAAATAACAAAGAAATTTTAAATTATGAATATGAAGATATACAATACAATGTATTAGGAAGTATTTTTGTAACAAAAAGAAATGGAAAATATGGTGCTGTAAATCAAGAAGGAACTACAATTTTATATCCTGAGTATGATAATGTTTATACTGGTGGAATGTACCTAAATGCCTTAAAGGATAAAGATATATTTATATTTGACTTAAATGGAAATAAAATAGAGACAGATGAAGTTAGTAAAACTAAAACAGAAAATGCAAATTATTATATAACAATTGATAAAAACAATAAATATAAAGTGGTTGATTCAAAAGGTAATATAATAATTGACAAAGATTACACATATATCGAGTATTTACCTGGAGACTATTTTATTGTAGAACGTGACTCAAAAAGTGGAATAATTGATTCTAATGGTAAATCAGTTGTTGAATTAAAATATGATAGCATTTCTAGGATAAATGAAACAGACATATTACAAATGGAAAAGGACAAGAATATAGCTCTATATAACCTAAATATGAAAGAAATAGTAAGTATGGATAATGCAATAGTAAAAGAAGTAAAGGATGAAAAATCATACATATTATTATACTCTGATACAGATTTTAAATACTTAGATAAAGAGGGAAATATATTAACTTCACAAAATCTTTTTAAAAATAATACTCTATTTGCTAAGAACGTAAATGGTAAGTGGGGATTTGTTGATAAAGATGGAAATTTAAAAGTACAAAATGATTATGAATTGGTAACAGATTTCAATAAATACGGATTTGCAGGAATAAAAAAAGATGGCAAGTGGGGATCAATAAATCAAAATGGAGAAGTAGTACAAGAACCTACTTATGACTTGAAAAGAAATATCCCAGAATTTGTAGGCAAGTACTATCGTGTAAATGCAACTAAATTTAGTGACGAAATATAAGGAGAAAATGATGTATAAACAATTTGGAATAAGTGACGAACTATTAGAATTATCAAAAAAAGTAGAATTAGAAGTGCAAGAACAATTTAAGAAAATAGAAGAAGTATGCGAATATAATAGCTTAAAAGTACTATCGGCATTTCAAAAATATAATGTTTCAGAAATGCACTTTAACAGTACAACTGGATATGGATATTCAGATGTGGGAAGGGATACAATTGAAAAAATATTTGCAGAAATATTACATACAGAGGATAGCTTAGTAAGAGGACAGTTCATATCAGGAACTCATGCATTAACAGTAGCTTTATTTGCGTTTTTAAGACCAAATGACATTTTCTTAAGTATAAGCGGAAAACCATATGACACTTTAGATGAAGTAATAGGAATAGTAGATAATCCAAGTTCATTAAAATCATATGGAGTAAAATATGAGCAAATTGATATGATAGAAAATGATTTTAATTATGAGCAAATAAAAAATAGAGTATCAAGAAATGATATAAAACTAATTGAAATCCAGCGTTCTAGAGGATATAGCCTACGCGAGAGCATCACATTAGATAAAATTCAAAAAGTTATAGAAACAATACGTGAGGTAAATGACAAAGTTATAATAATGGTAGACAACTGCTATGGAGAGTTAGTAGAAAAAATAGAGCCAACTGATTTGGGAGCAGATGTCATAGTAGGTTCACTAATAAAAAACTTGGGTGGTGGAATTGCACCAAATGGAGCATATATAGCAGGTAAAAAAGAATTAGTAGAACTAGCTGCTGAAAGATTAACTTCACCAGGATTAGGAAAAGAAGTTGGACCAACTTTAGGAATGAACAAACAAATATTACAAGGACTATTCTTTGCACCACATGTTGTAGCAAGTAGTTTAAAAACAGCAGTATTTGCAAGTAAATTACTAGAAAACTTAGGCTATATAGCAAATCCAAAATTTGATCAAAGAAGAACAGATATAGTACAAACAATTACTTTTGGAGATAAGCAAAAACTTATAAAATTTTGCCAAGGAATACAAATGGGTTCACCAGTTGATAGCAATTCAATACCGGAACCATGGGATATGCCTGGCTATACAGATCAAGTAATTATGGCAGCAGGAGCATTTACACAAGGTTCATCAATAGAATTATCATGTGATGCACCAATTAGAGAACCATATATGGCATTTATGCAAGGTGGACTTACTTATGAATATGGTAAGTTGGGAGTGCTTAAAGCAGTAGCTTACATGTTGAAAGAGGAATGAGATTAAATATGAAAACAGTTGTAATAGGTGGTGGACCAGCAGGAATGATGTCAGCCATAAAAGCAAGTAATATTCGGAGACAATGTTATACTATTGGAAAAAATGGAGTCATTAGGCAAAAAATTATTGATAACAGGAAAAGGCAGATGTAATATTACAAGCTCACTTCCAATTGAAGAATTTATACAAAACGTACCTGGTAATGGTATGTTTTTGTATAGTAGTTTTAATAATTTTACAAATCAAGACATAATAGAACTATTAAAAAAAGAAGGATTACATGTAAAAGAAGAAAGAGGACACAGAGTTTTCCCTACTACTGATAATGCAAAAGATGTTTTAAGTGCACTAATAAAATTATTAAAAAGGGCAAATGTACAAATAAAAACAAATGCAAAAGTAGAAAAAATATTAGTACAAGATGGAAAAGTGACAGGGTTACAAGCAAATATAAATGGTCAAAAACAAACAATAAATGCAGATAAAATTATTCTTGCAACAGGAGGAAAAAGCTACCCTGTAACTGGTTCAACAGGTGATGGATATGAATTAGCTAAACAATTAGGACATACTATAACAACAATAAAACCATCACTAATACCATTAACAGCCAAAAAAGAAGATTTAGAATTATGCAAAGAACTACAAGGTCTAAGTTTGATAAATGTATCAATAAAGCTAATAGACACATCAAAAAATAAAGTGATATATGAAGACTTTGGAGAAATGCTATTTACACATTGGGGAGTTTCAGGTCCAATAATATTAAGTGGCTCAGCTCATTTGTTAAGATACAAAAACGTAGAAGAGCTGTTATCTAAAGGGCAAATAGAATTAAGCATAAATTTAAAACCAGCACTTACAGCAGAAAAGCTTGAAAACCGTATATTAAGGGACTTTGAAGCACAAAAAAACAAAGAATTTAAAAATAGCTTGAATGATTTATTACCTAAAAAACTAATAGAACCAATAATTAGATTATCAAGAATAGATAGAGAAAAACAAGTAAATTCAATAACTAAACAAGAAAGAAAAAATTTAGTAAGCTTACTTCAAGACCTTAGAATAAAAATAAGTGGATTTAGACCAATAGAAGAAGCAATTGTAACATCTGGAGGAATATCTACAAAAGAAATAAATCCAAAAACAATGGAATCAAAAATAGTGCAAGGACTATATTTTGCAGGAGAAATAATTGATGTTGATGCATATACAGGTGGATTTAATTTGCAAATTGCGTGGTCTACTGGATATACAGCTGGAATGTAAGAAAGGAAATTTATGAAAACTATTACAGGCAACACAGAAGCGGAAATTGTTGAAAAAAGATCAAAGTTCATAAGTAACTTGTATTATGTTGAAACAGTAGAACAAGCTGAAAATAAGCTAAAAGAGATAAAAAAGAGATACAATGATGCTAGGCATAACTGTTTTGCATATAGAGTTTGTGAAAAAAACACAATTGTAGAAAGAGCAAGTGATGATGGCGAACCAAGTGGAACAGCAGGTGCTCCAATGCTAAATTTACTTTCAAAATCAGACTTAACAAATTGCTTAGTTATAGTAACAAGATATTTTGGAGGGATTTTACTTGGCACAGGAGGGCTGGTAAGGGCGTATACAGAATCAGCAAAACAAGCTATAGAAAAAGCAAATTTAGTTACAATACAAGTTGGAGAAGAAATGCTTGTAACTATAACATATGATAAGTTGAGTGAGTTTCAATATTATTGTCAAAAAAACAATATAAATGTTATAGACCTTGAATATGGTGAAAATATAGTCTGTAAAATACAAGCAATACCTGAAGAAAAAGAAAAAATATTGCAAGAAACAGTAAAAAAACAGTATAATATACAAAACATAGAAGTCACAAAAGAAGTTTATATGAAAAAATAATACATAAAAATAAAGGGTTTTACAAATAAATGGAAAAAACTTCCAAAAACCTATTGCAAAATTTTTGGATTCATATTATAATTAGGACAGTAAAAAAATGTAAAAATTTTACAAATTTAAAAATAGGGGGAAAGAATTGTGAATGAGAAAATTACGGTATTAGTGGCAGATGATAATAGTGACTTTACTATGACATTATCTAGTTATTTAGAAAAGGAAGAGCAAATTCAAATTGTTGGAATTGCGAAAGATGGTAATGAAGCATATGAAAAGGCGCTAGAATTAAAACCAGATATCTTATTATTAGATATAATTATGCCACATTTGGATGGACTTGGAGTTCTAGAAAAATTAGGAGAAACTAATTTAGAAAAAAGCCCATTAGTAATTATTTTGTCTGCTGTAGGACAAGATAAAATAACACAAAAAGCAATATCTTTGGGAGCTCAATACTATATTGTAAAACCTTTTGATATAAACGTCTTAATAAAAAGAATGAAAGAGTTGAAAAATTATCAACCAACTCAGTTTAAGGGAGGATTTATTACTAGAGAAATAAAGGCCCAATACATAGATATTGCACCAGATAAAAAGAAGAACCAAGAAAACTTAGAAGCACTAGTAACAAATATCATTCACGAAGTTGGAGTACCAGCTCACATAAAAGGATACCAATACTTAAGAGAAGCAATAATGATGGTAATAAAAGATACAGATGTAATTAATCAAATTACAAAACAACTTTATCCTGAAATTGCAGATAAATATCATACTACACCAAGCAGAGTTGAAAGAGCAATCCGCCATGCAATAGAAGTAGCATGGGGAAGAGGAGAGCAAAGTGCAGTTGAAAACATATTTGGCTACACAGTATCAGCGGCCAAAGGAAAGCCAACCAACAGCGAATTTATAGCGATGATTAGCGACAAATTAAGGCTTGAATTAAAGTCTGCATAAGGGTTTGAAGCTCTTGATAGAAATTATATAAATATTTAACAACAAAAAAATAACCATTTACCTAGCAAAGTAGAATGGTTATTTTTTATTGGTTATAAAAAGAAAAATTGGAAAAAATTTGCTTTGGTTGCTTGATTTTTACGAACAAATGTTATATACCATTTCCTATAATTATTATACACACACTAAATAGATTTGTCAAACTTATTGACTAATAATTCCATGAAATATATAATTAACATAGCAAAAAAATAAGGAGGACTAATAATGTTAATTGAAGTTCCAGAAAAAGTTGCTAAAAAAATAGTAGTAAAAAGAGATGGAAAAAAAGTCGAGTTTGACGGTGCAAAAATTGCACTTGCCATTCAAAAAGGTTTTGGAGATATTGTAGGAAATGAAGATCCTAAAACAGCTAAATATAATGAAACAGATGTAAATAAAGTATATAGTAAAGTTTTAGGTAGAATAGAAAAAATAGATTCTGATAAAATAAAGATTGAAGAGATTCAAGACTTGATAGAAGAAGAATTAAAGAACTTAGGCTATCAGGATGTTTATGGAGCTTTTGCAAGTTATCGTGAAAAAAGAGCCCAATCAAGACAGTTGTTTTTTGATGAAAAAAAGCAACATAAATTTCTAAAAGCATTGGAAAACTTAGGATTAAAGTCAGCCAATGTAGAAGAAAATAAAAAGGATAGAAACAATGATAATGAAACAACCATGGGAAATATGTTTCAATATGCAAGTACAATTTCAAGACAATTTGCAATAACATATTTAATGAAAAAGAAATTTTCAGAAGCACATGAAAATGGAGACATATATATTCATGGAATGAATTTTATTCCAACAGGTACAACAAGTTCATGTCAAATAGATATAAGTAAATTATATGATGATGGTTTTTATGTAGGAAATAACTATATAAAAGAGCCAAGTGGAATAATAGCATATTCAAACTTAGCAACCGTTGCAATACAAGCAAATCAAAATGATCAATATGGTGAACAAAGTATACCATCATTTGACTATTATATGGCACAAGGAGTCCTTAAAACATTTAAAAAGCAATTGAAACAATTGATTTTTGACTTTTTAGAGTTGACAGACTTTGATAAATTCATTGCTATAAATGGAATTGAAAGAGAAATAGAAAAAATAAATACTATTGACTTTGAACCAAGTATATTTGATAAATATTGTAGAGAGTCTGAGGAACTTAAAAGAATGTTTAAAATTGCATATAACAAGGCAATTGAAAAAACTAAAAAATTAACAGACCAAGCAATGGAATCATTTATATATGATTTAAACACAATACATTCAAGAGCAGGGAATAGGCTACCATTTTCTTGTATTAACTTTGGAACAGACACATCACCAGAAGGCAGAATGGTAACCAAATCAATATTAACTGCAATTAACAATGGACTTGGAAATGGTGAAGAATGTGCATTTCCAGTAGCAATTTTTAAAGTGAAAACTGGAACAAACTATAATAAGGAAGACACAAATTATGATTTGTTTGAACTAGCATGTGAAGTATCTACTAAAAGGAAAAACATCAACTTTTCTTTCTTAGATGCAGAATTTAATGTAGATGATTACAAACAAGGAGATTATGATACAGAAGTTGCATACACAGGAATAGGAAATAGAGTGTTAGAAAATGTAGTTGACTCAAATAAAGCAGTATCGGTGGGCAGAGGAACATTATCAACAACTTCAATAAACTTACCTAGGTTAGGAATAAAACATGGAATTATTTCAAGTGATAAAGCAGACGAAAAGGGATTTTTTGCTGAATTAGAAGAAAAATTAGATTTAGTAAAAGACCAACTTTTAGAAAGATATGAAATACAATGTAAGAAAAATACATATAACTTTCCATTTCTATTAGAGCAAAATGTATGGATAGACAGTGAAAAATTAAAAGATAATGATAATTTGAAAAAAGCACTAAAACATGGTGTTTTGAATATAGGATTTAGTGGATTAGCAGAATGTCTAAAAGCTTTGACAGGAGAACATCAAGGAGAGTCAAAAGAGGCACAAAAATTAGGTATTAAAATAGTAGAATTTATGAGAAAAAAATGTGACGAATACTCTGAAAAATACAATTTGAACTTTAATCTAGTTGCAACACCAAAAGAAGAAATATCAAATAAATTTATAAAAATGGATCAGGCTATTTATGGAAAATTAAAAGGTATAACGGACAAAAATCGTTACACAAACTCTTTCCATATTCCAGAAGGATATAGAATTTCTACAGAGGATAAAATTAAAATTGAAGCACAATATCATAGTTTGACAAATGGAGGGCATATTGCAATTGTGCAAATAAAAAATGGGGATACAAAAGATGTTATAAATGTTGTGAAAACTATGAAAGAAAATGGAATTGGCTATGGAAAGATAGTTAATATGGAGAAGTAAAAATGAACGAATTTGATGAAGAACAAGCAGACAATAGAGAATATGTTTTAAGTATGGTAAAACAAGATGGAAAATTACTAGACTTAGCTTCTGAACGACTACAAGATGACGAGGAAATAGTAATGGAGGCAGTTAAACAAAATCCTATATCTTTGGAATTTGCAAGTAGTAGATTAAAAGATAATGCAAAAATAGTAATGGAGTCAGTATCAAGAGTTGGCTGGACAGCATGTTATGCAAGTGAAAAACTAAGAGCAAATAAAGAAATTATGTTATCAGGGCTGAAAATAGATGGTCAAATTTTATACTATGTATCAAAAGAAATAAGAGATGACAAAGAAGCTGTTTTAGCAGCTGTAACAAATAAGGGGTTAATATTAAAGTATGCAAGTAATAGATTAAGACAAGATAAAGATATAGTATTAGCAGCAATAAAACAAGATAAAAGAGCAAAAGAATATATTGCATCAGAAGAACTAAAAAATGATGAAGACATACAATTGATATTAAATCCACCACAGGAGGGTTAGTCATTATTATTTAAATCCTCCATGTATCACAAAAGATATACAAATACAACACAAAAATAAAAAGTCGACAGAAATTAAAGAAAAGTATTGAAAATAAAAAAATGTTATGGTATCCTTAAGGAAGAATGTACAAGTATCTTACTTTATTTTTTGTAAGATAAAAATCTGACCTTTGCACATTGAAAATTTAATATAGAGTAAACCTGCGAAATACAGTTAAAAATGAGTAAATGTGCATAAAAAGGAAAAAATTGTACATACTAAATACAAGACAGAAAAAAGCAGAACAAAAATACTGAAGAAAGAGAGGAAGATAACATTGAATAAAAAAGAGAATAAAATAAGTAAAGAGATAAAAATAAATAAAAAATCAGCAAGAAAAAATTACTCAAATCAAACAGGTATTACTCTAATAGCACTAGTAGTAACTATTGTAGTACTATTAATATTAGCAGGAGTAAGTATAAACGCACTATTTGGAGATAACGGAATAATAGAAAAAGCAAAAGACGCACAAAATAGAATGAATAACGCACAAGAAAGTGATTTAAATGCACTAAATGACTTAGATAAATGGATAGACAATCAAGTAAATGGAACCGCAGGTGGAGGCACAACGGGAGGAGATGCCAATCCATCAACAACACCAAAAATATCAACATTAGTAGGAAAAGTAGTAGATAAAAATACAAAAACAGAAGATGCATATGGAAATAAAATAACAATACCAAAAGGATTTAAAATATTAGAACATAATCCTACTTCAAGTACAGGAGCAGTAACATATAATTATACAAACTCAGAAGAAACAGGAGAGCATATTCCGGCAGTACAAGATGGAATAGTAATAGAAGATACACAAGAAGGAACGGCTGGAAACCAATTTGTATGGGTGCCAGTGGGAACAATAAAAAACAAAGATAATAAAACAAATACAATAACACTTGGAAGATATGAATTTGATAGTGATACAGGAGCATTAATTTCAACAACTCCAGCACAAGTCGCATCAGTAGAAAATTGTACACAGACAGTTACAATAGGTGGTAATTTTCAAGAATTAAGTACATCAAGAATTTCAAGCAGTTCATCAGAAAACACAACAGCAAGAAACTTAGCAGAATTTATATCAACAACCTTAGCAAATGGAGGATATTATATAGCACGATATGAAGCAAGTGGAACAGCATCAAAAATAACTTCAAAATATAATCAAACAGTATTAGATAATATAACACAACCAAATGCAGCAAAAGCAGCGAGAGAAATGTATGGAGAAATAAAAGAAAATAATAAATTGGTATATGCAAGTGATTTAGTAAATAGTTATGCATGGGATACAGCAATAGTATTTATACAAACATACTCAGGGAAAACAGATTATGCAAGTCATAATGAAAGTAAAACAACGAAAGCATTTACAGCAACAGGAAAAAATAATGACAAATATTGTAATATATGGGATATGTCAGGAAATGCATGTGAATGGACCACAGAATACTCTACTTACTTTAAAGGCGATAGCTACTTCTGCCCTTGTGTTTATCGTGGAGGGTCTTACGGCACAGTTTTTGGCGAAGCCTACGAGTACACGTCTTACCGCTACAACAATGGCACGACTCTCGGTAACAGCACTGATGGTCTACGTCCCCTACTTTATGTAAAGTAGCACTGACCACTGGTTCAATGAACCAGAAAAATGAATAATTTAAATATAAACATCAAACAATAAGTAATGGTGATTGAAATGAAAATATCATGGCTTAAATATGAGCAAGATAAAAAAAGTTTTCGTTTGCCAGAAGCCTTGGGGTTTGATGTTTTTTATTTGTCAGATTTAGAACAAACAGATAATAAAATGAAAGAACTAATAAAAAACGATTATGACACAATAGTTATTTCAAATGAGGTTGCTGGGTTTTCAGAAGATATTATAAAAAAATATCAAAAGAGTAAAGATATAAAAATAGTAATTTCTTTAGATAAAGACTAATAAAAATAGAGTATGAAAAATATGAGCTATACTTTTGTGTGTATTGGAACAAATAAAATAGTGCCAGATTCATTTGGACCTAGAGTTGGAGACAAACTCAAACAGGTCTTTTATTCAAGCCCAGAAATAAGCGTTTATGGAACAATGCAAAGTCCAGTACATTTGAAAAATGCTACTTACTTTTTAGAAGAACTAGAAAATAAAAAACAAATAATTTTAATTGATTCAGCTATTGGAAAAAGAGAAGACATAGGAAACACCTATGTAAATAGAGGTGGAATGGAGATAGGCAAAGCTTTCAACCAAAGCATATATTTCCCAGCAAACATAAATATAAAAACTATAATTGGAGCAAAGGGATATATGCCAAATTATAGTGTGAATCAAATAGAAAATTTGGCAAATGAAGTTGCTAGTAAAATTATCAAAATTGTTTTTGAATTACCTGTATAAAAAATCATAAAATGGAAAAAATTGAGTTATAAACATAAGAAAGGATAAGAGAAGATGAATACAGGTAATTTAAAAAATATTGTGGTGTTAAAAGATTTGCCTTCTAATTTGGTAGAAGAGGCAATAGTTGTGTTAAAGGAAAATCAAAAAATACCAAAATTGGAACCTGCATCAACAGACAAAAAAGAAAGTAACTCTGAGCCACAGAAAATTAAAAATTCCAAAGACTATATAATTAAAGAAGCACAAATGCTAATTTCAGAATATATTTCAAAAATTGAAAGCAAAAACAAAAAAGAAAATCAATCAATACAAAAACTAAATAAAAAATGTAAAAGGTTAAAAACAGTAAATCAAGCCTTATTAGTTGGCTTAGCAATTAGCCTTTTGATAAATTTCATATTTTAAGAATAAAACACTTTTTCCTCACATATAAATGAAACATAAACCACAAAGGAAGAGGTGTATTTTTTTGGAAAGAACATTATCACAAGAAGAAAGAATAAGAAGAGCAGAGGAAATATACTATCGCAGAAAATTGAATAATAGTGATGTGAGAATGCCGAGTTCTCAGGTAAGAGATAAAACTGAAAAAAGGCAGTTTTCTTTGTATAGAAAAATGGCTATACAAATATTGTTATGTGTGCTAATTTATTTAGTCTTTTCTTTAATTAAAGAGGCAAACTATTTATTTTCAGAAAATGTAATAAGCAAAACACAGGAATTTTTAAGTCAAGATATAAAGTTTGAAGTTATATCCTCAAGAGTAAATGAATTTTGGCAAAATAATAAAGACAAATTTAGTATTTTTACAAACAATGAAGAACAAAACGTAAATAATGAGCAGAATACAAATGTTGAAAATATTAATCAAAATACTGAAAACAATGAGCAAAACACAGAAAATAATACTAGCCAAAATGAACAAGCAAATAATGAAACCACAGGAATAGGTGGGTCAAGCTCTACAGAAAATAATCAAGTTGATGAAAATACTAAAAAAAGTCAAATGGAAATTGATGCTGAATACATAAAAAAGAACTTTGAACTTCAATTGCCTGTAAAAGCAAAAGTTACTTCTGCTTATGGAAAAAGAGAAGCGGACGAAATTGTATCTGTAGACCACTCTGGAATAGATTTAGGAGTAGTTGTTGGAACAACAGTATTAGCTGCAATGGAAGGAACAGTTACAGTAGTGTCAAATGAAGGGGAATATGGCACACATGTTAAAATTGTAAATAAAGATGTCACAACTATTTATGCACATTGCAGTAAGATTTTAGTTAAGAAAGGTGCTAAGATTAAAAAAGGACAAAAAATAGCTTTATCAGGAAATACAGGAAATACTACAGGTCCACATTTGCATTTTGAGATTAGGAGGGATGAGAGAACTGTTAACCCAGCACTAGTTTTGAATTTTTAAAATAATCAGCATCTTGCGTTGTCAGAATTCATTTGAAACGCGGTTACATACAAAAGTATGCGCCCTTGCCTTTCAAATAAATTCTTCCTAGCAATATACTAATTCTTTTAAAAATTCTAAATAAGATACTTAGCATCTTGCGTTATCAAAAGTCATAAAAACAATAGAAGTGATGGGAGTAATATGAAAACTTTTCTCCGTTCCATCCCAGCATCGCAAGAAGATGTAACAACAATTTTTTGCAAACATTAATAATGATTTGAAAAAATTTAGCAACATCTTCTAGCTTGCTGGTCCCCACAGCCTCACTACGAAAAGTATTATATTACTCTCATCACCGTTAGAATATATTTTTTTAATATGAGGAGTGGAAGATGAGCATAAAAATTGATTTAAAAATTTTTTTATTTGCAATTATATTTTGGTTTACAAAGCAAATTGAAATATATGCACTGTTAATGATATTAGCACTAATACATGAATGTGGACATTTAGTATGTGGAATATGCTTAGGATTAAAACCAAGCAGTATAAAAATAACACCAGTAGGATTTCAAATACTATTTAAAAATTACATACAAGACTATAACACAAAAGTGCGAAAAGGAAATGAAGTTTGTATAAAGAAAATAGTAATTGCATTTGCAGGACCACTAGTAAACATATTTATTGCAATAATTGCTTTTTTTATGCCACAAAACATGGCAATATCAAAAGAAACTTTAATATATGCAAACCTAATGCTTGCAATGTTTAACTTACTACCAATATATCCTTTAGATGGAGGAAGAATACTAAAAGAAATAGTAGCAATTAAGAAGCGGAAGAAAAAATGCATATAAAATAATAAATAAAGTTTCAATGATAACAGTAATTTTGCTAACAATACTAACCTCAATAACAATTTTATACATACACAACATAGCTTTCATAATAATACTTGCATATTTGTGGTACCGAAACATTCAAAACGAAAAAACATATAGATTAAAGAAAAAAGTATATGAAAACATACAAGAAGAAAATAAATGTCGAGAAAAGTCGACAGAAATTAAAGAAAAGTATTGAAAATAAAAAGATGTTATAGTATTATAAATACATAATAAATCCAAAAGAAAAGTAAGAAAGAGGCACAAAACATGAAAAAAGCTAAAACCTTTGCAGGAGTAGAGAGAGAGAGAGAGAGAGAGCCACAACATTAATAAATAACAACCAAGCTAAGAAATTAGCTTTATTAAGCATATTAAGGACAGATATTAAATATGAAAATATTTAGTACCTGTCCGTTTTCGTGTGTCAAAATAAAAGGAGAGTGATGTAAAACAGAATTTAATATTAAAAAAATATATGCATAAAAAATGCAAAACAAAAAATTAAAATGAAAGGGATATGATAGTATATGTCATATAAAAGGTACGAAGAAAAAATGAAAACAAAGAGCAAAAGAAATTATTTAAAACAAAGTGGTATTACTCTAATAGCACTAGTAGTAACTATAGTAGTATTGCTGATTTTGGCAGGAGTAAGTATAAATGCTCTATTTGGAGATAGTGGAATAATAAATAAAGCCAAAGATGCTCAAAACAAAATGGACCAAGCAGTAGAAAATGATCAAAAAGGAATAAATGAATTAAGTAATTGGTTAGACAGCAAAATAAATGGAAGCACAGGAGAAGATGATAATCCATCAACAACACCAAAAATCTCAACATTAGTAGGAACAGTAGTAGATAAAAATACAAAAGTAGAAGATGCATATGGAAATAAAATAACAATACCAAAAGGATTTAAAGTAGTAGCACATGGAACGGTAGCAGGTTCAGCAACATATACATATAGTGGAGACAATATTCCAGCAGTACAAGATGGAATAGTAATAGAAAATGGAACAGATGAAAATCAATTTGTATGGGTACCAGTAGGAACAATAAAAAACAAAGATAATACAACAAAGACAATAACACTTGGAAGATATAGTAACTTTAATGCAACAAATGGTGAATATACGCCTGAACAAGTAGCTTCAGTAGAGAATTATAAACAAGAAATAGCAATAGATACCAATTATCAAGAATTAAGTACATTTAGAGAAGGAAATTCAGCAACAGATTCAACAGCTCAAAATGCTACAGCAAGAAATTTAGAAGAATTCATATCAACAACCTTAGCAAATGGAGGATATTACATAGCACGATTTGAAGCAAGTAAAAATACAACAACAAACAAAATAGAGTCAAAATATAGCCAAACAGTATTAGCGAGTATAACACAACCAAATGCAGCAAAAGCAGCAAGAGAAATGTATGGAGAAATAAAAGAAAATAATAAATTGGTATATGCAAGTGATTTAGTAAATAGTTATGCATGGGATACAGCAATAATATTTATACAAACATATTCGACAGGAGAAGATGCAAGTAGTTATGCAAGTCAAAATAAAAGTACATCATTTGCAAATACAGGAATAAATAATGACAAATATTGTAATATATGGGATATGTCAGGAAATACATATGAATGGACCACAGAATACTCTACCGCCTCTTACGATAGCATCTTCTACCCTTGTGTTTCTCGTGGAGGGTTTTACCGCACAGATATTGGCAGAGCCGTCAATTACACGTCTAAACGCGACTGTAACACGACTAGCTGTGACAGTAATAATGGTCTACGTCCCCTACTTTATGTAAAGTAGCACTGACCACTGGTTCAATGAACCAGAAAAAATGAATAAATACGATGTTAGCGCTAATGCGCTTAACACGTACTTTAGCGCATTGAAAATTGGTGCCCCTAGCTGGGCGCCTTTATTGCGTTTGCAGGTTTGCAAACACAATAAAAGCGAAACGTATATAAATTTTACTAAAACCCCTTGAAATTTATGGTAAACCATAGTATAATAGTAACGTTAAAAAGGAAAAAATTCCTTACTTGCAATTTACTTGCAGGTTATATCCATGAGGAGGTGAATATAATGAACAAATACGAGAGTGTTGTCATTATTGATCCAGCTGTAGCAGAAGAGAAAGTTAAAGAACTATCTCAAAAATTTACAGACATAATCAATAATGATGGAAAAGTTGAAAAAGTTGAAGAACTTGGTAAAAAAAGACTAGCTTATGAAGTAAAGAAAAACAAAGAAGGATACTATGTTGTTATCAACTTCGAAGCAAATCCAGAATTAATTTCTGAACTAGAAAGAAATTACAGAATTATGGATGAAGTAATAAAATTCATTACAGTAAGAGCAGAATAATTTAAAATGTGAGGTGTAAAAATGAACAAAGTAATTTTAATGGGGCGCTTAACAAGAGATCCAGAAGTAAGATACACACAAACAAACAACACATTAGTAGCTTCTTTTAGTTTAGCAGTTAATCGTAGATTTGCTAGACCAGGAGAAGAAAGACAAGCAGACTTTATCAATATAGTTGCATGGAGCAAACTTGGTGAATTCTGTAGCAAATATTTTAAAAAAGGTCAACAAGTTGGTATAATAGGAAGAATACAAACAAGAACTTGGGATGATGAACAAGGTCAAAAACGTTACATAACAGAAGTAATTGCAGAAGAAGCATATTTTGCAGATAGCAAAAGAGAAGGAGATGGAGCAGCAAATAACTTTGATGCAACATTTGGAACAATGCCTTCTACAGACTCTAGTTCAGATTTCGAAATCTCTTCAGGAGATGACCTACCATTTTAATTAGAATAGGGGGAAAGAAGAATGGCAGACAAAAAGAACAATAAAAGAAATATGAGAAACAACGATGAAGATTATAATCCTAAATTTAGAAAAGCAAGAAAAAAAGTATGCCCACTATGTGCAGACAAAAACTTGAAACTAGATTATAAAAATGCAGACCAATTGAGAAAATTCGTTAATGAAAAAGGAAAAATACTTCCAAGAAGAGCAACTGGTGCATGTGCAATTCATCAAAGAGACATTACACTAGCTGTTAAAAGAGCTAGACAAATAGCTGTATTACCATACACAGCAGAATAATATTAAATACACTCGAAAGAGTGTATTTTTTTTGTTTAAATTTGTAGCAGATGGGGAATAATTTCAATAAAATAATATAGAAAATTAGGAGAATATTATGAAAATTGGAGTTGCCCTATCTGGTGGTGGAATACGTGGAATTGCACATGCAGGAGTGTTAAAAGCTTTAAAAGAGAATAATATAAAAGTTGATATAATAGGTGGAACAAGTGCAGGAGGAATGGTGGCAAGCCTATATGCTATGGGCTTTGAACCAGAACAAATACATGAACTATTTAAAAAATATGCTAAAGAAATAATAGGGACAAAGCATTTGCCACTTATATCTAAGTTATTGCACTTTTCTTTTAGTAAAAAAATCACACTAACAGGTTTTAATAATGGAGAAGCTATTGAAAAAATATATGATAAAGTAGCTAAAGAGCAAGGAATAGAAAAAATAAGTCAAATTCAAATGCCTTTGGTAATTCCAACTGTAGATATTATGAATCCAAGAGAATATATATTTACCAACAATATTCCAATAAATGCAGAGGACAAAAGTAAATATATTAAAGATATAACAGTTGGAAAAGCAGTAAGAGCTAGTAGTAGTTTTCCAGCAGTATTTATGCCTTGCAGAATAAAAGATTATGCATTTATGGATGGTGGGGTATTAGATAATGTGCCAGTACAAGAAGTAAGAAACCAAGGAGCCGAGAGAGTTCTAGCTGTAAAATTTGATGCTGATCAAATAGAAAAAGATAGTAACATAATGGACATTGCTATGAAGACAATTGATATTATGGGAAGTAAGATATCTGAAGAAGGCTTGAAAACAAGTGATTATGTTTTAAATGTATATACTGATAAAGTAGGTTTATTAGATATTGAAAAACTAGACAAATGTTATGAGTACGGGTATCAAAGTGTAATTAAAAATTTAGATGCAATAAAAAAGGCTCTAGGTTAACTAGAGCCATAATTTATTCTTTAACTTCTTCTAAAGCTTTTTTAGTAAATAGTGAATATACAAATATTCCTAATCCGAAAACTACAGTGAATATTGAGATATATCCTCCAACAAATGGTATTTGTTGTAATAGCCATAATACTGCAACTGAAGCAATAGAAAGTAATATAAATTTAGTTTTAGTTATATTTTTCAACTTATTTGCAAAATAGTTTCCAATTGCCATACCTAAAATAGCTATAGTAATTGAAAGAACTAATATGTATGCAACTAATAAAGATAATCCAGCATAAGCAAAAATTATAGTAAATAGTAAAATAATAGATGCTATTGGAACAAATATTATTGCACCAATACCAATTAATGCTGATATGAATGGTTTCTTAGTCATGCTGTAAGTTGCTTTCTTTGCAAAGTTTGGTGTAACAAATGTAGCTAAAATAATAACTAAAGTAGCATATAATACAACAATAAAGAAGTTAGTAACATAATTTGAAATTATTTTAGCAGTAGATGGCTGTTCAACTTTCATTTGCTCAAAGTTAACTTCTCCAATAACTGTATCTTCAGGAATAGTAACCTCATTTGGTGCACTATAATTTAAATTTCCGCCAATTAAATTTTTAGAATCTTCAGCAAATGAAAGAGTATTAGTTGATAAATTTACATCTCTACCAACCTTTCCTTGAAAAGCTACAGTGTCAGCTGATAAATTTAAATCTCTAACAACAAAACCATTTTCAGCTAAGGTAAATTCTTGTGAAAGTGCATAAACATCACTAACTTTGCCTAAAACCTTCATTTCTCTCGCTAAAGCAAATACAGTACCAGTTACTTCAGCACCTGATTCAATTACTAATGAATTTGCCATTACAAATAAATCACCTTTTACATAGCCAGAAATAGTAACTTGTTGTCCGATTAAAAATGAGTTACCATTAACATAACCATTAAGCAATACATTAGTGTTACCTTCGTAAACAGAAGAGTTAATGTTTAGTATAGTTGTTGTTTCACTATCTCCTGAACTTTGCGAAGTTTCAGCAATAGGCATTCCACCTTCTTGGCTAGTAGTAACTACATCTGTTGCAAAACAAACAGAAGAAAATACTACTAATAAAGCAAAACATAAAGCTAAAATTTTAAATGTTTTCTTCATAAAAAAACCTCCTTTTAAATTTGATATAAATATATACCATTAAAAGGAGAATGTCAACTA
Organism: uncultured Clostridia bacterium; assembly: GCA_934120135.1. GTDB lineage: Bacteria > Bacillota > Clostridia > TANB77 > CAG-508 > CAG-273. The sequence continues at coordinate 1,607 of CAKOTK010000004.1, read as the reverse complement.
TTTGCACGATTTACACAAATGTTTAATACAGCAATTTTCACAATTTGGTTTTTGAGCTTTACAAGTATTTCTTCCATGCCAAATTAAAATATGATTAGCATCATAATAATATTCTTTAGGAAATAGTTTTAATAAATCTTGTTCTACTTTTTGAGGCTCCTTAGCACTTGAAAATCCAATACGATTAGATATCCTCTTAGCATGAGTATCAACAGCAATTCCTTGAGGGTTATTAAAAGCTTCAAGCATTATTACATTAGCACTTTTTCTGCCAACACCTGGAATAGACATCAATTCTTCCATAGTTTGAGGAATCTCGCCATTAAATTCAGTTAAGATTTTTTGAGAGGCAAGTTTTAAGTTTTTAGCCTTGTTTTTATAAAATCCACAAGAATGAATCAAGTTTTCAATATCCTCCAAAGGCATATCTGCAAAAGCTTTAGGAGTATTATATTTTGGAAAAAATTCAGCCGTTACTTTATTTACTCTTTCATCAGTACATTGAGCAGAAAGCATTACAGCAACCATCATCTCAAAAGGAGTATTAAAATCTAAACTACATTTTGCATCAGGATACTGTTTTTTTAATAATTCAAAAATTTCAATTGCCTGTTTTTTATTCATAATATCACCTCATAAATATATTAAAACACAAAAGAAAGGAACTTTCAATAAGAGAAAACATAAAATGGTAACAGATAAGAGAAAAACTTAATATAATATACAAAAGAATTAGGGAGGTAATTTACATATGTTATGTGCATTGAAAAAAACATTAGGTGTATGCCTTATAGGTTTGGGACTTGGAATATTGCTTGTATTATTACTTCCAATATCAGGCTGGCTATTTACTATTGGACTAGTGATTGTAATTGTTGGTCTAATGTGGTTATCTTGTTAAAAAGGAGAGTGAATAATAAATGACTATTGTTGTAAAAAAAGTTCCAAAATGTTTAAGAGGAATTGTAAAATTATTATTTGGAATAAAAGAAAAATGATACGAAAAAAGAGGCTATCTATATAGCCTTTATTTTCGGTTTGTATATCTATTATAATAACTCATTATTAAGCTCTAGCAACTTTTCCAGAACGTAAGCATTTTGTACAAGCATGAATTGTTTGAGTTTCACCATTAACAACAGCTTTTACTCTTCTTAAATTTGGTTTAAAAGTTCTAGTTGTTCTTCTACTAACGTGAGAACGAGCAATACTTATTTTGTTTCCATGAGCTAATGTTTTTCCACAAATATCACATTTTGCCATTAAACTGCACCTCCTATGCGAAATCTAAAATTGACTAAATACAAGTTTAACACATAATTTTAAAAATTACAAGACTTTTTTGGAAATTTGGTAAATTTCCGTTACTAGATAATGGTTTTTAATAGAAAAATCGTTTAAGTCTGCTAGTCTGTAATATTAATGTGAATTTTTAAAGTGATAATAAATCAAGTGTAAGTATATAGACACCGTTGAAAATATGCAAGAAAAAATAAATGTCGAAAAAAATCGATAGAAATTAAAGAAAAGTATGTCAATAACTTTTGAAAATGTCATAAAAAAATCTCGAAATTAACTTTTGATTATGTCATAGTGAACTGCTTGAT
>CAKOTK010000003.1 GCA_934120135.1 uncultured Clostridia bacterium | reverse complement strand
ATATCACAATTTTTAATACAAGGGTGAACAAATCATAAATTATTTACTCAGGGTGATCATATCAAAAGTTAATCATATATTTAATTGATATTATGTTGACAAATGTTTGCTACTAGAGTATAATTGAAATGTTGAACTAAAAAATAGAGATAGAGGTAATAAAAAATGAATAATCAAAATATTAGAAACATAGCAATAATTGCACACGTAGATCATGGAAAAACTACATTAGTTGATGCTCTTTTAAGACAAAGCCATGTGTTTAGAGAAAATGAGCAAGTAGCTGAAAGAGTAATGGACTCAGGAGATATTGAAAAAGAAAGAGGAATTACAATTCTTTCTAAAAATACATCAGTTATGTATAATGGGATAAAAATAAATATAGTAGATACGCCCGGCCATGCTGATTTTGGAGGAGAAGTAGAACGTGTACTTAAAATGGTAGACGGTGTACTTTTATTAGTTGATGCCTTTGAAGGACCAATGCCTCAAACTAGAGAAGTTTTAAAGAAATCTTTAGCATTAAATTTAAAACCAATTGTTGTTATAAACAAAATAGATAGACCAGGTGCAGATCCACTAAAAGTTGTTGATAAAGTTTTAGAGTTATTTATTGAATTAAATGCAAATGATGAACAACTAGATTTCCCAGTTGTATATGCATCTGCCAAAAATGGAATAGCTAAAATGAATTTAACAGATGAAAGTGATAATGTAACATGCATTTTTGACACAATTATCAAAAATATAAATCCACCAGCATGTGAGCAAGAAGGAACAATGCAATTATTAGTTTCTAATATTGACTATGATGATTATTTAGGAAGACTAGCAGTTGGTAGAGTAGAACGTGGAACAATTAAAGCAGGACAAAGTGTTGCAGTTTGTAAAAAAGATGACAAAGTAACACAAGGAAAAATTGCTAAATTATTTACTTATCAAGGTCTAAAAAGAACAGAAGTTGAAGAAGTTGGTGCTGGAGATATAGTATGTATTTCAGGTATTGGTGATATCAACATTGGAGAAACTGTTTGTGATATAAATAATCCAGAAAAAATCGATTTTGTTGATATTGATGAACCAACAGTATCTATGACATTTAGTGTTAACAATGGACCTTTAGCAGGTAAAGAGGGACAGTTTGTTACATCGAGACATATTCGTGATAGACTATTTAAAGAACTTGAAAGAAATGTAAGTTTACGTGTAAAAGAAACAGACACACCAGATAGTTTTGAAGTATGTGGACGTGGAGAATTACACTTGTCAGTATTAATAGAAACAATGAGAAGAGAAGGATTTGAACTTTTAGTATCTCGTCCAAAAGTTATATTTAAAGAAATTGATGGCGTAAAATGTGAACCAATGGAAAGATTGGTTGTAAATGTACCAGATGATTGTATAGGAAATGTTATTGAAAAATTAGGTAGAAGAAAAGCTGAAATGGCAAACATGGAACCAGCTGAAGCAGGACATACTAAAATAGAATTTAGAATTCCAGCAAGAGGTTTAATTGGATATCGTACAGAGTTCTTAACTGATACAAAAGGTGAAGGAACTATGAACAGCATATTTGATAATTATGAGCCATATAAAGGTGAAATTCAAGCAAGAACAAGAGGAGTTTTAGTAGCATTTGAACCAGGAATATCAATTACTTATGGACTATACAATGCACAAGAAAGAGGAGAACTATTAATTGGTGCAGGTGTTGAGGTGTATGAGGGAATGATAGTTGGTATAAACTCTAGAAATGAAGATATATCTATAAATGTATGTAAAGAAAAACACTTAACAAACACTAGGGCTTCAGGTTCTGATGATGCACTTCGTTTAGTACCACCAGTACAAATGTCATTAGAAAAAGCTATTGAATTTATAGCTGAAGACGAATTAGTTGAAGTAACTCCAAAAAATATTCGTCTAAGAAAGAAAATATTAAATAATAAAGATAGAGAAAGAATGGCAAGAAGAGCTACAGCAGAATAATAAAGGAGTAAAATATGAATCCAGAAAAAGCAAGAAAATTTAAAAATAGAATACAATTTGCTAAAACAATGTCTATTGAGGAAGCAATGAGAGGAACAAGAAAACCTGTTAAAGAAAAGGTTTATGATAATAGCATAATTAGTAAAGAAATTATCAATGGAGTTATTGAAACAGGAATAAAAAATGGAAAAAGCAAATTAGAAATTTTACTTGAATTATCTTCAAATCCAAGGTATCAACAATATAATCAATATTTTAGGCAATGGATAAATGATCAATATGCTAAAAAAGCAGAGATACAAGGAAAAGGACAAAAGGAAGATGAACAAGAAAGAGATTAGTATAATTAAGAAAAAAGCACTAGAAGATAAAGTGCCAATTATAATGGATGATACTTTAGAAGTTGTTGCTAAAATCTTAACTGAAATTAAACCAAATAAAATATTGGAAATAGGGACAGCAGTTGGCTATTCAGCCATCTGCTTTTCAGAATATTTACAAGAAAATGGTAAAATAGATACAATTGAAAGAGATACAGAAAGAGTAAAAGCAGCAAGAGAGAATATAAAAAGAGTAGGGGTAGAAGATAAAATAAATATATATGAAGGCGACGCAGTAGAAATTTTACCAGCTTTAAATGATGAATATGATGTTGTATTTATAGATGCAGCAAAGGGAAAATATCCATTCTTTTTGAATCAAGCTTTGAGAATGATAAAACAAGGTGGAGTAATAATTGCGGATAATGTGTTATATAAAGGGTATGTTATGAGTGATTATAATAAACACAAACAAAGAACTGCAGTTAGAAATTTGAGAGAATATATTGCCGAGATTACTAATAATGCTAAATTAGAAACAGAAATATTAGAGGTAGGAGACGGTCTTGCAATATCAAAGGTAACCAATTAAGGTTACCTTTTAATTTAAATATCTTACACAAGAAGCAATTGTATCAACTACTAATATGGTTGAAAATGAGTATACTAAAATAAGCTGTAAAATGTATGGAATTTTAGAAAGTATAATATTCACATGCTTTTTAAAAAATGGATATACGTGGTTTATAAATAATATTGCAATAATACCCCAAGCAAATGAATAAAAAATACTAATACGTCCATTTAAGTTAAAAAATTCATTTGTATAATCCCACCAGTGCATTGCAAACATTGCATCTAAAATATAGCTTACAAAATATTCAAAAGCAGAGAAAACAACTGCAGAATATATAAAAAGTTTAAAATTATGTTTTTTGTATTTATTAAAGAATATAATAAGCATTAAAGCTCCATATCCATATATAGGGCAAATAGGACCATATAGGAACCCTCTTTTTACAAAATGACCTAAGTTATATATAGCATATAAAGTTTCCATAACCCAGCCTAAAAATGCAAATAAAAAGAAATACAAAATAAGTAATTGAATTCTATTTAATTTTACTTTCTTTTTTGAAACAGTTTCCATATAAAAATCTCCTGCTTAAAACTAGTAATATATTATCAAATTTTAATGAAAAAGTAAAGCTAAATTATTGACATATTTTAACTTTTGGTGTAATATAAATATATACTAAGAAAAGTAATTTTTCTTAATAAAGAAGTTTAATGTATGAATCAAAAGAAAAATCTCACGAATGCGCTTTCGTGAGATTTTTTATGTACCAATTATTATTTGTCAAAGAGTCGTAAAATCAAGTATATAACAATAAGTACAATAAGCTTAATGTAAGAATTCAAAAGAACTCACCTCCTTTTAAAGATACTCTCTAAATAGAGGTTATTCCATTATACAACCAAATGTTTCTAAAATCAATATAAAGTGGTAAAAATTAACAAAAATTGCTCGACAAAATATGACAAATATTGTATAATTATATATGGATTTTTAATTAGAAATGAGGAAATAAAATGAATAAAATAAAACCAGAATTATTAGCACCAGCAGGATCTTTTGAAAAAGCCAAAACAGCATTTTTATATGGAGCAGACGCAGTTTACTGTGGTACAGGAGCCCTTTCATTAAGAAGTAGAGCAGAAGTTGACAATGACGATTTGGCTAAAACAATTAGATATGCACATAGCATAGGAAAAAAGGTTTATGCTGCCATAAATATTTATGCTTGGGATAGTTATTATGAAGAAATAAAAGAACAAGCTAAAATGTTAAATGAACTTAAGGTAGATGCTATTATAGCTTCCGATGGTGGTGTAATGGAAATATTAAAACAATATGCACCTGATGTTGAAATACATGTAAGCACACAAGCAAATACTGTTAGTTACCATAGTGCAAACTTTTGGTATAAAAATGGAGCTAAAAGAGTTATTCTAGGTAGAGAGTTAAACAAAGAACAAATAAGAGATATTATAAATAATACTCCAAAAGATTTAACAACAGAAATATTTGTGCATGGAGCTATTTGCTTTGGGTATTCAGGAAGATGTTTCTTAAGTGATTTCTTGGCTAGTAGAAGTGCAAATCTTGGAGATTGTGCTCAAAGTTGTAGATGGGCATATAATGTATATGTTGAAGAACATAACAAGCCTGGCAACTTAATGCCAGTTGAATATGATGAAAATGGTACATATATATTTTCATCTAAAGATTTGTGTTTAATTAAAGAAGTGCCTGAAATAATTGATATGGGAGTAGATAGCTTAAAGATAGAAGGTAGATTAAAAACAGAATATTATTTGGCATCTGTAGTAAATGCTTATAGAAATGCAATAGATGATTATATAAATGATCCAGAACATTATGATTATACAAAATATTTAAGTGAATTAGAAAAGACAAAAACAAGAGGACTAACAACATTCTATTTCAATGATAGAAATAACAAAGATTTCCAAGAGTATGATGGTAAACAATACAATCCAAATTATGAATTTGGTGGAAAAGTGTTAAGTGAAAATGGAGACAAATATATAATTGAAATTAGAAATAAATTATCTGTTGGAGATACAATGGAAATTCTAATACCTGGAAAGATAGAACCTGTGAGCTTTAAAATAGAAAACTTATGGGACTCAGAAACAGGGGAAGAGATACCAACTGTAAATCCGGGAAAAGCAGAACAAACTGTTTTAATGAAACTACCAATAAAAGTAGAAAGTGGATGGATTTTAAGAAGAAAGAAAGCTTAGGTGCTTTCTTTCTTTTCTAATTGTAGGCTTAGCCAGAAACCAATAGCAAATAAAAGCAAAGAAATGAAACCTTCTAAATTAAAAGTGAAGCCGTGGGTATAAAACTAATACAGAGCCTAGTACAAATCCAATTATCCCATAAAAAGTTTGAACATAGTATTTACTAAACAAAAATTGTATAAGTTTTAAAAATAAAATACTACCAATTAAAAGTCCAATTCCCATAGGAAATAAAATACTTAAATCGATACTTGCAACAGCTGAGAGGTATGTAGTATACACACCTAACGTCATCAAAATTACGCTACTACTCACACCAGGAATAACTACTCCTGCAGACATCAAAAGCCCAGATAATACTAAATAGAAAAAGTAATTAGAGCCAAGCTCTAAATTTATAAGTTGAGGTAAAATGTGTTCTAATCTAATTGATAATACTCCTATTAAAAAAGTAAATAAAAAATATAGCAAATAGTGTAGTCTGAAACCAGACTTGTTATTTGCTTTTTTAAATAGAATTGGCATACTTCCAATAATCAAGCCAATAAAGCAAAAGTTAGTAGGCATAGGGTATGTAGCAAATAAAAATTTTAATAATTTGCTAACAAGCAACACTCCAATAATTCCACCAAGTGCAATTGGAAATAGAAAAGCAAAATTCTTTTTAAAATCTTTAAATATATTTAATACGCTATCAACTAGTTTTTCATAAATACCAAAAATAACACAGAACACGCCACTACTAATACCAGGAAGGATAGCACCACTGCCAATAAAAACACCTTTAATAACATCTAGAATAAATTTCATAAACAAATCTCCAAATCTATTTATAAAATTTATTCAAAAAAAATAAAAAAATTCATAAAAGTTCTTGACAAAATATAATATAACATTTATAATAATACTTGTTCATACGAAATGCAGGTGTAGTTCAATGGTAGAATTCCAGCCTTCCAAGCTGGCTATGTGGGTTCGATTCCCATCACCTGCTCCACAAAAAAACTTACGAATTTAATTGTTCGTAAGTTTTTATTTTTACATTAAGAAGTTTTATTAAATAATTGTTAAATCCACATGCAAATTTTCATATATTGCCAGAGCTTCTTTTAATATATTACCATATTTTTCTAGACAATTTCTTGTATGTAAAGTTATATTTTCTGGCAATTCATCAATATTAAACCAGTCTAATTTTTTTGACTCTTCATCATTTACCTTTAAATCTCCTCTATAATTTGTAACGACAAAAATGGCTGTAATATCATATAATTTGTCACCATTTGGATATTCTCTGTAAGTATCTTTACCAGACAATACTTTGACCATTGTTAAATCGACAATATCTAAATTAGTTTCTTCTTTTAGTTCGCGTTTTGCTGTTTCTTCAAAACTTTCACCCAATTCCATTGCTCCACCAAGAAATCCCCATTTATTATAATCTGTTCTAAGTTGCATAAGAATCTGCTTATTTTCATTAAAAACAAATAAACCAACACCAGCGGTTAATATTGGTTCATGACCTACATATTCTCTTAAAAATTTTATATAATTTTTTTTACTATCCATAATTTAATTTTCCATTCATCTATTAATTAATTAGGCTTTACATTTGCCTTAGTAATTCTAATCAATTTGATATATTCATTTATATTAATCGAACTAACTCTTTCAATAAATTTATCTATCATCTCTTTAGTCAATATACAATCCTTGTATTCGGAACCGGGATAATATTCACTAGGATAACTATTATAATCTTCTTTACTTATATTATATTTATCTGATATATATGTATTTAAGCAATTATAAGCAAAATATAAATCTTCACAAAATTTTTTATAACTATTTTCTAATAGATATTGTTTACTAAAACATTCTTCAAAAAACAAATAATCAGTAACTAAGTGTAAAAACCAGCCTAATTCAAAATCATCTAGTTCATTTCTATCCTCTAAAAATGAGTATAAATTAACTTTACCCTGTACGTGACTGATATTATCATTTCCTCTATTCATATCAGTATAATGAGTTTGATCTTTATTATTTGAAGCATCTGGATACAAGTTACCAGCTATAAATTTTTCATAATTTGATATATTGTTTTTTGCAAAAAACTTTTTAGCAATAGCTAAATGAATTGCTGAACTTGCCATTTACTTTCCTCCATTTATATATTTTAACAATATAATAATAACATATTTTGATATTTTTTGAAATAGATATGGATTATTTTATTGAGGGGATATAAACATAATTTGGAAAAAGACCAAGGAATGTATCACACTTCTTAGTCTTTTTCTTCTGAAAATTAGAAAGCTCCAGGATTCCTTTTTTGAAGGTCGGCGAACATATCATATTCGCGGTCTGCTTTTTTCATAATAGCAGATGCTGTAAAATATCCTCCAAATATTGCAAGAATAAGGACAAATATCGCACAAAGTACAATTATAGTATTATCCTTTTTCTTGCTCTTTCCTCCAAAAAGTGCCTTTGTTATTCTTCCTAAAGCACTTGGTGCATTTCGAGCTACACTTATTGTGTTATGGATTTGAGCATAAGAATTCCAACCAGCAGTTAAGCCACTAGATAAAGTTTTCCGTTCCCAGAAATTCTTTAAGCTACGAATCCAGATATAAAAACCTGTAGGAATCATAGTTATAACACAAAAGATGTAAATCAAGTCTGCTGATAATTGTTCAAACATCAGGATAGTTTCTTGGTCTACTTTTGCCATTTGTAAGAAAATGGGGGAAACAAGCAAAAGAATATAACCATATACCATAGTGAATCCGGCTATTGCCATGATATATCCAACTATGATATAGGTTCTAAAGCTGCCTCCTATTTCCTTAGATTCAGACCAGTATTGGCCAACATATTTTGCGTTTGCCCATGAAATTATAAAATTTAGGGCAAGTGCAAGCACCAATAAAAAAATTTTCATAAATTTCCTCCTTTTTTCTTTCACAGTAGAAATCTGGAGGTAGCCACTCTCCAGATTTCCAAATTAATTGGTATAATCTGAAGTTGGCTAGAATTATACTTCAAATATACCTATAGTGTACCAAATTCTTGCTAAAAAGTCAAATTGCATAATTTTTTTAATCTCAAAGAAATAGAGAATGACCAGTAATTTACTACTGGTCATCCGTCGTTTTTATATTTGTAAGCTTATTATTCATGGCATAGTTTGATACGGCTTTAAAATTTTCATCATATGGATAAACTAGTTGGCCGTATTGAAGCCACATATTTGACCATGAAGTTCCATTATTAAGTAATTCGTGAACTATAGAATTGTTCATAATATCATTTCCTTCTTGTTTGTTTAGATCGACACAGCCTTCCTCGTCATACAATTTGCATTGTAAATCACATTCTAATTTGTCACATTGATATGCAAATATTGCTTCCTTAGTATTGTGAGAATCAAATTCTAAAAATAATTTTTCAATTTGGTTTCCATCAACTAACCCATCTAAAATTTTATGAACAGCTTCATGTTCTATATTTACTTTTTCGTTGTTAGAAATTTGGAATTGTGTTAAATCTCCAATAATAGTTTCACCAAGCTCATGAATGGCCAACATAAATATAACTTTCATAATATCAACGTCATATTGATACTCTGATTTCATAGCAATAGCCAACATTTGAACTCCATATATATGTTCTGCAACGCTTTCAATTCTTTCTCTTTTAACATTCCAACTTTTCCAACCTGTTCTAATAACATTTTTTAGTCTATTGCATATAACATAATAATTTATTACATTTTGTTCTTTTGACATGATTTTACCTCCAAATATTGCTTATTTTAAAGAATAACTATTATTTATTATTGAAATACTGTATATGAATAACACATCTTTATTACTAAAATCAATGTAATTTCCTAATATTGCAGGTGAGATGTATCTAGTATCTACTAGAGTTATTTTACTATAAGAATTTAATAGCAAAGGTGCTAAACTACTTCCATACGAGTCTCTAAAAATTATCAATTCTTTTCCACTAGTATTTTTATCGTTATAAATAGTTAAAAGGGGAGTAGCGCCAGACAAATATATATCATACTTGTCTAATGAATTTTTTTTGTTTAAATCATATACATTAGTATAAGTATTAGTTGTATAATTAAATACTCTGGCATTTTTTAATATGTCGTTAGTCATTATATTTATTTCATCAAAGTCAGTATTTACAGGTACTCGATAAGCATAAGTACCTTTAAACTTTGCAATATTCTCAACATTATAACTAGAACTTGAATAATTGTTCATACCTTTTAAGAGCTCATCAGCAACCTTTTGGATGTTTTCTTGTTTCCAATGGCTATCAGTTTTATAATAGTCAGTTAAATCTAATTTGTCTAATATCTTTATATATGTGGCAAAATCTAAATTTTCTTTCATTTTACTTTCAAGCAAATCATAATCCATTTTTAAATTATTATCATTTACAAAATAATTTTTATCTGGAACAATTGAAAAATATATCTTGTTATTGGCTAAATACTTATTTTTTATATCTGTTATTTTTTTTGTTAAATTTGTCACAGATGCATAAGAAAGAGGATAGGTCTGCTCAACTAAATAATCGTTTTTAATATAAATGTTATGATAGTTCCCTTTAAAAGTTAAGTCTAGTTTAGCTTTTGCAGTTCTAAAATTATCTCTACTAATAAATTGATCATTTACATAGGTATCAAATTTACTAAAAAATGTACCATTAAATAAATTATGAAATGTAAAACTTGGAAACTGCTCAAGCTTACGCCTTTCGGCAATAGATATTTCTGTATCTGACTTTAATATATTTAAAACAAATACTAATAGTAATATTGTTAAAAATAAAACAGATACAATTATATTTTTAAATTTATTACTCATATTTCACCTTCTAAAACCTAAAATATAAAAATGGATTGTATGAATTATCTACTAAAAATATTGTTACAATGCCTAATAATAAAACCATGTAAATAGGTTGTAAAATATTTATAATTTTGTTCCATTTTGAGTTATTACTTAATTTATTTGCCAAATTACGTAATAATGGGGTAGAGCCTATTATTCCTAAAATAATAATTACGGCATAACCTTTTAAGTAGTAAAGTGTAGTAGCATTTATTAAAGCTTCATTATTAAGTCCAAATAATCCTTTAATTATTACTCCAATTTGACTCATATCTGTTGACTGGAATATAACAAAACTAATCATAACAATAAATAAAGTATAAATTCTTTTTATAATATTTGGTGACTTTTCAAGAAGTTTATTAAATACAAATTTTTCTAAAATTAGTATAACACCAAATAATGAGCCCCACAAAACAAAATTCCAACTTGCACCATGCCATAGACCAGTTAAAGCCCAAACAATTAAGATGTTTCTTATTTGAATTTTTACTCCACGTCTATTTCCACCTAGAGGAATGTATACATAGTCTCTAAACCATGAACTTAAAGTCATATGCCATTTTCTCCAAAATTCAGTTATAGTTTTTGCAGTGTATGGGTAATCAAAATTCTCTGGAAAATGAAAACCGAAAATTCTTCCTAATCCTATTGCTATATCTGAATAGCCAGAAAAGTCAAAATATATTTGTAACATATAACTAATTGCGAAAATCCAATAAAATAAAATACTTTTATCAGGTATTGAAGAAAATACATTACACAATTCACCTAGGCTATTTGCTATTATTACTTTTTTAGCAAGTCCTATGGTGAATCTATTAGCACCATAAGCAAAGTCTTCAAATGTATGCTTTCTGTTGTTTAGTTCATTAGCAATAGAGTCATACCTTACTATTGGACCAGCTATAAGCTGAGGAAAGAAAAATACATAAGTTGCAAATTTAAAAAAGTTCTTTTGAGCAGATACTTTTTTGTTAAATACATCAACTTCATAACTGATTATTTGAAATGTGTAAAATGATATTCCTATTGGTAATACTAAATTTAGTAATGGAATATCAATATTAAATATGCCGTTTATATTTTCTGTAATAAAAGTTAAATATTTAAATATACACAGAAATAAAATATGTATAAATATTGATAAAGCTAAAATAACTTTATTTTTATGTTTGTCAATTAGCAATGCAGAAAAATAGGCAATAGCTATTTCTATAATCATCAATAATATATATTTAGGTTCTCCATAAAAATAAAATAATATAGAAGAAAGGAGAAGAACCATATTTTTAAATTTATTAGGCAATATAAAATATACCACTAATACTATTGGAAGAAAGTAGTATATAAAGCTAATACTTGTAAAAACCATAACTATAATCCTTTCAGAAAGTTAAAAAGTGTGCCATTTGGGACGGAGAATATTGGCACGTTGGGAATTTTAAAACGTGCCAATATTCTCCGTCCCCAATGGCACACTTTTTATTATTGTACTATCATTTCAGGTGGAAGTTCATAATCAGAATTTTCTGATTTTTCTAATTCTTTTCCAACTTCGTTATTTACGTATTTTTTAAATGAATCATAAACTGGTTTTGCCCAATCTTCATATGACATTACATAGAATATTACATTATTGTGATTTGTAATATAGAACTTTTCAGCAGATACACAAATCCATTTATTCATATCTACATTGTCATAAATTTCTTGTTTAACTTGTTCGATATTTGCATTATTTTTTAGTTTTATAGCAACTAATGAGTATGCTTGAGAACTCATTACAGGTTCAGATACTACTAATTCTTCAACATTATCATTATTTGATAAAAATGTATATGAAGAAACAACATTATTATCAGACAAACCAATTTTTTGAGTTTCTAATGATGGCAATTCAACATTTGAGTTTTTATAAATTGTATTAATCATAGTCTTCAAATTAATAGAAGAATTATTAGTAAAATCTTGGTTAGTTATCATCATATAAATTGCAACACCAGCTATAATAACTAAAATAGCAATAATTAAAATAATAATTGAACTCTTTTTCAAAAAAATCCCTCCTTCTGAATACATTTTACCCAAGAAGGAGGTTTTAGTCAATAATATTTTGTTAATTTAAAAAATCCTCCAAAATGGAGGACTTTTTATTCTAGTCTATAATTTCTTCAAAACGGTATTTCTGAGTTGCATCAGGATATTTCTCATGATCAACCTCAGATAAAAACATTTCTAAAGGTCTAGCATAAATGCCATCCTTATGATTAGTTTGGCCATTGTTGTCCATACAACGATAGACAACTAATTTCTCACCGGTTTCGCTATGTTCAGCTACTGTGATTACAAATGATCTAGCACCTTTAAAGTGTCTCCACATTGTAAAGGGCTTTACGATTCGTTGTTCCATACTAGTTCCTCCTTTAAATTACTACATAGAATATTAATATAAGTATACAATGATACTATGAAAGGTATTATATATTAAATACTGCAAAATATCAAGTATTTTGTTTTTCTATCTCTAATTTCTTGGCATCATCAATTTGTTTTAATCCTAAGTTTATAAAATAAATTATTACAAGCCAAGCTAAAATAGTCATTGCAATTTGAACTAAGTAATAAGGAGCCTGAATAGGCATATCCCATATACCATGTAATACAACAGGAATTAAACAAATCAATAAAAATCTTTTATCATTTAGATGTTTTTTATCTAATTTCTCAAATCCTTTAACATACATCAATGCTGCACCTTCTATAGCAGCCCAAGCAACATGGCCACCAGGTGCTAAGAAACCACGTAATTTTATAATTTCTAGCATTGTTTGTAACCCATTGTTAAGACCAAATTTTAAAATATATCCAGCTGTTTCAAATGCAGCAAAACCTGCACCAACAGCAGCACCAACTAATAATCCATTTAATATATAATTGCTCTTTTTGCTTTTAAATAAGAAAATAGCAACTATAACAGCTTTAGCAGCCTCTTCAACTAAGCCAATCAATAAAGCACCTTCATAAGTTTGAACAGTAGCATTTGTTTCAAAATATGGTAATGAAAAATATAGTATAGCTAAGATTAGTGATAATGCTCCACCAAGTACAAAGTATTTTATTACTTTATAAAAAGGTATGTTTCTAAATAAGTTAATTTCAAAGAAAAATATAAGTACAGTTACTGGAACAGCAAAAGCTGCTAACATTATCATTATTGGCAAGAAGTTTATATTTCCATAGTCTATAAATCCTATACGAGTAGGGATATATGCAATTATGAAAAATACAAATATTTTAAAATATACCCATGCACTTGCATTCTTTGGGTTAATATCTTTAACATTTGGAGTAGTTTTATCTGAACCACAAACAAAAACTTCATCCAAATCTTCCTCAGTATGTTTTTTGAAAGTATTTTTAAATAAATCTTTAAATTTTACATAGCTCTTAGACTGAGCCCCTGTTATTTTATCTAAATTTTGGGTTATTATATTTGAAGTGTCTTTCTTACCAACAGGGTAGCCACATTCAGGACAATTAGTTTCATCTCCATTTAATTTAGCACCACATTCAGGGCAAGTTTGCAAATTGATTTTTACACCACAGTGTGGGCAAACCTTAGCACTAGAAGATATGCTTTCTCCACATTCTTCACATTTTATTAAAGCCATATTTTATGACCCCCTTTCTGTTAAAGTTGATAAAATATGAGTTACTACATTATTGATTTCAGTTGAATTTGTATTTTCTTCTTTAGAACCTACCATATATACTTTGCCGTTAACTAAAATAGCATATCTATTATCAACTACTAAGTGACCACTTGAAGTATAATTATATGCTAATCCATAAACTGTTTTATTTCCAATAGTGCCAGAAAGTAAATCAATAGTAACTTTTAAATCACTATATTGTTTTTTCATATAAGTTGTAAAATCATTTAAAAATTGTACTTCGCTAGTATATTTGTCATATCTGCCAATAATTATATATGGAATTAAAGCACCTTGACTATCTATATTTCTACCTACATAAATATATCCTTCTTTGTCTGTAGCAACTTTATAAGTACCAGGCATTTCAAAAGATATTCCAAGGTAAGGATCATTGTACACCGTATAACCATAATCAGTTGATGGAGTAGTAGGTTGCCCAGTACCAGTGCCACCAGTACCTGTTCCAGTATTGTTATTATTTTGATTAAAAAACAAGAAACCAGCTACAATTATAGCTAATATTATTAGTATATATTTAATATTACCTTTATTCATAAAGGAACTGGCTACCTTATTATCAGAGGTGGTAGGAGTTTCCTTTTTATTTAACTCATAACCACATTTTGGACAACTCTCAGCTTTATCACTTATTTGGTTGCCACATTCAGGACATTTTATTAATGCCATAACATCACCCTTTCTTTTCATATTATGATAATTCTGTGAAAAATATATACAATTATCACTGAATTAAGTATAATATAATCATTACACAACTTGAAACAAAATCACCAAACAGTCAATGACAAATTGGTAAACGAAAAATATTGTTATTTTCATTTGATTGTCACACAGAATTAACTTACAAGATGTTTAATAATAACAAATTTATTAAAACCTATGTCACATTTAATTTACAAACATCAACCCATTTAACAAATTCAGTAATATTCTCTAGCTCTGGAATTGTAAGTTCAATAGCATTATTAGGTTCACCACAAGCAGGAAAAACAGTTGTAAATCTTTTTAGAGACTCATCTAAATAAATAGAAATGCCATCATTGACTCCAAAAGGACAAACTCCACCAACAGGATGGCCAATTTTTTCTTCTACTTCATCAAAAGAAAGCATATGAGCCTTTTCTCCGAATTCATGGCGATATTTTGCATTATCTATTTTTACATCTCCAGCAGTTATAACTAATATAGTATTTTCTCCAAGTCTAAAAGATAAAGACTTGGCAATTCTAGCCTCTTCACAACCAAGAGCCTGAGCAGCTAAAGCTACTGTGGCACTAGAAGAATCAAAAGTTATTATTCTATCATCCATATTATATTTTTTTAAATAATTTTTTACTCTTTCTACTGACATAAACATTCCTCCCATAAAAACTTTTATAAAATTATATCATAAAAATAAAACTATTGCTATTTTTTTAAAAATAAAATATAATCTATAAGAAAAATCAATAAAAGTTTAAAGGAGAAATTTAATGGACAAGCAGTGGTTTAATAAAAGCATTGAAGAAGTTAAAGAAGAGTTAAAAGTAGGGACTCAAGGATTATCTGATGAACAAGTAAAAGAAAAAAGAGAAATTTATGGCCTAAACGAATTACAAGCTAAAAAGAAAAAGAGTTTAATTGTTAAATTCTTAGAGCAATTCAAAGACTTTATGATTATTATTTTAATAATTGCGGCTGTAATTTCTGGAGCAGTGGGATATTACCAAGGAGAAGGAATAACAGATTCAATTATTATTTTAATAGTAGTAATTGTAAATGCGATTATTGGAGTGGCGCAAGAAAGTAAAGCAGAAAAATCGCTAGAAGCTTTACAAAAATTAAGCTCTCATGTTACTAAAGTAATTCGTAATGGAAAAGTAAATGTAATACCATCAAAAGAATTAGTTCCAGGAGATATTGTAATTTTAGATACAGGAGATTATGTACCAGCAGATTTAAGAATTATAGAATCTGCTAATTTAAAAGCACAAGAAGCATCTTTAACAGGTGAGTCAGTTCCAGTTGATAAAAATACCAATGTAATAAATGATGAAAAAATAGGTTTAGGAGATAGAACTAATATGTTATTTTCCTCAAGCCTAATTACTTATGGTAGAGGCAGAGGTATTGTTGTTGCAACAGGTATGAATACTGAAGTTGGAAAAATAGCTGGAATGATAAATGAAGTTGAAGAAACAGAAACTCCATTACAACAAAAATTAAACAAACTAGGTAAAACACTTGGAATTGCAGCAATAGTAATTTGTGTAATTATTTTTATAATTGGTTTATTATATGGTAAAGAACCAATAGAAATGTTTATGACTGCAGTAAGTTTAGCAGTTGCAGCTATACCAGAGGGCTTAGCAGCTGTATCTACAATTGTATTAGCAATAGGTGTTCAAAGAATGGTAAAAAAACATGCAATTGTTAAAAAACTTCCAGCAGTAGAAACATTAGGAAGTACAACAGTCATATGTTCGGATAAAACAGGAACATTAACACAAAATAAAATGACAGTTAAAAAAGTATTTTATAACAATAAGTTAGTAGACTTAGATGATATAGATATAGACAATTTAGGTGATGAACTAGAGAAATTAACATATATTAGTATGTTTTGTAATGATACAAAAGTATCAGATGGAAAGCTTACTGGAGATCCAACTGAAACAGCTTTAATTGATATGGGATTTAAACTAGATTTTCAACCACCAATTTTAGAAAAGTATGAAAGAGTAAAAGAACTACCATTTGATTCAGATAGAAAGCTTATGACAACAGTACATCTATTTCCTAATAAATATATGGTATATACAAAAGGTGGGGTAGATGAGTTATTAAACAGATGTAATAGCTATGTTATAAATGGAAATGTAAATACTGACATTGATGAATATAAAAAAGAAATCGCTAAACAAAATGAAGAAATGGCTAAAAATGCACTTAGAGTATTAGCAATGGCATATAAAGAATTAGACCATGAGCCAACAGATGAAGAAATGAAAACTATTGAAAGTGATTTAACTTATGTTGGTATGGTTGGAATGATAGATCCACCAAGAGAAGAAGTAAAAGATGCAGTAGAAAAATGTAAAACAGCAGGTATTAAAACAGTAATGATTACAGGTGACCACAAAATCACAGCAATTGCAATTGCTAAAGCTTTAGGAATTTTAGAAAATGAGGATGAAGCAATTACAGGTAGTGAACTTGAAGAAATGTCAGATGAAGACTTGATAAAAAATGTTAGAAAATATAGTGTGTATGCAAGAGTTTCACCTGAACATAAAGTAAGAATAGTGAAAGCTTGGCAAACAAATGGAGAAATTGTTGCTATGACTGGTGATGGAGTAAATGATGCTCCGGCATTAAAAACAGCAGATATAGGATGTGCAATGGGAATAGTTGGTACTGATGTATCAAAAGAAGCGGCAGATGTTATATTAACAGATGATAACTTTGCTACAATAGTATCTTCAGTAGAAGAAGGAAGACGTATATATGATAATATATTAAAAGCAATTCAGTTTTTACTATCAAGCAATGTTGGAGAAATAATCATATTATTTGTAGCAATTTTAATGACCCCACTTTTAAGCAAATGGTTTAACATAGATGTAAATTTAATTACCCCATTATTACCAATTCATATATTGTGGATAAACTTGGTAACAGACTCATTACCAGCATTAGCACTAGCAGTTGACCCAGCAGAAAAAGACATTATGAATAGAAAGCCATTAAAACCAAAACAAGGTGTATTTACAAAAGGAATGACTTTTAGAGTAATATACCAAGGAATTATGATTGGTGTACTTACACTTGTTGCATTTATAATTGGTTTAGCAACACCAGAAAATGAGTTACCAGTTGTAAATATAACAGAAGCAAATGGAATTGTAAGAACATTATCTGCAGAAGAAGTCAAAGTGGAAATAGGGCAAGCAATGGCATTTACAGTTTTAGCACTTTCAGAACTAGTACATGTATTTAATATTAGAAATAACAAAAAATCTATATTCAAAACAGGAATATTTAATAACAGCAAACTAATACTTGCAACAGCTGTATCTGCAGGACTAATGCTTATAGTATTATTTGTACCAGCATTAAGAAATATATTTAGTATACCAGTATTACCAGCAATGAATATTTTAGAGACAGTTATATTAGTATTTATGCCAATTGTTATTGTAGAAATATTTAAATTACTTAAGATAAACGCTACAAAGGAGGAATAAGCAATGAAAAAAAGAACATCAATTATTATTGGAATAATTGCTTTAATATTAGACCAACTAACAAAGGTGTTATTTATAAATAAAAATATGGAACTTATTCCAAATGTTTTGAAAATATACTATTGGCAAAATGAAGGAACAATATTTGAAATTACAAATGAAATAAAAATCTCAGTGATTGCCTTAGAAAGCATAATAATTATAATTCCAATTGTTATATATTTAGTAAAAAGATATAGCAAAGCAAAAAATAATATAATATTATCTCTAATGCTAATATTAGCAGGAGCAATAGGAAATCTAATTGATATTTTATTTAGAGGCTATGTAATAGATTTTATTAATATTGCAAATTCGATGAATTGTAATTTGTCAGATGTATTTTTAATTGGTGGAATTATTTTATTATTTATATTTGCAATAAAACAAGCCATAAACAAAAAGTTTGCTAAAAATTCACAATAAAAATGGCAAAGCAGTTGACAAATGCAAAAAAAGTTAGTATAATTTTATAGTATCAATTTTTAGGTAATAAATTAAAATATAGATTACAGAGAAAAAGCAATCAAGGGAGGGAATTAAAAATGGCACAACCAAAAAGAAGATGGTCAAAAGCAAGAACACATTTAAAAAGATCTACATGGAAATTAGAAAATCAAAATTTAGTTGATTGTCCACATTGCCATGAAAAAGTATTACAACATAGAGTATGTCCAAACTGCGGATACTATGATGGAAAAGAAGTAGTTGCAAAATCAGAAGAGTAAAATCAATAATAGCATAGCTTTTAAGCTATGCTATTTTGCTGTCATGTCATTTGGCATAAAGAAATCTGGTACATTATGCATTAAAAAATTTACTAAATATAATAGCATTATTTGACAGAGTATGATAAAATATATAAGAAATTATAAAAAGGAAATTTAGTAATATGAATGCTAGAATTGATAAAAATAATTATTATTTAGATATAGCAAAATCAGTAGCAGAAAGAAGTACTTGCCTAAGAAAAAAAGTAGGATGTGTAATAGTAAATAATGATGAAATAATTTCTACTGGATATAATGGTGCACCAAGAGGAAGAAAAAATTGTATAGATTTAGGATACTGCGTAAAAAAGAAATGTTTCCCAGATATTAGACATGGTGGGTATGATGCTTGTAGAAGCGTACATGCAGAACAAAACGCTATAATTAGTGCAAGTAGAAAAGACATGCTTGGAGGTACTTTATATTTATCATTGTTTAAAGTAGAAAATGGTGAATATGATCCGGGAGCTAATTCATGTCAAATGTGTAGAAAAATGATTATAAATAGTGGAATTAAGAAAGTTATAGTAAGGACTAGTGAAACAGAATATATTGAAGTTGACGTGGATGAGTGGATTAGGAATGATGATTTATTAGAAGGAAAACTTACATACTAAAGTTTAAAAATAATCAGCATCTTGCTTTGTCAAAGCACATTAAAAACGCAGTTACATACAAGAGTATGCGCCTTTGCCTTTTTAATGTACTTTTCCTCGCAATATACTAATTCTTTTTAAACTTAATTATAATAATAGTAAAATCAAGAAAGGAATGGAGAAATGAGTAAACCAACAGTTGCAATTATAGGAAGACCAAATGTAGGAAAATCTACATTTTTTAACTATGTAGTTGGAAAGAGAATATCAATAGTTGAAGATACACCAGGGGTTACAAGAGATAGAGTTTATGCTGATGCAAATTGGAGAGGCAGAAACTTTACTTTAGTAGATACCGGAGGTATTGAACCAGAGTCAGATGATGTTATTCTTTCTCAAATGCGTAGACAAGCAGATATGGCAGTAGAAATTGCAGATGTAATTCTATTTATAACAGATATAAAACAAGGAGTTACAGCGGCAGACCATGATATTGCACTAATGCTTAAAAAATCAAAAAAACCAATAATTTTGATATGTAATAAATCAGATACATTTGGTAAAACCCCTGATGAATTATATGAATTCTATAATCTAGGAATAGGTGATCCATATGCAGTGTCTTCAGTTAATGCAAAAGGCATAGGAGATGTATTAGATGCTATATATGATAAGCTTCCACCTCAAACAGAGGATGAAGATGACAGTGATGTTATTAAAGTAGCAATTATTGGAAAACCAAATGTAGGTAAATCTTCATTAGTAAATAAAATACTTGGAGAAAATAGAGTAATTGTAAGTGATATTGCAGGAACTACAAGAGATGCAATTGACTCTGAATTTCAAAATGAATTTGGAAAATATGTATTTATTGATACAGCAGGAATTCGTAGAAAAAGCAAAGTTAATGATAACCTAGAAAAATATAGTGTTATGAGAAGTCTATTAGCAGTAGAAAGAGCTGATGTATGTATTTTAATGTTAGATGCAAATGAGGGAGTAACAGCTCAAGATGCTAAAATCGCAGGAGAAGCACATGAGGCTGGTAAAGGTGTAATAATTGTTGTGAACAAATGGGACGAAGTAGAAAAAGATAACCAAACTATGGAAAATTATAAAAAAGATGTATATAACAAATTGTCATATTTATCATATGCACCAATAATGTTCATATCAGCTAAAACTGGACAAAGAGTAAATAAACTATATGAAATGATAAATATGGTTGCAAGTCAAAATGCATTAAGAGTATCTACTTCAGTTTTAAATGATGTATTAAGTGAAGCAGTAACAATTGTGCAACCACCAACAGATAAAGGTAGAAGATTAAAAATATTCTATATGACACAAGCTACTACAAAACCACCAACATTTGTGGTATTTGTAAATGATAAAGAATTATTCCATTTTTCTTATGAAAGATATTTGGTAAACCAAATAAGAAAAGAATTTGGATTAACAGGAACACCAATTAGAATGATAGTAAGAGAAAAAGGCGAAAAAGAGTAACAAAGGAGAGTGATTTAGATGGCAACATATATAATAGTTGCAGTAATTGCATATTTAATAGGAAGTATAAACTTTTCAATTATACTTAGCAAAAAAATGGCTGGTTTTGATATTAGAGAAAAGGGAAGCGGAAATGCAGGAACTACCAATATGTTAAGAGCAGTTGGAAAAAAAGCAGCAGTAATTACATTGATTTGTGATATTTTAAAAGGAGTAGTATCTATTTTAATAGCTGTTTTAGCTGGAAAGATAGTTAAGAACCTAGATAATGCTTTATTAGTACAATTAGCAGGAATATTTGTAATAATAGGACATACATTTCCTGTATTCTTTAAATTCAAAGGTGGAAAAGGTATTGCTACATCATTAGGAGTTTTATTAATGACAAACTGGCAAATAGGACTAATTTGTTTAGTATTTGCATTAGTTTTAATAGCATTAACTAGAATGGTATCAGTAGGTTCAATTGCAGCAGGAATACTATTCCCAGTATTAGTTGCATTTATAGATCAAAATTATATTGTGCCAACAAGCAATAGCAATTGGAGTTATTTAGTATTCAGTATTATTATAGCTTTATTAGTTATATTTAATCATAGAGCTAATGTACAAAGAATTCTTAATGGAACAGAGAATAAAATAAGCTTTAAGTAGAAAGGAAATTGAAAATGAAAAATATTTGTATAATTGGAAGTGGAAGTTGGGGCTGTGCATTAGCAATACATGCAGCTGAAATGGGACATAATGTTAAAATATGGTCATTTGCCCAAGAAGAAGCTGATTTGATAAATAAAGAAAGAAAATGTATGTTTTTGCCAATGGCAACGATGCCAGAAAATATATATTGCACAACAGACATAAAAGAAGCAGTAGAAGGTTCAGACTTGATATTACATGTTACACCATCAAAATTCTTTAGAAATACGTTAAATCAATATAAACAATACATTACAAATCAACCAGTAGTTATATGTTCAAAAGGTTTTGAACTTGAAAGTTTATCAACACTAAGTGATGTAGCAGAACAGGAACTAACAAATGTAAAAATAGGAGCATTTTCAGGGCCAAGTCATGCTGAAGAAGTTTCATTAGGAATACCAACAGCAATTGTTGCAGCATCTAAAGACTATGATGTGCAATATTTAGTTCAAGACACATTTATGAATGAAACAATGAGAGTATATACAAGCAATGATATTCAAGGCGTTGAACTAGGTGGAGCACTAAAAAATATAATAGCTTTTTGTGCCGGAATTGTAGCAGAATTAAATTTAGGAGATAACACATTTGCAGCCTTAATCTCAAGAGGACTAACAGAACTTTCAAGATTAGGCGTTGCAATGGGTGGAGAACACAATACATTTTATGGTTTATCCGGTTTAGGAGATTTAATTGTAACTTGTATGAGTGAACACAGTAGAAATAGAAAAGCTGGAAGATGTATAGGAAGAGGACTTTCGCTAGAAGAAACTAGAAAAGAAGTTGGAATGACAATTGAAAGTGTTGACAACATTGAGGCAGCATATAAATTAGCACAAAAATATAATATCGAAATGCCAATAGTAAATGCAGTTTATGATATTTTATATAATAATTTAGAACCAAGAGAAGCTGTAACAAAGTTAATGACACGTGAAAAAAAGGCGGAGTAAGGAGAAGAATATGAGATTATTAGTACAAAGAGTAAAAAAATCTAATGTAGTTGTTGAAGGTAAAACAATTGGAGAAATAGGACAAGGCTTTATGGTATTGCTTGGAGTAGCACCAACAGATACCAAAGAAACAGCAGACTTTCTAGTACAAAAACTAATTAACTTAAGAGTTTTCGAGGATGAAAATGAAAAAATGAACTTGTCTTTAAAAGATATAGATGGTGAATTGTTAATAGTATCACAATTTACACTTTATGCAGACACAAGCCATGGAAATAGACCAAGCTTTATAAATGCTGCAAAACCAGATTTAGCAAATGAACTTTATGAATATTTTGTAGAGCAATGCAAAAAACAAAATATTAAAAAAGTTGCAACAGGTCAATTTGCAGCATATATGCAAGTTTCATTGCAAAATGATGGACCAGTAACAATAATGTTAGAAAAAGATTAAAAAACAAGAATTTCTATGTAGAATAAACTACTAGAAATTCTTTTCTTTTTAGTCTATTAGTAATCTTTCTAAAATTTGAACAGCATTACTAGCAGCACCTTTTCTTAAATTATCAGCAACTACCCATAAATTAACACCAGATGACACACTAAAATCTCTTCTGATTCTACCTATAAATACATTATCTTGATTATTAGTATCTAAAGTAGTAGGGTAATCATCTTTTAAAACAATACCAGGAGATTGCTTTAATATTTGCTTCAACTCCTTAAGTTTAAAATCTCTTTCGAATTCCACATTTATAACTTCACTATGGCTATTTAAAACAGGAACCCTAACTGTAGTTGCAGTTATTCTTAGATTAGGTTTGCCTAAAATCTTTCTAGTCTCATTTATCATTTTTTCCTCTTCTTTGGTATAACCATTATCTAAAAATACATCAATATGAGGAATACAATTACTAAAAATAGGAACATTAAATTTTTGCAATTCGTAATCTTGAGCTTGATTTTCTAAAACAGATAACTCACTATTGTAGCTTTGAATTCCTGATTTTAAATCTTCCACACCTTTATATCCTGCACCTGAGACAGCTTGATATGTACTATACACAATTCTTTTTATACCATAGTTGTCATCCAAAGGCTTTAATGCAACAACAGCTTGTATTGTGGAACAATTAGGGTTTGCAATAATTCCGTTATTATTTCTAGTATCTTCAAAATTAACCTCAGGCACTACTAAAGGTACATCTTTATCCATTCTAAAACAACTGCTATTATCAATAACTGTACAACCTTTAGAAACTGCTATTGGAGCAAACTCTTTTGATACACTTCCACCAGCAGAAAAAATTGCAAAATCAAAACCGGAATCAAAAGAATTTTGAGTTAACTCTTGCACTTTGTAATCTTTACCCAAAAAATTAATTTCTTTTCCAGCAGATCTACTAGAAGCAAAAAAAGTATATTCACTAATAGGTAGTTTTTTTTCTTCTAAAACTTTAATAATTGTTTGCCCCACAAGACCAGTAGCACCAACAACTGCTAACTTTATATTACTCATAAAATCACACCTTTCTAATAGATTTTATGAATAAAAAACAAAAAAGTGCTTAATTTAATAAGGATATCTTTCAAATAAATATCTAATAATGTCATCTGCATTATGCTCAGTCACATTTATAAAAACATCCTTATCCAAACTAATCCACATATTTATATCATAATCGTTTTCAAGCAAAGCACTAATAATATCAGCAATTTCAATAGGATTTTCATAATTTTTTTGCCACAATAAATCATCATCAATAGAACTAATGTCTTTGGAAAAATGTTGCAAAAATTTAAAAATTTCGCCACTTTTAGTACTATACAATTTAACAATTGCATTCATAAAAAAATCTCCTTCATAATTAGTATTAAAAAAATAAAAATAATTATACTTAAGAATAAAAGGCAATTTTTTGCAAATAATATGCTTAGAAAGGTGGAAATTATGAAAAGAATAATAATAATTATGATAATTGCAGTAATTATAACAATTATAATTCTATCTTCTTTAGTTGCTTATGCAAAAGGAGATAGTAATGACAATAAAATAGAAGATAAAGTTACACAAGAATTGATGTATTTAAATCAATATTTTGTAACAATGCTTGGAGATTTTAATGGTCTTACTATTGGAGATAATAGACTTCAAGAAACAGAGCCTAAAATACAAACTAATATAAACACAAACTTGAGTGATCAAGCAGACAAAAACAAAACACAGGGAAATGATAATTTGCAGCAAAATAGTAAAGTAGAAAATAAAACAGATACAGTTCAAAATGGAATATTAAAAAATGATGGTAAATATGATGCAAAATGGGATAAAATTGAAACAGAAGTGGAGCAAATATATCAAGTATGGAACACTGTGAGCATTGACTTATACAGTTTAAACATTGATAATAATGCAATATTAACTTTTAATGATGGACTAAATAGAGCAACTCAAGCGATAAAAGTTAAAAATAAGGCAAATGCAATGAATGAAATAACAGGAATATATGGAAAAATATTAGAATATAGAAAAGCATATGATAAAGACACTAGAAAAACAGATATATTAACAATTCAATATAACTCTGTAGCAGCATATACAGATGTAACAAATGGAAAATGGAATGAAGCAAGTGCAAAATTAGCAACTGCAGAAAAAATATTTTCAAACTTATTAAACACAGTAACAAATGATTATACAAACCAAGCAACAATGAGCCAATGCTATATATCAATAAATGAACTAAAAAAAGCAGTAGGTTTACAAGACAAAGAAATATTTTTCATAGAATATAGAAACCTAATGAGCAAGATGGAGATTATAGTTGGGTGACTAAGGGTCCCCATAGGCACCAAAAGAAATCTTGTTAAATTCACAAAATGTTCACAATGTTATGGTATATATTAGTAAGTAAATTATTTTAGGAGGTAATTGATTATGGACAAAGAAGAAAGAAAACAAAAAATGGAAGAATTTAATGCAAAAATGAAGGAGTTAAACGCAAAAATTAAAGATGGAACAGATACAGTAATAATAGCAGGAATGGAAGCAAAAGATGTATTATCAGCAAAAATGAAAGATGCACAAAGCGGTTTAGAAGCTGCAAAAGAGCAATGCAGAATTGCATCAGAAAGAGGAAAAAGCAAAATTTCAAGTGAATTATTAAGAGCTCAAATGAACTTCAAAGTGGCAAAAGAGAATATTCAAGAAAGAAAAGAAGCATATGACAAAGAAAAATTATCTAAATATATTGATAATGAATTAGAATATGCAGAACAATGTGTAACTTTAGCATTACTTGCAGCAGAAGAAGCAAAAGTAGCATTCTTAGAAGCAGTTGATGCTCAAAAAGAATATGATGAGAAATATGGAAAAGATGAATAATTTAAAAATCTCAAGAATTTCTAGATTAGAGATTCTTGAGATTTTTTATGCATAAAAATATATTAATTATTTTTGAGAATGTCTTAAAAATTGAAAAGTATTAGTGACAAAAAATTGGTAGAGTTTGCAGTTTTTTATAACATATGGTATAATATATGATATATAAGGAGTTGAGAATTATGGGATTATTAGATATGTTTAAAAAGAAATCACCAGAAATGGAAAGAAAAACTCAGAAACCACAAAGATCATATGAAATAGAATATAGTACAACTACAGATGGAAGACTACAAATTGACTTTTATGATAATAAAATAAAAGTAGGTCAATTGTATGATTCTACAAGATTAGTTGTAGGAAATAGACCAGTAGTACTTGCAAATCAAGAAGTACAAAACTGTTTGGTTTCATGGTACAATCGAGATGATGCTGTATTTGTAGGTGAAGGCGAAAGTTTAAGTGCAAAAGCATATAAAGGAATACTTGCACAAATTGATCCAGCATTATTAGAAGTAGATGAAAAATATTGTGTAACTGTAATGAGAAATTTACTAGAGCAAAATAGGATAAATAAATATCTTGAGGAAGGACTAAAAGAGAATCCGGAAAGACCTTGTGGTAAATACATAGGTGGAGTAAAAGAAACAGAGGAAGGATATAAAAAAATCTTCTCAATGATAGTTGGACAAGCATCTCATAATTCAGAACTAATGGTAAATCGTAGAAGAGAACTTAGAGAATCAATTGAAGCAAAAAAACAAGCGGAAATCGCTAAAAGGAAAGCGCAAATTCAAAAATTACAAAGTGAAATAGATGATATGTCTAGATAAGTTAAGAATGTAAGTATTAAAAAGTACTTACATTTTTTATGTATAAAACAAGCCAAAAAGTTTGAATTTTGAATAAAAATGTAGTATAATAGAAAGGTAGTAAGTTGGATAGTCGCGTATAGCAAAGCCGAAAGGCTGCGTACGAGGAAAGTCTGGGCTCCATAGAGTAATGATGCTGGATAACGTCCAGTGAGGGTAACCTTAAGGAAAGTGCAACAGAAAATAACCGCTGTATTATACAGTAAGGGTGAAAAGGCAGGGTAAGAGCCTACCGCTAATATGGTGACATGTTAGGCAGTGTAAACCCCATCTGGAGCAACACCGAGCAGGAAGGCTAAGACTACTCGTCATCTTCCGATTTGGTGGCATGAGACTTATAGTAATATAAGTAGTAGATAAATGACTATCTTAAATGACAGAACCCGGCTTATAGATTTACTATATTAAATGAAGAACGCGTAGGTAAGTGCCTACGCGTTTTCCATAAGTTTATTTAAATCTTCAGGAACATTTGCAACATATTTAACTTTTTGCTTTGAAAGTGGATGTATAAACTCAACTTCATAAGCATGTAAAGCCTGTCTATTTATTAGATTTGAGCTTTTACCATACAAGGTATCACCTAATAAACTATGACCTAAATAAGCAAAATGAACACGAATTTGATGAGTTCTGCCAGTTTCTAAAATACATTCAACTACGTCAAAATCAAGGTTTCTTTTTAAAACTTTGTAATGAGTAATAGCAATATCGCCAGTTCCATTAACACATCTTTCAATAATACTGCCTTCTTTTCTTGCAATAGGAGCATTTATAGTTCCTTCAAAATTACCTAAATTGCCGTTAACAACAGCAATATACTTTTTTATAAACTCCTTAGACTTCATTTGCCTAACTAAACATTCTTGAATATACTCATTTTTAGCAAATATAACAATGCCAGAAGTATCTTTATCAAGTCTATTAACAGGTCTAATTTTCTTCTTTAAACCAATTTGATTAAAATAAAAAGCAATTCCATTAGAAAGACTATCTGCGTAATGATCCATAGAAGGATGAACAGGAATGCCAGCAGGCTTGTTTACAACTATGTAAGCTTCATCTTCATATATAATGTTAAGTGGCATTTCAATAGGTACAATATTTGAGTTATCTTCTTCATAATCTAGGTAACATTCAATTAAATCATTTTCAAGAACTAGATGATTCACAGAAGTAACATCGCCATTTAAATAAATTCTATCTAATTTTTTCAACTTTAATAGAAGCCTATCAGACATAGAAAACTTCGCCTTCAAGACCTCTTTAACATTAGAATATTTACTTGAATTTACATATGTTAATTTCATAATTATTTTTTTCTACTTTCAAGAATATAACTTGCTTCTAAATCAGCTTCATGTAAAGCTAAAGCAAGAGGATATCTTTCGTAAACAGTACTAATAGTATTATATAATTCCTTTGGCTCTGTAAATCCCATATGCCAACGAATACAGTACATTTCTTCTAAAGTTAAATCAATAAATTTAGTAATCATCATTACAGATTTTTCCCCATGACCATATGGAATAGTATCATTAACTGTGTAATATGGCTCTTTTACCCAAATACCATCTTCATTTTTTCTGTTACGATAATCAACTGTATAATAATTTGCTTTGCAAAAGTCATGTAGCAAAGTGATTAAAATAATTGTTTCATCAGATGCTTTAACAATATCACTATATGGTTTATGAGATAACTTCTCTTTTAACAAATGATAAACATTTAAACTATGTTCTAATAGGCCACCTTCATAATTTCCATGAAATCTTGTACTAGCAGGCGCTTTAAAAAAATCAGTTTTTTCTATATATGTAAGTAACTTGTCCATACCTTCTCTTTGAACAGACTGTAATAATAATAAAAATTCTTCTTTCATAATATTCCCCCTAAAACAAATTTGGTGCGAATAGTGGGACTTGAACCCACACGCAATATTGCACACGCCCCTCAAACGTGCCTGTCTGCCAGTTCCAGCATATTCGCATGAACATTACAATTATATACTAAATTTCTACATAAAGCTAGAAATTTAGTAAAAAATATTAAATTTTCTATTGTACTAATGATAAAATTTTGATATAATCTGTATATATTTTTAAAGGAGGAATTTTAAATGGCATTAATTAGACCTTGTGCAGATCTAAGAAATAACTATAATGAAATATCAAAGTTGTGTCATGCAACTAATGAACCAATATATATTACAAAAAATGGATACAATGATTTAGTGTTATTAAGCAATGAAGCATATGAGCAATATGAAGAAAAGAGGATAGAAGACTTAATTAATAAACAGTTTAATGAAAAATTTGACGATTTCGAAAGCTTTAAAAAGGACATTTATGAAAAAATAGAAAAAGGACTAGCAGATATAGAAAATGGCAACTATAGACCAGCCCAAAATTTCTTTCAAGAAATGGAGGAAAAGTACAATATAAATGAATAAATACAATATAAAAACTACAAAGGCTTTTGAAGAAGAATTATTAGACATTTATAGCTATATAGCGAATTATCTTCAAGAGCCGAAAATTGCAAATGAAAAATATAAAAAAATAAGAAATAAAATTTTAAGTCTACAATATCTACCAGAAAGATATTCAAGAATATTTAAATCAAAATTTAAAAATAGAAATCTTAGAAAACTTTTAATCAATAATTTTGTTATCATATATGAAGTCAGAAACGACACATATCAAATATTTATTTTACATATTTTCAATAAATACCAAAATTACTTAAATAAGTTATAACTCTAACTCCCACTTGACTAACTTTAGCAATTAAGTTTATAATATACCATATAAAACATATCCTAGAAAGGAATTGATGCAAATGAAAGTACTAGCAGTTGGAGATTTAGTAGGAGAAAATGGATTAGATAAATTAAAACAAGTTTTACCAAAATTAAAAGAAGAAGCACAAATAGATTTTGTAATAGTAAATGCAGAAAATGTTGCAGGAGGAATGGGAATTACTTTTAAAAACTGGAATGATTTATTAAAATTGCCAATAGATGTAGTTACAATGGGAAACCATACTTGGGCCAAAAAAGATATATTTCAGTTTATAAATCATCCAAAGCTAATTAGACCTGCAAACTATTCTAAAGGAGTACCAGGAAAAGGTTATGCAATATGCAAATGTAAGGATAAAAACATTGTTGTTATGAACTTAATTGGAAGAACTGATATGAATGTCTTATCAGAAAATCCATTTACTGTTGCTGAAAATTTAGTTGATAAACTATCAAAAGAAGCAGATATAATAGTGTTAGATTTTCATGCAGAAGCAACAGCTGAAAAGATTGCTATGAGACATTTCTTAGATGGAAAAGTAAATATATTATTTGGAACACACACACATGTGCAAACTGCGGATGAACAAATAACAGAACAAGGAACAGCATATATAACTGATTTGGGAATGACAGGACCAGTAAATTCGGTTATTGGTATGGGGGTAGAAGAATCGGTAAAAAGATTTGTTACATCATTACCAGAAAGATACAAGTTGGCAGAGGGCTCTTGTATGCTTAATGGATGCATATTTGAATTAAATGACCAAACAGGAAAAGCTGAAAAAGTTGAAAGACTTTTGATTAAATAGAATAAATTCGACACAAAAATGACAAATAATGTAAAAAAATGAAAGAAAAAACTTCCACTTTTTTCCAAAAACTACTAGACAAAATTTGGAAATTGTAATATAACTATAACTGTTCACAGAACAAAAAATAAAAATTTAGGAGGCAAAAATGGAAGTTTTAAAAATCTCATCAAAATCAAATCCAAACTCAGTTGCAGGAGCAATAGCTGGTTTGGTAAAGGAATCAAACAAAGCAGAAATGCAAGCAATTGGAGCTGGAGCATTAAATCAAGCAGTTAAAGCTGTTGCAATAGCAAGAGGCTTTGTAGCACCAGCAGGAGTGGATTTGGTATGTATACCAGCGTTTGCAGAGGTAGAAGTTGAAGGGGAGGACAGAACAGGCATTAAGCTGATTGTTGAATCAAGAAAATAATTTAGTTTAAAATTAAATTTATATAGGGGCACAGAAATATATTTAAGTATATTTTTGTGCTTTTTGTTTTAAATCATTGAAAAAGACTAAAATATATTATACAATTAGGGAGCAAAAGGAGAGTGGGCAATGAAGGCAAAATCATTAAAAATTATAATTGTAATATTTATATTATTTATAATAGCTGGAGTAGTGTATGTTGTAATGCATAACACAAAAGATGAACAGCAAGAGGAAAAAGAAATATTATACCAAACAGTAGATATGATTACAAATATAAGGTTAGGAATTTCAAACTTTGACAGCATACATCCATATGTAACTAACAACCAAGAAGCAATTTATATAGATCAGCTTATATTTGAACCATTACTTAGTATAACTGAAGATTACAAAGTGTCTGAATGTTTAGCAAAAGAGTGGTCAAAAATTGGAGATAAAACATATGTAATTAAACTAAACGAAAATATACAATGGCATGACGGGAGCAAGTTTACAGCAGAAGATGTTAAATTTTCAGTTACTAAACTACAAAGCCAAACAAAGTCTGTATATTATTCAAATGTTAAGAATATAAAAGATGTGGAAGTAGTAGACGAAAATACTGTTAGAATTGAATTAAAACAAACAGAACCATTTTTTGAATATAACTTAATATTCCCTATAATATCATCAAAGCAATATAAATCAACTAGCTTAAATTCAAATACAATACCTTTAGGAACTGGGCAATACAAAATTGCTAAGATACAAACAGACAAAATTGAACTTAGTAAAAATGAAAATTGGAGAAATATTGATACAGAAAATGCTAATATAAAAACAATATATATAAATTTATATGATACTAGAGGGAAAGAATATAATGCATTTAAATTAGGAAGTATTGATTTAATTCATACTAGCAATAATAATGCAGAAGAATATATAGGAAGTATGGGATATAATAAAAAGGTATTTGCAAACAGAGAATACGACTATATAGCATTAAATTGTCAAAATACTATTTTACAATATCTAGAAGTAAGACAAGCTATTAGCAAAGTTATTGACAAAGAAAAAATAGTAACATCAACTTTAGAAAACAAAGTTACAGTGGCAAATTATCCTTTGATAAATAACAGCTATTTATTAAAAGATATTGAAATATCTAACAAAACTAATACTGAAAAAGCAAAAGAGATTTTACAAAATGCAGGTTGGAAATATGAATATGGACTTTGGCAAAAAGAAATAGATGGAGTTACTAAAACAATAAATATTGATTTTGCTGTAAGTAAGAGTAATAGTCAAAGGGTTAAAGTTGTGCAAGCAATACAAGACCAACTAGAGTTATTTGGAATAAAAATCAATATAAAACAAGTATCAGATTCACAATATAAACAATACTTGAATGATAAAAATTATGAAATGATATTAACTGGAGTATATACATCAATAGCACCAGATTTAAGCTACTTTTTAGGAGAAAATAATTTGTCTAATTATAAAAATGATGAAATTATTTCTGCTATAAATGAAATAAATAATATTACAGATCAAGAACAATTAAAAGAAAGATATGCTAAAATTTTTGGAATTTGTAATGAGCAAGTTCCATATATAGGCTTATATTATAATAATGATATGATGGCATATTCTACAGATTTAATGGGCGATGTAAAGCCAAACTGTTACAGTATTTTTTACAATTTTTCTAACTGGTATAGACAATAAAATTAAAAAATTATAAAAAAATGCTTGACAAATAAAAATAATAATATATAATAAACACAAACAAACGTTTATAATATTTAGGAGGAATAAATAATGAGTAAAGATAATTCAGAAAAAATGAAAGCACTAGAAGCAGCACTAGGACAAATTGAAAAACAATTTGGTAAAGGTTCTGTTATGAAATTAGGAGACTACACAGCAATGAATGTAGAAGCTATACCAACAGGAGCTTTAAGTTTAGATATAGCCTTAGGAATTGGTGGTATTCCAAGAGGTAGAATTATAGAAGTATTTGGACCAGAGTCTTCTGGTAAAACTACTTTAGCATTACATTTAATTGCAGAAGCACAAAAAATGGGTGGAGAAGCAGCATTTATTGATGCAGAACACGCTTTAGATCCAGTTTATGCAAAACATCTAGGCGTTAATATAGATGAACTTATAGTTTCTCAACCAGATACTGGTGAACAAGCATTAGAAATTGCAGAAGCTTTAGTTAGAAGTGGTGCACTTGATATTATAGTTGTAGACTCAGTTGCAGCTTTGGTACCAAAAGCAGAGATTGATGGAGATATGGGAGATGCACATGTTGGTCTTCAAGCAAGATTGATGTCACAAGCATTGAGAAAATTAGCAGGTGTAATTAACAAATCAAAATGTGTAATTGTATTTATAAACCAATTAAGAGAAAAAGTTGGCGTTATGTTTGGAAATCCAGAAACAACACCTGGTGGTAGAGCTTTAAAATTCTATTCTTCAGTTAGACTAGATATTAGAAGAATAGAAAGCTTAAAACAAGATGGAGAAGTTATAGGTAACCGTACAAGAGTAAAAGTAGTTAAAAACAAAGTAGCTCCACCATTTAGAGAGGCAGAATTTGATATAATATATGGAAAAGGAATTTCTAAAGAAGGTAACATACTAGATGCCGCTGTTAACTTAGATATAGTAGAAAAAAGTGGTTCATGGTTTAGCTATAATGGAGATAGAATTGGACAAGGTAGAGAAAATGTTAAAGATTACTTGGCTAAAAATCCAAAAGTAGCTGAAGAGATAGAAGGAAAAATTAGAGCAAACTATGAAAAAGCTTTTGAAAAAAGCTTAGGTGAAGAAGAAAACGATCCTGAACAAGATACTGAGCCATCAGATGATGAAGAATAATAGGTGAAAACATTGTACGATAATATAGAAGAATTTGATAAATTAAAAACTAAAGTATTAAAGTATATAATATATAAGAAGAGAACTGAAAGAGAAGTAATTCAGAAGTTCTCTTCTTCTGTTGACCAAAACTTATTAGAAGATGTTATTGAACATTTAAAAGAAATTGGATATATAAATGACGAAAACTACATAGAAAGAGCAGTTAATGAGTTTATGGCTATAAATACATTGTCTATAAAAGAAATGAGAAATAAACTATATGCAAAAGGACTTAGTAGTGATATAATAGACACATATTTTGAAAAGCATGAAGACGAAATATTAGAATATGAGATAAATTGTGCTAGAAAAATTATAATAAAAAAGCAAACTCAAATGGAAAAAGAAGAAATTGAACAGTTTTTATACAGAAAAGGTTACTCTTCAGAAAATATTAGAGAAGCATTTGAAACATTAGAATAAGGGGAAATATATGCAAAACGTATTAACATTAGAAACAAATAAATATAAAGTAAAGGTGGAAAATTTTGAAGGACCACTAGATTTGTTATGTCACTTAATTGATAAAAACAAAATGGATATTTGTGATATAAAAATTAGTGAAATTACAGACCAATACATAGCATATTTAAATGCCATGGAAGAGCTTAACTTAGAGATAGCAAGTGAGTTTTTAATAATGGCATCTACTTTATTATATTTAAAGTCAAAAACACTTTTGCCAAATGATGTTGAAGATGAAAAAGAATTAACAGAAGAGGAACTTTTAAGAAGGATTATAGAGTACAAGAAATATAAAGAAATTACTAAAACCTTGAAAGAATGTGCAGAAAACAATTCGAAAAAGATATTTAAAAATCCAGAAGTAATAGAATTGCCAAAACAAAAACTAGAGGCAACATACACAAAAGAAATGATTTCTGAAATGTATAAAAATGTAATAGAAAAAAATGCACAAAAACTAAATCAAAATGCTAAGAATATTGAAAAGATTGCAATTACTGATACATATACTGTTGAGAGCAAAGTAAAAGTAATGTTTAGAGAGCTTATTCGTAAAAATAAATTTGTATTCAATAAACTATTTTCATTAAAACAATGCAACAAACAAGAAGTAATGACAGCTTTTACAGGACTTTTAGAACTATCAAGAAGAAGCAAAGTGGTTACAAATCAAGAAGAACTATTTGGAGACATCACTGTAGAAAAGGCTAAAAAAACTGTTTAAAAATAGAAAAAATGGAAAAACTAATATCAAATAACTTCAAAAGGAGGTTATCATGATATTAGTTTTAATTTTGCTTGGAATACTAGTATTACTAATAACTATTATAACTTTAGTAATAGCCTCAACACTACATATACAAATAAAAAACTTAAGTGTGTCAAATATGGAACCTAAAAATACAAATGAGTATGCAATAATATTTTCGTTATATTTAGGCAATAAAATTAAATGGATATGGTTTAGACTAAATGACAAAAAGGTTAGAAAAATGTACTCGAAAATGCAATTGGAAAAACTAGATTTTAAAAAGTTTAGAAAGGACTTTAAAGTAAAAGACTTAAAAGAACTACCAAAATTGCAACCTAAAATTTCATATTTAAATTTAGATGCAAACTTAGGAGTTAGAAACCCAGTAACAACATCATTTTTGGTAGCAACTATTGCGTCAATAATATCAATAGCATTACCATATTTAGCGAAGAGTTTAAAAAAAGAAAGATATATTTATAATATAAAACCACTTTATTATAATAAAAATTTATACAAAATTAACTTAAATTGTATAATTGAGATAAAAATGGTACATATTATCAATATAATATTTGTCTTAATAAAGAAAGGAAGGAAGAAAAATGAGCAATCAACAACATCCAATAGAAAACCTTATGCTTACAGCTATGAATAGTATTAGAGATATGGTAGATGTAAATACCATTATAGGAGAGCCTATTGAGACTAGCAATAATATAATAATAATTCCAATTTCAAAAGTTGGATTTGGATTTGCAGCAGGTGGAAGTGAATTTAAAGGTGAAACAATTGATGAATACACTAAGAGAGAAAAAGAGGAAGCAATACAATATAGGTTACCATTTGGTGGAGGAAGTGGAGCAGGAGTTTCTATTTCACCAGTTGCATTTTTAGTAGTTCAACAAAATAATGTCAAATTATTACCAGTAGAACATTGTTCAGCAATTGATAGACTACTAGACTATGTACCAGATTTAATGGAAAAAGCCAATTGCATGTTGAATAAAAGTATGCAAAATAAAAAAGAAGAAATGAAAAATCAGGAGAAAATAAAAAAACAAGTAAAAGAAATACTAGAAAAAGATGAAGAGCCAATAGTAACTGCACAAGCTAAAGCAAAACCAAAACATGCAAAAGTTCCAAGACCAGAGCCAATAGAATATGAGTATGAATATGACGAAACAGAAGAACCAGATAACTTAGAATAAAATATAAGCAGTAGTTTTATGGCTACTGCTTAATTAGTCTGGTAAGCTTGAATCAATAAAATCAATTTTTCTGCTATAGTCTTTAGTTTCTTGATTACTTTTATAAACTTCACTACGATTTCTTTGTAAGAAATTTACTAGGTTATATAAATCACACCAAATTTGATTTGGACCTTCTTTTTGAACCTCATCAAAAATAAGCTGAATACCAAAATGCAAGTGAGGTACATTTATATTATTTACATTTTCTTTTGCACTATAGCCAGTCATTCCAAGGTATCCAATAACATCACCAGCCTGAATAATTTGCCCTTCTTTAATATTTTCAGCATAAGGATGGTTTTTTCTCAAATGTGCATAGTAATAATAACGCTTTTTATCAAAGCTACGAATGCCAACTCTCCAACCACCATATTGATTCCAACCAACAGCTTCAACAATACCAGATTCAACAGCAATAACAGGAGTACCAATATTACCCATAAGGTCATTCCCAAAATGTACCCTTTTATAGCCATAAGATCTAGAAGCACCAAAGTCATCATAATGGCTAAAACTATAACCTTTGGCAATTGGACCAAAAGCTTTCAAACCATACTTTTCTTCAAACTTTTTTTCAGTAGAATCAGTGCCTTTTACTTCGATTTGATATTCGCCTATAAATTCGTGCAAGGCAGAGTCGTAGCCCTCAAAATAATATTTATAGAGTTTCATTTTTTCAGTTAATTCTTCCATTGTCTTACCTGATTTTAATTCTGCCACTAATTTATCTAAATCAGCTTGTTTGAATTTAGAAAAGTTATTTTGATATTTACAAGCTAAGTATGATATAAGTTCAACCCAATTGTACTTTACAGCTTCGTTTTTTTGATGTGAGTTAATATCCAATTTTGACGTCTTATCTAAAACCTCATAGCTTACTTTAAATTCAAACCATTTGATGTAATCCTTTTTCTTTTCAGATTCTGCAACGTCATTGCTATAAATATATTTTTCTGTTTGACCACTAACAGGTAAAATAGGAGTAGTAAGTACAAAATAGCAAATTAGTAAAATTACAATTAGTGCTATTGAACTGACGCAAAGCCCTATCAAACTTTTATTTACTTTAAAACTTTTAATTATCACTAAAATTCACCAATATAAATTTATGAAAAAAACTAAAAAATATGATTACATTTAAATACTATAGTGATATAATTTAAATGCCACAAATTTAACTGGTTAAAAAATAATTATAATTCTTTTCTAACCAGATTTATACTATAAAAAGGAGGAGCTAATTATGAAGAATTATTTATTTACTTCAGAAAGCGTAACAGAAGGACATCCAGACAAATTATGTGATTTAATATCAGATAGTATTTTGGATGCATGTCTTGAACAAGACGAAAATTCAAGAGTGGCAATTGAAACCTTTGCTTCGAAAAATTTAATTACAATAGCAGGTCAAATTACCACTAATGCTAAAATTGATGCAGAAAAAATTGCGAGAGAAACTATGAAACAAATAGGTTATGACAATGAACAGACAGACATTGATTATCGTACTTGCAAAGTAGAAACAAATATCACAACACAAAGTGGTGATATTGCAATGGGCGTAGATGTTGGAGGAGCAGGTGACCAAGGGATTATGTTTGGATATGCCTGTGACGAAACGGAAAACTATATGCCATTTGCAATTGATATGGCACATAAATTGGCTAAGCAATTAACAAAGGTTAGAAAAGAAAACATAATACCATATTTAAGACCAGATGGAAAAACACAAGTAACTGTGGAATATGAAAATGATAAACCAAAAAGAATAGAAACAATACTAATTTCAAATCAACACCTAGCAGATGTGGATATGGAACAAATGAAACAAGATATAATAGAAAAGGTTATAAAACCAATAGTACCAGGAAAATATATTGATGAAAATACAAAAATATACGTAAATCCAACAGGAAGATTTGTAATAGGTGGACCTCTAGGAGATACAGGACTTACAGGAAGAAAGTTAATAGTAGATACTTATGGTGGTTATAGTAGACACGGTGGAGGAGCATTTTCTGGAAAAGATGCAAGTAAAGTAGACAGAAGTGCAAGTTATATGTTAAGACATATTGCAAAAAATATAGTAGCAAATGGATATGCTAAAAAATGTGAAATTCAAGTATCATATGCAATAGGAATGGAGCAACCATTATCAGTATATGTAGATACATTTGGGACAGGCACTATCCCAGAAGAAAAAATAGTGGAATTGATAAAAGAAAAATTTGATTTAACCCCAAATGGAATAATAAAATATTTAGACTTAAAAAAGCCAATATATAAACAAACTACAAACTATGGACACTTTGGAAAAGAAAATTTATCATGGGAGAAAATTGATAATTGGCAGAAAAATTAGAAAAATCGACATAAAAATACAAAATATTGCCAAGAAGGTAAATGTGTGTTATAATAGAATTTAGTTACTTTATTTAAAGTAACTAAATTACTTTAAAACAACAAAAGGAGATTGACAACATGGGAAAAATTATTTCAGTAAATGCAGGCAGTACTTCTATTAAGATGGCAATTTTTGATGACTTCGCCATTCAAGATGGACAGACAACTCCTCTCGCTGAGTACCGGTGGGAGAAGGATGTAAAGAAGGCGACTGTGAAATTCGGAGCGCACAAATATGTGCATGACGTACCTTTTTCGACTCACACAGAGGCGTTTAATGATGGAATCAATCGGTTCAAGAAGGCAGAGAGTTTCAGCTATTCGGATGAAATTATCGCTGTGGTGAATCGAGCGGTCAATGGAGGAGAACTTTTGCAGAGCCCTGCTCCTATTGAAATCACGGCGAATGTTCAGAAAGAGTTCGAAAGAAACATCAATCTGGCACCAAACCACAACCCTCCTGCTTTGGAGGTGTCTAAAGCAGCACAGAAGATGTTCCCCAATGCCAAACATTATTATATGTTTGACACAGGTTGGCATTCAACCATGCCTATGATGAATCAAATGTATGCACTGCCGAAAGAATGCTTTGAAATGGGAATCAAAGCATTTGGTGCTCATGGAATTGTATACATGGACAATACCAAGAGAGCGGCAGAAATGCTGGATATTCCTGTGGATGAGGTTAACCTTATCCTACTCCACCTTGGTGGAGGCTGCAGCGCTAATGCTGTTAAAAACGGCAAAAGCATTGACACAACCATGGGATATACTCCAACAGATGGCCTGATGATGGCCACACGGTGCGGACACATTGACCCAGGCGTTCTGCCTAAACTGGTAAAACGCTATGGGACTGTGGACAAAGTAATGGAAGTTTTGACTAAGAAGTCAGGCTTCTATGGACTCACCGGTGAAGCTGACATGAGGAATGTCAAAAAACTGGCTGAAGAAGGAGACGAAATGGCGAACATTGCCATTGACAGATTTGTCAATGAAGTTCGCAAAACTGTAGGCGCATACGTGGCGGAACTTGATTACAACGTTGACGCCATCGTGTGTTCCGGTGGAATTGCCGAAAATGACACTGAAATTCTTCGTAAAATTTTCAGTGGCTTTGAAGGAATTGGTATTCCGCTGGATGATGATCCGAAAAAGGTTTCAGATCATGAATATTCCTACATTCCTGTGATCATAATCCCTGCCAATGAAGAATTGGCAATGGCAAAGGCGGTATTGGAAAAGTAATTTAGTTACAAGATAGCAGGCAATTGCCTGCTATTTTGTATATTTTTTTAAAGTGTGATAAAATATATGATATAAATATTTAGGAGAAATAAAAATGTTAATATCTGAGATAAATCCAATAGATAAAATGGGAACAAACTTGTTAGAAAGAAAAGATGCAGAAGATGCTATAGAAGAGATTATAGAATTACCTCTAAGAAAAGCTTGCTTAGCTTTTAGAAAAAAAGGTATCAAAACTCTAATGAGTAGTGCAAATAAAAATAATGTTTTACACCAAGGAGAAGAACCAAAAGAAAAAGAAAATTTATATAAAACCAAAGATGGAGATACTATAATTTCACCAGTAATGTTTGATGAAGCCGGAAAAGGCTATGCTTGGATAATGCTTGACTTTAACAGTTTATCAGACGAAAACAAAGACTGGTTGTTTAAGTTAGAAGAAAGAAAAGATAAAAATAATGTTAGAATTGGTGAAAAAGGAGTATGGTTTGTTCAACCATGTGAAATACAAAACTTAGAATATGGGTTAAAAGTTGGAAAATATGATTATAAATCTTTGCAACAAGAAGTACCGGAAAATAAGATACCTAAAAATGTAAGATATGATAAAAGATTAGCAGAATTTTATAAAAGGCATATAGTATTAGCATATAATTGGGCGATGTATTCACTTCAATCAGTAATATTAAGAATGCCAGTAAATGAACAAACTACAGTAGAAGAAGTAGAACAATACTTCACACAACTTGCAGAAAGCTTTAAAGAGCAAGTCAAACAAAAAGAACAAGAAGAGAGATAAAAAGTTTAAATTAAAATACTTGAAAATATATTGATACTAGAATATAATATAAACATACTATATAAGGGGAAAGATAATGAAATTCGGGTTATCAGAAGATATATATAACAAAAAATGAATATATAATAGAATTTAAGAGATAGATTAGAAGAAATATAAGCTTTTGAAGAAGGGATGATGAAAATGGAAGAAAAGAAAAAACGTATGTTAACAGGGGATAGACCAACAGGTAGATTACATATTGGTCATTATTTTGGGTCTTTAAAAACAAGAGTAGAGATGCAAAATACTGGTGAATATGACCCATATATTTTGATTGCAGATGTTCAAGCTTTAACAGATAATTTTGAAAATCCAGAAAAAGTAAGACAAAATGTAAGGCAAGTTATACTAGATTATTTATCAGTTGGAATTGATCCGGAAAAAACAACAATATATATTCAATCAATGGTACCAGAGACAGCAGAACTTACAGTATTTTATTCTAATTTAGTAACAGTAGCTAGACTAGAAAGAAACCCAACTGTAAAAACTGAACTAGCACAAAAAAGAGATGTGTTTGGAGAAAGCGTTACATATGGATTTTTAGGTTACCCTGTAAGTCAAGCTGCAGATATTACAGTGGTTGATGGCGCATTAGTTCCAGTAGGAGAAGACCAATTACCTTTAATTGAACAATGTAGAGAAATAGTTAGAAAATTCAATAGCATATATGGAGAAGTTTTAACAGAACCGGAAGCTGTACTTTCAAGTGCAAAAAGAATTAAAGGACTAGATGGAAATGACAAAATGGGTAAGTCTTTAGGAAATGCTATTTATTTATCAGATACTGAAGAAGAGATAAATAAAAAAGTAATGAGTGCAGTAACAGACCCAGCTAGAATTAAAAAAGATGATAAAGGACATCCAGATGTATGTATGGTTGCATATTATCACAAACTATTTAGTACTGAGGAAGAAGTTAAAAACGTTTGTGAAGAATGTAAAGCAGGTGCAAGAGGATGTGTAGCTTGTAAAAAACAATTAGCTAAAAATATAAATGAATTTTTAACACCAATTAGAGAAAAAAGAAAATATTATGAAGAAAGACCAGAATTAGTTGAAAAAATACTAAAGGATGGAACAGAAAAAACAAGACAAACAGCAAGAGAAACTATGAGAAAAGTTAAAAAAGCAATGAGACTAGATTATTTTGAAGGAGAATAAAATGTTTACAGACTATGTAAAAATAATTGCAAAAGCAGGAAATGGCGGTGATGGAGCCGTTTCTTTCCGTAGAGAAAAATATGTCGCAGCAGGTGGACCAGACGGAGGAGA
The DNA here is from genome assembly GCA_934120135.1 of uncultured Clostridia bacterium. GTDB lineage: Bacteria > Bacillota > Clostridia > TANB77 > CAG-508 > CAG-273. The sequence goes on along the minus strand of CAKOTK010000003.1, from coordinate 154,309 downwards.
TGGAGGAAGAGGCGGAAACGTATACTTTGAAGTTGATCCAGATACAAATACCTTAATAGACTTTAGATATCAAAAAAAGTTTAAAGCTGAAAACGGAAAAAATGGTGAAGGGGCTAATAGATATGGAAGAAGTGGAGAAGATTTAACAATAAAAGTTCCTCTAGGAACTATTGTTAAAGATGCACAAACTGGAAAAGTTTTAGCTGACTTATCTGAAAAAGGACAAAAAGAACTTATACTACAAGGTGGCAGAGGTGGAAAAGGTAATTCACACTTTGCAACATCTACCAGACAAGCACCTAGATTTTCACAAGAAGGTGAAAAATGTGAAGAAAAAGAACTTATATTAGAATTAAAACTTTTAGCTGATGTTGGACTAATAGGATTTCCGAACGTAGGAAAATCAACACTATTGTCAGTTGTAACTGATGCAACCCCAAAAATTGCAGATTATCACTTTACTACACTTGAGCCAAACTTAGGAGTAGTAAAAGGAGAATATGGAGATAGTTTTGTTATTGCAGATATCCCAGGAATAATTGAAGGGGCAAGCCAAGGAGTTGGACTTGGAATTCAATTTTTACGTCATATTGAAAGAACAAGATTACTTCTTCATGTAATAGATGTTTCAGGTACAGAAGGAAGAAATCCTGTAAAAGACTTTGAAATAATAAATGAAGAGTTAAAGAAATATAGTGAAAAATTAAGTAAAAGAAAACAAATAATAGTAGCAAACAAAGTAGACAGTATGCAAGACGAAAAACTATATCTAGAACTAGAGAAAATGGCAAAAGAAAAAGGCTTAGAAATATATAAAATATCAGCTGCTACTAAACAAGGAGTAAAAGAACTACTTGTAAGAGTAAGTGAAGTATTAAAAACATTACCAAAAGAGGACTTAATAGAAATAGAAGAAATAAAGAAGGTATATACATTAGAAAACAAAGAAGACATTACAGTAAAAAAAGAAGACGGAATGTATATAGTATCTGGTGATGTAATATCTAAACTTATGAGAACAGTAAACTTAGAAGACAACGAATCATTACACTATTTCCATAGAAGATTAAATGAATTAGGCATAAATGATAGACTAAAAGCACTAGGAATAAAAGACGGAGATTTAGTGCAAATATCAGACTGGGAACTTGAATGGGAAGAATAAAATCTAATATTTTTTCAAATAATCTCTTGTCAAACATAAATAAAAGTGGTAAACTATATAACATATTAATTAAAAAGCAATCATAAAGGACAACACAATTTTTACAAAAACTTAACAGAGAATCAAACGGAATGGTGAGAGTTTGAAAGCACTTGGTAATTATTGTTATCACCTTTTAGCTATTTCTTTGAAACAACAGTAAAAGAAATCGTATTCCTGCGTTAAAGGTTAATAAGAGAAAAGAATATAATTCTTTTAAATTAGGTGGTACCGCGGAAATTTTGAGCCATTTCGTCCTATGATATTGTGACGAAATGGCTTTTTTGTATTCTAGGAATTTACGCCTAGTAGAAGATAAATATGCAAATTAAAAGGAGGAAAATAAAATGGCAGATGAAAAACAAGATTATGGCAAAACTTTGAATTTGCCAAGTACAGAATTTCCTATGAGAGGAAATTTACCAGAAAATGAACCTAAAACAGAACAAGAGGTTTTTGAAAATGATTTGTATGAAAAAATGTTAAAAAAGAATGAAGGACATAAAACATACATATTACATGATGGACCTCCATATGCAAATGGAGAAATCCATATGGGTCATGCTTTAAACAAAGTATTAAAAGATACTGTAAATCGTTTTAAAAGCTTACAAGGATATCAAACAATATATATTCCTGGTTATGATACACACGGACTTCCAACAGAGAAAAAAGCAATTCAAGCATTAGGAATAAACAGAGACGAAATTAGTGTTTCTAAATTTAGAGATACTTGTAAAGAATTTGCTTTAAAATATGTTGAGAAGCAAACAGAAGGATTCAAAAGACTAGGTGTATTAGGTGACTGGAAAAATCCATACATTACTTTACAACCAGAGCTAGAAGCTAGACAAATTGAAATATTTGCAGAAATGTATAAAAAAGGTTATATCTATAAAGGATTAAAACCAGTATATTGGTGCACAGACTGTGAAACAGCTCTAGCAGAAGCAGAAATTGAATATAAAGACTGTGACACAATGTCAATTTATGTTAAATTCCCAGTACAAGATGGAAAAGGAGTTTTAGATAATGATACATTTATAGTTATTTGGACTACAACTCCATGGACATTACCAGGTAACACAGGTATTACAGTTGGTGGAGAATATGAATATAGTGTTGTTGATACTGGAAAAGACAAATTATTAATGGCTACAAGTTTAGTTGATGAGGTTATGAATTTAGTAGGCATTACAGATTACAAAACTGTAAAAACTGTAAATGGAACAGAACTAGAAGGAATTTTATGTAAGCATCCATTCTTAGATAGAACTTCAAAAGTAGTATTAGGAAGTGATGATACAGTTGCAGTTGAATTAGATACTGGTACAGGTGCAGTTCATACAGCACCAAGCTATGGTAAAGAAGACTATTTATGTGGAATTAAAAATGGCTTAGATATTATAGTTACAGTTGATGGAAAAGGATACCAAACAGAAGGTGCAGGTCCTTTTGCAGGTATGTACTATGAAAAATCAAATGATGCTATTATAAATTGGCTAGACGAAAATGGATACTTATTAAGAAAAGAAAAAATAAACCACTCATATCCACATTGCTGGAGATGTAAAAATCCAATTATATTCAGAGCAACAGATCAATGGTTTGCATCTGTAAATGACTTTAAAGAAGAAACTTTAAAAGCTATAAAAGATGTTAAGTGGACACCAACATGGGGAGAAGAAAGAATTTCTAGCATGGTAAAAGATAGAAATGACTGGTGTATTTCAAGACAACGTACTTGGGGTGTACCAATTCCAATTTTCTATTGTAAAGAATGTGGTAAAGAATATGCTACAAACGAAAGCTTTGAAAAGGTTTCAAAAATATTTAGAGAAAAAGGTTCAAATGCTTGGTTTGATTTAGATGAAAAAGAATTAATGCCAGAAGGTGCAGTTTGCGAACATTGTGGATGCCATGAGTTCAAAAAAGAAACAGATATTATGGATGTTTGGTTTGATTCAGGCTCTACATATGAAGGAGTGCTAGTTGAAAGAGGCTTACCATTCCCAGCAGACTTATACCTAGAAGGACATGACCAATATAGAGGATGGTTCCAATCTTCAATTTTAACATCTGTTGCAACTAAAGGCGTTGCACCATATAAAGCAATACTAACACATGGTTGGGTAGTTGATGCACAAGGAATGAAAATGTCTAAATCTTTAGGAAATGGAATTAGCCCACAAGAAATTATAGACGAGTATGGAGCAGATATCTTAAGATTATGGGTATTATCTTCAGACTTTAAATCAGATGTAAGTATATCAAGAGATATATTAAAACAAATTAGTGAAGCATACAGAAAAATAAGAAATACAGCAAGATATATTTTAGGAAATACTTCAGACTTTGATCCTGATAATAAAGTAGAATACAAAGATATGGAAGAAATAGACAAATGGGCATTATCAAGATTAAATAAACTAGTTAAAGATTGTACAGAAAATTACGAAAACTTTAATTTCCACTTAGTATATCATGATGTAAACCAATTCTGTGTAACAGATATGAGTAACTTCTATCTAGACATTATAAAAGATAGATTATATACATCAAAGAAAGAATCTACTGAAAGACGTTCAGCACAAACAGCAATGTATATAATTTTAGATGCTCTAGTAAAAATAGTTGCACCAATGATTTGCTTTACAGCAGAAGAAATTTGGAAATATATGCCACATACTAAAAATGAGCAAGTTGAGAGCGTTATGCTGAGTGACTGGCCAGAAGCAGTAGCAGAATATGACAACGAAGAATTAGAGCAAAAATGGAATCATATTTTAGAATTAAAAGAATTAGTAGCTAAAGAGCTAGAAGTTGCAAGAGCCGAAAAAGTAATAGGACATTCATTAAATGCAAAAGTTACTTTATTTGCTGATGAAAAAGAATATGAATTCCTAAAAGAAAACAAGGAACTTTTAACTACAATATTCATAGTTTCTGCATTAGACATTAAGGAAAATGAAAGAAAAGATGATGCAAAAATTGGAGTAAAAGTAGAAGTAGCAGAAGGACAAAAATGTGAAAGATGTTGGAAATATTCAACAGAAGTAGGAGAAAACGAAGAACATCCTACATTATGTCATAGATGTGCAGAAGCTATAAAATAAGATTATATTGAGACTGTAACAGGATAAAATCCTAACAGTCTCAATGTTGTGTGTAAATTACTTCGTAAAAAGGGGAAATACTTATGAAAAAAGTAAGAAAAATAATTAGTTATATAATAATGATTATAGCAATTATTGTATGTGTAATTGTATACAAAAAATATAATTTTAATGACTTTGAAAAAAGAATAAGATTAAGTAATATAACTGAATTTACTAGAGACAGTAAAGTTAAATACGCAAAATATGATAGTTATAAAATGAAAAGCAAAGATTATAATGATGTTATGTTTTCTCAAACAGTATCTGTAATACCAAATACACCATATAAAGTAACATGTATGGTAAAAACAGAAAATGTAGAAAACCAAAACAATTCGAATTCAGGAGGAGCGCACATTTGCCTTAATAATACACAGGAAAGGTCAAAACTAATAACCGGCACAAATGGTTGGCAAGAACTAAGTTTTATGTTTAACTCGAAAAATGAGACCGAAATTGATATTGGTTTTAGGCTAGGTGGGTGTGAAACACTATCAAAAGGTACTGTGTGGTTTTCAGATTTTAAACTTGAAGCAGGAACTACATCTACATCTAATAAATGGAAGATGGCATGTTTTATATTTCCAAATATAGATGTAACTGTGAATGTTGGTGGAAAAACAGAAAACGTAAAATTACAGATGACTAACGATGAAATTAGAAACGTAGAAAACAATTTAGCAAGATTCAAAAATTCAATGAGAGAAGTTAGTAAAGACAAAATAAATATAGAATATGAAACGCATGTAATTAATGAACCAATAAAAACTCTTTCTTATGATGCTGAAAATTATTATTATGTTTCAGCAGAAGATGTATACGAATATATAGATTCATATGTCAATAAAAACATGTATGATCACATTTTTGTTGCTTTTAGGATGGCAGATAAACAAAAAGGCAATAATACTTTAGTAAACGACTGGATAGGTTTAGGAGGAATGGATTATTATAATATAGGATTTTCAAATATTCGTATGCCAGATGATAGAAACAACTTAGCTTATGAGTTTAATTATAGAATAAATACATTCCCAGAAGAAGTATTTATTCATGAGTTTTTGCACACTTTGGAACGTAATGCAAAAGAATATGGCTATGAAATACCGGAGTTACATGATTATGAAAAATATGGATACAAAGAAGATAAAGTACAAGGATTAAAACAATGGTATACAGATTATATAAACAAAGAAATTAGTTATAATGGAACTAAAGTAGGATTACCAGAAAAAATTCTAAAATGTAAACCTTGTCATGAAAGTAATTTTAAATATTCTACACAAGTTGAAGCATTTAAAGAACCTAGCAATATTATAGAAGTAATTCAAAGTGCATTCTCAAAAATAACTAGATTATTTGAATATAAAAACAATAAAATAGAAACAGAATAATATATGAGGAGATAGGCAAAATGAAAGTTTCAGACTTTAATTATAATTTACCAAAAGAACTAATAGCACAAGTACCAATAAAAAATAGAGATCAATCTAGACTAATGGTATTAGACAGAGAAAACAAAACAATTGAACACAAAATATTTAAAGATATTATAGATTACTTACAACCTGGTGACTGTTTAGTAAGGAATAACACAAAAGTTATTCCTGCTCGTTTGTATGGAGTAAAAGAGGAAACTGGAGCAAATGTTGAATTTCTACTATTAAAAAGAGTAGATGGAGACATTTGGGAGGTTATGGTAAAACCAGGTAGAAAGCTAATGCCAGGAGTAAGAGTAGAATTTGGCAATGGATTGCTAAAAGCAGAAATCTTAGAAAAACTTGAGGATGGAAATAGAAAAGTAAAATTTGAATATAACGGAATATTTAATGAAATTCTAAATGAAATAGGATTAATGCCACTACCTCCATATATACATGAAAAGCTAAAAGAAAAAGATAGATACCAAACAGTATACGCAAAATATGAAGGCTCTGCAGCAGCCCCAACAGCAGGACTACACTTTACTGATGAACTATTTGAAAAGCTAAAAGAAAAGGGAGTAGAAGTTGCAAATGTTACACTTCATGTAGGAATTGGAACTTTTAGACCTGTAAAAGTAGAAAATATAGAAGAACATGATATGCACTCAGAACACTTTTATATAAAATCTGAAGATGCAGAAAAAATAAACAAAGCCAAAAGAGAGGGACACAGAGTAATTGCAGTAGGAACAACTTCTTGTAGAGTGCTGGAAAGTATAGCTGACGAGAATGGATATGTTAAAGAAGTAGAAGGAGATACTAATATATTTATTTATCCCGGCTATAAATTTAAATGCTTAGATGCGTTAATTACTAATTTTCATTTGCCGGAATCAACTTTAATAATGTTAGTTTCAGCATTAGCTGGAAAAGATTTTATAATGAAGGCTTATGAGGAAGCTGTGAAAGAACAGTATAAATTTTTCTCATTTGGTGATGCAATGTTTATACATTAAATTGTTATACAAAATATATAATATTAAAATCGCTTGTCCTTGGTGTCGAGCTTCCTTCCCTTGGATGTCACAAAAACAAATAAATTTGTTTTTGGACACTATCGGACGGAACTCTCCAACCGTTACGCTTCGCTCCACCTTACGCGGACTGCGCTTTCTTTTAATATTATATATTTTTAAAAAAATTAATATAGGAGAAGTGAAATGAAACCAGCAGTAACATACGAATTACTACATATAGATAAAAATTCAGGCGCAAGAAGAGGAGTAGTACACACTCCTCATGGCGACATACAAACACCAGTGTTTATGCCAGTAGGAACACAAGCAACAGTAAAATCATTAACACCAGAAGAACTAAAAGAAGAAGTTGGTGCTCAAATAATATTATCAAATACTTACCACTTATACTTAAGACCACGGACACGAACTAGTAAAAGAAGCAGGTGGACTTCATAATTTTATGAGATGGGACAAACCTATTCTAACAGATTGTGGTGGATTTCAAGTATTTAGTTTAAGCGACCTAAGAACGATAACAGAAGAAGGAGTTGAATTTAGGTCTCATTTAGATGGAAGTAAGCATATGTTTACACCTGAAAAAGTAATGGAAATAGAAGAAGCGTTAGGAGCAGACATTATAATGTCATTTGACGAATGTTGTCCATATCCATCTACATATGAGTACACAAAACAATCTATGGAAAGAACTACAAGATGGGCAAAACGTTGCAAAGAAGCACATAAAAATGTTGAAGAACAAGCTTTATTTGGAATAATTCAAGGTGGATTTTATGAGGATTTGAGAGAGCAGTCTGCGAAAGATTTAATTGAACTAGATTTTCCTGGCTATGCAATAGGAGGAATTAGTGTAGGTGAACCAAAAGAAGAATACTTGAAGATGTTGTATTATACAGCTCCACTAATGCCAGAAAATAAGCCAAGATATTTAATGGGAGTTGGTTCACCAGATTATTTAATAGAAGCAGCACTAGCAGGAATAGATATGTGCGATTGCGTACTTCCTACAAGAATTGCAAGAAATGGAACTGCAATGACATGGAATGGAAAAGTAGTAGTAAGAAATGCTACATATGAAAGAGATTTTACACCATTAGACCCAGAATGTGACTGCTATACTTGTAAAAACTACACTAGAGCCTACATTAGGCATTTAGTAAAAGCAAATGAAATATTAGGAGTAAGATTATTATCAATTCATAACTTAAGGTTCTTGACTAAACTCATGGAAAGAGTTAGAATAGAGATAGAGAATGATAACTTGTTGAAATTTAAAGAAGAATTTTATAAAAAATACGGCTATGAAAAATAATACAAAAGAGATGGAGGATTTTTATTTATGAATGATTTTATTGGTAGTGCAGGCTATAATAGGCCGACAGAAGAACAAGTAAAAGCAAAAAAAATGATGAAGGTTATAGGAATTATTTTGGTACTTTTATTATTGTTGATAATTGGATTAATAGCTTTAATATATTATATTCAATCTACACAACTAAAGGTTTATGTAGATGCAAAATCAAATTCTAAAATGAAAAATATTTTTGTGTTTGATCAGAATAATAATTTATATATTCCAATTAGAGCTTTTGCTGAATATGTGGGTTATAGTTCTGGAAATGGAGAATATAAAGAATATGCAGAAGATATAACTAAATGCTATGTGGAATCAAAAAATGAAATAGCATCATTTAGTTTAGGATCTAATAAAATTTATAAAATAATACTAGATGGAAATAATGATTATGAATATTATGAAATAAATGAACCAATAAAAATGTTTGATAATCAACTATATACTACTATTGAGGGAGCACAAATTGCTTTTAATATTTCTATGGCCTATAATCAAGAGCAAAATCAAATTAATATTTATACATTGCCATATTTGGTTAGTTGGTATACTACCAAATTCCAAAATGCAGGTATTGCAGACAAAGATGCAAGCTTTAGCAATCAAAAAGCATTATTATATAATATGCTTATCGTAAAAAATGAAAATGGAAGTTATGGAGTACAAACATTAGATGGACAAGAAGTATTAGGAACGAAGTATGCTAATATTAAGTTCGTTGAAAGTGCCAAAGAATTTATAGTAACTACAATGGAAAAGAAAGTAGGAATTATGTCATATGATGCAAAAATAAAAATTGCCCCAGAATATGATGCGATTAAGCAAATTGACAAAGATAGTGGTTTATACCTAGCAACTAAGAATAAAAAGCAAGGTGTTATTAACTCAAATGGAAGTATTGTACTTTATCTAGAATATGATCAAATAGGAGTAAATTCAAACCAATATATAAACAATAAGATAAAAAATCAATACTTGTTATATAACAAATGTATTCCAGCTAAAAAGAATGGAACATGGGAAATATTTGATAAAACAGGAAAAAATATAGTAGAAAATGGAACTACATATCAAGATTTAGGATGTAGTATAGGAGGTAATAATAACGACAAGAATTCAAATAGCGTTTTACTAATACCACAGTATGAAGGAATTGTTGTATGTAGAAATAATGTATATGGATTAATAGATAGTGATGGTAAATCTCTATTACCAATAGCTTTACAATCAATATATTCAATAACTTCTGAAGGAGAAGAAATTTATTATATGCTATATAATAATCAATTAATGAATATAATTGATTACATAAAGAAATGGGTAAGACCAGAAAAGAATCCAGAGACAAGTACTGAAGATACTGATACAAACACAGAAAATACAAACAATGAAACAACAAATACAAATACACAAACACAAAATAATGAAACAGCAGGAAATACTACACAAACAAGCACAAATACAGTAGAAAACACCACACAAACAAGTGAAAACGCGGTTAGTAGTACTACAAACACAAATAGCAACACAACAACTAATAATACACAACAATAAGAAAAGCAGAAGTTAGAATTTTAAAATTCTAGCTTCTATTTTTTTGAAAGTTATGTTCTAAAACAGCAAAACAAACATAAAATTTAGTAAAAGAAAGGAATTTAAATATGGAAAAAGATAGTATTATTACTGATGAAAGTGAATTTAAAAAGAATTCAATTAGAATTATAAAAGGCAGTTTGTTTGCTGTTATAGCGTCAGCTATCTTACTGTTAATTTTTGCAGTGTTATTATGCTATACTAATTTGTCAGAAAATACAATGTTACCAGTTATTCTAGTAATTACAGGAATTAGTATTTTAATAGGTAGTATGATCAGTACAAGAAAAATAAGAAAAAACGGAATTTTAAATGGTGGAATGGTTGGACTTATATATATTATAATCTTATACTTAATATCAAGTTTGTTTTTAGCAGGTTTTTCTTTAACATTTAATTCCTTTATAATGCTGGTAGTTGGAATTGTTACAGGAATGATAGGTGGGATAATAGGAGTTAATACAAATAGAAAGTAAAACGTAAATAAAGTCGAAAAATGGCAACATTTTTTAAGAAGAAATTCTAAAAAATGGTTGCTATTTTTTGTTTTTTAATATAAAATTTAAAGGTAAATTATGCAGTAGGAGGAAACTAATTGATTACTTTAGAAGATGTAAAGAAAAATGAAGAACTTACTCAATTAATATTAAGTTCACAAAAACAGTTAAATGCCTTAGGATACACAGAACACTCAATAAGACATATGAGTATTGTATCACAGCGTGCAGGAGAATTACTACAAACACTAGACTATCCAGAAGAAAGAATAGAACTTGCTAAAATAGCTGGTTATATGCATGATATAGGAAACTGTATTAACAGAGTAGATCATGCTCATACAGGAGCAATACTTGCATATCAAATATTAAAAGATATGGGAATGAGCGTCGAGCAAAGAACCGAAATAATGATGGCAATAGGAAATCATGATGAACAAACTGGAACTGCGGTAAGTGATATATCAGCTGCTTTAATATTAGCGGACAAGTCTGATGCACATCGTAGTAGAGTAGTAAATAAAAATATTTCTACATTTGATAAACATGATAAAGTTAATTATGCAGTTACTGATTCAAAATTTATAATAGATAAAGAAAATAGAAAAGTTACTTTAGACTTAACAATTGATACTAAAATATCTCCAGTGCTAGACTATTTTGAAATATTTATGGATAGAACTATGATGAGCAAATATGCAGCTAAGTATTTAGGAATTTGGTTTGAGTTGGTTATTAATGACACAAAATTACTCTAAATTTTAAAAATAATCAGCATCTTGTTTCGTAAAAGTACATTAAAAACGCGGTTACATACAAACGTATGCGCCCTTGACTTTTTAATGCACCTTTCCTCGCAATATACTAATTATTTTTAAAATTACAAAAAAATAATTAACATCTTGATTCATCAAAGCATATTAAAAACAACAAATAAATAAAGAAAGGAAATGAAAAAAATGAAAGGACTAAAAAGAACACTAATAATTTTAATAATAATTTTATTAGTACTAATCTCATTTGGAGGAATTTTTATACAAAAGACTAAATTTGTAGAAAATATTTTACCAGAATTTAAATTAGGAGCTAACTTATCAGGAACAAGAAATATTGGACTAGTAGTAAGTACAGCTACCAATACTGTTATTTATGATAAGGATGGTAATGTGGTAGAGAAAGAAGGAGAAGGAACTACTAAACAAGAAGTACCTGTAAATCCAACAGAAGCATTATCAGAAGAAAACTATAAAAAAGCAAAAGAAATAATAGAAGAAAGATTAAATAGTTTAAAAGCAGTAGATGTAAATTTGAATGTAAAAAGAGCTATTGACTATTATGAAATAAAACAAAATGAACAAAATGGAGATATAATAGTAAAAATACCTGAAAACAGCAATACTGATATGGCATTACAATATATGGCTATTAAAGGAACTTTTAATATTGTTGATGAACAAGATAACGTTCTAATGAATAATAGCGACATAAAAAAAGCACAAGTAGCATATAACAGCACAGATAGTGGAATATCAGTATACTTAACAATTCAATTTAACAAAGAAGGAACACAAAAATTAAAAGATATTTCAAATACATATATTAAAACTACTGATACAGATGGAAATGAAACAACTAAAAAAATTAGTATTAAAATAGACGACACAACAGTACTTAGCACATATTTTTCAGAAGAAATCTCTAATGGTATGATACAATTGTCATTTGGAACAGCAAGTTCTAAAGGTGAGGATTTAAGAAATTATGTACAAGAGGCTAATAACTTAGCAACATTATTGAATACAGGAAACTTACCATTAGCATATACTGTTGACGATAACCGCTATATATTACCAGATGTTAATACTGAAAATTTCTTTATACCAGCAATAATTGTATTAAGTTTAATAGTAATCGCAGTATTATTTATAATCTTTAAATATAAAGCAAAGGGAATATTAGGAGCACTTACCTTTATAGGATATATAGCTTCATTATTAATTATAATTAGATTAACAAATGTAGTTGTATCAATCGAGGGAATGGTTGGAATTTTAATATCTATAGCTCTAAATTATGCGTTTATAGTATACCTATTAAATGGAATGAAAAAAGAAGAGCAAGAATTTACTTACAAACAAGGATTTGTTAAATTCTTATTTATATTAATTCCAATAGCAGTTACAACAATAATCTTTAGCTTTATAAGTTGGATTCCAATTTATAGCTTTGGAATGACAATGTTTTGGGGAATTGTTTTAATAATGCTATATAACGTTATTCTTACAAAACCATTATTATTTACAAAATAGTTGTTATTTAACATTATTAAAATTATAGTAAAGGAATGTGATAAAAAATGAGCAAAAAAATTATTTATATATTGCTAGCTTTAATTATAGTAGCTGGAGCAATTATGACATGTGTAAAAGGTTTTAAAGTAGACACTATATATACAGAAAATGTTAGATTATATGTATATATACAAAAAGAATTTGAAAACAATGATGTAAAACAAATTGCAAAAGAAGTATTTGGGACAGATGAGATAATAGTACAAAAAGTAGAAGTTTATAAAGACATGGCAGTAATTACAATAAAACAAAAAGATGTAAACAATATAAATGCAGAGTTAAAAGACTTAGTAGAACAATTAAACACAAAAATGAATGAAAAATACGAACTACAAAATACTACAGATGACATAATTATAAAATATGAACCAAGAGTAAAACTTACAAGTATTTTAAAACCATATATTATGCCAGTTACAATAAGCGCTATTATTATTTTAATATATGCATTTATTCGTTACATGGAGTTAGGAAGCTTTAAAACAGTAGGAAAATACTTATTAGCTATAATAGTTCCAGAATTAGTATATGCAAGTGTTTTAGTAATTTGTAGAATTCCAGTAAATAAATTTGTTGCACCAATAGGATTGCTAGTTTATGCAGTATCTATCGTAACTGTAACAATTTTAAAAGAAAAACAATTAGAAATTGCTAAATTAGCAGACAAAAAATAAACCAAAATAAAACAATATTCATAAAATATAGTATGAATATTGTTTTTTTATTTGAAAGGAAAGTGAAAATATTGGGAAGAATAAAAGAAATTCTTTATCGAAGCATATATGATATGGAAGTAAATTATAAACAAGCACAAGAAATTTTAAGACAAACTAATGGAGTATTACTAGATGTTAGAAGCCATCAAGAGTACGATGAAGAACATTTACCAAATGCTATAAACATTGATTTATACAATTTACAAAATGAAATTCAAATTCGAATACCAAATAAAAGAACAACAATAATTGTATATTGCTCATGTGGTATTCGTAGCAAACAAGCTCAACAAATTTTGTGGCAATTAGGATATTTAAATGTATATAACTTAAAAGAAGGAATATATTGCAGATTTCGTAATAAATAAATTTGGAACATGTTACCAATTGAAGTCATTTAGAATAAAATATGTATATCTAACAAGTTTTTAGTGGATAATATTGTAGAGAGGAGCTAAAAATCAAATGAAATCATTTTGCTTTAAAACTAATAATACCCAAATATTAAATTATCTACTAAATAGAATTCAAGAAATTGACTTTGAAAATTTAATATATTCTCAAAATCAATTTAAGATATATAAAAATATAACTATTCATTATATAGGAAATAACAACAATAAATTTTATGATTTTTTAACAGAACTAATAGGAGAAGTTGTAATTGAGTTTTATGAAGAAAAAATGTTGAAACAACTTATAAACTACAACTATTTCTATTTTGATGAATATGAAAAGAACAAAATATTAGAGAATTGTATGCAACTGATAGAATCAGAAATGTATAATACAAAATTACTTGATAATAAAAATATAAAAGAATATGTCAAAGAAAATAAAGCTATGATTTTAGATGGTTTTGTATATTTTAGATTAAAAGCATATCTAGAATATTTAGATGAAATAGTAGACAATGGAGTAAATCAGTTTATTATAGAAAAAGAATACAGAGAATTTATTAGTTTGCTTAGAGTATATGTTGAATCAAAGATGCCAGAATATAATTTACTACACTTGATTTATATAAATGGAGAATCAATTTTATTAGATGAAAAAAGAAATATAGTATCTGTTTCGGAAAATATATATAATGCAAAATATTTATCAGATATTTCTTTTTCATCTAATGATTTTGCACTAAATACATTACTATGCCTTTTACCAAGAAGGATAGAAATACATTTGATTGATGACGAAGATGAATTTATAAACACTTTAAAGCTAATCTTTGAAGGAAGAGTAACTATATGCAAAGATTGTGATATATGTAAAACATATAAAATACTAAACAATGCAAAAATAAGCCATAACAAATAACCTATTTACTATTTTCGAAAAATGTGATATAACTATAGTATCAAAATAATCGGAGGTTATTATGGAACAAGAAAAAAAGAAGTTAGTCACAATATTAGTACCAGCATATAATGAACAAGAAGTTTTACATTTGTTATATGATAGACTAGAAAAACTAATGAATGAAAATACTAATTATGACTTTGAAGTATTATTAGTAAATGACGGAAGTAAAGACAAAACTTTTGAGATTATGCAAGAGTTAAGAGAAAAGGATAAAAGATTTTGTTATTTAAACTTATCTAGAAATTTTGGTAAAGAAACAGCAATGATAGCAGGTTTAGATTATTGCAAGGGTGATGCAGTAGTTATAA
Organism: uncultured Clostridia bacterium; assembly: GCA_934120135.1. GTDB lineage: Bacteria > Bacillota > Clostridia > TANB77 > CAG-508 > CAG-273. Next base: position 139,305 of record CAKOTK010000003.1, on the reverse strand, counting down.
TTGATGCAGACTTACAAGATCCACCAGAGCTAATTCCAGAAATGATAAAATACTGGGAAGAAGGCTATGATGATGTATACGCAAAAAGAAAATCTAGAGAAGGAGAAACTTGGCTTAAAAAGTTCACTTCTAAAATGTATTATAGAGTATTACAAGGTTTTACAAGAATTGAAATACAAAAAGATACAGGAGATTTTAGACTATTAGATAGACGTTGCGTAGAAGCGTTAAAATCAATGAGAGAAAATCAAAGATATACTAAAGGATTATTTAGTATAATAGGATATAACAAAAAAGAAATTCTATACGATAGAGACCCTAGAGCAGCTGGACAAACTAAATGGAATTATGGAAAATTAATTGATTTATCAATTGATGGAATTACATCATTTACAACATCACCATTAAGATGGGCAGCACTTATAGGATGTGGAGTTTCTGTTATTGGATTTATTTATATGTTATATATAATTATAAAAACAATAGTAACAGGAATAGATGTACCTGGTTATGCATCACTAATGGTAGTTATATTATTCTTAGGTGGAATTCAACTAATATTCTTAGGAATTATAGGAGAATATTTAGGAAGAACATTTAATGAAAGCAAACACAGACCTTTATATTTTATTGAAAGATATAATGAAACAAAAGAAACGAATGAACATTTAAACAAATAAAAAAAGTGCCAATGGTAAATTCCATTGGCGTTTTTCTATCTATAAATCATATAATCAATTTCAGGGAATATGCAGTCTTTTTTAGAAACATCTTTTAAGAACTCTATATATTCCTCATCAATTTTATCATTCATAATACCATCATATAACCTATTAAATCTACCAACATGGTCCTTAATACGCTTTTTAGCATAATCAACCATAGTTCCATTTGTAATAATAAACAACCAGTCACTACTTTGAGCTAACAATACTTCCCTAGCACATTGGTTTAAAGCTTTCTTTTTGGTTTTATCTTTTTCATTTGGAAATTTATTAGCAAGTTCGACCATTTTATTTCCAATATCGTGCAAATATTTGTGAGCATAATCATTTGTATGATTTAACCAAACTTCACTATAACCATTAGCACCCCAGCTAGAACGACAAGGAGTACATACTTGCATAGAAGGGTATTTATCAATATATTCGCTAGGAGTAATTAACTTAAAATTACATTTATCATAGTAAATCTTTTTGAATAGAACATATAGCCAATCTGGACCTTCATACCACCAGTGACCATACAACTCTGCATCATAAGGACAAGTGATAATAGGAGGGTTAGAAGTTAATTTTGATAATTCGTCAATTTGTTTTACTCTACTATCAAAGAAGTGTCCAGCTTGTTTTTCAACACTATCTTGAGCCCATTGAACATTGTAGTAATCTTTCTCACAGTCTTTACCAGTAATTCTATAATATTTTATACCAGTATGAACTCTAACTCCATTTGAAGCAATATATGGCTTAATGTAATCATAAGGAGCGTCATATCCAATATCTCTGTAAAATTCTCTGTAATTAAAGTCACCAGGATAACCGTTGATAGAACTCCACACTTGCCTTGAAGATTCAATATCTCTACCAAAAGCAATAACGCCTTCAGGAGAAACAATTGGAGCAAAAGTACCATAAATAGGTGTAGGGTTAGCATATAAAATACCATGTGTTTCGGTAATTATATATTTAATTCCAAATTCTTTTAAATATTTATCAGCCTCAGGAATATATCCACATTCAGGAAGCCATATTCCATTAGGTGTCTTACCAAAATACTTTTTATATGTTTGAACACCAACTGCTATTTGTGCTCTTACAGTTTTTTCATTTACATATAAAATAGGGAAGTATCCATGTGTTGCACCACAAGTTATAATCTCTAACACTCCAATATCTTGAAAATGCTTAAAAGCTTCAATTAAGTTACAATTATATATTTCTTTAAATAAATGCAAATCATTAGAATAGCGATTAAAGTAATAATGAGCAAGTTCATTTTCTTTTGCGTTATCCTTAGTTCTTTCTATTTCTTTTTTAGCAAGTTCAATATGAGTATTTAAATATTTAATATATCTTTTTTGCAATAGCTTATTATCAAGCATATTTAAAAGAGGAGGAGTAAGTGACATTGTTATTCTAAAGTCAACTTTTTCCTTCTCTAATTTTCCAAAGTTTGTTAATAAAGGTAAGTAGGTCTCCGAAATTGCCTCATACAACCATTGTTCCTCTAAGTAATCTTCACTTTCAGGATGATGTATAAAGGGCAAATGAGCATGTAGTATAAAACTAACATAGCCTTTTTCTTTAGTCATTATTTTCTCCAATCTTAAGAAGACATTTTAGAAGAAGTTAAATGTGCATTTAATTTGTCTTCTAATAATTCATTTTTGTAAATCTCTTTATATAAATCATAAATGTTATATATTCTACCAATGTTATTCATAAATGATAAAGAAGAAGTATCTTTTGATGTAATTTCATTAGTTTTTACATTTTTAAAAAATACAGTTTTTCCTAAAGTATCAAATAAAATATGATCATTAGGTGTTTGTAAATCATTAGAAGAAGTTATATAAACATTTTCTTGATGAATTTCTGCATTTTTAGGCTTTCTAAATAAAACCACATCATATTTGCAATCGCTATCTGGAATATTGATATACCAACTGTTAGCATAATCATTTATTTCTACTTCAAAAGAATAGTTTTTAGTTTGATTTGTTACTGTTAAATATGGAATAGTGTTATTAAAAAAATCTTCTCCATATTTTTCTAAATACATTTGTCTATCTTCATCAGAAATGTCCCAATATACAAATAGTATAGTAGGAGTTTGTGCTAATATTTTTACAATAGTTTGATTGTATAAATTAGGCAAATCATAATATTCTAAAATAGGTAACTTTTTGCTTGAAGATTTTTTAGTAGTTGTTTTTCTTGTGGTAGATTTCTTAGCAGTTGTTTTTGAACTTGTAGTTTTTTTAGCAGTAGATTTCTTAGCACTGGCTTTTTTAGTAGTACTTTTTTTGTCTACAGCCTTTGAGGTGGTAACTTTAGCAGGATTCTTAGTACCTATTTTTTTCTCTTCAATTATTTCTTCTTTAGCTTTTCTTGGCATCTTATCCTCCGTTTATATTTCGAACATTTATATCTATATTATACTATATCAAAACGCAAATAAATTCAAGAGAAAATTGCAAAAAAGTATTGAAAATTTTTAAAAGTTATATTATCATAATCACAGAATAAAATCCAAAGAAAAGTAAGAAAGAGGCACGAAAAATGAAAAAAGCTAAAACCTTTGTAGGAGTAGAGAGAGAGAGAGAGAGAGAGCCACAACATTAACAAATAACAACCAAGCTAAGCAATTAGCTTTATTAAGCATATTAAAGACAGATATTAAATATGAAAATATTTAGTACCTGTCTTTTTGTATTGTTATAACTAATTTATGTGCTTCTTTTTAAAACAAAAAAGAAGGAGGGAAAAAGAAAAAGGATTTTTAAATTTTAAAAATAAATGATAGTGTTAAATAATCTATGAGAAATTATAGCGGAGCACAATATGCTCCATAGAAAGAAGGGAGAAAGTAGAATGAAATTAAACAAGAAGAATTATTCAAAGCAAAAAGGTATTACACTAATAGCTCTAGTAGTAACAATTGTGGTTTTGTTAATTCTAGCGGGAGTGAGCTTGAATGCAATATTTGGAGAAAATGGATTAATTCAAAAGGCAAAAGATGCTCAAAACAAAATGGATGAAGCACGAAATAATGATTTAGAAGGACTAAATAATTTAGAAAAATTAATAAGTAGCTTAACAGATAAAACAACAGAAGAAGCAGTACCAGACGAATTAGAAAGATATTTCTTAGGTGAAGATAAAAAAGGAATATTAGGAACAACAATAGTAGATATTTCTAATGCGCCTACAAGTTTTAAGTTTATTGGAAATGATATAATACCAGATGCAGAGACAAGTATAAGCTTTAAGGAATATTCACAAGATAATAATAATATAAAGATAGAATTTACATATAAAGATTCTGAATATATAGTTATTGTAGATTCAACAACATGGATAACAAAAACATTAATAGCAGTAAGCAAAGTAGCAATGTTTGATACTGGAAAAAATGTAAGGGACAAAATGTATAATCTTATGCCTGAAGGAACGATTAGTAACGTTTTGAATTTGGATTATAGTTGTAATCTTTCGATAAATGCAATAGAAAAATATAATGGTGTTCCAGATTTAACTAAACTAACAGAAGCAAATATAGTATCATTAGAAGAATCAAGCTTTCCAATATATATGTGGGCTGAAAAGAGTGGAAAAACAGAAATAAGAAACGAAGTTGGACAATTAGGACTGGAAGAAGATACAAATAATAAAAAAGTAGAAACAGGAAAAATATACTGGTGGAGTGAAGGGAATAGTGTGTATCTAAATACAGATAGTTCACAAATGTTTGCAGGTCTTCCATATTTAACTAATATAGATGGACTAAAAGATATGAAAACAGATTATGTTGTGAATATGAGTCATATGTTTTATTCAGTAGGAACACAATTAAGTAATATAGACGCATTATCTGGTTGGAATACAAGTAAAGTTGAAAATATGAGTTGTATGTTTTATAGATGGGGGAATGGACAGAGTTTATCAAATGTGAATGCATTATTAAATTGGGACACTTCTAAAGTTAAAAATATGAGTGGCATGTTTGCAGGAAATGATAATTTGACTAATATAGATGGTCTAAGAAATTGGAATACATCTAATGTTACTAACATGGAGAGTATGTTTGGAGATGGTGATGATGCTGGATGTGCATTTACAAATCTGTCTGCAATATCAAATTGGAATGTAGGAAATGTAACTGATATGACTGGTATATTTTATAATTGTATCAAACTCGAAGACGTGTCAGCAATATTAAATTGGAATATAACAGAAATTGCAATGAGTATGTTTAGGTTTTGCTCTAATTTAAAAACTATAACAATACCAAGTACAATAACAAAAATAAGCTATGATGCATTTGCAGGATGTGCTAACCTAACAAAAGTAAAAATACTTGCAACAGATGCTAATAAGTTTGAGGTTGAAAATAATGTATTTAATAACATAGCTTCAAATTCAAAAATATATGTCTTAAGTGAAGAAATAAAAGCGAAACTAGAAGGTTGCTATGACACGAGTAAAACAACAGTAGAAGTAGTAACCTTAGAACAAATGAACAATCTGTAAAAATATGTCGAAATTTGACATACGATTTTACTTGCAAAATGCAATTAAGTATAATATAACAAAAAGATTAATATTGACAGATAAATTCGAGCTTGATATAATTGAATTGTTAAAGATAAAGGGTAGAGAAAACGAAAAAGATCAGCTATTAGATTGGCTAGTATTTTTAGAAAAACTGGAGAGTGAGAGGGTGACACGAAAAATGGAAGAGAACGAAAATATCAAAGAAGCAAAAAAAGAACTAGACAGAATGAGTCAAGATGATGTATTGAGAAGAATGGCATTTAAAGCAGAATTAGAACGAATAAACCATGAGCAAATGATGTATGAAGCAAAAAGAGATGGTAAAAAAGAGGGAATAAAAGAAGGCATTGTAAAGGGAGTGAAAGAGGAAAAAATACAAATAGCAAAAAATATGCTAAAAAAAGGAATGAGCATATCGGACATTATTGAAATTACAGGATTAACAAAAGAAGAGATAGAAAAATTAGTATAACGTAGAAAATAGTAATAGTAAAACGAAAAGCTTCAAAAAAATTATTTAGATTAAATTAATAGAAACTATTGCAAAATTGGGAAAGTTATATTATCATAATCACAGAACGAAATCCAAAGAAAAGTAAGAAAGAGGCACGAAAAATGAAAAAAGCTAAAACCTTTGCAGGAGTAGAGAGAGAGAGAGAGAGAGAGAGAGAGAGAGCCACAACATTAATAAATAACAACCAAGCTAAGAAATTAGCTTTATTTAGCATACATAGGACAGGTCCTAAACATGAAATTGTTTAGGCAACCTGTCCTTTTTGTATTGAAAAATAAAATGTGCTTCTTTAAAAATTAAAAACAAAAGGGAGGGGTAAAAATGGATTTAAAAAAATTGAAGGAGGAAAAAGAAAAAATGAAAGTAAGTTCAAAATTAATAAGCAGTAAAGAATGCTATTCAAAGCAATCAGGTATCACACTAATAGCTTTAGTTGTAACCATTGTGGTGCTTTTAATACTAGCAGGAGTAACAATAAACGCAGTATTTAGTGACAGTGGAATAATAAAAAAAGCACAATCAGCACAAAACAAAGCAAATGAAAGTGTACAAAAAGACATGAATGAAATAAATGCATTGGAAAATTGGATGAATGAGTATACAGAAGAAAAAGAAGATTATGATATTAGTGAAGGCTTCGGACAGGGATATGGAATAACTAAAGTATTAAAGCTGCTAAATGGAACAATAACAACAACTGATGGGACAACTATAGAAATTAATAATTCTGAACCATATGCTACAATAGAGAAAACAGACGAAAATGTTAAAGTAGAAAAGATCAATGGATACGACATTTTTGGAACAATTAAAATAAAATTAGCTGAAGGAATTTTTATAAATCAATTATACATAGATGTTCCAGGCTTCAAACAGGGGGATTCTGTAATATGCAAAGTACTAATAGATAATAGCTGGACAGCAATAGATGCAGAAGTTACAGAGGACGGTTTAATATTAATTAAAAATTTTGCTCAAACTGCTAATATTGAAATTTTAAAAGGAAAATAATAATTTATATATTTTATATAAAAAAGCCAAGTAAAGTACTTGGCTAATTTTAATTAAAAAAACATAAATAATGAAATATTTTGTAAAAAAATGTTTACTTTTGTTAAAAAATTATATAAAATAGTTAAAAGAAAAATAATGTATATCAAAAGAAAAAAGTAATGGAGAAAGGGGCTAGTTTTCCAATGAAAATATTGATGTTAACATGGGAATATCCACCAAGAATAGTAGGAGGAATTGCTAGAGTTGTCCACGATTTATCAAAAAGATTGATTAAAGATGGACATGAAGTAACAGTTATTACATATAAAGAAGGTGACTTACCAGAGTACGAAAATGATAAAGGAGTAGAGGTATATCGTGTAGAAAATTACATGATACATCCAAATAGCTTTATAGACTGGACATTACAATTAAACTTCAACATGGTAGCAAAAGCTACAGAACTAATAAATAAAAATGGAAAGTTTGATGTTATACATGCACATGATTGGTTAGTTGCATCAAGTGCTAAAACTTTAAAACAATCATTTGGAATACCACTAGTTGCAACAATACATGCAACAGAAGCTGGAAGAAATTCTGGAATTCATAATGAATCACAAAGATATATAAATGACACAGAATGGTTATTAACATATGAAGCAACAGAAGTAATAGTAAACAGTAATTTTATGAAAGGACATGTTCAAAGCCTATTTGGACTTCCTTTTGATAAAATAAATGTAATACCAAATGGAATTAACTTAACTAACTTTAATGGAATTGAAAGAGATTACGAATTTAGAAGACAATATGCAATGGATAATGAAAAAATTATTCTATATGTTGGAAGATTAGTATATGAAAAAGGAATTCAACATTTAATATCAGCAATGCCAAAAATATTACAAGGATATAATGATGTAAAACTTGTAATTGCAGGAAAAGGAGGAATGCTAGATGATTTAAAAGCACAAGCTGAAGCAATGGGTATTGCAAATAAGGTATATTTTACAGGATATTTAAATTCAAAACAAGTACAAAAAATATATAAATGTGCTGATGTAGCAGTATTCCCAAGTACATATGAACCATTTGGAATTGTTGCATTAGAAGGAATGTTAGCAGGAGTTCCAACAGTAGTTTCAGATGTTGGTGGTTTGGATGAAATAGTAGACCACGGAGTAAATGGAATGAAAAGCTATGCTGGAAATCCAAACTCAATAGCCGATTCAGTGTTAACAGTATTATATGATAAACAATTAGCAACTAATATGGCTAAAAAAGCTAAACAAAAAGTTAAGGAAGAATTTAACTGGACTAAAATTGCTCAAGATACACATTATATATATGAAAAAGCAATTTGCAAAACTGTTGCTGAAAAACAAAAACAAGAAATTGCACAAGAAAATGCTAAAAAGGCTAAAAAAGCAGGCAACACAGAAACAGAAATTACAAATTTACTTAGTTTTCAGAAGAAACATGCTTATGCATAAATATAAGGAGGAAGAGTTATGCAAGTATATGATACAGCAAACCGTTTAGCACAAGAGATAAGAGATTCCGAAGAATTCAAATTATACAAAAAGAGAAAAGACGAAATACACAATGATCCAGAAAAAAAGCAAAAAGTAGAAGATTTTGAAAAACTAAGATATGAAGTTCAACTAATGGCATATGCAGGAGAAGCAAAAGATGAAGAGAAAAATAAAAAACTAGAAGAGATGTATATGACCTTAGTAGAAAACAAAGATATTAAAGAATACTTTGATTTAGAAGTGAAGTTTAATATTATGATAGCAGATGTAAATAAAATAATTGCTGAAGCAATAAAAGATGTATTATAAGAAAAATTGTCGTTAAGGAAGCTATAAATAAAGGCTTTTTTAACGACTTTTTTATTGTATAGAAAAGAGGAAAGAAAATGGAATATATTTTTATAATTTGTATATGTGTGCTTACTATGATAATTTTAAAATTTGCATGGAGCATAAAAATAAAAGATATAAAAAAGTTAAAAGAATTAGGGTATGATAAAAAATTAAATGATATAACAAATAAACTACCTGAAAATAAAGAAATTTGCAAAAGTATCTTAAAAATGCTTAATAATGAAAATGTGAAAATAGAAGAAAGTGAAAGTAATCAAGCAAGTCTATATATGGTACTTTCAAATTCAATCATAATAGCAAACATAAAAAATACCTTTACAAGAGTTCAAACAGTAGCACATGAATGTTTACATTCTATTCAAAATAAAAGAACTTTGCTTTTTAACTTCATATTTTCTAACATTTATTTTATATATTTTATTGTAATATGCATTTTAGCAATATTAAAAATAAATCCGCTTCCAAATATAGCTTTATTTGCTTTAGCTATATTTAGCTTTATAAATTACATAATTAGAAGCTATTTAGAAATGGATGCAATGACAAAAGCAAAACCATTAGCAGAACAATATTTAAAAAGAGAAGGAAATCTTACAGAAAAAGAACAAGAAACAATATTAAACAATTATGACGAAATAAACAATATAGGAATAAAACTATATAACTATACCTTAATCACAAAAAATCTTATAAAAATAATAATTTATTCAGTTATTTGCATAATTTTTACCTAAAATTATGCAAATTTTATACTTTCTCTTTAAAAAGTCTTAAATTTGTTGTAAAATAATACAAACTGTAAATATATTAGGAGAAATTAATGAATAAAAAATGGGAAGTATGCAAAGAAAATAAAAATGATATAGATAAAATATTTAAAGAGAACGGGCTAAGTAATTTAATTAGTAGTATATTAGCAAGTAGAGGAATTATTGAAAAAGAAGACGTAAGAGAATTTTTAAATCCTACAAGAGATGATTTTCATGATCCATTTCTAATGCCAGATATGGAAAAAGCAGTAGATAGAATTTTAAAAGCAATACAAACACAAGAAAAGACCATTATATATGGAGACTATGATGTAGATGGAATAACAAGTATTACTGTACTCAAGAAATTCTTAGAAGAAAGAAATTTACAAGTTGGAGAGTACATTCCAAATAGATTAAATGAAGGCTATGGACTAAATAAAGAAGCTGTAAAGAAAATTGCAGAACAAGGGTATAAACTAATAATAACCGTAGACTGTGGAATTTCATGTATAGAAGAGATTAAATATGCAACAGAATTAGGACTAGAAGTAATAGTTACAGATCACCATGAACCAGCAGAAGAATTGCCAAAATGTTTAGCAGTAGTAGATGCAAAAAGAAAAGATAATCAATATCCATTTAATCAATTAGCAGGTGTTGGAGTAGTATTTAAGCTAATACAGGCAATTTCAATTAAATTAAATTTAGATAATAAAGAATATTTAAAATATTTAGATATTGTATGTGTTGGAACTATTTCAGATATAGTACCACTAGTAGATGAAAACAGAGTAATTACTAAATTAGGATTAAAGCTAGTACCAATATCAAAAAATATTGGTTTAAGGACTTTACTTGCATCTACAGGATATAAAGAAGTAAATTCTACTACAATATCTTTTGGTATAGCTCCAAGAATAAATGCTTGTGGTAGAATGGGAGAAGAAAAAGAAGCTTTAAGATTATTCCTAACAAATGACTTACATGAAGCTAAAGAAATAACAGAAAGATTAAACAATTATAACCTAGAAAGACAAGAAACAGAAAAAAGAATATTTAAACAAGCTTTAGAACAAATTGAAAATGGAGAAAAGGATAAATCTTGTATTGTTTTAGGACAAGAAGGTTGGCATCATGGAATAATTGGAATAGTTGCATCAAAAGTAACAGATATATATTTTAAGCCAAGTATTTTAATTTGTTTTGAAGGAGAAGAAGGAAAAGGCTCAGGAAGAAGCATTCCAGGATTTAACTTGCATGATGCTGTAATGAATTGTGATACATATGTAGAAAAATTTGGTGGACATAGTATGGCAATAGGCATAAATGTTAAAAGAGAAAATTTTGAAAAATTTAAAAAAGAATTTGAAGAATATACACAAAATAGCCATATTAGTGATATAATACCAATTATACAAATTGATAAACAAGTAGATATAAAAAAAATAAACATACAAGAAGTTAATGAATTAAAGCTATTAGAGCCATATGGTGAAGGCAATAAAATGCCAGTATTTTTAATTAAAAACTTAAAAATATTATCAATAAGAAGTTTGTCTGAAGGAAAACATATAAAAATGAAACTTGGAATTGACAATTATATGATAGATGCTATCGGATTTAATATGGGAGAAGTAGCAGATAAATATTTAATTGGAGATAAAGTTGATATTGTTGGAAGTTTAGAAGTAAATCAATTTGGAGGAAATGAAAATATTCAAGTAAACTTAAAAGATTTAAGAAAAACTATTTAATAAAGGAGGGAAGCACATGTCAGAAATACAAGAAAAGACAATAGAAGATGTAATAAATACAACTAAAAAGAACAATAGAAAATCAGATAGTAAACTTATAAGAAAAGTATATAATTATGCAAAGGCGCATCACGAAGGGCAATTAAGAAAATCAGGAGAACCATATATCATTCACCCAGTGCAAGTTGCATACATATTGTCAACTCTAGGTTTGGATGACAGTACAATATGTGCAGCCCTTTTGCATGATGTAGTAGAAGATACAGAAACTACAAAACAAGATTTGGAAAATGAATTTGGGGCAGAAATTGCAGAACTAGTAGATGGAGTTACTAAACTTAGTAAACTTCAATATGCTAGTATGGAAGAGCAACAAGTAGAAAATTATAGAAAAATGTTCTTGGCAATGGGAAAAGACATAAGAGTTATACTAATTAAACTTGCTGATAGGCTTCATAATATGAGAACATTAAAATTCCTAACACGTGATAGACAAATTGCTAATGCAAATGAAACAATGGAGCTATATGCACCACTTGCAAACCGTTTAGGTATGTATTCTTTAAAATGGGAGCTAGAGGATTTAGCTTTTAAATACCTATATCCAGAAGAATATCGTGAACTAGTAGAAGGAATCGACCGTAAAAGAGAAGAACGTTTACAATTTATTGATATGATTATGGAACAAATAAAACAGTCAGTAAAAAAACAACATATTGAAGCAGAAATTACAGGAAGAGCAAAACATTTATATAGTATTTACCGCAAAATGAAAAGAGATAATATTACCTTAGATCAAGTATATGACTTGTTTGCATTAAGGGTAATAGTTAACTCTATAAAAGACTGTTATGCAGTATTAGGTATAGTACATGAGTTATATAGCCCAATGCCAGGAAGATTTAAAGACTATATTTCAGTGCCAAAGCCTAATATGTATCAGTCTTTGCATACTACTTTAATTGGACCAAAAGGAACACCATTTGAGGTGCAAATTCGTACATGGGACATGCACCGTATAGCAGAGTATGGTATTGCTGCACACTGGGCATATAAAGAGGCTAGCTTTATGGGAAATAAAAAAGCTAATGTTAAAGTCGAGGAAGACAAACTTTCATGGCTTCGTGAAACATTAGAGTGGCAAAAAGATATGCAAGACCCAGACGAGTTTTTGAATACACTAAAAACAGAGCTTTTTGAAGACGAAGTTTATGTATTTACTCCAAAGGGAAAAATTATTGCCTTACCTAAAGGTAGTACACCAATAGATTTTGCATATTATATCCATGCTGAAATAGGCAACCATATGACTGGTGCTAAGATAAATAGTAAGATGATGCCAATAGTAACTCAATTAAAAAATGGAGACATTGTTGAAATTATCACCTCAGACCAGTCAAAAGGACCTAGTAGAGACTGGCTTAAATTTGTTAAAAGTTCAACAGCTAAAAATAAGATTTTAGCTTGGTACAAGAAAAACGATAGAGAAGAAAACATTGTTAAAGGTAAAGATTTAATAGAAAAAGAAATAAAGAAAATAGGTATGACACATGCTGAAATTGCTAAGTCGGAATACATACAAGCAGCTTTGGATAGATACAAATATTCAGAAGTAGATGAAATGTATGCAAGTGTTGGATTTGGTGCTATTTCAGCTGGTAAAGTTGTCGCTAGAATGTTAGAAGAATATAGAAAAGACCATCAAACTGAAAACCTAGAAGAAAAGTTAGAGGTGCTTTCTAAAGATAGAGCATATAAACCAAAAGCAACTAAAACAGGTATTGTTGTAAAAGGAATAGATAATTGCTTGGTAAAATTATCAAAATGCTGTAACCCAGTTCCTGGTGACGAAATAGTTGGATATATTACAAAAGGTAGAGGTGTATCAGTACACAGAAAAGATTGTGCAAATGTAAATAATTTATTATCAGAAGAAAACAGAATGATAGATGTATACTGGTATGAAGCGGAAAAGACTAGATATAGTGTTGATATAGAGGTTTATGGAAATGAAAGAAGTGGACTTTTAGCAGACATTATTAGAGAAATAGAAGGAACGAAAAGCAAACTATTAGCTGTAACTTCAAGAGCGAATAAAGAAAAGATTTCAATTACAGAAGTAACTGTTGAGGTTGAGAATATTGAAGAGTTGAATAAAATACTTAAACAGATTAGAAAAGTTGATAGTGTTTATGAAGTTAAAAGAAAGAAATAAAGCGATTTCGAAAATAATTAGCATCTTACGTCGTTAAAGTGAATTAAAAACGCGGTTACAACCAAGAGGTTGCGCCCTTGCCTTTTTAATTTACTTTGCCTAGTAATATACCAATTTTTTTCAAAATCGGATATTGAAACAATAAGAACAGTACGGAAAGGAAAAAATAGTGATGATACTAAAGCAGTTGAGAGTAAACAGTGGAGCGATTTGTGAGCCAACAAATTGCTACATTGTTCAAGATGAAAAAACAAAAGAAACAATGGTTATAGATCCGGGTGGAGAAGTAAATAAAATTATCGAAATGCTAGATATATTACAAGCAAAACTAAAATATATATACATAACTCACTGCCATGGAGACCATATTGGAGCATTAGTAGAATTAAAAAACGCAAAAGGCGGAAAAATATTAATTCATAGATTGGAAAAAGAGGGCCTACAAGATAAAAATATTAGTTTAACAGATTATGTTGGAGTTGAGGATGTACATTTAGACCCAGATTCAATAGTAGATGATGGGGATAAAATACATATAGGAAATATAGAGTTTAGGGTAATTCATACGCCTGGCCATACAAAAGGTGGAAGTTCACTATATTGTGAAGAAGAAAAACTTGTATTTTCAGGAGATACTTTATTCCATGGAACTTGGGGTAGAACAGATTTGCCAACAAGTAATTTTATGGATATAATGAATTCAATAACAGAAAAAATATTAAAACTTCCAGATGACACAATAGTATATCCACGGACATGGCAAATCAACTATGATTAAAGAAGAAAAACCAATTTATGATGAATTAAAACCAAGAGAAGATTAGGAGGAGAAGACATGAATATAGAACCAAGAACTTTGGCTGGTTTCATGGAACTATTGCCAAATGAACAAATATTATTTGAGCAAATGAAACAAACAATAGAAAAAACATACCAAAGATTTGGATTTTTACCATTAGATACACCAATACTAGAACTATCAGAAGTGCTATTAGCAAAAGCAGGTGGAGAAACTGAAAAACAGATTTACCGCTTCACAAAAGGAGATACAGACATTTCAATGAGATTTGACTTAACTGTACCACTTGCAAAATATGTAGCTAAAAACTATGGTAATTTAAGTTTCCCATTTAGAAGATATCAAATAGGTAAAGTATATAGAGGAGAAAAAACTCAAAAAGGTAGATTTCGTGAATTTTATCAATGCGATATTGACATTATTGGAGATGGAGAACTTGGAATAGTTAATGACGCAGAAATTCCAAGTGTTATATATAACCTAATATCAGATTTAGGCTTCAATGATTTCACTATATGCATAAATAACAGAAAAGTATTAAATGGATTATTTAGAGAAGTAAATCAAGAGCAAAATGCAGTTGACATTATGAGAACTATTGATAAACTTGCCAAAATAGGAAAAGAAAAAGTAGTAGAAGAACTAAAAGAAATTGGTGTTGATGACCAAGCAATTGAAAGAATATTAACTTTTATTGAAATTGATGGTACAACAGACGAAAAGATTAGTAAATTAGAAAACCTAGGTATTCTAAATGAAATGTTTACACAAGGTTTAGAAGAGCTAAAACAAGTTGTAAAATATATTAGAATATTTGGTGTACCAGATACTCACTTTAAAATAGATTTAACAATTGCTAGAGGATTAGACTATTACACAGGAACAGTATATGAGACATTTTTAAATGATTATAAAGAACTAGGAAGTGTATGTTCAGGAGGAAGATATGAAAACTTAGCTGAATATTACACAGACAAAAAGTTGCCTGGTGTTGGAATTTCAATTGGTCTAACCAGACTATTCTATAAACTAAATGAATTACAACTTATCAAATCAGATAAATATTCTATGTCAGATATTTTAATAATACCAATGACAGAAGATATGACAAAATCAATTGAATTAGCAAGTGATTTGCGTAAAGAAGGAATAAATACAGAAGTATATTTAAATGACAAAAAATTAAAAGCGAAATTTAAATATGCAGACAAACTAAAAATTCCTTATGTTGCTGTAATTGGAGAAGACGAAATAAGTTCTAATACAGTAAAAGTTAAAAATATGGAAACAGGAGAAGAAACTCCTACAGAACTAGATGCAAAGAAAATTTGCGAAGTAATTAAAAACTAAAAATCATAATCTCCTTTGTCCAAGAATATACTAGTTAATAGTAAATTGGACAAAGGAGAAATTTTTATTATGATAAATATGGCAGTATTAAATTTAAAAGACATAATAAAATATATTGTAAAAATCACAATATTAGTAACTGTAGTTATAGGGATAACTAAATATCTTTCACAAAATCAAAGTAATATAAAAAATCAAATTCAAGAAACCAACAACAAAAAGTTGATGACATCTTTTATCAATATTGCCTTGCCTGTAACAAACACAGAAAGTATTAACGAGACTTCAACAAAATTAGCATCAATTAATCCACTAAAATTAGCTTTAGGGATGGAATTAAAAGTAATAAATTCTTTAGAAGAAACAAAAGATGAACAACCAACTAGTAGTGAATCAAAAGAAGATGCAACAAAAGTAGAACAAGCCCAAACAGGACTAAAAACAGAAGTACAAAGCTCAAATGTGCCAAATAAATACACAACACAATATAATGGAGTAAAAATAAAAAATGAAGTTAAATATAAACTAACTGAAGAAATATTAAAACCAGATATTACAGTAAAAAAAGATAACATTTTAATATATCACACACACTCATGTGAGAGCTATACACCAAGTGAAAAATATCAATATAAAAAAACAGGAAACTTTAGAACGACAGATAAAAATTACTCAGTAATAAGAGTAGGAAATGAGTTAGAGGCACAACTCAAAACATATGGATATAATGTTATACATGATGAAAGTTATCATGACTATCCATCATATACTGGGTCATATGCAAACTCTTTAAAAACTATAACTAAGTTATTAGACGAAAACAAAAATACGGATGTAGTAATTGATTTACATAGAGATGCAATAGGAGACAGTACATATGCTCCAACAGTAAAAATCGGAGAAGAATATGCTGCACAACTTATGTTTGTAATAGGGGGGAATGAAGGAAGCACAAAACATGAAACTTGGGCGCAAAATTTAAAATTTGCAATAAAAGTACAAGAAAAAGCGAATGAACTATATCCAGGTTTGTTTAAACCAATAATATTAAGAGGAACTACATATAATCAACATGTAACCAAAGCAGCAACAATAATAGAAGTTGGTGCAACAGGCAACACCCTAGACCAAACTTTAGTAAGCATGAAATACCTAGCAAAAGTATTAAGTGAAGTGGTTAAATAAAATCCAGAATTTGACATTGACATAATTTGAGAGTATAATATAAAGTGCATAGCCTAATATGGCTATAATTAATTTTGAAGGGGAGAATCTGTAATGGATAGAATTGAAAAACGGACGTTAGATTTGGCTTGGTATATAATAGAAAACCAAGTGACTGTGCGGGAATTGGCAGATATTTTCAGAGTTAGTAAAACTACAGTGCACAATGACTTGACCAAAAGACTTCCTGAAATTTCATTACCTATGGCACAAGCCGTCTGCGATGTACTCGCATTCAACTTGAAAGAACGTAGCATTAGAGGTGGAAATGCTACAAAAGAGAAGTATCGCCTTATGAGAGAATCCAATTCAATACAATAGCCTTTTAATAGAGGTTAAAGAATGAGAGCCTGATTTGTTTAGGCTTTTATTCTTGCAAAAAATCATAAATATATCTTGCAAATAACGGCATTTTTGTGTATACTACAAAAAGGAAAAGAGGAGATAAAATATGTGTGGATTTGTAGGATATGTTGAAGATGGAGAAAAAGATAGAAAAATAATAAAAAGTATGTCAGATACTATAAAACATAGAGGACCAGATGATGAAGGATTTTATGAAGATGATAAAATCTCTCTAGCATTTAGAAGATTAAGTATAATAGACCTAAGTAATGGACATCAACCAATGTTTAATGAAGATAGCTCAATGGTTATTTTATTCAATGGAGAAATATATAATTATCAAGAATTAAAAGAAGACTTAATGGCAAAAGGACATGTTTTTGCCAATAATTCTGATACAGAAACTATTCTTCATGGATATGAAGAATATGGACAAGAAATTACTAAAAAACTTAGAGGAATGTTTGCCTTTGTAATATGGGATATTAAAAACAAAGTTCTTTTTGGTGCAAGAGACCATTTTGGAATTAAACCATTTTATTATTACAATAGAGATGGTATGTTTATATTTGGCTCAGAAATAAAGAGCTTTTTACCACATCCAAAATTTAAAAAGGAATTAAATGAAGAGGCTTTAAAAACATATTTAACTTTCCAATACTCTGCATTAGACGAAACATTTTTCAAAGGAGTATATAGGCTAAAGCCAGGTCATCAATTTACTTATAAAGATGGCAAATTAGAAGTAACAGAATACAATACATTTAACTTTATAGAAGAAAAGAAAAATTTTGAAGAAACTGTAAATAGTATACATGAAACAATAACAAGCTCAATAGATTATCATAGAATAGCAGATGTTGAGGTTGGTTCATTTTTATCTTCTGGTGTAGATTCAAGTTATGTTGTATCTTATGCAAAGCCAGACAAAACATATACAGTAGGATTTAATTATGATAATTTTGACGAAACAGTTTATGCTAAAGATTTATCAAAAATTTTAGAGATAAAAAATACAAGCAAAATTATATCTGATGAAGAATTTTTTGATTCATTAGAAGACGTGCAATATTATTCAGATGAGCCACATGCAAATCTTTCAGCAGTTCCTTTATATCATTTATCAAGATTAGCTGCAAAAGATGTAAAAGTAGTTTTATCTGGTGAGGGAGCAGACGAATTATTTGGAGGTTACCAAACATACCACAGAACAAAATTTTATAATGCTTATGAAAAACTACCACTTTCATTTAGAGCAAAAATGAAAAAATTTGCTGAGAAATTACCAAACATAAAAGGAAAGAACTTCTTAATTTCAGAAGGAACACCAATTGAAGACAGCTATATTGGTCAAGCATTTATATTTGATGATGAACAAGCAAATGATGTGTTAAAACCAGAATACAAAACTAATATTAGTTTTAAAGATGTTACAGCTCCAATATTTGCAAAAGTAAAAGATCAAAATGACTTAATCAAAATGCAATACTTAGACATGCATTTATGGTTACCAAATGATATTTTATTAAAAGCAGATAAAATGACTATGTCAGCATCACTTGAATTAAGAGTTCCTATATTAGATAGAGTCGTATTTGATACCGCTTCTAAGCTACCAAGAGAATATAAAATAGTTGGAAAAGACACAACAAAATATGCACTAAGAAAAGCAGCAGCTAAAATAGTTCCAAAAGAATGGGCACAAAGAGAGAAAAAAGGATTTATGGTTCCATTCAAATATTGGCTAAAAGAAGAAAAATGGTATAATAAAGTAAAAGAAACTTTTGAAAGTGAATATGCAGCAAAATTCTTTGATACAGATAAAATAGTTAAACTTTTAAATGACTATTATGAAGGAAAAGCAATGACACATAGAAAAGTTTATACAATATATTGTTTCTTGATTTGGTATAGGCAATATTTCGTAGAAGGATAATTCAAAATGAACTTTTTAATTAAAACATTGGAAGAAAATAAAAAGTTCCAAGAACTCACAAAACAAATTAGTAAAACAGGCCCGATAGCTATATCGGGCTTGGTTGACGTTGAAAAACTACATGTACTAGCAGGTATTTTTAATGAAACTAAAAGACCAATGGTGTTAGTAACATATAATGAGATACAGGCACGTAAGTTATATCAAGACTTAAAGAAACTTATAAAACAAACATATTTCTTCCCTAAAAAAGAAATAACAAGCTATGACTATGTTGCACAAAGTAAAGAAATTGAATATAAAAGAATTGACGTATTAAACAAAATGTATTTAGCTAAACAGCAAAAAGAACCAATAATAATAGTTACAACAATAGAAGCAGTTATGCAAAAAATGATTGCTAAAGATACTTTGTATCAAAATGTTATAGATTTTAAAGTTGGAAAAACATATTTATTAGATGGAATTAAAGAAAAACTAGTTGGACTTGGTTATGAAAGAAGTGACCTAATTGAAAACAAAGGACAATTTAGTATTCGTGGTGGAATAGTAGATGTAGGATTATCAGAAAAAATTGGTGTTAGAATTGAATTCTGGGGAGATGAAGTTGATTCAATTAGGTTTTTTCAAATATCTTCACAAAGATCAACAGAAATGCTAAAAGAAATAACTATATTTCCAGCACATGAATTGATAGTACAAGATTTATCAGAAGCGGTAAAAAATATACAAGAAAAATATCCTGAAGAAATAGAAGATATAGAACTTATAAAAAATGGAGATTATATTTCTAAAATAAATAAATATTTTAATGAATTTTATAAAAATCAAGCTTCATTTTTAGACTATATGTCAGATGAATATTTACTTTTATTAGATGAAAAGTCTAAGATAAATCAAAGAAAAACAAACATAATAGAAGATAACAACAAACTAATTGCATCATTAGTTGAAAAAGAAAAATTTGTGCCAGAAGCAATTGAAAACATTAGTAAATTTGAATATAACTTTGAAGAAAAACAAATAATATATTTAGAACAAAATGACTCAATTAAAAACATTCAAAAATACTATTTTGAAACCAGAGAAATCAACTTTTATAATCTACAATTAGATTTATTACTTGCAGATGTTGTAACATATCAAAAAAATAAAAAGAAAGTAGTATTACTTGCTGGTAATGAAATAAGTGCTAAAAAACTATGTGACATTTTAAAAGAAAATCAAATAAACTATAAATATGAACAAGAAGCGGAAAATGTTAAACCAGGAGAAATTATAGTAATAATTGGAGGCTTTTCTTCTGGATTTGAAAATTATGATTTAAACTTAATAGTAGTTAGCCTACAAAATAATTTTGAAGAACCTGTAAAAAGAAAAAAGAAATTATCTAGTACATTTAAAGATAGTGAAAAAATTGTATTTGCAGATTTAAAACCAGGTGATATAGTGGTACACCAAACACATGGTATAGGACAATTTATAGGGGTAAATACAATTACAGCAGATGGTGTAACAAAAGACTATATTAAAATTAAATATAGAAATGATGACATTCTATATGTTCCTACAAATAGCTTAGACAGTGTTAGAAAGTATATAGGTGGAGGAGATAATTCATCTCCTAGACTAAATAAGCTAGGTGGAAAAGAATGGAGTGCAACAACTAGCAAAGTAAAGAAAAACATAGAAGCGGTTGCAAAAGATTTAATAGAGCTATATGCCAAACGTCAAAAAATAAAAGGATTTAGCTTTTCACCAGATACTCCTTGGCAAAAACAATTTGAAGATAGTTTTCCATATACAGAAACAGATGATCAATTAAGATGTATACAAGATGTAAAAAAAGATATGGAAAAACCACAACCAATGGATAGACTTTTATGTGGAGATGTAGGATATGGTAAAACAGAAGTTGCAATAAGAGCTGCATTTAAAGCTGTTATGGACCAAAAACAAGTTGCATATTTGGTGCCAACTACAATACTTGCAAATCAACAATATGAAGAATTTAAAACTAGAATGCAAGAATTTGCTATAAATGTTGAGTTATTAAATAGATTTAAAACTAAAAAAGAGCAAGATGAAATTATAAAGAAACTTAAATTAGGTGAAGTTGATGTAGTTGTTGGAACACATAGACTACTAAGTGAAGATGTTAATTTCAAGGATTTAGGTCTTTTAATAATAGATGAAGAACATCGTTTCGGAGTTAAAGATAAAGAAAAAATAAAAAAATTAAGAACAAATATAGATGTTTTAACAATGACAGCAACACCAATACCAAGAACACTACACATGTCAATAGTTGGCGTTAGAGATATGTCAGTTATATATGAACCACCTCATAACAGAAAACCAGTACAAACTTATGTTCTTGAATATGATCAAGAAGTAATAACAGAGGCAATAACTAAAGAAATTGAAAGAGGCGGACAGGTATTTTACCTATTTAACCAAGTAGAAGGTATTGAGAAAAAAGCAAATGAAATATCAATGTTAGTTCCAGAAGCTAAAGTAGGATTTGCTCATGGAAAAATGAGTGGTAGAGAACTAGAAGAAATAATGGAAAGCTTTATAAATCACGAAATAAATGTACTAGTATGTACTACAATATTAGAATCTGGAATAGACATACCAAATGCTAATACTATAATAGTAGAAAATGCAGACAGATTAGGCTTAGCACAGCTTTACCAAATTAGAGGTAGAGTTGGTAGAAGCGACAAACAAGCATATGCATATATAACATATAAAAGAGATAAACTATTATCAGAAGTTGCAGATAAACGTTTAAAAGCTATTAAGGAATTTACTGAATTTGGTTCAGGATTTAAAATAGCAATGAGAGATTTGGAAATTCGTGGAGCAGGAAGTATGCTTGGAGAAATGCAACATGGACACATGGAACAAGTTGGATATGATACATATTGTAAATTGTTAGATGAAGTTATAAAAGAGATGCAAGGAATAGAAGTAGTAGAAGAACAAGATGTACAAATCGACTTAGCTGTTTCTAGCTATATACCAGATAACTTTATTGAAAATAGTAGTCAAAAAATTGAAATATACCAAAATATTGCTTTATGTAGAACAGAAGAAGAACTTCAAAATGTTATTGATGAGGTTATTGATAGATATGGTAGACTTCCAAAAGAATTAGAAAACTTAATAGATATTGCAAGAATAAAACAGCTTGCAAGAAAAGCAAACATCTTAAAAATAGCTCAAAGAGAAAACGGAATTGTATTCTATTTTGTAAAAGAAAAAATCAAACCAGAAATGGTAAACACTTTAATTACAAAATACCCTATGCTAGTTAAGTTCTCTAATGCAGTAGAACCTTATGTCACACTACGAATTAAAGAAAATGAGAACATCATAGAAAAAGCTAAAGAATTTTTGAATACTGTAATTGAAATTTAGAAAGGAAAAGTTATGCAAGTAATTTCAAGTAAAGATAATGAACAAATTAAATATATTAAAAAGCTAAAAGACAAAAAGTTTAGAGATGAAACAAACGAATATATAGTTGAAGGTATAAAATTAGTAAGAGAAGCAATTGAAGAAGCGGTAAATATAAAAACTATTGTTGTATGTGAAGATTGCGAATATACTGAAAGTTTTGAGCAATCACTTCTATATGAAATTGCAAAATATAATTGTATATATGTAACTAAAAAACTATTCCTTTCTATAACAGATGTTGTTAATCCACAAGGAATTCTTGCAGTAGTTGAAAAAGGGGATAGCATAGACAAAATAGATTACAAAGAAGATATTATACTTGCATTAGATGGAATACAAGATCCAGGTAACTTAGGAACAATTTTAAGAACTGCAGATAGTGCAAACTTAAAGCAAATAATACTATCATCAGATAGTGCAGACCCATATAACCCAAAAGTTGTACGTTCAACAATGGGAGCTATATTTAGAATGAATATAATAACAACTGATAATTTGACTAAAACATTGCAAATGATAAAAAAACATAAATTTGAAGTAGTAGCAACATCATTAGACACCGATAAAAGTGTATATGATATAAAATATAATAAAAAAGTAATAATAATTGGAAATGAAGCAAAAGGAGTATCAAAAGAGATACAAGACTTAGCAGACCAAAGAGTTAAAATACCAATGCTAGGAAAAACAGAAAGTTTAAATGCTTCAGTAGCAGCAAGCATAATGATATATGAGTATGTAAGAGAAAAATATTTTGAAAAATAAATTTGCTTATATAGGAGAAAAAATGATAAATAATAATGAAGAATGGAAAGAAATCGAAATATCTGAACAAAATAAAAAAGCAGACATAATAGATAAATATGGGTTTGACATATATGAAAAGTTTAAAAAGCAAAACTCAAAAGAGGCGATTAGAAAAAGAATTATTATAAAACGAGCTACAATAATAATTGGTATAGTTATTATAATTACTATACTAGTAAGTAGTTGGTCTAGTTCAATGAGATTTAAATATGAAAGACGTAGAATTAGTAACTTAGAAGATATTTATCAGTTAGATTTCACTGAAAAAGCAATCAATACAGATATAACTGGCAATGGATTTCTCACATACAAAATTGCAGAAATACCGGAAATAGAAGTGCATGCTATATCTAAAAAAGATAATAATGTCTTTATAGAAGATACAGAAGCAAGAATATATAAATATTTCTTTGATGTTTGGAATGACTTAGACAAAAATAAGTTTAAAGTCGAAGAATACTATGAAGACTATACATATAAATTGCATACAAAGAAGAATTGGATTCTAAAATTTAAAACTTATATTGAAGTAAATAATTATGAGGAATTGTTAGAGGCAACAGAAACGATAATAAAATTTAGAAAGTATATGTCATATCCACAAATTATAGTAGAAAGTTATATAAAATATAATGATAATTTTATTTTACCACACAATGCTTCTATACAAACTGATGATGAAATAAGAAAATCAGCAAAGGAACAATTTTTATCAATAAAATAATATATGTCAGTAGGAAAGAAACTCTGTTTTTAGGACGGAGTTTTTTCTTAATTTTGTGAAAAGATTGTGAAAGTTGTTTATAATTAGAATATTATATGATAAAATATAGAACTAGTTTAAAAGAAGGAGAAAATTTTGTATGTCATATATTGAATTTAAGAATGTTGTTAAAGAATACAAAATGGGAGAAGTAACTATAAAAGCATTAGATAATACTAACTTTAGTATTGATAAAGGAGAGCTTGTTGTTATAGTAGGACCTAGTGGAGCAGGTAAAACTACTACTCTAAATATACTTGGAGGAATGGATAAAGCTACATCTGGTCAAATATTTGTAAATGATAAAGAAATATCAAAATTAAATAATAAAAAGTTAATAGAGTATAGAAGAAATGATATAGGATTTGTATTCCAATTCTATAATCTAGTTCAAAACTTAACAGCAAAAGAAAATGTAGAACTTGCAACACAAATGTGTGCAGATGCATTAAATGTAGATACTATACTAGAAAAAGTAGGATTAACAGATAGAAAAGATAATTTCCCATCTCAATTATCAGGTGGAGAACAACAAAGAGTTGCAATAGCAAGAGCAATTGCTAAAAATCCAAAATTATTATTATGTGATGAGCCAACAGGTGCATTAGATTACAAAACAGGAAAAAGCATATTAAAGCTATTACAAGAAATGGCGAGAAGTGAAAATATGACTGTAATAATTATAACTCATAATGCTGCAATTACACCTATGGCAGATAAAGTTATACGTTTTAAAAATGGAAAAGCAGAAAGTATTGAAACAAATGCTAATCCAATTTCAATAGATAATATAGAATGGTAAGGAAGAAAATGAAAAAATCTTTATTGAAAAATAATTTTAGAGAGATAAGTAAAAATAAAAGAAGATTTATATCAATGCTTGTTATGGCATTTTTAGGAGTAGGATTTTTTGCAGGTTTAGTTGCAACAAGTCCAGATATGCTAGATAGCTTAGATAAGTATGCAGACAAAAGTAATTTTTATGATATAAACATAATATCAACATTAGGAATTACAGATGATGACATACAAGCTATTAAAAATATAGATGGTGTTGAAAATGCTTATGGAATACAAACTAAAGATTCTATGGTAAAAATAGATGATAAAGAAAGTGTTTGTAAAGTAATTGAGTACAATGAAAATGTTAATACTCCTGTAGTGATAGCAGGAAGGCAAATAGAAAATGATAATGAGTGTTTATTAGATAATGCTATTGTTCGTACAGGTACAGGAGCAGAAAAATATATAGGTAAAAAAATAGTATTAGAAAATAATGATAAAGATTCTGACGATAATGATATATTTACTAAAAAAGAATTTGAGATAGTTGGAATAGTAGATTCACCTATGTATATATCTAGTGAAAGAGGGAATACATCAATAGGTAATGGAACAGTTAATTTCTATATTTATACTAAAGATAATGTAATAAACTTAGACTATTATACAGGAATGTATGTTACTGTTGCTGGAGCAAAAGAACAAGTAACTAATAGTGATGATTACTTAGAATTAGTTAATCCTGTAATTGATAAAATAGAAGGTATAAAACAAGAAAGAGAAGATGCAAGATATAATTCTTTAGTTGACGAAGCAAATGAAAAGATAAATGATGCTCAAAAAGAACTTGATGATAAAAAAGCAGAAGTACAAAAGGAATTAAATGATGCTGAAAAGAAAATAAAAAATGCTGAGAACCAAATCGCGTCATCTGAAAATAGCATAAAAAATGGAGAAGCGGAATTAGCTAAAAAGAAACAGGAAACAGAGAAGACTTTTAAAGAAGCGGAAGAGAAATTAAAACAAGCAGAAGAAGCTTTATTGCAAAAAGAAAAAGAGCTTAATAGTCAAAAAGAACAGATGGAGTTTTTGCCACAGGAAGTACAAGAGCAGATTAAGAAGCGGATTAGCAGAAATAGAAGTAACTAAAACAGAATTACAAAAACAAAAAACAGAATTAGAAAATAATAAAAAGACTGCTAATGCAAAATTTGAGGCTTCACAAAAAGAAATAAATTCAAGTAAAACTAAAATACAAAATGCAAAATCAGAATTAGCAAAAAATAAAAAAGAATTTGAAAAATCTAAAAAAGAAGCAAATACTAAAATACAAGAGGCTCAAGATAAACTAAATGATGCAAAAGCAGATGTTAAGAAAATAGAAAAAGGTAAGTGGTATGTTCAAGATAGACTTGATAATACAGGATATAACAATATATTTGATGCAATAAAAACAATGTCAAATATTTCTAAAATGTTCCCAGTAATATTCTACTTAGTTGCAGTTTTAATAAGTTTAACTTCTATGACCAGAATGATTGAAGAAGAAAGAGTAGAAATAGGTACATTAAAAGCAATGGGTTATACCAATATGCAAATAATTTCAAAATATATAATTTACTCATTATTTGCTTGTATAATTGGTGGAGTTCTAGGAATGACAGTTGGATTATATTTATTACCCAACATTGTTTGGATGTTATATTCTATGATATATAATTTGCCTGAATTTTATTGCATATATAGAGTAGAAATTGGATTGATTGGAATAATAATTGCATTTATATGTATAGGTGGAGCTACAATAATAGTTGCAACAAATGAATTAAAACAAATGCCAGCTGTTTTGATGAGACCAAAGCCACCTAAAAAAGGAAAAAGAATACTACTAGAGCGAATAAAATTTATATGGAAAAGATTTAATTTTTCTCAAAAGGTAACTGCAAGAAACATATTTAGGTATAAAAAGAGAGCTATTATGACAATAATAGGTATTGCAGGATGCACAGCACTTATGTTAACAGGATTTGGAATAAGGGATTCAGTAATTGACATTCCATCAGTACAATTTAGAAAAATATTTAGTTATGATTTATCAATATCCTTAACAAATACTAAAGGGTTAGACGAATTAAGTGAATATTTCTCAAATAATGAAAATATAAAAAATCATACTGAAATATGTGCAACTACAGCCAAACTTGGAGAAAAGAATTATAATGTTACTGTATTTGTACCGAAAAATACTGAAGACCTAAATAATGCCTTTAATTTAACAAATCCTGAAACGGGGGAAAAGGTAAGTTTAGATGATGATGGAATTATTATATCTGATAAAATTGCAGACATGATAGGAGCAAATATAGGTGATGAAGTTAATTTTATAGATGGAGATGACATAAGTTATAAATTTAAAGTAAAAGACATAATGAAAAATTATGTTGGACATTATGTATTTATGTCAAAGACATTTTATGAAAATAATATAAAACAATATAAAACAAATATGATTTTTGCAAATACAAATGAAAATTTGAGTGAGGATGTTCAAAATAATATATCACAGGAAATATTAAATATAGAAGGTGTTGCATCTGTATCTGTAATAAGTAGCTTAATGAAATCAGTAAGTGATATGCTTAATACTATGAATTATGTTGTTATAATTTTAATAGTTGCATCAGCATTACTTGCGTTTGTAGTATTATACAATTTGGCAAATATAAATATTGCAGAAAGACAAAGAGAAATTGCAACATTAAAAGTATTAGGCTTTTATGATAAAGAAGTAGATAACTATATAAACAAAGAAAATATAATATTTACAATAATTGCTATTGTAATTGGATTAGTATTAGGAACATTTTTAACAAGTGGAATTATATCAAGTATTGAAATAGATTCATTGAGATTTATGAAAAATATATTACCGATAAGTTATGTGTATTCAGCAGGTATAACATTGGTATTTTCAATAATAGTTAATTTTATAATACATTTTGTATTGAAAAAAATAGATATGATAGAAAGCTTAAAAAGTGTAGAATAAACTTAAAAGCAGTAGGAAATTCTACTGCTTTTTCTCATAACATTTTTTCAAGTTCTCTTATTTTGTCTCTAATTTCAGCTGCTTTTTCAAATTCCATTTCAGCAGCATATTTAAGCATTTCATCTGTAAGTTTGTTAATTATATCTTGAACATTTGCTTCTTTATCTAGTTTGTATTCTTCTTGTATATCAGCCACATAACTTGCTTTAATAGTATCTCTAATAGATTTTTGTATTGTTTGAGGTGTAATTCCATGTTCTTCATTATATTGCATTTGGATTTTTCTTCTTCTGTTAGTTTCACTAATCGCTTTTTCCATACTATCAGTTAACTCGTCTGCATACATTATAACTTTTCCATCTGTATTTCTAGCAGCACGTCCAATAGTTTGAATCAATGAACGTTCTGAACGTAAAAAGCCTTCCTTATCTGCATCTAATATAGCTACTAATGAAACTTCGGGAATATCTAGACCTTCTCTTAAGAGGTTAATTCCAACTAAAACATCAAATTCGCCAAGTCTTAGGTCACGTATAATTTCCATTCTTTCTAATGCTTTAATATCTGAATGCATATATTTAACTTTTATATCTAAACTTGATAAATAAGCAGTTAGATCTTCTGCCATTTTTTTAGTTAATGTTGTCACTAGTACTCTTTCATGTTTTTCAACTCTTTCATGAATTTGTTCTATTAAATCATCTATTTGATTTGATACAGGCTTAACATCTATTTTAGGGTCGAGTAGGCCTGTTGGTCTAATAATTTGTTCAACAACATTTTCTTTTGAATGTTCTTTTTCATATTCTGCTGGTGTAGCACTAACGAATATAACTTGATTTAGTCTTTGTTCAAATTCTTCAAATTTTAAAGGCCTATTGTCAAATGCTGATGGAAGTCTAAAACCATAGTTTACTAAAGATTCTTTTCTAGCTCTGTCTCCGTTATACATTGCTCTTACTTGAGGAATTGTAGCATGTGATTCGTCTATTAGTAACAAAAAGTCTTTTGGAAAATAATCGAACAAAGTATAGGGGGCACTTCCAGGCTCTCTACCACTTATATGTCTTGAATAATTTTCTATACCTTGACAAAAGCCAGTTTCTCTCATCATTTCAATATCAAAGTTTGTTCTTTCTTCTATTCTTTGAGCCTCTATCAATTTGTTATTATCTTTAAAATATTTTACTCTTTCTTTCAATTCTTCTTGAATTGTAACTATTGCTTTTTCCATTTTATCTGCAGTTGTAGCATAGTGAGAGTTAGGGAATATCATAATATGTTGCCTTGTACTTATAGCTTTACCTGTTAAAGGGTTTATTTCAGAGATTTTTTCAACTTCGTCTCCCCAGAACTCAACTCTAACTGCAGTTTCACTTTGGTCTGATGGATATATTTCAACAATATCACCTTTAGCTCTAAAAGTACCTCTTTTAAATTCAAGTTCACTTCTAGTGTATTGCATGTTTATTAACTTTTTAAGTACAGCGTTTCTTTCAATTTTCATTCCTGGTCTTAAAGATATTATTAAATTTTCGTAATCAATAGGGTCACCCAAACCATAAATGCATGAAACTGATGCAACTATTATTGTATCTCTAGTTTCGAACAAAGATGCGGTTGCAGAGTGGCGCAACTTATCTATCTCGTCATTTATAGAAGCATCTTTTTCAATGTAAGTATCTGACTGAGGTATATATGCTTCAGGTTGGTAGTAATCGTAATATGATACAAAATACTCAACATTATTTTCAGGGAAGAACTCTTTAAACTCTGAATAAAGTTGACCAGCTAAAGTTTTATTATGAGCTAAAACAAGTGTTGGTCTTTGAACTTTTTCAATTATGTTTGCCATAGTAAAAGTTTTTCCAGAGCCTGTTACACCTAATAGAGTCTGAAACTTTTTACCTTCTTTTATACCATTTGATAAATATTCAATTGCCTGTGGTTGGTCGCCAGTTGGCTTATATTCTGAATGTAATTTAAACATTGTAACTCCAATCTTTTTTAAAATACATTATAATTATATCATACAGCACATTTGTTTGCAATATAAATTTTGAGAAAACTTTTGCCAAAATTGTTGAATTTTACTGTATTTTTTTATATAATATTGGGCATAAATATTTAAAGGTTTCAAATTACTGGAAAATGTTACTTTTCCAAGCAATTTATACCTAAAGAAAGGATTGTGATAATTATGGAAAACAAAGTATTAGTAAAGGATTTATACAGAAATACAAATAATTACACAAATCAAACTGTAACAGTTTCTGGTTGGGTAAGAACTATTCGTGATTCAAAAAGCTTTGGTTTTATCGAATTAAATGATGGAAGCTTTTTTAAGAATGTTCAAGTTGTATTTGATACCTGTTTAAATAATTTTGATGAAGTAAAAAAATTAAGTATTAGCTCTTCTATTTCAGTTATAGGAGAAGTTGTAAAAACTGAAAATGCTAAACAACCATTTGAAATAAAGGCTTCTAATGTTGAAATTTTAAATGTAGCAGATTTAGATTATCCACTTCAAAAGAAAAAACATTCTTTTGAATATTTAAGAACTGTGTCTCATTTAAGACCTAGAACAAACACTTTTAATGCAGTTTTTAGAGTTCGTAGTATACTTTCTTTTGCAATTCATAAATTCTTCCAAGAGAGAGGTTTTGTATATGTTCATACACCTATCATTACAGGAAGTGATTGTGAAGGTGCTGGTGAAATGTTTAGAGTAACTACATTAGATATGGAAAACTTGCCAAAAACTGAAGATGGTAAAGTAGATTATTCTCAAGATTTCTTTGGAAAAGAATCTCACTTAACAGTAAGTGGACAATTAGATGTAGAAACTTATGCACATGCATTCCGAAATGTTTATACATTTGGTCCTACATTTAGAGCTGAAAATTCAAATACTGTAAAACATGCTGCTGAATTTTGGATGATCGAGCCTGAAATTTGCTTTGCTGATTTACATGATGATATGGATTTAGCTGAAGATATGATTAAATATATAATTTCGTATGTTCTAGAAAACGCACCTGAAGAAATGGCATTCTTTAATCAATTTATTGACACAGGACTACTTGATAGATTACACAATGTATTAAATTCAGAATTTGGAAGAATTACTTATACAGATGCTATAAAAGAATTAGAGAAAAACAATGATAATTTCGAATATCCTGTTAGCTGGGGTGTTGATATTCAAACAGAACATGAAAGATATTTGAGTGAAAAGGTATTTGGAAGACCTGTTTTTGTAACAGATTATCCAAAAGAGATTAAGGCATTTTATATGAAATTAAATCCAGATGGCAAAACAGTTGCTGCTACTGACCTTTTGGTTCCTGGAATTGGAGAAATAATTGGAGGTAGCCAAAGAGAAGATGACTTCGAAAAATTAAGTGCTCGTATAGAAGAACTTGGCTTAAGAAAAGAAGACTACTGGTGGTACTTAGATTTAAGAAGATATGGTGGATGTCCACATGCTGGATTTGGTTTAGGTTTTGAAAGAATGATGATGTATTTAACAGGTATGCAAAATATTCGTGATGTACTTCCATTCCCAAGAACACCAAAAAATTGTGAATTTTAAAAATATAAGAATTCCCCTCTGGAAATATCCAGAGGGGAAAGTTTTTTGGAGTGAACCTTACGAATAACTGTAAGGCGGCTTCACAGGATTAGATGCCTGTGAAGTAAGTTCTTCACGAAGCTGTTCGTTGTTTTCCACTGCTACCATGAGAAGATCATGGGCAGTAGTATTGATGACAGCATGACGCCAAGAAATAGCGTACCGATACTGACCAAATCTCCCACTAATCGGGGAGAGCTTTTCGAGCTTAAAGCCCTCAGAGACCAACTTTTTAGCCTGCCGTTTGTACAGGTTCAGCTCAGCAGATGTACTGCCGTGTTGCGAACGGTTTGTTAACCGTTCTAGAATGGTCAGCTTACCTGACTGCATCTTTTTTTCCTCCAAAATATAAAATTTGACGCTTCTAGCATCATAAAGTTTATTATACTACAATTTTCGACAAAAGTAAACAAAATTGCAAAATAAATTTAGGTATTGTAATTTTTGCAATAACTGGTTATAATATAGTCTATCATAATAATAAGGAGATAAAACATGCAATACAGTATAAGTATATATTTTTTATATTTCATAATTTTAGCAATAATAGGATGGATAATGGAAGTAACACTTCAATTAGTACAAAAACATAAATTTTCAAACAGAGGATTTTTAATTGGTCCATATTGTCCAATATATGGATGTGGAGGAGTTTTAATAACACTAACTTTATCTAACTTATCTAGCCATCCTGTAGCGTTATTCAGTACAGCAATACTTATTTGCGCTGTACTAGAATACTTAACAAGTTATTTAATGGAAAAAATATTTAATGCACGTTGGTGGGATTATAGCAATAACAAATTCAATATAAATGGAAGAGTTTGCCTAGAAACGATAGTTCCTTTTGGAATTTTGGGACTGGTTTTAATATATGTAATAAATCCATTTGTATTTGATAATTTATCTAAAATTCCAACAAATGTATTAAATATCATAGCTATAATTGTAGCTATACTATTTACATTAGATTTAATAATTTCACTTACTGTAATATCTAATGTAAAAAAGGCAACTAAGAAATTTGATAAGGAAAATCCAAAAGACAGCACAGATGAAATATCTAGAAAGGTAAGAGAATTCTTAAAGAGTAAATCACCATTAAATAGAAGATTAGTAGAAGCCTTTCCAGAATTGACAGCAATAATAAAAGAAAGAAAAGAACAAATAAAACAAAAGACAAAAGAAATAAAAGGAGATATAGTTAATAAAGCAAATGAAGTAAGAAGTGATATAACAGATAAAGCAGGAGAGCTAAAAGGAAAGATGGCGAAACAAGCTGATAAAGTCAAGGGAAAGTTAAAAAAAGAAAAAAACAAATAATAAAATCAAAAGCCAGTTGGTATCACTAACTGGCTTTTAGCTTTGAGCGTTATAAATTATAAGTTTTTAATTGCATTACGTGCAAGCTCATCACAACGATTATTATATTCATTATCAGCATGACCTTTTACTTTATGAAAAGTAACATTATGAGTTTTAGTTAAAGAAAGTAGCTCTTGCCAAAGTTCTTTATTCTTAACTTCTTCTTTATTAGAATTTTTCCAACCATTTTTAATCCAGCCCCAAATCCAATTTTGTAAAAATGCATTTACTACATAAGCACTGTCACTATATAAATCCACCTTGCAAGGCCTTTTCAAAAGTTTTAAAGCTTCAATTACAGCAGTTAACTCCATAACATTATTAGTGGTATCTTTTTTACCACCAGAAATTTCTCTTTTATTTTCACCAATCATTAAAATAGAGCCCCATCCACCTGGACCAGGGTTTCCACTACAAGCTCCATCAGTATAAATTATAACTTTATCCATTAATAAATTCTCCTTTAAACATTGTAAATTATTACTTTTTATGATATTATAACATAAACTGAGACAAGTCAATAATAAAATAGAAAAAGGGGTGTAAAAATGAGCAGGGTACTTGGAATTATTGCAGAATATAATCCATTTCATAATGGACATTTGTATCACATAAGAGAATCTGTTGAACAAACTGAAGCTGATTATGTAGTATGCGTAATTTCAGGAAATTTTGTTCAAAGAGGAAACACTTCTATAATAGATAAATGGACTAAAGCTAAGATGGCTATTGCACAAGGCGCAGACTTAGTAATTGAATTGCCTACAATATATGCTACTTCAAGTGCTGAGAATTTTGCTGAAGGTGCTATAAAAATACTAGATTCATTAGGAATTGTTGATACACTTTCTTTTGGAATAGAAGCAAAAGATTTGGCAACACTAAATAATATAGCAAATGTTTTATACCAAGAACCAAAAGAATATGTTACCATGTTGAATCATGAATTAAGTAAAGGAGTATCTTTCCCAAGAGCAAGAGAAAATGCTCTAATGATGTATTTAAATGATATTAAAAGATATGCAAATGTTTTAAATGGTTCAAATAATATATTAGGAATAGAATATTTAAAAGCACTAAAAAAATTAAAAAGCCCATTAAAACCAATTGGAATAAAGAGAGAAAAAGTTTTATACCACGATAAAATCATAGTAGATGATTTCGCTAGTGCCACTGCAATACGTAAAATGATTGCAACAAGGCAATTTGATGATATTATTAAAGTTATTCCAAGAAGTTCATATATTTTGTTGGCTCAAGAGTTAAGAAAGGGACATTATGTATTAGACTTGTCTAAATTTCAAAAGGAAATCATATATATATTAAGAAAAATGTCTGTAAAAGAAATAGAGCAATTACCAGATGTTTCAGAAGGCTTAGAAAATGCTATTAAAAATGCTGCCAATTCATGTAACAATATAGTAGACTTAGTTAATATGGTTAAGTCTAAAAGATATACACAAACTAGAATACAAAGAGTGCTAATATATGCATTACTCGGCATAGATAAAAAAATGATGGAAACAGCAAGAAAGACGGTGCCATATACAAGAATTTTGGGGTATAGTGATAGAGGCAAAAAACTGATTTCTGAGATAAAAGCAAAAAATCCTAAAATAAATTTAGTAACATCTGTTAAGGATTTTATGGATAACAATAAAAATAAAGTTCTAAAAGAAATGTTGGCAACAGATATTTATGCAACAAATGTATATACTTTAGGATATGAAAAAGATTCATGGTCTAACTTGGATTATACTAGTAAAATAGTAACTAGTACAGATTTGAAAGAGGTAAAAAAGTAAAATGATTTTAGGTATTACAGGCAGTTCAGGTGCAGGAAAAAGCACTGTATGCGAAATATTAGAGAGAAAATATAATTCTCAAACTATAAATGCAGATAAAATTGCAAAGCAATTATCAAAGCAAGGCACAAGCTATCTACAAGAAATTGTACAAAACTTTGGAAATGATATTTTATTGCAAAATGGTGAATTAGACAGAAAAAAACTAGCTAACATTATTTATTCAAACTCAGATAAAAGAGATGAATTAAACAATATAACATTCAAATATATAAAAAATGAAATAAAAGATCAAATTACAAAAAGTGAGAATAATATAATTGCAATAGATGCACCACTTCTCTTAGAGGCAAACTTACAAGAAATATGTGACAAAACAATTGCTGTAATTTCAGAAGATAGAGATTTACAAATTCAACGAATTATTAAAAGAGATAGTATTGATAAAGAACATGCAATTGCAAGGCTTAACGCGCAACATCCAAATGAGTTCTATATACAAAACTGTGATGATACTCTTATAAATGATGAAACTCTAGAACAACAGATTGAAAAACTTCTATTTAGCAAAAACTAATAGAGGTTTTTTATATTCTTAAAAAATATTTTTTTACAATTAGTTTACATTTGTATTACATTTGTGTAACAATATTGAAATAAATGGCAAACTAACATATAATCATAACTAATAAAGAACATTTAATTTACGCAAGAAAATTCCATAAAAAAGGAGTAATTTACATGGAAACCTTTGCAGATTATATTTTATCTGAAAAAGATTGGATAAAGAAAATGGAAATAATGCATTATCTACAGCTTAAAACAGGAATATTTTTTGATAAGTCTGTTATATTTAAAACATACCTTGCTAAGCTATTTTTAGAAAATACAGATATAGACTTAGATGAAAACCTTGTTTTAACAGCTTGTTTATTATGCAATTGTAAAAAGACAAAAGGGCCACAAGAGTTAGAACAGATAAAAACATATGCTAAAGAAGGGGCGATGTACTTATCAAAATTAGGTTTCTCAAGTAGATTTTGTAAAATATGTGAAGAGGTTAATAGATATAGTGGAAATACTATAAGAGAAAAAGAGAGCGATGTGCTAGAATTGGTTGATAATTTTGGGGGCATGCTTTTAGATAGACCAGAAAGAATAGCATTTAAAGTAGATGAGGCTTTAGTTTTATTAGAATACAGGAACTTAAAAGACAAAAATAATAGATATTTGACAAAGTTTAAACAGTTTGTAAATGAAATGCAGGAGGTGCTAGTATGAGACAATTAAAGGGTGTGATTCAAGATACAGCAGATAGAATAAATGATCCTATAATATCTGATAATATTTCAGCGATAAAGGCTATGGCTGTTATAGATAAAAATGTGCAAGAGGCAATGCAAACACATTTAGAGAAAAAACAAAAAGATATGGCTTCTCAAACTAATGAAAATATCATTGTCACAGGTGATGAAATACGTAGTGAGATGAATAGAGAAATCGTTGACTAAAGTTTACTAAAGAAAAAAGCTAAAAAGATTGGCTATATACCAATCTTTTTTTGAGGAAAATTAAGTGGAGGAGGGATATATGATGCAAGAAATGTTTGCAGATTTACATGTGCACATAGGAAGAAGTGAAAAAGGAAAACCAATAAAAATAACGGCAGCAAGGAGCTTAAACTTTGCTAATATTGCAAAAGAATGTGCTGAGAGAAAAGGCATACAAATAGTTGGAATTATAGATTGTGCATCACCTTATGTTATAGAAGATATAGAAGAATTTTTAAAAACTGGTGAAGCGTATGAAATAAAAGATGGTGGAATTATATATAAAGACAAAGTATGTATAATTTTAGGTAGTGAAATAGAAACATCAGAGATAAATGACAATGGCAAAACTGGTAGTGCACACAATCTATGCTATTTTCCAAGCTTGGCAGATATAAAAGCATTTTCAAAAGAAATGAGCAAATACATTAAAAATATAACATTAAGTTCTCAAAGAGCTTGTATATCTGCATATGAATTGGTTGATATAGTAGAAAAATTTAATGGAGTACTAATACCAGCACATGCTTTTACACCACATAAAAGCTTTTATGGAAATTGTACAAGTCGTTTAGAAAGAATTTTCAAAGAAAAATTTAACAAGATATTTGCAATAGAACTAGGGCTAAGTGCAGATACCGAACTTGCAGATCAAATATCAGAATTAGAAACTAGAACATTTATAACAAATTCTGATGCACACTCTTTGCCTAAAATAGCTAGAGAATACAATAAAATATTAGTAGAAGATATTTCATTTAAAGAGCTATTAAAAGCTTTGAAAAATGAAGATGGTAGAAAAATATTATGCAATTATGGGTTAGACCCAAAACTTGGTAAATATCACAGAACATATTGTGAAACTTGTGATAAACCAATTGAGGGAGAACCACCAGTATTTGAATGTCCGGAATGCCATGGAACAAATATTACAATGGGAGTACTAGATAGAATTGTAAGTATTAGAGACAAAGAAAAGAGTATAAGTCCCGCAAATAGACCACCATATGTTTACCAAGTGCCATTAACATTTATTCCTGGATTAGGAAGTAAAACAATAGACAAGCTATTAAACACATTTGAGACAGAAATGAACATTCTACATAAATTATCAGAAGACGATATAGAAGCAGTTGTAGGAGAAAAAGTTGCAAAAACAATAGTAGCAGCAAGAGAGGGCAAAGCCACTATTCAAGCAGGTGGTGGCGGAGTATATGGCAAGTTGACAGTAGGTTAATATAATTAGTTCTAAATTTCATTTTATTGAATAGACATTATGTATAAAATACTTACAATGAAATGAGGTTAAAAATGAGAGTAATACCTAAGAAAACATCTAGAGTCACTGAGGTTATAAAAAAACACATAATAGAAAATTTAAAAGCATACATAATAGTTTCTATTATATTATTAATAGGAATTACTCTAGGAGTAATATTTGTAAATAATATGAGTGAAACACAAACACAAGATATAAAAAAATATATACAAAGCTTTACTGAGGCTTTAAAAAATGGAAAATCTGTAAACAGTGGAGAACTACTTAAAAAATCACTAGGTAACAACTTGTTATTAGTTTTTCTTATGTGGTTTGTAGGTTCTACAGTTATAGGAATACCAGTAGT
This sequence comes from uncultured Clostridia bacterium, assembly GCA_934120135.1. Lineage (GTDB taxonomy): Bacteria > Bacillota > Clostridia > TANB77 > CAG-508 > CAG-273. Next base: position 101,403 of record CAKOTK010000003.1, on the reverse strand, counting down.
ACTTGGCATAGTGGCATTTAGAGGATTTTGCTTAGGATATACAATTTCAGCAGTTATTAAAATATGGGGCACTGGCAAAGGAATGTTATTCTTTGCAACTAGTATGTTACTACAAAATTTGATAGCAATTCCATGCATTATTGCATTAGCAGTAAGTGGAATAAAATTATATAAATCAATAATGAAAGATAAGAGACGAGAAAATATAAAAATAGAAATCATTAGACATACAATATTTTCACTAGTAATGCTAGCAATATTAGCAATCTCGTCAATTATAGAGACATATTTATCAGCTAATTTACTAATGTTATGCAAATCATATTTCTAAAATTAAAAAGTTAAAGAATTTTTAATAAATCTATTTACAATTGTTAATTATTTTGATATAACTTATGTAAATCGACATAATATGTTTTTAAAAATTAAATATACAAGATAGGGGAGCTAGAAATGGAAAAACAAATTAAACTTTTTTTAGAATTTTTACAAAATGAAAAAAAATTATCAGACAATACATTACAATCATACAAAAGAGACATATTACAATATCAAAATTACCTTGAAGAAAATGGGATAAACTACGCAAAAGTATCAAAAGAAGATGTAAAAGCCTATCTTACTTACTTAAAACAAATTGGCAAAAAGCCATCTACAATATCTAGAAATTTAGCATCAATTAGATCTTTTTACCAATTTTCAATAAGAAATAAAAAAATAAAAAATGATCCAACAGAAGATGTTCAATCACCAAAAATAGAAAAAAGAGTTCCAAGTGTTCTTACAGCACAAGAAGTAGAATTATTATTAGAACAACCAAAAGACGTTGATTTAAAGGGAACTAGAGATAAAGCAATGTTAGAATTTGCTTATGCAACAGGAATGAGAGTAACAGAAATAATAAATTTAAATATAGAAGATGTGAACTTAGCAGAAGAGTATGTAGTTTGCAAAGTGGGCTCAAAACAAAGAAATATTCCTTTAGGTTCATTGTCTTTAAAAGCATTAAAAGAATATATTGAAGAAGCAAGACCGATATTAATTAAAAGTGAAAAAGAAAAGGCACTATTTGTTAATGTAAATGGTCAAAGATTAACGAGACAAGGATTCTGGAAAATAGTTAAATATTATAAAGAACAAGCTCACATTACAAAAGATATTACGCCACATGTATTAAGACATTCATTTGCAACACACTTATTGCAAAATGGTGCAGACTTAAAAGCAATTCAAACAATGCTTGGACATTCTGATATTTCTTCAACACAAGTATATATGCAATTTCAAGACCCAGGTTTAAAAGATATATATCAAAAAGCACACCCAAGAGCATAAAAGATGATAAAAAAATTAAAAATCTATTTATTTTTTTGAAAATTATATATATAATGTACTAAGTAAAAATTAGTACATTATATTTTTTATGGAGGAAATTATGAATTTACCAAACAAATTAACAATATTAAGAATTATTTTAGTACCAATAATGGTAATAATTCCATTTTTAGGAATAAAAGGAGATTTATGGGGTATACCAATAACATATTTGCTGGTAGACCTAATATTTATAATAGCAGCTATAACAGATAAACTTGATGGATATATTGCAAGGTCAAAAAATCAAATAACTACATTTGGAAAATTTTTAGACCCAATTGCTGATAAAATAGTAGTAATAGCAGCAATGATTATGTTAGTGGAATTTGGACACCTACCAGCATGGATTCCAATTATAGTTATATTTAGAGAATTCATTGTGTCTGGCTACAGACTAGTAGCAGTGCAAAAAGATGGTAATGTAATAGCTGCAAGTATATGGGGCAAAATGAAAACCGTAACACAAATGGTAGCAGTTATATTAGCATTTATTGATCCAAATCCATATGGAACAATATTTGGTGGAAACTTGACAGGCTATGCATTTGGAATCAATTTACTAGTTACACTGATGATGAGTGTATCAGTAGTAGCAACAATATTCTCAGGATGGGAATACATAAAAAACGGAAAAGAACTATTCAAAGATTCAATGTAGTACCAAAAATGTGTTTAAATTTCAATTATATTATTGATAATTTGAAAAAAATATGCTATTATTTATATATAAATGCAATATTATTATAAAAGATACATATAATAATATTGCTATATAGCAAAAAAAGTGGTGATTCCAGCCATAAATGGGAACTTAAAAAAGCGGTGATTCCAGCCATAAATGGGAACTTAAAAAAGCGGTGATTCCAGCCATAAATGGGAACTTAAAAAAGAAGATTAGGGGCGTAAATTTTATTTAGCACCTAATCTTGTTTTTTATTTTATTTTAATATATAATTCAAATATCAGGAGGAAACTAGATGATTTTAAGATTTAAAATAGTTAGAGTAAATACACAATATTGTGACTATTTGAGAAAATTTGATACAAGAGTATCATACAATAAGAACGAGAAAGAGTTAAGACCATTTATTGGAATTTTATTCAGTATAGAAAACTATGAATATTTTGCTCCTCTATCTAGTCCGAAACCAAAACATAAAACTATGAAAAATACGATAGACTTTTTAAAAATCAAAGATGGAGAGCTTGGAGCAATAAATTTTAATAATATGATTCCTGTAAAAAGGGCTAACTATACTTTAGTAGACTTAAATAAAAAATATGTAGAAACAGACAAAATTAAATATCAAAAATTATTATTAGAACAATTAAATTGGCTAAATACGCATTATTATCAAGTAAAAAATAAATCAATTAAATTATATGAAATGTATAATAATGAAAGATTGAGCGAAAACGTAAGAAATAGATGTTGTAATTTTAAATTACTAGAGGAGAAATGCTTAGAATATAATCAAAAGAATAAGAGGTAGAATTATGAAATTTGAACAAGCAAAGAAAAGAGCGGAAGAGCTAAGACCATTATTACAATATTACACAAAGAAATATTTTGATGATGAACAAGTTGTTAGCGATTATGAATATGATATGCTTATGAGAGAATTAAAGCAAATAGAAAAAGAATATCCAGAACTAATAACAAGTGATTCACCAACTCAAAGAGTTGGTGTAGGAAGCATAAAAAAAGGTTTTGAAAAGGTTACACATGAAGTGCCATTACAAAGCCTTCAAGATGTGTTTACATTTGAAGAAATTGAAGACTTTGATGAAAAAATGAAAAAAGCTGCAGAACTATATAATAGACCACTAAATTATGTAGTAGAAACAAAGATAGATGGTTTATCTTCAGCTATTGAATATAGAAATGGCAAATTTTATAAAGGTGCAACAAGAGGAAATGGAATAGTTGGAGAAGATGTAACGCAAAATATTGCAACTATAAAGCATGTGCCAAAAGAACTAAAAGAACCTATTTCTATAACTGTTCGTGGTGAAGTTTTTATAGGCAAAACAGATTTTGATAAATTAAATGAAGATAGGTTATTAGAGGAACAAGAGCAATTTGCAAATGCAAGAAATGCAGCTGCAGGTTCATTAAGACAATTAGATAGCAAAATCACAGCTTCAAGACCATTAGATATTTATGTATTTAATGTGCAAAAATGTGATGATATTAAATTTGAAACACATTACGAAAGCTTGTTATATCTAGAAAAATTAGGCTTTAATGTTAATCCAGTAAAAATATTATGTAATAATATGCAAGAAGTTAGACAAGCTATTGAAGACATTGGAAATATGCGTAATGATTTGGATTTTGGTATAGATGGTGCAGTTGTAAAGGTAAATGATTTAGAACTAAGAGAAAAGGTTGGAACAACATATAAGACACCAAGATGGGCGGTTGCTTACAAATATCCACCTGAGAAAAAGGAAACCTTATTAAAAGATATTATTTGTCAAGTAGGTAGAACAGGAGCAATTACACCTATGGCCATTTTAGAGCCAGTATATGTAGCAGGTTCTAAAATTTCAAAAACTACTCTTCACAACGAAGACTATATTAAACAAAACGACATTAGAATAGGCGATAGAGTTATTATTCAAAAAGCCGGAGATGTTATTCCAGAAGTAGTTGGAGTAAATAAAAGAAAGCGTGATGGTACAGAAAAGAAATTTGAAATGCCAAGTACTTGTCCAGTCTGTGGAGCAGAGGCTGTAAGAGAAGAAGGAGAAGCAGTAGTTAGATGTATAGGAGTTGAATGTCCAGCTAAACTATACAGAAGTATTATTCATTTCGCTTCTAAAGATGCAATGAACATAGATGGACTTGGAGAAGCTATTATTGGAGAACTAATAGAAAGAAAACTAATATCAAATATTGCAGATATATACAAATTAACAATAGAAGATTTTGAATCATTAAAGAAAAATGGTAAGAAATTTGCACAAAACTTAATGAATGCAATTGAAGAAAGCAAAACAAGAGATTTATATAGAGTTATAAATTCACTCGGAATAAGACATGTTGGTGTAAAATCAGCCAAAACACTTGCAAAATATTTTAGAAATATGGATAAATTGATGGAAGCTTCTTATGAAGAATTAAGAATGATAGATGATGTCGGAGAGATAACAGCACATACTATTTATGAATTCTTTAGACAGGAACAAACTCTTGATTTAATAAATAAATTAAAACAAGCAGGAGTTAACATGAAAGCAGAAACGAAAAAACGTTCAACAGGTAAACTAGCAGGAAAAACTTTTGCGTTAACAGGAACATTAGAGCATTATTCAAGAGACGAAGCAAGTGAAATAATTGAAAAGTTAGGTGGAAAAACTTCATCTTCTGTCTCTAAAAAAACAGACTATGTACTAGCAGGAGAAGATGCAGGAAGTAAATTAAAAAAAGCACAAGAATTAGGCATTACAATAATTTCAGAAGAAGAATTTATTGCTATGACAGTTTAATGAAAAGGAAATAAATTATATGGATGGAAAATACACATTTGAAGAGTTTTATAAGAACCTAGAAGACGGGTACCAAATATATTTTACTTATGTACGTAATAGATATTTGCTATTTAAAACTTCAGAAAATTGCTATACGCAACAACTATTAACATTACATGATAAAAATCCTCAACCAAGGCATTCTATGATTACTTTTAAACGAGTAAAAGAAATGTTTCCGCATATGGAAGAAATCGAGTACAAAACAGGAATTTAAATGTAAATAAAAACAAAGTTTTGACTTTTAGAGGAAATGGTGGTATAATAAAGGTACAATATTTTAAATGGAGGTTTATCCAATGTCTTTTGTACAAAAATTTAATACTGATCAACAAAATGCTTTGCGGAATATCGCAAAGAGACATGGTTTCTTTTTTAGAAACCACGGCAGTCAGGAGTTGACTGACGAAGGAATCTACAGAATCTATGTCGATTTTGACACTAGGTCTGCAGCAACTGTAAACACCCAAATGTTGGGCAGAAGAATCACAGAAAATGAATCCTTCAAGGAGGTAGATGAAATCTACTTCCGGGGACAAAAGATTTGGCCCCTCCCCAAAAAAGTCTTTTAATAAAGACATGAAAAGACCTTCACTTCGGTGGAGGTCTTTTTTATGCAATATTTCAATAAAAAATCAAATTTTTTATACAAATTCTATTGACAGAAAAATGTTAAGTATATATAATACAGGCATAGAGGCAACTACAACATAGGAGGTAGCTTAAAAACTATGAGCAATGCAAATGTATATTATTCAGTAGATTATGCACATAAAAATGATGAAGAGTTAATAGAAATCATTAGAGATGGCAATAAATATGCACTTGAACACCTTATTGACCGCTATAAAGGGTTGGTTAATATGAAGGTTGGCAAATATTATATAATTGGTGCAGAAAGAGAAGATATTGTGCAAGAAGGACTAATAGGTTTATTTAAAGCTATTAAAAGCTATCAGCCAGACAAACAAAGCTCTTTCAAGAACTTTGCAAATATGTGTATAGAACGACAACTAATTACAGCTATAAAAAGCTCAAATAGGCAAAAACATATGCCATTAAATTCATATTTGTCTCTTAATATGAATGCATATGATACTAGTGAAGATAATCAAAATGATGCAGATTTATTAGAAGTGTTTAATGCTAATTTGGTAGAAGATCCACTAGATACTATAACACAAAAAGAATATTATAAAATAATAGAAAATACAATTGATAAAACTTTAAGCGATTTTGAAAAACAAGTATTAAACTTTTATATGCAAGGTGCAAGTTATGTTCAAATTGCAGAAAAATTAAATACACCCGTTAAGTCAATAGACAATGCAATTCAAAGAATTCGCAAAAAAGCTATTAAAGAAATACCAAATGAACAATTTTAAAATATCAAGAATTTCTATATTAGGAATTCTTGTAAATATGCTTCTATAGCTCAGTAGGTAGAGCACAGCCATGGTAAGGCTGGGGTCGACGGTTCGATTCCGTCTGGAAGCTCCAAAAATCTTAATATTTAACAGTAAAAAGTGAATAATGAAAAGTTATTCATTTTTTTACAGATAAGGGAGGCTATATATATGAAAATGGGGATAGTTGGTCTACCAAACGTAGGAAAAAGCACACTATTTAATGCAATAACAAAAGCAGGAGCAGAATGTGCAAATTATCCATTTTGCACAATTGAACCAAATGTTGGAGTGGTAGCAGTACCAGATGAACGATTAACTAAACTAGCAGAAATTTATAATCCACAAAAAGTAACACCAGCAGTTATAGAATTTGTTGATATTGCAGGATTAGTAAAAGGTGCAAGTCATGGCGAAGGCCTAGGAAACAAATTTTTATCACACATACGTGAGGTTGACAGTATTGTTGAAGTTGTTAGATGCTTTGAAGATTCAAATATAGTTCATGTTGATGGAAGTATAAATCCAATTCGTGATATTGAAACAATAAACTTAGAACTTATATTTGCAGACATAGAAACAGTTGACAAAAGAATTGATAATGCTAAAAAGAAAATAAAAGCAGACAAAAAATACCAAGAAGAATTAGACGTTTTTGAAAAAATTAAACAGGCCTTAGAAGCAGGAAAGTTGGCACAAACTTTATCTTTTACAGATGAAGAAAAAACTATAATTAAAGATGCATTTTTATTAACAATGAAGCCAATATTGTATGTAGCGAATGTTTCGGAAGAACAATTAAATGATATTGAAAATGATGAAAAGGTAAATTTAGTAAAAGAGTATGCGGAAAAGCAAGGAGCAGAGGTTATTTCTCTTTGCGTGAAAATTGAAGAAGAATTAGCAAGTTTAGATGAAGCAGAGGAGAAAGAAATGCTTGAAGCATTAGGACTTGAAGAGTCTGGACTTGATAAAGTAATTAAGGCAAGTTATGATTTGTTAGGCTTAATGTCGTTTTTAACAGCAGGAGAGCCAGAAGTAAGAGCGTGGACTATAAAAAAGGGAACAAAAGCTCCACAAGCAGCTGGAAAAATTCATAGTGATATCGAAAGAGGATTTATTAGAGCTGAAATAGTGTCTTATGATGATTTAATAAGAGAAGGTTCTATAAATGCTGTTAAAGAAAAAGGGCTAATGCGTTCTGAAGGAAAAGACTATGTTATGCAGGACGGAGATGTCGTATTATTTAGGTTTAATGTATAAAAACAACAAAAAAACACAAAAAATCAAAAAAAATAACAAAAATACTTGACTATTAACAAATATAAGTATAAAATAAATATAGTATGAAAAATGAATATTATTTTTTTGTTAGGAGAAAATAATATAAAAATGTATTGAAAAAGGAGATAATATTATGAAGAATAGAAAAATTATGTTAATATTTGTTGCAATGATTATATTAGTTATAGCTGTTACTCCAATTGTAAAAGCAAGTAATTCAAATCCTTTGAATATTATAGATGAAGAAGAAGCAAATAATGAGGTGCCAAATAATGAGACAACAAATACAAATAATGAAACACCAACTAATAATGAGACACCAGTTGTAAATAATGAACCTAATACAGAAAATACAAATGCAGCTGAAAATAATTTACCTCAAACAGGTGTAGCAGAAGATACAACTTTATTCATATTTATAGGTATCTGCTTAGTATCTGCAATATATGCTTATACAAAAATTAGAAATTATAGAAATATTTAATTTAAAAAAGTAAGAAGTATTAAGTCTTCTTACTTTTTTTGTTTGGCATGTATAACCAATCTTTTTAAATCGTTTATGTTATCACAAGTTATCAAAGTTATAATTTTCTTGTTATAAACTTTTTGACTCGTACAAGTTAAATCATTAAAATTAACTTCATATTTATTGTAAACTTCATATACAACACAATTTCCGTTTAAATCATATACTTCAATTTCGTCTCCGATTATAAAGTTCATTTAATCTACTAAAAAAACGAGTATCAATATAATTGTGACCAACAATACACAAATTTCCAACTTCATTTGGCATTGGACCAGCAAATCTACAAACAGACAATTTTAGTAAATCATCATTTGTTTGAGATAAAATTGGATAATTCAAATCTATTTTATTTATTTTTATAATGCCAATAACAAATGGAACATCGGTAGAACTTTGCAATGATGAGTTTTCAGTTTGATATAAAGTTGTTAAATTATAATTGTTTAACAACTTTTTTGATATTTTTTCTTGAGAGTGTGATTTTATAATATTTACTAAAAAAACAAAACAGCCTAGCAATGCGATAAATGAAGAAACAAGAAATTGCATTTTGTAGTTATTTTTCTTCGATTTTAAATTTTTTTTAGTTTCAATATATGGAATTTCTGCTATGTCATTACTAAATTCAACAGATATTTTTCTTTTAAAGTTATAGCTTTTATCTAAAATTTGGTTCATTTTATCACCTTTTAAATTAGTATTATCATTTATTAAATAAAAAATTCAAAATTTATAAAAAAATTTTGAAAAAAAGGTGTAAAAGTAAATAATCTATGATAGAATAGAGCATATAAATTTAATATTAAGGAGAGTGTTTATAATTGGCTGAGTTAAAGTATAAAAGAGTGCTATTAAAGCTTAGTGGTGAGGCACTTGCAGGTGAAACAAAACATGGAGTAAATGCAGATACAATAGGAAAAATCTGTGACCGAGTAAAAGAACTTGTTGACTTAGGTGCAGAAGTAGCAATTGTTGTAGGAGGAGGAAACTTCTGGAGAGGGAAAAATGGTCATGATATGGAAAGAACTACCTCTGACTATATGGGAATGTTAGCTACTTGTATGAATGGTTTAGCTTTACAAGATACACTAGAAGCTAAAGGAGTTCCAGCTAGACTTCAAACAGCAGTTGAAATGAGAACTATTGCTGAGCAATATATAAAAAGAAAAGCTGATAAACATTTGGCAAATAAAAGAGTAGTTATTTTTAGTGGAGGAACTGGAAGTCCATTTTTTACAACTGATACAGCAGCAGCTTTAAGAGCAGCAGAAATTGGAGCAGATGCAATATTAGTAGGAAAAACTATTGATGGAGTATATTCAGATGACCCAAAAATAAATCCAAATGCAGTTAAATTTGATGAAATTACATATATGGATGTTTTAAACAAAGATTTAAAAGTAATGGACTCAACAGCAATATCTTTATGCAAAGATAATAATATACCACTTATAGTATTTGCAATTGATGAACCAGAAAATATGATAAAAGCGATAAAAGGTGAAAAAGTAGGTACCTTTGTTGGAAATAAAAATTAAATTATAAGGAGATTAAATTATGTTAAACAATGTATATGAAGAAAAAATGAATAAAACAATTAGTGTTTTTGAGGAAAACTTATCAGAAATAAGAGCAGGTAGAGCAAATCCTGCAATATTAAACAAAATTACAGTAGACTATTATGGTGTTCCAACACCAATAAACCAAGTAGCTGGTATTTCTGTACCAGAAGCTAGAATGATTTTAATTCAACCATGGGATATGAATCTTTTAAAAGAAATTGAAAAAGAAATTTTAAAATCTGATATAGGAATTAATCCAAATAATGATGGAAAAGTAATAAGATTGAACTTCCCTGAATTAAATGAAGAGAGAAGAAAAGAAATAGTAAAAGATATAAGAAAATTAGCTGAAGAAGCTAAAGTTGCAATTCGTTCAATTAGAAGAGATGCAATGGATGAGGCTAAAGAAATGCAAAAAAAATCTGAAATAACAGAAGATGATTTAAAGAATGAAGAAAATGAAATTCAAAAGCTAACTGATAAAAAGGTTGAAGAAATTGATAGTATGTTGGCTAATAAAGAAAGAGAAGTTATGAGCATATAGGGGCGCACTGTGCCTTACAATCTACTAATTCTTTTTAGAATTGAAATTACGTAATAAGAAAGGAAGAATATGGAAGAGAAGTTATTACCAAAACATATTGCAATTATAATGGATGGAAATCGTAGATGGGCTAAAGAAAAAGGCTTAGACTATAGATTAGGACATAAAGAAGGAGCAGAATCATTAAGAAAAATTGCTAAATATGCCAATAAGCTTGGAATAAAATATTTAACAGTATATGCTTTTTCAACAGAAAATTGGAAAAGAACCAAAGAAGAAGTTGGAGCTTTAATGCTTTTACTTCAAAAATATTTAGAAGAATTTTTAAGTAGTGATGATTTTGAAAATATTAAAGTTAATATGCTAGGAAATATTGTAGACTTAGATACAGGACTTCAAAAAAGTATAAATAAAATAATAGAAAAAACAAAAAATAATACAGGTTTAGTATTAAATATTGCATTTAATTATGGCGGAAGAGATGAAATAGTAAGAGCTGTTAGAAAAATAGCAGAAGAAGTAAAAGAAGATAAAATAAATGTTGAAGACATTGATGAACAAACTATTTCAAATTCACTTTATACAGCAGGACAGTTAGAGCCAGACTTGTTAATTCGTACAAGTGGAGAACAAAGACTTAGCAATTTCCTTTTGTGGCAGCTTGCTTATACAGAGTTCTATTTTGTGCAAAAATATTGGCCAGATTTTTCAGAACAAGATTTAGATGAAGCAATATCAGTTTTTGAAAAAAGAAATCGTAAGTTTGGTGGAAAGTAAACAATAGAAAGGTTATTTTTATATGAATGTAAAAAGAGTAGTATCGGGATTAGTTTTGTTTCCAGTTGCAGCAGCCATATTGATTTTAGGAAATAAATATGTAGTTGACGTAGCAGTAGCAATACTAGCAATTATGTGTTTACATGAATTTTATAAAGCGTTTAGAACAGGAGAAAAAGCAAATCCAATTACATGGATAGGCTATGTTCTAGCAGGAATGATCTCTATAATTCATGTATTACCAAAAGACTGGACTGTAAAAACTATTGGGCTATTATTGCCAATAACTTTATGTATTTTATTTTTATATGTTATTATAAAAAATTTAAAAGTTAATATAATAGATATAGCAGTTACCTTTTTTGGAATATTCTACATAGTAATATTTTTGATGTATATTTCTGTAATTCATGAGAATTTAGAACATGGAAAATTACTAATTTGGTTTGTATTCCTTACAGCATGGGGCACTGATATATTTGCTTATGTTGTTGGAAAAACATTGGGTAAACATCATTTTACAGAAATTAGCCCTAAAAAAACAATAGAGGGATGTATTGGAGGAACATTAGGCGCAGTAGTAATTACTATACTTTATAGTGTGCTATGTAAATATGCGTTCCATGTAGAATTTAACTATGTATATGTTGCACTTATAACAGTAGTGTTAAGCATATTAAGTCAAATTGGAGACTTAGCAGCTTCAAGCGTAAAAAGGTATACAGGAATTAAAGACTTCAGCAATTTAATTCCAGGCCATGGTGGAATGTTAGATAGAATAGATAGTGTTATATTTACAGCACCATTTGCTTACTTTTTATTTATGTTTTTATTATAGGAGAGAATTCTATTGATTTCAGTAATTATTACAATATTGAAAATTATATTTATACTAGGTTTCCTTGTTCTTATCCATGAAGGAGGACATTTCGTAGTAGCAAAATCATGCAAAGTTAAAGTAAATGAATTTGCTATTGGATTTGGACCAACAATATGGAGAAAACAAGGCAAAGAAACTAAATATGCTCTAAGACTTATTCCTTTAGGAGGATTTGTTAATATGGAAGGTGAAGAAGAGCGTTCTGAAAATGAAGGCTCTTTTAGTAAAGCAAGTATTCCTAAAAGAATAGCAATAGTAGCAGCAGGTGGACTTGTAAACATTGTTTTTGCTTTAATAGTATACTTTATTTTAATAGCTTGTCTGAGAAATGATATATCATATGCTTTTTCAGCAACAGGAAGATTTGCATTTTCAATTGTTGATAGTTTAAAAATGCTATTCACAGGAAATGTATCAATTGATCAAATGGTTGGACCAGTTGGAATAGGCGAAATAGTTGCAAAAACTACAGGCTTTGCAGAATTTGTTTATATATTAGCGGTAGTATCTATATCTTTAGGTTTTACAAATTTACTACCATTTCCACCACTAGATGGAGGAAAAATTGTTATTCTACTTATAGAAGCAATTAGAAGAAAACCAATGAGTGAAAAGCTAGAAATTTCTATCCAAATGGCAGGATTTGCACTTTTAATCGGACTTTCTATCTTAGTTACTTATAATGATGTGCTAAGGATTTTTTAAAATTATATTAAATAGTGGAAAGGAATTGTAATTATGGAAAATACTATTGTTTATTTGATAAGACATGCGGAAACTGTTGATGAAAGGGGAATAAGAAATACAAATGAAGATTCTCAAATGATTAATGAAAAAGAAATATTGTCCGTAGATGGAGAGGAACAAGCTAAAAAATTAAGTGAAAATGAAGAATTGACAAATTTGGATGTTATATGGTCGAGTAGTTATACTAGAGCTAAAGCAACTGCTAAATACATTGCAAATATAAATAATTTAAATTTTAACCTTGATAACAACCTAAGTGAAAGAAAATTAGGTAATTTGAAAGAATTAGGAGAATTTATGAAGGATAAAATGACAAGAGATCCTTCACAAGAACAATTATTAGATAGAACATTTAGAACTTCAGATGGAGAAAGTGCAGAGCAAACTAGAGAAAGAATGAATAGATTTTTTGATCAAATGCTTAAAGAATATGAGGGAAAAAGAATTGCAGTGATTAGTCATGGAGGCTCAATAAAGTTCTTTTTATTAAATTGGTGTACAGTAAATGAAGACGTTAAACTTGTATATAACAAAAAAACAATATTAAATATAAAGTCTCCATGTCTATTAAAGTTAACTTTTAGAAAAAATGAATTAATTGATTTAGAACAAATAAATTAATTGAAAGCTATAAATGAATTATATTCCTTACAAATATGACAACTTAATGGAAGAAAATCTGATTATAAATTTCTTATTAGGAAAAATACAAAAATACAAAAAGGAGAAGAAATGGGAGAAAAATACGATACACTAGATTATTATAATAAAAATGCAAGTGAATATTTTGAACAAACCTTAAATGGAAATTTTGCTGAAAATTATGAAAGATTTTTAAATAGAATTCCACGAAATGCATATATATTAGATTTTGGATGTGGATCAGGTAGAGACAGTAAATATTTTATTGAAAATGGATATAAAGTAAAAGCAATAGATGGTTCTATTGAAATGTGTAAATTAGCTAGTGAATACATTGGACAAGAAGTTGAATGTATGAAATTTGATGAGTTGAATGAAGAAAATGTTTATGATGGAATATGGGCATGTTCATCAATATTACATGTGGAAAAAGAACAACTAGGCAGTATTTTAGAGAAGATGATAAAAGCATTAAAAGAAAAAGGAATAATCTATACATCTTTTAAAAAAGGTGTTAAAGATGAAATAAAAGAAGGAAAATATTATAACTATCTAACTAAAGAAAAACTTGAAGAGATAATAGAGAAATATAATTTAAATGTAAAAATAATTGATTATTTTGAAACATTGCCAAGCACTAAAAGAATACAAGATATAGTTTGGGCAAACTATATTTTACAAAAAGTCTAGTAAATTATAAGAGGAAGAAATGGAAGAACTAAAAACAGTAAAACAAGTATTTAGAGATTACAATTCAAATAGCTTCGCTTTGAGCGAGGCTAAAGTTGTATGTGTAAATATATACAAAAAGACTAATGTTTTAGAAATAAAGCTTAAAGTAACTTCTTCTATTTTAATGAAAGATTTAGCTGATTTTGAAAAATATTTAGCTAAAAGATTTAATTTCAAAGATATTGATATAAAAATAGAATCTGATGGAACAGATGAAAATGTAAATAATAAAATTCAAGCTGAATGGGCTGACATTGTTGAATATATGGCATACAAACATCCATTAACAAAAGCATTATTGAAAAATAGTACAATTAGCATTGAGGATAATAGAATAAGTGTAAAACTAGCAATGAAAGGCAAAATGGTATTAGAAGCAAGAGGATTTGAGAAAATATTATCTTCTAAATTAGCAGATTTATATCATAAAAATTATGTGGTTTCTTACCAAGAAGAAATTACACAAGAAATGATAGATCAATACCAAGCACATGCAAGAGAATTAGAAAAACAAGCAATTATGTTAGCTCAAAAAGAGGCAATGGAACAGGCTGAAGAAAAAAGACAAGAAAAAGAAAAGAAAATGCAAGTTGAATCTGCATCAATGCCAGATGTACCAATGCCTACAGAGGCAGATATTCCTTTTGAACCAGAACAAGAGGAAAATTCACCTTTAATTTATGGTAGAAGTCTGAAAATAAAAGAAGAATTATCCAAAGTAATAGATTTGTCGGTTGATAGTGGAAAAGTTTTATTAGATGGAGAAATTTTAAATACAGATTCAAGAGAATTGAAATCAGGTAAATTTTTAGTAACATTTGATTTATATGATGGTTCAAGTACAATTACATGTAAAGCTTTTGTTGAAGCAGACAAACACGATGCAGTAATAAAAAGGTTGAAATCAGCTAGTGGAGTTAAAGTAAATGGAACTGCACAATTTGACCCATTTGCAAAAGAATTAGGAGTAATTGCAAATGTAATTATTGAATCAACTGGAATTAAAAGAGAAGTTAGAAAAGATGAAGCAAAAGTTAAAAGAGTTGAGCTTCATATGCATACTCAAATGAGCCAGATGGATGGTATGACAGCTGCAAAAGACCTATTAAAACGAGCTGTAAAATGGGGAATGAAGTCAATAGCTATAACAGACCATGGAGTTGTACAAGCATTTCCTGATGCACACAAATACCTAGAAAAAGACCACCCTGATTTGAAAGTTATATATGGAGTTGAAGCATATTTGGCACCAGATAAAACACCATGTGTTTCATTTTCAAAAAATCAACTTTTAGATGATACTACATATTGCGTTTTGGACTTAGAAACAACAGGTTTCTCATTCAGAACAGAAAAAATCACAGAAATTGGTATAATGAAGGTTAGAAATGGAGAAGTTATTGATGAACTTAGTACATTTGTAAACCCAGAAAAACCAATACCACAAAGAGTAGTAGAAGTTACTAATATTACTGACGATATGGTAAAAGATGCTCCTAAAATTGAAGAAATATTACCAAAAGTTATAGAATTTGTTGGAGATAGTGTTCTTGTAGCACATAATGCAGATTTTGATATAGGATTTTTGAAATATAACTGCACATTATTAGGATTAAAACTAGGAAATACATATTTAGATACATTAAGACTAGCAAAAGATTTATTTCCACAGTATAAAAAATATAAATTAGGAATTATTGCAGAAAACTTAGGAATAAAAGTAGATGTAGCACATAGAGCATTAGATGATGTTGATACAACAGTAAAAGTATTAAATGTAATGTTTGATATGCTTAGAGAAAAAGGTGTTAAAACCTTAGACGATATAGATGAAAAATTAAGTGGAAAAGCAGATTATAAATCACTTCCAACATACCATGCTATTATATTGGCAAAAGATTATGTTGGACTTAGAAATTTATATAAATTGATATCTATTTCACATCTACATTATTTTTATAAAAAGCCTCGTATATTAAAATCATTATATAAAAAATATTCTGAAGGTTTAATACTTGGAAGTGCTTGTGAGCAAGGAGAAATATATAGAGCCATAATTGCTGGTAAAACAGATGAAGAAATAGAAGAAATAGCAGCAGATTATGATTATCTAGAAATTCAACCTCTTGGAAATAATATGTTTATGGTTAGAAATGAAACGGTAAAAAGCGTTGAAGATTTAAAAGATATTAACCGTAAAATAGTTGCTCTTGGTGAAAAACTACAAAAGCCAGTTGTAGCAACATGTGATGTTCATTTTATGGATCCACAAGACGAAATTTATCGTAGAATTTTAATGGCTGGACAAGGATATGATGACGCAGATGATCAAGCACCATTATATTTAAGAACAACTGAAGAAATGCTAAAAGAATTCGACTATTTAGGAGAAGAAAAAGCATATGAAGTTGTTGTAACTAATACAAATAAAATATCTGATATGTGTGAGAAAATAAGCCCAATTTCACCTGAAAAATGTCCACCACACATTGATGGATGTGAAGAAACAATAAAAAATATAGCATATAATAAAGCACATGAATTATATGGAGATCCATTACCGGAAATAGTACAAGCAAGATTAGATAAGGAATTACATTCTATTATTACAAACGGGTTCTCAGTTATGTATATTATTGCACAAAAATTGGTATGGAAATCTAATGAAGATGGATACATAGTAGGTTCAAGAGGTTCTGTTGGTTCATCATTTGTTGCAAATATGACAGGTATTACAGAAGTAAATTCACTTCCACCACATTATAGATGCCCTAAGTGTAAATATTCAGATTTTACAGATTATGGAGTAAAAAATGGATTTGACTTACCTGATAAGACTTGTCCAAACTGTGGAGAAAAATTAGCAAAAGATGGAATGGATATTCCATTTGAAACTTTCTTGGGATTTGATGGAGATAAAGAGCCTGATATTGACTTAAATTTCTCAGGAGAATATCAAGCAAAGGCTCATAGATATACAGAAGTAATATTTGGAAAAGGAACAACATTTAAGGCTGGTACAGTTGGTACAGTAGCTGACAAAACTGCTTATGGATATGTGAAAAAATATTATGAAGAAAAAGGCATACCTATTAGTAATGCAGAAGTTGTAAGACTTTCACAAGGATGTACAGGAATTAAAAGGACAACTGGTCAACATCCAGGTGGAATTATAGTTGTACCAAAAGGCAGAGAAATATATGAATTCACACCAGTACAACATCCAGCAGATGACCCTAATTCAGATATTATAACAACACACTTTGATTATCACTCAATTGACCAAAACTTATTAAAACTAGATATACTAGGCCATGATGACCCTACAATGATTCGTATGCTTTTTGATTTGACAGGAATTGACCCAACTAAAGTACCTTTGGATGATAAAGACACTATGTCAATATTTAGTTCAACAAAAGTATTAGGTGTAACACCAGAACAAATACATTCAGAGGTAGGAACATTTGGTATACCAGAGTTTGGAACAAAGTTCGTAAGAGGAATGTTAGTTGATACAAAACCAACAACATTTAATGAATTGATAAGTATATCAGGACTTTCACATGGTACTGATGTATGGTTAAACAATGGACAAGAACTTGTTAATCAAGGAATTGTTACATTAAGTGAGGCAATAGGTTGTAGAGACGATATTATGCTTTATTTAATCAAAAAAGGATTGCCACCAAAACCAGCATTTAAAATAATGGAGTTTGTTCGTAAAGGAAAAGCTTCAAAAGATCCAGAAAAATGGAAAGAACATGAGGCAATGATGAGAGAATACAACATACCTGAATGGTATATTGGTTCTTGTCAAAAAATTAAGTACATGTTCCCTAAAGCACATGCTGCAGCTTATGTTACAAATGCCTTCCGTATTGCATGGTTTAAAGTACATAAACCAGCAGCATATTACACAGCATTTTATACAATTCGTGCAGATGAATTTGATAGTGATATTATGTGTTATGGTGTAGAAAAAGTAAAAAATAAAATGAAGGAAATTGACTTACAAGGAAATAGTGCTTCAACTAAAGATAAGAATATGTATGCGATTTTAGAGTTAGTATTAGAAATGTATGAAAGAGGAATTACATTCTTGCCAATTGATTTGTATAAGAGTCATGCAACAAAATTTATAATGGAATCAGATACAGAAATAAGACCTCCATTAAATAGTATTCCTGGACTAGGAACTGTAGCTGCAGAAGGGATAGATACTGCGAAAAAAGATGGAAAATTTATGTCGATAGACGATATGAAGATTCGCTCTAAAATTGGTGCTTCTGTTATTGAAATGTTGCAAAAAGTGGGATGCTTGAAGGGGATGAGTCAAAGTAATCAACTTAGTCTTTTCGGGTGAATTTTAAAAATAATTGGCATCTTACTGCGTCAAAAAGTATTCAAAACGCGGTTACAACCAAAAGGTTGCGCCCTTGCCTTTTGAATACTTTTTTCCTTGTAATATACTAATTCTTTTTAAAATTCAAAATGTTTATTTAATTAAGTGTGATAACTGAGGGGGAAACTATGAAATTAGAAGAGCTAATTGATGTTAAGTATATAGTTATTTATTTGGTTGCGATAAATTTAATTACATTTTTTGCAATGTGGCTTGATAAATGGAAAGCTAAAAGAGGAAAATGGAGAATACCTGAAAATACTTTGCTAGTACTAGTTTTACTAGGAGGAGGTATAGGTGGTATTGTCGGAATGTATACTTTTAGACATAAAACTCAGAAAGCAAAATTTGTAATAGGATTTCCAGCGATTCTAATATGTGAAATTCTTTTGATAATACTATTATGTACGTAAAATAGTGATAAAAACTGCATTTTCTTTAATCTAGAAACTGCAGTTTTTTGATGTTAAATAATGAAAAAATATATAAATGGAATTTAATGTAAAAGCTTAAAAAACTATTTGACAATATATGATAAATAAGTTGTTACCATAAAATAGTAAACAATAAAATGCAAAAGTTATCCACAGAAATTAGTGCCTATTTATAGTTATTCACAAAGTTATCCACATTATCCACAATATTGTGGATAAGATTTTTTGTAAACCTAATGTAACAATTATGCAACACACATTGCCTTTTTGTAATATTTATGTAATATATTTGTAATAAAAACAATTTTTTAAAGATAAAAAACATTGGAAAATTTTGACATATCAACATGAAAGTGGTATAATTAGAATATTCCAAATTTTTGGATGTTACAAAATAATTTAAGTAACACACAAGGAGGATTCTATTATGAATGGGAAGAGTATGCAAGAAAACCGGAATAAAAAGCAAAAACATTTTGGACTAGTATTACTTGGGATAGCAGTTGCTTTCATTGTTTTTGCAAGTATGTTCTATCATTCACATTTTACAATTGGGACATATATTCAAGGTGTAAACTGTTCGTGCCTAACGGTGGAAAAAGCAAAAAACAACATTGAGGAGACACTTGGAAAAAGAACTTCAGTAATATGGTTTGATAGTAACCACACATATGAAGTTACATTAGACAAACTTGGAGTAAATGTAAACGAAAATTTATTGCACGAAATCCTTAAAAACCAAAAATTAAGAGATATGACCAAAATTAATAATTATTCTGGAATAGTATCTTTTGATGAAAAAGCAATAGAACGATATCTTAAGGATTTGCCAGAGATGCAGGAAAGTAGCGAATCTCAGAATGCATTCATTGAATGGAATGATGAAACTCAAAAATTTCAAATTGCTCAAGAACAATATGGAAAAGTAATTGACTTTGAAGAAAACTATAAACTTTTCATAGAAAAACTTGAACAAGGGGAATATGGCATTAAATTATCAAAACCAACAATTATAGAGCCGGAGATAGTAACTTCAATGCTTGAACCACGCTTAGAAGCAATGAATGATATTATCAAAGGAGTTCAGGTTCCAAATCTAAATACCAGAATTGAGTTGGATATAACTGAACAAAGAGTCTTAATGTATGTTGATGGTGAATGTATTCTTGATACTCCATGTGTAACTGGAAATGTTGCAGATGGTTGCAGTACTCCAACAGGTGTTTATTATCTCTATTATAAAGAACGGAATGCTGTTCTAAGAGGTAGTAACAGTGATGGAAGCAAATATGCTTCTCCAGTGGATTATTGGATGCCTTTTAATGGAGGTATAGGTTTTCACGATGCTTCTTGGCGAAATGGAGTTTTCGGTGGAGAAATTTATAAAACAGATGGCTCACATGGTTGTGTGAATATGCCACATGAAGCCGCAAAAATTCTCTACGAAAATATTTCTACATCTATTCCTATTCTAGTTTATGAATCCTAGCAAATAAGGTGCCTTAAAAATTAAGGCACCTTATTTTATGTGATTTTACTTGACATATTCGAACTTATGTTTTATAATTAGATATGTTATTGATGAATAATTATTTGTGCTTAGCACAACATATATAGGGGCTTTAGATTGAAAAATAATTAGAATTTTCCAATCTAATTTGTAAATATAGAAGGGAATGAGATTTTAAATGCAAGATAGCATTATTATTAAGGGAGCAAAAGAACATAATTTAAAAGATATAAATATAGAAATTCCAAGAGATAAATTAGTAGTAATTACAGGGCTTTCTGGTTCTGGTAAATCTTCGTTAGCATTTGATACTTTGTATGCAGAAGGTCAAAGAAGATATGTAGAAAGTTTATCATCTTATGCTAGACAATTCTTAGGACTAATGGAAAAACCAGATGTTGAATCAATTGAAGGCTTATCACCAGCCATTTCAATAGATCAAAAGACTACATCCAGAAATCCACGTTCAACAGTTGGAACAGTCACAGAAATATACGACTATATTCGTTTATTATATGCACGTATAGGCGTACCATATTGTCCAAACTGTGGTAAGAAAATTGAAAAACAAACTATTGATCAAATTATAGATAGTGTTATGAGTTTAGAAGAAGGTACTAGAATTCAAGTTTTAGCACCTGTTGTTCGTGGAAAAAAAGGTGAATATACAAAACTATTACAAGACTTTCAGAAAGAAGGGTTTGTTCGTGTACGTGTTGATGGAGAAGTTTATGAATTAACAGACGACATAGAGATTGATAGAAAGAAAAAACATAATATAGAGTTGGTAGTTGATAGATTAGTTGTAAAAGAAGAAATTAGAACAAGACTAACTGAGTCAGTTGAAACTGCTTTAAAATATGCAAATAACTTAGTTGTAATAGATATTCCAGGGGATAAGGAAATATTATATAGTCAGAACTATGCTTGTCCAGATTGCAATATAAGTATAGAAGAATTAACACCAAGAATGTTTTCTTTTAATAATCCATTTGGTGCTTGTCCAACTTGCACAGGTATTGGCTACTTAATGAAAATGGATGAAGATTTAGTTGTGCCTGATAAAAATAAAACTTTATATGATGGAATCAAAGCTTTTGGAGCTAGTACAATGAAAAAAGGCGATACAATGGCAAAAATGTATTTTGAAAGTATTGCTAAACATTACGGAGTAGAAATAAAAGATGTACCTATTAAAAAATTGCCAAGATGGTTCTTAGAGAAAATATTATATGGTACAGGTGATGAAGCAATTGATTTTGAATATACATCTTATGCTGGAACAAGAAAGTTTACAAGTCCATTTGAAGGGGTTTTACCAACATTAGATAGAAGGTATAATGAAACAAAATCTCAAGGTATGAGAGACTTTTATGAAATGTATATGAGTGAAAGTGCATGTCAAACTTGTCATGGGGCAAGACTAAAAAAAGAGAGCTTATCTGTAAAAGTTGGAGATAAAAACATAAATGAATTAACAGATATGTCTATTGATAAAATAAAAGATTTCTTAAATTCATTACAATTAAATAACAAAGATAAAATGATTGCAGATCAAATACTAAAAGAATTAAATAAACGTTTACAATTTTTACTTGATGTTGGATTGGAATATTTAACATTATCTAGAAGTGCAGGAAGTTTATCAGGTGGTGAAGCACAACGTATTCGTTTAGCAACTCAAATTGGTTCAGGACTAACAGGAGTACTATATATATTAGATGAACCAAGTATTGGATTGCATCAAAGAGATAATGAAAAGCTATTAGCAACACTTAGAAAATTAAGAGATTTAGGAAATACTGTTTTAGTTGTTGAGCATGATGAAGATACTATGTATGCAGCAGACCAAATTATAGATATTGGACCAGGTGCAGGTGTACATGGTGGAAAAGTAATTGCACAAGGTACTGCTGAAGAAATTAAATTAGTTCCAGAATCTATTACAGGACAATATTTAAGTGGCAAAAAACAAATTTTAGTACCTAAAAAAAGAAGAAAATCTAATGGAAAGGCAATTGAAGTCAAAGGGGCAACAGAGCATAATTTAAAAAACATAAATGTAAAATTCCCATTAGGACAATTTATTTGTGTTACAGGTGTTTCGGGTTCAGGCAAGAGTACACTAGTTAATGAAATATTATATAAAACTGTAGCTAAAGAAATATATGGTTCAAATGAGAAACCAGGAAAATGCAAAGAAATAAAAGGGCTAGAGAATGTTGATAAAATTATAAATATTGACCAATCACCAATAGGAAGAACTCCACGTTCAAACCCAGCAACATATACAGGAG
This sequence comes from uncultured Clostridia bacterium, assembly GCA_934120135.1. GTDB lineage: Bacteria > Bacillota > Clostridia > TANB77 > CAG-508 > CAG-273. Next base: position 78,740 of record CAKOTK010000003.1, on the reverse strand, counting down.
TATTTGATGTTATTAGAGACATTTTTGCAGCAACACAGGAAGCTAAAATGAGAGGTTATGATAAAGGAAGATTTAGCTTTAATGTTGCAGGTGGTAGGTGTGAGGCATGTTCTGGAGATGGTGTTTTAAAAATAGAAATGCACTTTTTACCAGATATATATGTACCATGTGAAGTATGTAAAGGAAAAAGGTATAATAGGGAAACACTTGAAGTTAAATATAAAGGTAAAACTATTAGTGATGTTCTTGATATGACTGTAGAAGAAGCGTTGAAGTTTTTTGAAAACATACCTAAAATCAAATCAAAAATTCAAACCTTATATGATGTTGGACTTGGATATATTAAGTTAGGGCAACCTTCAACTACTTTATCAGGTGGAGAAGCACAACGTGTTAAATTAGCAACAGAATTATCTAAAAAGGCAACAGGAAAAACATTATATATTTTAGATGAACCTACAACAGGACTTCATATAGCAGATGTTCATAAATTGGTTGATATTTTACAAAGATTAGTTGACACAGGAAATAGTATAATTGTAATTGAGCATAATTTAGACCTTATAAAAACAGCTGATTACATTATAGACTTGGGACCAGAAGGTGGAGAAAAAGGTGGACAAATAATTGCAGTAGGAACACCAGAACAAATTACAAGAAATGAGCAAAGTTATACAGGAAAATTTTTAAAGAAATATTTAGGATGATGAATGTGAGGAAACAAAGACAGTATCATAATTCTATGATACTGTCTTTGTCTTTGTTTTAAGAGATGTAAAGCTAAATGGGTATTCATAAAAAACAGAAAAATACAAAAGAAAAAAACACAGCAAAAAGAAAGGGAACAAAGTAAAATTAAAACTAATTATATATAAATAATTTATAAAACGAATACCCACTTAGTTTTACATCTCTTATTATTTGGAAGATAAAATTATTTACAGTTATTATTTCTCTCGTTATTATTTTTGTTTTGATTGTTATTACTATTCTTATTATTGTTTTTATTATTTTTATTTTGTTTTTCTGACATAATTAAGCACCTCCATTTCTTTTTCTTAATAGTATTATTAGAAAAAAATTAAAATTTATTCAAAAAATTTCAAAAAATAAAAAAGGCATAGTAATAAGAAGTGGAATTTTATTGATAATTTAATTGCTTTGTAGTATAATTTTTTAAGAAAAAGAGAGGTGCATTTTTATAATGAATAATATAGTAATTGGAATTGAAGGATATGTTGGCGCAGGAAAAAGCGCGATATGTAGAGAACTATTAAATCACATTCCTAATAGTATAATTTTAGAAGGTGGAAATTTATATAGAGCAATTGTATACAGCTTACTTAAATCAGGAATGGATTTAAGTAATTTGAAGCAAAATATGTCTCATGTTGATATTAAGTCAATTATGGAAAAACTAAAAATTACAATTGCAATTGAAAATAGACAAACTGCAATTTATATTGACGGACAAAAAATTGATGAAGAAAAATTACAATCAGCCCAATCATCATTAGCGGTTTCAGAAATAGGTACAATTGCCAATAATGATAAATTATATGAATTTGGAAGAAAATTAATAGATCAATTTAAAGAAAAATATAATGTTATAGTTTCTGGAAGAGCCTTAATGGAAATTTATCCAAATTTAGATTATCACTTTATGATTATAGCTTCACTAGATGAACGTATAAGAAGAAAAAGCATACAATATAACAACAAAATTGATTTAGAAGAACTAAGACAAAATATTCAAAGGAGAGATGAATTACAAGAAAAAGCAGGTTATTACAAAATATATGACAAAACTATTGTAGTTGATGTTAGTGAGTGTGAAAATGTTCAGGCTTCAGCTAAAAAGGTTTTAAGTTTTATTAAAAAGGAGAATATAGATAATGAATTTTGTGAATAAAAAATTAGATGAATTTGAAAACTATATAAGAGGAAAAAAAGTTGCTATTATTGGTTTAGGAGTTAGCAATATTCCTTTAATAGATTATTTCTACAACTTAGGAGCAAGTGTTACATTTTTTGATAAAAGACCAGTTGAAAAACTAGACAAAGAAGCAGTTCAGAAAATACATAATTATAATTTTGATTTATACCTAGGAGAGAATAATTTAGAAAATCTAAAAGGATTTTCAGTAATATTCCGTTCTCCAAGTTGTAGACCTGACACACCGGAAATTGTAGATGAGATAAGAAAAGGAGCTGTTTTAACATCTGAAATAGAAATGTTAATGCAAACTTGCCCAGCTACTATAATTGGAATTACAGGAAGTGATGGAAAAACAACTACTACAAGTTTAATTTATGAAATTATAAAACAAAGTGGAAAGAAATGTTACTTAGGTGGAAATATAGGTTTTCCACTATTTACTAAAGTTAGAGAAATGACACCAGAAGACGTAGTAGTATTAGAACTAAGTAGTTTTCAATTAATGGATATGCAAATTAGCCCACATATTGCGGTTGTTACTAATATTTCACCAAATCATTTAGATATTCACAAATCTTATGAAGAATATATAGAAGCTAAGAAAAACATATTTAAAAGCCAAAACAAGAATGATATTTTAGTTATTAACTATGATAATGAAATAACAAAAGAATTTAAAAATGAGGCAAATGGAAAAGTTATATATTTTAGTAGAAAAACTAAATTAGATGATGGAATAATCTATGACGATGAGAAAATTAAGGAATGTAAAGATAAGGTTAGAAGACATATTTTAAATGTAAAAGATATTCATTTAAGAGGAGTTCACAATTACGAAAATGTTTGTGCTGCAATAGCCGCAACAGCAAGCTTAGTGGAGCCAGAAGTACAGGCTAAAGCTATTCAAAACTTTAAAGGAGTTGCACATAGATTAGAGTTTGTAAGAGAAATAGATGGAGTTAAATGGTACAATGATTCTATTGGAACATCACCAACAAGAACTATAGCAGGACTAAACTCTTTTGATGAAAAAATTGTTCTAATTGCAGGAGGATATGATAAACATCTAGACTATACACCAATTGCAAAACCAATTGTAGAAAATGTAAGCAAGTTAATTTTAATGGGAGCAACTGCTGAAAAGATAGAAAAAGTTGTTAGAGATGAGCTAGAAACACATGGAAAAGATATGCCAATATATCATTGTAGTTCATTAAATGAAGTAGTTAACAAAGCAAAAGAAATAGCAACATCAGACGAAATTGTATTATTCTCACCAGCAAGTGCAAGTTTTGATTTATTTAAAAACTTTGAAGAAAGAGGTAATTTATTTAAGAAACTAGTAAATGAGTTATAATAGAGGAGAAAGATTTATGATACACAAAATGAAATTAAATGAAAGTCCTTTTGAAAGAATAAAAAATGGAACAAAAACAATAGAATTTAGATTGTATGATGAAAAAAGACAGCAAATAAAAATTGGAGATAAAATAGAATTTTCAAAATTGCCAGATTTACAGGAAAAATTATTGGTTGATGTTGTTGAATTATATAGAGAAGATACATTTAAGAAGTTGTTTCTAAAACTATATAATGATGAAGGTGAGGCAACTGAAAAAGCTAATGGTATGTATGAAATTTATTCACCAGATAGAGAAAAACAATATGGTGTTTTAGGAATTAAAATAAAAATAAATATAGATAATTTAAAAGAAAATATAGAAAAGTTTACACCATATAATGAACAAGAAAAAGTTGAAAAAGAGGTAATGTTAAAATATATTGATGATTTTGATGATGTATTAACTAGACAAAATGAATATGGACATTTTACAAGCTCATCATTTATTCTTAACAAAGAAAGAACAAAAATCTTGATGATATATCATAAAATATATAATTCGTGGGCATGGACAGGAGGACATAGTGATGGAGATAGTGACCTTCTATATGTAGCTATGAAAGAAGCAAAAGAAGAAACAGGAATAAAGAATGTTACTCCTATTTCTAAAGATATTTATTCATTAGAAATAATCAATGTAAACGGTCACGAGAAAAGAGGAAAGTACGTAGCTTCACATGTTCATCTTAATGTGACATATTTATTAGAAGCTGATGAAAACGAAGCTATACATATAAAAGAAGATGAAAACAGTGGAGTAAAATGGGTTTCAATTGCTGATGTTCTAGAAATAACATCAGAACCATGGGTAAGAGATAGAGTTTATGCAAAAATAATAAACAAGATGAAAAAAGATGGAATTATTAGATAATTGTAACAAATTCAATATAGGATACATATAATACACTAAATTTAGAATGGGAGGTATTGTATGTATTACCAAAATTATGAAGATTATATGCGACAAGTATTAGGATATCCAATAAATGATCCTAATATTTATGAGACATATGATTATAGAAATGAAAATACATATTCGTCAAATCAAGTACAAAGCAATTTAACAGAAGCTGAAATGAAAGCTTTATATCCAGACAGCTATAATGTAATATATCCATTGGTGTGCAAAGCATGTGAGACAAATAACGAACCTATTTCAAAATCAGTGGTAGATAAAATGACAGATGATGTATATAAACTTGTTGAAAGAAATGAGACGGTAGTAAATATAAAAATAGAAACTCAAAATAGAGAAAGTAATCATGTAAGTGCAAGGCAAGAAATGAAAAGAGAACTTACACCTAAAAGAACACCAATAAAGACTGAAAGTAGAGAAACAAGACAACCAAATAATCCATTGTTGAGAGATTTAATTAGAATCTTGATTTTGCAAAGACTATTTGGTGGAGGAGTAATTGTACCACCAAGACCGATACCTCCACGTCCACCATTTCCACCAGTGGGACCAGGTAGGCCACCATTTCCTGGTGGAAGACCACCTTATGGACCTGGAATGAATAGAATGGATATAGATTATTCTGAATATTTATAAATTTCAAAATTTTAACAATTTTTGAAATTTTAAAGATGTGCAAAATATTGCATATCTTTTTTATTTTGGTCAAAAATAATATTGATAATTTGAAATTATCAAATAAATTTGAATGGAGAGTATGTTATGAAAGTTAAAGATTGTATGTGTAATGAAGTAGAATATGCTACACCATCTAACACAGTGCACGACTGTGCTACAATAATGAGCAACAAACATGTTGGTTGTATTCCAGTATGTAATAATTCACAAAATGTTGTTGGACTTGTAACTGATCGTGATATTATTTTAAGATGTATTGCTTGTAATAAAGATCCAAATACTACACCAATTAGTGAAATTATGACTTGTGAAGTATGTTGCTGTGATGCTAATGCAGATGTAAAGGAAGCAGAAAATTTAATGTCTAAAAATCAAGTGAAAAGAATACCTATAATAGAGGACAACAAACTTATTGGTATGTTGACATTAGGAGATTTAGCTGCAAATAGTAAAATTAATGAAACAAATGTAGGAAATACTTTGGGCTGCATTTGTGGATGCGACAAGAAAAATGCACAATAGTATTTAAATAAGTTATTATATATGATATAATTCGGTCATATTAAAAAGAAAGGGAACAATTACATATGATTATAGATATGAATTATTGGGGAAAGGTACTAAAAAACCTACTAATATTGGCACTATCTGTTCTTGGTTGTTATTTAGGATTTAAGCTAGTGATTTTTTATATGCCGTTTTTAGTAGCATTTATTATTTCACTATTATTAGAACCATGCATTAGATTTATAATGAGAAAAACCAAACTGAGACGAAAAACGAGTTCTATTATAATATTCATAATTGCAATAATTATAATAGCTGGACTTTTAGTGTGGGCATCAATAACATTAGTAACAGAAGCATCTAATTTACTTACAAATTTAAACGAATATTTTGAAAAAGGATATCAACTAGTACAAAATTTAATAGCTTCAGTTGATTTTGAAAGTTTAAAAATACCAGACAACATAATGTCAACTATTCAACAGTCTTCACTTGATTTTTTAGGAAACTTAACAAACTGGGCTAAATCAGCATTGACAAACGCAATTAACTTTTTGACATCTATACCAACAATAGGAGTATATACAGTTGTTACATTATTAGCATTATATTTCATTTGTGTAGATAAAGTATACATGATAGACCAATTAGAACATCATATGCCAGAAACTTGGGTTAAAAAAATAGGAATTCATATAAAAGAACTTACTAAATCATTAGGAGGATATTTAAAAGCAGAAGTTACTTTAGTATTTATATCATTTGTTATTTGCTTAATAGGGTTATATATATTTCATTTTGCAGGCTTGAATGTTCAATACCCATTGTTAATGGCCTTGATTATAGGTTTTGTAGATTTATTACCTATATTTGGTTCAGGAACATTTATGATACCATGGGCTGTAATATCGGCATGTTCAGGAGATTTTACATTAGCAATATGGATTATAGTTTTATGGATTATAATGTCTGTAGTAAGACAATTTATAGAACCTAGAATGGTGAGTGGAAAAATAGGTATACATCCAATATTTACCTTAATTGCAATGTATACAGGATTTAAATTCATAGGAGTTATTGGTATGTTTATAGGACCAATAATACTAATAATATTAAAAAATATATTCTCAACATTTATTGATAAAGGAGTATTCAAATCAATATTTGAAAGATAACTAATATTGAAAATGCCTAAAAAGCTAGACCTTCGAGGTCTAGCTTTTTGAATCTATGTCTAAAATATTGCAGATGTTGGAACAAATGCAGCATCAGGTGGATACACGTATTCGTCAGAAGGTTTATCAATTTTTTGTATTTTTGTAATTTTTAATATTGGCATGTCTCCGTGATAATCGCCTTTTATAATTTCTCCTTCAATTTGAATCCAAGTTTTATCAGCATATTGTTTTATATCGTCACATTCACACAAAAAACCTACAATTACTGTTTGCAAATCAGAAGAGATAACCATATCTCTAGCTAGAACAAATTGATTTTCTTTAAAGTCTACCATTCTATGTATGTATCCGGAAAAGCTCACTCTCATACCAACGTAATCGTCTATATTATCATGCACAGTTTTTAGTACATTGGTATAATTGCTAACTGTGAGTTCTTGAACTTTCACAGAAGTTGTATCATCATTCGTTTTGAAAAAATTATTTCCTAAAATACGGTAAACAACTATAGCAGTTATTATAATAATAATTCCTAGTAGAATTCCTAAAAATATTTTACCTAATTTATTTCCGTCAACTTTTAAATTATAAATAAACATACACATCACACCTTTGATACAATATATTAAATTCATTGGAAAATTATGTTTAACTTTTCCTTTTTTTCTTGCGATTTTTCTATAAAAGTGATATTATATCATAGATGTAAGATTTTACAAAAAGAAAGGAAGAAAGACATGGGATTATTTAAAACATACAGTGAGAAGGAAGTAAAAAGAGTAAGACCAATAGTAGAGAAAATAAATAGTTTAGAGCCTGAAATTCAAAAATTATCAGATGAAGAACTAAGAAATAAAACGGCAGAATTTAAAGATAGACTAACACAAGGGGAAACACTTGACGATATCCTTCCAGAAGCATTTGCAGTTGTAAGGGAAGCTTCAAAAAGAGTTTTAGGAATGCGTCATTTTGATGTGCAACTTATTGGTGGTATTATATTACACCAAGGAAGAATTGCAGAAATGAAAACTGGTGAAGGAAAGACACTTGTTGCAACACTACCAGTATATTTAAATGCTTTAACAGGAAAAGGAGTTCATGTTGTTACTGTTAACGATTACTTAGCAAAAAGAGATAGTGAATGGATGGGCAAAGTATATAAATTTTTAGGATTAACAGTTGGATTAGTTATTAGTGGAATGGATCCAAGTGCTAAGAAGGCTGCATATGCTGCTGACGTAACATATGGAACTAATAATGAATTTGGATTTGATTACTTAAGAGACAACATGGTTATATACAAAGACCAATTAGTACAAAGAGAATTAAACTATGCAATTGTCGACGAGATTGATAGTATTTTAATTGATGAAGCTCGTACACCTTTAATTATATCAGGACGTGGAGCACAGTCTTCAGATTTATATAAAAAGGCTGATAGCTTTGTAGCTAGATTAACTCCAAAAGTTATAGTTGAAGAAGACATAAAAGATGAAGAACAAGCTGAAGATAATGAAAACTATGATTACATAGTTGACTTAAAAGCAAAATCAGCTTCATTAACACAAAAAGGTATTCAAAAAGCTGAAAGAGAATTTAATTTAGAGAATTTTAATGATATTGAAAACTCTGAGTTAGTACATAATATTAACCAAGCACTTCGTGCACATGGAATTATGAAAAAAGATATTGACTACATTGTAAAAGACGGCGAAGTTCTTATTGTAGACGAATTTACAGGAAGAATTATGTATGGAAGAAGATACAATAATGGTCTTCACCAAGCTATTGAAGCAAAAGAGCATGTTAAAATAGCTGACGAATCAAAAACTTTAGCAACAATTACATTCCAAAATTATTTTAGAATGTATGATAAACTTTCAGGTATGACTGGTACAGCAATGACAGAAGAAGCAGAATTCCAAGAGATATACAAGTTAGATGTTATTGAAATACCTACAAATAAACCAATGGTACGTGATGACCATCATGACATTATCTACAAAAATGAAAATGCAAAATACAGAGCAGTTATTTCTGATATTAAAGAAAGCTTTGCAAAAGGTCAACCAGTGCTAGTTGGTACAGTTTCTATTGAAAAATCTGAAAAATTAAGCAATATGCTAAAAAAAGAAGGAATCAAACATCAAGTATTAAATGCTAAATTCCATGAGAAAGAAGCTGAAATTATTGCACAAGCTGGTAAGTTTGGAACAGTTACAATTGCTACAAACATGGCTGGTCGTGGTACTGATATTATGCTTGGAGGTAATAGTGAATATTTAGCAAAACAAGAAATGAGAAAATTTGGATATTCAGAAGACCAAATTGAACAAGCAACAGCATTTAACGAGACTGATGATCAAGAAGTCTTAGCTTCTAGAAATAAATTTAAAGAACTTAAAGCTAAATATGATAATGAAATTAAAGACGAAAAAGAAAAAGTAATATCAGCAGGTGGTTTAAAAATCATAGGTACAGAACGCCATGAATCAAGAAGAATTGATAATCAGCTTCGTGGACGTAGTGGACGTCAAGGTGATCCAGGAGAATCAAGATTTTATATCAGCTTAGATGATGACTTAATGAAAATATTTGGTGGAGATATGATTACTAGAGTTTATGATACTTTAGGAGCTGATGAAGATATGCCAATTGAGTCAAAAATTATTTCTAATGCAGTAGAAAATGCTCAAAAGAAAGTTGAAGGAAGAAACTTTAGTATTCGTAAAAATGTCCTTTCTTATGACGATGTCATGAATGTTCAAAGAGGAATTATTTATGACGAGAGAAGAAAAGTACTAGACGGAGAAGACCTAAAAGAACATATTACTAAAATGATGAACTCTTTAGCAGAAGATACTGTAAATGAGTATTTATCTAATGCTGATAACATAAATGTAGAAGGCTTTGAACAAGAAATAAAGGAAATCTATGGAATATCTGATTTAGATAGTCTTCATAAAGATAAAATTAAAGCACATGATGTTGCTGAAGAATTAAAAGACAAAATTCATACTGCATATGAGAAAAAAGAAAAAGAAATTGGTGAACAACAACTAAGAGAATTAGAAAGAGTTGTAATGCTAAAAATAGTTGACGATAGATGGATGGACCATATTGATGCAATGGATGAACTAAAAGACGGAATTGGTTTACAAGCCTATGGTCAAAAAGACCCTGTTGTTCAATACAGAATTGAAGGATTTGATATGTTTGAGCAAATGAACTTAGATATTCAAACTGATGTTGTAAAATTCCTAATGAATGCAAGAAAAAGAGAAGGCAATGTTCAAAGAACATCTTCAATAAAAATCACAGGAGAAGGACTAGACAATACAGTATCAAATGAATTAGGAGGAAAAGCTCCTAGAACATCAGGCTCAAATGAACCAATAGTAAACAACGAGCCAAAAGTTGGAAGAAATGACCCTTGTCCTTGTGGGTCTGGTAAGAAATACAAGAACTGCTGTGGAAAGTAAAATAAATTTTTATATCTTAACAAAAATATATTAAAAATATATAGCAAAATGAGGGTGTCAACATAAAATAATGTGCTGGCACCTTTATTAAATTTTATAAAACTGTTCAAAATAAGTTTCACTATGATATAATAGACTATATCAAGGAGGAAATAATATTATGTATATCGTAGAAAATGAATGTTTAGAAGAAATAAGAAAAATTTGGATTGAAAATAATTCAGGATACATAGGTAATAACTGTAATTTAAGATCAATAAAAGATAACAATATGCTAAAAGTGGTATGTAAAAAAGATAATGACGTATATGGTTATGCGGTATTATATTTTAAAAAAGATTTTTGTGAAATTGAAAAATATCCTAATTATATAGAAAATATGCCTAAAAAAACTATTTATATCTGGGAAATTGTAACCTCTAAAAATCATCTAAAAGAAGGAGTAGCTTCAAATATATATAATTATATAAAAACAAAATTTAATGATTATACAATATATGCTGCCATAAATGAGAAAAATATTCCTTCTTTAAATTTACATATCAAGGAAGGATTTACTCCAATATATAATTTTTATAAAGAAGATGAAAAAGTAATTTATATAATGCACGAATGGAGCAAAGTTAAGAAGAGTAGAAAATAATCCTAACTCCAATTTATCAGAAAGATGTTGTAACTTTAAACTTTTGGAAGATAAGTGTTATAACTAAGTAAAATTGAAAAGAAAATCTAGTGATGGCAATAAATTTTAGTATATTTAATCTAAAGGGAGGAAAAGATATGAGAGAGATACAAATAAATAGAGTATATAAGCATTTTAAAGGAGATTATTATTTAGTAGTTGATGTTGCAAATGATTCTGAAACAAAAGAAAAATATGTTGTATATAGAAGACTATATGGAGATGGAAGCCTTTGGATAAGACCACTTGATATGTTTTTAAGTGAAGTTGATCATAATAAATATCCAAATGTAAAACAAAAGTATAGGTTTGAATTACAAGAAATTGAGAGTGCTGCTAAATAGAAAGGAAAAATTCAGAAATGAAAGAAATTAAATTAAAAATAGAAGGAATGCATTGTGCAGGATGTTCTAATAGATTAGAAAAAATATTAAATAATGTAGATGGAGTAGAAAGCGCTAAAGTAAGCTTAGAAGAAAAATCAGCTGATATAAAATATAATGAGGAAGAGGTAGAATTAAATACAATTCTTCAAGAAATAGAAGATGCAGGGTTTAAAGGAGAATAATACATGAAAAAAGTATTATTAAAAATAGATGGAATGACTTGTAGCGCATGTTCATCAGGCCTAGAAAAGTATTTAAACAAACAAGATGGAATAAAACAAGCAAATGTAAATTTAGTTATGAATAATGCAAATATTGAATATGATGAACAAAAATTAACACTAGAGCAAGTTGAAAAATTTATAGAAAAAGCAGGATTTACAAGTTTAGGAATTGACACATTTGAAAAAGAGAGTAAGAAAAAAGGTACTGAGAAATATAAACTAATTGCAATAACAATAATATCATTAGTAATATTATATATATCAATGGCACACATGGTAGGTTTACCATCTATTTCATTTTTAAATATGATGTATCATCCTGTAAATTATGCAATTGCGTTATTAATATTAACTATAGTTGTTATAACTTTAGGAAAAGATATTTTGAAAAATGGATATAAAAATTTAATACACAAAACACCTAATATGGACACTTTAGTAATGATTGGAGTATTAGCAAGTTTCATATATAGTATATACGGCACAATTCAAATATTAAAAGAAAATGCTCAGTACGTAGAAAATTTATATTATGAGTCAGCTGCAATTGTTATATTTTTTATTGAAATAGGCAGATATATCGAAAACAAAAATAAAGATAAAACAAAAGAGGCACTAAAACAGCTTATGACAATAACTCCTAATAATGCAACAATTTTAAAAGATGGACAAGAAGTAAAAGTTACATTAGATGAAATTAAAAAAGGTGATATTGTTATTTGCAAACCAGGTGAAAAAATAGCAGTGGATGGAGAGGTCGTTCAAGGAACTACACATATAAACGAATCATTTATAACAGGGGAGAGTGTACCTGTAAAAAGAGAAGTAGGCTCTAAAGTAATTGCAGGAAGTATAAATTATGAAGGAACTATTCAATATAGAGCAGAGAAAATAGGAAAAGAATCAACTGTTTCAGAAATAGTAAAACTAGTAGCACAAGCAACAAGCACAAAAGCTCCAATAGCTAAAATAGCAGACAAAATAAGTGGATATTTTGTACCAACTGTTTTAGTAATTGCTATAATTATATTTGGTATATGGTTAATAATTTCTAAAGATTTTTCTGTTGCAATAAATATATTTGTAAGCATATTAGTTGTGGCATGCCCTTGTAGCCTTGGCTTAGCAACTCCACTTGCAATTGTTATTGCATCTGGAAATGCAAGTAGAAAAGGAATATTAGTAAAATCAAGTGAGACATTAGAAAATGCACATAAAGTAAAGACTATTTGCTTTGATAAAACAGGAACATTGACAAAAGGAACTTTAACAGTTTCTAAGATGTATAACTATAGTAATGAAGATGAAAAAGAATTATTAAAAGATATAGCAAGTTTAGAAAACAAATCAGAGCACCCAATAGCAAGAGCAATTGTAAATAAAGCCCAAGAAGATAATATTAGTTTGATAGATGTAAAAGATTTTAAAGCTATTCCTGGATTTGGAATAGAGGGAAAAACATCTGATGAAAAGCATTATTTAATTGGTAATAAAAAACTAATGTTAGAAAATAATGTTGAACTAACAAATAGCGAAGATGAGCAAAAACTAATAAGTGATGGAAATAGTATTTTATTTGTAAGCTTAAATAAAAAGTTAGTAGCCTTGTTAGGTGTAAGTGATGTTACAAAAGAGAATGTTCCACAAGTAATAACAGAATTAAAGAGCAAAAGCATTGAGGTTGTAATGCTAACAGGTGACAATGAAAAAACAGCAAACGTAATTGCTAATCAAATAGGAATAACAAATGTTGTTGCAAATGTTACTCCAAAAGAAAAGGCAGAAACTATTAACAAACTAAAGGAAAAAGGATTAGTAATGATGTGTGGAGATGGAATAAATGATAGTGTTAGTTTAGTAACTGCTAATATTGGAGTTTCTGTATCAAGTGGTACAGATATTGCAAGAGATTCAGCTCAAGTTATTATTATGAATGACAACTTAGAGAGAATAAATGATTTATTAGATATTAGTAGTAAAACTGTAAGAAATATAAAGCAAAATCTATTTTGGGCGTTTTTCTACAATGTATGTATGATTCCAATTGCAGCAGGAATTTTACAACCATTAGGAATCACACTAAATCCAATGATAGCAGCGTTTAGTATGACAATTAGTAGCTTAACGGTAGTAATAAATGCATTAAGATTAAGAAGGAAGTAGTAAATTATGAACTATTTAGATACAGTAAATAAAAGAACTTTAGAATACTTTAAAGTATTAGAGCCAGATTTTCCAGAATGGTTATGGGAATATATAAATACAGAGGCTTTATTTAAACAAAACTATATAAGTGTTACTTGCGGGACAATTTATAGTGATTTATTTGAAAGCAGTTATTTTTATTCAAGTTTAGATCATTCGATTGGTGTAGCTTTAATAGTTTGGCATTTTACACATGATAAAAAACAAACTCTAGCTGGACTTTTTCATGATATTGCAACACCAGTATTTAAACATTGCATAGATTTTTTAAATGGTGATTATATGACTCAAGAGTCAACAGAAGACTTAACTACAGAAATGATATCAAATTCCTCTGAAATAATGAGCTTATTGAAAAGAGATAATATTAAATTAGAAGAAGTAAATGATTATCATAAATATCCTATAGCAGACAATGATACGCCAATGCTTTCTGCTGACAGATTAGAATATACTTTATCAAATGCATTATTCCACTATAATAAATTAAACTTGCAAGAAATTGAAGAAATATATAATGATATAATAATTCAATCAAATGAAAATAATGTGTCAGAATTAGGCTTTAAAACTTTAGATATTGCAATGAGATTTGTTAGAGCAATGTCTAAGCTGGCTATAATTTATTTTGAAGAAAGAACAAGATACTCAATGCAATTTTTAGCAGATATAGTTAAAAAACTAAATGAAGAAAAGTTAATAACAATAGATGATTTATATAGCCAAAAGGAAAGTGATATAATTAGGATTATTGAAAGCTCTAAATATTCAAAAGTATATGATATATGGAAAACTGCTAAAATGGTTAATATATCACAACAACAACCTGAAAATGTATATTTTGTTCACCATGGAGCCAAAAAAAGATATATTAACCCTTTAGTTAATGGAAAAAGAATAACATTGATTGAAAAGGAAGCAAAAGAGCTTATAGATAAAGTGTTAAATTATGATATGTCAGCATATATTTGGCTGGATTTTGATTTTTGAAAAGGATGTGAGAAGATGTTAGATTTAGAAGAAAACTCTAAAAAATTACAAGAACTAAAAAAACGTTTAGAACAGATAGGTGATTCACTTTGATGTAGAAAACAAAGAAAAAGAGTTAAAAGAGTTAGAAAGTAAAACAACTGAAAACGATTTTTGGAATGATACAGATAATAGCTCAAAAGTTTTAAAACAAATTAATAGCTTAAAATCAAAAGTAGAAGGCTTTAAAAAATTAAATAATGAACTAAATAATTTACTTGAAATGAGTGAGCTTTTACAAGTTGAGGAAGACGAAGAATTAGCTAAAGAGTTGTTAAAGTCTACATATACATTAGAAAAAGACATAGAAAAATTGGAAATAACTACTTTATTATCTGGAAAGTATGATAACAATAATGCAATACTAACTATTCATCCAGGTGCAGGAGGAACAGAGGCTCAAGATTGGGCTGAAATGTTATATAGAATGTATACAAGATGGGCGAATGCTAATGGTTATGAAGTAAAAGAACTTGATTATCTTGAAGGTGATGAAGCAGGGCTAAAAAGTGTTACATTTTCTGTTAATGGTGATTATGCCTATGGATACTTAAAAGGCGAAATGGGAGTACATAGATTAGTTAGAATTTCACCATTTGATGCAGGCGGAAGAAGACACACATCTTTTGCTTCTGTTGAGGTTTTACCAGAAATAACAGATGATATTGAATTAGATATCAACCCTGACGATATAAAAATGGATGTTTATAGGGCGTCTGGTGCAGGTGGTCAACATATAAATAAGACATCATCTGCAGTAAGACTAACACATATTCCAACAGGAATTATTGTAGCATGTCAAACTGAACGTTCACAATTTCAAAACAGAGATACTGCAATGAAAATGCTAAGATCTAAACTATTAAATTTAAAAGAAAAGGAACAAAAAGATACAATTGACGAATTAAAAGGTATGCAAATGGATATTGCATGGGGAAGCCAAATTCGTTCTTATGTATTTTGTCCATACACTTTAGTAAAAGACCATAGAACTAATTATGAGGTTGGAAATGTTCAAGCTGTAATGGATGGAGACTTAAACGGATTTATTGATAGTTATTTGAAAAAGAATTTAAAATAAAGCAACTATTTTTATATAATAGTTGCTTTATTTATTAATCATTTTTGCTTTTATTGTATTTAACTAATGATATAATTATTATAATTCCTAATACACTAAGTATTGAAATAATTATTATATTTTTTGTAATTCCTGTTTGTGGAATTTTAGTGTCTGCAGTGATGTTGTCTTTATCTGTTTTATCTGTAGGATTTATAGTTTTTGTTGTTTTATTATTAAATTCATTTTCTGAACCTACAACAAGTGATCTGTTTTTTCCATCTGCACTTGTAGATGATACAAAATTATATGAGTCGCCTTTTTTTACTAATTCTATTACATTTGAAAATTCTTCTTCGTTCATTTTTGCTGTTATAGTAACTTTAATTGTAGAAGCAGATGTTTCTTCCACTTTAGTTATTGCATAATCACTATAGTTTGTTGGTCCTGTTATTGTAAAATAGTAAAATTGGTTTTTGTTATCAGATGTTGTTGTTTGATTTAAGAATTGTTCATAATTTTTTAATTTATCCACTGTTATACCAAGTGTGTTTTGTAAATATTGATTTACCGCATCTTTTGTAGTTACAAAACCTTCTTTTAAATCTCCAATCATTTCATATATACCAGTATTTTTACGTTGTTCTTCACTTACCGGACTTCCACCAACTTCACACAACAATGCACGTGTGATATAAATGTTTTCAACTTTATCGTAATTGTAATAAGAAAGTACTTTATTAGCCTTTATAAATTCTAGTATTTTATTTGTATCTGAAGTGTTAGATTTCTTATCATTAAATTGATAGTCTGAGCCAACAGTAAGTGGTCTACTTTTTCCATCTGCACTTGTAGATGATACAAAATTATACGAGTCACCTTTTTTAACTAATTCTATTACATTTGAGAATTCTTCTTTGTTCATTTTTGCTGTTATAGTAACTTTAATTGTAGAAGCAGATGTTTCTTCTACTTTAGTTATTGCATAATCACTATAATCTGCTGGACTGGTTATTGTAAAATAGTAAAATTGGTTTTTGTTATCAGATGTTGTTGTTTGATTCAAGAATTGGTCGTAATTTTTTAATTTATCCACGGTTAGCCCAATGGTATTCTGCAAATAATTGTTTATAGAATCTCTTGTAATTACAAAGCCTTCTTTCATATCATTAACCATTTCATATATTTCAGCATTTTTACGTTGTTCTTCGGTTACAGGGTTTCCACCGATTTCATGTAATAATTCATTTGTGATATAAATATTTTCAACCTTGTCATAGTTGTAATAAGAAAGTATGTTATTAGCTTCTAGAAATTCTAATATTTTACTTTTCTTCGCATCAGTTACCTCCACTGCTTTAGTTGTATTTGACAACAATACAAACATAATAAGTGCAATAAAGAACACTATTGCATTTTTTAAAAACTTTTTCATAAGTATTTTTCCTCCTTTTATTATATATATATTATTATAAACCTCTGCGTCGTATTTTGTCAATGTTTGGAAAATGTTATATGTGTAACAAAAAGGAGCAATAAACATATTATATACAAGTCAAGTTTAAAATTAAATTGGCTTGTATTTTTTATATAAGGATTAGTGGTTCTTATGAAAGTAATTAAATTTGGAGGGAGCTCAATTGCTGACACTAATAAATTAAGATTAGCTGCACAAAAGACTATTTCATTTTTAGAAAGTGGGGAAAAGGTAGTTACCATTTTGTCGGCTCAAGGTAAAACAACAGATAATTTAATAAAAGAAGCAAAAGAATTGACAGATGAGCCAAATAAAAGAGAACTAGATGTTTTAATGTCTGTTGGAGAACAAATGGCGTGTAGCAAGTTTGCAATATTATTACATAGCTTAGGCTATAAAGCTGTTTCTTTAACAGGATGGCAAGCTGGAATAGTAACTGACTCAAATTATACAGAAGCTAAAATTCAAGACATATACCCTAAAATGATTTGGAGTGAACTGAAGACTAATGATGTTGTGGTTATAACAGGATTTCAAGGAATAAATGAAAATAACAATATAACAACATTAGGAAGAAATGGCTCAGACACGACAGCTATAGCAATTGCAGCTGCTTTAGAGCAGGAAGAATGCTATATTTTTACAGATACAAATGGTGTTTATGATAAAGATCCATATAAGTATAAAAATGCTAAAAAGTTAGATTATATTTCTTATGATGATATGGAAGAAATGGCTAAAAATGGAGCTAAAGTCTTACATGATAGATGTGTAATATTAGCCAAAAAATACGGTGTAAAAATAATAGTTAAAAATACATTTAATGATGAAATAGGAACAATTATAGGAAAGTAATAAATACTTTCCTTTAATTTTGTTCTAAATGAGACAAGACCTGAATATATATAAATAGACTTGTTTTTAAGGAGTGATGGATATGCCATTAGAAGAAAGAAAATCAATGTCAAGTATGACAAATGTTATTCAAAATATTGTTTTAGAAAATAGAGAAAAATTAAATATTACAGGAGTATTAGATGTACTTAGTTTTGATGATCAAATAGTTATTTTAGAAACAGAGTTAGGCTTGCTTACAGTAAAAGGAGAAAATTTGAGAATAAATAAATTAAGTTTGGACACATCAGAAGTGACAATAGATGGCACAATATATCAACTTGCATATAGTGAAAAAGATAGTATGGAGAAGGGTGGAGGACTTTTAGGCAAAATCTTCAAATAGTGCATTGAAAAATAATTAGAATTTTCACTGCATCAAGCTCAATGTGAAGGGAATGAGTTTAAAATGGAGCAACTACTTTGCTTAATTGCTTTTACAACCACAGGAATAGTTATAGGGGGTTTATTTGATATTTTTAGAATATTACGTAGAAGTTTTAAAACAGCTGATTGGCTAACAACTTTGCAAGATATTTTGTTTTGGATATTAGCGGGTTTTGTCATATTATTTTCTATATTTAAATTTAATAATGGAGAAATTAGAAGTTACATATTTGTTGGAATTGCACTAGGAGTACTGATTTATATTCTTACGCTTAGTAAATATATAGTAAAATATTCAGTTATTATAATAAAATTTATTAAAAAGATAATATCCTATCCGGTAAATTTAATTTTAAAAATATTTAATTTTTTACTTATTAATCCTATAAAATTTTTAGCACAAAAATTATATACATTTTTCAAAAAAATATTTCAAAATACGACAAAAATTATGAAGAAAAAAGAAAAAAATAAAATTAAATTGCAAGAAAAAGAAGGAATTTTATGAAATTTGTAGAAAAAATAATTATAGTGTGTTATAATATTACAAGAAATTAATTAAGGAATGAAATTACAGATGAAAAACAAGAAAATAAATTTTAAAAGAATTATAATTATTGCTATACTAATTTATGTAGTTTATACATTTTTTGTTCAACAAAAAGAGTTAAATGCATATAAAGCAGATAGCAAAAGATATACAGAACAAATTGCTGCCGAAGAAGAAAAAAAGGAGCAATTACTTGAAACAAAGGCAAATATAAATTCAAAAGAATATATTGAGGAAGTAGCTAGAGAAAAACTAGATATGTATTTGCCAAATGAAAAAGTATACATAGATATTAGTAAATAATTTATATACCAATAAATGCACTTATATAATGAGAAAGTTTATTCTTTCTCATTATCATACACAATTTATATTTATTCAATTATTTTAATTCTAACTTTAAAATCCAAAAGAATTAGTAAAATAAAATTAAAAACACGGACAAGCTTTATTTTGTCTGTTTATATAAATTTAATAATGGGGGAAATTATATGGATTTAGAAAATTATACACTAGTTGAATTGCGTCAACTTGCAAAAGAAAAAGGAATAAAAAACACTTCAAAGCTAAAAAAAGAAGAAATCATAGAAGAACTATTAAAATTAGACAATGAACCAACTGAATCAGAAGAAATTGAATATGATGGAAGCTACGTCGCAACAGATGTAACTACAAGCACTCTTGCTGAGCCTTCAAACGGATCATATAAATTGACAAATGCAGATGATCAAATTGTTGAAGGAATATTAGAAGTATTACCAGATGGATATGGATTTTTAAGAGGAGAAAATTATTTATCAACTCCAAAAGATGTATATATATCTCCTATACAAATTAGAAGATTCAAATTAGATAAAGGTGACAAAGTAAAAGGAATAGCTAGATTACCAAAAGAGGGAGAAAAATTTCCAGCACTAATTTATGTTGGTGAAGTTAATGGAGAATCTCCAGAAAAAGCATATAGAAGGCAAAAATTTGATGATTTGACCCCTATTTATCCAGACGAAAGAATCAGATTAGAAACAGTTCCAAATGAATATGCAATGAGAATTATTGACTTAATGTCACCAATTGGAAAAGGTCAAAGAGGAATGATAGTTGCTCCACCTAAAGTTGGAAAAACTACATTATTAAAGAAAATAGCAAACAGCATTACAACAAATAATCCAGAAATAGAGTTGATAGTGCTTTTAATAGATGAGCGTCCGGAAGAAGTTACAGACATGAGACGTAGCATTAAAGGAGATGTTATATATTCTACTTTTGATGAGTTACCTGAACATCATGTTAAGGTAGCAGAAATGGTACTAGAAAGAGCTAAAAGATTAACAGAGCAAAAGAAAGATGTAGTAATACTATTAGATAGTATCACTCGTTTAGCAAGAGCATACAACTTATCTATACCATCTTCAGGAAGAACATTATCTGGTGGTTTAGATCCAAGTGCATTACATAAACCAAAAAAATTCTTTGGAGCAGCTAGAAATATAGAAAATGGGGGGAGCTTAACGATTTTAGCTACTGCATTAATAGAAACAGGAAGTAGAATGGACGATGTTATATTTGAGGAATTTAAAGGTACTGGTAATATGGAGGTTCACTTAGATAGAAAATTATCAGAAAAGAGAATTTTCCCAGCAATTGATATAAACAAATCTGGAACAAGAAGAGAAGAACTATTATTAACTCCAAAAGAATTAGAAACAGTATTTGCATTAAGAAAGGCAATGTCAACAATGTCTGTTGCAGATGTTACTGAAGAATTAATTACACAAATGGTTGCAACAAAAAATAATAATGAATTTTTAGATAAAATGGCATATTTTTTAAAAAATGCAAAATAAGACAATTGTTATATATTTATATTTTAGGGCATATAGAGGAGATGCCTTAAAATATAAATATATAATTGCACAAAATCAAAGTTTTGCGCAATTGAGTAGAGGCAAATTTGCTTATGTATTGTTACAAATATCCTCTCCTACATTTTAGTCGTTACATATATTACATCTTTTTAAACTCATAAAATCAATTTTAAGACATTTTTATAATTTGTTCATATAATTTTATTCCCAATATTATTTTATTATACAGTTAATATATTTTTTATGAATATTTACTTTATAATTATATTTTAGATATTATATTATATTTATAGACATATAACTTGTTATCTAAAATATAAAAACGTCTTAAAATCGATTTATTTGCTTTGTTTTTTATCAACACCAATGAATATTACTAAAACCAACAAAATAATAAAAAATTATTTGTTTTAATAAATGAGTTACTGTATTATTATCAAATTTTATTTTATAGCCACCTTGCAGAAGCTTTTTTATTTTAGCTCTATAAGTTTTTGTTAAATCTCTTAACGGAAAACCATTCTGTACAGCATATAACAGTCCTAAAAGTGTTTTATCTTTGTAGTCGCCTAAGCTGTATATATAATTATTAGTATAAATAGTAGGGAAGATGTTATCATACTCATAATACTTAATTCTTCTAACTTCAAAATCTTCTAATTCTCTACTGATTTCTATTCTTGTTAATTCTCCCACTATATTAAGCGAACTTTCTTGTTTTTTGTTATATATTTTAATTCTCCCGTCGCCTTTGCCTATATAAATAGTTTTCTTGTCATAACCCCTATTGTCTATTTTCTCGAGCGACCTTCCAGATAAGTCCCATATTAAATCTAATATACTTATCTTTAAATCTATTGCTAAATCAAATGACTTTATATACCAATCCTCACCTAGAGATAAAATATAAAATATTATGTCATTTTTCTTTAGTTTATTAGGATTAAATTCTATTGTTAAATTATAAGTGTCCTCCACTACTCTTCCAAATCTAGAAATAACTTCCCCTTGTCTTTTCTCCGTATTATGTAAAAAGCCTACCCAAAAACTATTGTCTGCTTCGTCAGTTATAACATAGTTATAAAAAAAGTTGCTTATCTTAGAAGAACAAAATTCCTTTTTAACAAAATCCTTCCAGCAAGTCTTAAATCTAAATTCAAGTTGACTAAATTTGCTATATGATATATAAGTTTTCAGTCTAAGCATATCAATACTATAAGTCATATTATTATGTTCTTGTTTTTTCTCATTATACAAATTTTCAATGTCCATTTTTATCACTCCGGCTTTAAATTTTTACTAAAAATTGGAAATTAGCTCAATTTTACCGGTAAACCCGACTTTTACCTTAGAGCAACAGCCGTTTCCTTAATTTTTCGAGTAAAAATAATGGCCAAATATGACCAAAAATCCCGCTTGTTAGATAGAGCGGGATTTTTACTTTTTTCTTTTTTCCCACTCAAGCGCCGTTCGGCTATTCTTTAGGGGGACTATCCCCCTCTTGCCTATTTTCCTGAACGGAAAATAGGCAACCCCCGCATAACAGAGCTAGCGCTGTAAGAACTATTCACTAACAAATAATACTATTTAATATTAAAAAATGGAATTTTATGTACCAGCCACATCACAATTTTATAAATTAAATCAAAATTCAAAAGTATTATCAAAACAGGTATTACTATTTTCAAAGTCATTGGTCTAACAAAAAAACCTAATAAACTTAAATTATCAAAAATTAAATTTAAAAAACTATCTATCGAATTTGTAATCTCAGTTGGCATTTGAGGAATGTTAATCCAGCCAAACGCAAATTGTATTATTTTATATAACCCTTCGCTTATATTATCAAAAAAACCACTAAACCAATCTATCCCTTCTCTACCACCCATTATTTAAACACCCCCGAAATCTTCTTCCAAGCTAAATTTAAAAGAGCAAAAATAATTACCGCGTCTACTATAATTAAATAAGTATTATGAACTGTCTTAAAAGTATTATTTTCTAAATAGTCATTAAAATTAAAAGTAACTGCAGATATTAATTTTTTATTTGTTGTAGGCTCATAAATATCTGGAATATTAAATTTTGGTTCGCCATAATTTATTGCTGCTATTCTCTTAAGAGTATTTACAGTTAAGTCAAATGGATATATTAAAAAGCCAAAACGTTCCTTAAAAAAATGAACATATTTCCAAATCATAGAACCATCAACTTTCAAAATTTCGTCGAAATCTATGACTATCTCGCTATAAGTATATTTATCAAGAAACACATTCCAAAAGCAAACCGTATAAGTACCATCGGCATCAAAAGTATTATTATCTACCTCAAAACAAAACTGATATACATCTCTTTGAGTAAGCTGGTCAATCATAGTTCTAGCCTCTACTTTAGTCCATTTTTCTTTTTTATTATAATCTTCTTTGCTTATATCTTTTGCGTAAAAACATTGCAAATCAATGATTTGGTCAATAAAAAATTTTTGAGTTATTATATTTATTTTATTATCATTTATATATTCATAAGTTAAAAAAGGCGTTGGATCAAAAACACCATTTACATAGTTATTGACATCGTCTGGACTATAAACAATATTACTAATAACAACAGTTTTATATATATATGTATTATCTGCAGCATTCCAAAGACGAAAATAATAAGTTCCATTACGATACACATCTAAATAAAAATTATATTTTCCATTATTAGAACTATTACCATCTGTAATTCTACCCCACTTACAAGTTTCCCAATCTTGTTGATTAGTACTATATTGAACCAAAATATCTTCAAAAACCTTTAGACTATAAAAATCAGTACTAATCTTAATAGGCACATCCTTCGTATCATAATCTGGCGTAACAGTAAGATTTAAATCAACAACCTCAACCGTACTACTGAATAAAACAGACCCATCAACATTACAAATATCGTGACTACAATATACACACCTTTCCTCTAACGACTTAACACGCAATGCACCAAAAAGAGCAATATCAGTGCTAAGATAAACCTCACTATCTCCTGAAGATCTATTATAAACAGTAACCGAAGGAGAAGAAACATCTGTATTTTCATTATCATATATTAAATACATCTTATTAAAAGACGTATCAGGTGGAACATGCAAAATATTTTCTCCAACAACATCAACATTCTTACAATAAAAAGCTTTATTAGAAGAAAAAGCCAAAAAAACACAATTACCATTATTATCAGTATACCAATAAACAATAACACTATAATCAAAAAAATAATTAGTAGGATATTCATAAGTTTTACCATTATAATCAAAAGTACTACTACTAGCACTCACTGTATCAAAAACACTTATTAATAAAATAAAAAACACAACAAATAATAAACTTAATAAAATTTTATTTTTCATAAATTACACCTATTTAACCTTTGTAAGATTTCCAGCAAAAATATAAATAAGAGAAACCCCCAGTAAAAAAACAACAACTGCAATTCCTTTATCAATATTAATAAGCTTTTCTAAAATTAAAGCTTGATTATTATTTATTTCATTTAAAACAACACTATAATCCATAATAATTCCCCCTACTTATTACTTTTTGGGAAAGCTAAATTTAAAAACATTTGAGTAAGTCGCTCAGTTAAAACAAAAACTATACCTAAAGGCAAAGCAGCCTTTAAAACATCTGCGGCAAGTGGTATAACTGTACTAAAATCCATTACTATTCCCCCCTTCATATAAATTTTGTCTTGAAACTCCATTCCATTCTTTACGATACCTCTTCATTTTTGCATAAGTATCATAACAATTATAAAGTTCAGGCGAGTGAAACCATAAACATACTTTACTTGTGTCAAATTTAAGTTCTCCATCAACTTCGTGAGAACTCTCGCCATCAACTAATCTATTAAATTGAATACAATTAAGCCATTTTTTACAAATAACCACATTCTTAATTTGTTCTCTTAGAGGTTTAGCCATTCTAGTATAAACTTGAGAAGTACCTACAATATGTTTCCTCTGCTTTCTTTGTTGCGAAATCTCAACCATAACCTCAATAGGAATATTTTTACTTTCCAAAGAATTAAATTCTAAATGTATCTCGTCAATAAAATAGATAACCCCGAATTCTCCGTTTTCATATTTTGTGAGACTTTCTATACCGTCATAGGGTACAACTGCAGTATGTGCTGGGAGATTATTTATCTTACAATTAGTACAAAGAATAGCTCTAGGATATTCAATACACAATTTTCTAACATATTGAACAGCAGACAAAGTTTTTCCAGAGCCCTGAGGACCACAAAAAACAAGTAAGCCATCTGGGTCAAAATAATCAGGATGCTCTCTTGCAAATTTAATATTATGTTTAATAGTTTTAAATATATTTTTAGGATTTAAACTACCTTCTAACATCGACAAATTTAAACTCATTTGTTAAAACACCCCCCTCAACAACAAAATAATTATTAAGAAAATCATTATAGTTTTGAGAACAGCACCTGAGGTAATGTTCAAAGCATTTATAATTTTTCTTATCTTGTAAATCAATTTTCTCATAATTCTTTTTATTATAGCTAACATATTCCACATAAAATTCCCCTTTCAAGTTATTTCTTATATTTTTTTCTTCAAATATTGTTTATGTTCAAAAGAAAAAGAAGAAACACAATGTATATCGTCATCATTCAATATATTTTTTTCACCTAAAACATTTAACAACTTAAAAAACATTAAACCATATAAAACTACAATTACAAAATTTAAAAAATTCAACCAAAATTCCATAAAATCCCCCATACAAAACAAGAACCAGGAGAGAGTTGAACTCTCATCTTCTCAACAGTACTTAAACCTTGATATTCTACCACTTTAAACTACTAGCCCTTTTAATATAAAAATAGGGAGATAAAATCCCCCCACAACACCCGACTTTTAATCATTAAATTAAACAGAAATTTTACCTTTAGTAACGGCTTTTCTAAATATAGAAACAAGTTTTCTTACGCCGAACCACATTAGAACGAAAGTCATTCCTACACCAATAATACTTGCTATAATAGTAATTATTTGCGCTGGCGTAACTGCAGTTGTCAAAGCTGTACTAATAGCACTAAAATCTAAGGCATTTGAAACAGTATTCTCCATAACCATTCCCCTTTCTTAAGTATTTTTTATATTAAATATTTCTATTTAATAACATTAAAATCAAGTATTTCTAATTTGCAGCCAGAGTTTTGAAAAACAACATTACCTATTAAGTTAATTTTAGCATATGGCTCTAATGTTTTAAATTTAGTATATAAAGTAACATTTGTATGTGCGAACTTTG
Source organism: uncultured Clostridia bacterium (assembly GCA_934120135.1). GTDB lineage: Bacteria > Bacillota > Clostridia > TANB77 > CAG-508 > CAG-273. Next base: position 52,567 of record CAKOTK010000003.1, on the reverse strand, counting down.
CTTTTCTTTCGCTAATTTTTCCATCTGCATTTTCGTCAAATCTCACAACATAAGCTGGTTCATAATTCACCACTTCTCCATTTGGATTTTTAAAACTGCCACCCTCTCTCTTTTCAATACTTTTAAATACTACATTTCCTTCACATTTCATATTTTTTACACCTTCCTTTATAATAATTTTTTTAATTTCATAATAATTAAATCTATTTTTAATATTTCAGCATTTACACTAGTAATAACATTTGTCAACATATCTAGTCTTTTAACACAATTGTCTTTTATCATACTATTATAAAATAGCACTTTATTAAGTAACTCTTCTTTTCTATTACTTAAAATGTAAACAACATCTGCGATTTCCTCTTCTGTTAATCCTAATCTATCCTCCATAAAAAACACCTTCCTTTAATTTTAAAAGCATACTTGGGGGCAAAGTCGGTAACCCCCGTATGACACCACTATAATTTAGGATAGTTTATGGGGCATATTTGCCTCACAACAATAATATAACAAAATGGGGCATAAATGTCAATGACTTTTTAAAAAAATTTTTATAAAATATATAAGAAGGTGAGTTAAATGTTAAGAGAATACAGAGAAAGAAAAAAAATAACACAAGAAAAACTAGCAGACATTTCTGGTATAGATAGAAAAACAATATTTAGAATAGAAAACGATTTAGTAACACCTAAGATAAGCAACTATGCAAAAATAGTAATAGCACTAGATATGACAAATGAAGAAATTGGAGAACATATAAGAAAAATCGCAATACAAACAAAAGAATAAGGAGAATTTAAAATGTTATTTGATAAAAGATTATATTATAATAAGATAAAAACACTAGAAGGAATTATAGAAATAAAAACAGTAGGATTATTTGTTTTAATAATAGTTATATCTATATTACTAAATCATTTTATATTTAAAACAGATATAATAAAAGTAATAGCAATTGCAGCGTTAATTGGAATTTTATTTGGATATTTATATTATATTAACAAACAATGTAAAGTAGAAGAAATGAAAATGAAACTAGATATTTATAATATGATTGAAGATATAAGAAACGACCAAGAATAACCAATATTATGTAATCAAGAGTAAAATAATAGCCTTTAATACCATTTTATAACATTAAAAGCTATTATTTTTTTATATTTATAATTATATATGAGTTAAATTCGAACATTAGTAACATAAAATCAATTTTTGTGTTACTTTTTTATTTTACTAAAATTAAATAATAACAATTATTACATCCATTTTTTCCAATAACTGTATATATAACCAAAACAAGGCCAAATCAAAGTTTTGTGCAATTGAGTGGAGGGAAATTTGCTTATATATGCAATACAGCTCCTCTCCTGCTACTTTTAGCTATTATCTCCATTATTATAATACAATCGTTTTATATTCTATTTATTATATTTATAATCTTATCTATTACTTACTTATTTTTGACCTTCTAAAATCGATTCTAAGCCTTTTAGAATTTTTATTCATATAATTTCATTTCAAATATTTTGTCATTATATATTTTTATCTAAATTGTATAACTTTTTTATAAATATTTGCTTACTGCTTATATCTTCAATATTAAGCTATTTTTTAGACATATAACTTGTTGTCTAAAAAATAAAAACGCCTTAAAATCGATTTTAGAGCGTTATTTTTTTAACACTTTTTTAAAAGTATTAAAACTACTGAAAATTATATAATAAACACTAGACCTATAAATTTGCACATTAAACTTGTTTAATTAAATATAAAAGTGTCTTAAAATGGATTTTAATGTATCATAATTATAAAATTATATTATGGATTTGTGAATTTAAATTATATAATATTTATACAAAGAATTTAATGTTCACTTATAAAAATATATATTAAAAATTTAATTTTACACAAAAATTTTTAACTTCAAATTTTAGTTTCATTTTTGCTTTAGTAGAATAAATTTTTCATATATTTATTTTTCCGTTTTAAAATTCATTTTAATATTTTAAATTTCTATTTTTATACCTTTCTAAAAACAATCTATTCCTCTATTCCCTACTGAAAGAATACTATTATTCTAAACTATCTCTCTCCCGCTCTAAAACTTTATAATATAATTAATTATATGCAAAAGACAGCTCACATTAAATGTGAACTGCCTTCTGTTCGAACATGATAAAATAATTACTGATTCGCAATACTGCGAGTTGTTCTTCTCAGGTCATCCATTGCATCGAGTTCCGGATTCATCTTAGTTGCCATCTGCTGGAACTGTTCAGCTAATCTAAGATTGCCTGCTTCGAATGCCATGTTAGCCAGTCTTCTGAAACGAGATTGTTCTTCCTGCATGGACTGAATCATATGATTTAGCTGATTTGTCATCTGCAGATAAATTTCTTTTTGTTTAAGATTAGTACCTTCTGACTTGGTTCTCCGCAAAGTTTGAGTGACTTCCGCTAGTAAATTCATGTTCATACTTTATTTTACCTCCAAATAATTTTTTTACACGAATGTAGTTACTATGAAGCAAACACGAGGTTTGCTAATATTTCCTTATTAGGAATATATATAATTAATTATATCATGATTTTGTATAAATAGCAAATTTCCTTCCGCCTGTAGTAATATTTGAAATTTTCAAAATTTAAAATACTATTTACCTTATATTTCATGCTCTACATTGTTTTCCAACCTGCGATTATATTCCTCTATATAACTTTTTACTTTCATAATTTCTTCATTAGAATATCCTTTTTCTTCTAATAATGGTATTAATAAACAAAAACCATGCACGTCTGTTTCTAATATAGGTTCTTTACGATCTGGGAGTTGACTATACTCATATATATTGCCATCCTTTGCTCTTACATATGTTTCTTCTCCACTTTTATTTTTATATGATGCGATATGGTTTTTCCAAGAGATAATTCCTTGTTTTTCTAAATCATCGTCTTTAAGTTTTAAAATGCCTTTTATTTGTTCAACGACAGTTTCTACATCTTGCTTTTTTGAACTTCTAAGAGGTATACAATTATCTTCATATATCTTTTTAACCTCATCTGACTGTTGCATAAATCTAGCTATAAAATCTTCATCCGATTTTGAATTACGTTTTCTATTTCCTTTTTCATCCACTTGCTCTATTGATACCATTGCTCCATAATAGAAATATGTAAATTTATCTCTTGAAGGTAATGACATAAGAGCTAATTTTCTTAAAACGCTATCTTGAGTTTTATCTGCAACTTCCATAATACCTTTCAAAAATTCAATATCATTGAAGCCTACATATTCTTGTAAATCAACTTCATCAACTTTCTTATCTATATTATGAGTCAAAAAATCTTTTAATGTATATTCCTCGGCTGAATTAATAAGTCTTTTAGAAAAAGCTTTCATCACATAGTCTCTAGTAAATCCATCCGTACAATAATATAAATTTTTATATGCATTAAATCTATTAGTAAAAAATCTTTCTAAGTTTCTAAGTTGGTTATTTGCAAATACAGGAACAATTCTTGATTTGCCGGACTCATCAGTTAGTTTTTCCAGTGATACATTATCAAATAGTTCTGATACTATTCTTGAATTTTCAGAAAAATTCTCACCAGCAAAGAAACTATCTCTAACTATAAAATCTGCTCTGTCAAGATCTACTTGTCCTTCAAATAATCTATTTAATCCTAAAAAGTTTCTATTTATAGTTTCCATATATGCATCTATCATTTCAGGATATATGTTATTTAATGCTTGTCTTAATTCATCATCTTCTTTTATCATTCTCAAACCGAATTTCCTCATGAAATCCCTTTGGTAAATTGCACACTGTTTCCATTGTATGTGAGAAGGGACCATGACCAATGTCATGTAGAAGTGCTCTTACTAATTCAGCTAACATATATTTTTGATATCCATTATCATCTACTAATTTGCCTACTTTTTCATCTGAATACAATCTTTGAAGTAATTCAAGTGTTCGATAATAACAGCCTTTGCTGTGTTCTAATCTTGTATGATTAAGATTGTCTATGGAATATATTTTTGTTCCAAGTTGAAATATTCTAGCCATTCTCTTTACTGGTTTGCTATTTATCAAGTGCCAAAAGCTTTCTGGATAATATAGTATTCCTTTGCCTCTTGTATCTTGCAAAGTTGAATCTGACTCTGTATAAATAATTTCTGGTCTTCCCAACATTTTATAGAAAAAATCATCAATATCTTTGTATTTAATATCCATAATTAAAATCACCTTAAAAGTCATATTATTGTGTATTTACGCACAAATTATATCATAAACTTAAACTCAAGTCAAAATGTACCAGAAAAGGAACTTATCATTTTTGATAAGTTCCTTTTCTGGTTATTCAGTTGTCATTCGTTGGTAGAATGCGGATTGATACTGGTAATGAATCCTCCACTGATGGTGAACTCGGTAGTATTATGTCCCTTAGCATTGCCTGCAGGTTCTACATCTTTAATCAATGTACCACTATTCCGTTCATAATACTTCTGGATACCACCATTGCTTGTCCTCTTGTAAGAGTCCATTCTACCTTCTGCTACATCTTTGTCAAGCTGGTCATCGGACACTGTCGACGGATCAAAGAATCTCATTTTTTTCCTCCTTAAGCAGTTGCTTTCAAAGTTACTAACGAATCGGACATTTATATTATAGTACGTTATGTTTACTTTGTCAATTATTTTTTATAAAAACCTAAAATAACCAAAGGACTAGGTAAGCCTAGCCCTTATATTTTATATTTTCTTACAATATTTTAAACTAATCCAGCCAGATGGAATCTTTCCCCATTCACCTTTTACTTCTGATACATCACAGATACAATTTCTTACTAATCCATTTGCTTTATATCCTACTAATTCTTTTATTTGTGCTTGTGCGTTTGATGTTAGCTGATTAAATTTTTTCCAGTCATAATTTGTTCCTGGTCCAGTTCTTACTGTTAAAACATCACAGTCAATTTTATATCTGCCTTTACTATATTTCTTGCTATCATTTGAAGGTAAATTTGCATTTATATATTTTGTTGGGTTTATAAAATTGTCATTTTTGTCTCTTACTTCAAAGTGCAAATGTGCTCCAAAGCTATGACCAGTGTTTCCCATATGACCAATAATTTGTCCTTTTGATACTTTTTGTCCTAATTTAACTGTTACACTATTATATTTCATATGCGCATATAAAGTATAATATCCATTGTGTTTTATTTTAACGTAATTCCCATAAGAGGAACCAGTTTTGTCATTTGTTTTATAATTATTTCTAACAGACACTACAGTTCCTTCTGAGTGTGCTGTAATATAGTCTAGGGTATAGCCGGTGCCAACCAAGTCAATGCCATTGTGAACTCCTTTTTTAAATGCTTGTGTGATTACATTGCCTTTATTTTTAAAGACTCTACTCATCTTCTGGCACCTCTATTTCGTCTTTTATTTCTTCAAAAATTTCCTCTGTAGGTTCTTCTACAGGCTTCATTACTTCAAGTTCTTCATCTTCCATTTTATTTTTCCTCACTTTCATCATTTTTCATTTGTTTTTTCTGGGTGAAATAATACGTAAAAACCGCTGTTGTTACATTTGTAAATAGTACAAAAACTAGCTTGAACATTTCTTCAGATATAAACACAGTAGTAAATACTAATGTTATTATTGTAATTGTAAATGCTACAGTTACAAAACTTTTCAAATCTTTCCATGCTTGTTTCAAGTACTAAATCTCTCCTTCCTATGCTATTATTCTTTATATATTGTATGTCTTAAAAGAAATTTTTGTTACAACATGTACCATTATAAAGACTGTGTATATAAAACAACTTTTAAGAGTTGATATTATATACAGCAAAAAGAATCAAGATTTTCTCTTGATTCTTTTTAATCTAATAATTCATTTGTAAGTTTCCAGTTAATTAAAGTAGAATAAGTCTCACCATTATACAAAGGATCGATAACTGTAAATAAAATACCTGTTGTTTCATTCCATGCAATATCAGTAGTTTTAGTGTTTCCGTCATTTCCTGTTCCTGAATAAATCAATGTTGGCTTGTTACTTAATGTGGTCATATTTTTATTTTCATCCATAAAAATTAGTGAATCTTGAAGCACTATTCATATCTGTATATGTATGTATTTTGCCTGTGCCATCTAATGGATAAAATCCATCTATTGTCACTTCTGGCTTGGTTCCAAGAATAGTAATTCCTTGTAATAAAGTAATATCATTTGCTAAATAAATGAGAGTAATATTGTTATTTCCCTCTAATACATTTTTTAATTCAGCTGATGTTTCAACAGCAACCGTTGTATCATTAATATTTATCATTCTTCTACCTCACAATATATTTTATATAAATATATATTACATTGTAGAGTTTTTATTACCGAATTCCAATAAATAATGCGAGTAGAATTTGGTCATAAATAAGTAAATAAACAAGACACCAAATAATTGGTGCCTTGTTGAGTTTGTGCTTTAGGAATTAAGGTCAAAACGTGTAGTTGCCTCATAGAATTTTTTTAGTCTTTCCAACTTACGATATTTGGTGGATATATTCTTCAGAAAATATCCCTTCTCCTCGTCATACCGTACCACATAGATTTGAGGTAAGAGCATAGGCATTCGATGTTCTCTGTAAAATAACACCATTTCTTCCTCTTGATTTTGTACCAATTTCCATCTTTCGATGGTCCGATAAGTAACAATTGATGGCCAACCTACTCTTACCTTTCGAGCTTTTAATGAAGAATACCAGATATCTGACCTCGGCTTCTTAATACAAGCCATCTTTGAGCAGATGTCAACATCCTCCATCTCGCAGGGTAATGTCATCTCTGTGCTGTACTTTCCTACAAGATTTGCCCGTTTCATAAAGCAACCTCCTTAAATTATTCATTCCGTTTAGAATGTATGCTCATTATATCACGAAAAAGCCTGGAAGTAAAGCAATTCTAGTAATCTACTTCTTCAAGATATCTTAGCTTTAAATGTGAGTTTGACCTAAAATTATAATAATATGGTTTTATGTCCTTAACATATTTCCTATAAAATAATATATTTCCATCTACATCTTCTATTTTTATATTTGGAAATGTCTTTATCATTTTTTCATCGTTAAAATATTTCAAAATAAATTCTTTTTGTTTAGTATCTTTAATATATATTTTTTCATATTGTTCATCAATATATTGTTTATTTGCAACATTTAAATTGTTGTCATGTACTATTCTTATAGTAAACATTTGTAAGGCATATGCTGTAATTCCTAGGTCAAATGCAAGGAATATACTGACAAGAACAACTATAGTTTTTAGGATTCCTATTGATATCTTTTTCTTTAAGAAGTCTATTAGTTTGTCTACTCTTTTATTAATATCTGACATTAAATATATTGCAAGTAATCCCCAAAATAGTGAAAATAGTACACAAATTCTTCCATTTAGATTTAGTATCTGATCTGAATAATCCCACCATTTAATGTGAAATATTAACTCTCCTATTAGACTTACAAGATATTCAATAATAGAACCTATTACAAAACCTGCTGCGAATAAAGTATAGTTATTCTTCTTAAATCTTTGTAAAGGCAATATCATTAAAACTGCACCAAGTCCATATATACTGCAAAAAGGGCCGTACAAAAAGCTCTTTCTACTTTCAAGTACACCTTTAGTTAATACTCCAAATATTGTTTCTATAATAAATCCTACTACACTATAAATTATAAAGTATGCAACAATTCTCCAGAGTGTAATTCCTGCTATTTTTATGTGTTTTTTCTCTTTAACTTCTACTTCTTTTTCCATATTATATTTCTCCATTTCATTCATTTGCTAAAGGGTTGCTTTCAACAGCATTTTTTACTTGTTTATTTTCTACATGTGTATATATTTCAGTAGTAGATATACTTTCATGTCCTAATAACACTTGCAAAGCTCTAATATCTACATCACCATACTGATACATTAAGGTTGCGGCAGTGTGTCTTAATTTGTGAACAGAGTATTTACTTATATCTAGTCCAGCCTTTGCTAACTCTCTTTTTACTATCTCTTGGACCATTCTGTTACTGATGCGTTCTTTTCTTTTGCTTAAGAATAGAGCGTCTCTAGAATCGAATTTTACGCCATCATGTGGTCTTACAGCTAAGTATGAGTTTATGGAATCAATACAAGCTTTGTTTAAGTAAATAGTTCTTTCTTTATTTCCCTTACCTACTACATTTAATTTATTGTCGTAAAAATTTATATCCTTTATATTTATATTCACTAGCTCAGATAAACGCATTCCGCAATTTAAGAATAAAGTAATTATTGCATAATCTCTTTCTTTAAAATCACCAGATTCTGCTTTTGTAACTTCTAGTAATTCTTTACTTTGCTCTAAAGTTAGATATTTAGGAAGCCTTTTGTCTAGCTTAGGTGTTTCGAGTCCTTGTGCAGGATTTATTTCTAATAAATGGGCCTTTTGAGTTAGATAACTAAAAAACATTCTGATACTTGCAGCTTTTCTTGCACGTGTGGCAGCTTTACTGTGATATGTTTCTGTTAAATAATATAAAAATGCATGTATATCTTCTAATTTAATTTGTTTGACTGTTTCTATACTCATATCATGAATATCTATCTCTTTTATATTTTCTTCAGAAGATAAGCCAAAATGATGAGATATAAACTTTAGAAAATGAGCTAAATCATAGTTATATTCTTTTACTGTGTTAACTGATTTATTTAAAATACCTGTTAGATATTCTAAAAATGAATTTAAAAATGTTGGATTTTCTTTTAAATCTATCATTTGCTAAATCTCCTTTCGCATATATAATATCATTAAATTTTAAGTTATACAAGTAGAAAAAAGGGTTTCTTTTCGAAACCCTTCAAAATTTTATTTACTAACTACTTCCATAGTGTCTCTTGCTATCATTAGTTCCTCATTTGTTGGAACTATAAATACTTTTACTTTAGAATCAGATGTTGAGATTTCAACCTCTTTTCCTCTGCAATTGTTTTTCTCTTCGTCAACTTTTATTCCTAAGAAAGAAAGTGATTCACATATTTGTTTTCTTACATCTATTGCATTTTCTCCAATTCCACCGGCAAATGTAATAACATCTACACCATTCATTTGAGCAGCAAATCTACCAATATATCCAACTACTTGATATACAAAAACATCTATTGCAAGTTTTGCTCTTGCATTTCCTTCTTCTGCAGCGACTTCAATATCTCTATCATCAAAGCTAACTCCTGAAATTCCTAGTTTACCAGATTGTTTATTTAATATTTTGTCCATTTGTTCTGTAGTTAAGTTTTCTTTTTTCATTAAGAATGTTACTATTGATGGATCAATATCTCCACATCTTGTTCCCATAGGAAGACCTGCTAATGAAGTAAATCCTAATGAGTTATCAACTGCCTTTCCTCCATTTATTGCACATACACTTGCTCCTTGACCAAGGTGACATGAAACGATTTTTAAATCCTCTAAAGGTTTATCCATAATTTCAGCTACTCTTTTTGAAACAAATTTATATGATGTTCCGTGGAAACCATATTTTCTGATTCCATATTTTTCATAATATTCATATGGAATTGCATACATATATGCTTTTTCAGGAATAGTTTGATTAAAAGCTGTATCAAATACTCCAACCATTGGAACATCTGGTAATACTTTTTTACAAGCTTCTACTCCTACTATTTCAGCAGGGTTATGTAGAGGCGCTAAAGGTGTAAATTCCTTTAATACATTTATAACATTTTCGTCTATTAAAGTTGGCTCACTAATTTTATCTCCTCCGTGAGCTAATCTATGGCCAATAGCTCCAATTTCGTCAAAGCTTTTGATTACGCCATATTCTGGATGTGTTAATTGAGATAATACTAATTTAATTCCTTCTTCATGGTTTTCTATAACTTGTTCAATTTTATGTTTTTCACCATTTACAGTATGTGTTAAGAAAGAATCTGGTAACCCAATTTTCTCTAAATATCCTTTTGCCATCAAATTTTCATTTTCCATATCAATTAATTGATATTTAATTGACGAACTTCCACAATTTAATACTAATACTTTCATTTTTCATTCCTCTTTTAATTATTTATTTACTATTTCCATAGTATCTCTTGCTATTGTTAATTCTTCGTCTGTTGGAATAACAAATACTTTTACTTTAGAATCTGGTGTTGAAATTTCAACTTCTTTTCCTCTGCAATTGTTTTTCTCTTCGTCGATTTTTACACCTAAGAAAGAAAGTGATTCACATATTTGTTTTCTTACATCAATTCCGTTTTCTCCAACACCACCAGCAAATGTAATAGCGTCTACACCATTCATTTGAGCAGTAAATCTACCAATGTATCCAATTACTTGATATACAAATGTATCTATTGCAAGTTTTGCTCTCTCGTTTCCTTCTGCCATAGCTTTTTCAATATCTCTATCATCAAAGCTAACTCCTGAAACTCCTAATTTACCTGATTTTTTGTTTAGTATATTATCCATTTGGTCTGGTGTTAAATTTTCTTTGTTCATTAAAAATGTTACTATTGATGGATCAATATCTCCTGATCTTGTTCCCATTGGAATTCCTGCTAAAGGTGTTAATCCCATTGAAGTATCAACTGATTTTCCACCGTCAACAGCACATAAACTTGCACCTTGACCTAAGTGGCATGTTATAATTTTTAAATCTTCAATTGGTTTATTCATAACTTCAGCTACTCTTTTTGATACGAATCTATGAGATGTTCCATGGAATCCATATTTTCTTATTCCATATTTCTCATAATATTCATAAGGAATAGCATAAATATATGCTTTTTCTGGTAATGTTTGATGGAAAGCTGTATCAAATACTCCAACCATTGGAACATTTGGTAATACTTTTTTACAAGCTTCAATTCCTGTAATTCCAGCTGGATTATGTAAAGGTGCTAGTGGAATACATTCTTTCATTGCTTCCATAACAGCATCATCTATTAAAACAGAAGAACTGAATTTTTCTCCACCGTGAACAACTCTGTGTCCAACAGCTCCAATTTCGTCTAAGCTACTAATTACGCCATATTCTGGGTGTGTTAATTGAGCTAAAACTAATTTTATTCCTTCTTCATGATTATTTATAGGCTCTTCAATTTTGCGTTTTTCACCATTTACAGTATGTGTTAAAAATGAATCTGGTAATCCAATTTTCTCCAAATATCCTTTTGCCATAACGCTTTCATTTTCCATGTTTATCAATTGATATTTAATTGATGAACTTCCACAGTTTACTACTAAAACTTTCATTTTAAATCCTCCTAAAATTATTATATATTGAACAGATTAACTCTGTAATTCAATCTTTCCATATTATATACCATTTTGAGCTTGAACGCAAGTAATTGCTACAACTCCAACAATATCTTCACTACTACAACCTCTTGACAAGTCATTTACAGGTTTTGCAACACCTTGACAAAGTGGTCCATAAGCTTCAGCTTTTGCTAATCTTTGAACTAATTTATATCCTATATTTCCAGCATTTAAGTCAGGGAATATTAAAGTATTTGCCTTACCTGCTACGGGACTGCCAGGTGCTTTTGAAGACGCAACCTCAGGGATTATGGCAGCATCTAATTGTAATTCTCCATCACAAACTAAATTTGGTTCTTGTTCTTTCAATAATTTAGTGGCATTTATTACCTTTTCTGTTAATTCAGAATGTGCACTTCCATAAGTAGAATATGAAAGCATCGCTACTTTTGATGGTTTTCCAACTAAAGTTTCAAAACTTTTGCTTGATGATTTGGCTATTTCTGCTAATTCTTCAGCAGATGGATTTTCTACTAAGCCACTATCTCCAAAAACAAATACACCATTTTCTCCATATTCACAATTTGGAACTACCATTACAAAAAATGCAGAAACAAGTTTTGTACCTGGTGCTGTTTTTAATATTTGAAGTGCTGGTCTTAGAGTGTTAGCTGTTGAATGACAAGCACCTGACACTAATCCATCAGCATCATTATTTTTTACCATCATCATTCCAAAATAAATTGGTTCTAATAGTAATTCTTTAGCTTGTTCTAATGTCATCCCTTTAGCCTTTCTTAATTCATATAAGCTATTTGCATATTCTTCAAATTTATCAGAAGTTTTAGGATTTATAATTTCTACATCTGATATATTTAAATTGTTTTTGTTTGCATCCTCCTTAATTTGTGTCGTATCGCCAATTAAAATAACTTTTGCAAATCCTTCTTTTATTATTTGTTCAGTTGCTTTTAAAACTCTAATATCTTCTGCTTCTGGAAGTATTATTGTTTTAATATCTTTTTTTGCTTTTTCTTTAATATTTTCAATAAATGTCAATTTATTTTCCTCCTTATTTAATACCATAATATTATATAAATAAAACTTAGAAGTTTCAAGTAGCAAAAGAAAAAACGTTCAATTTACTTGAACGTTTTAAAAAAATTATTTTGCGTAATCAATTACTCTTGTTTCTCTTACAACATTAACTTTTATTTGGCCGGGATATTCCATCTCGTCTTCTACTCTTTTTGCTATATCTCTTGCCATCAATTTCATTTGGTTGTCGTCAATTTTATCAGGTTTTACGATAATTCTAATTTCTCTACCAGCTTGAATTGCAAAAGATTTTTCAACACCTTCAAAAGAATCTGCAATTCCTTCTAGTTGCTCTAATCTCTTGATATATGCTTCTAGAGTTTCTCTTCTTGCGCCCGGTCTTGATGCAGAAATTGCATCAGCAGCTTGTACTAAAACTGCCTCAATAGTTTTTGGCTCTACATCACCATGATGTGCTTGAACCGCATTGATAACGTTTTCGTTTTCTTTGTATTTTTTCAATACTTCAACACCTAATTCTACGTGTGTTCCTTCCATATCGTGATCTAATGCTTTACCAATATCGTGTAATAATCCGGCTTTTCTAGCAAGTTTAGCGTCTAACCCTAATTCTTCAGCCATTATTCTAGCTAAGTTAGAAACCTCAATAGAATGATTTAAAACATTTTGTCCATAACTTGTTCTATATTTTAGCTTTCCAATTAGTTTAACTAAATCTGGGTGTAATCCAATTACACCAGTTTCCATTACTGCACGTTCTCCTTCTTCTTTTATAACATTTGCTACTTCTTCTTTAGCTTTTTCAACCATTTCCTCAATTTTAGCAGGATGGATTCTTCCATCTTCAATTAGTTTTTCAATAGCAATTCTTGCTACCTCTCTTCTTAATGGGTCAAAGCCTGAAATAACAACTGCCTCAGGAGTATCATCAATAATTAAATCAATTCCTGTTAATGTTTCTAGAGTTTTTATATTTCTACCTTCTCTACCAATAATTCTACCTTTCATATCATCATTTGGAAGAGTTACTATAGATACTGTTGTTTCAGAAGTATGGTCAGCTGCACATTTTTGAATAGCATATCCGATTACTTCTTTTGCATTTTTATCAGCTGATTCTTTAACTTTAGCTTCCATATCTCTTAATAAGTTAGCTTTTTCAACTGTTAATTGTTTGTCAAATTCAGCTAATAAAACTTTTTTTGCTTCTTCTTTAGACATACCTGCAATTCTTTGTAATTCACTCATTTGCTTATTAAACAAATCTTGAACTTCAGCTTTTTTGTTGTCTAATTCTTGGTATTTTTTGTCTAAATCCTTTTCCTTCTTCTCAACAATGTCTTGTTTTCTTTCTAAGTTTTCTTCTTTTTGAATTAATCTTCTTTCTTGATTTTGAACTTCGCCTCTTCTTTCCCTAATCTCTTGGTCTAAATCTTTTCTAGCATTCATAATTTCTTCTTTAGCCTTAAAGATTTCCTCTTTTTTCTTATTTTCAGCGTCTACGTTTGCCATTTCGATTATTTTTTTTGCTTGAGCTTCTGCACTTTCCATTTTAGATTCAGCAATTTTCTTTCTTATGTACATACCTACAAATGTGAAAATTACTGCTGAGACTAGAAAAACGGCGATTCCAATTAGGATATTATCCATAATCTTACACCTCTTTCTATTAAATTTTCAATGTACTAAATATATATAACTAATTATAAAAATTTTATTAAAATATATTTTCCTACACTACTATTTTATATTGATTATTGTAAACTGTCAAGTAGTTTTGAGGGAAAATATAATTTATTTTGACTGCACAATGTCCACAATATCTGCTATATAATCTCCAATAACTGGAATATTAAGAGTCACAATTTTTTGAAGAATTATTATTAAAATTGCAGTTAATACTGTAAAGCCTATACCTATCCCTATTCCCTTTGAAATTCCAGAAATAAAGTTCCTAACAAACAATTTTCTTTTACTTCCCAACAGTTCCATTAAATCAAATATGTTGCTTTTTTCCAAAGAATAATTTAATTTTTCTAGGTTATTATTTAATTTTTTTTCTAATTTATCTTTATCCAAAATAAAATCCTCCATCTATATTAATGATGGAAGATTTTATTACTTTTTATTCATTATTTTCTTGATTTGTTAAAATTTCTACAGGATTACTAGTCTGCACCTTTTGGTTTTGCTTTTGTAGTTTTTCTAATTTAGTAATAAGTGCTTGTAATCTCGTCATATCTTTTCCAGCCATTTCCCAATTATTGTTACTATTAGACTGTTTTAAATTGTTATTTGCTTTTATTATAGCTTGTATTAAGCCTTCAATAGTTTCAGTATCTTCAACTTCAATATCAACAGCAGATTGAGAAACAAGATTTCTTAATGCTTCTGTAATATCATTTCCAATAGCTACTTTATTTCCTGATGCAACTATAACTTTCTTTAATATTGGAGTAGAATTTTCTTCATTCATATATTGTTGATAAATTGGTTCTACATATAATAAAGTATTGTTTATAGGAACAACTACCATATCTCTAATAACTTTAGTTCCTGTTATATTTAAAGTTTCTAATTCTTTAGATATAGTTTCGTCTTGTTCTATTTGTGTATCTAATTGAATTGTGCCTAAAACGTTACTATCAGAAGGGTATCTATATAAAGAAAGTTTTGCTTGTCCGTTTTCATAGCTTCCAATTAGATATGATGTTAAATTTTGCTTATTATATGGTGTGTATGGTAAAACTAGTCCTAGTGTAGTATTCTGGTTATCTACAGTTTTTACTATTGTATAATAAGGCTCTATTTCAATTCCCGATTTGTTTAATAACTTTGTTGTATTACGTGTTGCTATTTCCCAAATATCGTCTCCACGATATAATACATCAGTTTGAATATTATGGTATCTCTTCATTATTTCTGCTTGTATTTTATATAAATATTCAGGATATATAAATTGTTTGCTAATGTCCTCTGGTATTGTTTCATCTTTATCTACAAATAAATCTTTATACATTTTTTGATATGCCATAATTATTGGATCATTTCTATCTGTAATATAAAATTTAACAGTGCCATCATATGCATCTACTAAAACTTTAACAGAATTTCTAATGTAATTTATTTGCTTTTTATTTATAATTCCATCTTCCAAGGTTAATTTTTGAGAATATGGATAACATTCAGATATGGTATAACCATCTATTACCCATACTAATTTTCCTTCGTTTGTATTTACTAAATATGGATTTTCGTCATATGAAACATATGGCATTAAAGTTTTTGCTCTTTTTATAATGTTACGATTTATCAATATTTTGCTTTCTGAATTTACTTTATTTGAAAATGCTAATTGTAAGTCATTTTCTTTTATTGCTAAAATTAATCTATCAAAGAAATTTAAAGAAAGTCCTGCTTGTCCATCATATACATTTTCTTCATTTTCAGCTTTTGTTGAACTTGTAATAGGATAATCAAATTCAACTTTGTTGCTATTAGTTACAGCTGTATAATTTGTTTCTAATCCAAAATATATTCGTGGTTGAGATATGCTTACTACTTCATTTGAATTAAAATCTTTTTGTAAATATTCTACATTTCCAGTTTTGTCTGTTGACGTTGCAGAAGTAATAATTGTTCCATAACCATGAGTATATTCATATGTTTTATGGTTATATGTACTTGATGAATTTGAAATTTCTCTTGGAGCAACATATACTAATGATTGCTCACCATTTACATTATATGTAGCGGGATGTACTGAATTATATGTATAATATCCCTTGCTAGTTTGAACTATATTTAAATTTTTCAAAACAATATCTTTATTTATTAACGCTATGTTGTCTATTACATTTTTATTTTGTTGTATAATTTCTGATGTTATTGTTTCATTTCCGGACAAATTAACTTCTTCTATATTAATTCCATAAGCTTGTTTAGTTGCATCTATATTAGCTTTGATATAGTTTTGTTGTTTATCTAATTCATTTGGATTAACAAAAATTGTGTTAAATCCAACTAAAACTATAAGCATTGCTATTAAATATGTTGGAACTATTGCTAAAGAAATTATAGTTTTTTTAGTTGATTTTTTCTTTAAATAGTGTATTCCCATTGCAATAGAAATAATTACTAATACTGCTAATATTCTATATCCCCATAATTTAATAGTAACCTCAGAAATTCCTGCTCCCCAAAGTACATATGGTTCTTCACCGTTTTGAAGAGTTAAAATCTTTTGAAGTCCAACATTTTGTGTTTCTACAAATATAATCATAGCTATAAATATAGCAGCAAACATTATATTTGTGCATAATTGTTTTAATAATGTTCCTTTACTTAATACTTCTCTGTCCACTCCTTCAAAGCATAAATTGAATACTGCAATATAATATAACACAGCATATGCTGTTAAACCAACTATAGCATATACAATATAATATAATACATATTGTATTAATGGTTGTACAAAGATAAAATATCCTATATCATATCCTAGTACAACATCTGTAACTCCGAAGTTAGTAGCATTGATACATAACATAAATTTTTCAAGTACTGTTCCACTTATTACAAAACTAACGATTATAGCACCAATAAATGCAATTGATTTATTAGGCATTTTAGGCATTGTTTTGTTTTCTTTTTCAAAAAATGGTACTAAACCTTTTTTTATTCTTCTGTTTGTAATTCGAATAAGTAAATAAATTACTATAAAATTAACTACAAACGTAATTAGGTAATTAGTTGAATTTTGCCAAAATATGCTTAAGTAGTTTTCTCCTAATTCTAATATTTCTAAATACTCTCCTCTATAATTCACATATGTAACTAATAACACTAAAGCAAGAAATATTAAGACCACCCATTTTTTAGTTTTGCTAATTTTTTTATGAATGTTTTTATCTTCTGTTGCATTTGTTTTTACTTGTTCTTCCATTTAAACCTCCATTAAATTAAAGCATTTACAAAGTCTGTACTATTAAAAATTTCCATATCGTCAATTTGTTCGCCTACACCAACAAATTTAACTGGCATTTGATTTTCTGCAACTATGCCAACTACAACTCCACCTTTAGCTGTTCCATCTAGTTTAGTTAATATCAAACCATTTATATCAACTGTTTCTTTAAATGCTTTTACTTGTGAAATAGCATTTTGCCCTGTTGTTGCATCAAGAACCATCAAAACTTCTTTTGAACTTTCTGGTAGTTCTTTATCTATTACCTTTTTTATTTTTACAAGCTCGTCCATCAAATATTTTTTATTGTGTAATCTTCCAGCTGTATCACATATCAAAACATCTGCATTCTTTTGTTTAGTTATTTGAATTGCATCAAAAACAACTGACGCAGGGTCTGTACCTTCTTCTTTTTTTACTATATCGCAACTGGCTCTGTTAGCCCATATTTCTAATTGTTCTACTGCTGCTGCTCTAAATGTATCTGCTGCAGCAATTACTACCTTTTTACCATCTTGTTTTAAACGATTAGCTATTTTACCTATAGAAGTGGTTTTGCCAACTCCATTTACTCCTACTACTAAAATAACAGAAGGATGAGTTGCTAATTTTAAACCATTATCAACTTCATCTAAAATAGCTTTTATTTCTTCTCTTAGTGCATTTCTTACATCTTCTTCATTTTCAATTTTCTCTTTTTTTATTCTATCTCTTAAATTAGAAATAATTTTCGTAGATGTTTGTGCTCCTACATCTGACATTATTAGAGCTTCTTCTAATTCTTCTAAAAGTTCTTCATCTACTTTTCTAAAATTACTAAATACATTATTTATCTTTTCATCAAATGAATTTTTGGTTTTACTCAAACCATTTTTTAATTTATCAAAAAATCCCATAAAATCAACCTCTCTTTTGTTTAAATCCTTTTATATTGTACCATAATTTGCAAAAAATGGCAACCTTTTATTACTTTTCACGGCTTCATAATATGTTAATTTCTCTACAAAAAGAGAAGATATAGAAATAATTTTCTATACCTTCTCTTTTTTCATTTTGCAGTTATTTTACCATTGCCTGACAGACACAAATATATTTTCCATCGTTGAATATATAGATACTTCCCTGAGGTTGCCAACCTTCATCGCACATTTTTTGCACATTCATCTCCAGTCTTTCTACTGCGGCAGGTAGTATTAAAGCCTTGTCAATAACAACTTGGTACTGCATTTTTCATCCTCCTAACAATTGTTTTTGAGAATTTGCCACTTGGCTATTTTATTATAGTTCGCATAGCTACGAATAATATGAACTATTATATCATTATTTACATAATTTTGCAACAGCTGTTAATATGTTGCCATTTTTCATTATTGCCGTTCCATAATATTGTTAATTTCTCTACAAAAAGTATATGAAAAATATGTTAATTATAGTATAATTTTGTCATATTCAAATTCGATATATAGTAAATAAAAGGTGATAAAAATGGAAAATTTAAAGTTAGTAGGTAAAAATAAATTTAGCAAAGACTCTAAATTTTTACTAATTTGTGATTTAATGTATTCAACAACCGGAATATTTGTAAATACTTTTCTAGTTGCATATTTTCTAGAAATAACTAATGAGAGTATAGTTCAAGTTTCTATATTTTATATGATTATATATTCTTTGCTTTGCCTAGTAAGCTTATTACTTGGAAATTTTGTAAAGAATAATCCTCAACATATGACAAAGCTCTTATCCTTTGGAACATTTTTAAGAGCACTATTTATTCTACTTATTGTAGTACTAAAGGAAAAAATAGCTACATATTTTCCTTTAATTGCAATTTTATATGCAATTGCTGAAGCTTTTTATTGGACGGCACATGAAATACTTTTAATCAATGTGACAACAAATGCAAATAGAAAAGATTACAATTCTTTGGAAACAATTTTTAGTAGAATAATAGAAATAATCGTTCCTATTATTTTAGGTGCTTCAATAGAGCTATCTTCATTTAGTAAAATAGCAATATATGTTTTCGTAATATCATTGATTCAAATTATAGCATCTTTAAAGATTACAAACGATGTTAAATTCAAAAACGAAAAAATTGAGAAATATAGTATTAGTAACTTTATAAAAAGTTTAGATAAAGAATCTAAAACCAAAATAAAGACATTTGTAAAATCAATGGTTGCTTTTGGTGTTGTTGAAAGCTCAACAGGAACTTTGGTGGTAATAATAACTATTATGACATTTAAAACATCTCTTAATCTCGGAGTATTAACAAGTATATTCTATTTGTGTTCAATGCTGTCATTATACTTATATAAAAAATATTATACTTCAAAAAATTCAAAGTTTGTTTTATACTCCTGTGCATCATTGATATTAATCAGTGTTATAGGATTAATATTTGATATTAATAAAACTACTCTAATAATATATAACTTTTTATATACTGTTACTATAGTAATTCTAAATGTAATTTATAATACTAAAAAAGGCAATTTAGTAAATGAATGTAATATAGAAAAATGGAAAATAGAATATTTGGCGTTTGTAGAAATATACATAGCAATTGGTAGAGTTTTAGGATACCTTCTAATGCTAATTGCAGGAATATTTAATAACCTAATTATATTTAAAGTTTTACTTGTAGTTGTTGCTATTTTTGCCCCCATATACGCAAAATTAATGTATAAAATCGAGAAAGACAATGCTTAGTTTACATTGTCTTGAAATTATATATTATCACATAAAAAACTAACCACCACCAGTTTTTCAATTGGTGGTGGTAGTTTTTAGATAGAAAGGTTACAAGGAGAGACTAGTTAGTCCCAGTATTTCGTAACATCTTCCCACTCAGGATAGTTAGACTTAAGGTACTCCTCAGTTTTTGCTACAAGCTTATCATAGTCTTTTGAATAAACTTTTTGGCACTGACCAGCATTAAAGATAACAGAACCATCTGCGTCTGTAACAACAACATTTATGGGACTGTCATAGTTATCAGGATCAGTATGCTGATAGGTTGCGTGATACCTGCAAAACAGACTCATATGACCAGATCGATCATAGAATGCTCCTTTATAGCAGTAATTACCACGTACGCGCCCTTTATCGTCAACCAAGTTTTCCCATAAAATACTTGAGCCAGGAGTTTCTAGGGTTGACCACCCTTCAGGTAAAGTTGCTTCAAACAGAACATTATCACCAATATCAGTGAAAGTAAATCCAAGTGCTTCAAAAGTTGCCTGATTCGGACTCATATCTCGAGGCAGTCTGCTTGAATTTTTTACTCTGCTCTGTTCATCATTCTGAACCGTTTCGAGTCCTTTGGCTGCATTTCTAGACCCCATAGCAATAGCCACTGCTAACATACCTTCTAACTGTGAATCGTAACTCATAATTTGCCCTCCTTAAATGTTCAAACGTTAGATTTCCTGTTTCAGATTGTATCTTTTCGATAATACTTTTTTATTATACTATATTTTACATAATATTGCAAATTTTATGGTAAATATTTTTTCGTTTGTTTGATATAATGTTTAAAATAATCGCTGAATTATTTGAAAGAGGAGGTTAAAATATGGCAGAATTAAGTGTTTTAGATCAAAAAATATCATATATAAAAATCGAAAACGAGGATTATATATCTATTACTGATATGTTAAAGTCTAAAGATGGTGATTTTTTTGTTTCAGATTGGTTAAGAAACAGAAATACTATTGAGTTTTTAGGAATTTGGGAAGAAATTCATAATCCTAATTTAGATAGTATAATTAAACCATAGTAAATTTTTGATTAATTTATATAAACAAAATTAATATCAATAAAATTACTCTTTGTTATTACAAATCTTATAAAATATTTTTTATGAGGTATTGATATGAATTTTGATGAAATAGTTGATAATAGGCGTTCTGCTAGATTGTTCACAAATGATTATGTTTCTAAAAAACAGTTGGAAAAGATTTTATTAAGTGGAAGTCTAGCACCTTCTGCAAGAAATAGGCAACCTTGGAAATTTTATATTTTAAGTGATACTCAAAAAAATGATATTATGAATATGCTTTTTGAATGGGATAGATTGAATCCTAAAGAGAAAACTAGCGTAAAAGGTTCAGCAGAGCAGATACGTACAGCTAATAAAATGATAATGATTTATACTGATAGTTATAAGTCTAAATCAAAAAATGAAAATTACAAGAAACCAGATTATATATCCTTAGGTTGTGCTATAGAGAATATGAGTCTACAAGCTGTAAATTTAGGTTTGGGTAGTTGTATTTTATGTGATACTTTATATATAGAAGACCAAATTAATGAATATCTCAAGATAGATAATTTTGAACAAATATGTGGGTTTATTATTGGATATCCAGTATATAATTATCCACCTAAGATAAAAAAAGATTTAAAAGATTTATTACTAAGTTAATAAGTACAAAGCAGGTAGTAATTACTACCTGCTTTATACTTGTGGAAGACTAATTTCTATCACATTCACATCTTGTTTTCCATATTTCATCAAGTATTCTTTTTCTGTAAATAGGATCCCAATTACAATAAAAATCACTGTAGAATCTCATTAGTCTATCTCTACATTTATCACATGTTTTCGGATACTGAATAATGCCTTTTGTAAAAGTATTCTCTCTATTTCCCCACCAGGCAATTGTGAACTTATCTAAATATTCCTCCGGAATATTATGCAAAAGTTCCACTAATTCCCACGACGAAATTTGGTCATAAACACCAATGTCTTGCCAGTGTTGTAACATTGTGTTTTTCTTAATGTTTATTGGGAATAAGACTGCATATGTTCCTTCTGGCATTTTTTGGTAAATAAAATCAAGAGAATCTAAGCAATCTTGAATTTGTTCCTGACGAGTTAAAAATGGAGCACCTAATAGAACATTGATCTGAAGGCCAATTCTATATTTTTCGCATAATTTAACTGTTTCAAGATACCCATCAATATCAATGTCCTTATTATAGATTCTTCTAACATCTTCATCTGCTGATTCTAATCCCATTTCAATTTGTATTCTTTGCTCATCTCCAAGTATTTGTCTAATGTCTTGAAGTTTTCTTTCAGTGATCGTATTATAATGAGTTTCTATTGTTATTGTGGGAATATCTTTCTTTGCTATAAATTGCAGTATTGCAATAAACAAGTTATAAGGA
The DNA here is from genome assembly GCA_934120135.1 of uncultured Clostridia bacterium. Lineage (GTDB taxonomy): Bacteria > Bacillota > Clostridia > TANB77 > CAG-508 > CAG-273. Next base: position 30,052 of record CAKOTK010000003.1, on the reverse strand, counting down.
ATTTCTCTCTCTGAAAGAAAAGAACCGTTGGCTTCGAGTTCCAGCTCAAATATGTCTAAACCCTCAAATTTTATTTTCTCAAGTTCGGGCAGAACCGTTTCTAAGGTAAGAGCGTAATCAAAACCGTAGTTGCAAAACGTACAGGCATTTTCGCATCCACATGAAAGAAAAAGTAATTGATAAATTCTTCCTTCTACGTTGACAAGTGAAACTTTAGGGTTCCCTTTTTCTGTTCTAATATTCCTCCGCATTTTCCAGATTTCACGAGTTAAATATTCATTCATCTCATATCCTCCTATCAAATTCAAATAAGTTTATATTATACATTGTAACTCTAAAAAAAACAAATCAAGTAACCTTTTTAATATCAAAAAAGTTACTTAATTATTTTACTTTATAGGAATATATAATTTCAACTTATTGTTTGGTAAATATTCTTCAATATCCGGTAAATCTTCTAATTCATATCCAGAGCTAGGAATAATTGTTCTGTAAATTTTTTTACAAAATTCATATAAATAAGTGGAATTTATATAGTCATATTCGAATATTAAATAATTACTGGGTTTTAGATCTAACTCTGTTGCATTTTCAAATTTTTCTGTAGACGCTATATAATAAATCGCCTCATCTGTACTACAAGTTTTATCATATTCAAGCAGTCCATATTCAGGCTTTCCTTTTATATATTTGTAATTTTCTTTCCAAAATATTGGCGCTTCATTATGACAATTTTTTATTGTTGTCTTTTTGAAAATAGCATATAGGTTGAATTTTACATTCTTTTCTATATGATAATGAAACTCATCTGTTGTTTCTTCATTATCTATCAATTCATATTGTGAAAAGAATTTTATATTATTTCTATTGTTTTTTATTTCACTTGGGGTAAATCCCATCATAGATTTAAAAGCTCTAGAAAAAGCCTGTGAAGATTCATAATTATATTTTATTGCAATATCAATTATTTTTTCCTTTTCTTCAAGTAACTCTAAAGCAGCCATACTTAATCTTCTTTTTCGAATATAATCAGCTAAAGTATAATTAGTTACAAACAAAAATATTCTATGTAATGTATATTCATTAACACCTAGTATTTGAGATAGCTTTTTATAACTAATTTCTTCACAAAGATTTTCCTCTATATAGTTAATTAAGCTATTAAACTTTTTATTACTCTCTTTATTCATATAATTCCTCATTCATTTTTAGATTAATTGCAAAACTATTTCAAATTATTTATACAATATTTTCAGTAAAAGGTCAACAATTTTTATAATTTTTGCCCCCATATACGCAAAATTAATGTATAAAATCGAGAAAGACAATGCTTAGTTTACATTGTCTTGAAATTATATATTATCACATAAAAAGTCCCGTCTTTATTGACAGGACTTTTTATTGATTAACCAGTTACAAAATAACGTAACTAGTTGACTGCAAGTTAAGTGTCTTCGCCTATTTTTCTAGTGGGTCTTACTCGGTACTCAGGATGTCTATAGCCTAACAATGCCACAAAGTTCCGTGCTTGTTCAAACTTTTTAAAGAAAAATGTTGCATATTCATCATTTTCTTTAAATCTCTTTACATTGTCATATTGATGTGGAACGTACTTATCACTTGGTAAATCTTTATAGACTCTTACTTCATAGCTGAACCAACGTTTGTTCAAATAAATCATAAGTTCTAAACTGTTAGTGCAGCAAACAGAAAGAGTGAAAAACTTTCCATTTTTCTGGCGTAATTGTTCCTCTGTAACGAACCGTACTAAATCCCAATGACAAAGAAGTTTATCCTCAACTTGCATAGTTCAATCCTCCTAACAATTGTTTTTGAGAATTTGCCACTTGGCTATTTTATTATAGTTCGCATAGCTACGAACAATAATAAAATTATTATATCACTATTTACATAATTTTGCAATCTTTGTTGATGTTCCATAATATGTTAATTTATCTAATTAAAAGAGAATGGCTAGAAAATTATGTCTATCCATTCTCTTTTGATTTGGAGCTGGTAGGCGGAATCGAACCGCCGACCTACAGGTTACGAATCTGTTGCTCTACCAACTGAGCTATACCAGCATATTTTTGTGGAAAAGAAAAATTTCTTTTCCACATTATATTTTAATTTGAGTGTTTACCACTTTTTACTTTTTCTTTTTTAGGTTTTATATCTGTATAGGAGTCTATCATATCATTATCTGTTTTGGTCTCTTTATAATCTACTTCACTTTTATTTTTCTTTTTATATATTGAAATGATTATTCCAATTACCACAATTGCTGCTAATATAATAGTTCCACACATTAGATAAAATTGAATATTATTTTGTGGTGAACTTGCTACTTCTGATGGTATTGTTACTTTTATTTGATATGTTGCTGTTTCTTTGTTATCAGCTGAACTAACTAATATTGTAACATTATTCTCCCCTGCTTCAAAATTTTCATTTCCTATTATTTCAACTTTAGCATCTGTTTTATTAGCTTCTGCTGTGATATTTAAGTCTTTTACAAAGAAATTTAATTTTAAAGTGTATGAATGTATTGAAGGGTCAAATCCTTCTGAAAAGTTTACTCCTGCAATTTCTAACTTAGATAGTCCTAATATTGCATTTGTATTGTCTGTGTTAGAATTATCAACTTCATTATTAACAGGTTCTGTTATGTTATTAGTATTCTCGTTGTTTATTGTTTCATTATTTGTAGTTTGATTTGTTGTTGTATTGCTTTTTGGTTCTTCTGTTTTTGGTTTATCTTCAGCTGGTTTAGTTTTAGTTAATAGTGAACTACTAATGTAGGCTGTTTGACCATTATATGTAATTTTACTCCAACCATTATCTCCTATTCCTACTCTAGTAATTTTAGTTCCTTTTTCTACTGTTTTTATTATTGCACTAGATGTTGAATAGCTTTTTCTTATATTTACTTCTCCTGTTGTATACATTGTTTGATTAACACTTGTAAATTTAGGTTCTTTTTTAGTACTTCCACTATTTGAATTTGAGTTTGAATTCGAATTATTGTTACTAGAACTTGATGTTGATTTAGCTTTTACTGTTACACTTATTGTTTTAGTAACTGTTGCCTCATTTCCATCTTTGTCAGCTATTGTACCAGACACAGTTATTTTTGCAGTTCCAGCTTTTTTTGCTGTTATAGTTACGGTTGCAGAGTTATTTTCAAGCCATTGGCTACTTGAACTAACTGTCGCAACACTTGTATTAGAAGATGTAATATCTACTCTTCCTGTTGCATTACTTCCGTTTATAGTAAAGCTATCTGTTTTGCCTTCTGTTATACTAGAACTAGATTTGCTTAATGAAAAACTTCCTGCAGCAAAAACTTGTGTTGTACAAGATATAAATATAAATAACATTATTAAACATAAATTAATTTTTAATATTTTCTTATTCATTTGTTTTAATCTCCTTTATAATTATAGTGAAAATTCAGTACCTTTCATTATATAGTTTTTTATTAGTACATAGTCACCTGCTGAAATCTTACCATCCTTATTTACATCGGCTGCATTTTGGTTTGCAGAATCCTTTATCAAGTTAGTTTGCATTATGTGATTTTTGATTAATACATAATCACCTGCTGAAGCCTTTCCATCTCCATTAACATCTCCTAAAACTACAATTGTATATGTTTTTCCGTCTGATGTTAATGTATATCCTGTACCTACATTTGCTGTGTCCTCTATTACAGTATTACCTTTTTTGATAATTGCATCTTTTGCTACAGCTTTTATATTGCTTACTGTAATTTTAGGTTGACAAACAATATTATTTTCACTCGTCTTAAATCCATTACCTTTTATTTCTGTTGTTGTATCAGTTGGATTGTTCGAACCTATAACCTCAGCCCAGTCTTCATTATTTTTTATATCTCTTGTTGCTATATATCCGGTAATTCCACTAGATGTAATTATTTTATCCCATATATAGTTTTTGTTTGTGCTTTCTACATTTCTTTCTGTTCTTGTTACTATAGCTCCTTTGTATAGTGATGCTAGTGCTGATGCACTTGTACTTGGCGATTTTCTGACAGTTAGTCCATCAGTACAGATTATTCTTAATTGGTCAACTTTAGTAGGGTCATATGCTTCAAAACTATTTGATGTAACATATCCATAAGTTCCATCACTTAATTTAATTCTACACCAGTCATTGTCATCTAAAGCTTTGTATTTATCTTTTTCCACAATTGTTACTATTTGTCCTGCTGATAATACTTTGAGAACCGTTGTTTTTGATGTGCCAGGACCATTTCTAAAGTCTGTATATTTAGTAGTAATATATTGTTCATTGCAGTTACTTTGTAAATCTATTTGTTTCAAATAGTTTCTTGCAACATATCCTTTTGTTCCGTCTGCTAATACAACTTTATCCCAGTAATATCCCCCTGTTTTAGAATTGTCTAATTCAATTCTTAAAATTTTAGTTCCTTTGTTTAATGTTGTAACTATATCATAGTTAGTTCCTTTGCCTTTTCTAACTCTCACGTTATTTTCAGTTATCTCAACATCTTGTGTAACAGGTTTTTCTGTTCCTGGTTGTGGACATATTTGCTCAGGCATATTTTTATATACTGGAATTTTAAATTTTATCTTAGACTCTGATGATAATAATCCCATATTTGTATATGTATTACGAATTGTATATCCCTCAGTTTTAGAAGCAGATACATTTGTCATATATTGGTGTGAATAATATCCATCTCCACCATTTACAACGTCAAATTTCTCTAGATATAATGTATCTTGTCCTATTGAAATATATCCTGATGCTAATATTTTAGCTCCACCTTTAATAGATTTCTCTGGATCTGTCCATCCTTGTGATTTAGCATACTTTAAACCGTTTTGTACAATGTTTTTTCCATAAGCACAAATATTAAAGAAATTATATAAGCCTTTATAGTTTCCGTCACCGCCTGTCCAAGTTCCAGAAATCATTGAACCTGCATTTCCAGCTCCTTGTTCTTGTCTTATTCTAGAAGCCAAGTGATATGGACTTATATTGTATTCTTTTGAAGCTTCCATTATTACATCTACATAAGTTTTGTCTAACGTCTTTTTGTTGCCTTTTGAATCATAATATGTAACTTTACCTTGTGCATAATTACAAGGTTTAAGTATAAGTTCTACTCCTTCTTTTGTTTGATTTTTTTCGTCATATGTCAATTGTTCAAATTGAAATATATAATTTTCGTTCAATGAATTTCTTGGATCCATATAATATGCTACTGCTGCTGTTGAAGCACATTTCCAAACATCTTCTACAGTTTTGTTGCAAGCACATTTCCAAGCATCTGCTCTTGTTGATGGTACAACATTTCTACCGTGATATCTTGTAGATTCAGCAATAATTACTTCTGACCAATCCAAACCGGTTTCTAATATTTCAAATTCCCAATTTGGATGAGCTTCTTGTAATTCTTTTAATAGTTTTTCGTATCCGAGGATAATTTGAAAACTTGCTACTATATGTAGCTTTTACCTCGTTATTTATAAATAGTGTAATTAAACTTGATAATATTAAAATTATTAGAATGATACTTACTATTTTTCGTATATTGAAAATGTTTTTTAATAACATTTTTTCCTCCTAAAAAGTGATAAATTTCTACAAGCTTAGTATATCATTCTTGATATTTTCCGTCAAGATAAAATAGAAAAAAGGCAACATTTGTCAAATGCTGCCTTTAATATGTTGTTATCTGTTGCCTCCGCAATTACAAAATAGTAATAAAAATATTATTATAAAGAATAAAATACTACTATCACCACATCCGCAACCTCCAAATAAGTTACCTAAGCAACCGCAACCATTATTACGGCCGCATCCACAGTCTCTAGATTCTTCTGGCATACTGATCTCCTCCTTTTTACTTTTCTATATAATATTAGTATGCAAAAGACAAAAATTGTGTTACAATTAATAAGGTTAAATTATTTGGAGGTTATTATTTATATGACAAAAGTAGAACTCTTGGCTCCTGTTGGAGACTGGAATTGTTTAAAAGCAGCTGTGCAAAACGGTGCAGACGCAGTATATTTTGGTGTAGAACAGTTTAATGCTAGAATGTACGCAGCTAATTTTAATATTGAAGATATGAAACAAGTTATAGATTATTGTAAATTAAGGAATGTAAAAACGAACTTAACCTTAAACACTCTTCTTGAGAATTGTGAATTTGATAATGCAGTTGATTTGGCTAAAGAGGCTTATAAAGCAGGAGTTGATGCAATAATTGTTCAAGATTTAGGCTTGGCAAAATATCTAATCGATAATATTCCTGGGTTACCTATACACGCTAGTACTCAAATGACAGTACACAACTTGCAAGGAGTATTGAAGCTTGAAAAACTTGGTTTTGATAGAGTAGTTCTTTCAAGGGAACTTTCTTGTGACGAAATTGAGTACATTTGTAAAAACTGTAAAGTTGAAATTGAAACTTTTATTCATGGTGCATTATGTATTTGCTATTCAGGTCAATGTTTATTTTCAAGTATTGTTGGTGGTCGTTCAGGAAACCGTGGTAAATGCGCTGGTCCTTGTAGGTTACCTTATGAACTAATTAGTGAAAATGCTGAGACTCATGAGCGTAAATCAATAGATAAAGGCTATTTATTAAGTACTAAAGATTTATGTGGTATTGCCTATCTCCCACGTTTAATACAAGCTGGTGTCAAATGTTTTAAAATCGAAGGTCGTATGAAAAGTCCGGAATATGTTGCCACTGTTACTAGAATTTACAGAAGATATATTGATATGGTATTAAATAATGATGACTTTATTATTGACGAAAAAGATATAAATGACTTAATGCAAGTATTTAATAGAGGTGGATTTTCAGATGGACATTTAGATTCTAAACATAATAGGAACTTAATATTTTCTGAAAAACCAAGTAATATGGGAATTTATTTAGGAACTATAAAAAAATACAATTCTAATAAAGGTCATATTACCTTGCAACTAGAAGAAGACTTAGAACTCGGAGACTCTGTTTCTGTTTCTAATGAAGCTTCTAAATACTTAGTATCAGAGCTTATGATTAAGAATGTAAATCAAAAGAAAGTTTCAGCTAATACTGAAGTTACAATTGGACGTATGAAAGGCAATATCAAAGTTGGAGATAAAGTTTACAGAATTTCTAGTAAAACTTTAAGCGATTTTGCTAAAGCATCTTATGATAATTGTGAAAATAAAAAAATACCTTTAAATTGTACTGTTACAATCAAAAAGAATACACCTATTAGTATGGAAATTTCTACAAATAAAAATACTTGCTATAATGAACTTTATTCAAGTATTTATGTTAAAGAAATTTCAAATATGATACCTATTGATGCTCTAAAAACACCAATTAGTGTTGAGCGAGTTGTAAAACAAATTTCCAAAACTACTAATACCCCATTTTCTTTTGAGAACATCACAGTTCTTTTGGATGATGGACTTTATGTTCCGAGTATTAGTACATTGAATGAATTAAGAAGAACTGCCTTAGAAAAAGTTGAACAAGAAATTTTATCTAGAGCAAAGAGAACTTTATTAGACTTGTCAAAAAAATCAAAGGAAAGTATAACATATACACCTAATGTAAAAAATCCTGAAATTTCTGTTTTGTTTAGGCAATTGGATTTAGATTTTGATTATACTAAACTAGACAAAGAAAAAATTACTAATATTTATGTATCTTTAGAATTATTTATTAGTAAAAAATATTCTAAAGTAATTTCATATTTTAGTGATAATTATAACTTATACATATATGTTCCAAGTATAATAAAAACAAATTATAAAAATATAGCTTTAAGTACAATAGAACAAGCAATTATGGTTTATAATATAAAAGGCTTTGTAATTTCTAATATTGGTGATTTTGAGCTATTAAAAAAATATAGTAAAGATTATGAGTTTATAGGAAATTATACTCTTAATGTGTTCAATAATAATACAATGGAAGAATACAGAAAATTAGGTCTTTCACGAATAACTTTATCTAGAGAGCTTAATCAAGAGCTTATAAAAGAAATGTTGGCTAACGCTAATATCAATACTGAAATGATTGTATATGGTAATCTGCCTCTTATGTCAAGTAGTTATTGTTTTTTAGGCAAGACTAATAAATGCTATCCAGACTGTGGAACTAATTGCAAGAAGAATAATAAATACTATTTAAAAGACAGATTAGGCTTTAATTTCAGAGTCGTGCCAAATAGCATTGAAACTGTAACATTGATTTGTAATAGTAAAACTCTTTCAGTTTCAACTAAAGACTTACCTGTAAATTTTGTTAGACTTGATATACTTGATGAGAGTATTGATGAAATAAATGAAGCTGTAGACAAAGCTTATAACAGAGAAAAATTAGAAGGATTACAATATACTAATGGAAATTTATATAGAGAGGTTTAAAACCTCTCTATTGTTTTGTAGTTAATTCAATTATCAAATCCATATTGTCATCCTCTGCTGCTTTATTCTTGCGTATTGCTCCACATTTCTTGCATTTATAAATTATGACATAACCCTTTTTACTATCAAGTTCAACCCTGATAGGTTCTAAGTCTCCATGGCACTCTTCTTCCCTATCACCTGGATTTATATCTACATGTTTTGAGTGTAAGCAATAATTGCAATGGTCTCTACAAGTATATCCAAGTGGTTTTATTTGCTTTCCACAATTTTCACATACAAATGCTTCATCTATTTTTGTAAATTTTCTTCCCATATATTTTACCTCTTAATATTCAAAAATACTGCCTCCAATAAATTCGCGAAGCAATGAATTTTGAGGAACATACTTATCTTCAACATCTTCAAAATACTTCAAAAATTCGCATAGTCTCTTAGCTTCTGCATATTCTACATAAGAATTATCAATTTCTTGTAACATTGGTAAAGCATATTTTTTTAATACACATAGTTCATATATTAAAGAAGTATTAAACATGCTATCTGCTTCATCTTGGAATGGGAAAATATATTGATTTTCACCTTTATTTACAGAATTCCACATTTGTAAGGTATGCATAGCAGTATAGCCTCTAAAATTATGGTCTCTTACCATTCTTCTAATTAATCTGCTATCTGTTGTAGATATTCTATTGTAGTAGTCAACATTAAGAACAGTTAACGCACTAATGTAAATTTTGTATTTTAATTCTTTTGGAATTGATTCTGTTAGTTTATCATTTAGACAGTGAATTCCTTCAATTACAAGAACTTCATCTTCTGCTAATCTCATTTTCTTGCCTGTATACTTTTTGCTTCCTTCTTTAAAATCAAAAGTTGGGCAAAGTATTTCTCCACCATTTAATAAAGTCGTTAGATGTTCATTAAATAGTTTTAAATCAATTGCTTCTATACATTCGAAATTATATTTTCCATTTTCATCTAGAGGTGTTTGTTCTCTTTCAACAAAGTAATCGTCAACAGATATAGTTACTGGTTTTAAGCCATTTAGTCTTAATTGAATTCCCAGTCTTTTAGCAAATGTAGTTTTTCCAGATGATGATGGTCCCGCAATTAGAATTACTTTTACATTTTTTCTGTTTACAACATTATCTGCTATATCAGAAATCTTTTTTTCGTGTAAAGCTTCTGCTAATAATACAAGCTCAGCTGACTTTCCCTCTCTAATCTGTTTATTCAATTTATATATTGTATTTACATCTAATACTCTATGAATATCTTTATATTCGTCCAAAGTTGATATCATTTTTTTACTTACTAGCCCAGGTTCTAATACCTCTGGATTTTCTTTATCTGGATAACGTAATAAGAATCCATCATTATATGGAATAATATCAAATACATTTATATAGCTTGTATCTATAGGCATTACTCCATAGAAGTAATTATAATAATCTTCACAAAAGTATAGAGAAACCCCTTTCTTTTGCTCATTATCTAATTGTAATATTCCTCTTAAACTATTTTCCTTTTCATAGAATTTAATTGCCTCTTCTTTTGTCATTTCAACTTTTTTTATTGGTAAACTTTTAGCTACTAATTCTTTCATTTTGTTATTAACATTTTCTATCATTTCTTTTGTAACTTCTAAATTATCTACCTCACAATACATAGCATTTGTTAATTGATAATTTACAGATAGAAAAGCTTCTGGATAACATTTATTAAAAGCCATACTCATTATAAATAAAAGTCCTCTAATATATGTTCTTCTTCCATCTCTACTAGTAACATCTACAAAATTAACATTGTCATTTTCCTTTGGAATAAAATTTAAAGATTTAATTTCGTTATTTATATCACATGCAATAATCTTTTTGTTTTCTCCAATTTCTTTATTAAACAATTCTATAATTGATTTATTTTCTTCTACTTCTAATATTTCGGTATTTAGTTTTATATTCATATTAGCAACATTCCTCTCTAAAATTCTTTAAATTTAACAATAGTATTTTATATCTTATATCTATTTTAGTCAACTGGTTATTATGAATAAAAAACGAACAGACCATACTTCTGATCTGCTCGTCGGAAAATTTCACTTCTTTTTATTTTTCGAGTTCCTTGGGTCTGTATAACTTCTGCATTTATTCTTGGAACACTTTTTTCCGCCTTTCCAGCTGAGCATACAATGCTCAATTTTCAGGCAAACATTGGAGTTTCCTTTTCTTACTGTCCGTGCGTTATTTACCATGCGAATTCTCCTTATAATATATTTGTCAGCATTTAGCCAACTAGTTCTTATCATTATACACCTTTTCTTTATTTTTGTAAAGTTTTATGTTAATCTTATCATATAAATGTTTCATGCCAATTGGTGCGAGTACTCCAAGTAGTAAATATACAATTTGTAATGGAATCTCCCAACCTGGTATTTGGTATCTATATATCCACCCATTTTGAAAATTTGACAAATCGAAATATGGAACATTTATTAAATATAGTATAAAGTTAAGTATAAATATATAAAATAAATGATGTGACATTATTGAAAATGTATTATTGCTAATATAATTTACTAATTTATTATTTCCTATCCATTTTTCAAGAATTTTAGAAATTCTAAGCCAGAACAAAGTTCCTGTTACAAATGTTAATATTGGCAAATAATATGCATTTTGTATAAATCCTGAAAATTCATGTAAATCATATTCAATATCTTTAAAAATTGATATTAAAATAATATTTATTATTATCACTATCGGTATGCAAATCCAATTTTTTACTCTTTCTTCATATTTTTGCCAAGTTATTTTATATAAATATCCCATTTGAAAAAATGGCAAGAAGAATAGTATCCTTAATAGTAAAGACCTTATATCTTCTAATCTAGCAATTTCCTGATTATACACTGCTATCATATTTCCAACTAATAGTACTAGCAACAAGATATATTCATTTAGCTTTATTTTTGATGTTAATTTATGTATTAGCAGATAAACAATATATGTTGTGAAAAATGCTGGTATAAACCATGATGGGAAATTAAAAATAAATTGGCTATTATTTATAAATGGTTGTATAAATAATGTGTATAAGCTAATATCTCTTCCATAATTTATAATTCCTGCATTTCTTAATATTGTATTTATTATTCCATAACATAAATTTATAATCAAAAATGGTAACATTATTTTCTTAAATTTTTCCCATATAGTTTTAAATATATGTTCTTCCTTTTTTACTGAATAAAAATATCCTGATATAAATACAAACATAGGCATAAAAAACGAAGTATATGGAAATATATATCCAGTTAATTTTACGTCTGGTGCCAAATGGCACATAACTACTTGTATTATGCCTATTGCAGATAAAATCATAAATTGCTTATTTGATTTTTCCTTCATTTGTTACTCCCTATTTCATTTTCTCTTTCATATTAACTAAAGTGTTCAATGCCTCAATTGGTGTTAGCTCATTTAAATCTACTTTATCCAATTCGTGAGCTATCTCAGCCAATTTATAATTATATAAATCTAATTGTCCTGTTGCAACTTTTTTGTTTTCTTTTTCTTGTGCCTTTTCCCCGAGTACACTTTTTCTTTCCAAAGTTTTCAAAATTTCATTTGCACGTTTTGTTACCACTTGAGGAACTCCTGCTAATTTTGCAACATGTACACCGTAACTTTCATCAGTTCCCCCTGGTACAATTTTTCTTAAGAAAATAACATCTTCTCCCTTTTCTTTTACAGCAACAGAATAATTTTTAACGCCTTCTAGTTTTTCTTCCAGTGAGGTTAACTCATGATAATGTGTTGCAAATAGAGTTTTAGCTCCACATTTTTCTTTATCTGAAATATATTCAGCTACTGCCCATGCAATTGAAAGTCCATCATAAGTTGAAGTTCCTCTTCCTATTTCATCTAAAATTACTAAACTATTTGATGTAGCTTCCTTTAATATAGCTGCCACTTCCATCATTTCAACCATAAAAGTACTTTGTCCCATACTTAAATCATCAGATGCTCCAACTCTAGTGAATATTTTATCAACTACACCAATTTTTGCATAGGATGCTGGTACAAAACTTCCAACTTGTGCCATAAGTGTTATCAATGCAACTTGTCTCATATATGTAGATTTACCAGCCATGTTAGGTCCTGTAATAATTGCTAAACGGTTATCATTTTTGTCTAAATATGTATCATTCTCAACAAAGCTTCCACCTGGTAATATTTTTTCAATAACAGGATGACGTCCATCTTTAATATCTATCATTCCACTATTATCAACTATTGGCATAACATAATTCATATCATCTGCCACTGTTGCTAAAGATGTTAGAACATCTAATGTAGCTATGATACTTGCTGATTTTTGAACTCTTAATATTTGCTTCTCTATTTTTTCTCTTATTTCACAAAAGGCATTATATTCTAGATTTACAACTTTTTCTTCTGCACCTAAAATTTCATTTTCAACTTTTTTTAGTTCTTCTGTTATATATCTTTCACAGTTTGCTAAAGTTTGCTTACGAATAAATCTATCTGGAACCATTGATAAATTAGATTTTGTTACTTCAATAAAATATCCAAATACTTTATTAAATCCAACCTTTAAACCCTTTATTCCTGTTGCTTCTCTCTCTTTTGCTTCTATATCTAGAACCCAATTTTTGCCTTCTGTTGTTGCCTTTTTTAGGTGATCTATTTCTTCGTCATATCCTAATTTTATTATTCCACCTTCTTTTACACTTATAGGTGGATCGTCAATAATTGAGTCTTCAATTATTTGATAAACGTCTTCTAAGGTATCTAAGTCATCATATAATTGAGTTAATAATGGAGATTTTGTTTGTGAAAGTGTTTTCTTTACATCAGGTAATTGTTTAGCAGAGTTTTTTAATGAAAGTAAATCTCTCGCATTTGCACTACCATAAGATATTTTTCCTGCTAATCTTTCAATATCATACACTTTCTTTAAGCTATCAATAACATCTCCTCTTAAAATTATATCTTCTTTTAATTCTTTAACAGCTTCTAGTCTTTCATTTATCTTGCATACATCTATTAAAGGATCGTTAAGCCATCTTCTTAATAATCTTCCTCCCATTGATGTTGAAGTTTTATCAAGAACCCAAAGTAAAGTCCCCTTTTTGCTTTTGTCTCTTAACTTTTCTGTTATTTCCAAGTTTCTTCTTGCATTTATATCTAAATTCATATAATGTGTTGTATAATATAACACAATTTTATGAATATAGTCTAAGTTACTTTTTTGAGTATCTTTCAAATAATTTAATAATCCATTACTTGCTGCAACACATAATACACTATCAGATATATCTTCAACTTCTTGCTCATTTTCATTTAATATGTCATATTTAATTTTAAATTCATTATAATCAGTATTAAATTTTTCATCATCTAGTTTTGATATGTATATATTAAATCTTTCACGTATCTTACTAATTTCTTGTACTGATTCATACATCATAGTATTTACAACAATTTCAGCCGGTGAAAATCTCGAAATTTCATCCATTAATGTAATAAAATTATTTTGGTCTTTAATTTGTGTAGTTTTGAAATCTGCTGTTGTCAGGTCACAAACTGCTACTCCATAATAAATTCCATTTTTATATATTGACATTATATAATTGTTTTTCTTTTCTTCCAGAAGGTTGCTTTCCATTACAGTACCAGGTGTTACGACTCTTATAACATCTCTTTTTACAATTCCTTTTGCTTGTTTAGGATCTTCAAGCTGCTCACAAATTGCAACCTTATATCCTTTTTCAATTAACCTTGCAATATATGTTTCTGCAGCATGATATGGTATACCACACATAGGAGCTCTTTCAGCTTGTCCACAGTCTTTGCCAGTTAGTGTTAACTCTAATTCTCTTGAAGCTGTAATTGCATCATCAAAAAACATTTCATAAAAATCGCCTAAACGATAAAATAAAATGCAATCTTTATATTCTTCTTTTGTTTGTAAATAATGTTGCATCATAGGTGAATATTCTGCCATGTTTATTTCTCCTTTTCTGTTTCAGTTGTTGGCTTTGTTATTTGTTCATCTAAAACTTGATTTATCTCTTTTTGATTTACTTTTATACCTTCCTTAAAACCTTTAATTGCATTATTTTGAATTTCCATGCAATAGAGTTCGTCTAGCAATTTATATACTCTATTGTATGTATATCCCATTGCCTCTGCTGCTTTTTCCTTTGACATTATTCTACACAATTCGTTATAATTTTTCTCTATTTGAAGTAATTGTTGTCTTCTTTTTTCCTTGTCATCTTGTTTTATTTCTTCTTCTTGTATTTCTAATTCATCAATCTTTCTTTGAAGCTCAAAATGCATCTTTTTTCCATGAGCTCGGTTATAAGCTGTTTGTTTACAAATATCATGTAACTCTCTGTCTTTAGGATCATCTGATTTTTTTAATGCATCTATTTTTCTTCGTAAAGTCCTTTCACCTATTCCATATTTATCGGCCAAATCTTGCATTTTTATTCCAGTCTTTAAAAATTCATATAACATAGTCTTCAAAGGAATAGCTGTTATTTCTTTTGGCTTATATGGATATTTTTCAACAAATTTCTTGTATAATTCTGGGTTAGTCATTGATAATAATTGAATTTTTTTATTTAAAGTTCTCCAATCTGTTTGTAATTCTTCTGCAAGTTTAACTCTAGATTTTTTACCTTCTATAACTTCTAACATCAATTGTTCGAATTCACTATCTGTTATCTCTTTCATTTTATACTATTTCCCCTTTCAAATACCACATATGTTCTGAAACTATCTTTATTTCAACCATTTTGCCTATCAACTCATCGCAGCCTTCTAGTATTACTACTTTGTTTGAGTCAGTTCTTCCTGTAAGCATATTGTCATTTGTTTTGCTTCTACCTTCTACTAGAATTTTTTGAACAGTTCCAACATACTCCTTGTTTCTTTCTGCAATTTGACTTTCTACTAATTGTTTTAATCTGTCAAATCTTTTATGTTTAATGTCTTCTGGAACTTGATTCTCCATTTTATCGCCCGGAGTTCCAACTCTTCTTGAATAAATAAACATATATACTTGTTCAAATTTTACTTTTGAAACAACATCTAAAGTATCCTCGAAATTCTCCTCTGTCTCACCTGGAAATCCTACTATTATATCTGTAGAAAGGGTAAGATTTGGAATTTGATTTTTCATTTTTTCTACTAATCTTAAGTATTGTTCTTTAGTGTATTTTCTATTCATTACTTTTAAAATTTCACTACTTCCTGATTGAAGTGGCAAATGAACTAATTTACAAACTTTTTCACAGTCTCTAATTGCCTCTATAGCATCATCTGTAAAGTCCTTTGGGTGTGGAGATACAAAACGTATTCTTTCTATTCCATCTATTTTGTTTATAGCTCTTAATAAAGTTGCAAATGAGTTAACTCCTTCATATTGTTCAAATTCAATACCTTTTTCTTTTTCATTTCTCAAATATGAATTAACATTTTGACCTAAAAGAGTAATTTCTTTGTAACCTTGTTCTGCTAATTTTTTTACTTCATTTATAATATCTCTTGGCTCTCTGCTTCTTTCTCTACCTCTTACATAAGGTACTATGCAATAGCTACAGAAGTTATTGCATCCATTCATAATTGTTACAGATGCTTTTATTTTATCTTCTCTTGATATCGGTAAGCCTTCAATGACATCTCCATCAATATCTAATACATCTTCTATTCTTTTTTTGTTGCATAACACATTGTATAAATCTGTTGGAAATTCTTGAAGTGTATGTGTACCAAATACAATATCAAAAAATGGATAACTTTGTTTTAACTTATCTACAATATGCTTTTCTTGCATCATACATCCACCAATTGCTATTATAGTGCCTTTGGCTTCTTTATATTTTTTTACTTCGCCTAATTTACCAAACAACTTATCCTCTGCATTTTCACGAACACAACAAGTATTAAATACAATTAAATCGGCGTCAGATAGTTTATCAGTTTTAGTATAATTCATACTTTCCATCATTCCACATAGTTTCTCTGAATCATTTTCATTTAATTGACATCCCATTGTCAAAATACAATATTTTAAGTTTTTTCCTTCATTTAATGAAGCTACTTTTTTTATATCTTCTAATTGTTTATCTACTTCTATTTTTGCCACAATACTTCCTCCGATATTTTCTTTATAAATCTAATATATTCTACAATAATCGAGCATTTTTTTCAAGTGCTATGCAAAATAAAAGTGCTGTAAATTTACATTTACAACACTTTTTATGTTTCTATTGAATTCCATATTTTTTCTTGAACTTATCTGCTCTACCACCAGTTGTCTCTCTTTTTAAGTTACCTGTCCAGAATGGATGACATTTTGAACAAACATCAACTTTCATATCTGCTTTTGTTGAATTTGTTTTCATTACATTTCCACAAGCACATGTAATTGTTGCTTCTGTATAATTTGGATGTATTCCTTCTTTCATTTTGTATTCACCTCTCCCTTAATATCTATTAACAAACTGTTATTTATTGTAACACAGTTTAAATTTTTTTTCAAGTTTTTATTATTATTTTTGTTCATTTGCTTTTTGTTGTTGTTCAACATATTCTGCTGAAGCTTCTATTTCTTGCTTCATAGACGCTTTATGAACAAGTTTATTTACTATATTAAATAGACATGCTATTATTAAAACAAATAATAATATTTTTTTCCATGTTTTAGCTAACATAACTTTCTCCTTTTATCACTATATTACTATTATAGTCTTAGTTTTAACAAATGTCAATACATTATCCTTTTGTTATTGGTTCTTCTATTTTTTCTTGTCCTTCTATTTCATCAGTTTCATTTGCATCTTTTTTCATCAAATCTCTAATTTCTTCTAATAACACCACTTCAGCACTCTTTTTAGGAGCTTCTGGCGTTGGTTCTTCTTTTTTATTTCTATTTTTTACTCTCTCAAATATTCTTATTACTGAGAATATACAAATAGCTATAATCAAGAAGTCTATAACTGTTTGTATAAAATTTCCATACATAATTTTAGCTTCACCTATTTGTATGCTTAAGTTGCTAAAATCCAAACCTCCAATTATTATTCCTATTGCAGGTGTAATTATATCATTTACTAAACTTGTAACTATTTTTCCAAAAGCTCCACCAATAATAACGCCGACAGCCATATCAACAACATTACCTTTTGAAATAAATTTTTTAAACTCACTCATTTCTTTTTTTGCGTCTTTTTGAGCTTTTTTCATTTCATCTTTCATTTTTTTATTTATTTTTTCTTTTTCAACTTTTGCCATATAATTTGTCCCTCCATTATTTCAACAAATATATTTTAACATATTTACACGCATTTCTCAAGATTTTTGAATATTTTTTCTTTATTTAGTCAATTATATATTTAGGAGGAATTTGAAAATGGAAAATCAAAATTTAAATATTTTAGATGAAGTTAATAAAGGTGCAACTATGGGTATGAACGCTATTTCATATGTTTCTGAAAAAGTTACAGATAGTAAATTTAAAAATGTTTTAGATACAGAATATAACAAATACAAGGACATTTCTACCAGAGTAAATGACTTATATGCAAATTACAGTAGTAAAGAGCCTCATGAAACTAATGCAATGACAAAAATGATGACATGGTATGGAATTCAAATGAAAACCATGAATGATGATAGTACATCAAAGCTTTCTGAACTTTTAATGCAAGGTACTAATATGGGAATTATTGAAGGAAGACGTTTACTTAATCAAAATGAAAATGCTGCTGCAGATGTAAAAAACATATTAAATGACTTTGTAGTTATGCAAGAAGACAGCGTAGAAACACTAAAAAAATATTTATAAGGTTGACTTTAGATAACTTTTTAGTTTCGGGTCAAAAAATCTTTTAGTGTAAACTTAAAAAAATTAACAATCAAAAAATGCACTTTTTAACTACAGTTAAAAAGTGTATTTTTTTGAATTTAACGATTATATTCTTTTTCTATGTATTCATTTATTTTTGCTTCGTCTTCTCTCATTGCTAAAATAGTTTTCTCTAGTAATGTGTCTAAATCCCAGCCCAGTTGTTCTGCTCCTTTTATTATTACATCTCTTGAACATCCAGCTGCAAATTTTTTATCTTTAAATTTCTTTTTCAAACTTGATAGTTCCATGTCCATTACACTTTTTGATGGTCTCATTTTTGCTGCTGCCCAAATTAACCCTGTTAATTCGTCTGTTGCAAATAATACTTTTTCCATTATGTGTTCTGGCTTAACATCTGTGCATAGTCCGTATCCATGGCTACATATAGAATGAATAATGCTTTCATCAACATTATTTTCTCTTAATAATTCAATACATTTTTTGCAGTGTTCTTCTGGATACAATTCAAAATCCACATCATGTAGTAGTCCTATGTTACCCCAATATTCAACATCCTCATTTAATTCTTTAGCAAAGTATCTCATAACACCTTCAACTGTTAAAGCATGTCTTATATGAAATTCATCTTTGTTATATTTTTTTAATATTTCAAATGCTTCTTCTCTTTTCATATATAATCGCCTCCTAATAGAAGAAATTTTACCACATATCATTTTATATTTCAATACATATAATTGTATCATTTTCAATTTTATCTAATAGAAATTTCATATATTTAGCCTCTATAGCAATACACCCTGCCGTTGGCTTTTCTGCACTACAATGTAAAAAAATTGCACTTCCTTTACCTGGTATATTTTTTGGATTTGTTTTTATCTCTATAGCATACTCATATTGTTTTTGATATTCTATTAAATGTTCACTACTATTCCAGTCTTTTTTTACTTTCGTAATATCTACGAGCTGATTATAAAATTTTGAATTTACATCATCTACCCAATGTAAGTTTTCATTTATTTTAACATAATTGCTAAATTCGATTTCATCATGCATTCCAAAAGCTACACCTAAATTATATTTACCAATTGGTGTTTTGCCATCTCCCTCTCTTTTATCATTTGTTATTCCATTTTTGCCTATAAAAGCTTTGGTAGTAAAAAGTTTAACATTGTTATCAAAAAAATCCAATATTGCTTCACTTCCACTAATATTAGTTACCTTTATAATTTGATTACTCACTCTTTCCTCCAATAAAAAAAACGGATTTTAAGAATTTCTACGCAGTGCAAACTGCTAGAAATTCTAATAATTCGCATATTTATCTTCTACAGAATTTTATCATACTATGATAAAATTCCTAGAATATAAAAACAGCCTAATATAAATATATTAGACCATTTGAGTTTTTATTTCTTTTCTTTATTACGTTTATCTTGTATAATTTCCATTTCTTTTTCTGTAATCAATGAAACATTATTTTCTTTTGCCCATGCTACACAGCCCTTTAGTACAGTACTTAAAAATACTCTTGGTACTTTTACAAGTTTAGCACAAGCTTCATCTGTAAATTTTACATCTGGATCAATTCTTGAAGCTGCATACTTAACAGTATCTAAGCTAATACCTTTACTTGCTGGTATTGGTTCTGATACAGGTCTTTTGAATTTTGTATACCAGAAGTTTTTATTATCTCTGTAACCATAGTCAACTGGTACTTGTGGAAAATTATATGAATTTACTCCATTTATTATAGCATCATAATATTGTGGTTTAATTAAAATATTATCAATTTTCAAAATAAAATGCGCACCATATTGACTTGTAATACCATTAAATTGATGGTATGGTGGTAAATATTCATCTTTAACCACATCATTTTCTGCTCCATCTAACTCTTTTACCCAAGTACATTCAAATACTTGAAATGCTTCTTGAATAATTTTAGGATATGCTTCATTTGGATTTTCTCTAGCTCTTTTTCCATCTACTAAAGTAAATATACAGTCTTTCATCTTTTCTTCTGTTGTTTCTCCTGGGTAGCCTAATCTTACCGCTTCTTTAAAATACTTTCTCTTATCAGTTATAAAGTTTATACTACACTTACCTGTTCTTAAAATATTTTTAGCAGTATTTGAACTGTTTCTGCAACAAAGAAGCATTGCATAATAATCCTTTCCTGCAATATAGTATGGAAAGCATAATGAATATGAACCTAAATTAGTTTGACCAGATTCACTTAATGTTCCAATTTCTGTTGTTGGCATTGGAAAAAAGCTTGATGTTTGATAAAAGTTATCAACAATCCTTAAATCTTTAAATCCATTCAACTCTTCTAATTTCTTTTCCATAAAATTTAACCTCTCTTTTCTTTTGATTATATTTATTATATATTAAATAATAATTTTTGTATACAATTTATCTCTCAATTTCTTCTTTCTTTATTGATTTTTCTAAATATATTTTTTTGGAAAAACCTCCTCTTTTATCTCTTTTATCATTTGCTAGTTTTATAATATCTTCTAGGCTTTTTCCTTTTACATTTGCAATGGCTCTTATTACCTCTAATACATCTGCTAATTCCTTACATGTTTCATTATCGTTTTCCGCTTCAAAAACTTCTTTACATTCCTCTACTAATTTTCGATACAATTCTATTTCATATTCACCATCTGTCAAAATTCTTGTAACAGGTGTTTCGTTATCATCTCTAATAATGTCTGGTATATTATCTCTTACTAATTTATTATATATCTTTTCCATATCTACCTCTTAAAACTTAAGTTCTTTTATATTATTTATATCTATTCCCTTTTCTTTATATATTTCATCAACAGTGCATGAAATAGTATCTGTAAATGAATAACCTAGAATATTTAATATGTTTTCTAAATCATTTTTATCCTTTCCTTCAATTTAAAAATATGTGGGTAAAATTATACAAATAGTTTTTTTATTTATTTTTCTCATATAGCACTCTTTCTTTTTATAATAGATTTTATTTCTGCTATTTTAGTTCTTTACTTTAATTCTAGCACTGCTACGCACTCCACATGGCTTGTAAATGGGAACATGTCTACTGGTTGTATTTCTTTTATGTTGTATTTTTCTTCTAGTCTTGATAAGTCTCTTATCATCGTTGCTGGATTGCAACTTATATATACTAATTTTTCTGGTTTTAAGTTTAATATGTTATTTATTGTAGTATCATCTAAACCTCTTCTTGGTGGATCTACAAATACAGCATTTGGAGTTATATGTTTTTCATGTAATAAGTTCTCTAAAACTTTTTCTACATCTCCACAAGTAAATTCTATATTTTCTATATTATTTATTTTTGCATTTTCTTTTGCATCTTCTATTGCTTGTTCTACAATTTCAATTCCATATACCTTTTTTACAAACTTTGAAGTATATATTCCTATTGTTCCTATTCCACAATATAGGTCAAGTAAAATATCCTCTGCTTTTAAATTTGCTCCTTCAATTGCTTTGTTGTATAAAACTTCTGTTTGTACAGGGTTAGTTTGATAAAATGACATTGGTGAAATTTTGAATGTATAGTCTCCTAATTTGTCATAAATGTAGCCATCACCATATATGGTAATATTTTTATTCCCTAGTATTACATTTGTATTTTTAGTGTTTATATTTTTTACAACTGTTTTTAATTTGAATTCACTTTGTTTTAAACCATCTATTATATATTCTACTAATTCTTTTTCTTTTGGTATATTTTCTCCATTTATAACTAATACGCACATTATCTCTTTAGTTTTTATACCAACTTTTATTACAATATGTCTAAACAAACCTTTTCCTGTCTTTTCGTTATATACAGATATTTTGTTTTGATTTAAGAATTTTACAATTGTTGTTGCAATTTGTTCTGATATAGGATTTTGAATTTTACATTCTTTCATTGGAATTACTTCATGTGTTCTAGCTGCAAATATTCCTGTAACTACTTCTCCGTTTTTTGTATAGCCTAATGGGTATTGGGCTTTGTTTCTATAGTTGTACGGATTTTTCATTCCTATTGTATTTTGTACTGTAACCTTATGTTTTAATGTTTTATTTACTAAATTTTGAACTACTTCTTGCTTCATCTTTAATGTTGTTTGATAATTTATATGTCTTAAATTGCATCCTCCACATCTTGTATATGTGCTACAATCTACTTTTTCTCTGCTTGAAGCGGTTTCTAATATCTCTAATATTTTACCAAATCCATGAGATGCAGTAGTTTTTAATATTAGTATTTTACACTTTTCATCTTTTATTGCTTGTGGTATAAATATTATATAGTCATTTATTTTAGCTATGCCTTCTCCTTCATATCCGTTATCTATAATATCTACAATATATTCTTCATTTTTCTTTACTGGTATTTCCATCTTTTATTCCTTTACATATTTTTTAATAATCTGATACAACTTCTGTACTGGTAGCCCAACAACTGAATTATAACTTCCTTCAAATTTAACTATAAACTTAGAAAATTGTCCTTGTATTGCATAAGCTCCTGCCTTGTCCATTGCTTCTCCTGATTCAATCCACTCGTTTATTTCTCTTTCATCTATTTCAGATAAATATACTCTTGTTATATCATAATCTGTAATAACATCTTGTTTACCATCTTTTTCAATTATTACACATAAACTTGTAATAACTTCATGTACATCATTTTGTAATTCTGAAATCATTTTAAAAGCTTCTTGTTTGTCTTTTGGCTTTCCATAATGTTTTTCGTTTTTTAATACTAAAGTGTCTGAGCCTATTACAATTCTGTCTCCTGTAGTTTTATCAAATACTTCTTTTGCTTTTAAATAAGCTATTCTTTTTGATTGTTCCTGAATTGTTAAGCCTTCTGCAAAGCTTTCATCTGCATTGCTTACAATTACTTCAAAATCTTTTGTGATATATCCTAATAACTCTTTCCTTCTTGGCGAAGCTGATGCTAATATTATTTTCATAAAATTTATCTCCTTTCATCTTCTTCAAGATTATATCATAAAATCAGAAAAAGCGATAGAGTAGAACTATCGCTTTTTCTGATTTTTATATGTCTAAACGGTAATATTTTGTTACAGTATTACCATCTTTATCTTTTGTTGTAACAGACTTCCACTTTGCTCTCCATGGACAAATGCACTTTACTACAATTAGTAGTATTATTAGTATTAAAAGTGCATAACTCCAAAGTGGATCTACGCCAAGCCAGTACGAAAATTCCCGTATTCTTTCTAGCATAGAATTACCTCCTATAAAATAAGGATATTTATATTATATAATCTTTGTATGTTTATGTCAACTATTATATTGTTTCTAATTCATATTCTCTGTTTCCTACTCCAATTTCAGCTGCAGCTTCTATTGTGTGTACTCCATTTCTAGATTCTACTCTTTCTATAAAATGGTCTTTTCCTGGATCATTAGAATTATATACTAAATCAA
Source organism: uncultured Clostridia bacterium (assembly GCA_934120135.1). GTDB lineage: Bacteria > Bacillota > Clostridia > TANB77 > CAG-508 > CAG-273. The sequence continues at coordinate 6,256 of CAKOTK010000003.1, read as the reverse complement.
TACAAGCTTGGTCTAATGCAACTGGATCAGTTGAAGCTAATATTCCTATGTCTTGCATACATGGATCTTCTGCTACTGCACAACAGTCACAGTCAACTGACATATTACACATTATATTTATGAAAAGTATGTTTTCTTTAAAATGATCAACTATTGATTTGTCAGCATCTGCCATTGATTCTAAAAATTTATCATGATCTGCTGTCCATATTTTTTCTGGTTCACCAGCTCCGTGTATATATGCTTTTCCATAAGATGATGCAACACCTATTGAAATATTTTTTAGAGCTCCACCAAATCCTCCCATAGGATGTCCTTTAAAATGTGATATTACAAGCATAGAATCATAATTCTGTATGTCTTTTCCAACATAATTTACTTTTATTACTTTTCCTTCTGGAATAGGTAGTTCTATTTGTCCTTCTGCATCCATTATATCTACATTATATAGCTTACTCCATCCATGGTTTTCCATTAGTTTTCGATGTTTTTCAGTTGTATTTCTTTCCCCACCATAAGCTGTATTGCATTCTACTATTGTACCATTTACATGTTTTACAATATCTTGCATAAATTCTGGTTTTAAATAGTTCTGATTTCCTTCTTCTCCAGAATGTACTTTTACTGCTACTTTTCCTGGTAATTTTACATTTAAAGCATCATATATTTTTACCAGATTTTCCTTTGAAATTTCTTTCATAAAATAAACTTTTGACTTTTCCATTTTATCCTCCTTATATTATAAATCAAATTCATCTAAAATATTTCCAAGCAATTTTTCTATTATGTCTTCCATTGTTATCATTCCATCAACTTTACCTTCAGCATTTTTTACTATTGCTATATGTTTATTATTTAATTGCATTGATTTAAAAATTTCATCTATATTGTCTTTTCCTGAAACAAATAATGGTTCTCTTATAAATTGCTTTATATCATCATTTTCATCATTTAGTATAATATCTTTTATGTTTAATACTCCAATTATGTTATCTTTTGTCCCTGAATATACTGGGAATCTTGTATATTTATATTTTTTTATTATTTCAAGTATTTTTTCTTTGCTATATTCACTATTTATAAATGTTACTTTTTCTTTTTCTACTATAATATCTTTTATTTTAAAGTCATCAAATTTGAGCGCATTGTATAATAGTTTCTTCTCATCTTCATCAAATATTCCTTGGTCTTTTCCTTCTGAAATAATCATTTTTATTTCTTTTTCTGTTAGTTTTTCATTTGGTTCGTTTTTTATTCCGAATATTTTAGAAAATAGGTTTTCAGAAGCGGTTAGAAATTTTTCAAATCCATAATTGACTTTTGAAAAGACAACTAATGCATTTACAGTTTTATATGCCACTTTTTCTGGGTTATTTCGTGCAATTCTTTTTGGTAATAATTCACCAAAAACTAAAGTAAAATATGATAATATTATGGTAATAACTACTAATGCTATAACATAAGCTAAAGAATTACTTAGTCCAAATGTTTCAAGCTTTTCTTCCATGTTTCCTAAAAAAGCTTCTGCTGCAAAAGCACTGGCAAGTAATTCTGCAAATGTAATGCCAACTCTTGTAGTTCCAAATATTGATAATTTATTATTTAACAAATTATTAATTCGTTTTTCTTTCTTTTTATTTGCTTTTTTACTCATCTGATTGAATTTTGCTTTATTTAAATATGTAAAAGCAGTTTCTGCTTCAGAAAAAAATGCCTTTACAATTATAATTATGCCTAAAATTAAAAAGTTTACCATCTTTTGTTTTCCCCTTTGTTTTAATCTAACCTTATTCTACTATAATGGTTATAAAAAAACAATAAAAAGAAAGATTAAATTTAATTAACCTTTCTTTTTGTTTTTATTATTCTTCTCTTAAAACTGCTCCACATCTCTTGTTAAGAGTTTTTAATATGCTTTCCATTTTAGCATTTATTTCTTCTGATGTCATAGTTGTATTACCATTATCAATTACAATTCTTAACATTATTGATTTTTTACCTTCTGGAACTTGGTTGCCTCTATATTCCTCAACAAATTTTACATCTTTTAATTTGCCTTTAATTGAACCAGAAATTTCTTCCCATGTTACAGATTCGTCAACTAAAATTGATAAATCTTTTTCAACTAATGGTAGTAAAGGAATATGAACAAACTTATTATCTCTAGAAGCAAAAGGTACTAATTCGTCAACATTTAATTCAAAAATTGCAACATTAGCTCTTTTTATTTTAGCAGAGTTCATAGTTTTTATTGATAATAATCCTAATTTACCTATTACTTTGTTATTTAACATAATATCTAGATATACATTTACATCTGCCCAAGAAGGTTTTTCACCTTGTTTCAAAGTTATTTTTTCCATGTGGCAGTATTCAGACATATTTTCTATTACACCTTTTAATTCGTAAAATAGCTTACTAGCATCTTTTCCAACAATACTTGCTGTCAATAATTTTTTATGAACTGGTAATGTCTCATCTTCTGATGATTCATGATATTCACCTTTTTCAAATGCTTGGGCAACTTCAAATAGTTTGAATTCATCAAAGTATCTTAAGTTTTTAGAAATTGCCTCTAACATTCCTGGTATAAGTGAAATTCTTAAATATGCTTCACTTGGTGATGGAGGTGTGGCTAGTTTAACTGAATTTTCTTTATCCACTCCAGCTGCATCTATATATTTTTCGTCTATCCAAGGATATGTAAATATCTCATTAAATCCACATCTAAAAGCTAAATATTGTTTTAATCTTTGTTCTAATAATACTTTGTTTTGTAAAACAGCATGTTCAAATTTAACAGTTAGTGGTTTAGCTTCAAAACTTTCAAAGCTTAGTAATCTAGCTATATCTCCCATTACATCATCTTTTAAAGATACATCTCCTGTTGAACGCCACACTGGAACAACAACATGGTAAACTTTATCTTTATATTCTACATCATATCCTAAAGCTTTTAATACTTTTTCAATTGTTTCTCTAGGTAAAACTTTTCCTAATCTAACATTAAGGAATTCTTCTGATACATCTATTACTTCCCTTTGTGTTTTTATTGGATAAACATCATTGAATGCTACAACTTTGCTTTCTGGGAATATTTCTTTAAATAATTGCAATGCTAATGCAATTCCTTGGCTAACTCTTTCAGTGTCAAGATTTTTTTCATATCTTATAGAAGCATCTGTTTTTTCATCAAATCTTTTTCCTGTTTTTCTAATTGTAGAAGCTATGAAGTTAGCAACTTCTACAACAACTCCTGTTGTTTCTGGAAGAATTGAATCTTTTTTACCTCCACGTATTCCTGCTAATGCCATTGCATCTGTGTCATCACATATTACTAAATCATCTTCGGTTAGGCTAATTGTGTTATTATCAAGAAGTAATAATTCTTCATCTTTTTTAGCATTTCTAACAATTATTTTTTTACCATTTACATGTGTTCTATCAAAAGCATGTAAAGGTTGACCTACAGCCATCATAACATAATTTGTAATATCTACAATAGCACTTATTGGTCTCATACCTGCATTTATTAAAGCTGCTTTCATCCACATTGGAGATTCTTTATCATATACATTTTCTATTTCAATTGCAGCATATCTATTACATTTTTCAGGTACTTGTATTTCAACATTGTATTTTGGAAGATTTTTGTCAATTTCTATACTTGGTAATTCTTTTAAAGGTACATTATAAATTGCTGATAGCTCTCTTGCTATTCCATAATGTCCCCATAAATCTGGTCTGTTTGTTAATGATTTATTATCTATTTCAAGTACAACATCATCCATGCATATCAATTCAGCTATATTTTGACCTGGTTTACATTCAATACCTTTTAGGTCAACTATTTCTGTTTCATTTTTAGCTGGAAAAATGTTTTCTAAATATACTTCTTCTGCTCCACAAATCATACCATAAGATGATTCGCCACGCATATTTGTTTTCTTTATTTTGACTAAATCTGGTTCTCCATGCCAGTATACCTCAGCACCTGGTTTAGATATAACTACATATTCACCTACATATAAGTTTGATCCACCACATACAATTTGTACTGGTTCTGTTTCACCTATATCTACCATACATATTCTTAATGAGTCTGCATTAGGATGTTCTTTTACTTCTAATATTTTTCCTACTACTATGTCGTGAAATTTATCACTAGTATTTTCAACAGACTCTACTTCAACTGTTCTTAATGTTAAATCATAAGCTATTTGTTTGTTTGTTATTTCTTTTGGTAAATCAACATATTTTTTAACCCAATTTAATGATACTTTCATTTTGTTTACCTCCTTATTTAAATTGCTCTAAAAATCTTAAATCTGCACTATGGAATAATCTTACATCATCCACTCCATAACGCATCATAACTAATCTGTCTAATCCAATGTTAATATAGAATCCTGTCCATTCTTCTGGATCAAGTCCAGCAGATTTTAAAACATTAGGATGAATTACACCACCTGGCATTACTTCAATCCATCCATTGTGGTTACATACACTACAGCCTTTTCCATCACATACTAAGCATTCCATGTCTATTTCATAACCTGGTTCAGTAAATGGGAAGAAGCCTTCTCTCATACGTACATTGATTTTTCTACCAAATACTTTTTCAAGAATAGTTTGAATCATTACCATTCCAGATGAGAATGAAATATTTTTATCAACTATAAGAGCTTCATATTGGAAGAATGCTCTTTCATGTCTTGCATCAGTATTTTCGTTTCTATATACTCTACCTGGGTAAACGAATCTTGCAGGAGCACCATGTTTTAATAAATATCTAACTGATCCCCCTGTTAAATGAGGTCTTAAACATAAACGCTCATTTCCTAATTTTTCCTCTGTTCCATCTAGCCAGAATGTATCCATAGATTGACGTGCTGGATGGTCAGCAGGGAAATTTAAGTTATCAAAAGCATATTTTTCACTACTAATATCATCTTCACTATACACCTCAAAACCCAATGATAAAAAGGCTTCATTTAGGTCATAGCACATTTGAGTAATAGGATGTAATGCTCCTTTACTTATAGCTGTTCCTGGTAATGTAAGGTCTAAAGGTTTATCAACAACACTTTTAGCACTTATAAGTTCATCTTCTTTTTGTTTTATTTTATCTCCAAATAATTGTTTAATTTCAGTTGTTTTCATTCCAACAACCTTTTTTTCTTCATTAGATAATGTACTTATAGATTTTAAAACTTCGCCTAACTCGCTTTTTTTACCAGTTAGTTCTTTTGCAATATTTTGTAATTCTTCTACTGTCTTTGCATTTTCTAGTTTTTCAATTCCATTATTTTTGATTTTTTCTAACTTTTCTTCCATAATAGCATTTCCTTTCCCTAAAAAACAAAAATAGTGATACCAAACTAAAGGACGAATCTTTTAATCCGCGGTACCACCTTTTTTCTAATTTCTTAGCACTTATTAAAATAATTTTCTTAACGATATTGACTCCATTATTGAAATTCATTATATAGCTTCTCTAGTATGGCTCTCAGTCTGTTGACCATAACTCCCTGTATAGAACTCTAAATAACTACTTAGATAACTTCTTCATCATATATCCAAGACTTTTATATATAAAAACTGTATCAATTATACATTCAAAAATTGTTTTTGTCAATAAAAAAGCGGTAGAAATTCTACCGCTTTTTGAGGCTCACATGTTACTCAAGCCGGAAAGACGCATTTCGGCAATTTCCCTGATATCCCTCTCTGTGTCACAGAGAAGGATTTCCAAGGCATTGCGATTGGCATAAATACTTCTTACTGCTTTTCTTCTCACTTCCGGATCCTCAGCCCACGCCAATGCTTCCATAATCTTTTCTGCTTTCTTCCTGAAAGAGGGATTTTTGGAAAACGGCGGGTCATTCAGATCCAGGGTCAGAATCTGATCCTCCCCTGCACTTTCGTCCATACGCGCAACCATCTCCTTGAGCCATTCGAAAGGTGAACTTTTTAATGTTTCAAGAAACTTATTCCGCGCCAACGGATGTTGGAAGTTAAGAGCGCTGAGATTTAAGGTAACAGTGTTCGCTATCCTCATGATTTTTTCCTCCTGTAATTTTTTAAAGGATATATAATTATTGTTCTCTTGAACAACAATTATATTATAGCACAGTTTTATGTAAATTTCAACTATTTTTGCAAGAATAATTATAATTTTATGAAAGAAATGTGATAATGTCTTAAGTAAAGAAATGAGAAAATGTCCCAACTAATAAAATTTTGTTCTCCAAAA
>CAKOTK010000002.1 GCA_934120135.1 uncultured Clostridia bacterium | reverse complement strand
ATTGATAATACATATTTTTTTAGTGTTTTATCAAATATTCTTATATATAATAGTGTTATCCATATTGTATATATTGCTAATGCTAATATGGTTTGTTGAGTCTGTGTCATATTTACCCCTTTTTATTTTTGATTTTTATATAAATTATATTTGTCTACAATATAATAATATAATAGCAGATTTTCTATTTTTTTTCAACATAAAGCAAAATACTAGCCTTTTCTAGCTAGTATTTTATAACTTTCTTTTGTATTAAAAAGTTCTTTTTTTATTTTAATTTTTTTCATAGGGTAAACGATCTTAATGGATTATAATTTAATGACCTTATTTTTCTTTAATAGAATGTAATACCACTCTATATTTGTTGTTATTTGCACAAGTTGATAATGTTAATATATTATCATCTTTTGAAACATCAACATTAAAATCTTTAATACTTCTTTTCTTTAAGTTTTTTATAAAGCCTTCAAATTCATTGTCATCTTTAAATTCTGTTTTTATATAATAATCTTCATTTTCTATTTTATAAACAGAAAATACTTTATAAATACATTTTTCATTTTCAGTATATAAAGTGATATTGGTATTTTCTTCATTCTCATACCATTTAGCATTTAGTATATTTAGCATACTGCCAAACATTGAGCCATCTCTCATATTGTGACCATAGATTACAATATTTTTATCAGTATTATCAAACTTATTTCTATAATCCGCAAAAATCCATCCTGCCGAATTATTACTTTTATCGAAACTACGGTTTAAATAAAAGCTATTATTTTTTCCTTTTACTACAGGGTATTCGATATTTGTATTGTTTACTTTAAGCCAGGCAATAGCTTCGTTATTTTGTTTTTTTAATTTACTAAAGTCTACTGTATATTCCTCTTTGTTGTTTTCATCTTCGTTTTTCTCTTCAACAATTACTGTGCTTTTTATTTGTTCTACCATTTTATTGTTATTTGTTTTATCTTTATACCATTTAAAGATTTTAATTCCAGAATATATTAATATAGAAAGTAAAATTATATATAGAATAAGATTTAAAATTGCTTTCTTATATTTTTTATTCTCTTTTCTTCTCATTACTCACATTGTCCTTTCGTATATAAAGGCTAGCTAATAACTCCGGCTAGCCTCCATATATTGACTTACTATTTTCTTGCTTTTTTTCTGTTTACTAATGTTAGTGTTCCAATAGTTGCTATAGAAGCTACAAATAGCATTATACTTGTTGTAATATTATCTCCTGTTTTTGGATTGTTTGTTTCATTTTCTGTTTGTTCTGTTTTTCCTTTAACATTTGTTGCGATAATTCCATATTGACTTAAATGTGATGTTTCAAATACTATATATCCATCTTTTACCGTTGCTGGTATTGTTTCTTTTATTTTATCATTTGAAATATATACTACTTCATATTTTTCAAATCCTTTTAAGTCTTCTGGTAATGCAATTCTTATTTTCATTTTAGTATCACTAATTTTAACTATTTGACCATTTTCTAATACGTTTATATCTACTACATATTTAACATTTTTGCTTGTTAAATCTTTTTTTACTTCTACAGGTTTTATATCTAGTTTGTAGTCTTTGCTAACTTCTTTTGCAAATTCAATTTTTGCTTTTGTTTTTCCTGTGCTTTGAATTTCTTTTACTGTTTCTTTAGCTGGTTGTTCTGGTTCTCCTGAAGTTTTAGTCCAAGAAGCATATAAAGTTACATTTTTATATCTCTCATAACCGTTTGTTTCTTTTATTTTAGTATCTTTTTCGAATTCTTTATCTGTTTCTTCATTTATATCCCAGAATCTCCAGTAAACATAATTATAGATTTCTCCGCTACCATCTTTTTTTGTATTCCAACCGTTAAATGTATATCCTTCTCTTACTGGAATGTATGGTAATAATGACATTGTTGTTCCTGAATTGTTTCCTCCTATGTAGTCATAACTATTAGATTCTTTACCATCTATTTTACCGCCATTAGCATTTAATTTTAGTACAATTCCATCACCTTTAAAAGTATCTTGAGTATATGTAGCAGTTATTTCTATACAATCACGTTTAGCAAAATAACTAGAATCAATAGAAGTTACAATTTTTCCATCTAGCTCCCATCCCTTAAATGTGTATCCTTCTCTTACAGGTATATATTTTGTTAAATCAACTGTTTTAAATTCATTACTTTTACTTGTTAATTTTATAATGCTCTGTCCATTTACTTTACCTGCAAATGGATCAAGTGTTAAATAATATGTACCAGTTCCTTGTAATACTTTATCAGAAAATTTTGCATAAAGAGTTAATCCATTCGTATATGTTTCGCCTTCTGCTAACTCTCCACTCCAGCGAAAATCAGTTATTGCTATATCTTCGTTAGCCTTTTCTCCTATAAAGCTTCCCCAATATGCAAATTCAGTTCTACCATTGAAAGGTACTATTCCTTTTGTTAGGTCAGATAATTTGACTGTCGTTTCTCCCTCTGTAACATTGAATTTTATAATTTTCTGGTCTTTACTATCAATACTGGCATTTTCTTCTGTGCTAGTTAATATTAATGTATATTTTCCATCATCACTAATTGTTGCTGCATTTACTCTGTTTGAAAAAATAAACAGACATATACTAGCTAAAATAATCGCTAAAAATATTAAACTTTTTTTAATTTTCATTTTACTTTTCCTCCTTAATGTTCTCTTGAACTTTTACTTTTTTAACATTAATTATTATTAATGTTATAATTCCTAATATAGCAATTGCAAATAATACAATGTATATTATAATATCATCACCTGTTTTTGGATTTGTTATTCTTTTTCCCCCCTTTTAATATATTTTTTATTTATTCTATCACATGTATATTTTTATTGCACTTTTTTTGCCAAATTTTCAGTTGTTTTTTTGGCGATTGTGTTTTTTATATTTTTATGATATATTATAATAAAAATTGTATTATATGGAGGTTTTTTTATGACTTTTTGTGAGCAATTAAATACATATATAAAGCAAATTGGATGTTCTTCTAAAGAGCTTGTAAATGCCTCAGGTCTATCTACTTCTGTTATTAGTCGTTATCGTAGAGGAGATAGAAGACCTAATATAAGGGGTAAACAATTAGTTCAATTAGCAGATGGTTTGTATGAGCTTTCTAGTTCCAAAAAATTGAATATAACAAGAGATGAAATTTATAGCAATCTTTCCAGCTCTTTAAATGATGTTTCTATTGACTTTGAACAATTAAGTAAAAATTTTAATGAGCTTATTGCAACTTTAAATATAAATATGTCCGAATTATCTCGCTTTAGTTTTTATGATGCTTCTTTGCTTTCTAAAATTCGTACTGGGAACAAAACCCCATCAAAGCCTAAAACTTTTATTGAAAATGTTTGTAGTTTTGTTGTAAACAAATATAAATCGGAAAATGATAAAAAAGCAGTAGCTATTCTTATTGGTAGTAATTCAAAAGACTTAAAAGATAATTCTAATTATTACAATAGATTATTTAAATGGTTATCTACCAATTTAGTTCCGACTAATAATTATATTGACGACTTTTTGAATAATTTAGATAAATTTGATTTAAATGAATATATAAAAGCTATACACTTTGATGAAATGAAAGTACCTACTATTCCATTTTATAAAGCAATTTCTAAAACATATTATGGTATAGAAGAAATGAAAAAAGGAGAATTAGACTTTTTTAAAGCAACCGTTCTTTCAAAAAATAATGAACCTGTTTTTATGTGTAGTGATATGCCTATGGAAGACATGGCACAAGATGTTGAATTCGGTAAGAAATGGATGTATGCTATTGCTATAATGCTAAAAAAAGGGTTACATCTAAATATTATTCATAATGTTGATAGACCATTTAATGAGATGATGTTAGGTTTAGAAAGTTGGTTACCAATTTATATGACTGGACAGGTTTCTCCATACTTTTTAAAAGGATTGCAAAATAATATATATTGTCATTTTAATTATGTTTCTGGTGTTGCTGCTTTATATGGCGAATGTATAAACGGTTATCATGATAAAGGTAAATATTCTTTAACAACAAATAAAAATGATATATCTTATTATAAAACAAAAGCACAATGTTTGTTAAGCAAATCTACATCTCTTATGGATATTTATAAAGAAGAATCAAAAAATGCTTTTAATGCCTTTTTATCCTCAAGTGTAAAAATTAAAGCCAGTCGTAGAAGGATTTTGTTTTCTTTACCAATACATACTATCTCATACAATTTACTTTTAAAAATTTTAAAACATAATAATGTTTCTGCTAAAAGTATAAAAGTAATACAAGAATCTGTAGAATTTCAGAAAGAAATATTTAAAAATACAATAGAGCAAAGTATAATTGAAGATGAGATATCAATTCTTTCAAAAGAAGAATTTGAAGAAGCAAAACCATTTCTCTTCCTTGCAGATATTTTTTATGATAAAAAGCTTTATTATACATACGAAGAATATCTAGAGCATTTGGATTTGACTAAAAAATATGAAAGAGAAAATAAGAATTATAAGTTAAGTGTAAACAATAATAATACATTTAAAAACATACAAATTTTAGTCTGTGAAGAAAACTGGGTTATGATTTCAAAAGCAAATAGTCCCTCTATTCATTTTGTAATTCATCATTCTAAACTACGAAATGCAATTGAAAATTTTATTCCACCCGTTGTTGAATAAAGTAAACAAATTTAATAAAGAACTACTTATTTTGAATGAAGTAGTTCTTTATTATATACTCATATGAATTGGTAGAAATCTATTCTTATTCATATAAGAACAATCACTCCTATATTTTACATATCTTCTTTCTTAGAAGAATCTATCGATATTTTATTCTAATGGTTTCATAGTTGGGAAGAATAATACATCTCTTATAGATGCTGAGTCTGTAAGTAACATTATTAATCTGTCTAGTCCTATGCCCATTCCTCCTGTTGGTGGTAAACCAATTTCTAATGCAGTAACAAAATCCTCGTCCATTCCGCCAGCTTCTTCGTCACCTTTTTCTTTTGCTTCCGCTTGTTTTGCTAATCTTTCATATTGATCTATTGGGTCATTTAATTCTGAATATGCATTTCCATATTCTCTACCACCAATAAATAATTCAAATCTTTCTACTAATCTTGGATCATCTTTTCTTCTCTTTGTAAGTGGTGATATTTCTACTGGATAGTCTATTATAAATGTTGGTTGTATTAATGTATCTTCAACAAAAGTATCAAAAAATTCATTTATAATATGTCCTCTTGTATTTTTTAATTCTTCATATTCTACACCTTTTTCGTCTGCTATTTTTCTAGCTTCCTCATCTGTTTGAATAGTATTGAAATCAATGCCTGTAACTTCTTTTATTGAGTCAATCATTGTTACTCTTCTCCAGCTTGGGGTTAAATCTATTGGTGTTCCTTGATATGTTATTTTTGTTGTTCCTAGTACGTTTTTAGCAACAGTAGAAATTAATTCTTCTGACATATTCATCATATCATTATAATCTTCATATGCTGAATACCATTCCATATTAGTAAATTCTGGATTGTGTTTTATATCCATTCCTTCATTTCTAAAGTTTTTACCAATTTCAAATACCTTGTCAATTCCACCAACTGTTAATCTTTTTAAGTTTAACTCTGGTGCAATTCTTAAGTACATATCTAAGTCTAAAGTGTTATGGTGTGTAATAAATGGTCTTGCTGCATCACCTGTTGCTACTGTTGTAAGTGTTGGTGTTTCAACCTCCATATATCCTTTTTCATCCATAAATCTTCTTACTTCTTTTATTATTTTGCTTCTTAATTCAAAAGTTCTTCTAACTTCTGGATTTACTATTAAATCTATATATCTTTGTCTATAACGAATTTCTGTATCTTTTAATCCATGGAATTTTTCTGGTAATGGTCTTAAAGATTTTGAAAGTAATATAACTTCTTTTGCATGAACAGATATTTCTTCTGTTTTTGTTTTAAATACAAAACCTTTTATTCCTATGATATCTCCTATATCATAAGTTTTGAATAGTTTATAACTTTCTTCGCCTAAATCATTTATACTAACATAACTTTGAATTCTACCTGTTGAATCTTGAATTGTACAGAATGATGCTTTTCCCATTATACGTTTGGCCATAATTCTACCAGCTATTGATACATCTTTTCCTTCAAAAGCTTCATAGTTTTCTTTTATCTGACTAGCTACTTCTGTTCTATCATATTTAGTAATTTCAAATGGGTTTTTACCATTTTTTTGTAGTTCCTCCAACTTTTCTCTTCTTACTTTCATAAGTTGATTTAAGTCTAACTCTTGTTCTTGGTTGTTTACGTTGTTTTCTTCCATACACAATTCCCCTTTTTCGTTAAATTTTATAATATTTCATATTATATATCAAAATTGGCAATATGTAAACATTTGGAAGAGAATTTATGAAAACTTTTATTATGAAGCTTTTCTTAATTCTTGTGCATGTGCTTTAGCAATTTCCGTAACTTCTCCTGAGGAAATTCTTGCAATTTCTTCAATTGTTTCTTCTTCACTAAGTTTTTTAATTTGCGTATATGTTTTGTTTTCCTTAGTTTGCTTACTTATATAGTAGTTATGGTCTCCTTTTGCCGCAATTGATGGTAAATGTGTAATACAAATTACTTGATGTGATTTTGCTATTGATTTCATTTTTTCTGCTACTGCTTTTGAAGCTTTGCCGCTAATTCCTGTATCAATTTCGTCAAACACCAATGTACTTACTTCATCAACATCTGCTAACACATTTTTTATTGCAAGCATAATTCTTGCCATTTCTCCTCCTGAAGCTATTTTTACAAGTGGTTTTAGTTCTTCTCCAATATTTGTACAAATCATAAATTCCACTTCGTCTATTCCTGTTTCATAGAATTTTTCTGCTGTATTTACTTGTATTTCAAATCTAGCATTTGGCATTTCCAAGTCTTTTAATTCTTTGTTTATTTTAGCAGATAATTCCTTTGCATATTTTTTTCTGGTATTTGTCATATTGTTTGCAATTTCAAGCAATTCCTGTTTTAGTATATTTATTTGCGCTTTTATTTTTTTATGGTATTCATCTAAATTTTCAATTTTATGTATTTCTTCTTCTACTTTGCTTGAATATCCTAGTATTTCTGAAATTGTATTTCCATATTTTCTTTTTAATGAGTAAATCAAATCTAGTCTATTTTCTATTTGGTTTCTTTCTTCTTCGTCAAAGTCAACGTCCTCTCTCATATAACTTAGATCTCTTGCTAGTTCTTGTATATCATAGTAACTGCTTTTTAGTATACTTAATTTTTCAGTATATTTGCTACCACAGTCTTGTATTTTCTCTAAACTGCGAATCGCATTACTTATTGCAACTACTGCATTTTCATTTAATTCATTATCAACTTCACATAAGTTATCTTTTAATTTTTCTGCATTTTGCATCATTTTGTGTTTTTCTTCTAGTTCTTCCTCTTCATTTTCTTTTAAGTTTGCTTGTTCAATTTCGTTATATTGATAACGTAGTAAGTCGAGTCTTCTTTCTTTTTCCTGATCTTCTCCATATGTATTTTTTAACTCTTGTTTTAAAGTGTTATATTCTGCAAGTTTTACTTTATATTTATTTAGATTATCTTCTAATTCTTTGCCAATAAACTTATCTAAATATACAATATGTTGCATAGGGTTTAATATTAGCTGACTATCATGTTGTCCATGAATATCAAGTATTTTATTCATAAATTCTTTTAGTTCATTTACAGTAACTAATCTTCCATTTATTTTACATGAATTTCTACCATTTGAGTGTATTTCTCTTGATACTATAATATTATTGTCTATTGCTAATTCATTATTAGGACTATAAAAGTTTGCTTCTACAAATGAATATTCTTCTCCATTTCTAATCATTTCTTTTGAAAACCTACCACCAGCTAAAATTGCAAGTGATCCTATTATCAATGTTTTTCCCGCTCCTGTTTCTCCAGTTAGTACGTTAAACCCTTCATTTAATTCAAGGCTCAAATCATCTATAATTCCAACGTTTTTTATATGTAATGTAGTAACCATTTTTATCTCCTTTATACGAATTGTTGTTTGTATATTTGTATTATATACCAAATTTTTGTTTTGTCAACTACTTTTATTTACTTTTCACAAAAAATATGATATAATTTTTTTATTCACAAATCGTGAAAATTTTGAAAGGAGCGTATAGCTATGCAGGACAACCTCAAGTTGACCCACAGTGCAGCCAATAATGAGATTATTGAAAAAATCAAAATTGACGCTTCTCAACCTGCAAGTTTCTTTGGTACACCTCAAGGCTCTTCCAAAAAGGTTAGCAAAAGAAGCTCTCGGAAGAAAGTTGTTACTAAGGCTCGTCAGGTAAAGGCTCCTAAGTAACACAAAAAACAGCTGAAAATGCCAACGCATTTTCAGCTGTTTTTGTACGTCTACTGCATACTTTTTTACAAAGTAAAAGACCTAGAAATAACTATTTTTTAGCTTTCTAAATCTTTATATTGGTGACCCCTGCCGTACTTTAAATATTTATATATATCTCATAATAATCGTATGTATTTAAAAATGCCTAAATTATAGTTGTTTTAACTGACAATATTTTTAAATATTGGAAAATATTTTTCCTACTGCATACTTTACTGCATACTTTTTTGACAGTAGAAATCTTCTATAACTTTTACTGTTTCCTCTATATTATAGCCTTCTTGCAGTGTGTCTCTTATCATTACTTTTATTAGTTTTTCATCTCTCTTAAATTTAATACATAATAGTTCTACATATTTTTTCATATTTTTCTCCTTTTACAGAGAAACGCGTTTCTTTTTTATTTGACTAGATTATATCATAAATCCAAACATTGTCAACAAAAATATTTCGACAAAACGCAGCGATTTCAAGCCTTTTAGAGTATTTGTCGAAAAATAAGTGTGCTTGTATTAAGCATTTCGAGTTTTTAATAGTTCGCTCCCAGCGAAGAATAGAATTTTATAAATAATTATAATAAAATTTGAGCATAATAACTTTAGAGGTAATTTATGTTTGTTTTTATTATAAAAAATGTTAGAGAATCTAAAAATATAACTTTATATAGGCTTATGAAATTGACTGGTCTTTCTTATTCTTATCTTTCTGAATTAGAAAATAACAAGGTATTTAATCCCAGTTTAAAAACTATGTACACGATTGCCACTGCTCTTGATGTCAAAGTAGATGATTTATTTTATAGTGAATTAGATTTGAAAAAGTTACGTGCAGAAATGCACAATAGAATTGAGATTTTTGGACTAGATTCAAAAGAAGTTCTTGAAGTTAGTCAAATTATAGATCTACTTATAAATGTCAAAATGAAAGAGAGCTAACTAAATATTAGCTCTCACTTCTTTGCAGAGTGTTGTGAAATTTTTTCCACTTATGTATTTCAAACTTATCGAACTAAGTAAATTATTTTCAACTGCATATTTATTCCATTCTTTTTCAGTTAGTATCTTCGATAATTCTTTTATCATTTGCAGAGATTTTTGATATAGTTCTTTCATATATATCACTCTCCTTAATTTATTATAACACATTTTGTAAAATATTTGTGTCGAACTGTGTCGACCAGAGAAATGCGTAAAATCAAGGAAAAATCGACGCTCCAGAATCGATTTTAAGGCGTTTTTATTTTTGAGACATATAGTTTTATGGCTAAAAAAAGACTATTGCTAGTCTTTTAGTTCGTATTTGTCTGCAATTCTTGATATACATTTTTTGCAATCTTCATTACTATTATAATTTCTATCTAAATTATAATTTTGAGTTGTTACATTAAAAGCATCTATTCCTAAATGGTACAAATCTATTAAATATAAATCTATGTAACCATTTTCTCTTACATTTACAAACAGTCTTATTCCTTTATATCTTTTTTCTTTGTCTTTTAATTTTTTTACTGGAATCAATTCATTAATCTTAGGAACATCTTCTATATTTCTTATATCATTTGCAAACATAATAATTCTTTTTAGTCTTTGTGCTTGAGCAGATATATCACTATAGTTACTTTCATCTAATACAAAATCATCAAGTATATTATAGTTATCATAATATAATTTGTTAAATAATTCCTTTAGTATTTCATAGTATGTATTACCATCATAACTTCTTATAAAATTTGTAAACTTTTCTTCTGGTATTTTTATAGAATATAAATTACCATTAAAAATAAATTTCTTAAAATGAAAAGGAGATGTATTTATAATACTTGCTCCTTTTCTGTTTATTTTACTTATTTCATGCTTAAATATATTGCCTTTGTTTTGAGATTCTATATTATTTAATCGATTTCGTAAAATACTCATTTATGATTTCCTCTTTAGGTATTTCTCTATTATGTTTCTCATCAGTTTCCACATAATTTCTTTTCCAGCATTCATCCTCATGAGAAAGTCTAACTAAACCAAAATCGTCTATTTCGAATAATTGATCTAATAAATTGTCTACAAATTCTTTCTTTACAATATCATCTTCTAAATATTTGTTTTCTGCTTCTTCTAATACTCCATTCTTTTCAGCACTAAAAACCGATGGAATTACTGGTCCATAAGTCCATGCTTCTATTTTATCATCAAATAAATTCTCATCATATATTGAGTAATTAACTTCTACACTATCTGCATTTTCTTTATTCATTCTAATAAACGAACCCCAATATGCAAATAAAAAATACAAAGACTTTTGTAATTTTATTGGAGATATTATTCGTCTTGCTGTATTCTTATCATAGTTTAAATATTTTCCATATATATATTTAGCTAACTTTATGGCTTCGGTATCTTCAAGATTAGCAATCATCATAATAATTCCCCCCTGTTCTTATTATATACATATTCTTGAATTTTATAATTGTTATTATTTGTATAGCAACGAATGTCACATACTTACTATTATGTGACATTCAATATTATATAATATAATAAAATTACTGTCAATATAAACCATAATAAACGAGTTCCTCTTTTGATAAGGCATACTCTTTTGCTTCTTTCGTATTACAAAACTCAGAATACTTTTTTATCATTCCTCTTTTTTTAGCAATTTTCACTAGCTTTGTAGATTTATTTTTGTAATTTATATCAACCATTGTTCTTCTCCTTTTTTAGGGCAAAAAAATAAGCTAGGCTATATGCCTAGCTATTATTTCATTTGAATACCATCAATTGTATGACCAAAGATTCCTGCGTAACTTTCTGTTCCTGTTTCTGTTTTGCTGTTTACCCAATTTAGCCATCCATCCTCAATTGTATGTACTCTGTAATCTACATGGCCTTTTGTTGATTTAATTTTAATACAGTCAATAGATTGTCCATAAATTCCAGCGTATGAGTTTGGATTGCTCCTATCATTTTTCTTGTAATTTTTAGAATTTACTTTATCTAGCCAGTTTCCATTTTTTATATGAGCTTGAACTGTAATTTCTCCATACTCTGGTTTACATCTTAATCCACTTATTGCTTTTCCATACAAACCTGCATATCCTTCGTCTGAGCTATCACATTTATTTACTTCTGGTAACCATTCTCCAGCATAGGCTTGGTATGTAATTACTCCTGTATAATCAGGTTCTGGCGTTGGCTCTGGTATTGGTTTAATTTCTTCGTCATAAGCTGGTCTACCATAACCAGCTATATAATCTGTTTTGATAGGGTAATCCCATTTTGCTACTTCACTATTTCCCGAGTTTCCTTCAATTGTGTAAACTCTACCATTCTCAACCTTATAGACTAAACCAGTGTGATATATATCTCCGGCTTTTCCAAAGAAGATTTGGTCTCCGACTTGCGGGCTGTTAAATAATCTTCCTTTTGATTTATAGAAATTCATTGAGAAACTACAGCCAGCTCCCGTTGACTTCTTTGGCTGACATAGTAATTCTAGTGCCTTTTCTACTCCATAAGCTTGTACAAAACACCAGTCTACAAAGATATCACACCAATCGTAGCCATTTTTCTTGCTGTTATAAAATCCAGAAATATTATCTAAATCTCTGGCATATTTATTATATTTCCCACTTATATTTGCTGTTTTGTTATCAAGTTGTGAATTACTCTTTTTTCCTTTATAGCCCACTTCTGCTAGAGCTATTTCTATTGCTTTATTCATAAGATTATTCTCCTTTATTTTTGTAATTGATATTTGAGATGCCTAATACTGCGCCCATAAAAGTTGTAACTGCTGTCATTATTGTTAGAACTATGTCAGTACAGCCAACATTAAAGCAATTAAGTATTACACCTGTCAACGTTGTTAGAGCTGGTAAAAATACTAATGTGATCCATTTTAACACATCGTATAATTTGTTACTCATCATATAGAACACCTCCTAACTTTTTATGATTTTTGTTGGCAAATTTAGCAGTTCTTGCATTAAATGTTTTACCGTTCCATTTCCTCCTAAATTTTCATATTGTTTAAACATCGCTTCCATATTTTCCTTGTCTAGAATTGAAAGTTCTCCCTTTGTTTCATATTCTCTATATCTTCTTATCAATTCATTGCGAAGTAGTGCTTGTACCCCTTCTTCAATCGCCTTATCTTTTTTTCTATTTCTTTTTAAATGTGTAGATAAAAAACCTATAATTGCTCCTAAAATTGTGGGTACGAGATAACCAACTATTATTCCTATAAAATTTACATTCACGTTCACACCTCTTTTCTTATGTGAAATTTTTATTTCCATTTACCGATTGCAATCAAATAAAACCTTGCCTGTACATTTTGTACGGCAGTAGGTCTTACTGCTGTCACTAGTCCCCACGAACTTTTAGTTGCATTTGCTCCTGCTTGTTCTACAAGCATTCCAGAGCCAAACGGTGAAACTGAAATAGCTGGGGTCTCAATAAAGATTGCAGGAAATTGCCCAATGTCAACACTTCCTTCGTATAAGCTTCCCCATGCAACATCAATGTTCATTGTAATAACATCTGTAATCTTGTAACAAATCATAGTTCCATCTGAAAATTTGATATAACTCCCATTATTATTAGAACCGCTCTCAACTATATATCCTTTATTTTTGTTTTTAGAATATTGAGGTATCATATTCTGACACCTCCCTTGTTCTTTAGACTAAATATAAGTGTGTGTGTGTGTGTGCACTCTCTCAACGTTTTCAGCTTGTTTCATATTATCATTCCTTTCTTTCTTATAAATTTTTATACATACGAAAAATCAACCCTCAGCTTTGAAAGATACATTTGCAAAAATTGCCTTTCCAACTTCTGAATTTTCAACAGTAATCCAGCCACCAACTGAAATTCCAAAAACACCTGCAGCGTGATTATCTAGATTTGTAATAGGATAATATGAAAACGACGTAGGTCTAAATCCTTCAGGCAATTGACAAATATCTTTCGAAGTACCTGATTTTAAACTTAATTTTAAAAAAACAATTCCATCAACTTTATTTATTGTATTATCTCCTGTTGAATTGTATGGAACCCAATTATTCAATAATTCAGGAAATGTAGCTGAAACAGCTTTTTGATTGTTTATCAACTTTTTTAATTTTTGATATGTATTAAACACTATAATCCCCCCTCACAACAAATTCAAAATATTCGCCACTTTCACAGCCCCAGTCTGTTGTTGTCTTAATCTGATTGCTTACTGCGTTAGCTTGTCCTACTTCACGATAATGTCCATCTGTTCCTGCATCATCTGAACTTAATTTTAGCAGTTCTCCCATATAGTACACATCTAAACAATGTGTACCTACTTTATAATAACAAGGTAATGTTATAGTTCCGCCTTTGGCTACTGCTGCAGTTAGATGTAAGAAATATTTATGCTCGACTATTTGTGCTAGTTCAGCTTTAGTTGCTGTACTGCCTATGTCAACTGCTGTTCCTAATAATACCCATTCAGTTCCATTGTAAGCATAATCTTTATTTTCCGAAATAACATTATATACATCTCCACTTTTTTGTTCCGTTACTTCATTTAATTTTGTAAAATTTTCAACAGAGCCTTTGAACTTATATATATTTTGTAACATATCAAGTTTTTGTTTATAATTATCTGTAAAATCATTACTTGACATCCCTTTGCCTGGAACCTTGTCAACCTTTCCATACAATTTTTCATCTATAATATCATTGTTAGTATTAGCTACTCCTACATCGTAGCTTTCTATTTTTAAAGGTTTTTTTAAATTATAATGTTCTGTATAATTTGACATACTTATACCACCTAAACTTTCATTAGAATTAATTTAATTCCTATATTCTTGCTTTGTTCTTCCTGTGCCATTTTAGATACCCATACCGTAATATTTTCTTCATTTAGCGAAGCTGTTAATCCTAAATTTCCTTTTACCACACTTCCACTACTGTTTATTCCAACTGTACTCCATTTTCTATTTGCTTCACTGTTCATACTGTTATTTTTTGACATAAGACTAATTATCACAGAATTATTTTTATTGAATCCTTTTGGATAATTTATATCTACAGCTCCTTGGACGCTTGTGCTGGTTGTATCAGGCGTAGTCAAACTGCTTGTTATAACTGCAAAATCTCCTTTTAGTTTATAATCAGTTGCTTCTTTTCCTCCCAATTTTTGCGAGTTACTTGCTGTAGTAGCTGTAGTAGCATTTCCGTGTACATTCTTTTGCACTATCTGCAACTGTAGCTGTAGCAGCATTACCTGTACAACTACCAGAAGAACCACTGACATTACCAGTAACATTACCTTGTAAATCTCCTTTGACATTTGCCTCTACACCTCCATTTACTACTAGTTTTCCTGTTATTGTGTTATCTTGGTCTTTTCTTACAAGATTTTCAGTAACAGAATCTATATAATCTTGAAATTGCTGATATAATTCTTCTCCATCAACACTGATTAAAGAATTAACTATTCCACAAAGTGTTTTATCTAATCTTTTATCAACAACATCTGATGCTTCAATGTTAGATGTACTTTTTACGGTTACTTCTGCCAAGCATATTTCATAAATGTTGTTATCTCTTTGCAATGAAGCTGGCGTTGTACCATTTCCTTCTTTGATATATAACTTCGTTTCTCGCACCGCTAGTGTTTTATCTAATTTTACAACCACTCTGTCAACACGATTTCCACTAGTTGGTCTTTCTAGTGTGAATATTTTGTCTTCTTCATTTTCAAAGTCTGCACCTTCTATGATTCCAGCTCCTGCATTTACTTTTATATTAAGTCCTCCGTTAGCACTAACCTTCATTCCATTTTCGCCATAATTTTTATATTGTCCAAAATAAACCCCGTTGCTTAGAAATTTAGCAAAATATTTTCTAAATATTTCAGCCTCATAAAGCCTATCTGGTTCCATATTTCCACTGTCTGAATTTAAAACATCCATACTATCAAATGGAAAACTCTTTAAACTTGTTTCTAATGACATAATTTTTCCTTTCCATAATAATAAGACCTAGTTTATAGGTCTTGTTATTATTCTTTTTATTTCTTCTCCTAGACTTGGTACTTTATCTCCAAAGCCTAGTTCAACTGTTTTGTTGTTTCTTTCGTATATCTCTTTTGCTTGAATTATACGTTTATCTTCATATATTCCATCACTTTCAAGAGTTACTAAATCTCCTAAAAAGAAATCTTTTTCCCATTCCATATTTGGAATTTGATATACTTTTCCTTCTATACTTTGAATTATTTTATATGTATCTAGTTTCTTTTGTCCTTCTATTTTTAGTTCATCTACATCTTCTATATTATTTAAATCTATTAAAACTTCTCTTCTATCGAAACCTGTTGCAGTTCCTAAAACAGTTATAAGTCTATCCTCGTTTTCTCCTTTACCTGCTACATATCCAACATTTTTATAATTCGAGTTATCGTCTGTTGTCTTTCCTTCAAGTAAATTCTTCTTTTTTTCACTAAATATAATATAAGGATGTTTTATTGTTCCTTGTAATTGTTCGTGCGTATAAGCTTGTAGTTGTTTATGTGTGAAATCTTTTAAAAATTTGTGTGTATTTAGACTTTCTACTTGATTTACAGTTCTGTCTGTTCCTTTTAAACTATCAAAATATATACATTTTTCAGTTCTACTTAGATAACCATACCAACCTAACCCTGTATCTTCACTTATATGTTTTTCTTCGTCATGCAAATTAGTTAGTCTTGCTTGCCATACTGTTTTTATTCCTCTATTTTGCGAAGGTGCTATTTTAATCCAAGAAATGTCCCTTTCAGGCGTTCTTATATTATCGTAATAGCTTTCTACCAAATGATTTTTTAAATAATGTTTTTGGATGTTCTCTGCATAATCTTCTGATACTCTGTCATAGCCGTTTGTAGCAACTATTCTTCTTTTTGTAATACCTTTTATGCAATATCCTGTAACTTTCATAGTTTTAGTATTTTTGTTAGTACTCGTTGCTATTTTATCTATTAACAATATCTTGTCATCTCTTTTATTAACTATTAACATATTGTCCTTTTTTAACTTATTAGTATTAGCTTTATTTTTATTAATAGTTAATTCAAAAGTTCCACATTCATAATAGTTCCACACACAAATAAGGCTTTCAAAATTAGTAATAATACCAAGCAATTCAAAATTCGTATTTATTATTTCTATACAATTCATCTATACACCTACATACTTATTTGTATAGTCCTTAATTGTTACTCTATCTTTTGCACCTTCTATATCTGAACTATACTTAATTAAGTTCTTTCCCACAATTAAACTAAAAAATGTACTTTTTAAATCTATTTTATTGTATACATCTTGCGTGCCATAAGGCGTAATCAGATTAACTGTTTCTTTGCCCTCTCTCGTATCTATTACTAATTTTTCTTTCTCTCCAAGTTCCATATTTACTTGTATATATTCGCCAGTAGTTTCATTTGTTATTTTAGGATTACTTGCAGGTCCAATATATTCTATTTGAATTGGTGCATCAACATCGCCCAAATTTTCAACTTCTTTATAAAAGCTTACATTAGAAAAAGTAGTTGCAAGTGTAAGAGGAAATTTTAATCCTCCTGAAACAGATTTTATATCAATATCTTGTCCATTTTCATCTAGCCAATAAGGATTTTCACAATAAAAAGAGATAGTTGCAGTATCATGATTATTCCTTCTATCATTAAACTCCGCACTATCTTCCACTTTCCCATAAATTCTATATTTCTTATAGTCGTTTGTATAATAAATCAATAGTTCTCCTCTTTTATTTGTTTGAGAATTATATGTTTTAGGATTTATTATTCGCA
Organism: uncultured Clostridia bacterium; assembly: GCA_934120135.1. Lineage (GTDB taxonomy): Bacteria > Bacillota > Clostridia > TANB77 > CAG-508 > CAG-273. The sequence goes on along the minus strand of CAKOTK010000002.1, from coordinate 186,185 downwards.
TTATTTTTCGCCTTAATTCATATAATTTTACTCTGTTTTTGGTTCTGATTGTTGCCTTTAATTTAATAACTCTTGCATCTAGCAAACTGTCCTCACTATTACATCCATCTTGATTTACACCTTGGCTTTTTTGTGAAGTTGCTCCGCGGGTGTCCTAATCCTTCAATATGACTTAAAAGTATATCTTCTTCTGAATTTCCTACACTATCAAATACTATGTTTTCATTTAAAGCTAAATTGATTATTTCTAATTTTTGCATTTTACCACCTACATTCCTGCTAAACTTGATGCCAATTGTTCATCTATGTTTCTTAATTTTCTATAAGTTTCGCTTGGCATTTCTGGATTTTGTTCAATGTTATTAGTTTGATATACATTAATTGTTCGAGTCTGAGGTTTATTGCTTCCCGCCTCATATCTATACATTCCTGATGTCCACTCTTTTATCTTATTTTCTATTCCAGCATTAATTGAATCTTGTACCCTTTGTATCATATTTTCTATTTTGCTTGTTATTCCTTCATTAATTCCTTGCGCTAATTTTTCACCTAATGTTTGTCCAGTTATTTCATAAGCATCTCCATAACTTTTTAATAGGCTTAGAATTTTATTTTGATTTTGTTCTACATTCAATAACATTTTTTCAGCTGTTTCTTGAGCTTTACCTATTTGCTTACTATAATATTCTTCTAAATCCTCTAATTGTTTATTATAGAGTTCTTTTTGCTTGTCCGCTTCATCTTCAATTGCTTGTGTTTTACTGTCTTGTTCTTTTTGTAATAATTCTTTTTGTTCATTTAAAACTTCTTTTTTATCTTCTAAAGTTCTATTATTCAATGTCTTTTGATACTCTGCTACTAACTTGTCTAATTCTTTTTGATAATTAGCCTTTGTTGTTGCATCATGCTCGTATTCTATTAATTCTTGAAGTCTGTTTTTCTTTCTTTCGTATTCTGCGTCTTCTTCGTCTCTCGATTTTTGTTGCTCTGCTTTGTTTAGTGCTTCAATTTCTTTTTCTATTACTTCTATTTTTGTATCATATTCTGCATTAATAGCATTAATACGAATTTCTTTTAACTTTTCCACTTGCTCTATTTGTGCATCAATAAAAGCCTTATCTTTTTCTTGCATTTCTTCTAATTGTTTCGTAATAGCATCAGTTAACTGAGTTACTGTATTATCAATCTGTTCTACTCGCAAATCTCTCTTTTGTTGCTCATAATCACGAATTGTACTTAACTCTTCTCTGTATATTTCTTTTCTTTCGTCAAGAGAAAGTCTTTCATCTTTCATTATTTGATTCAAGTAATTTCTGTGCATTTGAATTATTTTATTATAGTCTGCTGTTTGCTCTGTTATATCATAGGAAGCACCTCGCATATTTTTTTGCTTTTGGATATATGCTTCGTAATCTTCTGTTTGTTGGTTCAACAATTCTTTCTCTTTTTGAGCTAATTCTTTATTTAGTTCATATATCTTTTCTCTTATTTCATTTCTTTCATCTGATGTCTTTGCATATTTTCTTAATGCATATTTCCACATTGATATTTCTTGATTTATGCTTAATTGGTCTAATGCTTTTTTATGTTCTATTTGTTTTTTATAGTTATCAAATCGTTTATTTGAGTATGAACTAGAACCAGATGATACTTTTTTAGGAGTATAACTTGAAGTTACGCTTCCTCTAAAATCTGCAGGAGATAACTTTGCTAAATTAGATAAAACATTGATTTGATTTTGCAAAGATGCCGTAACTTCTTCGACTGATTGTTTAGTATAATTTGCTATAGTTTGTATTTGTTCACTATTACTCATCATTGCATTAACTTCTAATATACTAGCCTGAATTGCCACTTGTGCATTAGCCCACTCAGCATCTGCTGCAGCATTTTCAGCATTAATTGCGCTTTGAGTACTTGCTATAGTATTTTCATTTACTTTAGCTAATTCTGGATACACTTTTACTAGTTGTGATTTTGCATTTGAATATTCTTCCGTTGCTGTTTGACCTTTTTTTAATATATTTAACAACTGTTGTTTACCTTGAATGTCAGCTTTTGTCTGTGCTATATTAATTAATGTTTCTCTATGTGATTTTTGATTTGTTAATCTAGCATATTTTTGTTTTGTTGCATTTATTTCTAAAGATTTATTTAAAACATTTACTTTATTTTTATAAAGATCAATAGTAGATCCATCTATCATTTTTTCTTTTTGAAACTTTTTAAGGGCTTCTTGCGCATTATATATTTGTGTATTTAGAGTATTAAGTTGTGCTTTATATTGAAATTCTAAAATTTCTCCCTTGGAAAATTGTTGTACTAATTCACTTCTTTTTTTCTCAAGTTCTTGGATTTTATTATTTTTTTGTTCATATATATTTACTATTTCTTGTGCTTCATTCCTTGCCTGTTCTACTGTTTCTTTTTCTCCGGCAGTATAAGTTCCATTATTTTGTCTAAAGCTAGCCAACGCTTCTGATAAATTCTTTGATTTTTCTGTTGCTTCTTCCATCTTATCTATAGTCTCTTGCATTTTTGTATCAAATACTGTTAATCCTGCTACTACTGCTGCAATTCCTACAGCTATTAAAGTTACTGGATTTGCTAACAATGATACTGTAAAAGCTTTCGTTGTCATATCTGCTGCAGTAGCTGCAGTTTTATATGCTACATATGCTTTTTTCGCAGCAGTTAATCCTACTATCATTGCTAATAATGTAGTAGTAAATGTTATTATTCCACTAGTTGCACTTTTATTTTCTTTAACAAACTCAGCCAATTGTTTAGTGATTGATAACTGTAATGTACTATATTGTGTTAACGCAGGTATCATGCTTTCTCCAATGTTTCTACTTAACTCTAAATTTGTTGCATTTAATTGTGCTTGCTGTCCTTGATATCCACTTGACATTTCAGCTGCTGTTCCACTAAACATTGCTGCTTCGTCCATTATTCCATTATATACTGCCTGTGCTTTTTCTGCTTGTGTTAATGCATCTGTACTCTTTCCAATTGTTTTAGCATAATCTTCATACATTTTTGATATATTCTTTTGTACTCCAGCTGCGTCAGATAAAACAGAGTTTTCCATCCTAATTCCGTTCCGTTGTTACTCTTACCGCTTCTGACAAAGAATATGATGCTTGTCTATTTCCTACAGCTGCATCTTGTAAAACTTTTAATATTTCCCCTGTTTGTTTTACAGTAAATCCATATGTTAATAAATTCTTAGTAGAAGCTATGACATCAGAGTCATCCATAAGTTTTAATTGGTTTACATCTTTTATTGTATCTTCAATCTCTGTCATTGAATTATTAGTAGCTGTAGCTGTTTTTTGTAGAGCTTTCATACTATTAGTATATGTGTTATACTTATTTACTCCGTCTTCTATTGCTGATGTTATTTTTGCTAAAGATGCTATTATACTTGCAGACATTGCTATAAAACTAGCATCTAATTGACTATTACTATTTTGAACCTTTTTATTTTCTTGTTCAATTTTTTCTAGCTTCTGTTTAGCTGTTTCTAAACCTTTTTCAAGAGCTTCTGTTTTTATCTTTAAGTTTATTACTAGTTGACCTATTTGTGTTTCACTTGCTATTTTTTTCACTTCCTTTCAGACAAAATAAAAACACCTACCTAAGTAAGTGTCTATCTTTTAAAATAAAATTATTCTTTCAATTTCGTAAGTTATTTCTTCTTTAACTACTTTCTCCAAAATTATTCTAATCTTTTGTAAACAATAATAGTTACTATTTTTATCTATTCCATACTCTTTATTTTTCTCTATAACATTCCAATATATTTCATAAGCTTCATTATCCCCAATTGCATCTTGTGTATTTTCAATTTCAAAATTTGAAACTAACACATTTAAATCATTAAAAAAGTAATTTACATATTTATTTTCTATATTTTCTTTACTTTTATAATATATAAAATCATCTGCTAAATATTCTTCTAACTTTTCTTCGTCTCTATTTTTTAATATTTCTACAATTTCATTTATTACTTCATTATGTGTTTTTACTTTTCCTTCTTCTATTAATTTCATTTCATGTTTAGCTTGATTTGAAGTATTGATATTATTTGCTATCATTCCTATTAATATTGGTAAAAATATTAATAGAAATGCTATTAAAAATACTATCAAACAACCAGTTGTATTTTTTTCATTATTTCCTTTTTCCATATTTTATCCCCTCCTAATAAGAGTATAACATATATAAATTGAAAATAATATCTTTTGGGGTCAAATTTTTAAAAGTCTTCTGCTTCTACTTCTTCTTCATCACTATTGCTTACTTTGTTTAATTCTGCATATTCTTGCATGATAATTGGGATTTCATCCGGATAATAGTCTTCTAAAAATTCTCTTTTACTTATTCCTATTTTGATGCAGATTGCAATTGTTCTTTGAAGCCAATTAGAGTTGTAATCTTGCTCAATATTGGCTTCATTTTGTCGAAAAAACTTTCTAGTTCATTCACTTTCCAAAACTCTTGTATAACATCTAGTAATTCCTTTGGTGTAAGCTGATTTTCTAATACATTTCTATCTATTTCCATTAATTTAGATAAGAAATTAAATGTAAAGTTTGGTAATATAATTAATAATTTCATTACTAAATTCATTATATTTTCCATTGTAAACATTTCTGATAATTTGAAATCTTGTCCATTGTCAGACAACTCTTTTATAAAGTCTTCTGGCAAATCCTTTAAAGTCTGTAGAGCTTCAAAATATTTGCCACAAGGCTTTTTTTCAATCTCTACACCATGTATTCTTTTTACTTTTGGTAAACTCTTTGTTTCATTACTTTTTGTCATTTATTTTTTCCTCCTAATAAAAGTTTCAGGAGAGTATTTCTACTCTCCGTCTTATCCTTGGCCTTCTGATGGTTGTGGTGTTGGTATAGTAGGTACTGTATCTAGCCAAGTTAAATCAGTTGAACTTGTACTATCTTTATATACTCTAACTTTAGGGTCAGATAATAAAGCTCTTTTATAAAATGTTCCACTTATTGTTAATGTAGCAACTTGTGTTCCATTGTCTTGTGTTTGTAAATCTTGCTTTACTTTCTTAAATTTAGCTCTATAATATCTAAACATTCTATAGTTTCCGTCTTTTCTTTTAGCTTTAAATGTCATTGCATAATCCTTACTTTGATTGTCTGGTCCCCAAGAATATTCTTTTGATTCTTCATCGTAATTTCCACCTTCGAAAATAGACATTAATTCTAAATCTGCTTCTGGAATTTCCAATTCAAAATTTTCTCCATCAAATATTTCTTCATCATCATATATCTCATCATCTGCATATATTGGATCATTTGATGTTTGAATATCTCTTGTTAATTTTTGTGCATAAGGTATATTTACAGCTTCTCCCACTTTATAATTTGTTTCTGTATTCTCTAATAATTCAAATACTTTAATTCCACTTAATCCTCTTAATGCTTTTTTTGGCATAATTAAGCCCTCCTTTTATAAAATTTCTTCTTTTTCAAAACGCATTGTTTTGTGATATATTTTTGTTTCCTGTTCAAATAAATCCATTGCTAATGTTCTTTCAAACTCTAAATCTTCCATTTTTTCATTTACTTCAATAGCTAATTTAGAACATTTACTTGAACTTTTAGCCCAAATGTCTACTTGAATAGAAATATTACTGCTATATTCTTCATCATCTGCTTTACTAGACATTGAATTGTCCATTTCATAATAAGAAATAGCAGATTTTTTATCTAATTCACTCCACTTTTGTGGATAAAAATAAGAAACCTCTACATCGGAGATTTCTTCTAATTTTTTTAATATTTGTGGCTTTAAATTTTTCATTATTTACCACCTAACTTTCTTATATCTTGCTGTATTGATTTAATTACTTCTTGTTCTACTTCACCTGTATTCTTTGCGTGCAAGTATGCAGGTGTTAAGAATGGTCTTGGACTCATGCCTTTCCAGTCAGCCTTATAAGATATTCCGTTCTGGTCTATCTATATTGCTTTCAGTTCCTCTTTGACCTGTTCCAAACTCAACATATGGTGCATATTCAAGATTTGAAAATACTTGTGCTTCTGCTCCATCTTGTATTGTTTGTGATTTAGTCTTTATTGAGTTACGAAGATGTCCTGTTTTTACAGGTGCTAAATATTTAGCATCTTTTTGTATCTTCTTTGCTCCTCTTTCAAGTCCTTTTCTGCAACTTTCTTTTGCATTTCCACCTAATCCAGATAGAGTTGCAAGTAATTCATCTAATCCTTCTATACTAGCCATTGTTATCACCCACTAAAAGCGTTATATGGCTGTCAGAAGGCACCAAACTTTTTATGGTATATTCTTTATTGTCATATACAAGAATATTGCCTATTTCGGCTTTTGTTTCGTTACAAGTAACTATTGCATTAGCTTCTATTTCTTTGCCATACTCTTGTTGAATATACTCCCTTGTAGAAAATTGAAAATTACCTTTAAAACTATCTATCTTTTCTAGTTTTCCATTTCCAATAACACATCCCTCATCATCTTTTATCGTTCCAGATGTCCATATTTCTATATCTTTATCGTAGAATGTATCAGCTATTGCTTGTTTAAATATTTCAGGTATTTGCATAATTACCACCTCATATAAGCATACATAGAGATTTCATCTTTGTTTTTTTCTATGTATTTATCCATATTTACATCATCTGCTGTAACTGCTCCAACATCTTTAAATGATACTGACTGATTAACATCTGTCATAGAAGATACAACTTGTTTTCCTTCACCATATCCATTTTTATAAAATACAACACAATTCATAGCATATCTAATAACTAAATACTCTAATTCTTGTGGCAAATCTATTCTATTACAATTAGATTTTATTTTATTAGTAATATCATCAATATAACCTTGTATTTTTTTATCTTGCTTTTCATTTTCAATGTCAAGTCTTTCTTTTACTATATCTAATAGTTTCATAAAATCACCTACTCTTGTGGTGTTTCTTTTTCTTTAATCATTTCTATTATTTGAGCTTTTGTTGTTTCTTCTACTTTTTCAATTACTATTTCTAATTCTTTTGCTTTAGCTAATAGTTCCTCTTTATTCATTTGCTCAATCTTTTTAGGTTTGTTTTCTTCTATTTTTTTACCTTTTTCACATCTTGCAATATGTAAAGGTAATACTGGTTCTGAGAACTCTTTTCCACATATTGGACATTTCATTTTCCATTCCTCCTAATAAATTAATTAAGGCAGATTTCTCTGCCTTTTATTATCCTAGTACTACTGCTGCTAATGATGGATATAATGGTGCAAATCCATAAATAGTATCAATAGATAGCATATTTTTCTTTGTTTTCATATCATATCCGTAAACAACTCTTAAGTTTAATCCTTTATAAGAAATTACATAAGAGTCCCTACCATCAACTGGTAATGCTAACGCTCTTGATACGAAAGCAAATGCTAATTTGTTGAATACTAAGTTAGCAACATGGCCACCAGAGGTTTTATCTATAAATGTTACCTCTGTATCTGCTGCAATTTCTTTTACAACTGATGGATATACTTTTGCAGTTATTACACCAGTATCTGCTGTTGCATCTTCCATTACAACATATTGTTGTCCATCTACTATTAATAAATCTCCTTTAACTAATGTTTCAGAAGCAGCCCCACCTTTAAGAACTATTGTGTCACTTCCTTTATTTGCTTTTGCATTTGCTTTTGGTGTTGTAACTTTTGTAAATGTTCCAGCTTCATGTACTGCAACTTGTTGAGACATAAAGTTTTCTAATCCTTGTATTCTACCGATAGAACCTTCTCTTAATGCTTGTGTACTTCCAGATTTTTCAGCATGTAAAATTGCATCTATTGTAGAGAATTTTACATCTGCGTCTGGATCCCATACAGCATATCTATTTCCCATTGGAGATTTAGCTTTATTTAATAACCCTCTAGCATTTGCCATCACTTCTATTGTTGAAGGTGTTGTTCCTGCTGTACCTAATGTTTTATAAACATTTTTGTACATTTCAAGACCTTCTTTATTGATTTTTTCTGCAATAGCCTCCATCATAGGTGTTAATATTTTTTCATTAAATGCTACTCTATCTAAAGTTAATTCTTTAGATGTAATTTCTACAGATACATCTGCAATATGATCCATAACTACTGGAACACTTTTTTGATTGATTTCTTGAATTGTTACTTCATCTTTGAAATCCTTTGCTTCGAATTGAGCTGGTTTTTCAACTTGGATTGTATCTCCTTCTTTTACAAAATCTTTACTATAATCAGTATAGAATAACTCAGGTACTACTAAGTTATTTACTAGCATTGGTAATGCTTCTCTTGCTATTCTTTGACATGTTAATAATTTGTTTGGCATAATTAATTCCTTCTTTCTTATTTATTTTTTTCTTGAAGTGCGAAAAATTCTTCATCTGACAAATTATCTAAATCGTCATCATCATAACTTCCGCCATCTTCTTTTCTTTTATTTGGATTATCATCGTCTAATCCTTTATTCACACTTTTATCAATTTCAAATAGATATGCATCACTTTTCTTTAATGATTCTATTTGGTCGTCAAATCCTAAAAGTTTATCTCCATCTAGTTTGATTTTATCTAAATCAAGATTTGCTTTTACTGATTTAACATTTTTAGCTTTAGCATTATTTATTGCTAAATCTATTTTACTTTCTAGTCTTACTTTTTCTATTTCAGCCTTTGAATTATCTTCAATTTCTTTTTTCTTAGCTTCATAATCAGCTTGACTAATTGAGCCCTTTTTAAAGTTGTTATACTCATCCTCAACTTTCTTTTTGTCATCCTCTAATGTTTTCTTTTCTCCTTTAACTACTTTCAATTCTTCATTAATTTCGTTAAACTCTTTTGCAGGTTTAAAATATTTTGGTAATTCTTTAGATATCTTTCCTTCTAATTCATCTACATTTTCTACTCCTGCATTTTTTAATAATTCTTTTAACCATTCCATAATTGGTCCTACCTTTCTAGCTTTTTTATTCTGGTGCTACCAGTACGAAAAGTTGCTTTTTGTTTATTCTCACAAGCAAATGAGTAATAAAAATAGACAGTTTAAAGCCATATCTAGGGCATAAAAATAAGAGCTATTTCTAGCTCTTGATTTATAATTTTAAAATATTAATAACTAATTCAATTTACTTACCAGTTCTTTTGCTTTATTCCTTCTTTCATATTTCCTCCTTTTAAGTTTCAATATCTGAATTTTCATCCCAAAAACTTGTATCATATTCTTTTTTTGTTTTAATACATTTATCTATTTCTTCTATTAACTCTTGTCTTGTTCCGTCAAACTGCATTAAAGGAAATCCCTCTGGGAATATAGCTTCATATTCATCTAATTTTTGTTCTAATTCTTCATCTATAAGTTCAACAAACATTATAATAACCTCCTTATTAAATTATCAAACTCTTTAAAAGTATTAGGAAAATATTTTTGAAATATTTCTAGTTGTTTTAAATCATCATTTCCTGCCGTTGTAAACATTTGAGCAAATATTTCTCTTTCAAGTTTATTTTTCTTTTTCCAATACTTGTTATCATGTTTATATCTGCCACTTATTTCATTATGTGTCATTCCACTCATTATATCACTTAGCTCTATACAATTTCTATTATTTTTAATAATATTTTTATATAATTCTTTATTTTGAGAAATTATATTTTGGTCTTTCTGTATAGCATCTTTAAATCTATTATTTGATGATAACCATTTATTATTATAATCTATCGCATGAGCTACTTCATGTCTTACTGTATGATTATTATAATTTGTTTTTAAAACTATATTTCCATTTCTATGATATGCCTTATCCCCACCTAATTTTATTAACTTAATGTTGGTATTTAAAGCAATATTTTTTATATTTTCATTTTTAAATGCTATGTTTATTATATTATCTTTTTGTTTAGTAATATCTTTATAATCTATTCTTCCATCTTTATTAAATATCCTTTGTAATATTCCTTCATCTTTATCTATATATTTATCATACCATTGCTGATAGTCCATATCTTGTGGTACAAATATAGCATTTCCATTTTCATCTTTTGCTCTTCTTTGCAATCCTTCTGTTACTTCATCATCAAATACTGCAACTGTTGTACAACGGTCGTTTGGGTGTATAGGTGGATAATTTTTACCGTGGCTGTCTATCTTTTAAATTAAATACTTTATTGTCTAACTCTGCACAATGTTTACAAGTCACATTATCTAAAGTTGCTATAAATCTATATTTTTCTATATCTAATTCTTCATAAGATAACATTTCCGCTTCATTTGCAAAATGATTTACTTCTGTTCTTACCAATGTAGTAGCATTGTATAAACCAACATTCATATAACCAGATAATTCAGAAGCTATTTTTTGTATTGTTTTTCCTGACATTGTGTCGGCAGTTAATTGTGTTTTTAAATAATTACCTAATTTTTCGCTATTTTTCCATATTCTTTGAGAAAAATTCGCATTATCAGTCCATTTTTCATTTAATAATAAATTTATTGTTTTATTATCTATTTGTGAAAAATTAAATCCTAATCCAGTATTTTTTTGAACATTATATATATTATGATAATATCCTTCTTTTATTGTATCTACATATCTTATTTCTGTTATTTGTTGTTCTACATCTGCTAATTTTTTTAATTCTAAATCAATACTTTCTTGCAATTGTTCATATCTTGATATACGAAAAGAATAAGCAGATGAATTGTATTTTAATAACATCTTCTGCTTAATATTTTCATTTTTTATATTATTATTTATTGTAGTTAATAAGTTTCTCCTGTATGTATCTGTTTCTTTTTTGTTTAATAACTGATTTAGGACTTTTTTATCAAGTATATCCGATTTGCTATAATTTTTATATATTCTACTAATTTCTTTATTTATATTCTTAGTAGCTTGATCATATGACCTTATTAGACCCTTTATAGTATTTTCTGTACCTTTTTCTAGTCTTTTCATTAATTCTGTTTGTCTTTTTTCCCAATAGTCTAGAGGTTTTCTAGCCATTTAATCACCTCTATTCTTGATTACCTTTATTACTATGATTATCTTCAAATCCTCCTGCATTATTAAATATTTCTTGTTGCATTTTCATTTTTTCTTCTTGCTCTTCTTTTAATCTTTGTAGTTCTATTTCTACGTCATCACAAAGAGGGTGTTTTTCAAGCTTTGATCTAGTGCTTAATATATTGTCACTATTTAATGTATTTATTTTTTCATTTTCATTAAATATTCTCGATTTATTAAATTCAATTTTGAAATCAAACTCATTTATTTCTTGTGGTATCTTGTTTTGCATTTTTAAATCTTGCAATACATACCATAAAATTTCATATATAGCACTTGTGAGTCCACCTATACTGTCATCTGCTTTCATGTCTAGGTCTGTATACAAAAACTCTAACGAAACGCCACTTGGAGCTTGCCCTATTAAATCTTTATTACTTGTATCTACTGCTCTACCAAATTCATATATGAGCTCCTTTAATCCTTTTAACAATGCTTGTCTCGCCTCATATGGTATTGGCAATAGTTTTGCATCTATCTTCCCCGCAGTATCATTTGTTCTTGCTACTCCATTAACTTTTAAGTTCTCTATTAGTGCAAGTAAATCCTCTGCCCCATATCCATTAATAAGCCATATAATTTCTTTTAAATCTTCTACTGTATTTACAAAATTACTATTTATTAAATCATATGCATCTATTAGTGGTTTTATTGGTTCTAAATCTGTCATTTTTTCTTCATTGTTCTCTATTTCAATGAATGGTACTTTACCCCAACTGTGTTTTTCTATTCCTTTTAGATTGTTTAGAGCATTATCATATATTTCTCTGTACCAATGACATTCTGGCCTTTCTCTAGTAACATCCTCTAAATATACTGTTGTATCTCCAACTTTAGTTTCAATAAAATATCTTACTTCTTTTTCATCCCAATATTCAACATATGTTCTATCTTCTAGTTTGTCTCCTGTTAAATCTTGTATTGTATAAAAATGCAAAAAAGCCGTCAAATATGTCTGTGTTTCGTTGTCATAAATAGGTATGCATTCTTCTGACGGATACTTTTCAAATACTAATTTCCCGTTTCTATAATTAGGATGTAGCCATGCTCGTCCCTTATTACTTGCTTCTTTTAGTCTGTTTTTTATAAGTTTTTCAAAATTAACTCCTAAAGTATTCCATACCATGTTAGTTATTTTTCTTTCAGCTTTTTTAGGCGTATCTTCTTTTTCGCCGTCAACTGGAATATTATATGATATTGTTATTGGCTTTCCACACACATAAGTTTTCTTTTGATTTACTTGCTTCCAATAGAAACCATGAGGTATATGTTCGTCTGATTTATTTTCATTAACAATTTTCTTTTTGTTTCCTGTTTTTTGATCAAAAACTGTATAACTTTTTAAATCTTTTTTTAATATATCATTTTTATCTCTAAAGTACCTTTCGCCTTCTAGCATTTTCTTTTTTACATCTGACATATTAAATTGAGTTATTAGTTCTTTTATTATTTTGCTTTCTATCGCCATCTAACTGCCTCCTAATTTCTTAAATATAAATCATCACTACCATATCTTAGTGCATCTATATAATGATTGTTTTTATCTTCTGGTATATTTAATGGATTATCTTGTTTATCTGTTTTCCACCTATATAATCCTAATTCATTTATTAATCCTTTACATTTAGGATCAACTATTATTTCAAACCCTTTTAGCCATTTAATTCCATGTAACACACTATCAGGTCCTTTCTGTGCTGGTATTGCATTTATTCCTAAATTATTTAATTCTGCTATACTTTTAGGTTCTGCTGCATCAGCTTTTATTAATGCATATGGTTCTATTCTTCTTTTTAATTCATTTGCTAACATTTCATTTGTTAATTCTGTAGCTCCAAATTCATCAAAAATAACAATTCTTTTTGCTTTTAGATCTACATTGAATTGCAAAAAAGCAGAAGGATCTGAACTATATCCAAAGTCCAGACCTCTTCTAATTAATTCAAATGTATTTTTATATTTTTCTGTATCTTCTATATGCCAATTTCTAAATATTAAACCTTTACTTACACCAGGCATTCCTAAGCCAGATGTTTTGTAATCTTCATAATCTTCTTTCTTCTTTTTTTCATATCTTGCATAATCTTTAACATCCAAAAATTCATTTAGCTTATAATTTGTTATCATCAATAGTTGACTTACTTTTTCTTTTACCATTTTGCCTTGATATTCAAATTCTTGCTCATCTTCAATTATTAGTTCTTGTTTGCCTTTTTCTATTAGTATTTGTTCGTTCGGTGTTAATTTGCTTGTTAATTCTTTTACAATAAAATGCTGTTCATTCCAAGGGTTGAAACTTGCCACAGTTTGATTGAAATATCCTTCTGGCATTTTACCCCTTATAGACATCTTTACTTTATCATATGTATCTTTTTTATCTATTTCAAAGGCTTCCTCGAACCAACCGCCAACATAAAACTAGATTAGGGTCATCTATTGTTATTGATGCTAACTTTTCCCAGTCGTCTAATCCTCTAAAAAATATCTTTTGCCCCGTATATTTGTTTACCGCTAACAATGGATTTGTTGTAAATTTCCATTCGGCATAAACTTTTATTTTTTTAGCTGCCCAAACTAAATCTGCATATACACTATCTTTTATAGTAAGTGCTGTATCTCTCATTGCTAGTAAACAAGCTCTAGGATATTGTTTTAAAAGTTTCATCCACCTTAAAGCTATAGTTTTTGATTTTTTGCTACCTTTTGAGCCCATTATTATAGCTTCATCGCCTTTAAAGTTCCAAAGTGTTGCATATCCTTTTCCAATCATTTCTTGTAAACTAATTCTTTCTTTATTCACTAACATCATCTACCAACTCTACTTGTACAGCATTTTTCATATTTACATTTATGTCGTTGAACATTCCTAAATGTTTTCCCAACAGTTCTAATGCTTTTACTTTGTCGTTTGTCTTAAACTCTATTGTTTGTTCTTGAATATGCTCAATAGGAACTTCATTGTCTTTTCCTTTCATATCTATGCTTATTTTCATTGCACCAGCTTTTTGTAGGACCTTTACACTTGATATTGCTTTGATTGTTTCTTCATCAATATCTTTTATGGCTTTTAATGTTCCATTGCCATTATATATGTTCTTTATATTAAAAAAAGCTATATTAGCTAACTCTTTTATTACCATATCTTGTGTAACTTCTGTTCTTTTTTCTATCTCTCTCTGTTTTTCAGATATGTATTCTTGGACCTTAACATTTCTTAACATTCTACTCGATGCTGCATTAGCTGTTTCATCTTTTTTACACCTTGAATAAGCAACCTTATATGCTCTCGTTGCATTAAGGTCTATTAAATATTCATTACAAAATCTTTTTTGTGCATCAGTCATATAAGATTACCTCTCTTTCTATTTAGTCTTTGCAAATTCTATGTTATTTATTTTAAACTTCATTGCATTTCTCCTTTACATCCGCACAAATTTCAAAATACGCACACTTCTCGCATTGCTTTTCACCCTCAATAACACACTTTTGTCTTTTCTTGTTTGCGTATGCTTTTCTTAACTTGTATTCCTCATCGATGTATGACGCTATTATACTACCTCTCATAAAATACCTCTTTTGTGTTTATATATTATGCTCTATGTAGTGATATGGGTAATGATAAGGCTTATACGAGAAGCTATCTCATATCGTTTAAGTTCTAAGCTAACACAGCCTAGCTGTTCTGAACTGTTTGGAAGTTTATCTCTTGTTTTCCCTGTGTCGGAATTAGAGTAAAACCTTTATGCTCCCATTGCAATTTTTATATCACTACATACAACATAATAACAAAAGAAGCATATTGTTAGTATGCTTCCTCAGAAACTCCTTCTACTACTTGGTAGATGAGTAAATTGCAATATTTAAGGGATTTTAATTTTGTTTTCAACGCAGGTATCCCTACTTTATACTGCGCATATCTAGGAGCGACCTAGCAACTGGTATAATAATTTATTTAGTATTATTATTATCTTTTATATGGCACATTTCTGTGCCTGCCCGCTTGATAGGGCAAAGTTTAAGGAGCTAGATTTCTCTAACTCCTTCTTGACCTACTACTATTTTAACACATTTTTTTGTCAAATTTACGCCAATTTTACGCCAATTTTTTTAATTCTTTATGTACTGCATATATTAAGTCCCCTTTGCGTCTTACAAATGTTCTTTCTGATATTCCAGAATTTATTATTTCCCATTTAGGTTTGCTTTTAATGTAAAACTCCTCAAATATGTATTTACTATCTTTGTTGACCAGTTCTACTGCTTGTACTACTGCTTTGTATTCTTTTATTGCTTTCTGCAAATGTTCATTTTCTTGCAATTCTACTACTGCCTTTAATGTTCTGTCTGACACACTGTAAGGTGCTTTAGGCATTCCATCTAATACTGGAGAGCCTATGCTCATTATATCTGCTCTTATGTTCATAATCTTTAGACAATTGTAATTATACCTTTTTAAACATAAGCTCGCTTCTTTATATTCTTCATTGCTTAGCCTCATTTGTACCCTCCTTCTGCTTATTTTTTATTTGTTCTCTAATAAGTTCATCATTAAACTTGTCTAATATGTTGTATGCTTTATTTAGTTTTTTCTGATTGTCTCTTCTCTTTTCGTTGTTAAAAAAGTCTACTGTCTCTATCTCATACATAGCTTTTTTAATTATCTCTTGCACATACTTAATTGTCATATGTTAGTCCTCCAATAATATTCTGTTTTCTTTAAATGCCTCATATAGAATTTGACCTTTATTATTCATAACATATGGTAAAAATATCTGTTCCATTTCCACCATTTCGGTTTCCAATATTGCCATTTGAGCATCTATCCAATCTTTTATTATTCGCCAAGCAACTCTATTTGCTTGGTCAAAGGTATCTTTGACTTGGTTGTTGTTTTTTCTTTGATTTTTTAAAACTTGTAAAACTCTATCTGTGTTTGAAGGTAACCTAATCCCAAGCTCCCCTCTAGGAGTCATAATTTTAAAACTTAATCCTGTTACATTTCCATTACTATATTCTGTCATAATCGCAGTAGCCCCATGTTTACTTAATAATTCTTGTATTTCTCCTATGGTTTTATTTACATTTATAGTTGTTGTGTAATTTTTTATAGCCATTTTTATTCTCTCCTTTCTAGTAGTTCTTGTAAAACTTCTAATATATTGTTTATTATATCTTCATTCGTGTAATCTTTTTCATACCAATCTTTGAATTGTTTTAAATAATCAATATTATTTTTTAATTCTTCTATCTTATCTTTTATTTTTTGAACTGGAATATAATCATCTAATAAATGTTTGTAACTTCCGTCTAAAAAACTACTCTTTGATATTACAATATACTTTTCTTCTTCAAGCGAATTTATTTGCAATGTTTGTATTGCAGATTTTATTATTTTTAATTCTTCATTCTCTTTTAATGTTTTTTTATAAATTCTTGCAATATTATCATTTCTCTATCGTGATATATCTGTTCTGCTATTTTGTCGTATAAATCTTCTGTATTTATTATGTTTTCTATTTCTTGATTGCTTATTATAGGAATACTTATTTTTATTCCATTATCTACTTCTTTCTCGTTTATACTATTTTCTTTCATATAAGATACCTTCCTTTATTTTAAATATTGCTCTCTGTAAAGCTTCGTTTGCATAAACAAATCCCATTTTTTTAAAATCTATTTCATCATTCATTAACTCTAAATATTTTATAAGTTCTTCATCATCATAAAAACCAACTCTATTAGCAGTGTTTTTTAAAACATTTGTAGTTTTTAATTTTACTTTATAAATTTTATTCATTCTTTGTTCTCCTTTCTAAATAAACAATTTTCACATAGATAATGAGTACATTCATCTTCATCTACTCTATTATCAAATGACGAATACCTTCCATACTTCTCTAAATCTTCTTTGTTTTTTAATTCACAAGAATAATAATCAAAACCATCAGCTTCTTCTACACAATCACCATTGTATTCAACACAATATTTACATCTTTCTTTATCCTTAGGTATTTCTGGCTTTTCTTCATAATAAAATATTACACCATCTTTTTTTATAATTTTAATTACTGTATTGCTAGGAAGTGATAATATATCTTTATATAATTTTAATGCATTGTGTATAGTCTGTTCGTTTTGTCTTCCACCTGTTAAAAATTCCATCTATTCTCCTCCTAATAACTCTGGATTATCGTATATATTTCCAATCTTTTCCACATTATCATTATATTCTAATGCTTGTCCTAATACATCACTATCAAAATAATACTCTTGAATTGGCTTTACCATAAAATAGGCATATTTCTCATTCCATATAACTATTGCTGTATCTACTTCACTAAATTTCAAAATATCTCCGTTCATATATTTCTTTTCCGTTTTTATCATATAGCCCTGTAAACTGACCTACTGTGTCTTTATCAACTTCATAGCACAATGATTTTTCAAAATCTCCTATCTGATATATATCTTCATTTGTAAAATGTTTCATTGTCATTAAATCCCCATAATGCCAGCCTCCGTTTTGATTTCCCTCTAAATTTTATCTCTCTATTCATCTTCTCCTCCTACTTTTTCAAAGTTTAATAATTTGTCACATATTTTATGGCAAAACCAACTCGTGTTAAACCATACATTTTTCTTTTCTTTCATAAAGTTTATTCTTTTATCTAACACTATAACTTCTATGCCATATTTTTTATACAACTTTCCTCGTTCTTTGCCTTCTAATGCAGTTAATGGTAATATAATAATGCAAATGGCTTGTTATATTCATAGCACTTCTTTAAGAACTCATTTTTTAGACTATACGGTGGATTAGTTATAATTACGTCAAATTCAAAATTTGCTTTATCTTTTAAAAAGTCAATCTCACTTTTGCTTGTATGTATAACTTTAAAGCCATTTTCTTTTAATATTTTAGTTATATTGCTTTCTCCAAAATCAGTGCATTCCCAATAAATTTTATTATGATCTAAATATTTTAGTATTGGTATTATTGCTTCATTGGGAGTATATAGTTCATCATTCTTTTCTTGTTGCATATAATTAATCATTGCTTGTTTCATTTTCTCCTCCTACTTTATAGCAATTAGCCATATAACTTTCTTTTGTTAGGATTGTTTTTATGTCTTCTGCTAAAATAAAATTTGTATATCTACTATCAACTCTTATTTCTACTGGTTCCCATAAATCTCTTGGCTTATATACATCTAGTACTTGCATTCCATTTACATAGTCTCCGAACTTCTATCAAATCTATTAGTTGTTTACTGTGTTTTACTATATTTTCTAAGTGTGTTCCTATACAATTGCATTCATCTATACACATTCCATTTTCGCAATGCCATACACAACAACCTACGCTAAACCTTTCGACCTTATCAATAATCCCATCTTTTGTTCTTACATATTCTCCAACTTCTATCTCATTTCTATCTGCTTTGTTCATCTTCCTTGTAGCCTTTAATTCATCTTCATCTAAATCAAACGCCATTATATTTCCTCCCTTGTAATAATTTTTAAATTTAATTCTGGATATTTATACTCAAATAATTTTTGCTTAATCTTAAATGTCTCTGTTTTCATCCCTTTTGTATCCTCTACGACTGTTTGTCCATTTTCCTCGTAAACAAAATCTGCTATGTATTCTATTTTTCTATGTGTCTTACCATTCTTCTTGAATCCTTCTTGTAGTAGAAATGGTACTTGCAGTCTTAAGTTACTTATCTGTTTTGCTCTCTGCAATAACTTTAATTGTCTATATCTTGTTGCTTCCAAATTACTCTCAAACTTTATGTTATCTACTACTATTTTTCTGTTTCTGTACTTGTTCATTTAATAACTCCTTTTCTATGAGATCCTTCCAGTTTATTTGATTAGCCTCAAAATCCTTGCATCTGTATCTACTTTGGAAATTTTCATCTTCCAATCTTGAACAACCTGTACAGTACTTACATATACCTTTCATATCTTTTAATTGTTTCATAGGCTAGACCTCTTAAAATATTTATCAATTTCTTCTGCTATTGCCCACATATTTACTGTTATTCTTTTTTCTGCTGTTAGTTTTTTAGCACTTTCTATGTTTACTTTTTTGTAGCAGTAAAATTCTTTACAAATCAAGGGTCTTACTTCGTAAACTAAACATTTTTTTCCGTCATGATATGGACAGCTTAGTATATTTTTCATTATCAACATTTGTTTTTGTGGTCTTATATTATGTTTTATTACATAATCTTGTAATATCTCTACTTCTTTTTGTGTTACTGGTAAAAAGTTAGTACAACATTCTCCACAACAGCTACAATTCCCACATATTGAATTGTCTGTTATTTTTACATTGTTTTCTGCAATATTTTTAATTATTTCTTCCACACTAGATTTAACTAACATTTTTTCTACCTTTCTGGCATATTGTACACTTTAGCATCTATCTCATACCAATGTGCAATATCTCTCAATACTTCTTTTGCTCTTTCTTCTGTATCGTAAGTACCTAATTCTGTCGCATAGCCCTCAAAATTTCCTGCAAATATTTTATATATCTTTTTACTTTTTATGTGCGTGCCATAAGGCTCAATTCTTATATTTTGTATATTATTAAAGTTTACTATTGTACATTTATTTTGATTTACTATTATCATAACTACCTCCTAATCGAACCAACCAAATATTGTTGGTGTATGTTGCTTAGCTACTGCTAGTGCCCATTCATTGTTCCATTCTAATTCAATTATATATTTGCAAATATGTGCCAATTTATTTTTGTTCTTTGTTTTAAATGTTATAAATAATATCTTATTTTTTGCTTTATATCTCTTTATGTATTTTTCTATTTCTTTTAGCGTTGTACTTCCGTCTATGTTTTCTGCCATATCTCCTAAAAATTCTTCAAGTTGTTCATATTGTTCTTTGTTCAAATTATGAACTAAATTTTTGAGATATCTAAAATATTCTTCATATTCTTCCATAATTTTCTCCTAATAACTTGGTATGTGATTTTCATTTTCAAAAATCATTTTTTCTAAATCTGTTGTTTCTCTGTATACTGCTACCTCTTTATTTGTAACACTACATTTCTTTGTTTTTTCTGTTGTTACAAAGCCTAAACTTTCAAGCTCTGTTATTCTTGGTCTCGCATTATTTACGTCTGCCGTATTAGTGTAGTGTCTTTTATACAATTCTTGTGCTATCTCTCTTGTTGTCATTTCTTTATTTTCTAATATCTCTAATATTTGCTTATGTCTTTCACTTAAGTGCTCTTTCATATCTTTATAACTCTTATGTCTTGTCATAAATGTTATTGTATTCATTTGTTAATCACACTCCTTTGTTTGCATAGAATTTATTAAAATCTAAATTACTATAATTTCTTTGTTCATAGTTTACAAATTGCTTATTTGTTTCATTTCTTATTTGAGAAATTGTTGGCATAAATGAATTTGTTTTTATATACTCTTTTATGTTTGAAATATATTTATCTTTACTCATATCTTTTAAGTTTTCGTAAAATAGCTTTAATTGTGTTTCTGATAATGTTCTATTGTAGTTGTCTTGTAAGATATGAACTCCTTCCATAAATTCAATTTTGTTCATTCAAAAATGCCTCCTCCGCTGAACTTTTTGTTTTTTGTTTTTTATTATTTTTCTTAACTGCATCTACAACCCATTTCTTTATGCAAAGATAATGTGAATTAGCTTTATAGCCCTTCATTTCAATATACTCATCTAAATATTCAATAAGTTCTTCCCAGTTTTCATAACTATTTTTTAGTTTCTGCAATTCTTCATCTTTCAACAATACATGTTTATATTCTCCATATTTATGTTTCTTGTTGGCTTTTGCAGAGGCTGAAGAAGAATCTTCTTCGGAAGCCGGTATTATATCTATACTATCCTTACCTAACCTATCCTTACCTAACCTATCCTGTGTCAACGGTTCGTCGACGGTTCGTACACATTCACTGTTAATTAACTTATAGCTCTTGTTTTCATCTAATGTTAACATTGCTTTTTGTTCTTTATACTGCGTCTCATTGTAGGTGTCTTTTCTTATGTAATTATGTATTAACCAATGTTTTATTACGACTATTCCATTTTCAAACGGAATAACAAATTTTTTTGCAATTAAGACTTTTAAGTCATCATCTGATGCACCAGTCATTCTTATTATTTTTTTAGGGCTGTTTATAAATCCATCGTCGTCTGCTCTCATAGATAAGTCATAATAGAGTAATCTTGCCGATGTAGGCATATCTAAGAAAGCATCACTATCTATTATTGTCTTTGCAAACATCCTTCGCTCTGCCATCGCTTTCTCCTTTCGTAAAAAGGGCTAATTTTTATTGTCTAGCCCTTTGTTGTCTAATTTTCTTTTAATTCTATATCTTTAATTAGTTTTGTACCAAAATCTCTAAAATTTTCGTATCCACCTTTACGACCACTAATTATCCATAATTCTTTATACATATTATCTTTTAGTTTATTTACTAATTCTTTGTCTTCGTAATAACAATAAAATGTATCTTTTTCTATGTTTTTGTTTTGTATCATTCCTTCTTGCGTTGGTGTATTTGTTAAATATTCAACTTCTACTTTGTAGTATGTTTTGAATGCATCTTGTTCTTGTGTTACTGATGTTATTCTTGCTAAATCTTTGTCACTGCTTGGCTTATAATCTATATACCCATGTAATCCTCCTATTACAAATGGAACTGCTAAAAGTGCTATCCAAAGTATTGCTGATAAAATACCATATTTTAGTTCAAATCTATCATCTGCTAAATACGCAAATACACAAGCTCCTATAAATATTATTATTTCAATTAATATTGTTATAATTATCATTTCCGTTCCTCCTATAAATAATTTTTACCTATTAAACTTATAAATTCTTCTTTTGTATGCCCTAAATTTATGTACTTTTTCTCGCAAGTTTCTTTTAATTTTAAATCTAAACTATGTCCTAGTTTGCCGTGAACACCAATAGTTCCTCTATGATGCTCAGCACATAACCAAACTTTAAATCCATTTTCTTCTGATATTTTTCTATTTGAACTTCCAAAATATATATGATGTTCTTCTACCGGACTATATAGCCCACATATATAACATCTTTTTTCTTCTTGTAATATCGATTTCATAATGCCTCCTTATTTAAAGGGCGCGTGGCACTAACAATAACAATTAAAAGGGGAATTTTGTTCATCTATTAGTGCCACTCCAACTGTCTAACAAACTCTTTATTTCAGCTGGTGTTTTAGTTTCTATTTCTAATTGCTTACATTCTTGTATTAGTAATTCAATCAATAAACTCATTTCTTTTGTGTTGTATGTACTAGAGCCATAGTAAGCTTGTACTTTTACGCACTTGTCTTTTCTCGAAATCTCTCTTACTAAAAAACCTAATCCTTGATTCTGCCAAATTCTTTTAAAATCTTCAAATGCTTTCTCTTCTATTATCATGGCTTGAAATGTACCTATATTTGAAATTGCATCTTTGTATATATCTTCTTTCGTTATTACAGTTCCTGGTGTTGTTAATTTTTTTGCAATTAAATCGCATAGAACCCAACAATACGAATTAGCATCTAACGACCTCTTTTTATACCATTTCTTTAACTCAATATTTAGCTTATTTTCGTTTTTAAGTTGTTCGACAGCACTTATCTCATTCGTATCTAAAACTATGCTTATTTTGGGTTTTCGTGTGTCAAAATCTATACTAATATCATTTATAATTCCTGTAGTTTGCATGGAAAAGCTCCTTTTTTCAAACATTCACTTAATATTTGTAGTCTTGGTAAATACTCTTTGCTTATAAAGTCTTCATCATAATCTACTTTGTGAAACTTCACTCTATCAATATCTATTTCGTTAAAATAATTTTTATAGTCTTTTTCTTCTAATGCATAAGATACTATATATAAATTTCTTGTATTAAAAGCATACATTTCAACCTGTGCCTGTCTCCAATATTGCTTTGATACTTTAAATTCTTTGTCAATGTTGTGAGTTTTAACCTCATAAATGCAATCAGCTGTGTTCCCGTCCAAATTCACTCTTAATCTATCTATTATTATTTGCTTGTCCATCTCTAAATTTGGAATATTTAGTGCTTGTAATATTTTGTGTTCATAATTATTACCTGCTTTAGTAGCTTCTGTTGAAAAATTGTTTCTACTAAGTCCTAGTTTAATTAACCACCAGTTTTCAAATGTTTTTGTATTCCAATTTCCAACAGCCATACTTGTATCTGATGCACCTATGTAACCACTTCTATCTTGATTTTGTATCAATGTTAGCTAAATCTCTCTCAAAATTACTTAAAGTATCAAAATAACTAAATAATGCTTTTACTTCGTCTTCTGTTTTGTGTAATTTTTCAGCAATTTCTTTTACTGATAATCCTTCTTTTAGTTTTTGAGTATAAATTTGTTGACATCTTTCTTTTATCTTAAATATGTCATGTCTTGATAAATCATCTTCCCAGTTATTTTTAGAGTCTTTCAATTCTTCTTTTAGCCATAAATCAAATCCTAAACCAGTTCTTATAGCAACTCCTTTAACGAATAATCTAGTTTGACAATTCCATAACCTTTGTTGGCTCATAGAGTTGTCTTTAACTGGATTTGAACCGTTTGTAACAGGTCCTCTTTGAATAAATTCTAAATCATCTATTACAATCTTTACTGCTGTTTCATATACTTGATTTATATTTCCTTTACTGTCTTCAAATTTTCTTTCAGTCATATACAAACTGCTTCCAGTTAATTCATTTGCAACTGGTTCAAAATAAACTTTTTCAGCTCCGTTTTCGTGTAATAAATCAACAACTTTTGCCCAATTCAAATAGTCTGCTCCATCTCTTTGTTCTACCCATTTACTTACATCAACTTTTCTTAATTCTTCATAACTTTTTAACATTAAATTACACTCCTCTCGTATTGATAATTCATTTCCGCATATTCTCTTTCTTGTTCTGCACTTAATTGTTCTGATACTTCTTCAAATTCATTTTGCGCTTCAAATTTAAGAAGTTCTAGCTGTTCAATATAATTCTTATCTGTCAGTTCATTCATCAGTGAATCAAGTGAACTTATTAAATTGTATAGCTCGTCGTATCTGTCTTGTAGATCCATTGACTTTCCTTTCTATCTATGCTACAATAAGCATAGAGTTCATATATATTTATTATTGAAATCTAGCTAGTTTTGAGATTGGTAGTCGCGAACTAGCTCTTTTATTTTGTTTAAAACTATTTTCTCGCTATCTAATGGGCAAGCAATAGTTCTATCTGCTACGTCTTTTAATAAATCTTGTAGCTTCATATTTTCTTTAACTAAAATTGTATTATTATGCACTTCTTGTTTTCTTAGATCTTTAAGCTGTTTATTTTCAAAACTCAAATCTCTAACTTGTCTTGCTAAGACAACATTTCTTGAATTTGACTCGTCTATTTCTATTGCTGTTGTTTCTTTATAGTACATAAAACCTATTAAGCCAAGTAATATTACTAATGCTAAAAACAATGCCATTTTTCCTCATCTCCTTTCTTGTAAAGTCTTGTTTTATCTAAAATAGTACAATTCTAAAGTCCTAAAATCCTATTGCTATAAATGCTGCCCAGAATAGCCCAAATAATATGCTTCCTACTATCTCTTTAATTAGTTTCTTTGTTTTCTTTTTCATCTGTTTTGCCTCCTTAATCAAATATTTTTATTCCTGCTGTTTGTAAAATTTCTTTAAATTTTTCAACTTCTATGCAATAGCCACCAAAATTTGTTCCATACTTTTTACAAAATTGAGTAGCTGTATTTACATTCACCCTATAGTTCTCTGCTATTTCTTTGGCGTATAGCAGTTTAGGTAAATTGTTTTGTTTTGTGTTTAGGATAGTTTCTAACAATTCATTAGTCTTTTGTTGTTCTCGTAATATTTGTTCTTCCAACTTATCACCCTCTTTCTCGAAAAAATATTCCAAAATATCTGTGACTATCTGTATTTATTCGTGTTCTCGAACTTTTAGTTTAAAAAAATATTCTGGTATTTCTTCTAATCTAATATTTAATATCTCAGATATTTTTAAAATTTCTTTTTGGGTAAAATATGTGTTACTATTTATTTTATTGCTTATTGTAGCTTCATCTAGTCCAATCATATTAGCTAATTTACATTGTGTTCCTAACACTTCTCTTATTTTACCTTTTAACTTATCATGATTTAATTCAATTGTCTCCATAAATTTTTCTCCTTTCTCGTTCGTATTCTCGAACTGTAAATATAATATCACAAAAAAATATAAAGTCAATACTTTTTTCAAAAAAAATTCGATTTTCTTAATTTTTTTTTGTATTTTTATTGATTTTTTTCGGAAAGTCATTTATAATAGCGGTATGGAGGGACTTAAATGAATGATTTAATTGATACATTTGCAAACAGATTAAACACTGCAATGAGAATACGAAACATTAAAGCTACTGAATTAGCTCAAAAGACAGGAATATCAAAATCGTCCTTGAGTGAATATATGAGTGGAAAATATGAAGCCAAACAAGACGGTGTTTACTTACTTGCTAAAGCTCTTGATATAAACGAAGCTTGGCTAATGGGTTTAGACGTTCCTATGGAAAGAACCGATTTTAAGTATGCTTCTGACAACGGTCTTGATACAACTGGACTAACTCCAGAAGAAATAGAAGAATTGAAAGAATTTATTAGATTTAAGAAAAGTTTAAAGAAAAAGAAAGATTAGATTATGGAATTATTAGATTTGTATAATTTAACAGAAAAAGAAAAAATAGATGTAATAAATTATAAATGGACCAAGGCTAAAGCTAGAATCTTTGAAGAAGATAATGAATATAGTATTGGAATTGATTATAATAAAATAGATAATTCTACAGAAGAGAAAGAAATTCTTGCAGAAGAATTAGGTCACTACTACTGTGGAGCTCTTTACTATATTGATTCAGATATTGCTTTAAAAAGAAAATGTGAAATTAGAGCAAAAAAATGGGCTTACTCTGTACTAGTTCCATTTCAAAAATTAAAAGATAAAATTGCACAAGGTTTTGACTTATATGACTTAGCAGATTATTTTAATGTAGATATTAAATATATGATTGACTGTATTGACTTTTATACTCAAAAATATGGTATATTAGTTTAATATATAAAAGAAGGATAGTGCTGTCGCCAAACAAGACACTACCCTAAACACAAAACAAAATCTCTTTGCAGAGCTTTTGCATATTTATAATAACACAAGTTTATTAAATATGCAATACCTCTGTAAATTGATTTTAAAAGAAATTTATGGAGGTTTTATTTATGGAAAGAAAAAATCAAAAAACAAGACAAGTTGGCAATGGCGAAGGTTCATTATATTATAGTGACTCGTTAGGTCGTTGGATATTTCAATATTATGATACTCAAGGTAAAAGACAAACTCTGAAACAAAGAAAAAAAGAAAGTGTTAAGGAATTTAAAGCTAGAGTAACGCAAACTAAAAATGAATTAAATTTAGGGAGTTATATTTGTAAAAGTCCTGAAAGTATTATTACTTTAGCTAAACAACATATTGATAGTAAGCACATGGATGGTATTACTAGTGATAGAAGCTATAAAAGAGATTTAGAAACTTTAGAGCAAATAAGAAATACCTGCTCTACATTTTGTGATCTACCTATTCAGAAAGTAACCATGAAGCACATTGAAAATGCTAAGAAACAAATTAAACAATATTCTAACAGTACTATTGATAAAATATGGTGCTTGTTAGGAAAAGTATTTAATATGGCATGCTCTCCATCTAGAAAAATTTTAATATACAACTTAATGTTAGATGAAAGCTTACGCAAGCCAATGTCTGAAAAGAGAACAAAAAAGATATCTCCTTTGAGCGACAAATCTCTTGAAAAGCTCAATAACATATTAGATAACGAAGAAAGATATCATCCCTACAGAAATATAGTAAAAATGCAATGCATTTCCGGAATGAGAATCGGTGAAGTATTAGCTCGTTCTATAGATGATTATAATAAACAAACTAAAGAATTTAATATACACAACACTCTAACACAAGATGATAAATATCATATTATATTAGGAGAACATACAAAGACATACAATAAGAAAACGCAAATAGATGAAGGACAGAGATACCTTCCATTAGATAATAAATTGTTTTATGAGTTAGTGTATATAATTGAAGAACAAAGTAAGCAAAAAGTAAAAAATATTTACAACTTATTATTTTGGGATTATAAAAAAAATACTTTTGTGACTCCTGGTGAAATCAATTCTTGGCTAAAACGATTAAACGCAAAATATCATATTTGTATATCAGAAGACCTAACTACACACAAATTAAGACATACTACTTTAACACGTTGGAAAGAACTTGAAATAGATCTCTCTGTTATTCAATACCTAGCAGGACACGTTGAAGGAAGCGACATTACAGAGAACGTTTATATTGAAACTAAACTAGAATTTGTAAAAAATCATATATCTAAAATATCTTAAAAAAGTCTATTGCATACTTACTGCATACTTTTATAATATAAAAAACCTAGAAATGTCTATTTATCTAGCATTCTAGGTTTTTATATGTTGGTGACCCCTACGGGAATCGAACCCATGATTCAGCCTTGAGAGGGCTGCGTCTTAACCGCTTGACCAAGGGGCCATTTTTCGCTTGCTTTAATAATATAACATATTTGCAAGCTTTAGTCAATACAAGTATCTACAAAATTTTAAATCTCCATTTTCATTATTTCTGACAATCTGTCGTCTTGTTTTGTTAGATATAGGTATCCTATTAGTGCTTCAAATGCTGTAGCATACATATAATCTTGCATACTTGCATTTTTAGCAATATGGTGTGTTTGTGTATTTCTCCCTCTTCTTACTATTTCTTTTTCTTCCTCTGTTAGTATTGTTTCCAACTTTTTTAAAGTCTCTGCTTGTGCTTTTGCTTTTACATATTTTACTGATTTTACATGTAATTCATGTGGTTTTAATTTTGTGGTGTCTACTAATTTTGTACGAATATACAATTCATATACACAATCTCCTACATAAGCCCAAGTTAATGGAGACATTTGATTTACTTCTTCTATTTCTTTATTTCTATTAAATATTTCCAATATTTATTCTCCTTTTACTGTTTCAAGTGTAATTCTTCCTAATCTTCCGCTTCTAAAATCATCAATTATTATGTTTGCAACTTTTTCTGTGTCTATTTCTCCACCCGAAATAATCGCGCCTCTTTTTCTGCCAATTAGGTTCATAACCTCTAATACTTTTTCATTTTGTTCTAATTCTTGGTCCTGCATTATTTCATTTATTTGTTCTTCAGTTAGTTTATATCTTTCCATTAAATTTGGAGTATAATTTGTAATCAATGTTCTTAATAGCTCAAATCCAATTTCAACAGTTTGTAAAACATCATCTTTAATGGTTCCTGTGTATGCCAAATTTGTAGCCACTTCTTTCTGGTCTAATTTTGGCCATAAAACACCCGGTGTATCTAATAGTTCTATTCTGCTTGATACTTTTATCCATTGCTTTTGTCTTGTTACTCCTGGTTTGTTTCCTGTTTGTGCTACATTTTTTTTAGCTATTCTATTTATAAATGAAGATTTGCCTACATTTGGTATTCCTAATATCATTATTCTTATTGACTTGCCTATTCTACCTTTGTTTTCAAATTTTTCATTATCATAAATTTGCTCTATTTTCTTAATTGCTTCTTGTATTCCTTTGCCTGATACTGAGTCTACAAGAACTGCTGGAATATTATTTTTTTCAAAATATTCTACCCATTTTTTATTTTGTTTTTCACAGGCTAAATCACATTTATTTAAGATTACTAATCTTTTTTTATCCTTTATAATCTCTTTTATATCTGGATTTTGACTCGCAATAGGGATACGCGCATCTAATATTTCTGCAACTATGTCAATTAGCTTTAAATCTTCTATTATCTGCTTTCTTGTTTTTGCCATATGTCCGTGGGTACCAGTTAATATTCATTTTATTTTCTTCCATTTTTCTCTTCCTTTAAATTTGATATTTTTTAACTAACTTTCGCTTTAATTTACGTTAATGCATTTTATTTCTATTTATTATACTCTTTTAAAAATTGTTCTAATTCTTTTTCGTTTGAAAATATCTGTTCAAAGATATTATATAAAGTATCTGTCGCTTCGTATTCTCCTATTGCATAACATTTTTTTCCTAATCCATATGCAATTCCTGCTTCTATATGTGCTGCTTTGCCAGCTGGTAAAACAAGCAATAAATTGTTTGAATTTTTTTCGCCTTCTAAGTCATTATGAAATAAGTTCAAAACAATTTCGCTCTTTAATCCTAATGATTCAAATTCTTTTTGTCTTTCCTCAGGTGTTTGATTTTTATTTCCATATCCCCAATCATCTTCATTTTTCAAAAAACAATAATAAGATATATTATGTTTATCAAATAAATCACATAATTTTAATATATTTTCCTTGTTTCTTGCTCTTCCTGCTATAAAAAATTCATATTTATTTTCCATTTTCAAATTCTCCTTTATATAATTCTTCAATTTGTTTGATTAATAATGTAATTATTATGAGTTATAGTATGTAATATTGCCATCTTCAGAAATGTTTATAACGATATTGTTATTTTCTGTCAACAATATTTTTACGTCTTTATTAGCTCTTTTTAAATCTGTATAAACTGTACTTTCTTCTCTCAAATACTCATCACCATTTGTTATTACAGCTATTTTAGGTTTATATATTTCCAAAGCTTTATCACTATTACATTTAACTGTTCCATGATGTGGAACTTTATAAATATCTATTTCTTCTTTTATTGATGAAGCTATTTGATAATTAACATAGTTGGCTCTAGGATGAATTGCTTCTTTATCGAATATGTCACCTCCAAAAAAGACGTTAATATCGTTTACTTTCATAAACACTGCTAAGCTATTTTGATTTTCATTAAATAGTATTCTATTGTACGAATCCTTATATGTTTTATCTTCATATATGTTTTTTATAGAATTATCATTGTTATATAATGTTAATTCTGTATCTGCAAATTTAATTGTTTTAATATTTTCAACTTGTATCAATTTACTATTTTTTTCAATTATTCTCTTAATATCTAAACATTTTTTGGTTTCATTATCCCTATAGTTATCATCTGCAATAGTTCCCCAAGCAGTAGTTTTATCTAGCCCGCTATACTCCTTAAAATACACTTCTTTTACATTATATTTTTCAACTATTTTTGGAATTGAGCCATAATGATCTCTATGGAAATGAGTTAATAAAATGAACTCTATTTCTTTTATGCATAATTTATCTAGGTACTGAGCAATTTCATTAAAGTTTTCCTCATATCCTGTATCTATCATAGCAATTTTACTATCTTTTTTTAGAATTATAATATCTCCCCAAGTGATCTTTAAGAAATGTAGTTCCATTTTTTTCTCCTTAGCTACCCAATTATTTTTGCATATTCAATATTTCCTGGTTCGTCTTTAACTTTATTATTTCTTGATTTAATGTTATACCTTAAAAATCTTCATAATAGTTTTGTAGTTTTTCTTTAAGTCCATTTGTGCAGATTTCGTCCCATTCTTTTTTGTATATTTTTCTTACAAATTCTTTATTCAAATAATCTTTTTCGAATTTCTTTCTCTTTTCAATTAGTACAGGATTATTTGTCCATAAGTTGAAATTTCCTTGTTCATTTATCCTTCCTAATATGTATTTATAACATCTTTCAAATTGTTCATCAAATTGTTTTAATTCTATATAGTTTTTTATAGATGTCGCCAACTGTCTTTTGGCTAACATTTCTATATCAAAGTCTCTATCTGAATCCGAAACTACTTCTCCATAAATATTTCTAGGTCTTTCTTTTCTTGAACCTCTATGGTCTTCAATCGCCTCTTTCATAATGTTTAGTTGTTCATCTGTAAAATATTTTCTTAAGTTTTTATCACCATATAATATTTGAGCTGAGTTATATTCATGATTATCTCTCCCTAAGTTAAGTCCACAGTCATGGTAAGCAGCAATTGTATAACACATATTTCTATCTAGATTATAGAAGTCTGCTAACATCATAGAATTTTTTATAACATTATTGATATGTAACATTCCATGTGAATAAAATTTCTCATACTTTGGAAAAATTTCATCTCTGATATATTTAACCAACCCTTCATTAAGTTCATTTGCCAATATTTTTTCTCTCATATTTTGGGTAGCCATTTTGCTGTTTGTGATTATCTGGCTCATTTCTTTATCAAACCATTTTGGAAGTTCTATTTGAGCTGCTTGTTCTTCACTTTTAAATTCTATTTCTGCAAATACTACTCCTTCATATACTCCCTTAAATACATCAACTTCAATTTTTAGGTCATCTACATATGGAATTACATATCTGTCTTTAGATAAGGTAATATATTCCGCATTTATTTTTAATGCATCATATTCTTCCTTTGTTATCTCTTTTTCAAATTCATTAACAGATATTCCAACTTTCATTGTTTTTACTGTATATACATATTTGGTATTACCACTTTTCTCTATTTTTCTTTTTCTTACTGCTGTGTAATCATCTACATACAAGTAATCTTGTGTGATGGTCTTTTTAGGATATTTACTAATTATCTCATTTATTGCGTTAATATCTTTTACTAAAAATTTTCTTTCTATTTCCATTCTTAACTTCATCCCTTTGGTAAATGTAAATTTGGTTGGAAAATTTATATTTACCAACCTTATAATGTCCTATATTGATTTTTATCTGCTCTTTCATCTAATTTTCTATCATAATCTTTATTTTTATAAAACCAGTCTGTTTGCTTGTCCACTGGATTTGCTTTTCTGTTTTTATCTAACAATACATCGAAAAATGCTGCAATTGGTATTATAATTCCTATTAATGCAACAAATATATTCATATATAATTCTATTGATGCTGTATTATTTATAATAGCAACTACATTTTGATATATATACACTCCATAATAAAATAGATGTGATATTAAATATATTGCAACTGCTAATAATTTTCTTCTTGGAATAAAACATATACATATAAAAGTTATAAACAATAGTGCTATTTCCATAGTCATGTCCATAGGTGTTAGAACAAGTTCTGTTCCCATAGCATACAAAGTTGCAGTTACCGCTCTGTATCCCCAGAA
Source organism: uncultured Clostridia bacterium (assembly GCA_934120135.1). Taxonomy (GTDB): domain Bacteria; phylum Bacillota; class Clostridia; order TANB77; family CAG-508; genus CAG-273. Next base: position 153,841 of record CAKOTK010000002.1, on the reverse strand, counting down.
TAAAAATGCAAATATGGCTATTAGCCAACTAGATAAATTTTTCATATAATTCCTCTCCTCTTTTCTATGCAGCACACTGTGCTCCGCTACAATTTTTCACTTAACACTACCTTTAAAGATATGGAGACATGCCCTTTTTGTAAAGGAAATGTCTCCAAGTATTTTTAATATTTTTTAATCTACAAAATTGAATTCATCTTCAAATTTTTCTTTAAATGTCTCAAATACTTTATTAAGTATTTCTTCATCTTCTACGCTAACGTAAGATTCTTCATTTTCTGACTCTGTGTCTTCTAGTTTAAGAATTACGACTTCACCAGGTTCTTCTGTTTCTTCTTCTTCAACTGGTAAAAGTACTACATATTCTTCTCCTTCATATTCTATTAAATCTAAGAATTCAAACTCAACTTCATTTCCATCTTCGTCATTTAATACGATTATATTGTCTAGTTCTTCTCCTTCATTTACATTTTCTACTTCCTTGTTTAAATCTTCACTCATTTTAAACTTTCTCCTCTCGTTTTTTATATATTATAAATTGTATTTCTACAATGTTAATATCTATTTTTTAGTATTTCTATTTTTTTAACATTTATGCATTGTTCTTTTGCTTATTCATGTATGTTTCAAGAATATATACAGCAGAAATAGTATCTACAATTTGCTTTTTTTTATTTTTATCTATATTGAGATAGTTCATAGTCTTATGTGCTGCTACAGTTGTTAGTCGTTCATCTATTGTTTCTACTGGAATTTGTGGAAATTTGCATCTTAATTTATGTATAAATTTTTCCGTCACTTCAACTCTTTCAGTCTTGCTACCATCCATATTTATTGGCATACCAATAACAAATGTATCAACTGAATATTTATTTAAAACTTCCTCTAATCTTCTTAATACCAGTTTATCATTTCCATTATGATGTACTGTTTCTAACCCTTGGACAGTTATATTTAGTTCATCAGTTATGGCTAGTCCAACTCTACTATCTCCATAATCAATTCCCAATTTTCGCATTTTGCTATTCTTCCAATCCAATATAGTTTTTTACCATTTTTTCAAGAAGTTCATCTCTTTCAATTTGTCTAATTAAATTTCTTGCATCATTATGACTTGTAATGTATGTTGGGTCTCCTGATAAAATATATCCAACTATTTGATTTATTGGATTATATCCCTTTTCTTCTAAAGCATGGTATACTTCTTTTAAAATTTCTTTTGCTTTAATGTTTTTGTCTTTTTCAACTTTAAAGCTGACAGTTTCATCAGATATCATATGACCTTCCCCCTTATAAATAATTGATTGTATTTTCTTCTTTATCTGCTTCATCTAAATATTCTTCTAATTTCTTAGTAAGTCCTTCTAATGCTGTTCCTTTGTAATATGTAGATAAAACAATGTTTATTTTTGGAACAGCTCCTTCAACGTCTATCTCTTCTATTTTTTCTTTTAATTGTCCCATAAAGCTAACTATTGCATCTAATTCAATTCCTGAAAATACTATAGCAAATTTTGGTCCCATATATCTAACTAAAATATACTCTTCTGCCAAATTTGAACTTACTTCTTCACTTACAGCTGTTACTATTTGATTTCCTATTTCTCTACTAAATTTTTCATTTATTTCTTCTAGGTTAGTAATTTTAAATAAACATACTGTTGAAGTTGTATATTTATCAATAACTTTTTTACCTTCACCAAATAGATATTCTGCAGATTTCAAGCTTGTAAATTTGTCTTCTCTTACTATGTTCTCAATTACTTGCTGATTTTCAACTGTTTTTAATACAGATACAATATTATTTTTTATAACTTCTAATATAGTTGTATCAACATTGTCAAATTCATGTGGTTTGCTTCCTTCTATAATCCAATAGCCAATATATACATTTTCTACGTAAAGTGGGAAAAACATTGCTGATTTAGCTCTTCCAAACTCCATTTTTTGATATGGAAGCCTTTCTCCTTCGTGTTCGATAGTAATATATTTAGGTGTTGCTGTTTGTATACTATCTTTAAATATTTCTTCATTTTGTAAATTTCTCAATGTATCCCAATGTTTTTGTTCAACATTTGATGCTCTCACTACATATTCTGTACCGTTATATATAACTATTGTTGAATACTTAATATTATACCTTTCAATTAAAATGTTATTTATCTTTTCAATTTTTTCATTAACAGAGGTAACTTCACTAATAGTATTCATAAAGTCCTGTAGTATATTTAAATTTGTTATTTTTTGGTTTATATTATTAAAGTTTTCTATTTTTTTACTTATTGACAAATTATAGAAAAATAAACATATAACTATTATTATTAATAGAATTATGATTGCTAGTATCAAAAAATCACCTCTTTTACAGCGTTTAATAATTATTTTTCATTCTGTTTAATGTATTATTCATACTTGGTGAAAAAGAATTGTTTGGATTATAACCACTGTATGAATTATTATTTCTTGTATTATTTGCTATTAAAGGATATACCATATCACCCAATACATTAAGTGATGCCATAAAATTCTTAGAATATCCATTTAGAGTTATTTTACAATTAATGATTCCATCTAAATATTTAGCATAAGTTTGTTCTTCAAATGGAATTGTACAATAATTAACTGTATCTTTATTAAATAACTCCGTCATAAATGACATTGCTGGGTCATTATAATATGCAATTCCACCAATAATGGTCTTTTCATTAACACTTTTTAAATTTACCATTTTATTTAATACGATTCTAATTTTTTCTGGATTCAACATATTTTTAGCTTTTAAATTTCTTAAAAATGCGGTAAGTGGTTGTATTGTTAATATATCCAGACTTTGTACTAAATATATTTCTTGAACTTGTGCAAAATAGTTATAATCAGTTTCAAAGTCACAATCCAAAATAACTAATGAATAATTTTTTGTTAAAGTTGCTAATATATTTGCATAGTCACTTTCAGCTTGCGTATCGCCTGGAAGTGTAGTATACACAGTTAGATTCTTATGGACTTGAATTCCTTGTGCATTTCCAATTTTTAAATTTTCCATACAAGAATATGCTATATTTCTTAGGCTTTCTTCATTTTCTGTGTATATGTAGTATGCATTTTTATTTCTTGTTAAATCTAAAATTGCTACATTTATTCCTTTTTGTGAAAGTAATTCTGCTGTATTATTAACTAAGAATGATGTACCATTTTTTGAAGTTCCAACAAATGCAACTACTTTTTTATCTTTTGTTAACATACTAGCTGTGCTATTATAGTTGTTATTAGTCGTTGCAGCTATTGGAGACATTGGAGTTGTTGGTTCTTCAAATGACTCAGTTCTTTCAACTGTTTGTGGTCTTTCAGTATTTATTGTATTATCTCCTACAATTGGACTTTCAGCTTCTTGTTCGAATAAAAAGTCTGAATCTAAACCTGGTAAAATCATATCATCATCAGAACTTGTTGTTGCTTTTGGAGTTTCGTCTTCTTCTCCTAATTCAAATAGGTTTAGTGGTGATGCATCTTCTACTGTTGGCATAGAAATTTCTGGTTCTTCCACTACTTCTTCCTTTTGTGTAATTTCTGGTATTGGTTCTTCTACTTGTTTTTTAGGTCTACCTCTACCTCTTTTTATCTCTGGAACTACTGGTTCTTCCACTTGAACCTTTTTAGGTCTTCCTCTTCTTTTTGGTTGTATTTCTTCTGTTTCAGGTATTGCTTGAGCAACTTCAGGTTCCTCTATATTTTGTGGAACTACATCTTCAAACATATTGTCTAAATCGTCAAGCTTTGTTTCTGCAACGTCAGCTTTCTTCTCACTTTTGCTTTCTTGTTGTTTATTTACTTGTACCTTTTTAATTTTATCTGTATTTATTGAAGATGGTATAATAACTGGTTCTGTTATTCTATTTTTACTTAAATTTTGTTGTATTATTTCTAGATTTGATTCTTCTTTTTTAGTTTCTCTTCTTGGTTGATTATTTTTAGCATAATCATTGTATTTTGGTCTGCTTGCTGTTGATGTTCCAAAAGATACCACTTCTTGGTATTTTGGACTATTTGCCTCTAATACTGCTTTAACATTTAAAGGTAAAAATTTTGCAATTAGCCTTAATTGAGGATCTGTATATTGACTAGCTATATGTTCAAAACTTTCAACATATTTTTCTTCATTTCTTCCTAGCTTTTTGTAGTGGTTTAATATGTTTTGAATTTCAACTTCACTAACATCCCCTTCATTTTCTGCTTTATAGTCTACATCATCTGAATCTACATGATAATACATTTTTGCTTCTTTTTTACTACGAGGATGATTTATTAATTTACACACCTCAGTAATACTCCTATCTTTTCCAATAAGAGCATTATATACACCTATTCCAAACAATTTTACTAATAATGCGTCAGACTTTTCTCTTCTATCTGCACAGATTAAAATTATTGGAATATCATTTCCATTTTGTTGTGTTGCTTCATCACTAATACTGTCCATTTTTTCAAATATAAATTTATCTATTTGTTCATAATTATTATTTGAAAATGGTTGCAAATCTTCACTTATAACTATTCTATCATAAGTTTTATCTCTTTGTAATTCTTTAACTATTGCATTAAAATAATATACATTTTTTGCAGAGATAATTTCTTTGTATTCTTGTTGATATTTTTTTGTAATCGACTCAGAAATATTTTCATTATTAACTGCAAATAATACCTTCATTTGTTTTAACCCCTCCAACCTCTAACAACTATCGCAAAAATTAATGGTAATACTTGGCAAATTACCATTACTGTAATAATGGCAACTAATACACCAAATCCTTTATCTTGAACATCTAATTTTCTAATACCTATAACATAACGATAAATTGCTGCGAATACTATTCCTACGAATCCAAAAGGAATACTATATATTCTAACAATATTTAAGATGTATGCAACTAAGCCATATGTGTTATTACCATATGCTACTTGATAATCTTCTAGTGCCTTCAAGGCTTTATCTTTCATTTCTACTAAGTTTGTAGTTGCTGTTTCTGATGTTAATACATTTTGGTTTGTGTTACTTGCATATACTGTAACTGTTCCAAATATAAATAATAAAATAAATAATATTGCGACTATTTTTTTCATAAATTGTTGCCCCTTTTCAATTTTTATTTTCTCATATATTATATGATACAATAAAGTAAAGAAAATAGCAAGAAAAAACTAGAGATTTTTGAAAAAATCTCCAGTTTTTTTGTTATAAGTTATTATATAAATATTTCATCCAATAGTATACTCCATTTGCCCAATTTTTATCTGTTGCATATTTTACATTAACTCCTGTTAATGTTGGTCCATTATAGTAACATCCGTCTGCAGTATTGCCATCATATATTTTAGTTCCTTTTGGATTCAAATAATATTTTGCAAATACTCTTGCTAATAAATCTATGCCCTCAGAGTAATTTTCAAAATTATATGCACTGTTATATGGATCTCTATCATAAGCACCATATCCAAACAAATTCTTTTTATTTGTTGCGATACTTGATCCTCCCCATCCACTTTCGTGTATTGCAACGGCTGCAATAAATATACCATTTACATTATATTGTTTTTCTGCATAGTAGAAATACTGTGCATTATTTTTAAATATATTTGATTTATCTTTTTTCTCATCGGCAAAAACCTTTTTAAATTGTTCTAAAGATAACCCACTAGGTTTATTCAATTTCATATTAAAACCTAGTGTATTTAACAATTGTTGTTTTGTATATTTACTGTTTGGTGTAGTTGTTTGTTCTTGTTTTGATTCATTTGGATTTAAGTATGTAAAACATTCAGCTTTTGCCCAGCCGATATACGTTTGGTACTTAACCTTATACCAATCTCCCTGTTTTGCCATTAATTCTGCTTTTGTGTTTTTATATAAAGTTATCAATTTTTCACTGTCATCTTTTGGTTCAATTCTAATAGCTAGAAAGCTAGTAGTAATATATAGCTCGTCCCCTATTTTTACTTTATAGTTTGACTTATATGGTCCTGTTCCCACTTCAACAATTTTGTTTACAGACGCTTTTGTTATGGTGCTACCAACTTGCTCTTCTGTAATAAGTTCATCACCTTCATAATTTTTCTTAGTTATTATTTCTTGTTTTCCATCCATTCCCTCTTGAACCACTTGTATAATTCCTGTCGGTAAGTCTGGATTATTAGTATATTTCGTAGTATATTCCAAATCTATTTCTTTTTTTATTATTTCTTCTTTTTTGGTATTTTGAGTGTTTTTTTCTATTATTTTATTTATATCTATTTCATTATTTTCTATAACTTCATAAGTTTCCTCATTTGGCGTAGAAGCATATGTTGTTTTATTTTGTGAAAGTACCAAATATGCAATATAAATAACCGCTGTAATTATTGCAATTAATAAAACAGCAGTTATTAGCTTTAATGTAGTTTTTAGTACTTGATTTTTCATTTGTTTCACCTAATTTTATTGTAATATTAAGCGTATATTTTGTCAAGAAGAAAAAAGTGGTAGTACTATACAGTTACAATTTGAGCATTTTCTTCTCCAACTAGCTCTTGAAATTGTTTTAAAATTTCTGGTGTCATATAAATTCCACCTGCTTTGTCAAGTTTTTCTCCATTCCTTATTTGCATTTGCATATTGCTTCTTTCTCCATTGAAGAAGTATATTGCTCCTTTAAGTTTTTCTCTTGTTTCTTCATTAAGATTTGTAACATTTAGTTCAAATGCTTTTTTCTTTGTTTCTGCAAATTCTTTTATTGTTCTAGCTACAATTTTAGGTTCTTCATCTTCTCTAATGCTTAGTCTACCTTCTACTACAACAATATTATCATTTACTAATATATCAGAGCATTGTCTATAGCAACTATCAAAAACTATAAATTCAGTTGCACCATATAAATCTTCAATTGTAACAAATGCCATAATTGTATTGTTTTTAGTATATTTTTTCTTAACATTTGTAACTATACCTGCATATACCACATTTTGTCCATCTTGATATTCGGTAACTTTCTCGTCTTCTTCTATTTCATTTGATTCTGATAATTCTCTTAATTTTAAGCTGTTTATGGTAGTTTTTGCTTCGATTTGTGCTCTCATTTTTTCTAGTGGATGTCCTGAAATATATATTCCTAGCATTTCTTTTTCCATTGAAAGTTTTTCTTTTTCGTCATATTCAGGTTCTATTATATAATTATATTTTATTTCTTCATTTTGAGTTTCTCCTCCTAAGTCAAACATTGAAACCTGTCCATCAAAGCCTTTTTTATCATTATTTATTGTATCAATAATATTTTCATAAGATACCATCAAAGTCTTTCTTGTTTGCCCTAGTTCATCAAAAGCACCTGCTTTTATTAAACTTTCAATACATTTTTTATTAACTGTTGTTTCTTTTATTCTTTCACAGAAATCACTAAAATCTTTAAATTCTCCGTGTTTTGTTCTTTCTTCTACTATTTCGTCAACAGCAGCTGTTCCAACATTTTTAATACTTCCAAGTCCAAAACGAATTTGATTTTTATCAACGGTAAACCTTGTATAGCTTTTATTTATATCTGGTTTTAATATTTGAATTGATAGTCTTTTACATTCTTCAATATAACCTGGTACTTTATCTAAATTTCCTAAAAAACTGTTAAGCATTGCAGCCATAAATTCTGTTGGATAATATGCTTTTAAATATGCTGTTCTATATGATACAACTGCATAAGCTGCAGCATGTGACTTATTAAATGCATACTTAGCAAATTCAGCCATTTCGTCAAATATTTTATTTGCAGACTGCTCATCTATACCATTTCTAATGCAACCAGGAACAACAATTTTTCCATTTTCATCTGTTTGTCCATGTATAAATATTTCTCTTTCCTTCGCCATTACATCTAGCTTTTTCTTACCCATGGCTCTTCTTACTAAGTCAGCTCTACCCAATGAATAGCCTGCTAAATCTCTAACTATTTGCATAACTTGTTCTTGGTAAACCATACAACCATAAGTAACTTCAAGAATTGGTTTTAGTGCTGGATGTGTATATACTGCATGTTCCGGATCTTTTTTATTTGCAATATATCTTGGTATCTGGTCCATTGGACCAGGTCTGTATAAAGAAACTCCGGCAATTATATCTTCCAAGCAGTCTGGTTTTAATTCCTTCATGAAGTTTGTCATTCCTTGACTTTCAAACTGGAATATACCAACTGATTCTCCATTTTGCCATAGTTTGTATACCTTAGGATCATTCATTCTTTCGTCAAATTTAACATCTATTCCTTGATTTTGCTTTACCAAGTCTATTGTATCTTGAATAACAGTTAATGTTCTTAATCCTAAGAAATCCATTTTTAAAAGTCCAAGTTCTTCTAGTGTTGTCATTATATATTGTGTTGATATAGCTCCATCTCTTACATAAAGTGGCACATAGCTTACTACTGGTTCTTTTGTAATAACTATACCACAAGCATGTGTTGAAGCCTGTCTTGGCATTCCTTCTAAAGCCATGGCAATATTTAACATTTTTTTAATTTCTTCGTCTGTATCGTAAAGGTCTTTTAATTCTTTGTTTTGCTCCATAGCTTTTTTTATTGTAATATGTATTTCATTTGGTATCATTTTAGCTAGTTTGTCCGCTTCTGCATAAGGCATATCTAGTACTCTTGCAACATCACGAATAACCATTCTAGCAGACATTGTTCCAAATGTAATAATCTGTGAAACATGGTCTTTACCATATTTTTGTTCAACATATTCTATAACCTTATCTCTTTTTTCATAGCAGAAGTCGACGTCAAAATCAGGCATACTAATTCTTTCAGGGTTTAAAAAACGTTCAAAAATTAGGTTGTATTGAATAGGGTCAATATCTGTAATTTCAATACTATATGCAACTATTGAACCAGCTCCAGAACCTCTACCTGGTCCAACTGGTATATTGTGTGTTTTAGCATAATGAATATAGTCCCATACAATTAAGAAATAGTCTACATATCCCATTTTTTTAATAACACTTAATTCATATTCTGTTCTTTCTAATATTTCTTTACTTGGATTTTCACCATATCTATTTTTTAGTCCATCATAAGTAAGTTTTTCCAAGTAATCATAGTGAGTTGCAAATTCTTGTGGAACATCATAATTTGGCAAAATTGTATGTCCAAATTCAAATTCCACATTACATTTTTCTGCTATTTTCACTGTATTTTCAATCGCATCTGGTACATTTTTAAAATAGTCACTCATCTCTTCTGGTGATTTAACATATAACTCATCTGTGTCAAATTTCATTCTGTCTTCATCTGTCATACGTTTTCCAGTTTGTATACAAAGTAAAACCTCATGGTTATATGCATCTTCTCTTTTTAAATAGTGAGCGTCATTTGTTGCTACAAGTGGAATATCTAACTCTCTTGATAATTGTATTAGTTTTTGATTTGCTAAAACTTGTTCTTTTATTCCATTGTTTTGAATTTCTAAATAATAGTCTTCTCCAAATATAGATTTATACCATAAAGCAACTTCTTTTGCTTTTTCCATATCATTTGCAAGTATTGCTTGGTTTACTTCTCCTGCTAAACATGCACTTAAGCATATTATCCCTTCATGATATTTTTCTATTATTTCGTGATCTATTCTCGGTTTATAATAAAAGCCTTCTGTATAACCCAAAGAAACTAAAGTTGCAAGGTTTTTATATCCTTGATTATCTTTAGCTAATAGTATTAAATGGCTATATCTAGCGTCTAAATTAGGGTCTTTATCTTTTCTATTTCTTGGTGCAACATAAACCTCACAACCTATTATTGGTTTAATGTCATTTGCTTTACATGCTTTATAAAAGTCAATTGCACCAAACATAGCACCATGGTCTGTAATTGCCATAGCGTTCATTCCTAATTCTTTTGCTCTTACTGGTAAATCTTTTATTCTATTTGCTCCGTCTAGTAAACTAAATTCACTGTGTATATGTAAGTGTACAAAGCCATTCATATTATTTCTCCTTTATTTCATCTTTTTTTGCTCCAATAATAATATAATAATTTTTTCCGCTCCAACCCCCAACTGCCTAAGAATGTGTAATACAATTTTCCACTAGTGAAAAATTTATAACACATTCTAAGTTGTCGGTCCCCACGAAACCACGCTTCAAAAATTATTATATTATTATTTTTAAATTTGCATAAACTACAATATTCCCAAATAATATTTGTCTTTTACCAGGCATAAGGCTGTTTTGTTGACTTTTCTGTCTAGCGCTTGTTCTAGTGCTGTTTTGTATATTTCTAATTGTACTTTATATTTTTCAAGTATTTTTTCTTTTGCATTTAGCTCATTTGAAATATAATCTGTTTTAAAGTCAATTAATATCAAATTATCATTTTTATCAATATAATACAAGTCTATAATACCTTGTACCAAAATGTTTTTCTTTGAGTTTTCCGCTTCACTTACAACATCTTTTGCAGGTATATTTATATAAAATGGTTGCTCTTTGTGTACTTCTTTTGCTTGTCTTAATTCTTCGAATAATTGTGATTTTGTATATTGATAAATTAAATTTACATCAATTGCATCTGCTTCATTTTGTGTAATTATTTCTTTTTCAACTAAGTTAAGTATCATATTTTGAATATCTTTTAACTCATAGTCTTTTTTCTCATCTAATCTTTGAATACATAAATGTACTAAGGTACCTTTTTCTACATTTGATATTTTCTTATCTTCTTGCATGAATTTTGGTGTATATGATTTTTTGTATTCTACTTCTTCACTTTCTATTCCTTTTAGCATTTCTTCTAATTTAATTTTTTCTTGCTTAATTTTTGTAACAGATGATTTAGTAGGAAGCGTTGTGTCTACAATATAGTCATATTTCCATTCTAGTAATTCTTTTAATGCTTGCTCAGATTTTTTATTTTCTTCTTCTGATTTATTTCTTAGTATTTGTTCTATCTTTTCTTTTAAATCAATTTGCTCAACTACTTCTTCTTTTGCTAAAGTTTTTAATAAGTCTTTTTTATTACTTACATTTAAAGTTATAATATCACTTAATTTGTATGATTCTCCTTTTAGTGTAATCGTTCTTCCTTGATTAAACAAATACACATACATAATCCAATCTAAATATGAATTTGCTTTTTTCATAAGTTTAGCATCTAGTTTTATGTTTTCACTTTCATACATTTCAAGTATCTTATTTTTATCTTGCACATATTTAGTAAAATCTTTACTTCTTCCTGTAATATATAGTTTTTCTTTTGCTCTTGTTAATGCAACATACAAAATTCTTTGTTCTTCTGAAAGTGTTTCCTGTTTCATTTTTAATTTAATTGCATCTTTGGCTATGCTAGAATACTTAATTTTTCTAGCTGTATCCATGATCGTTGGCCCAAAGCCAATATCTTGATGTAATAAAATATTATCATTTAAATCTTGCATATTAAACTTTTTATGAGAGTTACACAAAAACACAACTGGAAATTCTAGTCCTTTACTTTTGTGAATACTCATGATTCTAATTACATCTTCATTTTCTCCAATAAGTTTTGCTGAAGCTAAATCTCCATTTTGTTTTTTTAGTTTATCTATAAATTGTATAAAATTGAATAACCCTTTAAAACTTGCTTTTTCATATTGTTTAGCTTTTTCAAATAATGTTTTAAGGTTTGCTTGTCTCATTGCTCCATTTGGAAGTAGTCCAACATATTGGTAATAACCTGTATCTAAATATATTTGCCATATAAATTCATCCAAAGGCATATATTGTGATATGCTTTTCCATTTTTCAAGCTTTTCTAAAAAGCTTTCTATTTTGTCTTTTAAATCGCCATCACATATTATCCTTGTTTTTATTAAAGCCTCATAAAAATTGCAATTTCTATCTGTTAATCTTATTGTAATTAAATCATTATCTGTAAAATTGCAAATTGATGACCTTAATACTACTACAAGTGGAATATCTTGTAATGGGTTATCAATAATTTTTAGTACTGATAATATTGTTTGTATTTCTACTGTATCTAAATAAGTTCCTGATGTATCACTAAATACTGGTAGGTCTAAATCAGATAATTCTTTTTCATATATTGGAGATAAATTTGAGGTTGCTCTTAGTAAAATTACAATATCTTTTGGTCTAATTTTTCTATAGCCTTGTTTCTTGTCAAATACCATATAATCACTATTTAATAATTCTTGTATTTTGTTTGCTACAAACTTAGCCTCTAATACATCATCTTCAACTCTTTCTTGTTCCTCTTCGTCTTCTTCACCTTCAAAAGCTGTAATTGATTCATCTTCTTTTAAATCTATAATATCTAACTCAGCAATACCTGCATAATTTTTTATTTCTTCTGGCTCTGGGTAATTTGCTCCATAGTTTAAGTATTCGTTTTCGTTGTAATTTATATCTCCTAGTTCTTTGCTCATTATTGATTCAAATACTAAGTTAGTAATATTTAATATGTTTTGCCTACTTCTAAAATTGCGAAATAGTTGTATTTTTAGATTATCTTCTTGTGTCTTTTCTTCTTTATTTTTGTATTCATCATATTTTTGTAAAAATAGCTCCGGTCTTGCCTGTCTAAATTTATATATACTTTGCTTAACATCCCCTACCATAAAAATGTTGTTGCCTTTTGAAATGCTGGTTAATATAGCTTCTTGTACCAAGTTACTATCTTGATATTCATCAATTGCAATTTCTTCAAATCTTTCTTTATATTTTTTTGCGACTTCCGTTGGGTTATTGTTTTCGTCTAATAATATTTTTAATGCAAAATGTTCAATATCATTAAAATCAATACAATTTTTTTCTTTCTTTTTTTCTGCAAAGTTTTTGGTAAACTCTGTTACTAAATTTGCAAGTTTCTCTAGTATTGGAGTAATAATTTTCAAGTCTTTTACTGCTTGTTCTTGTGAACAGCTTAATAGCTTTGCAGTTTTTTCTTTAATGTGTTTTTTTACTTTGTCTCTTATTTCTTTTGAATCTTCTTTTAAGTCATTTATTACTTTTTTGTCAACTGGCCATTTACTAAAGTTAAAATTTAATAATTTTATATATAGTTCATCCCATGAATTATATTTTTGTAAATCTTGAAGGTTTATTATATCTTCACTTATTGTTTGATAAAATTTAGTCATTTCAGGATATAGTGCAATTTTAGATTTAATTGCTTCAAGTTGCATAATACTTTCTTGTATATCATCTTCTACTGTTTGGATTATAAGTTCTCCCCATATTGTTTGAGATATGTCTTTATCTTCTATTTTTAATAATTCTAATTTTTCTTGTAACCACTTTATTGGAAATGGGCTACTTTGTATAAATTTATATATTTTTAACACTAATTCTTGTAGTGCTTCATCTCCACGATAATTTGTATAATTTTCTAAAAGTTCTATAAAATCTTTATCATTTTCAGTATATTTTTGCTCAAATAAATCATCTAATACTTCTTGTTTAAGAAGATCTATTTCAGCTGTATCTGCAATTTTAAAATTGCTTGGTAAATCAATTTCATAAAAATGATTATGAATAACGTCTAAGCAAAAAGAGTGTATTGTGCATATACTTGCTTTATTTAAAAGTATTATTTGTCTTTGTAAATGAACATTTTCAGGATTTTCTTCTAATTTTTTATATATTGCTTCTAGTATTCTTTCACGCATTTCACTAGCTGCTGCATTTGTAAATGTTACAACTAATATTTTGTCAATATCCATTTGTTCGTCAATTATCTTGTGAATAATACGCTCTACAAGCACAGCAGTCTTACCACTACCTGCTGCAGCGGCTACTAATATGTTTGAATCCTTTTCTTGTATTGCTTGTAATTGTTCATTAGTCCATTTAACTTCTGCCACTTTTTTGCTCCTTTTTTCAATGTTTTTTGCATGTTTATTATATATTAAATATTTGTGTTTTTCAATCTTTCAGATTAATTTATATTTTCCTTATATTGTTTGAATTTCTCTTCTAACATTATGAAATCGCAACATCTTTCTAGTATTTTTTTATCTAAATGTCCTTTTCTGTACATATTTTGAAAAAAATTGATCCTCTTTAGAAGTTCTGCTTTATGGTTGTTTAGAAAGGTTAATTGTTGTAGCTTTTTTATTGTATGCAACATTATAAAGGCGCCCCGCTAGTGGGTGCCTTTATTGTGCGCTAAAGTACGTGTTAAGCACATTAGTGCTAACATCGTATTTATTCATTTTTTCTGGTTCATTGAACCAGTGGTCAGTGCTACTACTTAAAAAGTGAGGACCTAAAACCAATGTAGTCGTAGCTGAAAGTCGTATCGAAGTAGTTACGGTGAGAAGCCGGACGGTCAGAGCCATCGTTGCCGTAACTGCCACCCCTATTAGCACAAGGAATGTAGGTAAGAGCGGTATATTCTAATGTCCACTCATATACATTTCCTGCTAGGTCATATATATTCATTTTTTTACATTTATCACTTGCTCCTGTGGTTAATAATATTGAATTACTACTTGAACTTGCTGAAACCTTTTTACTTATTCCATTTTCAAGTGTTACACAATTTGCTAATGCTGTATTATAATTATTCCATTCGCCACTTAATGCTCCATCTTTTGCATATTTTCCTCTATTTATTGTGAAAGTTGCATTATAATAATTTCCCCAATCTTTACTATCACTTCTTAATGCTTTTTGTATTTCTGCTAACTTAGTAGCATCTGTTCCTTCTTTTACTTCTATATGTTTTAATACTAAATCCCATTGTACTCCAAACATTAAACTACTTGTATAACTTTTTCCTGTTGATAATTTACTTGCTATTGTTTGTGCTTGACTACATGTTACATAAGTATATGGATATACTGCATTTTCTACTGTTCCTGCTTTTGATAATGGCTCTGCTGTTATCTCTTCATCTTCCGAAGTTCTATTTGTTGTTATTCCAGCTTCATATCTTCCTATCCAAAAGCCTCCATTTTCATATACACTTTTTAACATTTTTTGTTTTAATTCTGTATATTGTGCACTTGTTAAGCCTGTTGTTGCATCTGAATAATATGTGTCTGTAGAACTTGTTAATGTTCCGCTTTTACTTCTTCTATAATAATCTGTATATTTATGCAAGCAATATTCTATTTTATCATAATCTGTTGAACTTGATGGTTTTTGGTCTCCTGTTGTTGTTTCTGTATTATAACTACTATTTGCATACAAACTCTTTGGTACTTCTATCCATACATATTCATTTCCTATTGAATCTTTTATTACTAATCCATTATCTAAGTTTGTATCTGGATCTTTTGTAAATGTTTCATCCGGATAATATGGTATTGTTTCATTTGCTACACTTGGCAAATCACTAGTTGGCGGATTGTCAGCTCCTGTTGTGCCTCCGCCTGTGGTTCCGTTTACTTGATTTTCTATCCATTTATCTAAGTCATTTAATGCATTTAAATCGCTCTCTTGTGCGTTATTCATTCTGTTTTGGGCATCTTTTGCTTTTTCTATTATTCCACTATCTCCAAATAGAGCGTTTATACTTACTCCTGCTAAAATTAACAATACTACAATAGTTACTACCAACGCTATTAGAGTAATACCTGTTTGATTTGAGTAATTTCTTCTTGCTGATTTTTTATTTATTTTTATCTCTTTACTTATTTTATTCTCTTTTTTATTCAAGATTATCTTCCTCCTTCTTAAGTGTTTTTGTTCTGCTTTTTTCTGTCTTGTATTTAGTATGTACAATTTTTTCCTTTTTATGCACATTTACTCATTTTATAGCTTCAGACTATATATCTTTCAGGTTTACTCTATATTAAATTTTGCAAAGCATATTTTATCTGTAGTTCAGTCGTTTCCCTCCTTTCACACAGCTAAAAAGTCAATGTGCAAAGGTCAGATTTTTATCTTACCAAAACATAAAGTAAGATATTTGTACATTCTTCCTTAAGGATATCATAACATTTTTTTATTTTCAATATTTTTCTTTAATTTCTATCGACTTTTTTCGACATTTATTTTTTCTTGCATATTTTCAACGGTGTCTATATACTTACACTTGATTTATTATCACTTAACAAATTTACATTAATATTACAGACTCGCAGACTTGGACGATTTTTCTATTAAAAACCATTATCTAGTAACATCACTATTACTAATCTTTTTTGCTACTACTGCAAATCTGCCATCTTCTACATGGTAGTCACATGTAGATAGTGTAATTAGTTGATCTCCATATGTAGCTATATCTTCTATTTTATACATTGATAATTTCTTTATGTTTTTTATGTAGTTATCAAATTCTGTTTCATTTTTAGCATCTTTAAAGAAATAGTATTTAAAGACATCTTGATTTTTATAATATACTTCATAAATTTTATCATATATTTTTTCAAAGTAAAAGAGCAAAATTAAAACTAATTTTGCTCTTGCCCTTTTTTAATGTATTTATACCATGTATTTAGGTATATTACTATTGCCATTGGAAACACTATTACCACTTTATTATTATAACTTAATGCCGTATTGAAGTCTAAATGAAGCATTGCTAAAAACGCTCTGGTCATTCCACAATTCCAACATTCTTTTCCTAATATTAGTTTATATATACATAAATTTTCTAATAGTGTACTATTAGTTGGTATTATATATAAAGCTGTTAAAAGAATAATATTAGTTATAATAAATAAGATAATCTTAGTCGTTTTTGATTGGGTTTCCATCTTTGTCTGTGAAGCTTCCTGTTATAATCATGATAAGATCAACTAGAGTCCAAATTCCGCATCCACCTACTGTGATTAATTGTAATATTCCTGTGCCTATTTTTCCAGCATAGAATCTGTGAACTCCTAATCCTCCTAAGAATAAGCATAGTAATAATGTTGTTATCCAGCTTTTCTCACTTTTCATTTACACATCCTCCTTAAAATATATTATACTTATATAATATATTTTTTGTCGAATATTGTAAATACTTTTTTGAAATTTTTTTTATTTAAAATATAATTCAGGATTTAGTTGTTCATTATTTTTTAATATTTCAAAATGGAGATGTGGTTCATCTGACACTTCAAAAGCTGCCGAATTTCCTACTGTTCCAATGCTTTGTCCTTGTTTAACCTTTTCCCCCTCTACAATAAATTCTGTTGATAAAAGATTTGAATATACTGTTTTATATCCATTTACATGCTCAACAATAATTGTTATTCCATAACGAGGGTCATTTTTTATAGATTTTACAGTTCCATCTGCTGATGCTTTTACTACAGTTGTTTTGTCAGCTGCAATATCAATTCCATTATGTGTTGTCCAAACATCTAAAGTGCTAGAATATACTAATTTATTATCAGCAAATTCTTTCATTATCTCTCCTGAAACTGGCATTTTAAATTCTGGATCTTTTACTACTTCTGGTTTAGTTTCAGTTTTAGTCTCAGTATTTTTAGTTGTAGTTTTGCTTTCTTCTTTTTTTGTGTTGCTCTCTTCGTTTGGTATAATGCTTGTGTTGACTGCTACTTTTTCTGTGTTATCAGTTGAATTCTGCATCTCGTCTACAGTTTTTCCATAAGATGTACTTGTTTCTTCTGTAGGTATAATAGTTCCTAATGTATTTGAGTTTATTCTGCTAAGCTCATTGGTTTTATTTAATGTATTTCCATAAACAAAAAAAGTTATAACAAATGCAATAACCGCTAAAGCGAGCACTGTTCCTGTGATATATAACATTTTTTTAGTATCTATTCTATCTTCTCTACCTCTCCTATAATCTCTTCTCATAAAATAATTCCTCCTTAATTTTTCTTTAGTATCATTATTGACAAGTTTGAGAAATTTATACAAAAAATGTTAAATATCTTGGATTTTTACATTTGTGTAAAAATGATGAATTATTTCTTCATAATTCTTACCTTGTTTTGCCAAACTATCTGCTCCTGTTTGGCTCATTCCAACACCATGTCCATAGCCTGTTACTTCAAATATGATATTATCTTTTTCAATTGTAACTTTGAAGTTTGCAGATCTTAAGCCTAATAAAGTTCTAACTTCTACTCCTGATAATTCTAAATTTCCTATTTGTACTGTTTTTACTCTATTGCCTTCTGTATATTCTTTTATTTTTATACAATCTTCTTTTGAAAAATCTATTTTAAAATTACTGTGAACCTTTTTTATTTTCTTTTGAAATTCTTTTTTAGTAAAAGTAGCCTTTGAAGAGTATTGGCTATATGCGTCTTCACCTGCTGTTTCAACTGATAGCAAATACGGATATCCACTTCCTCCCCATACATTTAAAGGCGCTTCTGTGTATCCACCACTATTAGAGTGAAAGAAAGCATTTATTGGTTTGCCTTCATATGTAATCATTTTACCTTTGGTTTCATTTACTGCATTTACAATTTTGTTCCAATATTTAGTTCTGTTTTCTTCTTTCCATTTTGCTAATCTATTCTCTTTAGAAATCCAAGCTTGGCAACAAGCGGAGGAATCACAAATATTTGCATCTCCATGCTTTTTTGCTCCATTTGTGATTTTATATAAAGTATATGTTCTAGCCACAACTGCTTGAGCTTTTAGAGCTTCTTTTTCAAAACTTGCAGGCATTTCACTGCTTACTACTCCATATAAATATTCATCTAAACCCAGTTCTTCAATTTTATTTGTTGATGTATGTAATAACTTCACAGTGTTGTATTTCTTGTAGTCATAGTCTGCCACTGTTTGCTGTTCTTCTTTATTTTCTGTATTGTTTACATTTGTAGTTTTTATTGTACTAGTAAATATTATCGGAATAGAAAAACACAGTATTAAAAATATTAGAATATATGCTAAATATCTTTTCAATTTTTTCTCCTTTTCTATCAAATTGCTAATTTCACTCTCATATTTTCTAATACTCGTTTTTCTATACGCGAAACCTGTACTTGAGTAATACCCATAATCTTAGCAATTTCAGTCTGTGTTTTTCCTTTATAATATCTCAAAAGAATTACTTGTTTTTCATTATCTTTCAAATTATTAATAGCTTGTTGTATGCAGAGTTTGTTTGTCAGCACATTTGCTTCATCAATTTGATTTGACATTCTGTCTAACAAGCATAACCCATCTTCTCCCTCATCACCTAATTCTTCATCTATTGAACAAATTGGTTGAAAAGCTTCTAAAGACAAGGTAACTTCTTCTTTAGATGTTCCTAGCATATTAGCTAATTCTTCTATTTTAATCTCTTGTCCTGTTTTTCTATAATATTCATTTTTGGCTTCTAAGGCTTTTATTGCAAGTTCTTTTAAGCTTCTACTAATTCTTATAGGTCCATTGTCTCTAATGTACCTTTTAACTTCACCTAAAATATATGGAACTGCATATGTAGATAGTCGTACTTCAAAATTGCTATCAAACCTTTTTACACATTTTATAAAGCCCATTACTCCCATTTGATACAAGTCTTCTAGCTCATATCCTCTGTCTTGAAAACGTTTTACAATGCTCCAAATAAGCCCTTTATTAGTATCAATTAAATACTGCATAGCATCTTTGTCACCTTGCTGTGCTTTTATAATGTCTTCTATCTTATTATCAAATTCTTCTTGCATAAAAAAATGCCTCCTATCTTAATTGATTAGAGCATTTTTTTCTTCTTCTATTATTTCGTTATCTTCTTTTTTTATTCTTTTTTTCATTACCACTTTTGTTCCAATTCCAACTACTGAATGAATTTCTATTTCATCCATAAAGCTCTCCATTATCGTAAAGCCCATTCCAGACCTTTCTAAGTTTCCTTTTGTTGTATACAAAGGTTTTCTTGCGAGTTCTACATCCTCAATTCCTTTTCCGTTATCAGAAATCTCTATTTCAAGTACATTGTCTAACAATGTAGCTCTTAATTTTACTATTCCTTCTGTATCTTCATAAGCATGAACTATGCAATTTGTTACCGCTTCTGATACGGCAGTTTTTATATCTGCCAACTCTTCAATTGTAGGGTCTAATTGTGCAGCAAATGCTGCTACTGTAATACGTGCAAAAGCTTCATTTCTTGATTTACTTACAAATTGTAGCTCCATTTCATTATCATACCTACTTTTCATTTTGTACCTCCTTAACTTACTTTACTGTTTTGAGTAATTGGAATTATTCTAGTAATTCCACTCATTTCTAATACTTTTTCAATTGCTTTACTTGTATTTGTTATTTCTGTAATTCCTCCAAGCATTTTAGCTAGTTTGTATCTTCCTATTAAAAGTCCTATTCCTGCACTGTCCATAAAAGAAACCTTACTAAAATCAAACACAACTTTTCTAGGCATAAATCTCGTAATTTCATTATCCATTTTCCTCCTTATTATTTCTGTGGTATGATGGTCTATTTCTTCTGTAATTTGAATGTATAAGCAATTGTCTAGTTCATCAAATTCACTTGTCATATGTGTACCTCCCTTAATTGTTTTGCTTGTCCTATTATACATTTTTTTCCAATTTATTGCTAGAGCGAAAACTAGGAGGTTTTGTCGAATTTTGGTAAGTTTTCGACATTTTTTTCTTTAGGAATTCATTGACTTTTTAGAATATTTTTGTTGATTTTATGATAAGATGAAGAAGTTTTTGATACACTAAGGAGGAAAAAACACAAATAACTGGTAGCCATAGGCTACCAGTTATTTGTGCTATATGCTTTTGATTCTTTCTTCAACTTTTTCTAGCATTTCTTTGTATTTAGCAAGTTTTGCTTTTTCTTCATTTATTTTTGCTTCTGGTGCTTTGTTTACAAAGCCAGGATTTGAAAGCATTTTTTCTCCTCTTGCAACTTCAGAAAGTAGTTTTTCTCTTTCGCCTTGTAGTCTTTGTTTTTCTGCTTCTAAGTCTACTAATTCTTCAAATGGTATATATACTTCTATTCCATCTGCCAAAACTGACATTGCATTTTGAGGTATATTTTCTTTGTTTTCTTGTATATCTATTTCATTTGCAAATCCTAATTTTTGTATCATTGCACTTGATTCTTTTAACATATCATTTGCTGTTTTTGTTACAAATATCAATTTAGATTTTTTACTTGGATGAACATTTAAGTTTGTACGTAAATTTCTAATTCCAACTATTATTGTTTTTAATTTTTCTATTTGCTCTTCTTCTTTTTCAAATGATAAGCTTTCTGTATATTCCGGCCATTTTGAAATCATTATGCTTTCATCATTATGATATAGTTGCATATATATTTTTTCTGTTACAAATGGCATTACAGGATGTAATAGTTTTAATGAATCTTTTAATACTTTGTTTAAAGTATATTGTGCAGCAAATTTTGTTGTGCAGTTTTCGTCATATAAACGAGATTTTACCATTTCAATATACCAGTCGCAGAATTCGTTCCAAATAAAGTCATATACTTTTTGTGTTGCAATTCCAAGCTCAAAGTTTTCTAGGTTATTAGTTACTTCTTTAACTAATTTATTTAATTTAGATAAAATCCATTTATCTTCATAACATAAGTTTTCTGGCAATTTATCTTCTGCTAATTTTGAGCCATCTTCTGGCATATTGCTTAAAACAAATTTTGATGCATTCCATAATTTGTTTGCAAAGTTTGATGCAGATTCTAATTTTTCAGGCATATATCTAATATCATTTCCTGGTGATATTCCTAATACTAGTGAAAATCTTAATGCGTCTGTACCATATTTTTCAATAATTTCTAATGGATCAATTCCATTACCTAAGCTCTTAGACATTTTTCTTCCTAGGCTATCACGTACTATTCCATGAATAAATACTTTATCAAATGGTACTTGACCTGTATGTTCTAATGCTGAGAATATCATTCTTGCTACCCAGAAGAATATTATATCATAACCTGTAACTAATGTACTTGTTGGGTAGAAGTATTTATAATCCTCAGTTTGCTCTGGCCAACCTAATGTTGAAAATGGCCATAATGCAGAGCTAAACCATGTATCTAATGTGTCTTCATCTTGTTTTAAATTTGTGCTTCCACATTTTGTACATTTATGTGGCTCTTCTTTTGATACTATAACTTTTCCACATTCTTGGCAATAATATGCTGGTATTCTATGTCCCCACCATAATTGTCTTGAAATACACCAGTCTTGAATATTTTCCATCCAATTGTAATAAATTTTATCAAACCTTTCAGGTACAAATTCTACTTTTCCTGTTCTAACTGCTTCAATGGCTGGTTTTGCTAGAGGTTCCATTTTTACAAACCATTGCTCAGAAATGTGTGGCTCAATTGTATGGTGGCAACGATAGCATTTTCCTACATTGTGAGTATAGTCTTCTATTTTTACTAAGTATCCTTCTTTTTGTAATCTTTCAACTATTTTTTCTCTTGCTTCATACATATCCATACCTTTGTATTCTGGTACTAAGTTGTTCATTTTGAATTCTTCGTCAAATACAGGTATAATTTCTAAGTTATGTTTTAAAGCCGCTTGATAATCATTTGGATCATGTGCAGGTGTAAGTTTTACAGCACCTGTTCCAAATTCTTTTTCTACAAATTCATCTGCTATAATAGGAATCTCTTTATTCATAATTGGTAATATTACAGTTTTTCCTACTAAATCTTTGTATCTTTCATCATCTGGATGTACTGCAACACCAGTATCTCCTAACATTGTTTCTGGTCTTGTAGTTGCTACTATAACAAATTTTCCTTCTTCTCCTTTTACTGGATACTTAACATGCCATAGATGTGTTGGTTCTTCTTCATATTCTACTTCTGCATCTGAAATTGAAGTATTGCAATATGGGCACCAATTTATCATTCTCTTGCCTTTGTAGATTAGTCCTTTATTATATAAGTCTATAAATACTTCTGTTACGGCATTAGATAAACCTTCATCCATTGTAAATCTTTCTCTAGACCAGTCGCAAGAACAACCTAATTTTTTAAGTTGGTTTAATATAGTTCCACCATATTCTTCTTTCCATTCCCATGCTCTTTTTAAAAAGCCATCTCTACCTAAGTCTTCTTTGGTAATCCCTTCAGCTTTTAGTTTTTCAACTATTTTAGCTTCTGTTGCAATTGAAGCATGGTCTGTTCCTGGAACCCATAAAGTATTAAAACCTTGCATTCTTTTATATCTAATTAAAATATCTTGCAAAGTTTCGTCAAGAGCATGACCCATATGCAATTTGCCAGTAATATTTGGTGGTGGAATTACTATTGTATATGGCTTTTTAGTTTTGTCATCAGATGGTTTAAAATAGCCTTTTTCATTCCAATTTTTATAAATTTCCTCTTCAAAAGTTTGTGGCTCAAACTTTCCTTCTAATTCGTGCATTTTACATTCCTCCTTATTAAAATAAACAAAAATCCTCGCCCTGAAATAAGGGCGAGGTATTATTCTCACGGTACCACCTTAATTTAACAAATTTATTGTTAATCTTAGTTACTTTTAACGCAAGTTATACGGATAAATTTACTGCTATTTCAATTTATCGGCTCCAAAGCTACCTTCAGTTTTCTATACTATCAGAAGCTTACAGCCGGTGACTTCTGTTCTCTTTATAGCTAGTTAAAACTTACTCCTCTTTTTCTTTGCCTTTAAAACTATAATCTATATTACCACATTTTGGTAACTATTGCAAGAGTTTTTATAAAAGTTATATTTTTATTACTTTTAATTACTTAAAACTGCTAGTACTAAAGTTTGAGCATTTTTCATTTCATTAACAACATCTGCTGGGAAAATAATATTTAAATTTCCGATTTTCTGTAGCTTCACAGACTAGTTCTATCCATTTAGTATCACCTGTTTCATCTATAATTCCTAAAAATGTATAAAAATTTAAATCTTGTGAATACACTGTAGAAAATGCAATTTCTACAAGTAAATCAGTACTTGCTACTTCACTTTCGTAAATGCTTAATGTTATAAATTCGTTGATATCCAATGAATCTATATCATTTTCACTATTAAAATATTCTTTAAATGTTTTATTCGTATTTTTTAATTCTTCTAAAATTGCTCTTCCACCCTCTTCACTTATCTCCACAAAAGTAGCTTCTTGCGTCGTTCCGTCCTCTAAAATCCATAACTCTTTTTCTACCATCGTCACGTCTGTAGTTTCCATTCCTACTATTCTTGAATAATTAGCATATATTTCAAGATTTGAACTAATATTTGTTAAATTTGCAGTTATTTTTCCTTCTTTGCTAGTAACCCATTCTTTAAATTTATACTTATATCCATCTTCTATTTGTCTTATAGGCTCAGCCTCTGTATATTTTGCCGTTCCACCTTTTTCTACCTCAACTATCTGTAGTACTGTACCATCATAGTTGCAGAATTTTACTGTAAATTTTTCAACATTTCCTGTATAACTATTCATCCAATTTTCTAGTGTGTTTATTTGTTCCATATCTTTTTGTACACTTTCATTTGCTTTGTTTTGAGCTTCTTGTGCTTTTTTAATTATTCCACTGTCGCTGAATACTGCGTTTATAGTTACTCCTGCTAAAATTAGCAATACTACAATTGTTACTACTAGTGCTATTAGAGTAATACCTCTTTCCTTTAAAATTCTTTTGTTTTTCATTCTTTTTTCACCTTTGTATGATTTTTTCATACCCTTTCTTTTAGTTTTTTATATATTTTTTTAATATTAAAATCTATTTTTCAACAACTTTCAGGCATACAAAAACGGATTTCAAGAATTTCTACGCAGTGCAAACTGTTAGAAATTCTAGCAATTCGCATATTTGTCTTCTACTGAAATTTATCATACAATGATAAATTTCTTAGAATACAAACAAAGACAGATACTAAATACTTTCATATTTAATATCTGCCTTAAGTATGCTTAATAAAGCTAATTTCTTAGCTTGGTTGTTATTTATTAATGTTGTGGCTCTCTCTCTACTCCTGCCAAGGTTCTAGCTTTTTTCATGTTTTGTGCCTCTTCCTTATTTTTCTTTTGGTATATTGCTGCTATTATAATAATATAAGTACTTTAATTTTGCAATAGTTTTTTTCTAATTTACATTTGTATTTTATATCCAGTTAATTTTGATGTAAAAATATTGTCAAATTTTCTTTACTTATGTATTTTTTAATGTTATACTTGTTTTAGATATTTTGTACAAAAGAGGTGATATTGTGTTAGAAACTCAAAATGAAAATGTTGAAGTTATTAGTGACTCTATGGCATATGCTGTTAAAATTTTAAATGAAGTTAGAGCTAGCTATTCTGCTTTTGCTAAAAGAGATTTCGGAGTTTATGATGATTCTATTTTAGAATCAAGTGAGAATTTACCTCCTGAAAATAGCAATGATAGTCTAATTGAAAATACAGTTTCTAACATATCTGAACCTGATAATAGTGACATTCCTGAATCAAATTGTTTGGCTTTGGTTGTTCGTAAAGATTATAATTTGACTATCGTTAAAAATGTTTTCACTACAACTGGAAGGCTATCATGGAAAATTGCACTAATTACAGCTATTATAAATGTTTTG
Source organism: uncultured Clostridia bacterium (assembly GCA_934120135.1). Taxonomy (GTDB): domain Bacteria; phylum Bacillota; class Clostridia; order TANB77; family CAG-508; genus CAG-273. The sequence goes on along the minus strand of CAKOTK010000002.1, from coordinate 128,369 downwards.
AATATGTTATTTTAAAAGCGAAAATAAGTAAATTTTACCTATTTTCGCTTTTATTATTGTTTATCTTTTTGTGCTGAAAAATACACTATTATTTTTCTTATCAATTTCATTATTTTATTATCAGAAATAACTGTAAGTGTATTGCTATCTCTTTTTCTACAAATCTGCATTTTCTTTTTTTCATATTTGCTTATTAGTTCTTCTAATTTTATGTCATAAAAACTCCCAAATAAAAATCTTTCCTGTGTACTTACTCCCATTACATTTCTATAGCATACTGCCTTATCCATATAATAATCTACTTCTTGGCAAGTTGTAAGTTTTGGTAAAGTCTTTTCAAAAAATGTACTAAATATTTTATTTTGCGTGTCAATATACATTGCAGTAATTTCTTCCTGATATATTTTAATTTTTTCTTGGTTTGTTTCTGTATTTAATTTATTGTTTATATCAACTATTATATCAAATTGATTTATAATCCTTTTTGTGTTTGCTTCAAATGTATTTAATAATTCATCTTCTAATTTATTACCTTTATATAATATTCCTATTACTAATATATCTTCTCCCATAAGATATGCAATTTGCTCAATTAAACTTGTTAAAAAAGGATAATAATTTGGACTAATTGTTTTTAGTCTAACTCCATATTTTTCTATTATTTCAACTTCATTTTTTACAGTTTTAGCTGATATATATTGTACTATTGCTTCGTTTATTCCTAATCCAAATACTGAGAATTTCCCAAAATTACATAAACCTATTTTGTTAAGTTTTCCATTTTTGTTTCTACTGTCTTGTAGATAGTGAATACATTCATGAATTATTTGTTCATTTATTGTTGTTAAGTCAATACTTTCATCAATATAAATACTATTATTTTCATATATGTAATTTACTTTTGATATTGGTTTTGTTATTTTGGCTGTATACATATTACAGTTTATTAGTTGTGCTAAGATATTGTTATATTGCTCGTATATTGCAGGAAAAGCATTTGTTAATGCTTCTGTTACATTAAATGCTATTAACCTTACAAATTCTGGGTTAATTTTATCAATTTGTTCAATTCCAATATTTTGCAATTTCTTTTGTAAATTCATTTTTTGACCTTTTCTCCATTTTTTCTTTATTATATAATAGTTATTTTATTTATTCAAGAGAAAAAAATAAAAGTAGAATAAAAATTCTACTTTATAATTATATATAAGTCTGAAAATCTTTCTAAGTATTTATTATATATTTCTTCATATGATAAATCTTTTTCCTCTTCAATGACTGGTTGTTCAGTTTCTATTGATTGTTCTTCATCATTTTGCTTTATTATACTAATGCTTGGAGTAATGCTATATATTTGCTTTTTGCTTTCATATGTTTCTTTTTGTTCAAATTGTTCATAAATTTTTGTAGTTTTTACTATGTTATTTTCAAATATATATTCTATAATTTTATTATAATCTAAATTACTTCTTAAAACTAATTTTTCTTGTTCAACTGTTTTTTCGTCTTTTATTGAAGTAATGTTTTGATTACCAAAATTTGGTTTGTATTTTATTATTAATATTGTTGCAGTAATTCCTACAGCAACTAATATTATTACTGCTATTATAATAATAAGCCATTTTTTATCAATACCTTTTTTCTCTTCACTGTGTTTTCCCACTTAGAAAAAACCTCCCTATTTTTTTAAAAATTGAGGCGGATATTAAATCCGCCTTTTTATTAGTGTTTTATTCATTTATAAAGTATTCAATTAAAACATCATCTCGTAAGCTTGATAAGTTAAGTTTATTTAAGTCTATATAATATTTACTATTCTCTGTTACAATAGCTGCTTGAACTTTATCTGCTGAAATTGCTGTTCCATTTACTTTTATCACAACTTTGTTTGTTTTGTTTAAATCTACATTGCTTAATTCAATTTTTCCTGATACTGATTGTTTCTTTTCAGTTTTTATAGCAATTTCATCTACTATTTCATTGAAAATTGTATTTAAACTACTTGCTTGATCTGTTGTTCTATATTTTCCATAGTCTGTAGCAATTTGTTTTAATATTTCAATATCAGCATCAAAGCCTACTGTATATACAGTTGTATTTGGTACAGCTTTTAATTTGTCTGCTTCGTCTATAATTTTTTTGTCTTGTTTAGCTGGTTCTCCATCACTTACGAAAATTACTATATTTCTATTATCTGGTCTTTCTTCAGTTAGTTTAGTTATTTCCTCTGTAGTCATTGCAAGTGGTCTTGAGTACCATGTTCCACCAGTTTCGACTAACTTGTTTACTTTAGCTTTTAAATCATTTTTAGATTGAGAATTAGATGCTTTTCCAACTACATCAGGCCATCCATTGAATTTTATTACTTCAATTATTGAACTATCTGTAGTTGCTTGATCTGGTAATTTAACACTATCAATAAATTTATTTATTACTGTTTTAGCAATATCAATCTTCTTGTCTTTCTTTAACCATTTATCTCCTCTTCTGCTACATCCTGCATCTCTATGTTCTTTCTCTGTTGTGTGATCTGTGCATACTGGTCTGTCATTCATACTATATGATATATCCATAACAAGAATTACATTAGTGTTAAGTACCTGTACTTGTTCTGCTTTTGCCTTTAATGCTACTGTTTTTTCAACATTATTTTCAACTTTATTAGTTTCTGTATTATCATATTTAGCTGTGTTTGATATTGGGGTTCCAATTGCTCCTGTTAGCTTAATTGTGATTGTTACTTCTGCTGTTCCTCGAGCTGGTACATTTAATACTATTCCGTCTTTTAAATCTTGGACTGTTAATGTTTCTGTATAACCTGTTGCTGTGATGTTTGTAACATTTCCTTGTGGTAATTCTTCATCTTTAATTGTAACATTTCCTGCTAAATATCCTGTATTACTTGCAGTTATCTTATATGTTACTGTAGAACCTGCTTCTACTATTGCATCATCCTTTAATTTTGTGCTATCTTGCCATATTGTTTTTTTAGCTTTTATATCAGGTTTTACATAGTAAACTTTAATAACATTTCCTGATTCTTTGATTGTATATGGAAGTGATGTTGATTTTGATGATTTTTCCCATCCACCATCACTATAATCTTTTACTGAATTTATTTGTTGTCCGTATTTTGCAGTACCAGAATCTTCTTTTGATGTGTCTTCTATTTCATTAAAGTAATATTTTACTTTATATTCAATATTTGTTTTTAATTTATATACAACTTTAATTACATTGTCACTTTCTTTTATTGTAATATAATAATTTGTAGATTCTGCATTTTCAACTATACCATCTTGGTATCCTTTTTGTGGCTTATTTGCATTTTTCCAGTTTGCGCCAAAATCATCTTTTAATATATCATCTGTAATTTTTGTTTTTAGTTTTTGTTGTTTATTTCCTGTTGATGTTATAAATTCTTCTCCATTAGCTATCTCTTTGTAGTATTCTATTTTGTAATTAAATGAATTTCTCTTGTAATATACATTTAATATGTTTTCACTTTCTTTGTGTGTAATCACTAAGTTAGCTGTTTTATTATCTGTTGCTGATTTCGCAGGATCAACATGATCTAAAACGTATTTTCCATCACCATCTTTTTGTGTAAATGTGTCAATTACTGTTCCATATGGTACTTCTCCTCCAATAACTGTTTCAAGAGGTTCGTATGTTCCTTGTTCATTTTCATACCAATATTTTACTTTGTATTGATAGTTGTTTCTAGTATAACTTCCTTCTACTACAACATCATTTGCTGGCATTGTTTCTGGTATTTCTGACCATCCGCTAAATGTGTATCCTTCTTGTGTTGGATTTGCTTCTGGTATTATTTGTGCCCCATATTCTAATGTTTCTTCTTTGTAGTTGTTATTTGTAAAATAATCTCCTACTATTTTGTATGTTATTTTATATGAGTTCTTTGTATAGCTTCCTACTACTTCAACATCATGTGCTGGCATTGTTTCTGGTATTTCTGACCATCCACTAAATGTGTATCCTTCTTGTGTTGGATTTACTTCTGGTGTTATTTGTGCTCCATACTCTAATGTTTCTTCTTTGTAGTTGTTATTTGCAAAATAGTCTCCTACTATTTTATATGTTATCTTGTATGAGTTCTTTGTATAGCTTCCTACTACTTCAACATCATGTGCTGGCATTGTTTCTAGTATTTCTGACCATCCACTAAATGTGTATCCTTCTTGTGTTGGATTTACTTCTGGTGTTATTTGTGCTCCATACTCTAATGTTTCTTCTTTGTAATTGTTATTTGTAAAATAGTCTCCTACTATTTTGTATATTATTTTGTATGAGTTCTTTGTATAGCTTCCTACTACTTCAACATCATGTGCTGGCATTGTTTCTGGTATTTCTAACCATCCACTAAATGTGTATCCTTCTTGTGTTGGGTTTGCCTCTGGTGTTATTTGTGCTCCATACTCTAATGTTTCTTCTTTGTAGTTGTTATTTGCAAAATAGTCTCCTACTATTTTGTATGTTATTTTGTATGAGTTCTTTGTATAGCTTCCTACTACTTCAACATCATGTGCTGGCATTATTTCTGGTATTTCTGACCATCCACTAAATGTATATCCTTCTTGTGTTGGATTTGCTTCTGGTGTTATTTGTACTCCATACTCTAATGTTTCTTCTTTGTAATTGTTATTTGTAAAATAGTCTCCTACTATTTTGTATGTTATTTTATATGAGTTCTTTGTATAACTTCCTTCTACTACAACATCATTTGCCGGCATTGTTTCTGGTATTTCTGACCATCCACTAAATGTGTACCCTTCTTGTGTTGGATTTACTTCTGGTGTTATTTGTGCTCCATACTCTAATGTTTCTTCTTTGTAGTTGTTATTTGCAAAATAGTCTCCTACTATTTTATATGTTATCTTGTATGAGTTCTTTGTCCATTTTGCATAATACGTTGTTGTTCCTGCTGGATATTTTTCTGGTAAAGTTTCTACTTTGTTTGTTAATTCTGGTTCTGCATACCAGCCTTCAAAAGTATAACCTTCTCTTGTTGTTGTTGGCATTTCTCTATTTTCTATTACATCTCCAGTATATCCATTCATGCTTTCTACTGATGTTCCGCCATTTGACTCAAATTTAATTAAAGATTCTACTTGAGTTGGTATTGTTTCTGTTGGAATATCGTTTACATATGCTGTGTTTTTAACTGCTTCTGTTATTTCAGATAAAACTTCTACTTCAAAAGTAATTTCTAGTCTTTCTCCTGATTTTACTTTTAATTCGATTCCGTCATTCAAAATTTGTTCTGTATAATTTGTATCTTCACCATTTAATTTAATAGTGCTATTTTCAACAAGTTTTGTTCCTGTTGGAATAGTATCTTTTACTATAACTGTTCCTTCAGCATCTCCAATGTTTTCAATGCTTATAGTATAAGTTACTGTATCTCCAACTTCTACTTTTTCTTTATTTGCTGATTTTTCAAATTTTATAACTGGATTTTTAACTTCATTAGTTTTTTCTTCGTTTACAGTTGCTTGATTGATAATACTTGCTTTTTCATATTGAGCAAATATGTTAGAAACTTTTACTTTAAATTCAACTTTAACTGTTCCAGCTTCACCTTGTTCATTTTGTTTTGCAACATCTACGGTAATTCCTTCTTCTAGGTTTTGAGCTGTATAGTTTGTGTCTTCTCCATTAAGTTTAATGCTGTTTTCAATAAATTCTGTTGCTTCTGGAATAGTGTCTTTTACAATTGCTTTTCCATCTGCATTTCCTGTATTAGTTACAGTTATTGTGTATGTAATTGTTTCGCCTGGTACAACTGCATTTTTATCAGCGCTTTTGTTTGCAGATATAATTGGACGAATTATATTAAGATTTTGTACTGAAGCATTAGCTGTTATGCTTTCTGGTGTCCATTCAACTGAATACTCTTTTGTTATTGTTGTTCTTTCTTCAGTTCTTTCTGTTACATACTCTTGATTTGGTACATTACCTGTTGTTTGGTTTGGTGTACTTCCATTATTTGTTGTATTGTTGTTTGGTCTGTTTTGGTTATTGTTTTGATTTTGTCCGTTATTTGTTTGTTCTCCACCATTGTTGTTTTGCTCACCTGGAGTAGCTGGTTGTTCTGGATTTTGTGGTTGATTTTCTTGTTGATCTCCATTGTTTTGTGTTTGTTCTCCTGGTGTTAATTCATTTGTTATTTCATTTTGTGTAAATGCTCTTGCTGTTTCGTCATTTCCTTTTATATAGAAATAACCTGCTGTAGAAATAGCTGCTAGTAATACTACTATTACACTAGCGATTATGATATTTCTCTTACTCTTATAGCTGAGTGTAGCTTTCATTTTTTGGTGCCCCCTTTTTACCAAATTTTATATATTTTGTCTTGCTTTTACTATAAGCCTATTGCTTCTTCCGTTAATGCAAGTTATGAGAGTAATTTCTCTCGTATTTTCTTTAACACTTTTTACGCAGTTTATATCATTTGGGTCAGTAACATATTTATCAAATACTTCATATTCAATAGTGTATCCATCTAAATCTGTCATTTCAATGACATCCCCTATTTTTAGTTTGTTTGTACTACTGAACATTGTTCCGTCAAAATAATTATGACCTGCCATTGTAAAGTTGCCCACATCATTGACATTATTCCCCCAAAATTTTGTAATTGATAATGCCATTGTTGTATCATTTGTTTGATCTATAATTGGATATTCAATGTTAATTTTTGGAATTTTTATTATTCCTGCCACATTATATCCTTTATATTTGGTTTCGACTTTTTTAGTGGTATTAACTACTGCTGATTTGTTTTCTTCAATCTTTACTTTGATATCTAAAACTGCATTAGTTAATTCTTTTTCTTTTATTTGGTTATTTGTACGTTTAGTAACAATAACTGATACAACTGCTAAGAAAGTGACAGCTAATATTACTAAAGTTATATTATATATTATTTTTTTCATACCTTACTCATTTTTATCTGAATTTTTATTTTTTACTTTTAAAATTACTATTGTAACAATTAGTACAAGTAATACAGTTGCTACAATATATAAAACTAAGCTTTCACCTGTAACTGGCATTTTAGTTACTTCTTTTACAATTACGTTTTCTGTTTTTTCGTTTTCTTTGTATTCTTCACTAGATGTCATAATTTGAAGATCTATTGTGGTATCAGCTTTTAACCAAACTAAGTATTTATCACCTTTTTTTGATTCTTGTGGTTGTTTGATTGTTTTTGATTCTACATCTTTCCAACCTTCAGCAGGTATAAGTTTTTCATATATATCTTTAAACTGACTATATATAGATAATTTTTCAAATATGTTTTTGTTTGTTAAATTATTCATCTCAGTTGCTAAGTTTGCTAGCTCAGCTTCCTCTGTTCCTGCTTTAACTGGTACCATATTATATAGGTATTTTGTATCTGAATTGTCGTCAATTATTATTATACCTTTTGTATATGTAACTTCTGTTCCTTCCTCATTTTTTTCTGTTTTTGTTTCATTGCCAATTTTGATAGCAATTTTCTTAGTTGTTTTGTTGATTTCTTGAATATTTTCTTCTGTTAATGCATCAGCTAAAACTACTTTTTCTCCTTTAATTTCTGTGCCTTTTACCCATAAAAAAGTTTCAGCTTTTCCATCAAAATATGTGTTATAAATTGTTTCATCAATATATGCTATATTGTTGCCATTTTCTGATGCATCAATAGCTGAATCATAGAAATTAAGATTTGATTCAATTTCGTCTTTTTTGTTTGCAAATGCAAATTCAAATTTGCTATTTAGTAAATTTGAAACATAAATTATGTACTCTTTTTCTCCTTTTTTTATCATTTGTAAGTTTTCACTTTTTGCAAATGAAAAACTTTGAAATAATGTTATTATTATAATTGTTAGTAATGCAGATAACATTATTTTCTTGGTTGAAGCCCTTTTCATATTTTTCCCTCCATAAAAAACTTTTTTCTCTTAATGAGTAATCGCATTATATCATATTTCTATTACTTTGTAAACAAATTTTTCCATTTTTTTGTACTTGATTTTCTTGTTTCCGTAAGTAGTTTTCTATAATTGTAATACTTTAAAATACACTTTAAATTATTTATTTTATAATAATTTAAAGTGTATTTATATTTTTTATACATTATCTATATTATCAAATATTTCTTTGCATTCCTTCCAATTTGATACTTTTATATTTTCATATTCATTGCTTAATTTTTCTAATATTTTCTTAGTTTCATCAGTAGAATCCAAATCAACTGCAATTACATTTTTTATATTTTCTTCTTTTCCATATATTATTCTAAATAATGTTGTTCTTATAAAGCCTTCTATTTGATTAGCTTGATTTTTTACAGCTACTATTATATAAATTCCATTTGATTTTAGGTTTGTATATGTATATGTATAAATTATGGTTTTTATGAGTTCTATTAAACCATATATTGCTAACACCCACACTATTCCTTTAAATATAAAGTCTAACATTTGCACTTTCTCCTTTTGCTCTATTTTATGCTTTGTAATTTTTTTGGTTACTTTTTTGACATTGCATACGAAAAAGTGTATACTAGAACATATGAAAGAGATTATAGTTGATAAAAAATATGATGGAAAGAAATTGAATAGTTTTTTATTAGATAGTTTTGATGGACTTAAGCTTAATACTTTATATAAAGCTTTGCGTAAGAAAGACATTAGAGTAAATGACACTAGAGTTTCTGATAATGTTATTATACATTCAGGTGATGTTATAAAAGTATTTATTCCTGACGAGCAATTATTCAAGGACAAAAATTTTAACATTGATATTATTTATGAAGATGATAATATTGTCATTGTAAACAAACCTGCTGAAATTGAAGTAGTTGGTGAGAACAGCTTAACTACTGAACTTTGTAAATATTATAACAGTACTTCTATCTTTCCTTGCCATCGTTTAGATAGAAATACTACTGGATTAGTTTTGTTTGCCAAAAATGAAGAGGCTTTAAATATTTTGTTAGATAAATTCAAAAATCGTGAAATTGAAAAGCATTATAGGGCTTTAGTTTATGGTATTCCTTGTAAAAAAGAAGATACGTTAACTGCATATCTTTTTAAAGATGCAAAAAAATCTTTAGTATATATTTCTGATATTCCTAAAAAAGGGTATGAAAAAATTATTACTTCATATAAGGTAATTAGTTGTAATAATAAGAATAATACGAGCTTGTTGGATGTTAATTTGCACACTGGTAAGACTCACCAAATAAGAGCTCATTTAGCTTATATTGGTTATCCTATTATTGGTGACGGAAAATACGGAGACAGAGAAATCAATAAAAAGTTTAAATATAAGTACCAACAGCTTTGTAGCTGTTCTTTGAAATTTTGTTTTAAGACTGATGCAGGTATTTTAAATTATTTGAATAAAAAAAACGTGCCAATTTAAAAATATTGTATAAATAATAGGTGTTGATATAGTCCTATATCAACACCTATATTTTTTTATTTAATTATTTCTTCAAATTCTTCTGCTGAGATGACTTCTTTTTGTATTAAAACTTCTGCTACAGCATGTAGTTTGTCCATATTATTTGTTAATATTGTTTGTGCTTTTGCATATGCTGTATCTAACATTATTTTAACTTCTGCACCAATTGCGTCTCCAAATTTTTCTCCTAATAGTTGTAATTCATATGGGTCTTTTTCTGTATTTATTGAAATTGGTCCTAAGTTATCACTCATTCCATATTTTATAATCATATCTTTTGCAATTTGTGTTGCTACTTCAATATCATTACTTGCACCTGTAGAAATATCATTTAGTACTAATTTTTCTGCTGCTCTACCACCAAGTAATGCAATTAGTTTCTCTTCCATTTCTGTTTTTGAAATATAGTATTTATCCTCATTAGTTTTGTACATTGTGTAGCCACCTGCAACTCCACGAGGTATAATTGATACTTCTTTTATATCTTTTTGTGTTTCTAATTGACTACTTACTATAGCATGTCCTGCTTCATGGAAAGCTGTAAGTCTTTTATCTTTTTCTGATATTACTCTGCTTTGCTTTTCTAGTCCAACTGTCACTTTTTTAACAGCTTCTTCAATATCATTTTGAGTTATTGCTTCATGTTTTTTTATTGTAGCAATAATTGCCGCTTCATTTAAAATATTTGCAAGTTCAGCTCCTGTAAATCCTGCTGTATCTCCTGCAATATCTTTCATACTAACATTGTCTGCAAACTTTTTGTCTTTTGCATGGATTTTTAGTATTTCCTCTCTACCTTTCATATCTGGAAGTGCTATTGTAATTTGTCTGTCAAATCTGCCTGGTCTTAGTAATGCTTTGTCTAACATTTCTGGTCTATTTGTTGCAGCTAAAACTATAATTGTTTCTTCTGTATCAAATCCGTCCATTTCAACTAACAATTGATTTAAAGTTTGGTTGTTTTCTGTTTCAGCTCCACTTCCATTTGCTCTTCTTGAACCAATAGCATCTATTTCGTCTATAAATACTATACATGGTGCAATTTTTTTAGCTTTTTCAAATAATTTTCTAACTCTTGATGCTCCTAAACCTGCAAACATTTCTATAAATTCAGAACCACTCATTGATATAAATGGAACTTTTGCTTCTCCTGCAATTGCTTTTGCAATTAAAGTTTTACCTGTACCTGGTTGTCCACAAAGTAATACACCTCTAGGGATTTTTGCACCCATTTCATAAAATTTTTTAGGTTCTTTTAAGAAGTCAACTATTTCTATCATTTCATTTTTTTCTTCATCTAAACCTGCAACATCATTAAACTTTATTTTTGACTTTGTTGTCTCTGCATCATAAACTTTTCCTTTATCACCTAAGCCTTGCATTTTAAATACTGCTACAAATAACACTAGTAAGAGTATTGTTGGCAATAGTGAAAATAGGTATTGGAAAGCTGTATAAAACACGTTTTGTTGTTTTTGAATTAACTCTATTGCATTTCCCTGTAAAGTTTTCTCTTGAATCAATTCTATAAAAGCTTGTGTGTTTGGTACAATTGCTCCTTTTTCTTCTTCTATATCTTTTAGTTTCACTTTAATAGAAGTACTTCCAACTGTCATTTCAACCTTTTCAATTTTTCCCTCGTCAATCTGTTTTATAAGGTCTGTGTAGCTAATAATTTTATCCTCATTCTCTTTTTTAGAATTTATTAAGAATATGCTTGTTATTATTACTGCTATAAGTAATACAATGCATGCAATTATATAATAAATCTTTGATGATTTTTTCTTTTCCTTTTGCTTGTTTTCATTATCCATTATGATTCTCCTTTATAATTCCTCTGTTTTGATATTAGCCTGTGGTTCTGGCGTATCTCCTTTTTCTTTAGGTGCCTTTTTGTTTCCTGATTTTTTCTTTTTCTCTTGTCTTTCTTTCTCGTCTTTTTTGCGTATTCTCTCTTTTTCTTCCTCTTCCTTTTTTTGTCTTTCTTTTTCTTCCATTTCTTGTCTTACTTTTTCTTGTTCTTGCATAATTTTAGAAAGCTCTATTTGTTGTTTTATTATGTCTGATCTAATTATTAATATTGCTGCTATAACATAAATACAAGTTATTGCCATATATAAAACATCAAAGTATTTTATAGTATATCCTGTTAAAATATTTACAATCATATAGATCAGATTTAATATTATTGGCAATGTTAAACTATATATTGCAATATTGTATACATTTCTAAATCTTATTCTTAAGTTAGAAAGTATTCCAGTTATACAGCCTATAAATGAATATAGAATTGCATCTAATAATACTGTTGATAAATATACTACAAACAAATAAATAAACATAACTACATAAAATGCAATATATATTTTATATACATTATTACCAGATAAAAAGTTCATTAAGTCTTGTTTTTCAAATTTTACTATGTTAAGTTGGTCTGTAATATCTTTTACCGAAATAGTTGTTAATACACTAGCCATATTAGTTTTTAGTATTATTTTATCTTGTAGAACTACAACTCCATTATAATAATTCTTTATCTCTTCTTCATATTTGCTTATCTGCTCATTTGTCAAATTTTCTGTTGTATCTATAATAACTTTTCCGTCAAATAACTTGTCCGTACTAATTACATTGTTTTCTTTTTGAATAATAGATATTTTTCCATTATTAAAGTTAAGTGTTTCGATATTTTGATCTATATATTGCTTTACTTTATTTACTGTTCCACTAAAACGGTATGTAATAGCTAAGGTTAAGAAGAAAGTAAAAATTAACATTAATATAACTATATATGATATTGTTTTACTAGTTTTTTGTACTACTAACTTTTTATAATCTTCTAATCCAAATATACTGGTTTTTAATTTTTTCCAAAATGAAATTTTTACTTCTTCTTCCACTCTAATTCTCCTTATTTATATCTTTTCTACTGTCATACCATCTTTGGTATCTTTTACCGCATATCCTTTTTCTTTTAAGTTGTCTCTAATTTCATCTGATAAAGCCCAATTCTTATCTGCTCTTGCTTGTTTTCTTTTTTCTAATAATTCTTGAATTTCTTGTGGTAATTCTACATTTTTGCTTTCTTCTAAATACTTTTTGCTGTTTTCTAAATCTAATCCTAATACTTTATCAAATTTTAGTAAAAGTTCTGCAAATTGTTTTGATTTATGCTCATTTCTTACTATTTCCCACACAATTCCCATAGCTGCTGGCATATTCAAATCATCATTTATTGTTTCCAAAAATTTATTTTCATATTCTTTTATTTCTTGTTCAGCTATATTTTCTGTTCCTTCTTGATGTTTTACAAAACCTTCTCTTAAACGCATTAATGCTTTTTGTGTTGCTAATGCTGTATCAAATGTAAAGTTTAGCTTTGTACGATAATGTGCTGTAAAGCAAAATAATTTATATGCTAATGGCTCTATTCCTTTTTCTTGTAATTGATCTAGCGTGTATGTATTCCCTAAAGATTTTGACATTTTTCCACCATCAACTTGTAAGAATTCAACATGCATCCAAGTTTTTGCTGGAACTTTACCAGTTAAACCTTTGCTTTGCGCAATTTCGTTTTCATGGTGTGTTGGTATGTGGTCTATTCCACCTGTGTGTATATCAAATTGGTCTCCTAGATATTTTCTACCCATTGCAGAGCATTCTATATGCCAACCTGGGTATGATAATCCCCATGGGCTTTCCCATTTCATAATATGGTTTTCTGGTGCTTTAATCCATAATGCAAAATCATATGGATTTCTTTTTTCTGTATCTACGTCAACTCTTGCTCCTGCAATTTGTTCATCTAGTTTACGATTTGATAATACTGGATATTTATCTAATTTTGAAATATCAAAATATATTCCTTTGCTTGTTTCATATGCATATCCATTTTTGATTAATCCTTGAACAAATTCAAGCATTTCTTGAATATGGTCTGTTGCTTTTGCAATAATTTCTGGTCTTTCTATATTAAGTCTTTCCATATCTATGAAAAATTTATGTGTATAAAAATTAGCTATTTCATAAGGGTCTTTGTTTTCTTTTCTTGCTGCTTTCTCCATTTTGTCTTCACCCTCATCAGCATCTGACTCTAAGTGTCCTACATCTGTAATATTCATTACATGTTTTAAGTCATATCCATTGTATTGTAATACTCTTCTTAGAGTATCCATAAAAACATATGCTCTAAAGTTTCCTATATGTGCAAAGCTATATACTGTAGGTCCGCATGAGTACATACGGACTGTATTTCCTTCTAATGGTTTAAATTCTTCTTTTGTTCTTGTTAATGTATTATATAATTGTACTGGCATAAAAATCCCCCTTTAATTTGTTGTATTTGAAGATGGACTGGTTGTATTTCCTCCTGTTGAAGTTTCATTGTTTGTACTTGGAGTTTCTGTATTTCCACTTGGAGTTTCCGTATTTGTATTTGGTTTTTCTGGAGTCGGTGGAGGCGTTGTGCTTACTTTATTTACTGTAATTACTATACTTACACCTTTTACAACCTTAGTTCCTTCTGTTAAACTTTGTTTTATAACTATTCCATTTGCTTGTTCTCCATGTGTTTCATAAATTACTTGGACATTTAATCCTGCTAAAGCCACCTTAGCCTCAGCTTCTGTTTTTCCTATTAAATTAGGTATCACTATACTACTTGTTTCTTCTGTATGTATAGTACACTTTTCTGTTGGTATTTTATATCTATCCTTTTTTTTGCTAACCCAGTTACTGTTGTTTTCTTTTTCTGGTTTTGCTGTATATACTTTTTCTTCAGTATCTAAGCAGTATTCTGTTGCAATTTTTCCAGATTCTTTACAAATTTTTAATGTTTCGTGTCCATCACATGCTTTTGGTACATTTCCTTTTGTAAAATATTCTGTATATTTTTTTGTACATTCCTTTGTTGCTATTTTTCCACTGTCTTTACATACTGTAACTGTAACAACTCCATCTGGTTTTACAAAACGTTTTTTAGGCAAGTTTTTGTGAACATCTTTCATTATATTGCCCCAAATACTTCTTGCTGCCCAAATTTGATTTAAACTATGTTCTTCTCTATCAAATCCATACCATGTAGCTCCTGCATAATATGGTGTATAACCACAAAGCCATACATTTTTGTCTGCATCACTTGTTCCTGTTTTACAAGCTACATCCATTCCAGAAATTGCACATGTACTAGCAGTTCCACTATATCCTGTAACAACATCTGTTAAAATATCTGATATAATAAATGCATTTGCTTCTGATATAACTCTTCTGGTTTCTTGTTTTGGTTCAACAATTACTTTTCCTTCTGAGTCAGTTAGTTTTGTATAGAATGTTGGTTCTATATATACTCCTTTATTTGCAAGGGTTGCATATGCTGCTGCCATTTGTAATGTGCTAGAACTGTGTGAAGCTCCACCAATTGCTAGGCTCATGTCTGCATCATCTTCTTTTGTATAAGTAGTAAGTCCGAACTCATGTAAATAATCTATCGCTTTATCTATTCCAACATTATATGCTATTTTTATATTAACAATATTAGATGACACTTCGATTGCTTTTCTAACTGTACATAATCCTAAATATGACACAGCATTTTTAGGTGAATAGTTTCCTCTAAAAGTAGTTGGTGTATCATCAAATACTGTTGCAGCAGTAATTGCTTTTTCTTCTAATCCTGGTGCAATATTTACTAAAGGTTTAATTGAAGATCCTGTTTGTTTTGATGTTATAGTTGCAAAGTTAATGTTTGTTCCTTGGTCACTTCCTAAAGCTCCTCCCATTGCTACTACTCTTCCATTTGTGTGGTCAATAATTGTTGTCCCTGCTTGTGTTTGATCTTTTATTTTTACTTTTTTTCCATCTTCATCTTTTACTGTTATTGTCCTTGTTTGAACATATTGCTTTTTGGCCATTTCTTTAAGTACTGTTTCTTGAATAGAAGTTATTTGTGTAGTATATAGTTTGTAGCCTCCTGATTGGATTATTGACTTAGCTTCAGCAAAATCAATATCCTTTGCTTCTGCTAAGTCTCTTGCAGCATTATTTACAGCCTCACTTACAAAATATGAAATATTTCCAATCTCTATTGTTCCCTTTTTGAACTCAAAACCTTTTTCAACTTTTTCTACTGCTTCATTATATAGGTTTTCTGCCTCAGTAGGATCATCACTAATTCTATTTTGTTCTTTCATAAAGCTTAAAACTAGTTTAGTTCTTGCTTTTATTCTTTCACTATTATCTTCTTCTCCATATGGATTATACATATTAGGTCCATCATTTATTCCTGCCAAAAATGCTGATTCTGCTAAATCTAAATCTTTTGCTGATTTTGCAAAATAGTATTGTGCCCCATACTCTACTCCGTGAAGATCATTACCACCTATAAATATAATGTTTAAGTATTTTTCTATTATTTGATTTTTAGTCAACATACTTTCAACCTTGTATGCTCTTGACATTTCACGTATTTTTCTTTCCATTCCTGCTGTACCAGTGTCTGCTTTATCTCTCATAATGTTTTTTACTAATTGTTGAGTTATTGTGCTTCCTCCACCAACATCTGAACTTCCTTTACGTAACACATAGCTTATTGTTGCTTTAGCTGTTCTTAAAATATCAACACCTGAATGTTCATAAAATCTTTTATCTTCTATTGCTATATATGCATTTGCTGTATATTTACCCATTTGGTCTAATGTAATTACTTTTCTATTTCCATTACCTTCTGAAGCTGATAATATAGCTATTTGCTTTTCATCTGAATCATACACTTCAGTATTGCCACTAGAAATCAATTCTTCTTTAGTAATAGACCATTTATCACTAAAGAATATTCCTGCTAAAATTCCTCCTCCAACAAGTATTAATAAAAATACTAATATTATAAATATTAATATTACTCTTTTTAATACTGGATGTTTTCTTACTTTTATTTTATCTGCTTTATTTGCTTTTTTGCTTCTTTTTATTTTATATTGTTTAGTATCGCTTGAGTGCTTCTTTTTACTTCCCATAAAGGTATCCTCCCTTGGATATATTTTAACATATATATTATATAATATATTCATAAAAAAGCAAAGTATTTTAATAAATTTTTAAGGTTTTGTATATAAAAAAACTACTAATTTAATATTAGTAGTTCTTATTCTATCCAAACAAACCTTTTTTCTTTACTGGTGGTTGTTCATTCATAGTTTTTGCAAGTTGCATTAAAAGTTCTCTTTGTTCTGGAGTTAGCTTTTTAGGTACTTGTACTTGTACTGTAAATACAAAATCTCCTTGTGCACTGCTATTTACACCTTTGAAGCCTTTATTTCTTATTGTAAATTTTGTACCTGTTTGTGTTGCATCAGGTATTCTATAAGTTTCAGTTGTTCCATCTACCATTGGTATTTTAAGTTCTGCACCAAGGGTTGCTTGTGTAAACGTTATTGGTATGTCACAAAGTATATTATTTCCTTTTCTACTGTAAATACTATGTCTTTTAACATGTATTAATATATATAGGTCACCTTTTGGTCCACCATTTGTGCCTGGCTCTCCTTCGCCTTGCATTACTATAGTTTGACCATCGTCAACACCTGCTGGTATTTTAACTGTTAATCGTACTTGTTTTCTAACTGTTCCTTTTCCTTTACATGTTTCACAAGGATTTGTAATAACCTTACCTGTTCCATGGCAGTTTGTACATGTTCTTGTAGTTTGCATTTGTCCAAGTATTGTAGTTTGGACCTGCTTAATTTGGCCTGTTCCATGACATACACTACATATTTCAGGGTGTGTACCTGGTTTTGTACCTTCTCCATGGCAAGTATCACAAGTTTCATTTCTATTTATTGTTACATATCTTTCTGTTCCTAAGAAAGATTCTTCAAAACTTATATCTATATCATAGCGTAAATCTGTACCTTTTCTAGGCCCATTTTTTCTTGTACCTCTTGAAGAACCTCCAAATCCTCCACCAAAGAAAGAAGAAAATATATCTCCTAAATCTCCAAAGTCACTAAATCCATCAAAGCCTGTTGAGTATGTATATGTACCACCACCAAATGGTCCTCCGGCTCCTCCTCCGAAGCCTTGAGGTCCATCTGCTCCAAATTGGTCATACATTTTTCTTTTTTGAGGATTTGATAAAGTTTCATAAGCTTCATTTACTTCTTTAAACTTTTTCTCTGCCTCTTCTTTATTATCAGGATTAGCATCTGGATGGTATTGTTTTGCAAGTTTTCTATATGCTTTTTTAAGTTCTTCATCAGTTGCATTTTTATTTACGCCTAATACCTCATAATAGTCCTTTTTTGTAGCCATTATTCATTTCCTTCATTATTATTATTTTCTGTGTTTGTTTCTGTATTTGCATCTTCTGGGTTTGCTTGTGCTTGTTGTCCAGCAGATGTTTGTTTATATAATTGTTCTGTTATAGAGTAGAATACTGTTGTTAATTTTTCTGTTGCTGATTTAATTGCTTCAACATCAGATCCTTCTAATGCTTTTTTAACATTAGCAATTTCAGTTTCTGCTTTTGCTTTTTCTTCTCCACTAATTTTGTCTCCAAGCTCGTCAATTGTTTTTTGGCTGTTATATGCTAAGCTTTCTGCATTATTTCTAACTTCAATTTCTTCTTTTCTCTTTTTGTCTTCTGCAGCATGTGCTTCAGCATCTTTAACAGCTTTTTCAATATCTTCATCAGATAAATTTGTACTTGCTGTAATAGCTACTTGTTGGCTATTTCCTGTTGCCATATCTTTTGCAGATACGTGTACAATTCCATTTGCGTCAATATCAAATGTTACTTCAATTTGTGGTACTCCACGAGGTGCTGCTGGAATTCCTGTTAATTGGAATCTTCCTAATGTTTTGTTGTCTGCAGCCATCTCACGTTCACCTTGTAATACGTGAATTTCAACACTTGTTTGACCATCTGCTGCTGTTGAGAATATTTGTGATTTTTTAGTTGGTATTGTTGTGTTTCTTTCAATTAATTTTGTAAATACTCCACCTAATGTTTCAATACCTAATGATAATGGTGTTACATCTAATAATACTAAGTCTTTTACATCACCTGATAATACACCACCTTGAATAGCTGCACCAATAGCGACACATTCATCTGGGTTAATACCTTTATCTGGTTCTTTTCCTGTAATTTTCTTAACTGCTTCTTGAACAGCTGGAACTCTTGTAGATCCACCTACTAATAATACTTTGTGTAAGTCATTTGCTGTAACTCCAGCATCTTTCATAGCTTTTTCTACTGGTATTTTAGTAGCTTCAATTAAGTCGCTAATTAATTCTTCAAATTTTGCTCTTGTTAATGTAATATCTAAGTGTTTTGGTCCTGTTGCATCTGCTGTAATAAATGGTAAGTTGATTTGTGTTTGTTGCATTCCAGAAAGCTCTATTTTGGCTTTTTCTGCTGCTTCTTTTAGTCTTTGCATTGCCATTTTGTCTGTTTTTAAGTCAATACCACTTGATTTTTTGAATTCTGATACTAAATATTCAATAATTCTATCATCAAAGTCGTCTCCACCTAGTTTTGTATTTCCATTTGTTGCTAGTACTTCAAATACACCGTCTCCAATATCTAGGATAGAAACATCAAATGTACCTCCACCTAAGTCATATACCATTATTTTTTGATCTTGGTCTTCTTTATCCATACCAAATGCTAAAGCTGCTGCTGTTGGTTCGTTTATAATTCTTAATACTTCTAGTCCAGCAATTTTACCAGCATCTTTTGTTGCTTGTCTTTGACTATCGCTAAAATAAGCAGGTACTGTAATAACAGCTTGTGTAACTGGTTGGCCTAAATAGTTTTCTGCATCTGTTTTTAATTTTTGTAATATCATTGCTGATATTTCTTGTGGAGAGAATTCATCTCCTTCAATTTTTACTTTTTTGTTTGATCCCATATCTCTTTTAATTGAGATTACAGTGTTTTCTGGATTAGTAACTGCTTGACGTTTTGCAATTTGTCCTACTAATCTTTCTCCATTTTTTGAAAATGCAACAACAGATGGCGTTGTTCTATTTCCTTCTGCGTTAGGAATAACAACTGGCTCTCCTCCTTCCATTACTGCTACACATGAGTTTGTTGTTCCTAAGTCAATTCCTATAATTTTTCCCATAATAATTTACTTCCTTTCTAAATTTATATATTTTAAAATTAATATCAATTTAATTACTAAACAAATCAAAAGCGAGTATAACGATGCAAACTAGTAAATTTTCTTGAGATTATACAAATGTATATCGAAAGAAAATTTATGAAGTTTAACAAAGTTAGACGATGCTTTTCATTTGTTTAATTGGCTACAACTACCATAGAATGACGAATAACCTTATCACCTATTTTATAGCCTTTTCTATACTCTTCTTTTACTTCTTTTTCTCCTAAGCTTTCATCTACTACTAAACTTACAGCTTCATGAAGTTCTGGATCAAAAGTTTTTCCAACTGCTTCAATTTCAGTTACTCCATTTGCTTTTAGTACATCTTTAAATTGTTTTAAAACAAGTTCTACGCCTTGTTTGTAGCCTTCGTCTTCAGTTTGGCTTGCTACAGCTTTTTCTAGGTTGTCTATTACTGGTAAAAAGTTTGATACTACATCAGCCATAACTGAACTATACATTCCAACTTTTTCTTTTTCATTTCTTTTTTTGTAATTGTCAAATTCTGCTGCAACTCTTTTTAATCTGTCATTTGTTTCGTCTAATTGAATTCTAAGAGTTTCGTTTTCTTTTTTAATTTCAATTAGGTCATCATTTTTCTTTGCTTCTTTTGATTCTTTCTTTTCTTTCTCCATTGCGTGTTTTCCTTCTGCCATTTCATTTCTCCTTTCTTTATTGTCCATTTAATTTTTTACTAATATACTTCATAACCGAAATAACCTTTGAGTAATCCATTCTTTTTGGTCCTATAATTCCAATAGTTCCTAAGTCTTTATCTTGATATTTATGTTTAAAAGTTATTATACTAAAGTCTTTTAACTGTTCGTTTTCATTTTCATCACCAATATACACATTTATGTCTTTGGCAAATCCTGTATTTAGTAAGTCTAGCATAACTTGTTTTGTATCTATTAAATTTACAAAGTTTTTTGCTACTTCTAAACTTTTGAATTCTGGAAGTTCAAACACTTTGTTAGTTCCTTCTAAATAAACTTTTGCTTCTTCATTTATTACCTTATCTAGTTGTTGCATTATTGGCTTTATAACATTTAAGCTGTAATTCATTTCTGAAAATATATACTCTTCTAATGGTTTATCTATTTCTTCTATTGGTTTTCCTTTTAGTTTATTATTAAAAATGAAGTTTAAAGTATTTACTTGGTCTTCTGTAATGTCTTCATCAAATTTAATAATTGTTTCTTTTATAATACCTGTATCTGTTAGTATAACTGCCATTAACATTCTAGTTCCAAGAAGGACAAATTTTACTTCTTCTATGTTTTGTAAGTTAGTTCTTGGTCCTATTGCAACCGATGTATAGTGTGTAACCTCTGACAAGGTATTTGTAGCTATTTTAGTTAACTCTTCTATTTCGTTAACTCTAGTTTCTAATTTAGATTGTATGTATTTTATTTCTTCTAAGCTGATGTCATCATCTTTTAATAGTTCGTCTACATATAGCCTGTAACCTTTTGCTGATGGAACTCTGCCGACTTGAAGTATGTGGTTTATCTAGGTAACCACTTTTTTCTAAGTCTGCCATTTCATTCCTAATTGTTGCACTGCTATAGTCTAAATTGTATTTTTGTACTAGTGCTCCTGAGCTAACCGGTTCTGCTGTGTTAATATATTCTTCTATTATTGCTTGTAAGATTTGTTTTTTTCTATCATCTAACACATTTTCACCTTCTAACTCTTTATATATTTTAGCACTCTTAGTTCTTGTCTGCTAAACTGCATATATATTATATCCATTTTTAGCAATTGTCAATACATATTGCTAAAAAATTGTGTGAAATTTATGTGAAATTCTATAACAAAAACGACTATACAAATGTAATAAAAAGCATATAATTATACAAAAATAAAGTAGTACTTCCCTAAATTGAAGTACTACTCAAAAATAGTGCTACTATTTTATGTTATATACAATTTCTCCATTTACTTCTTGTTTTTCGAGAGAGACTCCAGATTCTAGACAAATTAGCGGACGCACGCCCAAATCGCTGTTGCCATAGGAGTAGTTGTCGACAATGCCGTTGAAGTACACGTCCATCAAGCAGTAGCTGTCGTTGGCTGACGGACTGGCAAGCCACATATAATTTGCATAATTGTCTTTATATTGATGTGCTGTTAAATAATCAAATGTATATAAATAATATTCATATGAGTCTCCGTCTGTAAATTTTAACTTGTATCCTGTTTCTTGTGCTATTGTTTCTATTTGTTTTGCAAATCTTGTGTTATATGATGCTACAAACATATCTAATGTTGGTGCTCCTATTGCATATTTTGCTTTTGTTGAGTTTTTAAATCCTTTCCATATTTCTGTATCTAATAAATATGCTGTTGCTTTCATATTTTTATTTGTATTATCACTTCCACCATAACTTGATTTCAAATAACTTAGCCATGGGGTTATATTTGTATCTGTTATACTTGCTGCTCCTGTATATTTATTTAATAAGGTGTCTTCAAAATAATATGCATTGGTTGTTGAACTTGCCGTCATTGTTGCTCCATCTTTTGTTGGTATATATTCTGCTGTTATATAATTATCTGCTATTAAGTATATATTTTTTCCATCTGAATGATATATTTTCCATTTGTTTACTCCTGCACTATTATCACATGTATATCCTGTTACTTCTTTTCCACAATATACTACTGGATGATTAGCTACTTCTGCTGCATTTATTGTGTTTTGTGTAATATTATTTTCATTTGCTATTACTACCTTGGCTGTTCCGCCATTATATGAGCCGTTTACTATCTTTGCAATTGCTTCATTTGGAACTATTATACTAGTAATATTTCCATACAATCTCCAGAATGCATTTTCTCCTACACTTGTTACTGTATTAGAAATTGATACTTTATTTAATTCATTATTAAAACAAAAGCTTCCTTTTCCTATTGTTTTTAGACTATTACCTAATGTAACTTTACTTAAGCTTGCTGCACCTCCAAATGCAAAATTTCCTACATTTGTTATTCCATCACATATTGTTGCTTCTGTAATATATGGTGTTATACAAGAAACTGCATCTCCTTGCATTCCACCTTGTAGCCATGCGAGATATGAAACTGTTTGTGTTTGCCATCCATTTGCAGATTTTATGTCATCAAGATCTGTTGCATCCATTAAGATTCCCATTTCGCCAGTTCCTTCAATTACTACTTTATATGTTTCTCCTTCTGAAAATGGTATTGTAGTATTGAAAAATTTTAGTGATGATGGTGTTATTTTTTCGCCAGTAGCATAAAATTTAGCTACAATTTGTGTACCTTCTGGAATTGTATCTCCATTTGCTGCTGTTAATGGAGTATCACTCCAAGTTCCATTATTGCACACATATGCCATTGTCCATTGTTGGTCAACATATGGATTTGTTACAGGTTTGCTTTTTCCTGTTATCTCATAAAGCCAATCATTTAATTCATTTATTGCATTTAAGTCATTTTGTGTTGCTTGATCCATTTTATTTTGTGCGTCTTTTGCTTTTTGTATTATTCCATCTTGTCCAAATATTGCGTTAATGCTCACTCCTGCTAAGATCAGTAACACCACGATAGTTACTACTAGTGCAATTAGAGTAATACCCTTTTCCGCTCTTTTGTTGTTTGTTTTTAAATTCATCTTCTTTTTTCCTCCTTAATTTTTTATTTATTTTTGTTATTTATTTTTTATATTGTTCCCTCCTTTTCCTTTTTTAGGCACACAAAAGCAGACTACTTCTTATATAGTCTGCTTTTGATATATCACTAATAAAGCTAATTTCTTAGCTTGGTCGTTATTTGTTAATGTTGTAGCTCTCTCTCTCTCTCTCTCTCTACTCCTGCAAAGGTTTTAGCTTTCTTCATATTTTGTGCCTCTTTCTACATTTTTCTTTAGATTTGTACTGTAATTATAATAATATAATTCAATTGAGAAAGTCAATACTTTTTTCAATTTTCTACTTTAGATTTCAAATAAATTCTTCCCATACTATATTTGCTAGGTCTAAGCCTTTGTTAGTTAGCTTAATTTGGTCTCCATCTATTTCTACTAACTCCTCATTTACTAGTTTTTCTAGTTTGTCATGATATAAAAATACTGGATTTGCTACAAATTTTATTTTGAATTCTTGTATGCTAACACCATCTATTTTTCTTAATCCTAATAACATATATTCTTTTTGCATTGCTTCCATATCTTGCTTTTCATGAAATACTAAATTTTCTTCTGTTTTATCCTCTTCATAATTTTTTATATATTGTTCTAAGTTTTCTATATTTGAATACCTTATTCCATTTGTATATGAATGTGCTGCTACTCCAAAGCCTATGTATTCTTTTTGATTCCAACAGTCTAAATTGTGTTTTGACTCATATCCTTGTTTTGCAAAATTGGATATTTCATAGTGATTATATCCATTTGCCTCTAAAATTTGCTTTACAGTCCAATACATTTTTCTTTCTAGTTCTTCATCTGGTAGTTCTAGTCCTTCTTCCACCTTTTTAAATAATGGTGTACCTTCTTCTAATATCAATGAATATACAGAAATATGCTCAGGTTCCATTGATACTATTTCTTCAATTGAATCTTGTACTTCTGCTAGTGTTTGGTTTGGAAGTCCTATCATTAAATCTACATTTATATTTTCAAAACCCGCTTCTCTTGCAAATCTAAAAGTGTCTAAAAAATCTAAATATGTATGTATTCTTCCAATTTCTTTTAGCAAATGCTCATGAGTAGATTGTAGCCCTATACTTAATCTGTTTATTCCTGCTTTGTTATAGTCCTCTAATTTTTCTAATGTAACTGTTCCTGGATTAACTTCTATTGTAATTTCGGCATTTTCATCAAGTTCAAAATTCGATTTTATTTCTTCCATAATTTGAACTATGTATTTGCTTTCTATTAATGAAGGAGTGCCTCCACCAATGTATATAGTTTTGACAGAAAACAAATCATCTTTTCCATTTTCGAAGTCAGCTCTATTATTGCTTCCTACTTCTTTAATTTCTTGTAGCAAACATTTTATATATTTTGAAATTAAATCTTGTTTTTCTGCATATGAACAAAAATCGCAATAGCTACATTTTTGTTTGCAGAATGGAATGTGGATGTATAGTCCAATTTGTTTTCTTCGCATAAGTTTCTTCCTTTCCTAAATTATACGTTCTTCTTGTTTGGCACGTTGCTTGCACACTTTTTATTTTTCAAATCCGGCACGTCGCTTGCACTTTGAATATATTTTTTCTCGACTAAAGCACGAAAAAATATATGTCAAAGTCGCTGTGCCTACTCTATTGTCTAAATTTAGAAACAAATTGTTCTATATTGTAAAAGCGATGATTTACTCCTGACTTTCCTATTGGTTTTGATAGCATTTGTCCTATTTCTACTAATGATGCTTCTGGGTTTTCTAGTCTTAGGTTTGCTATTTCTTGTAGTTGTTCAGGCATTTTATCAAATTGACCAATTTGTTTTAAATATTTAATATTCTCTATTTGTTTTAGTGCTGCATTCAAAGTCTTGTTTAAGTTAGCCGTCTCACAGTTTACTTTTCTATTTACATTATTTCTAATATCTCTATATACTCGTACTTCTTCAAATTTAAGTACAGAACTATTTGCTCCAATCAGAGCTAAAAATTTTGATATCTCATCTCCATCTTTTGTATATAGTGCATATCCATTTTTCTTTTCTATATTTTTAAATTGTATTTCATATTTATTTAATATAGCTAATACTATATTTGCATTTTCCCCTGATGAAAATGTTATTTCCAAGTGATATGTATTTTTAGGATTGTTAATTGAACCTCCTCCTAAAAAACTTCCTCTTACAAATGCTTTTTCTAGTAATTCTTGATTATTAATCTGTTCAGTTATATTTTTAAATGTTATTGTATTGTTATATATAACTTCTGGAATTTCTAGTTTATTTACACTAATGCAAAACTTTTTGCCTATCACTTCAATATTTTGCTTTGTATATTGTAAGTTGTTTAGTAACTTACTAAAACGGTTAATATTATATTCACTTTCAGTTGAAAACTTTATCTTATTTTTTTCTATTGTTATATTGTTTGAGCTTAAATATCCAAGCAATTCAAATTTAACAATTTCTTTGTTAGCCAAATTGCCTAGTTTGCTTATTTCTTCTTTTACTTCACTTGAAAATGACATACTAACCCTCCTTTTGAAAAATCACTACCCTATCGTTTCCAGCCAAATCTTTTATTGGCTGTTTTGTTATTAGTTTTAAATTTTTATGTTCTAGATTTATAACCGCATTGCCTTGATTATATCCTATTTCTAGCATCAAGTATCCCTTTGTTTTTAAATGTTTATGTGCTTCATTTAGTATTTTTTTATAGAACTCTAATCCATCTTTTCCACCCTCTAAAGCAAGATGAGGTTCAGCTTGTACATCTTTTTCTAGTGTATTTATTATGTCTGTTTCAATATATGGTGGGTTTGAAAGTATTATATCAAAGCTTCTCTCTGTTAGTTTATTAAATAAATTGGACTCTATAAATTCTATATTTACATTATTTAAATTTGCATTTTTTCTTGCTACCTCAAGTGCCTCTTTACTTACATCTGTTGCTGTTACTGTTGAGTTTTGGCAATAATGTGCTATTGAAATTGCTATTGCACCACTTCCAGTACACAAATCTAGCACTTCCATGTTTTGTTCTTTTATGATTTTGATACCTTCTTCTACTAAAACTTCTGTATCAGGCTGTGGAATTAGTACATTTTCATCCACATAAAAATCAAGTGCCATAAACTGCTGATGTTTTGTTATGTATTGTATTGGAGTGCCTTCTATTATTTCTTGTAGGTAGTTATTATATTTATTTACCTTTGATGGTTCCACTATTTCTTCGCTGTTAATAATTAACTCTTGTTTAGTTTGTTTTAAAACATACTGTAATAATGTACTTGCCTTTATGTGTGAATCTTGTATATTTTCTTTTTTTAAAACATTCTCTCCTAATTTTAATAACTCTATTTGCCTCATTTATTTTCTCCTACAGTTTGTTAGTGATTCTATTATACAAATCTCAAAATAGCTTGTCAAGGTTATATTTAGGCATAAAAAAGCCCCGCCTTAGCCGTAAGGTGAATGAAATTTTAAGGACCTGCTTACACAGGTGGGTATCTTGTTGAATGCTCCTGGGTTTCTTATAAATTCGTATAAGCCTACACGCCACATTCAAAGGCAGATTCCCGTTTAGAATTTGTTGGTTCTAAAATTCCAGTCTACACGCACTATGCAGGGAAAATTAATATCTTATTTATTTGTTATATATATATTACCACAAAGCTTATAAAATTACAATTACTTTTTTTACCAAAAAACTATTTATTTTTTTGCTTTTTTATGATATCTTAGTTTTATCAAAGTTTTGTGGAGTTTATATGAAATTTATGAAAAATAATAATGATTTTATAAAATTTTTTAAAACAAATTGGATAAAGCTTTTTTTAATTTTGTGTAGTTTAATTATAATAATTGCATTGTCTCTTTTTATTGTTCCTAACTGGTTAGGTAGAAATAAATTTACAGATGAGTTAGATCGTTTTGCTAACAAATCTTCTGTTTTTTCTTTATCTAAAATTTACTGCTATAGTAGTGCAAGTGGAATAAATAATACTGAGGGTAAAGCTATGTGGGATGTAAATATTAGTCAATATACAGATATTGCTTTAGGTTTAAGTATAAACAATGTTAATAATGATTTAACTAATAATTTAGGTAAGTCTAATTCACAAGTAGTTGATACTTCACCTAAATATAGTATTTCGAAAATTTATATTGATAATATAAGTTTTTCAAATAATAGTACAGGAACTTTAAGCTTATGTTATATTCCTATTTTAAACTTTGGTTTAATATCTAATGATGAACTTACTAATCCTGGAAAACAGCAAAACAAGATTGATTTTAATATAGTTGATAATAAAGAAATATTACTTAATAACATAGTACAAGAACCTAGTATAGATAAGAATCTGGTCTTGCCTATAACTCTTAGATATTTAAACTCAAATATTAAAACAGATCACACCATTACTAACATAGAAGAAAAATTAGCTTTTGATGGAAGTATATTAAAACGTGCTTCTATTCCATTATCTTCTATTAAAAATGAAGTTACATTTAACATTCACATTATTACTAACTCAAGTGAAGAATATATGTATCCAGTACATTTACAAATACCTTTGCAAAATGAGGATAATAGTAAAAATATTTATGATGGAAGTTATTCTCAAGAGCTAGAATTTAATAATTGTTATTTCTACTAAAAAAGAGGCTTTTTTATAGCCCCTTTTTAGTATATTATTTCTCTTTTTAATAAGTTGTTTCTAATTTTTCCAATTCCTATAATATCATCGTTTACTTTTATTTGGTATAGACCATCCGGCTTATTATTTGTTAGTTGTACTCCATTTAAAAATAAATTTAGTTTTTTCTCTTGTAATTCAGTAACTGGATAATTCTCAAAGAATTTTTGCATTGTTATTACATGCTCTTTCCAAAATTCTACATTGTCTTTGTTTTTTTCTATATCTTCAATTGTTATTGCTTGACTTAATTCAAACTGTCCAACTTGAATTCTATTAAGTTCTTTCATATAGCCTATTGTTCCTAGTTTTTCTGCAATTGTCTCACATAATGTCCTAATATATGTACCTTTTGAGCAATGTACTTTAAATTCAATTGTTTCTTCTTTTTCATTAATGTTAAATAATTCAATATTATATATTTCTATTTCTCTTTTTGGTACTTCTACTTCTACACCCATTCTTGCATATTCATATAGTTTTTTTCCATTTACCTTAATTGCTGAATACATCGGAGGAGTTTGTACTTGTTTTCCTTTTAATGTTTCTAAAACTTGTTGTATTTTTACTTTATTCCAAATTGATTTATCAACACTTTTCTCTTCTATTATATTGCCTTCACTGTCTAGTGTATCCGTTTTTTGTCCCAATTGTATTGCGGCTATGTAAATTTTGTCATGATTTATTAAATATTTTGAAAGTTTAGTTCCTTGTCCTAATAGCAAAGGCAACACACCAGTAGCCATTGGATCTAATGTACCTGTATGTCCAACTTTTTCCTTACATATTTTTTTGACTTTTGCCACCACATCATGTGATGTGTATTGTTTTGGCTTATTAACAATTAAAATTCCATTCATCTTTCTTCTGTTTCTCTTTCTTCTTCAAATTTTTGTGATAATTTTTTATCTAATTCCCAATTTAGAGTGCTGTCATAAAACTCCCATGGAAATATTTTTTGATTTTTATTTTTAGCTCTTTCAATTATTTGTTTAATAGTTCTATTTTGCCTTTGGTCATCACTCTCAAATCTGGAAGCAATCTGTTTAGCCCTTGTTGGCATTTTTTGTTTTTCACATATTGCTAATAGAATAACTGTCCTTTCATATTCAGTCAATTCTTCACTACTTTCAATCTGCTCTAGCAATTCTGTATCTATTTTATTATAATAAAGTCTAGTTTTTATTTGATTAAGCAATTGTATAGTTGATGGCATTCTAACACTTTTAGAGTTATCTGTATATATATTTCCTCTTATCTTCAGTTCTTTTTCAAATTGAAGTCTCATTCTTCTTAAATTTCCAAACTCTTCTAATATACCTCTAGCTCTTTCTATATTTCCTTGACGTATTGCTATTGTCATTATCTGTCTCTGAACAGATTCACATTTTTCAAATCTCGCTCCTATTGCTTTTGCATCTTCTATTCTTCCTTCTTGTATTGCTATTGTTATCATCTGATTTTGAATCATTGGATTATCTTGAAATTTTTCACCTATTGCCTTTGCGTCTTCTAGTCGCCCTTCCTGTATTGCTATTGTTATCATTTGGCTTTGTATTGCTTCATTACTCTCAAATTTAGCACCTATTGCATTAGCTCTTTCTATGTCACCTTCTTGTATTGCAATTGTTACCATTTGACTTTGTATTATTGGATCATCTTCAAATTGTTTTCCTATTATTTTAGCCTTTTCTATCCTTCCTTGTTTTATTAAAATAGTACATCTTTGTGACATAATAATTAAATCATTTGGATATTGAGCTGTCAATCTATATGCTTCATCTAATTTTCCTAGCCTTATTTTCTTTCTTATTTCTTTGCTAACATTTTTTGACTGCTCAACTTGTCCTTCTATTTCTTGTATATATTCCATAACCTTTCTCCATAAAAAACAAACTACAATAAGATTTAGTATAATTTTAAAATCTTTTGTAGTCTATATTTTTTTAAAGTAATCTCATTACTTCTTTTATTACTTTTTCTTTTGCTTGTTCTATTGTTCCTTGGATTGTACAACCTGCTGCTCTTGGGTGTCCTCCACCGCCAAATACCACACAAGCATCTGATACATTTACATATTCATTAGAACGAAGTGATATTTTACAACCTTTTTCTGTTTGACGTATAAATATTGAAACTTCAACTCCTTCAACATCTCTACCTATTTCAACGATTCCTTCATGGTCTCCTGTTTCTGCATGCACATTTTTTTCGTCTTCTTCTGTTATATATGTATATGCAATTTTTCCATCTGCTAAAAATTCAATTCTGTTATTTGCAATTCTATGTAATTCAAAGTTTGGCTTTGTTTTTGTTTGTAACACTTGGTGATATACTTTTGATACATTAACTCCTTTATTTAAAAGCCATGCAACAAATTCAAAAGTTTCAGCTGTAACTCCTTGATATTTAAAGCCACCTGTATCTGTTATAATTCCTGTTAATATACATGTTCCAATTTCTTTAGTAATTTCTATACCAAAGTATTCTAAAATTACTAATAGTATTTGTGCACATGCTGGTGCATCTGGATTTACATAGTTATGGTCTCCAAACATAGTGTTTGTTCCGTGATGATCTATACACACTTTAACTTTTGCGTTTTCAAAGTATTTAGCAAATCCATTTAACATCTTTATAGATGCACAGTCTAGTGATATTGCTAAATCATATTGCTCTATATCACTTTCTGTTTTAATCTCGTCAATACATGGTAAACAGTCAAATGCTCTTGGATGCTCTGGAATTATTATATCTGGATTTTTACCATAGTTCTTTAATGCTTGATACATTGCTAAACTACTACCCATTGCGTCTCCATCTGGGTTTTCATGTGTCAATATTACTATTTTTTCTGCTTTATTTATTTGTTCTAAAATATTATCTAAAGTCATTTTATACCTCTATTCTAATTATTTTTCTTTAACTCATTTAATATGCTATCAATTTTAGCTCCATATTCTAAAGAATCGTCTAGTTCGAATATAAGCTCTGGTGTAATTCTTAAGTTTATGTTTTTTGCAACTTGACTACGAATGAAACCTGAAGATTCCTTTAAGCCTTCCATTGTTTTGCCAATACTTTTAGAATTTAAAATACTTACATAAACTTTAGCATATTTAAAGTCAGGTGTTATTTTAGCTTTTGTTACACTAACTAGCCCTGTTACTTTTGAGTTTTTAAGCTCAAAAGTAAGTACACGGCTAATCTCCTTTTTTAATTCTTCATTAACTCTATTAAGTCTTGCCTCATTTTTTGGCATTGTATTCTCTCCTTTTAACGTTTAACTTCTTCCATTACGTAAAATTCTAATGTGTCATCTTCTTTAACATCATTATAATTTTCAATTTGAAGACCACATTCAAAGCCTTTAGTAACTTCTTTTGCATCATCTTTGAAACGTTTTAATGATATTAGTTTTCCATCATGTATAACTACATTTTCACGTATTACTCTAACTCCTGCATTTCTTTCAATTTTTCCATCAAGTACATATGCACCAGCAATTGTTCCAACTCCTGAAACCTTGAAAGTTTGCCTTACAACTGCATTGCCTATTACTTTTTCTTCGTAAATTGGGTCTAGCATACCTTTCATCGCTGCTTCAACATCTTCAATTGCTTGGTAGATAACTGAGTATTGTTTAATTTCTACTCCCTCTTTTTCTGCCATATCTTTTGCAGTGTTAACCGGTCTTACATTAAATGCAATAATTATACATTTACCTGCTTTTGCAAGTTGAACATCAGATTCTGTTACAGCTCCTGCTACAGCATGTATTACCTTAACTTTTACTTCGTCATTAGATAATTTTTCAAGTGATTGTTTTAATGCTTGAGCTGTACCTTGTACATCTGCTTTTACTATAATGTTTAATTGTTTTAGGTTTTCACTTTCCATTTTTTCAAATAGGTTACTTAATGTAACTTTACTATTTTCATTTATTATTTGTTCTCTTTCTTGACGTTTTCTTCTTTCTATTAAATGTTTTGCCATTTTTTCGTCTTTTACTTCATAGAAAGTATCTCCAGCTTCTGGTACTTCTGTTAATCCCATTATTTCCACTGGTGTAGATGGTCCGGCCTTTTTAATTTTTTGGCCTTTATCATTTTTCATTACACGAATTCTACCTATAGATTTACCAACAACTATTGTGTCACCCTCGTCTAATGTTCCTCTTTGTACAAGCATTGATGCAATAGGTCCTTTTGCTTTATCTAGTCTTGCTTCTATAACTGTTCCTTTAGCTTGTTTGTTAGGGTTTGCTTTTAATTCCTTCATGTCTGCTACTAATAATACCATTTCTAGTAAGTTATCAATGTTTATTTTCTTTTTAGCAGATATTGGAACATAAATTGTATCTCCACCCCATTCCTCTGGAACTAGTTCATATTCCATTAACTCTTGTTTTATTTTTTCTACATTTGCACCTGGCAAATCGATTTTATTTACAGCTACTATAATTGGTATTTCTGCTGCTTTTGCATGGTTTATAGCTTCAACTGTTTGTGGCATAACACCATCATCAGCTGCAACTATAAGTATTGCAACGTCAGTAATTTGGGCACCTCTAGCACGCATTGCTGTAAATGCCTCATGACCGGGCGTATCTAAAAATGTTATTTCTCTACCATTTATATTTACTTTATATGCACCAATGTGTTGAGTAATTCCTCCTGCTTCTCCTTCAATAACATTTGTGCTACGAATTGCATCTAGAAGTGATGTTTTACCATGGTCTACGTGTCCCATTACAACAACTACTGGTGGTCTTGGTTCTAGTTCGTCTGCTGAATCTTCTGTATCATCAAATAAAATGTCTTCTTCTTTTACTTCTTCTTTTTTATTTGCTGTTATTCCAAATTCTTGTGCTACTAAGAATGCTGTATCAAAATCTACTGTATTATTTATTGTAGCCATAATTCCTAAATTGAATAGTTTTTTAATAACTTCTCCACTAGTTTTTTTCATTTCAGCAGCTAAGTCTTTTACTGTAATCATTTCAGGAATTGTAATTTCTGTTAATTCAAATATTTTTTGTTTTGTTCTTTCTTCATCTCTTTGTGGTTTACGTTTATTTTTCTTTCCTCTAGCTGTTGTTAAGTCATAGTAGTCAAGCATTCCACCATCTTGTTCATTAAACATATGAGATAATTTGTCAACTTGTTTTAAATCTTTTAGTTTTCCTTCGTTAAATTCTTCACTAAAGCGATCATTTTTCTTTGCTTTAGTTCCTTTTTTAGCTTTATTATCTTCATAACGATTTGCTTTTTCTTTGTCAATTGCTCTTGTACTAATGTCTCTCTTATCTTCTTTTTCTATTATTTCTGTAGACATTATATCTTTAATATTTTTGTCAATTCCATAATTGTCTAATGGTCTACCATTGTTATTTCTGTTAAATGGTCTTTGACCATTTCTATTGTTAAATCTATTATCTCCATTTTGGCGATTATTATTAAATCTATTATCTCCTTGACGATTTTCAAATCTGTTATCCCTTGGTCTATTATCATAATTTCCGTTGTTTTGGCGATTTCCAAATCTATTTTGGCGATTGTCATAACGGTTTTGATAACCTTCTGAATTGTTGTTACGGTTATCATAACGATTATTTTGGTATTGATTATTTCTTTCACGATTAGGGTAATTTGGCTTATTTTCTGTACTTGAAGTAACTGTAGGTTTATTTTCTACAGGTTTTGGTTCTTGTTTAATTTCCGGCTTAACTTTTGGTTTAACCTCTTCTTTTTTCTCTTCTACTTTTGGCTCTTCTGGTTGTTTTTCAACTACTTCTGGAGCTTTTTCTTCTTTTTTATTTGGCTTTAATCCAAATAATTCACTTACAGTCATTGGCTTTACTTGTTGTTTTCTATATACAATATTAAAGTCTTTGTTGTTCTTTCTTTCTACAAAGCCAACATCTTTTCTTTCTGTTTTTTCTTGTTTCTTTTCTTGCTTTTCCTCATCAGCTAATATAACTTCACGTCTTATAATAACTGGTGTTGCATCCTTTTTTGTAGTTTTTTCTTTCTTTTCTTTGTTTTTTTCTTGCTCCATATTTTTTTGCGCTTTTACTCCCTTATCTTCTTTCTTTCCAAAAATTTCTTTTATTTTGTTTACTTGTTCTTCTTCTAAAGAACTCAAATGACTTGTTACCTCAATTCCTACTTCCTTTGCTTTTGCAATTAGTTGTTTACTTTCTAAACCTAATTCTTTTGCAAGTTCATGTACTTTAAGTTTACCCAATCATTTCACCCCCACTAATTATTTTGTTTATCGCCTGTGCAAAACCTTTATCTTTAACTCCTACTACAGCTTTGTTTGGTTTTCCAATTGAATTACTAATTTCATCAATCGTTAACCCTTCATACACTGTAATATTAAATTCTTTGCACTTTTCATTAAATACTTTTTTTGTTCTATCAGCTGAATCTACTGCTAATATTAACAATTTCACATTATGTTTTTCTATTTCTTGTAGACATGCATCAGTTCCAGCTACTATTTTTCCTGCTCTAGTTGCTAGTCCCAACAAGCCACATATTTTTTGATTATTAACCAAATCTATACTCCTTGATTTATAGTATTTTTCAAATCTTCGTAAATATTCTCTTCTATTTTCATTTCAAAAGCTTTTTCTAATTTTTTAGAACGTATTGCTTTTTCTAAACATTCTGAATTATCACATATATATGCGCCTCTACCTGATAATTTACCTATTTTGTCAACTTTTATTTCTCCTGTTTGATTTTTTACAATACGTATAAGCTCATTTTTAGGCTTTTGTTCTCCGCATCCAATGCAAGTACGAGTAGGTATCTTTTTCAAAATGTTCACTTCCTTTTTTATTCTTCTACTTCTTCTGTTTCTTCTTGTTGTTTAGCTAACATTTCTCTAAATTGAGTTTCACTCTTGATGTCTATTTTCCATCCTGTTAATCTTGCTGCTAATCTAGCATTTTGACCAGATTTACCTATTGCTAATGATAATTGATCATCTGGTACAATTACTTGTGCAAATTTTTCTTCTTCATGTGCATCAACTGCCATAACTTGTGCTGGTAATAATGCTGCTGAAATGTATATTGCTGGATCTGCATTCCACTCAATAACATCAATTTTTTCTCCGTTTAATTCATTTATAATGTTTTGAATACGAATTCCTTTTTGACCAACACATGAACCAACTGGGTCAATGTTTTCATTTGGTGAATATACTGCAACTTTGCTTCTATTTCCTGCATCTCTTGATACACTTTTTATCTCAATAACTCCTTCATAAATTTCAGGAATTTCAAGTTCAAATAATTTTCTAACAAAATCACTACAAGCTCTTGAAACAGTAACTTGAGGAGAACCTTTTAAGCCTTTTTCTACATTCATAACATAGGCTCTAATTTTGTCATTTACATGATAATGTTCAGTTGGAATTTGCTCTTTTGCTGGCATAACAGCTTCTAATTTTCCTAAATCTAATACAACTATATTTCCATCTGCTTTTTGAACTATACCAGAAACTATTTCTCCTTTTCTTTCATTGAACTCGTCAAATACTAAGTTTCTAGATTCTTCTCTAATTTTTTGTACTATAATTTGTTTTGCAGTTTGAGCAGCAATTCTACCAAAGTTCTTTGGCATTAGCTCTATTTCTGCTTTGTCTCCAACTAATAATTTACTGTCTATATTTTTAGCATCTGCTAATAAAATTTGTGTATTAGGATTTTCAACTTCTTCTACTACATCTTTTACAGCATATATGTGTATTTCACCTGTTTTTCCATCCATAGTAACTTTAACATTTTCTTCTGAGTCAAAGTTTCTTTTATATGCTGTTACTAAAGCTGTTTCTATTGATTCTAATATTGCTTCTTTTTTTATTCCTTTATCTTTTTCAAGCTCCTCTAATGCCATCATTAGTTCTGTGCTGTCAATTGCAAGTACACTTACTTTCTTTTTCATTTTTTTAAATTCCTCCCTTATTACCAATTAAATTTTATTTTTATATTTGATATGTTTTTTCGATCAATTGTTATTTCTTCTTGTTCTATTTCTAATGTTATATTTTCTTTATTAAAACTTTTTAAAATTCCTGAAATATTTTTAGTAGTGTTTTTATTACCTTTTTTCTTTTTTTCAGTAGTTTCTTCTGGTTTTAATGATATTGGACTATATAGGCTAACCTCAACTTCTTGACCTATACTTGCTTCAAAGTGTTTATCTTTTCTTAATCTTCTTTCAACTCCTGGTGAAGAAACTTCTAAAAAGTATTGGTCTTTTATATAGTTTGCTTCGTCTAGTATAGGGTTTATTGTATCATTTACTTTTTCACAGTCATCTAGGCTAATTCCTTCAGGTGTATCTATAAAGATACGTAAATAATAGTCTTGTGCTTCTTTTTCGTAAATAACGTCATATAGCTCATAGCCTAATTCTTCAATTGTTTTGCCAATCAAAGCTTCTATTTTTTCTTCCATTACATAATCCCCTTCTTCATGATAGAAGAGTGGGATTTGTTCCCACTCTTCTAGTAATTTGTTATGCAGTTATTATTATACCCTACTTTTCCAACAATTGCAAGTGTTTTTGCAAAAATCATTTGACAAATTTGTACTATGCTCATTCTTTGATTTTCTAAAGTACGTGTTAAACGCATTAGCGCTAACATCGTATTTATTCATTTTTTCTGGTTCAATGAACCAGTGGTCAGTGCTACTACTTGTAAAGTGAGGGCCTAAAACCAATGCTGTTGCCGCTGTAAGTCGTATCGTTGCCGTCACGGCGAGAAGCTGTATAGTTAGAGCCATTGAAGAAGTAACGGCCACCCCTAATAGCACAAGGACTGAGGGTATTAGCGGTATATTCTAACGTCCACTCCCATACATTTCCTGCCAGGTCATATATATTCATTTTTTTACATTCATCACTTGCTCCTGTGGTTAATAATATAGCGTTACTAGAACTTGCTGAAACTTTTGTACTTGTTCCATTTGCATATGTTACACAATTTGCTAATCCACTTTCGTTATTATAATTATACCATGTAGTTAATGCTCCATATTTTGCATATTTTCCCCTATTTATTTCAAAACTTGCATTATAATAATTTCCCAAACTTGTACTATCACTTCTTAATGCACTTTGTATTGTTGCTAAAGCTGTTCCTTTTGCTACTTCTTTTACTTCTATATGTTTCATTACTAAATCCCATTGTACTCCATACATTAAACTACTTGTATAACTTTTTCCTGTTGATAATTGACTTGCTAACGTTTGTGCTTGACTACATGTTACATAAGTATATGGATATACTGCATTTTCTACTGTTCCTGCTTTTGATAATGGAGCTGCTGTTATCTCTTCATCTTTCGAAGTTCTATTTGTTGTTATTCCAGCTTCATATCTTCCTATCCAAAAGCCTCCATTTTCATATACACTTTTTAACATTTTTTGTTTTAATTCTGTATATTGTGTACTTGTTAATCCTGTTCCTGCATCTACTTTGTTTGAAGGATATTCGTCTGTATAACTTGTTAATGTTCCACTACTGTTTCTTCTATAATAATCTGTATATTTATGCAAGCAATATTCTATTTTATCATATTCTGTTGAACTTGATGGTTTTTTGTCTCCTGTTGTTGTTTCTGTGTTATAACTACTATTTGCATATAGACTTTTTGGTACCTCTATCCATACATATTCATTTCCTATTGAATCTTTTATTACTAATCCATTATCTAAGTTTGTTCCTTCTTCTTTTGTAAATGTTTCATCTGGATAATATGGTGTTGTTTCATTTGCTACACTTGGCAAATCACTGGTTGGTGGATTGTCATCTCCACCAGTTGTACCTCCGCCTGTTGTTCCATTTATTTGGTTATTTATCCATTTATCTAAGTCATTTAATGCATTTAAATCGCTCTCTTGTGCGTTATTCATTCTGTTTTGTGCATCTTTTGCTTTTTCTATTATTCCACTATTTCCAAATAGTGCATTAATGCTTACTCCTGCTAAAATTAGCAATACTACAATAGTTACCACCAAAGCTATTAAAGTAATACCACTTTGTTCTTCATTCCTTGTTAATTTTGAATTTAATTGCATTTCATTTTCTCCTTTCTTTTTTATTAAATTTTTAAAATCCATATCTTTCCCCTCCTTCTATTTTTTATTTTCAAAAGAAGCACTTTAACATCACAAAAAAGACAGGTCATTTAAGTATTTTCATACTTATAGCCTGTCTTATATATGCTTAATAAAGCTAATTTCTTAGCTTGGTTATTATTTATTAATATTGTGGCTCTCTCTCTCTCTCTCTCTCTACTCCTGCAATAGTTTTAGCTTCTTCCATATTTTGTGCCTCTTTCTACTTTTCTTTTGGATTTATTATGTATTTATAATACTATAACATCTTTTTATTTTCAATAGTTTTTTCATATTTTTATTACTAAAAAATCATTTGACAAATTTGTATTATCTGTGTATAATAAACATAGGAAATGGAGAAACCACAAACGTGGTCAACCTCCTTGATAGTGTTTTGACACATCTAACTTGGGAAAGTTTTACAGATGTGTCTTTTTTATTGGTTTAGTTGCTTTTGCTCAAAATTACTGCTAACGCTATAATTAAGGCAATCGCTATGATAGTTACTCCAATTAATGAATAATATAATATGTATATTGTTACAATTAATGCTTGTATTTCTACCATAGGCCTCACCTCCTTGTCGGAGGAAAACCACATCTGCTTATTCTCATTTCCTACAATATTTAGTATAGTATATTTTTACCTATTTGTCTAGTGAATAAGTAAAAAATTTACATTTCTTTCATTCTTGTATTTTTATCCATTTTATGACATAATAGATGTGTGAGGTTAATTATGGAAGCGATTTTAAATAAATTAGAATATAATGAAATTATTGATGTTTTAGAGAAACATTGTAAAACATATTTAGGTAAAAATTTGTGTGACAGTTTAAAACCTAGTTTTAGCTTTGAATTAGTTGATGTTTTACTTAATGAAACTAAAGAAGCTGATACTCTTTTACACCAAAAAGGAACTCCACCTTTTTATGAAACTGACGAATTAGAAAAATATATTAAAATATTAAAAAGCAATCAAACTTTGTCTATAAAAGGATTGCTTAATATTGGTATGCTTTTAAAAATTGCAAGAGAATTAAAAGAGTATTTTTATGATAATAACACATCTTCTTTTATAAATTTAGAAAAGTACTTTACCCTTTTATACTCTAATCCTTCAATTGAAAAAAGTATTTTTGACAAAATTATTGACGAAAGTACTATTGCTGATAATGCTTCAAAAAAGCTTTCTAGTTTAAGAAGAAATAGAAAAAGTTTGGAACAAGAAGTTAAAGATAAATTAAATAGCTATATTCATTCTAGCACTTATACTAAATATATAATGGAACCAATTGTTACTATTCGTAATAATCGTTATGTTATTCCTGTTAAAGAGGAATACAGAAGCTACATAAAAGGCTTTGTTCATGATACTTCTAGCAGTGGATCGACTTTATACATTGAACCAACTAGTATATTTGATTTAAATAACAAAATCAATCATATAAAAATTGAGGAAGACTTGGAAATTGAAAAAATATTGCATCAGTTATCCGCTTCTTTATATGCCTATACTACAGAATTAGACAATGACTTAAATTTAATTGCTAACATTGACTTGATTTTTGCCAAAGCACATTTTGGCATAGAAATCAATGGTATCACACCTATTCTTAATAAAGAAAAATTTGTAGATTTGCATAAAGCAAGACATCCTTTAATTGATAGGGATAAAGTTGTACCTATAAACATTGGCTTAGGAAAAGACTATGTTTCTCTTTTAATAACTGGCCCTAATACTGGCGGTAAAACTGTTGCCTTAAAAACTCTTGGTCTATTGCTTCTTATGGCGTATTCAGGTATTCCTATTCCATGTAGTGAAGGAAGTAATATCTGCGTATTCACATACATTTTTGCTGATATTGGTGATGAGCAAAGTATTCAAGAGTCACTTAGTACTTTTTCTGCTCATATGAAAAACATTGTAGAGATTACTAAAAGAGCTAATGATAATAGCCTAATACTATTAGACGAACTTGGTTCTGGTACAGACCCTGTAGAAGGTGCTGCACTTGCAATTAGTATTTTAAGTTATTTAAAAAGCATTAATGCTTTGGTTTGCTGTACTACTCATTATCAAGAATTAAAGGAATTTGCATTAGTTACAGATGGTTTTGAAAATGCAAGTTTTGAATTTGATATAGAAAATTTAAAGCCTACATATAAGCTATTAGTTGGTATTCCCGGTAAAAGCAATGCCTTTGCTATTAGTAAAAAATTAGGTTTAGATGATCAAATTTTGAGTGTAGCAAATACTCATTTAAAAGAAGATAAAGTTTCAATTGAAGAATTATTGAAAAATATTTATGATAATAAATTGAAAGTAGAAAAACAAGTAGAAGAAAATGAAAAGAATTTAAGACAAGTTGAAATTCTAAGAAAAAGTTTAGAAAAAAAGCAAGATGATGTTTTAGAAAAAAGAGCCAAAATGCTTGAAGACGCAAAATTAGAGGCTAGAGATATTTTACTTTCTGCTAAAGAAGAAGCTACTGAAATCATTCACGAACTTAGCTCTTCTGTAGACTTAAAACAAGCT
Source organism: uncultured Clostridia bacterium (assembly GCA_934120135.1). Classification (GTDB taxonomy): domain Bacteria; phylum Bacillota; class Clostridia; order TANB77; family CAG-508; genus CAG-273. The sequence goes on along the minus strand of CAKOTK010000002.1, from coordinate 87,688 downwards.
AACAATTTAAGAAATAAATTAAATGATAAAATAAGGGATATAAATTCTGTTCACTATAGTGAACAAGATAATAGCTTTGAAGCTATAAGTGAAAATGATATAAAAGATGGATTAAATGTATATATATCGTCTCTTGGCACAAATGGCATTATACTTGGAAATGTTGTAAATAAGTCTAACGAAGTACAAGTTCAAGTTGGTAGTATGAAAATGAATGTTAAACTTTCAGACTTACGAAAATTATCAAGCAATATTACTGCTTCTAAGTCAACAGGTAAAGTAACAACTGAAAAATCTTCAAAGGCTAAAGTTATTTCTCCGGAAATAAATGTTATTGGTCAAAATGTTGATGAAGCAATTTATGTTATTGATAAATATTTAGACAATTGTGCATCTGCCAACATTTCACCTGTTAGAATTGTGCATGGTAAAGGCACAGGTAAACTCCGTGAAGGCATTCATTCATTTTTGAAAAAGCATCCACATGTAAAAAGTTTTCGTATAGGAACTTTTGGTGAAGGTGAAATGGGCGTAACTGTAGTTGAAATTAAATAATTAAAATTCTCCTGAAAAGGAGGATTTTTTTATTCAAAACTCTAGACTTTTTTGTAGCTTATTGGTATAATTTGTTTTGCTTCTGATGTTTGATAATTATCATCATCATGTTAGTAAAAGTTTAAAGAAGGGTTTAAAATGAAAAAAGTATCAATTATAAGTGCATGCACTGACTTAGGTCTAAAAATTGATGGTGCTGAGCTTGGAGCACAAGTCCTAACAAATGACTTAAAATCAAGCAACATTTCTCACAATTATGTTTTGAAAGGTAACAAAAAAGACGAAGAATCTAACTCAAGTTCAGATTCTAATGACATTAACAGCTTTGTTTCAAAGTTTGATGATTTGTTACTAGATATGCATGAAATTCATTTTGAAGAAAATATGAATGACGAGGAAAAAGATGCATATTACACAAAAATGCATAATTTGGTTTTGGCAGTTAAAGCGCTAGATTCAAAAAATGAGAAAAGAAACTTAGAAGGAATCAACGAATTTAATGAAAGGCTATATAACACAACTAGTAAAGTTATTCAAGATGGTGAATTTCCTTTACTTGTAGGTGGAGACCACATTGTTGCAATTGGTTCTAGCTTAGGTTCTATAAAAGAAAATAAAAATATGGGAATTATATGGTTTGATTCACATGCTGATTTCAATACCTATCCTACTTCTGTTACTGGTAACTTACACGGTTTGCCTTTAGCAGTTGCTACACATTATGAAAAAAGTATGTTAGCAGATTTTCATGATGGTCCATTTTACAATTTCAAAAATGCTGTTATTGTTGGTGGTAGAGATATTGACCCATGGGAATGGGGTAATGTATTAGATGCAGGTGTTACTGTATTTTCTACTGAAGATATTAAAAAATATGGAGTTGAAGAAATTTGTAAAAAGGCTTTTGCTATTGCTTCAAACGGAACTGACGGAGTACATATTAGTTTTGATTTAGATTTAATAGATCCTAATGTTGCACCTGGTGTTTCTATTCCAGCTAAAAATGGTATCAATTTGGAAGAGGCTTATGCTTTAGCAGATGAGATTACAAAATATAGTGATATTATTAAATCAGCTGATTTAGTTGAATATAACCCATTATTTGATAAAGATAATGTTACAAAAGAAATTGCTACAAATATTTTAAATAAATGGATTGAGAAATTTTAAAAAAGATTTGCTTCACTCTGTGAGGCAAATCTTTTTTATATTTTCTCGTAATGTGTCCACATACTTATTATTTTTACAGTTTGAACATTTTCTAGGATCTGATACACTAATCTGTGTTTTATATTTATTCTTCTAGAATATAATCCTTGCAAATCTCCTACTAATTTTTCATAAGGTGGTGGTGTTTGAAATGGATTATTTTTTATTATCTCAATTAAAGCCAATACTTTTTTATTCAAATTAGCACCTTTTAGTTTTTCGATATCCTTTATCGAATCTTTAGTATAAACAATTTTATACACTACCATTCCACCTCTTCTTCTGCAACACAGTCTTCTATTTTTGTTTCTTTTCCCTTTATAAGTTTTTCTTTCATTCCTGGTGCATTTAATAAATATACTGTTTCCATTAGTCCGTTATAATCCTCCTCTGATATAACAACTGCATTCCCATTTTTAGTTGTAATATTTATTGGTTCATTAAACTTTATAGTTTGTTCTAATAACTCATATATATCTTTTCTAAAATTTGTAATATTTATATTCGTCATTTTTAATCACCCCTATATTTATATTATAGCGTACGTTTTAGCGTATGTCAATATTTTATATATTTATTTTGGTATTTTTACTAAATATTATTCAAAATCTAGTATTTTTGCTTATTTTGTGGTACAATATATGTGCTAAATTTTAAGGAGGTAAAATTATGTTAGAACTTAAAAATGTTTCTTATTTTAGAGACAATAAACAAATTTTAGATAACATAAGTTTAAAAATAGATAATAGCAAGTTAGTTGCAATAACTGGTCCTAATGGTTCTGGAAAATCTACACTTGCTAAAATTATTATGGGAATTTTAAAGCCTGATTCTGGTAGCATTTTCTTTGATGGAAAAGACATTACTGCTATGGGAATTACTGATAGAGCTAAACTTGGAATTGGCTTTGCTTTTCAACAACCTGTAAAATTCAAAGGTTTAACTGTTAGAGATTTAATAGAATTAAGTTCTGGTAACACTATAAATGTTTCAGAGGCATGTAACTATCTTTCTGATGTAGGTTTATGTGCAAAAGACTATTTAAACAGAGAAGTTAGTAATTCACTTTCTGGTGGAGAATTAAAACGTATTGAAATTGCTATGCTTGCAGCTAAAAAGTCGAAACTTACTGTATTTGACGAGCCTGAGGCTGGTATTGATTTATGGAGCTTTAATAGCTTAATTTCTGTATTTGAAAAAATGCATTCTGAAATTAGTGATTCTTCAATTGTTATTATCTCTCACCAAGAAAAAATTCTGAATATTGCAGATGAAATTATTTTACTTGTTGACGGAAAAGTACAAGCTGTTGGTCAAAAAGAAGAGGTTCTTCCCCTACTTTTAAACAATACTCAAAAGCCATGTAAAGTAATGCTTGAAAAAGGAGGTAACTAATATGAGTAATGAAATTGAAAATAAATTAGATGCAATTGAAAAAAATCTATTAAAAACCATTGCTGATATTGAAAAAACTCCAATTGGAGCATACAACATTCGTGAAAATGGCAAAGGTGTTGCAAGAAATACTACTGCCAATATTGATATTGTTACAAAACAAGACAAGCCTGGTATTGATATTATTATTAAGCCAAATACTAAAAATGAAAGTGTTCACATTCCAGTCATATTAACTGAAGCAGGTTTTAATGATGTTGTATACAATGATTTTTATGTTGGAGAAAATGCTGATGTAGTAATTGTAGCAGGTTGTGGTATTCATAACAGCTCTTGCGAAACTTCAGAACATGATGGTATTCATACATTTCATTTGTCAAAAGGAGCTAAGGTAAAATACATTGAAAAACATTATGGTGAAGGTAATGGAACTGGAGATAGAATTTTAAATCCACAAACAATTGTAAATCTTGAAGAAGGTTCTACATTAGAAATGGAAACTATTCAAATTGAAGGTGTCTCTTCTACTGTTCGTGAAACCAAAGGCGAACTTGGCAATAATACAAGTTTAGTTATTACAGAAAGAGTTATGACTTCTGGAAATCAAATAGCTAAAAGTATTTTTGATATTGACTTAAATGGCGAAAATTCTAGTGTACATGTTGCCTCTCGTGCTATTGCAAGAGACAATTCTGTTCAAGAATTCAGCTCAAATGTTAATGGAAACAACAAATGCTTTGGGCATGTTGAATGTGATGCAATTATTATGGATAAGGCAAAAGTTACTTCTACTCCTAAAATAGTAGCAAATGATGTTGATGCAAGTTTACTTCATGAAGCTGCTATTGGAAAAATTGCAGGAGAACAACTTATTAAGCTTATGACTCTTGGTCTTACAGAAAAAGAAGCAGAGGAACAAATTATAAGTGGATTTTTAAAATAAATTATAAATGTCAACTAAGTTTTAGTTGGCATTTTTTGTTGTGCCTACATATGATATACAAAAAATATTTATGGAGGTATTGTTTTGAAAAAAAATATATTTATTGGTTGTGGTACAGCCTTAGTTACTCCTTTTACTGAAGATAGTGTTGACTTTGACACATTAAAAAAGCTTATTGATTTTCAAATTCAGCAAGGTGCTGATGCTCTTATTATTCTTGGTACAACTGGTGAATCTTCTACAATGACTTTAGAAGAAAAAAAGCAAGTTGCTAAATTTGCTATTGATAATGTACATAAGCAAATTCCTGTTATTATTGGCGCTGGTGGAAATAACACAAAATCTGTAATTGAATTTAGCAAATATGCCGAAGAAATTGGTGCAGATGGTTTGCTCCTTGTTACACCATATTACAATAAAACTACTCAAAATGGCTTAATTATGCATTACACAGAAATTGCAAAAAATACTTCTTTACCAATTATTCTATATAATGTTCCTAGCAGAACTGGTTTAAATATAGAACCTAAAACTTGTTTAGAACTTTCTAAGATTCCTAATATTGTGGCTATAAAAGAAGCAAGTGGTAACATATCTCAAATAGCTAAAATTGCTAATTTATGTGGAGATAATTTGCATATTTATTCTGGCAATGATGACCAAACTCTCCCTATTTTATCTCTAGGTGGAATTGGTGTTATTTCTGTACTTTCAAATATTGCTCCTAAGTTTGTACACAATATGGTTTTTGATTACTTAAGTGGCAATTATACTTTAGCAAAAGATTCGCAGATAAAATCAATTTCTTTAATAGATAGTCTATTTTGTGAAACAAACCCTATTCCTGTAAAATCTGCTTTGTCTATGATGGGGTATGATAGTATGAGAGTTCGTTTACCTTTGGTTACAATGTCCTTAGAAAAACAAAAAATTTTAGAAACCGAAATGAAAAAGTTTAATTTAATATGATTTTTACTAACAAAAAGAGGCTGCATTTGCAACCTCTTTTTGTTGAAATCTTACTCTTCTTCTATGTCTCCAAAAATATCTCCAAACAAACCTTCAAAGCATTTAGTAGCCTTAACCTGCAGCATAAAATTCTCAATTGCATCGATACATCCTTGCGTAAGCTTCTCAATAATTTCAAGCATAAAATCTTCATCCATGATTTCAAGCATATATTTCTTGAGAGGCTTCTGCAGGTCCGTTTCTACGGCTTTATTAATGGCTGTACCAAGCACAGACATTGTGAATGCATGATAAATTCCTTCTGTAAAAGTTTTATCCAGCCACATCAACTTCACATTATTCTCATCTACCTCAGTAGCCTCTGCAGCTTTCTGCTTGACTTCCTTTTCTGCCTTTGCATAGGCTTCTTTGACTTTCTTGGATCTCCTTATAGAGTTCCATCTCCTTGCAAAATCTGTGTCAGAGGTCAAAAGGTTCTTAATAACCTTTTCATCTAACTCTAACCGCATAGGGATTTTTTCATTTGTCTGCATTGTAAGATTTCCTCCTGATGTTATAATTTGTCTTTTCAGACTTAATAATCATTATACATCTTATGTTAATTTCTGTCAATTTATTAAATTTCTATTAAATTAGTATCATTTTGTTCCCCTCTGTGATATAATTAAAGTAGAGTTTAAAAAAGGGGAAATCACTTTATGATAACAAAAGATTTAATAGTTGAAAACACCTCTTTAGAAGAGTTTTTCTCTATTATAAATGACTTAGTTAAAAATGCTAAGGTTCAAAAAATGAAAATATATAACCAACATGCACATACTTCTTGCTATAAGCACTGTATGCAGGTTGCCTATTACACATATATAATTTGCAAAAAATTAAATTTAGACTATGTTTCTGCCACTCGTGGTGCAATGCTTCATGATTTATTTTTATACGACTGGCACACTTACATTAGAGAAGACAAGAGTTGGAAAGGACAACATGCTTTTATGCATCCTAAAATTGCATTAAAAAATGCTACTGAAATTTTTAATTTGAATGACATAGAAAAAGATGTAATTGTTAATCATATGTGGCCAGTTACTATTAAAATTCCACATTACAAAGAAACCGTTGTAGTTACTTTTGCAGATAAGTATAGTGCTTTGGTTGAAACTTTTAAACATATTAGAGGCATTTTACATACGAAAAAATTCTATAAATATGCTTATGTATTTTTAAGTTTAATTGTTTTTAGAATAATATAAGTTTTAATTGAATATATTAAATTATGATTCCTTGGGACGGAGTTAAAAGTCATTGTTAATTTTAAAAAATGTGATTTTTGGCTCCGTTCCAAAAGTTGGCGGAGGATTTTATGATAAAGGTTCTGATAAATGGTATTAACGGGAAAATGGGTAGTGAAGTTGCTAAGTTGATAAAACAACATCCAAATATGCATTTGTTGGGTGGTCTTGATAAAAATGCTATGTATAATCTTGCATACCCTGTTTACAATGATTTTAACAATATCTTTGAACTTCCTAATGTTATTATTGATTTTTCAACACCTGAAGCTGCTGTTGGTATTTTAGATTTTGCTATATCTAAAAATATCGCCCTTGTAATTGCTACTACTGGTTTTACTGAAGAACAACAAGCTAAGATTTTAAATGCCTCTAAACATATTGCTGTTTTTCAGTCTGCAAATATGTCTTATGAAATTGCCTTAATGAAGGATATTGTAAGTAGCCTTTCTCAAAAGCTTCCAAATTCCGAAATTGAAATTGTAGAAACACATCATGATAGAAAAGTAGACAGTCCTAGTGGAACTGCATTAGCTCTTGCTAATGCTATTCAAGAAGCAAATGATAATAAATATTTTTATGAATTTAATAGAATTCAAAAACATGAAAAAAGAAATCCAAATGAAATTGGATTTTCTAGTATTCGTGGTGGTAATATTGTTGGTGAGCACAGTGTAATGTTTTTTAATGACAATGAATGTTTTGAAGTTAAGCACATCGCTTATTCTCGCAGTATTTTTGCTGAAGGTGCCTTGAAGGCTGCCGAATTCATAATAAAGCAACCTACAGGATATTACAATAATATTTAAAATATATTTACTATTTTCAGTGCAGATTTGTCTTTTATGTGCTCCAATATAAATATGCAGTTATCTAAATTTTCTACTGCAAAGTCATAATTTTCTGTTTTAACATCAGCTTTCAATTTTGTAAGTTCTGTGCTTACTTTTTCGAGCTCATCATGTTCTATATAATAAGCTAAAGTCTCTAACTTTTCTTCCCAAGTGTCATTTATTTTACTTATATGATTTTGAGCCTCATGTTTGTTTACATTCTCACTCGAAATTTCATTTCTAAAGGTATTAAGCTCTTCGTTCATTGTTTCAACTGTTTTATTTGTATTGTTTTGGGTTATAATATTTCCTGCTATAACTAGCACTATTATTATAATTATAATAACTAATTCCTTATACATATTTCTCCCCTATCTTTCTTTTTTCTGACAAAAAATTTGTCCTTTTCCATCAAAAGTCACTATCAAAGCTTCCTGTGGCGTCATGTTAAATTTCTCTACTTGTTTTTTAAGCCATATTTCGTTTTTACCAATTTTTCTTAAATTCTCATTTAACACTTTTCCGTCTATTACTAAATCGTATGGTAAGCCTTCATAATCCGGCTCTATATTAAAGTCTTCTGGCGTTGTTGTACGTTTATTAGGCTTTTGAATAACAGTTACTTGCCCACTTGTTTCTAATATTGCATATTCAACATCACCTAAATTTACAACGTTGTTTCCTCTTAATCTTTCTTCCAACTCGTTTATAGTAAATCTTTCTTTTTTCAAAGCTTTTTCGTCTATTTTCCCTCTATATATTAATATTGTTGGTCTTCCACACAAAATCTCTCTTCCTCGTATGCTTTTGATGTTTATAATAGAAATTACTAAATGCATTACTAAAAGTCCTAAAATTGGTATAATTCCGTTTGTAATTGGTATTCCGACATCTGTCATAGGTATTGAAGCTAAATCAGCTATCATAATTGAAATTGCAAGTTCAAATGGTTGTAATTGCCCTATTTCTCTTTTTCCCATTAATCTCATAACTACTAAAACAAGTATGTATAACACAATAGTTCTTATTAAAGTTATTATCATTTTAAAAATCCTTTCACAAGTTTTTAATATAATTTTGAGCCAAAATAAAAAAATTATTCATTGGTTGAATAATTTTTGTTTTTAAGTAAATAATAAAATTAGCAAACCATGTAAATTATTTTAAAATTAAGGAGGTTTAGACATGTCAAATGAAAATACAAATACAAGATCTAATACTAAAGGTACAGCTTGGCAAATAATTGGTAGATTGATTACAGCAGCTATAGTTCTTGCTATTACAGCATTTTTTACACCAGGTTTTAACATTAGTAATTTTTGGGCTTTAGCAGCTGCAGCAATTGTGCTTACAGCTATCGACTATTTAATTACTAAATTTACTGGTCTACATGCTAGTTCTTTTGGTAAAGGTTTTGTAGGTTTTGTTCTTTCTGCAGTGGTATTATATGTAACACAATACTTTGTTGCAGGTTATACAGTTTCTTTGATGGCAGCAATAGTTGGTGCGATAGTATATGGTGTTGTAGATTACTTTATACCTGGCGAACAACAATATTAAAGTAAAAGGCTTTTGCAAACGCAAAAGCCTTTATTTCTATTTTCCTTTATTCCATTCTTCTTTATTAGTTTGTCTTTCTCTAGCAATACTCAATGCTTCTGATGGTACATCTTGAGTAATTGTTGAACCTGCTGCTACTAAAACATGGTCTCCTAAAGTTACAGGTGCTACTAAGTTTACATTTGATCCTATAAAGCAATTGTCTCCAATTTTTGTTTTGTGTTTATTTTTTCCGTCATAGTTGCATGTAATTGTTCCACAACCAATATTACATTTTGTTCCTATCTCGCAGTCTCCCATATATGATAAGTGTGGCACTTTTGAGCCTTCTGCAATAATTGCTTTTTTTATTTCTACAAAGCTTCCAACTTTTACTTTGTCTGCTAATTTACATCCTTCACGAATATATGCATTTGGTCCAATATTGCAATCTTCGCCAATTACAACACCTGATTTAATGGTTGTATTTGGATGAATTACTGTGTCCATTCCGATTTCTACATCCTCATAAATATATGTTGTGTTAATATCTTCTATTGTTACACCATTGTTCATATGCATTGTGTTGATTTTTATTCTTAAAATTCTTGTTAGCATTTCTAATTGAAGTTTTGTGTTAAGACTCAAAATTTCTGTATTGTCTTCTACTAAGACTCCTCCAACCTTTTTGCCTGATACAACAAGCATCTTAATTACATCTGTTAAGTAATATAGTCCCATACTATTTTGTTTTAAAGTTCCAATAACTTTAACTAGTTCTGAAATTTCAAAACAATATACTCCTGCATTTACTTCTAATATTTTCTTTTCTGCCTCTGTTAATTCTTTTTCTTCTATGATCTCTGTAATTCTGTTATTCTCTCTAATAACTCTACCATATCCTGTTGGTTCGCTTATAATACCTGTAAGTATTGTAGCTGATTCATTTTCTGTCTCAGATTTCTCTACCATTTCTTTAATAGTTTCTGTTGTAATCAATGGTATATTTCCATTAGCAATTACAACTCTACCTTTTTTGCTTTCCAAATAATTTGTTGCTTGCATAATTGCGTGACCTGTTCCCAAGCAACCTTTTTGCTCTAAATATGTAACCTCATCTTTTAGAATTTCTTCTATCTCTTCTCTGTTCTCTCCAACAATAACTGCAACATCTTCTATTCCAGCTTTTTTCATACTGTCAACAACTCTTTTAATAACAGCCTTTCCATATAATTCCTGTGCCAATTTTGATTTTTTAGATTTCATTCTGTCATCTGTTCCTGCTGCCATTACTAAACCTATTACATTTTCCATAATAAACTTTCTCCTTTATTTATATTTTTCATTATATAATTTAACAGCTGTTTCTGGGCTGTCATTTCCTGTACGATTTTTTACTGGTGCAAACTCGTCTTCTCTTTTTACTCTCATTATTGTCATATTGTTATATCTTGTAAATGCATCAAATATAAAAGTTTCAAATTTAAATACATTTGGTGCTTCTGGCTCTATAAATTGTCCGTCTATATTTAAATAACCTGATTTTTTAAATGCTGCATGATATGGCAATTTAGCATTTGCCAAGTTCTCTAAAACACTTCTGTTATATAAGTATGTACCTATATTAACCTCTCCATACATCAACTCTCCATTTTCATCTAGCTCTTCTGCCATTTCTTCTGGTAAATCAATGTATTCAATTATTTTAGGTTTGCCATTCATTTTGCAAAATACTCCCACTTTTTCTTGTGGGTTAGCTTTTGCAACTGATTTTGAAGCAATTACATTGTTTTCTTTAATTGTTAATCCTAATAAAATTGGATCTACAAAGTTTGATAATATATTATCAATCCCACTTATAAATATCCAGTCTACTTGATTTTGTTTTAACTCTTCTAACAAACCTGATTTTGCAAACGCTTCATAAATTCCACCATTTCCGTCTGCAGCTTCTTTTATTCTAACATTCTCGTCTAATATTACTCTTCCTTGAGTGTCTATTAAAGGTAATTCCCCTTGTTTAAAAAACTTAATTTTATCTTTTTCATACCCAAAATAATTATTATTTTCTAAAAACCAAACTGTTTCATCATGATTATCTTTGCTGGTCATTACATACCATGGTATTGTAACTCCATATTCTTCTTTTGCCTTTTTTAGTTTGTCTATAATTATTTCAAATATGTATTTTTTACCATTTACAGTATCTAAGGCATATGTACCTTTTGGTCCTTTGTGTCCAAGCCTTGTTCCTTGACCACCTGCCATTGTTATAACTGCATAGTGTCCTTGTTTTATAACCTCTGTTCCAATATTTGCAAGTTCTTGCTCTTGTTCTTTTGGCATTTTTGCTTTATCTGTATATGGTATGTGCTCAATTTTCTTTTCTTCTATAACTTTTTCTTGTTTTGTGCTTTCATATAAATTTTGTAATTGTTCAAAATCTATACTTAATATTTGTTTTTCTAATTCTTGTTGTTGCTTTTCACTTAAATTGTATTCTAATATATGCTCTTGATGATATTTTTTTAATATTGAAATAGCTTCTTCTTTCATTCTATCCCACCTCATATGATATATTATTCAGTAGATTGCTCACTTGTTTATTGTTATATCACAAAACTTAAAAATTGGCAAGATGTTACATTTTTTTCAAAAACATATTCCCTTTTGCTCGAGAATATAGTATAATATAGATGTTACAATGTAAAGGAGATTAATTTTATGTGGTATGTTTGGTTAATTTTAGCAGGTATTTTTGTTATTGCTGAAATAGCAACTGTAGGCTTTTTAATCTTTTGGTTAAGTTTAGGTAGCTTATGTGCTATGGTAACTAGCTTTTTTACAGATAACTTAATTATTCAAACTGCTGTGTTTGTAGTTACTTCTGCTTTATTTATTTTATGTACAAGACCTTTAGCTAAAAAGCTTGGAAAAACTGATAACAACTTAACTACTAATGCTTTTTCTATTATTGGAAAAAAAGCTATTGTTGTTAAAGAAATAAACCCTACATTAGGAGTTGGCCAAATTAAGGTTGATGGTCAAGTTTGGTCGGCTAAATCTAATGGAGAAACAGTTATTAGCGAAGGTACTGAAGTTTCAATTTTGAGTATTGATGGTGTTAAGGCAGTTGTTACAGCTGACTCTAAAATTGAACAAACAGTTTAGGTATTAATATTTATTATATATATTTTTTAAGGAGGATTTTTATTATGATGTGGGTTTTAATCGCATTATTAGTTATTATTTTAATTATTGCATTTAATACAATTAAAATAGTAAAACAGTCTGAGGTATATATTATTGAAAGACTTGGTAAATTTCATAAGGTAGCAGATGCTGGTCTTACAGTTATCATTCCTTTTGTAGACCATGTACGTAGTGTAGTAAGTTTAAAACAACAAACTATGGATATTCCACCACAAGGTGTAATTACACAAGATAACGTTACTATTACTATTGATACTGTAGTATTCTATAAAATTACAGATCCTGCAAGGGCAGTTTATGAAATTCAAAATTTAAAGAAAGGTATTGAATACCTAGCAATTACTACAATTCGTGATATTGTTGGTAAAATGGACTTAGATGATACATTTAGTTCAAGAGATGCTATTAATGATAAATTAAGAGTTATTCTTGATGAAGCAACAGATCAATGGGGTTGTAAAGTAGACAGAGTTGAAATTAAAGATATTACTCCACCAGCTGACATTAGAGACGCAATGGAAAAACAAATGAATGCTGAGAGAAATAAAAGAGCTTTAATTTTACAAGCTGAAGGTGAAAGACAATCTGCTATTACTTTAGCAGAAGGTAAAAAAGAGGCTGCTATTCTAGAAGCTGAAGCTGAAAAAGAATCTAAAATTAGAAGAGCTGCCGGTGAAGCTGAAGCAATCAAGCAAGTAGCTGAAGCTAAAGCTCAAGAAATTCAAATGGTTTATGATGCTATGATGAAAGCTAAACCAGACGAGAAGTTAGTTCAATTAAAATCTTTAGAAACTTTAAAAGAAGTTGCTAATGGAGAAGCTAATAAAGTATTTATTCCATTTGAAGCAACAAATACATTAAGTAGCTTAGGTGCTATTACAGAAGTTATTAAAGAGAAAAAATAATAAAATAAAAATTCCCGACTGTTTTAGCCGGGGATTTTCAATTTAATCTTCCACTGTATCATCTTTTATATAATATTTTGTTCCTAACATTTTATCAGGTAAATATTGTTGTTCTACCCAATGATTTGGATAATCATGTGGATATTTATATCCTACACCATACCCTTCTTTTGACATTCCTTCTGCTGGTGCATTTCTAATGTGCATTGGTATAGTTCCTGTATCTTTATTAGCTACATCTGCTAGTGCCTTATCTATTCCTAAATATGCAGCATTTGATTTTTTGGAAGTTGCTACATAGACTGTTGCCTCTGCTAAAATAATTCTGGCTTCTGGCATTCCTACCATAGTTACAGCTTGCATAGCTGATGTTGCAACTACTAAAGCATTTGGATTTGCCATTCCAACATCTTCTGCTGCAGCAATTACTATTCTTCTTGCCATAAATACAGGATCTTCTCCTGCATTTAATGCTCTTGCTAAATAAAATAATGCTGCATCTACATCACTCCCACGCATTGATTTTATAAATGCACTAATATTATCATAGTGACTATCACCTTTTTTATCAAATACAGCTTTTCTTGTTTGCACACATTCTTTTAAAATATCATCTGTAATGTTTATTATTCCATTTGAATCTATTTGTGTTGTTAATACTGCAACCTCTAGCCCGTTTAAAGCTGTTCTTACATCTCCTCCTGAAGTTATTGCAAGTTTTTTCAAAGTCTCATCTTCTATTTTTATGTTGTAGCTTCCTAATCCATCTTCAGAAGTTAAAGATTTTTTTAGTACTTTAAATATATCTTCATCTGTTAATGGTTGCAAATGAAATACCATTGACCTTGATATCAAAGCTTTATTTACTTCAAAATATGGATTTTCTGTTGTGGCTCCTATTAGTATTATAGTTCCATTTTCTACATAAGGAAGCAATGCATCTTGTTGTAATTTATTAAAACGATGTATCTCATCTATAAATAAAATACATTTGCCAGATGGATTTAACAAAGCATTTTGTGCAGTTTCAACTGCATTTTTTATGTCTGATATACCTGATGTTACTGCATTTATTTTTAGAAATTTGCATTTTGTTGTATTACTAATAACTCTAGCAAGTGATGTTTTTCCACAACCTGGAGGTCCCCATAGTATAATGCTAGATAATCTATCTGCTTTTATTGTACGATATAAAATTTTATCCTTGCCTAAAATATGTTCTTGCCCTACATAGTCATCTAATGTTTTTGGGCTCATTCTATATGCAAGTGGTTTACTCATGTCCATTATTCAAAGCTCCTTTTATTCTTTATTATTAATAGTAATATAATGTTTTGCTATATTATTATAAATAAAATTTACAATTAATATTTTTAGAGTAGGCACAGCGACTTTGACATATATTTTTTCGTGCTTTAGTCGAGAAAAAATATATTCAAAGTGCAAGCGACGTGCCGGGTAGATTAAGATAATATAAATATTATAAAAACATTATATTGCTGTTATAATTTTTTTGCTAAATTAGCTAGTCCCTTTTTAATAATGTCCTCTACTGATAGTGAGGTTACTTCTATTGCTTGTAATGCTTCTACTATTTCTCGCTTACTGTAACCTAGTACTTGTAATGCACTTATTGCTTCTGATACTTTTTCATCTTCCTTAATAACTTGCTCTATATTTGAAATTTCTTCTCCTTCGGCGATTGAAATTTCTTGTTCTTTTTTCAATTTGTCTTTTAGCTCTAATATTGCTCTTTGTGCTGTTTTTGGTCCTATTCCTGGTACCTTTTTTAATATTGCCACATCATTTGAAATGACTGCTAAAGCAAATTGTGATGGTGTAATGTTTGATAATATTACTAATGCACCTTTTGCTCCTATTCCACTAACGCTTAATAGTAATTCAAACATACGCAACTCTTCATTTGTTAGAAATCCGTACAGACTAACATCGTCTTCCCTAACTCTCATAAATGTATAAATTTGAACTTTATCTCCTATATTTCCAGTATTAGCAATTGTCGATTCCGGCATAAATATTTTATATCCTAAACCTCCTGCTTCTACCACTATATATCCTTTTGTTTTTATTTCCAAAATTCCTTTAATATATGCTAACATATTTTTATCTCCTCTCGTTTCACCAATATTTTACCATAAAATAAAAAATTTGCAAGAGTTTTTACAAATTTTTGTTTGTGTTGTGTTGATAGTTATTTAGTGTTATAATATTTTTGTTAGATAAATTGTTATGAGGTATTAAAATGAATAATTGGCTTAATAGAACTGAATATTTAATTGGTGAAAATAATGTAAGTAAATTAGCACAAGCACATGTTGCGGTATTTGGTTGTGGTGGTGTTGGTTCATATGTAATTGAAGCTTTGGCTCGTAGTGGAGTTGGCAATCTCACTTTAATTGACAAAGATGTTGTTGATATTACAAATATAAATCGTCAACTTATTGCAGATACTAGTACTGTTGGTAAACCTAAAGTTGAAGTTGAAAAAGAAAGATTACTTAAAATAAATCCTAATTTGAATATAATTACTTATCAAATGTTTTATGATGCTTCTCACACAGATGAAATTTTGAGCACACAATTTGATTATGTAGTAGATGCTATCGATTGTGTTACCTCTAAGATAAATTTAGTTGAGGAATGCTATAAAAGAAATATTCCTATTATTTGCTCTATGGGCACTGGAAATAAATTAGATCCTACTAAATTTGAAATTGCAGATATTAGTAAAACTTCAGTATGTCCTTTGGCTAAAGTTATGAGAAAAGAACTTGGAAAGCGTGGAATTAAACATTTAAAAGTTGTGTATTCTAAAGAAGAACCTAAACGCTTTGATGTGAATAATAAAAGGACACCTGCTAGTATTAGTTTTGTGCCTTCTGTTGCAGGTTTAATTTTAGCTAGTGAAGTAGTTAAAGATTTAATCTCTTAATCTTACTCAAAAATTCGTAAATTTTAGTAATATTTGGGATTTTACTTGACTTTTTTATATTTTTGTATTAAAATAATTAAGCATGTGTATGATTGTAATTATTTTTAAAGCTTCTCCCCGGTAGCCGAAAAAATAGTTTCATATAGATTATTTGAATTTGAAATGGAGGATATGATTACCATGAATAATACAACATATAGTATTAAAAAAAGTGAAATTGAAAGCAAATGGTATATTATTGATGCAGCTGATAAGCCATTAGGTAGAGTTGCTGCTGAAGCTGCTAAATTATTAAGAGGAAAACATAAACCAACTTATACACCTCATATGGATGTTGGTGATCACGTTATTATAATTAACTGTGATAAAGTTGTTTTAACAGGTAGAAAATTAGACCAAAAAATTTATAGAAGCCATTCAGGATATATTGGTGGAATGAAAGAAATTACAGCAAAAGATTTATTAGCTAAAAATCCTGAAAGAATGATGACTCATGCCGTTGTAGGTATGCTTCCTCATACAAGACTTGGTAGACAAATGGCTAAAAAATTAAGAGTATATGCTGGTAGCGAGCATGAAAATATCGCTCAAAAACCTGAAGTTTGGGAGGTAAAATAAAATGGCTAAGAAATCTGATAATATTGTTTTTTTAGGAACAGGAAGAAGAAAAAAATCAATTGCTAGAGTTAGATTAGTAGAAGGTAAAGGAAACATTACTGTAAATGGTAAAACTTTAGATGAATACTTTGGAACAGAAGTATTAAAAGTTATAGTAAAACAACCATTAGTTGCAACTAACACATTAGATAAATATGATGTTATTTGTAAAGTAGTTGGTGGTGGATTTACAGGTCAAGCAGGAGCTATTCGTCATGGTATAGCAAGAGCTTTAAATGAAGCTAATAGCGAATACAGACCAGCTTTAAAATCTGCAGGATTCTTAACAAGAGATCCTCGTATGAAGGAAAGAAAAAAATACGGTCTTAAAAAAGCTAGAAAAGCTCCACAATTTAGCAAGAGATAATATTTCAAAAGAAGTTGCAATTACGCAACTTCTTTTTGTATGCTATTCTATTATATCTATTGCATTGTCTTTGGTTATTCCGTCTAAGTTGTAGTAAGCATTTGGTATATCTCCTACTATCACTCCCTCTGCTATAAGCACTTGGTTTGCAATTTCTTCTTCCATTGTTTCAAATGGAGTTAATATTATTACCTTACATTTTATTTCTAAATAAATTCTATGTAGGGTTTGATTTATTCCAGCTGATGTAAATTCCGACCTTAGGTCTGTGTCTAAGTCTCCTACCATTTGCATTTTCACATTTACTTTTGGTCCCATTCCTGAGAATAATTTACTACCCAAAAAACTTCCTAGTGGAATTTTGAAACTGCTATTTTCTTCTCTTTCCAATTCCTCCTGTATATACACTGGAATATCAGATATTATTTTATTTATTGTAAACACATTAGTGCCTACTCTATTTATATTTCCATTCTCGTCTTTGCTTATAACTAGAATGTCATTATACTCATATTTTGCCATTACTTCTGTTGCTTTTATATTAGATACTTTAGTTGCAACAGATTTAGCCATACTTTTGCAGTTTTTCTCTATTATTGGTTGTATTCCTTTTAGACTAAATCCTGCCACACTAATTGCTATTACTAATATAGCCGTTATCTTTAGCACCTTTGATGTGTTTTTATTAGGATTTCTATTGTTTTGTATTATTATCTTTGGTAACCTGATTCTATTTCTTGAATATATTTTATCATCCATGATATCTAGGAATATATAATTGTTTTCCCACTTGAAGATTATCTGGGTTTTCTATTCCATTTACCCTACTAATATCTTCTACTGTGCTTCCAAATTTCTTTGCAATACTCCATAAAGAATCACCTGGTTTTACAAAATATATTATCATACTATATTGACAAGTTGCTCTGCTTTCCGCTTCTGTAACCTCATCTATAATAGAAATACTACTATCTTTTCCACTGATAGCTGTAAAGCCTAAATCAACTTTAATGTCTATACTTTCGTCTGGCATTACTATAAAGTTTTGCGCATCTATCTCTATTACTGTGTCTATGTTGCTTCCAGAATTTACGCCGTCAAAGTCCATTGTAAAGCTAAATGGCACACTTACCTCTTTTGTCTCTACGCCAGTGCTGCCAGTTCCAGCAAATATAAAGTTTAGCTTTAAATCACCGTCATATATTATTCTGTCATTTAATATGGTTTGCTCCTCAATAACAGGAAGTACCTCTACATCATATATTTTTCTTGAGCCTATTTCTGGTATTACTTGCTTTTCTCTAATATTGCATACCTGTTTTTTCATATCTTGATTTTGCATTACTTTTACATTTTTTTGATTAAATTGTAAGTTCTTAGTTGGGCTATATAAATCTTGTATCATTTGTACACTTCTGTTTTCATAAGCCTCACAATAAACCTCTATTTCAGCTTCTACATATATTGAATGGTCTTCTACATTGTTTGGCTTTATAATAATATTTTTTATTTCATATTTTACATTGCAATTGTGGTCCTCGCTAATGTTTGGTAAATCTATAAATCCTACAACTGGTATAGTTGCTTCTTTCATATTTATACGATTATCTTCTGTTAGATATATAATTTTTACTTGTAAATCTGATTTAATTAAAACCTTGTTATAGCTTATTTTTGTATCTCTATTTGTTATTCTCAAATCTGTTTTCATTACCTCTACTAAATTATCAGCTTCGTCAAGATTTATAGTATCTTTTGCATATACTTTTGTATTTCCACATCCCACTAAAGAATTTATTTGAAACTCCCTATTCAAGCATTGCACATCATTCAAGTTATTTATTTCTTTCACATATTCAACTGTTTCATTAGAAGATACCTTTGCATCAACTTCTAAGATTGCTTTCATATGTATTTTTCTTCCGTTTAATACATGTGCCTCTAGCCCTTTTAAGTTGACGTTTGCATCTAATGTCATGTCACTTCTTACTTTTTCCATGTCAATTACTTGTGTGAAATCTATATTAGCATTTAGGCTTCTTACTTGATTTTCTTCTGTGTCTGCTAAATACATAATGTATGTATTAACACAGCCATCTAGTCTAATTTTTCCATCCATAATTTCTTTTTTATAAATGCAAACTATTCCACTATTACTAATAATATTTAATATGTCTGGCTTTACGTCAGGAACAATACAATCTTCTTCTACCATAAAGGTATCTCTTTTTTGTTCAATAATTTGATTTAAAATTAGACTATCTTTTGCTGTTTCAACCGCCATTTTTAAATCCCTCCTATTCGTTTTTACTAATATATATTGACAAGACCAAAAAAAAATTCCTAAAATTAGGAATTTTTTTATATTATGCTAAGTTTCTTTGTTTTTTGGTTTCTGTTATTGGTGGAAGTAATGGGCTATATCCATTCCCATCAAATACATCTACTTCAACAGCTCTTGTTAAGATGTCTGTGTAGCTGTAAGTAACATTTCTATTTTCTTCCTCATATTTTATAACAAAAATATTTGGATAAGTTTTTTCTATTGTAGCTTCTTTTTCAAAGGTTCTACATCTTCCTAGTGAGCCTTTGATCATTATCTTTTGTCCGATCATCTCATTAATGTCAGTTTTTAAACTAGTAATATCATTTGGACAAATCATATCATCACCTACTTCATTAAGATAGGCAAATAATATCATTTTTGGTCGATTTTGTCAAAGAAGATTCGTTCGTACTTAATACCAATGTTTTAGTATTTTCAGCCAATTCAGGTTTTATATTACATTTATATTACATTTTTGTTTCTATTTTGTTACAGAATCATTTTTTATATTGTCAACAGCTTTTTCTTTCCATTTCCACCTGTTCCACTTACTCCCCTTTGCCCATCACGTAATTCATTTTCAATATCTTTTATTGTAACAAACCTTTTCTCGTCTGTAACTGCAATCTTTTCTGCTACAATTATTGGATCCATAAAATCAATTAAAATACGTGCTGGTGATGATGCAAAGTTTGCACCCGCAATCATTATTCCTTCATAATAACTTTGACATGCACCTGCAAAAATTACTAAGTCATCTCTTGTGTTATTTTTTCTAGCTTCTTCTACTGCTTTTATAAAGTAACTAGAATTTCTATAATTATATATATCTGTAAAGTTCTTCCCTTTTTTTATCATTCCATCATGACCTGTTATTACTAATATTTCAGGTCTATACTTTCTTACTAATGAACCAACAAAAGCTGGTTGTTTTCTTTCCGGAATGTTTTTTACAATAGCATTTAAACCCACTTTTTTGTAATATATATTTGATTTTTCACTATACTTTTTGTCTCCATCTATATGCAAAATTCTCCCAGTATGAATTATCGTTTTTTCTCTTACATCATTATTTTTTAACAGTTCTTCTCTAGTTTTTATTCGTTTTTCAACTGTTTCTTCCATTGCTCTTAAATGTTTTTCAACTTGTTTGGTTTCTATTAATTCCAAATCATTCACATCACTGTCGGCTTGAATTCTAACCGTTAATCCGTTTAAGTATTGCTATGTCACCATTTCTAGTTTTTATTATTCTTTCAACTATAAAATAAATATCTTTCCCATAGGATAATCTTCCTACTATATCTCCTTTTTTAATTTTTTTCATATCACTCTTCCCTTCTATACATATAGGGTTATGATATTTTATGTCGAATTTTGCAAAATTGTGACTTATTAATAATGCAAAAAACTGTACAAATTTTACTTGTACAGTTTATATATATATTCTAATTTTGATTTGTTATAGTTACTGTATTTGCTATGGTTGTGTTTTTGTCCATTACCAAAGTGGCACCCTGTGAAATTTTTATGGAAGCTGCAGTATTACTGCTATCACTTATAGTTATATTGCTTAAGTATACATTATTTCCTGATGCTATTTCTAATGTATATCCGCTCATGTCAATTGTTATCTCACTTATAGTAATATTATTGTCAGTTTCACTACTTGTCCCACAAGCCGTGCTAACATCAAGTGTTACAATTCCTTCCTTTCCTGATGCATTTAATACTATTGTTTCTCCCTTTTTGGCTGCAGCAAAAGCTTCTTGTAAGGTATCGTAGTATACATCATTAATTCTTGCTGGTTGACTTGTAAACCAATTATGCACAAGTACTTTATTTTCTCCAACAAAATAATTATGATTATTATTCACCTCTATATTATAAACTTTTTTCAGTTCATTTCCATCATATTTTACTGTTTCAATATTTTCTATTTCAATTTCTTTACCTTCTGAATTTATTAAAATGTCGCCAATTTGTAAATATCTTGCTTCCGTCCAACATTTACTCTTTATATAGTATGGGTGCTTATTTGTACTTTCTATAACCTCATCCTTAATATATATTTTGCACATATCGTAATCTACATAATTTATAAATGTGTTCTTTACTTCGTTTAATTCTATTTGATTGGTTTCTTCATTATAACTGTATACTTTCATTCCTTTTTTTATATCTTCTATATTTATTAGTCCATTTTCTGAGAGTACCTTTGTCCCTGCTACAAAACAAACCTTTTGTGTAGTATATAATGCATATACTGTCATATCTGACTGTACATTAGTTAAC
Source organism: uncultured Clostridia bacterium (assembly GCA_934120135.1). Classification (GTDB taxonomy): domain Bacteria; phylum Bacillota; class Clostridia; order TANB77; family CAG-508; genus CAG-273. The sequence goes on along the minus strand of CAKOTK010000002.1, from coordinate 66,240 downwards.
TCAGCTTCTATATATCCATCCTTTGAAGTTAACCATTTGCTAAAAGTATAGTTATAGTCTTCATCTGCTGTTCTTGTAGGCGTTGCTCCTGTATATGTTGCTGTTCCTCCCTTAGCTACTTCGACTTTTTTTAATTCTGTTCCATTATAATCACAAAATGTTACTGTGTAGTCTGTTCCTGTTACACTTTCAATCCAACTGTTTAATTGATTTAATTTCTTTTCATCATTTTCCACAGCTTGATTCATTTTGTTTTGTGCGTCTTGTGCCTTTTTAATTATTCCATTTTCACTAAATACAGCATTTATACTTACACCTGCTAAAATTAATAATACTACAATAGTTACAACAAGAGCTATTAGAGTAATACCACTATTCTTTAAATAATTTCTTTTTTGTTTCATTTTCTTTACCTTTTTGTATGATTATTTTATCATACCCCTTTCTTCATTTTTTTACTTTTTATTTCTTATTCCTATATATAAATCTATCTTATTATCAGCCTCCTTTTTTTATTTTTTGGCACGCAAAAAGGGACAGATACTAAATACTTACAAATTTAGTATCTGCCCTGAATATGCTTAAGAAAGCTAATTTCTTAGCTTGGCTATTATTTGTTAATGTTGTGGCTCTCTCTCTCTCTCTCTCTCTACTCCTGCATAGGTTTTAGCTTTTCTCATATTTTGTGCCTCTTTCTACTCTTTTTCTTTAGATTTTTACTCTATTTATCTTATACTACTTTTAAAACAATTTCAAGTGATTTGATTAATTTTTTATTCTTACATTTCTTTCAATTTTTCTATTTCTTCTTTTGTTAGTCCTGTAATTTTTATAATTATTTCAATATCCATATTTTCTTTTAGCATACTCTTTGCTATTTCTATTTGTTTTTCTCTTGCACCTTTTGTTATTCCTTTTTCAATTCCATCATCTACGCCTTTTTCATATATTGCATGTTCGTCTCTTATTGCTTTTTCTCTTAATTCTATTATTCTTTGCATTTTTTCGTCTTCACTTATTCTATCTAATTTTTCTACTGCTTCTTTTAGGTTTTTGTTTTCTTCCATTTTTCGTGTCACCCTTTCACTCTCCGGGTTTTCTAAGAATATTAGCCAATCTAATAGTTGATCTTTTTCATTTTCTCTACCCTTTATTTTTAACAATTCAATTATATCAAGCTCGAATTTATCTGTCAATATTAACTTTTTGACACTATTAGTCTCTATTATTTTCCATGTACTATGATACTCTACTTCTTCTAATCCTTTTATATTAAAATCTGCTATTAGTATTACTATTGTCTTTTCTAGTTTATTGTAATCATCTCCTGCTTTAATTTGTCTTGTGTACATTTTAGACCAGTAGTATAACATTCTTTCAATAATATTATTCTTGTCTATTAGCTGCATTTCTATGTTGCATTTTTCTTTTCCATCTAGTTCTGTTACTATATCAAGTACTCCCAATTTATCGTCTTTTAGTTCTCGTCTTAATATTGGATTTTTATCCAGTGATATCTTTTCTATTTTTCTTTTTAGTATCTTTTCTAGAAAGTCTTTTGTTATATTTTCACTCCCTACTTCTCCAAATATTGCTTGGAATACTATATCCATTTTGGGTGGATATCTCTTAATTTTTTTGTTTTGTTTTTGTTGTTCCATATATAAATTCTCCTTCAATTTTGTATTTTAGTCACATTTTTTCGTCAAAAATACACCTTTCTTTCTTGCTAATTTATATTTTCTTTGTTTGTGGAAATTTTAAGATTTTAATTTTTTAGATTTAATAGTATTGAAAAATATTAAGAATTTAAAATATTATTGGTTTAAAATAATTTTAAATAATACTAATTCAGGATAATTACATTGAGATTAAAATTTAATAATTAAAAACTTTAAATTTAGAAAATAATTTAAATATTGTTTTGAAAATAATTATTGCTTTGCATATGTAAAATTTTATTACACTAAAAAATGCAACTAAGTTAATATTGTTATACTATACTTAATTGCATTTTGCAAGTAAAATCGTATGTCAAATTTCGACAAAATATTTAATAGTGCGTGTCTAAAATTTTCTATTACAATAAATTTATGAATTATTAGTAATCCTAATTTTGCAAAATTGTGACTTATTAATAATGCAAAAAACTAGTCAAATTGATTCAATTTTATTTTAGAATCTTTGACTAGTTTTTATTATACAATTTTTAATATATTTTATTAGTAATCATTATTACATTAGCTTTTCTACATCTTCTTCGGTTAATCCTGTGGTTTCTATAATGTCTGCTACACTAATACCTTTTTTCAGCATATTTTTTGCTATTTCCATTTTTCCCTCTTTTTTGCCATCTCTTTTTGCTTCATACATTAGTTGAGCATGATCCATTCTTTCTAGTTCTGCCTTAAATGCCATTCTTCTTAATATATCATCTTGACTTATTCTATCTAGTTCTTCTTTTGCTTCTTTGATATTTTCATTTTCTTCCATTATTTTGGTTACCTCCACATCTTCTGGATTTTCCAAAAACATCATCCACTGCAGTGCTCCATTTTCTTTATTTGTTTTATACTCTCTTATTGCTTTTGGTAACTCTATTATACAAATCTCAAAATAGCTTGTCAAGATTATACTCTTGTATTCTTCTTCTCTTATTTGCCAATTGGTTTGTGCTTTCTTTATTCCCTTAAATTCTGGTAGTTCTCCATCTACTATTATTATACTTATTGTTCTTCTTAATTTACTATATTCGTCACCAACTTTCAAATTTGCACTATACATTTTTGCCCAATATAACAAGAATCTAGGTAGCATTTTTTCATGTGTTGTTAATTGTACTTCTATATCACATTCTATGTTATCATTTATTATTGCTCTTAAATCTAGTCTTCCATTCTTGTCATTTTTATTTTCATTTAACAAGTCTTTGCTCTTATCCAATTCTAGTTTATGTATTTTTATCTTTAGTATTTTTTCTAATAAATCTTTTGTAATTTTTTCTTTTCCTCTTGAAAATAAAGTTTGAAATACAACGTCATTTTTTGGTTTTAATATTTCATTGTTTCCCAGTTGATTTTCTATCATATAATTTTTCTCCTTCAATTTTGTATTTTAGTTACATTTTTGCCTCCAAAATGCACCTCTCTTTCTTGCTAATTTATATTTTCTTTGTTTGTGGAAATTTTAAGATTTTAATTTTATAAAGTTACTAATATTTGAAATAAACTTAAAGATTAAAATATTATTGGCTTAAAATAATTTTGATTTTAAATAATACTAATTTAGAATAATTATATTAAAATTAAGATTTAATAATTAGAAACTCTAGTTTAAAGAGTAGTTTAAATATTGTTTTGAAAATAATTATTGCTTTGCATATGTAAATTCATTAAATTTTACTGCACTAAAAAAATGCAACTAAGTTAATATTGTTATACTATACTTAATTGCATTTTGCAAGTAAAACCGTATGCCAAATTTCGACAAAATATTTAATAGTGCGTGTCTAAACTTTTCTGTTACAATAATTAGTAATCCTAATTTTGCAAAATTGTGACTTATGCTTGTATAAATCTTTTCGTAGTGATATAATTTGAGCATAATAAAACTTTGTTAGGAGGATTAAATTATGAACGTACCATTTAAGAGGGCAAATATTTTATTGCCAAAAAATGCAGAAATGGAAAAATGGGCTGTTGTAGCTTGTGATCAATACACTTCAGAGCCTGAATATTGGAAAGAAGTTGAAAATATTGTTGGAGATGCTCCTTCAACATTAAAAATTACTTTACCAGAAATTTATTTAGAGCAAGATAATGTTGCAGAAAGAATTGCAAATATTAATAAAGAAATGGATCATTTACTTTCTACTGACTTTTTCAAAACTTTAGATAATTCTTTAATTTATTTAGAGAGAACTGGAGCAGATGGAAAAGTAAGAAAAGGCCTTATTGGTATGGTAGACCTAGAAGATTATTCTTATGAAAAGGGTTCTCAATCTTTAATTAGAGCAACTGAAGGAACTGTTTTAGAAAGAATTCCACCTAGAGTAAGAGTTAGAGAAAATGCTAGCTTAGAATTACCTCATGTTATGCTTTTAATTGATGATGAGAAAAAAGAAATTATTGAAGGTTTAACAGATAAAGTAACTAGTGAAGATGTTGTTTATGATTTTGATTTAATGCAAAATGGTGGACATGTTAAAGGTTATAAAGTTCCAGAAAACTTAATGGATGGAATTTTCAAAGGATTAGAAGAACTTGCTGATAAAGATAATTTTGAAGCTAAATATGATGTTAAAGATAAAGGAGTTTTATTATTCTCTGTTGGAGATGGTAACCACTCTTTAGCAACTGCAAAAGCTTGCTATGAAAACCTAAAGAAAACTATGTCTGAGGAAGAAGCTAAAAATAGCCCTGCAAGATATGCTTTAGTAGAAGTTGTTAACTTACATAGTGACGCATTAGAGTTTGAACCAATTCACAGAGTTGTATTTGGTGTTGAACCTGCAAAAATGATAGAAGAATTTGAAAAATATTATGATGTTTCAAGAACTCCTGGCGAAGGACAAAAAGTTGAATATGTTTATGAAGGAAAAAATGAAACTTTATATATTAAAAATCCAAAATCAAATTTAGCTGTTGGTTCTTTACAAATGTTTATTGATGCATATATTAAAGAACATGGTGGAAAAGTTGACTATATTCATGGTGATGATGTTACTAAAGAACTTGGTAGCAAACCAGGAAATATAGGTTTCTTACTACCTCCTATGGCTAAAACAGATCTTTTCAAAACTGTAATTCTTGATGGTGCTTTACCTCGTAAAACATTCTCAATGGGACACAGCTATGATAAGAGATATTACCTAGAAGCTAGAAAAATTAAATAATTTTGAAAGGATGTAGCATTTTACTACATCCTTTTATTTTATATATTTTTTATATTCTTCTTTTGGAATATTATAAATGTTGGTACTATCATTATTACCATATATATTACTATTATTGCAATTGAAAATGGTAATGTTATTCCTTCAAATGTTGGTATTCCTCCCCAGAAATATTCTGTTAAATTCCAGTTTGGTGTAACAAAATATTTAATCCAATTTAGTTTTAAGTTCAAGGCTAGCATATTGATAACTGAACTTCCCATATATCCTAACAATGAAATAGTTATTGCTAATGCTGAGTTTGTAAATATTGTGCTAAATGCAAATGCAAGAGTCATAAGTAAAATATACATTGGTGCTTTTCCTAGTGCTTGCATAGCTAAATATTGTATTGTATTTATTTGCTTTACATTATTTATTGTGTGGTCATAAATTATAGTTGGATTTTTAAAGCTATCGAATCCTTGTATTAACCCACCTACTACAAATTGCATTAAGAGAACTAGTAGTATAACTATAATGGCAACAATTATGCTGGTTATAAATTTAGATGCCAAAATTGTACTTCTTTTATATGGTTTAATTAAAAGTAACTTTATTGTACCTTTGCTAAATTCTTCGCTTACTATTACCCCTGCTGTCATCATAAACATTACTATTAAAAATATTTCATATTCGTCAAATGTACTTAGTAATATTCCTTTTGCACTACTTGTATCTCCCACGGTAGTTCCATTTTCAATATCATATTTGTTTATTGCTGCCGTTTCTTGGGCCTTATAATACTGTTTTTTAGAATCATAATTTTTTTCTGTTTCTCCAAAATCATAATTTCTAATGTCTTCCATTGCTACCATATAGCTGTTTAAGCAATTGTTTTTATAATCATTTCCATAAGGAATGTCTTTTTCTAATCTCCATGTTGCTATTTGTCTGCTTATCTCATGGCCTCTTATTTGGCTTTGAAGCTCTTTTATTTCCAATTTATTAGTAGTTTTTTCTTGAACTTTTTTTAGCTCATCTATTTTAGCATTTTCTTCTTTTAACTCCTCTTCAGCAAAATATCTCCAATCATCTGTGTCTAGCCTCTTTATATATTCGTCATATTTTGCCTTTGCAATTTTTAAACCACTATCACTTTTTTCCTGATATGTAAAATAATTTATATCTGAAATACAACTTCTCATTTCTGATTGTATTATCTTAGCTTGCCAACTTTTCTCATCATATTTTTTTACTAACTGGTATACTTCTAATTCAGTTTTATATTGTGCATACATATCTTTATCCTTTTCAGGATCAATAGTTTTTAATTGTTCTCCATAAAAATTAATTTCTTCTTCTATGTAATCATAGTACGAATTTCCAAAGTCAATTTTATATATAACATTAGTAAGAATGATAAAAGCAAGTGTAACTAATAAAGTGATTAACAAACTTTTCTTTTTAAATATTTTCTTTAATTCATTTTGGATTAAACTAATCAATTGTATTACCCCCTGTTCTTTTTAAGAATGCATCTTCTAATGACAATTTTTCTTCATTTACTTCATACACCTTAATATTATTTTCTACTAACGTTTTTACTATGTTTGGAACTTGCTCTCTTTCGGCTATTATAGTAAATTCTTCTTTTCCTTTTATTTCAGTTGGTACTGATATTATTTCTGCTATTTTTTCTGTATTATCTACTACTATTCTGTAGTGTGCTTCATTAGTAGTTCTTATTGCTGAAATATCGTTAGTTTCAATAATTTCTCCATTTTGAATAATACAAACTTTGTTACATAGAGTTTCCATTTCTGCTAAGTTATGGCTTGAAATAAATATTGCCATTCCTTGTTTTGCTAAAACCTTTAAAAGGTCTCTCATTTCTTTTATACCTTCTGGATCTAATCCATTTGTTGGTTCGTCTAAAACTAATAAGTTTGGATTATGTAGTATAGCTTGTGCTACGCCTAATCTTTGCCTCATTCCTAGTGAATATTTAGACACCTTATCATTTATACGGTTTTCTAATTTTACTAGTTTTACAACCTCCATTATTCTTTCTTTTGTAATGCCTTTATACATATTTGCAACTAGTTTTAGGTTTTCATATCCTGTTAAATACATATACAAGTCTGGGTTTTCAATAATTGCTCCTACTCTTCTTATAGCTTTAGTAAAGTCTTTTTTTATGTCATATCCATTTATATTAACTTCTCCACTTGTAATTCCTTGAAGGCCTAATATTAGCTTAATTGTGGTAGTTTTTCCTGCTCCATTTGGTCCTATAAAGCCTAAAATATCACCTTCATTTACCTCTAAAGAAACCCCTTTTAAGATTTCTTTTTTACCTATTTTTTTATGTAGGTCTTTGCATTTTAATATTGTTTCTGCCATATTAAAAAATCTCCCTTTCATTATTTTACAAGAATATTTTACCACTAGATTCTTAAGAAAACTAGTGGTATTTTATTAAAATTTTATTAAGAAGGTTTTTATTCATAATACAACCCTTATGCGAATACAATTAAACAAAAGTATTCTTATGGGGGTTTTCTTTATGGTTGGAGTTTCAATTGAGGAACGAGCTGTTACATTAGCTCATTATATTATAGATTCGAAAGATACAGTTAGAGGTGCTGCTAAAAAGTTTGGCGTTAGTAAAAGTACTGTTCATAAAGATGTTAGTGAAAGATTACTTAAGATAAACCCTAATTTAGCTCATCAGGTACGAGAAATATTAGATGAAAATAAAGCTGAAAGGCATATTCGTGGAGGTATGGCTACTAAGCTTAAGTATAGCCATGAAAAGGTAGGATAAAAAAATTGTAGACTCTATGTAGTATAAGGTGTTGATATTTTTTAAGTTTACATTAAAAAAAGAGAGAGACGGAGCTTTGGTTAGCTCTGTCTCTTTTAAAATTAGTTGTTAAAATTGTTGTTTCTTCTTTGTGCTTTTCTTGCTTTTCTGCATTCTGGGCATCTTTGAGGTTCATTTGTAAAACCTTTTTCAGCATAGAATTGTTGTTCACCTTCTGTGAAAACAAATTCAGCACCACAGTCTTTACATGTTAAAGTTTTGTCTGCCATTATCTTTTCCTCCTTGTTAGTTTTGATATTTAATATTTTGACATATAAAACCTTTCTAATATCAATATCAAGAAGGAATAGTATTTACAAAATAATTAAATTCATTTAGACCTTTTTAAAGTCATTTGTATTTTAGCATATAAGTAAAAATAAAACAAGTGGAAAATATATTTTTCACACAAAATTTACTTATATATTTTGATAACTATTTCACATAAAGTAGAGCACGTAACCCCACTTTATCTGAAGACGAATTTATTGTACGATTCTTTGTGTCACCAGTTCTTATTCCAGTACCATTATTTGTATAATATAGATATCCTCCACGACTAACATAGCCTGATGTACTAACCGGTACCTCTGTTGACCATTCTGATGCATTTCCTGACATGTCCCATATATTGCAATATTTATCAGAATTTATACCTGTTTTTGCAAATGATGTACTAACATTTACACTAGCATAGTTTGTGTTACTAGAATATGTTTGTATAAATGTTATCGCTGTATCCCACGCATAGCTATTTACTAAGTCACTTGCATATATTAAGTCATCATTTTCTTTTATTTCTCCATACATTTCTCTTGCTAGTGTTGCTGCATCAGGCTGAGTTATACTTACTAAAACTGTTTGATTATATTTTGATTCAATTTTTTCTGTTGTTTTACTTGCTTCAAATCTCCCTATATAATATCCTCCATTTGCTAAGCTTGTTTCTATAAATGTTTTTAAATCTCTAGCTGTAGCGTTTTCACTTGCAGAACCTTTTCTAAATGTACTTAATTCTTTACATTTAATAGTAGCAATCGGCTCTGCAGCAGTTGGCATGACTTTTTCATTATCTAATATTCCATCTAATTGAATTGCTCTGTTTATTTTTATTTCACTTTGCAAATTTAATTTTGCAATAACATAATTTTCTTTATTGTTTTTCCCAACTTCTATTTCATCAGTATAATTTTCTGCAGATTGGGCTGGTGTATAAATTTCATTTTGCGCTATAAAGTTACTATATCTTCCTAAGGTTATTGTATTTGTTGTATTATCTTTGTTTTTTATTTCTCCTACTGGTACCCATACAAATTGATTTCCATCTGTTCCATTTACTATTACTATTCCATCTTGTACTGTTGGAATGTTATTTCCGCTATAAGTATAAGTTGCTGAATCTGCTTCTGTTCCGTTTGGTAATATTTTAAATCCTTTTGGTATTGTTATTTTATTTCCATATGCATCTTCTGCTTTTGTATTTTTATCTACTACTGTTCCTACTAATGTTGAAATTTTAGGTGTTGTTGATGGATTATTATCCCCTCCTGTGCTTCCATTTGTTTTACTGTCTAACCAATTACTTAATTCATTTATTCCTTTTTGGTCATTTTCTACTGCTTGGTTCATTTTATTTTGGGCATCTTGTGCTCTTTTTATTATTCCATTATCACCAAATATTGCATTTAGGCTTACTCCTGCTAAGATTAACAAAACTACAATTGTTACTACTAAAGCTATTAGTGTAATACCTTTTTCTTTTAAATAATTTCTTTTATTTTTCATTTTTCTTTGTACCTTTTGTATGATAAGTTTTATCATACTCCTTTCTTTTATTTTTAATTTATACATTTAATTATTTACTATACATTTATTTTTAATGCATATATATTAAATATTAAAATTTTGTTTTACATCAACCTCCTTTATTTCTCTAAAAAATTTGCACAAATCAAATATTTTCGCAACAAAAAGACAGGCCATTTAGGTATTTTTCATACCTATAACCTGTCTTTAATATGCTTAATAAAGCTAATTTCTTAGCTTGGTTGTTATTTATTAATGTTGTGGCTCTCTCTCTCTCTCTCTCTCTCTACTCCTGCAAAGGTTTTGGCTTTTTCCATGTTTGTGCCTCTTTCTTACTTTTCTTCTGGATTTGTTCTATTTTTATAATACTATATCAATTTTAATTTTTCAATAGATATTACAAATTTTTACCAACTTTTTGAGAAAATTTTCACATAAAATTCACTTCATGTATATTTTTCATATTTTCTTACATAATAACTTATTAGTATAAACATTTTATAAATATGTGTTAATGTTAACGCTTAGGTATCTGTTAAGTTTGTCGATTAAATGCTATATATTATTTATAAATAGGTTATGGAGGAGATGTAACATGGCACTTGATTATAATATCATTGGGGAAAGATTGAAAAAAGCAAGAGTTGAGAAAAATATGACTCAAGAGAAACTAGCTGAACAATTAGATGTTTCAATTGCATTTTTAAGTAGAATTGAAAGAGGTAGTTCTCATATTAATTTAAAAAGATTAACTCAAATTTGTGAAATTTTAGGTGTTTCTGAAGGTTCTATATTAAATGGAGTTTCTAGTAATTCAAATAATTACTTAACATCTGAATTTAATGAAATTTTAAACTCAGTATCTAGTGACAAACAAAAATTAATTTATAAAATAGCTAAAGTCATTAGTGAAGAAGAATAATTTTTAAGGTTTTAAACCATACTAAAAGCAAGAGATTTTGTTCTCTTGCTTTTATTTTTTTGTCAAAAAATGTTGATAAAGATGTTTTATTATATTATAATAATATGTGCAAAATTATTTTACAAGGAGGTATTTTTTATGGAATTTAAACAATGGGAAGGATTTAATACACAAGGCGAATGGACTAAAGAAATAGATGTTAGAGGCTTTATTCAAGCTAATTACACACCTTATGAAGGAAATGATGATTTCTTAGCAGGTGCAACTGAAAAAACTCAAAAGCTATGGAATAACGTTACAGACTTATACAAACAAGAAAGAGAAAATGGAGATGTTTTAGATGTTGATGTTAAAACTCCATCTGGAATAAATGCTTATGCCCCTGGCTATATAAATAAAGAGCTAGAAGAAATAGTTGGTCTTCAAACAGATGCCCCATTAAAAAGAGCTATTATGCCAAATGGTGGTATTAGAATAGTGGAAAAATCTTGCGAGAGCTATGGATATAAAGTTGATGAAAATATCGAATATATTTATCACAACTTAAGAAGAACACATAATGATGGTGTTTTTGCTGTATATACACCAGAAATAAGAGCTGCTAGAAGCTCACACTTAATTACAGGTCTTCCTGATGGATATGGTCGTGGAAGAATTATTGGTGATTACAGAAGAGTTGCTTTATATGGTGTTGATGTTTTAATTAAAGAAAAACAAGAAGAATTTTCTTTATTAGATTCTGATGAAATGACAGATGAGTTAATTCGTCAAAGAGAAGAAATGCACGACCAAATTGCTGCATTAAATGAATTAAAAGCAATGGCTGCAAGTTATGGATATGATATTTCTGAACCTGCAACAACTGCAAAAGAAGCAATTCAATGGCTATACTTTGGATATCTAGCTGCTGTTAAAGATCAAAATGGTGCTGCTATGAGTTTAGGTAGAACATCTACATTCTTAGATGTATATATTGAAAGAGATATGAAAAATGGTACTTTAACAGAAGAACAAGCTCAAGAATTAATTGATCAATTTGTTATAAAATTAAGACTAGTTCGTTTCTTAAGAGCTCCTGAATACAACTCTCTATTTACAGGTGACCCTGTTTGGGTAACCGAGAGTATTGGTGGTATGGGTATTGATGGAAGAACATTAGTAACCAAAAACTCTTTTAGAATACTACACACATTAGTAAACTTAGGACCTGCTCCAGAACCAAACTTAACTGTATTATGGTCTAAAAATTTACCAGAAGGATTTAAAAAGTTCTGTGCTGATATTTCTATTAAAACCTCATCTATTCAATATGAAAATGATGATTTAATGAGAGTTACTTTAGGTGATGATTATGGTATTGCATGCTGTGTATCAGCTATGAAAATTGGTAAACAAATGCAATTCTTTGGTGCAAGAGCAAACTTAGCAAAAGCACTTCTATATGCTATCAACGGTGGTAGAGATGAAAAATCTGGAAAACAAGTTACTCCAGAATTTGCCCCTATTACTTCAGAATATTTAGATTATGACGAAGTTATGAGAAAATTTGATAATATGATGGAATATTTAGCTAAAACATATATTAAAGCATTAAATATGATTCACTATATGCATGATAAATATTCTTATGAAGCATTAGAAATGGCTTTACATGATAAAGAAAGAGACATTTTAAGAACAATGGCTTGTGGTATAGCTGGTTTATCAGTTGTTGCTGATTCTTTATCTGCAATAAAATATGCAAAAGTTAAAGTAATTAGAGACGAAACTGGATTAGCTGTTGATTATCAAGTTGAAGGTGATTTCCCTAAATACGGAAATGACGATGATAGAGTTGATGAAATTGCTGTTAATATAGTAAAATCATTTATGAAAAAATTAGAAAAACATCATACTTATAAAAATTCAAGAGCTACACTATCAGTTTTAACTATTACTTCAAACGTAGTATATGGTAAAAATACTGGTAATACTCCTGATGGAAGAAGAGATGGCGAACCATTTGGACCTGGTGCTAACCCTCTACATGGAAGAGATGTAAATGGAGCTTTAGCTGTTATGAATACAATTGCTAAACTTCCTTATGAATATTCTGAAGATGGTATTTCATACACATTCTCTATCTCTCCTGCTACTCTCGGAAAAGATGAAGATTCAAAAGTAAATAACTTAGTAAGTATGTTAGATGGTTTCTTCGTTCAAACAGGACATCATATAAATGTTAACGTATTTGATAGAGATTTATTGCTTGATGCAATGGATCACCCTGAAAAGTATCCACAATTAACAATTCGTGTTTCTGGATATGCTGTTAACTTTATAAAATTAACTAGAGAACAACAATTAGAAGTAATTCACAGAACAATACATGAAAAAATTTAGTTCTCGTGCATAAAATATGTTTTCTTCTGTCTTGCTGTCGTCGTTCGTGGGCAAGCCTCCGAGCTAAACGCGGGTCTTGGCTCACTCCTTCAACTGCGCGACAGGTGCGAAAACATATTTTTATGCTACTAAATATAAATTTTAGGAGGAAGTAATGAAAGGTAGAATACACTCATTTGAATCTTTTGGAACAGTTGACGGACCTGGTATAAGGTTCGTGGTTTTCATGCAAGGATGCAATTTGCAGTGTAAATTTTGCCAAAACAGAGACACTTGGGATGTTTGTGGTGGTATGGAATATACTGTCCCAGAATTATTAGCCAAAATCGAAAGGTACAAAAGCTATTTTGTACCTTCTGGTGGTGGTGTTACAATTAGTGGTGGTGAGCCATTGGTTCAGCAAGATTTTTTAATAGAACTATTAACTGCTTTAAAAGCTGATGGTATTCATACAGCTATTGATACTGCTGGAAGCTTTGATATAACAGATAAGGTAAAGCAAATAATTGATTTAGCAGATTTATTTTTGTTAGATATAAAATGTATAAATGATGATATCTGCAAATATTTGACAAGTGTTTCTAATAAAAAAGAATTGGCCTTTGCAGAATATTTAAGCAGTATAAATAAGCCGATGTGGATTAGACAAGTATTAGTTCCTGGAATTACAGATAAAGAAGAAGATTTACTTAAATTAAAGGATTTTATACATAGTTTAAGTTCTGTTCAAAAAGTTGAAATTCTTCCTTATCATGATTTAGGACGTTTCAAATGGGAAGAATTAGGATTAAAATATGAGCTTGACGGTGTTCCTCCAGCTACTCCAGAAGATGTATCAAGAGCAAAGAAAATATTGGAATTACAATAAAGTCACTTTCAACAATATACAAAATATGGAAAATATATTGTATATTGCTGAAAATCTTGATATAATATGCACATCCTTTTCAAAGGAAATCTTTGAGAGAGGAGGTGTTGTTTAGAAATGACCAGTTTTATGCTTATATGGATTCTACTTCAAAAAATTGAAAAATTGGAAGAAGAGTTGAATACATATAAAAACAACACAGATAAAAACTGATTTTCAGTTCAGAGCAGTTCATCACCTGCTCTGTTTTTTTGCACAAAAAAAGATATGTGTCATCACTCACATATCTATGTTGCTTAGATAACCAGTTTTATTTAAGCTATTAATAGTATACTACTTTTATTAGTATATGTCAATGTTTTTAAAGTATTCTATTATATTTTCCAAATTTTGTATATTATTCTTTTATTTTCTTTTTTAATCCAAATGTTATGAAATATATCAAACCTGATATCAGCACTATCATTGGACCTGTTGGTATGTTCCAATAATATGAAATAATTAAGCCTGTGATTCCTGAAAATAATGAAAATATTACAGCAAACAAATGGTATGTTCTCATATTTTTTGCCACATTTCTACTAGAGGCTGCTGGTAATATAAGTAATGAATTTATTAATAAAATGCCAATAAATCTAATCGAAATCATTACAATTATAGCTATTAACACTGCAAATACATTATCAATTGTTTTGGTATTTACTCCCCTACTTCTTGCTAATGTTGTGTTTATACTTGTTACATTTAATTTATTAAATGTAAAGTACCAAAATGCAATTACAGCAATAAACGCTAAAAATAAGTATAATATTTCTGTATTACTAATGCTTAATATATCTCCCACTAAATAGCTTGAGTATTTATTAAAGTTTCCACTTTGTGCTAACATTGCAAGTCCTAGTGCTATTGCTATTGATGAAAATACACTTATTATTGTATCTGCTCCATAGTTTGTTTTGTTTTTTACATAGTTTAATAACAATGCAAATATTACCGCAAATAATATCATTGATATATTCATATTTGATATTCCTAAGACCATTCCTAGTGCTATTCCTGTTAAAGCTGAATGTCCTAGTGCATCTGAGAAAAATGCCATTTTATTGTTTACTATCATAGTACCTAAAATAGCAAATACTGGTGTTACCAAAATAATTGCAATTAGTGCATTTTTCATAAATGCATAATCTATAAATTCAAATGGTATTAGTGCTTCTAATATACTATATATTACTCCCATTATATATTCTCCTCTTATATTTCTCCAAAATAACTTTTAAATTCTAAGCTCTCAAATACTTCTTCTGGTGTTCCCTCTTTTACAACCTGTTTGTCTAATAAAATTACTCTATCTGCATATTTTTTAACTAAATCTAAATCATGTGATACAAGTAAAATTGACATATCATATTTTGTTTTTAATTCATTTACTAATTCATAAAAATCTCTTGTTCCATTTTTATCAATTCCTGATACTGGCTCATCTAGTACCAATAAATTTGGTGTTGGTTTTGTTGCTATTGCAAGTAATACTCTTTGTAATTCGCCACCAGATAAATCTCCTATACTTTTATCTATTAATTTTTCTGCTCCAAATATTTTTAGCTGTTCTTTTATTTCGCTATATATCTTTTTATCCTTTTTCAAAAATACTGGTATGTGGCAAATACATGATGCAAATAGGTCGTACACTGTTGTTGGCATATGTTTTTCTATATTTATAGTTTGTGGCACATACCCTATTTTTATTCTTTTTGCAATGTTATCTTTCATATCTACAAAGCTTATATTTCCTGTATGTTCTACTTCTCCTAAAATTGCTTTTAAAAGTGTAGATTTTCCTGCACCATTTCTACCTATTATTACAGTTAACTCTCCACAATGCACATGAATATTTACATTTTTTAATACTTGCTCTTTTCCAAATTTTACACTTATGTTATTTATTTTTGTGCAGTGTAAGCCACATGCTCCCTTTCCACCCATTTTCTACTCCTGTTCTACATCATAGATTCTAAAACTAAAAAATTTGCTTCTAACTTGTCTATATATGCATTATTATTTATTTCCCCTGTTAGTCCTGAATCTAGTTTATATATTTTTGCTCCTGTTTCGTTTGCTAATGTTTCGGCATTTTTTATATTGTCATCTTTATCTACTACTATGATTTTTATGTTTTCATTTTTCATTTTTTCAATTAGGTTTTTTAGTGTTTCTGCTGACATTGTACTTTCTTCATGGTTTGTTTCTACTTGTGTTACTTGCATTTTAAGTTCTTTTAATAAATATTCTAGCCCCTCATTTAAACAAATTGCTTTTTCTCCATTTAATTTCTGAAGTTCAGTTTCATATTTTTGTTTTTCTTGGTTTATTTTTTGCAAATAACTTTCACAATTTGCTTTATATGCTTCAGTATTTTTATTATCATATTCACATAGTTTTTGACATATTGTTTCTACTTGTTTGATATAGTTTTCTATGCTTGTCCAAATATGAGGATTCGTCTCATTTTCATCTTGTATCTTATTTGATATATCAGCACTAGTATCTATTACCTTTAATTCTGGATATGCTGAAATTATTTTATCCATAAAGCTCTCTAAACCTAATCCATTTTGAATATATATATCAGCTTTTTCTATTTTTTTCATATCAGTTGTAGATATTGTATAGTCATGTAGACAACCAACATTGGCTTCTGTCATATTTACAAGTTCCACATCTGGTACGTTTTGTGTTATATTTGCTGTCATAACATAGATAGGATAAAATGATGTTACAATTTTCAAATTATCATTTTCTACTTTTGCATGTTTTCTAGTTGTTGCCCAAATTGCTATTCCTATTGCAACTACTATTATTAAAGTTATTATTAAAATCTTTTTTTTCAAATTTCTTACCTCTCAACTTATTGATAGTATGGTACTATGATAACATATTGTTGCCTATTTTTCAACATTTCATTGCTTAAAACAAAAAAAAAGACATTACTGCCTTTTATTGTTTTAGTTTATCTACAACTTCTTTATAATCTTCAGCATTGATAATTGCACTTCCTGATACTAGCATATCTGCTCCCGCTTCTTTTACTAATTTAGCATTTTCTGTATTTATTCCACCATCTGCTTCAATGTCTACTTCTAAATTATTTTCATCAATATATTTTTTTAGTTCTTTTATTTTTTCTATTGTATCTGGTAATAGTTTTTGTCCGCCTTCTCCTGGTTCTACTGTCATTACTAATACTAAATGCACAAATGGTAGATATTCGTAAACTTCTTCTACTTTTGTGTTTGGCTTTATTGAAATTCCAACTCTTATGTTGTTCTCATTTAATAGTTTAATCCATTTAAGTATTTCTTCTTTGTTTTTTCCTACTTCTAAGTGAAATGTTATAATATTAGGATCAAATATTGCAAAGCTTTTTATATAGCTTTCTACATCTTCCACCATCAAATGAACATCTAATGGTAAATTTGAAATTTGATTTAAGTATTCACTAAATTCTAACATTTTATTTGTGGTATCATTTTTAACAAACTTTCCATCCATTACATCTATATGAAAGTAATTTATTCCTGATGTTTCTAAGTTATATAATGTTTGAATCGCTTTGTCATCTTTTACATTTAATATTGAAACTGATACTTCTACCATTTTTCTTTACCTCTTTTATTAATTTTATATTAATGATAGCAATATAATACTTTTAACATTATGATAAATTATTATAAATTTTTATATAGTTCTCATATCTTTGTGAAGAAATTTTGCCAGATTCTAAAGCTTCTTTTACTCCACAATTTTCTTCCTTTATATGACTGCAACCTTGAAATTCGCATTTATCTAAATAAGGTACAAACTCCACAAAATAGTGGCATAAATCTTCTTTTGGAATTTCATTTATTTCAAATGTTGAAAATCCAGGTGTATCTGCTATATATGAATTTTCTTTATATTTATACAAAGTAGTACTTGTAGTGGTATTTTTTCCTCTTTGATTTTTATCACTAATGTCTCCTTCTTGAGTTAACTCTTGTTCAAATATTGAATTTATCAAAGTAGATTTACCTACTCCTGAGTTTCCTGCAAATGCTGTAGTTTCTCCTTCGAGTAAAGTTTTTATTTCTTCTACTTTTATTCCCTCTTTTGCATTTGTTTGTATAACTTTATACCCTATACTTTCATACAATTTAGCAATTCTGTCTATCTCTTCCTTATCTTCTAAATCGACCTTATTTAGCACTATAGTTGCCTTTAATCCCATAAATTCTGCAAATACCAATTGTTTATCTAATAATAATAAATCTGGGCTTGGCATTTTCATAGATACTACTAAAATCAATTGAGTTAGATTAGCCATTTTAG
This sequence comes from uncultured Clostridia bacterium, assembly GCA_934120135.1. Classification (GTDB taxonomy): domain Bacteria; phylum Bacillota; class Clostridia; order TANB77; family CAG-508; genus CAG-273. The sequence continues at coordinate 48,152 of CAKOTK010000002.1, read as the reverse complement.
GTCTTTTTAGTTCGTTTTTGCGAGGAAGAATTTGCTCTATTACTCCTTCTTGTTTTTCTGAATTTGTAATAGTAAATTCCACCTCATCTCCAACTAATGGACTAATTTTTTCTTTTTTGAATTTACCTCTTGCTAAACATTTATATACTTTTTCATTTTCTACTACTTGGTATACATTTGAACTAGTACAAATAATTATTCCTTTTGGCATTTATTCCCCTCATTAATCAAAACTAATTACTGGATCTTCGTCTGTTAATGTTAGTTGTTTCATTCCATACATTTGATTTCCAATCCATACTTTTACTGTTACTGTATGTTTTCCATGTACTTCAACAACCAATGATGTTTCATCCTTACGTTTTTCTTCTTCATATTGATTATCTCCATCAACAGTAACTTTTACTTTTACAGTTGGATTTATTTCATTACCAGCTTCATCTTTTTTAATTACTGCTTTATCTCCTAGTAGAGATTGTACATTTATTCTTACCATTCCTGTTTTTATTTCTTCTATTTTGTTTACAGTAATTGTGACTTTTGTTTTTTCTTCAACTGTTGTTCCAGCTTCAATACTTTGTTTTAATACTTTTCCATTTGCTTTTGACATATCTTCTTCATATGCTACTATTACTGTTAAATCAGTTAATTTCTTTTTAGCCTCTTCCTCTGTATCACCTATTACGTATGGCATAGCAACATCTTTTAATCCTGTTCCTATACTTACTGTTAATGTTACAGTTTCTCCAACTTTAATTTGTTTTCCTTCTGTAATGTCTTGTTTTATAACTACATCTTTTTCTACTGTTTTACTTGTTTCTTCTTTTCTTTCTACATTTAAGTGCAATTCATCTTTTAATTTTTGCTCGGCTTCTTCATAAGTCATTCCTACTACTTTAATCATTTCTACCATTTCTGAGCCTTTGCTTATTTTCAATTTAACAGTTGTATTTTCTTTTACTGTTGCACCTTCTGAATATGGTGGTTCTTGTGAAATGATTTTTCCTGCTTCAACTTCGTCATTAAATACTTCTTCTGTTTCTAAAGTTAATTTTTCTTTTCCTAATGTTGCTTTTGCTTCTTCTAATGTTTGACCTACAAAGTTAGGTAAGTTAACATCTTTTGGTAATCCTGCTTTTAATAGCGCTTGAACTCCAAAGAATCCAGCTAATGGAATTAAAATTACTAGTACTGCAATTATTACTGTTATCCATACTTTTTTAGCTGTTGGATGTTCTTCAAAATATTTAGCTAATTTTCCTTTTTTATTTTCTTTTCTCATTTCTACTTGTGGCTCCTCTCCTAGGACTGGAACTCTTTGTGTATATTGTAGTTTTTCCGCATTACTTTTTACAAATCCACCTTCTGGATCTTTTAATGCCATACTTAAATCTTTTAGCATTTCAGTAGCATTTTGATATCTTAAGCTTGGCTCTTTTTCCATTGCTTTCATTATTATTTTGTTTATTGCAAATGGAATAGATGGATTTAATTTCATTGGTTCTACTGGTTTTTCTTGCATATGTTTTAAAGCTATAGATACTGGTGTATCTGCGTCAAATGGTACTCTACCAGTTAACATTTCATACATTACTACACCTAATGAATAAATATCTGATTTTGCATCAGTATATCCACCTCTAGCATGTTCAGGTGAGAAATAATGAACTGAACCAATTGTTGTTCCAAAGGCTGTAATTGTTGAATTTGACACAGCTTTTGCTATTCCAAAGTCTGTTACTTTGGCAATTCCATCTTCTGTTATTATTATATTGTGTGGTTTAATATCTCTATGTACTATATTGTTTTTGTGTGCTGTTTCTAATGCTGATGCAACTTGTATCGCAATATTTACAGACCATTTCCAAGGTAATACCCCATCTTCGTTTATAATCTCTTTTAGAGTTTTGCCTTGTACAAGCTCCATAACAATATAATAAATGTTATCTTCATGACCTACATCAAATATTGATACAATATTTGGATGTGTAAGGCTTGCTGCAGCTTGTGCTTCTGTGTTAAATCTTCTAATAAATTCTTCATCTGTTGTAAATTCTTCTCTTAGTACTTTTACAGCTACATATCTTTTTAAAATATTACATCTGGCTTTGTATACTGTGGCCATACCACCTTCACCAATTTTTTCAAGTATTTCATATCTATTTCCTATTACTTTACCTACTAAATTCATAATTTTATCTCCCCTATATTATAGTTATAACTGTTATGTTGTCATATCCACCAGCATTGTTTGCTAAGTTTACTAATATTTCTGGCGCTTTTTCTTTATTTTCTCTAACTACTTCATATATTTTACTTTCTTCTACCATATTAGTTAGTCCATCTGAACACATTAATAATATATCGTCTTTTTCTAAGTTTCTTGCTCTTATATCTGGCTCCACATAAGAGGTACATCCTAATGCCTTTAATAGCATATTCTTTTTTGGATGGTGCTCTGCTTCTTCTCTAGTAATCTTTTTGTCTTCTACTAATTGTTGAACATAGCTGTGGTCTTTTGTTATCTTTCTTGCTATGTCTTTTTTTATTAAGTATATTCTACTATCTCCTACATGTCCTATATATATCTTACTATTATATATGAAGCAAACATCTAAAGTAGTACCCATTCCTTGCAAGTTTTCATCTTTTTTTGATTCTTCATACACTACCATATTAGCATATTCCATTGCATCTTTTACTAACTTTAATATTGCTTCTTTATCATGTTCTATTTTTTCAAAATTGTTTTGAATATAATTTTTTGTTGTTTCTGCTGCTAGCCTGCTTGCTATTTCTCCTCCGTTATATCCGCCCATTCCATCTGCTAGAATGTATAATTGTAAGTCATTTTCAGAAGAAGGAATACTGTAATAGTCTTGATTCATTTCTCTTGCTTTGCCAACATCAGTTTTAGCAAAACCTTTCATCTATTTTCCTCCTATGTTTTTAAATTTTTTCTTCTTAATTGACCACATGCTGCATCTATGTCACTGCCTAGCTCTCTTCTAATTGTTGCCACAATTCCATGGTCATTTAAGTAATCTCTAAATTTTATAATATTGTCATTACTGCTTTTAGTAAATTTACCATTCTCTATTTTGTTTATTGGTATTAAGTTCACATGGCAAAGCATTCCTTTTAATAAGTTTACCAATGCTTTTGCATCTTCTAAATTATCATTGTTATCTTTTGCCAATGCATATTCAAATGATATTCTCTTATTAGTCTTTGCAATATAGTATTTACAAGCCTCCATAAGTTCTTCAATTGAATATAGGTTATTTACTGGCATCATTGCACTTCTTTTGGCATTATCTGTTGCATGTAGCGAAATAGATAATGTGCATTGCAAATCTTCATTTGCAAAATCATAAATTCTTGGAACTAGCCCAGATGTTGAAACACTAATATGTCTTGCTCCTATGTTTAAACCTTTTTGATTATTTATAATTCTAATTGCATGCATTACATTATCGTAATTGTCAAAAGGCTCTCCTATTCCCATAAATACTATATTTGAAATATGTTCTCCAATATCTTGTTCTACTGCTAATATTTGTTCAACTATCTCTCCTGCTGTAAGACCTCTAACAAATGCTATTCCTGTTGATGCACAAAACTTGCATCCCATTTTACAGCCTATTTGTGATGATACACAAATTGTTTTTCCATGATGGTATTGCATTAAAACTGTTTCTATTGCATTTCCATCTAATACATCAAATAAGTATTTTTTTGTTCCGTCTGAAGATTCTTGTTTACTAAGTATTTCAAAGTTACACATTGTATAGTTTTGTTTTAGTTTTTCTCTTAGTTCTAATGATAAATTAGTCATATCGTCAAAACTTTTTACTTTTTCTACATAAAGCCAGTTAAATATTTGCTCTGCTCTGTAACCTTTTTCTCCTAGGGAAATAAGTTCTTGCTTTAACTCATCTAAGTTATATTCTTTTATATTTTTCATTATTGTTCCTTTTTATCTATTATTACATATAATTTATATCATAATATCTGTTTTTTTTCAATATGTAAAGCAAAAAAATCAACCGTCCTTACGGCTGATTAATTTTTGCTTTGTAATTCTTTAAACTTTTTTAGTCTAATATTATATGCTTCTATAACTTCTTTTTCAAATGCAAGTTTTGGATTTTCTACTCCCATCATTTTTAATAGTTTTAACGTAAAGTATGGGTTTAATATTAATATTGGTCCAATTATATATGTTGCTAAGAAGTTATTTTTATGGATTCCCTCTAATTTAGTTTGCTCATTTATTCCTATTCCCATTTCTGCTTTTGCAAAATAGCTATTCTCGTTGTTTCCATATAACATTGTAAATTGACCTCTAAATCCTAGAATTTCTATATCTTCATATGTTCCTAAAAAGAAACTGTTATGTCTGTTTAACATATTTCTTTTAGCATATATATCAAAAATTCCAAGTGCTTCTATTTTGCTTCCATCTTCATTTTCAATATATTTTCCTAATATTTCTAAACTATTGCCTAGAAACAAAAATAGTTGATTATTATCTATTTTCTGTTTAATTTGCTCTGTATATGGTTTTAATTTTTCTATTATAATTTCTTGCGACTTTTCAGTTGATGTTCCCATATATACTAAAGAAATATCATCTTGTTCAATGAATTTTGGTTTTTCATTTATTGTGGTTTCTAATATTTCTATTTCTGGTACGCATTTTTTTAAGTACCTTATATTTCCCATATCTCCATTTAAATTACATAGTTCTGGGTATAAAATTTCAATTTTCATTAACCGTTCTCCCCATCTATAATTTCTTTTACTTTTTGCTTTATTTGTTTTGTTTCATTTAATGAATACAAGTCATGTAAAATAAATATTTTTTCAATTCCATCTAATTTTAACTTGCTTGTTGCTTCAATAATATCACATTTGTGTACTATTTTTTCTTCTGGAATATCTGCCATTAAAAGCCTTACATATGCATCCATATATCGAGGACCTGCAATAATAATTTGTTTAATTTCTTTATCATTTAGGAACTCATAATCTGTATCATATAACCATGCTGTATTTTCAGAACCATGAGCTTCTTGATGCAAATCATCTAATATTACTATTACGGCTTTATTTCCTGGCTGTTTTCTTGTATAGTCAAATGCTAGTGAACATGCAATTGGGTTCATTCCTTTAGCCAATTGTGTTACAATTTCATATCCTTTATATTCTTCTTTACTATATCTTGTTTCTACAATTTTAATATTTTTTAATGGTGTATTTATTTGTTCATATGTCAAATTCAATTGTTTTAGTGCCACTATTGCAGCTAATGTATTATATATGTTTATTATATTATCACTGATTAAATCATATGTTTCTTCATTGTTTTTTGACTTGATTGTCATTTTTTTATTTGGTAAGTCCAAATTATTTAGTACATAATCTGCTTCTGGTGTTTTAAAATCACAATTAGGGCAATGTGCTTTTCCAATGTGATGGTATCTTACATATTCATATTCTAGTGTGGTATAGCATTTGGGACATACTCTAATATCTCTTGTAAGGTTTTCACAATGGTCCGAGTCTGTTGGTAATCTGTCTATACTAAAATATATTTTTGAGTTATTTTCTGCAATTTGACTAGAAATTAAATCGTCTGCATTTTCTATCATTATTGTTTCTTTAGGAATGTATTTGCTTAATATTCCTGAAATATACTCTGTATGCGCATGTCTCATTAATGAATCTCTAAAGATATTGGTACATACTAAATATGTTGGTGTTACATATGGAAATATTTTTCTTGTACTTCTTTCGTCTATTTCAAGTACTGCTAAATCTTTTTTTGCCTTTCCTGATATTGTAGACCCTTGAATAAGCGTAGTGGCAACTCCTCTATCTATATTAGACCCATATTTGTTGTTTATAAAGTCAAATTTGTTTGCTGTTAATATGTCATTTATTATATTGCAAACAGTTGTCTTACCGTTGGTTCCTGTTACTCCTATAATAGTTTTAGGCTTTTCTAATCTTCCTAAAAAGTCTGGACATATTCTGATAGCTATTTTTCCTGGTAAACTTGTGGCATTTCTACCTGTTAGTTTTAATATGAATGATACACCTTTAGCCACCCAAAGTGCTGTATAAAATCTAAATGTTTTTTTATTGTTCATAAATTTTTTCTCCTAATCTTTTCTGCATTTATTTTATATTTATTTTACATATTTATCAAGAGTTTTTATTAAAAAATATGCCATTGGGGACGGAGAATTTTGGCACGCTTTAAGACTAATTTAAATTAAAAATAAATTAAATCTTAAAAGCGTGCCAAAATTCTCCGTCCCCAATGGCATATTTTTAGTATGTCTTTTTTCTTTCTTTTAAAGTCTGTTCAATACTTGATAGTCGCCTTTCAAATATTTGATTTGTCATATCTGAAATTTGGTCGAACTCTCTAAGTACATGCAATTGCTGCATTGTTGCCTTATGATGTTTGTCTAGTTTTGTTAGTATGTCATCTTGTTCGTTTTTTAGTTCATATAATAGTTCTTGTATTGCTGCGATTAGTGATTCTAAAGATTGATTTTCGTTAGTCTTCATTGGCATATTACCACCTCTTTCGCATTTTATTTACGTATTCTATTATACTACACAGTAAAGCTCTAGTCAATATTTTTACGAAAATTTGTTTTTATAGTTGAGCAGGCTCCCTGAAAATTTACACGAAATTATTATACCAATTTTTCCACTTCTTCTTTTGTTAATCCTGTAATTTCAATAATATCTGACACGTTCATTCCTTTTTTCAACATATTCTTTGCTATTTGTAATTCTTTTTCTTTTGCACCTTGTTCAATTCCTTCTTTTTTGCCATCTCTTCTTGCTTCATACATCATTTGTTCATTATCCATTCGTTCTAGTTCTGCTTTAAATGCCATTCTTCTCAGCACATCATCTTGACTAATTCTATCTAGTTCTTCTTTAGCTTCCTTGATATTTTCGTTCTCTTCCATTATTTTCGTTACCTCCATATCTTCTGGATTTTCCAGGAACATCATCCACTGCAATGCTCCATCTTCTTTATTTGTCTCATACTCTCTTATTGCTTTCGGTAGTTCTATTATAATGATCTCAAAATAACTTGTCAAGATTATACTTCTGTATTCTTCTTCTCGTATTTGCCAATTAGTTTGTGCTTTTTTTATTTCTTTAAATTCTGGTAATTCTTTATCTACTATTATTATGCTTATTGTTCTTCTTAATTGTTCATATTTTTCGCCTACTTGTAAGTTTGCACTATACATTTTCGCCCAATATAGCAAAAATCTAGGTAGCATTTTTTCATGTATTGATAATTGTACTTCTATGTCACACTCCACATTGTCATTTATTATTGCTCTTAAATCTAGTCTTCCGTTTTTATCTCTCTTATTATCATTTAATAAGTCTTTGCTTTTATCTAATTCTATTGAGTGTATTTTCATTTTTAAAATTTTCTCTAATAAATCTTTTGTAATTTTCTCTTTTCCTCTTGTGAATAATGCTTGAAAAACAACATCATTTTTTGGTCTTAATAGTACATTATTTTCAATTTCGTTTTTTGACATAAACTTTGTCTCCTTTTTTATTTATATATTTTAGTTACATTTTTGCACTAAAATGCACCTCTCTTTCTTGCTAATTTATATTTTCTTTGTTTGTGGAAATTTTAAGATTTTAATTTTTTAGATTTAATAGTATTGAAAAACATCAAGAATTTAAAATATTATTGGTTTAAAATAGCTTTGATTTTAAATAATACTAATTCAGGATAATTACATTGAGATTAAAATTCAATAATTAAAAACTCTAGATTAGAAAATAATTTAAATATTGTTTTGAAAATAATTATTGCATTGCATATGCAAATCCATTAAATTTTACTGCACTCAAAAAATGCAACTAAGTTAGTATTGTTATACTATACTTAATTGCATTTTGCAAGTAGAATCGTATGCCAAATTTCGACAATTTTGTCATCTTTTTTTGAACGTTTTTTCTATTAAAAACCATTATCCAGTAACTTTATAGCTTGCTTCTTCTCATCAGAAAATCTATTGCACTTATTTGTTTTATTCCATTATACACATTAGTGTCATAGTCTAGTGTTATTAAATATTTAGGGTAATGGACTTTTAGTTTTCCAGATAACATACACAAATTTGAACCTGTTTTATATTTGTAAAGTTTTTTCAGTTAAATGAAAAAACTGTCTAAAATTCGACAGTTTCTTCATTTGATTTTATTTTTCTTTTTCTACAATTCTAATATGAACATCCCTTAATTGTTGTTCATGTACTCTACTTGGTGCTCTCATAAGTAAGTCTCTTGCCTTTTTATTTTTAGGGAAGGCAATTACTTCACGAATATTTTTGCTGTCAGCTACAAGCATTACCATTCTATCTAATCCAGGAGCAGCACCAGCATGTGGTGGTGTTCCATATTGGAATGCATTATATAATGCACCAAATCTTGTTTTTACCTCTTCTTCGCTATATCCTGCAATTTCAAAGGCTTTAACCATTAACTCTGGGCTGTGGTTTCTAACAGCTCCTGAAGCTACTTCATATCCATTACATACAACATCATATTGATATGCTAGTATTTCTAGTGGATTTTTTGTCATTAATGCTTCCATTCCACCTTGTGGCATTGAGAATGGATTATGGTTGAAGTCAACTTTTCCTTCGTCTGATAATTCATACATTGGGAAATCAACTATATAGCATAAGCGATATACGTTTTTCTCTAATAAATCTAATCTATTTCCTAATTCAATACGAACAGCTCCTGCTATTTTTTGTACTGTTTTAAATTCGTCTGCCATAAAGAATACAGCCGAGTTTTTCTTCATTCCTATTTTTTCTTCTAATTCTTTTTGAACTTCTGGTGTTATGTATTTTGCTACTCCACCTGATAGTACATTTTCATTGTCAACTTTAAGCCAACCTAACATTTTTGCGCCAGCTTCAGTTGTAGCAAAATCTGACATTCCATCAAAGAATTTTCTGCTTTGTTCTGCTGCACCATCTACCACAATTGCTTTAACTGTTTTGTCTTTAAATGGTGTGAAGTCAACATTTTTAAATATTTCTGTAACATCTTGAATTATAAGTGGATTTCTTAAGTCTGGTTTGTCACTTCCGTATTTTTCCATAGCTTCTAAATATGGAATACGTTTAAATGGCATTTCGTCTACTTCCCAGTCTGTATGTGTTTTGAAAACTGTTGTAAATATTTCGCCTAATACTTTTAATACATCATCTTGTTCTGCAAAACTCATTTCAAAGTCTAGTTGGTAGAACTCTCCTGGTGCTCTATCTGCTCTAGGATCTTCATCTCTAAAGCATGGTGCTATTTGATAATATTTATCAAAACCTGATACCATTAACAATTGTTTAAATTGTTGTGGTGCTTGAGGAAGTGCATAAAATTCGCCTGGGTGAATTCTACTTGGTACTAAGTAGTCTCTTGCTCCTTCTGGTGAAGAGTTTGCTAATATTGGTGTTTGAATTTCTGTAAATCCCATTTCATCCATTTTTTTACGAAGTGTTTTCATTACTTCATTACGAAGTAATATTGTTTTATGTAATTTATCATTTCTTAAATCTAGGAAACGGTATTCTAGTCTTAAGTCTTCTTTTACTTCTCCTGTTTTATCTGAGTTAACTTCAAATGGTAATACAGTTTTACATTTTCCTAATATTTCTATTTTCTCAGCTTCTACTTCAATTTCTCCTGTTGGAATTTTAGTATTTTTGTTGCTTCTTTCAATTACTTTTCCAACTACTTGAATAACACATTCTGAAACTATATCTGTTAATTGTTCTTTGTTGTCAGCTGATACTACTATTTGTGTAATTCCAAATTGATCACGTAAATCTATAAATACCATTGAGCCTAAGTTTCTAATTTTTTGTACCCAACCTGCTATTGTTACTGTTTCTCCTACGTTTTTTATTGTTAATTCTCCACAATTGTGATCCCTATACATATACACATCTCCTTTTTTATTTATGTAATTATAGTGGCTATTATACACCTTTTTGTTGCATGTTTCAATATTTACTCTTTAATTTATCATTTAAAAAGTGAACAAATTGCTCCCCATATTCCTTTAAATATTCCCAATATTATATCTACAATTACTTGTATTACTTTATTTGATTCATAAAATTCCATTATTATTTTGTGTGTTGGTGGGAAAAACCACAAAATTACTAATATTACTAATGTTATCAAAAGAGTTTTTAGTAATTCTTTAAATCTATCCCATGTCCATTTATATTTTATCTTATATCCTAAACTTCTTAAATAATTTTCATACGCGTTTTGATATCTTTCCTGATATTGTTGTTGTATATTTCTTTGTATTTCTTCTTGTTGCCTTCTAAACTCTTTTGTCATTTGTTCATTTACATACTCATTATTTGCTCCTGATTGATTTGAATTTACTGAGTTTTGTTTATTATTATTTGTCTGTTGATTATTATTAGCATTTGGGTGTTGGTAATACTGTTGTTGACTATATGAATTATTACTAACCTTATTACTCTCTTCTTTTTGTCTCTTTACAACTAATTCTTCATCATATCTTCTTCTTTTACTATCATCACTTAAAGTATCATATGCTTCATTTATTTTTTTCATCATTTCTTCTGCTTTTGGCTTTTCATTTGAGCTTTGTAAGTCTGGATGATATCTTTTAGCTAGTGTTTTATATGCTTTTTCTATTATTTCTTTTGAAGCTGTTTCACTTACTTCTAATATTTCATATAGAGTTTTCATTTTTCCCCCTTATACTACTATATTTTACGGTATATTTTGCTATTTGTAAAGTTTTTTATTTTTTATTTTGTCTTTTATAGTATTTTTTTAATATGTATGTTATAATTTAAACGTTATTATACGTGATAGGAGTTGAAACAATTGAAATTAACACAAGACGGAGAAATATTAGCAGAAAATAAAGTTTTAATTTTATATATTTTAAATAAAATGGAAAATCCAATTACTAATGATGGATTATTAAGGTTAGTATTAGCTGTTATGGATATGAACTATTTTTATTTTCAACAGTTCTTGCTTGATTTAATAGAGCGAAATTATATTATTTGTTTTAATAAAGATGGTAAAAATGTATATCAAATTACAGACCTTGGTAGAGCAACATTAGACCTTACAAATGATATGCTTCCTGGGATAATAAAATTAAAGGTTGATACTTCATTTTCAGGAGAGTTAAAAGAAACTGCTCAAGAAGAATCTATTACTGCTGAATATACTCCTAAGAGCGAAAATGAATATACTGTTACTTGTAAAATAAATGAAAATAATAGCTGTATTTTTGAGATTAGTGTTTTTGCTGGTTCTCGCGAAGAAGCAAAAAGAATTGTAGATAATTGGAAAGAAAATGCTTACAGAATTTATCCAGAAATTTTAAATTCACTTTCTAATTAATTTTATGAATTTTTTCAAAAATTTGACATATAATAAAATTAGTGTTATAATAACACTAGCTTAAGCATTAAGCTTGACAGACTAAATAGTACAGATATGTGTGTAGAGACACATATCTTTTTTTATTGAATAAAAAACAGAGCAGGTAGAGAACTGCTCTTAATTCAATTAATTTTTACAATAATTTACAATTTCTTCAATTGCTATGTCTGCGCTTTCACTCTCTGCTCTTTTCTTTAGTTCAACTTTACCTTCATTTACTTTTTTGCCAACTGTAATTCTAAGTGGAATTCCTATTAAATCCATATCATTGAATTTAACACCTGGTCTTTCATTTCTGTCATCCAATATGGTATCAATTCCCATAGAATTTAGAGTGTTATATAAGTCATTGGCAACTTTTGATTGTTCCTCATTTTTAGGATCTATTAAAACTATTGCAACTTTATATGGTGCAATACTCATTGGCCAAATTATTCCTTTGTCATCATGGTTTTGCTCAACTACTGCAGCTATCATTCTTTCTACTCCAATTCCATAGCTTCCCATAACTACAGGTTTTAACTCGTTATTTTCGTCCAAATAATTTAGTCCTAAACTTTCAGAATATTTTGTTCCAAGTTTAAATGTATTTCCTACCTCTATACCTTTTTTAAATACTAAATGTCCTTCATGACAGTTTGGACATACATCTCCTTGTTGTACATTTACTATATCTCCAACAACATCATATTTGAAGTCTTTTACATTTGCATTTATGTAATGATATCCTTCTTTATTAGCTCCACAGCAGAAGTTTTTCATTTTTAGTACTTCATTGTCTATTACTATTTTTGCATTTAGTCCAACTGGACCTGTGCAACCTGGCACTGCATTTGATGTTGCAATCAGTTCATCATCTGCAAAACCTATTTCCATTCCTTTTAGTAGTTTTAGAGCTTTTACTTCATTTAGCTCTTTGTCTCCTCTTACGAAAAATACTACTAATTCATTATCTACATTCATAAGTAATGCTTTTACTGTTTTCTTTATATCTAGTTTTAAAAGTTCGCATACTTCTTCAATTGTATGGCAATTTCCTGTTTCTACTAGTTCTATTGGTTTTTCTTCTTCATTATCTACTTCATTGCATACATAAGGAGTTATTTCAATATTTGAAGCATAATCGCAATGGTCACATAGTACAAGAATATCTTCTCCAACATCTGTAACAGCTTGAAATTCCTCTGAAAGTAGTCCTCCCATAACACCAGTATCTGCTCTAACAACTACATAGTTTAGTCCTACTCTTTGGCAAATTTTATGATATGCTGCAAATTGCTTTTGATAAGATTTATCTAGGTTCTCTAGGTTTGTATCAAAGCTGTATGCATCTTTCATTGTAAATTCTCTAGTTCTAATTAAACCTAATCTAGGTCTTACCTCATCTCTATATTTGTTTCCAATTTGGTATAAAGTGTATGGTAAGTCTTTATATGAATGTGACTTCATTGATGCAGCTAGTGCAAAAAACTCTTCATGTGTTGGACCTAATACGTATGGTCTATCATATCTATCATTTAATTTAAATATTGATGGTCCAAATGCTGCATATCTTCCTGACTTTTCAAATAAATCAACTGGTAAAAGCATTGGCATGGTAACTTCTTTTGCCCCTGCATTATTCATTTCTTCTCTAATAATTTTTTCTACATTTTGAGCTACTTTTTTCCCTAATGGCATTTTCATATAAATACCATTTCCTACTTTTTTAAACATTCCGCTCTTAACAAGTAAATTTCCGCTAACTGATTCTTCATCTTTTAGGTCTTCTCTTAAAGTATAAAAAAAGTTTTCACTTAATTTCATTTTTATTTCATCCTTTCTATTTTTGTTCTTCCTATTCTTCTTTACTTGTCTCCCTTTCGGGCATTGGAGCCTCATTTAGTTCTTCAGTATTTTGCTCTTCTTTTTCTTCAATAATATCGTCAATTACTATTTGTTGATTTTCGTCTAATTTATATCGTGGTAAATCTGGAAGTTCATTTAGGTTATTAAACCCAAATATTCTTAAAAATTCTGATGTTACTCCATATGTGCCTGGTCTTCCTGGCGCATCTAATTTTCCTGTTTCTTCTATTAAATTATAGTCTAATAATTTATATATTGTACCATCTGAATTAACACCACGAATAGCTTCGATTTCTGCTCTTGTAATTTTAGGGTTATATGCAATAATTGCAAGAGTTTCTATTGCTGCTTGTGATAAATTTGGTTTATTTCTTTTATCAAAAATAGTATATAAATATTCATAATACTCTTGTTTTGTGCATAATTGGTAGGCTTCTCCAACATTCACAATTTGCAAGCCTCTGTTTTCGTTCTTATAATCTTCCTTCATACTTTCTACAAGTGTAATTACTTCTTCTGAGCTTGCTTCTAAAGCTGACATAAGTTCGGTTATTTTAACTTCTCTGCCAGCTGCAAAAAGTATTGCTTCAATTACTCCTTTTGATTTGTTTATTTCCATTTATTTTCACGATTCCTTTTAATTTTTTACCTATATATTATCACACGAATTACGCTTTATGTCAAGAAATGTTGACATTGTTTTTTTGTTATGATAACATACACATAGTGAGGTGGGTTTAATGGAAGAAAATAACCAAGTAGATGAAATAAAAGAGCCAAAAAAAATAGAGGTGGTTACAGGTGATGGTAATTTAAATATCTCTCCTGTTTATGAACATATAGAAGTAGAAAAGCCTAGACCTAAGGATACTAGAGAAGTTATTATTCCTGAGGTTAAGGATAATGTTACAAAAAAAGATGAAGAAGAGTAAAAAGTGGTTTCCAAATAACTGGAAACCACCTTTTTTATTTTAAAATCTTATATAGCTTCTTGATTTTCTTCTTTGCTTTCTTCACTATTATCTTCTTGATTTGCTACTTCTAGGCTAGCTACTGATACTTCGTATGCTACTTTTTTCTCTACTGTTCCATCTTCATGTTTTTTCTCATACTCTCTTGATTGTACTCTACCTACAATTCTTACTTCTGTTCCAACTGCAACGTTTTCACAGAATCTAGCATTTCTTCCCCATGCAATACATGGAATATAGTCTGATTTATTATATGCTCTATTAACTGCTAATAAAATGTCTGAAATTTCTCTACCAAATGGTGTTTTTCTGTAAATTGGTTTTTTACAGATATATCCGTCAAGAACAACTTCATTTGAAACAACGTCTCTTCTAACTTCTTCTTCCTCTTCTTGATTTTCTTCTAAGAATTGAACATCTTTTACAAATACAGTTAATATTAATTTATTTTTTTCATTATCATAGCTGTTGTATGATCTAAATTGACCATCAATTTGTAATTTTGCTCCAATAAAAACATCTTGTGTTGTTAATAATCTTTCTGATATTGTTACTGGAATAACGTCTGCATTTCCGCTTAAACGAGGTACGCTTAAGTCAAATATGTAAAATTTTTCTCCATAAATTTCATGACTAAATCTTTTGTCACTTGTTACCTTTCCAACCAATGTTAAATGGTTATTATCTTCATAATTTGTATTCAATTTAATTTCCTCCCTACATTTGTTTCTTAATTTAGTTTATTCATAAGACGTAAAATTTAGACTAATTGCTAGTCACATTTTCTATTATACCACGCTTTTTTGGTTTTGTCTACATAAAATGTTAATTTTTTCTTTTATTTTAAAATCTTTATACCTAAATATACCACATTTGATAAGTTTTATACATTATTATTTAAATGTTGTGTACCATTATTATCAATATAATAACTGTCTTTGTATATAAGGTTTGATACTGTTACTATGTCATATCCTTTTGATTTTATGTTTTTTATAAGCATATCTAAGCTATCTGCTGTATGTTTTGTTCCATTATGCATTAAAATAATACTTCCATCACTTAGCTTATTCTCTAGTCTTTTCCACATCTCATCTCCAGTAATTCCTGTATAGTCTACAGTGTCTAAGTTCCATTGTATTGGCACATGACTTGCAGATTTTGCTGAGCGAATAACAATATTGTTATATTCACCATATGGTGCTCTATATAGAATAGTTTTGTTGCCAGTAATTTTTTCTATCTTACTTGATGCATCTTGAATTTGTTTTATATTCTCGTCACTACTTAGGTTATTTACATGTGGATGTGTATTTGAGTGATTTCCTATTTCGTGGCCAGCATCTGAAATCTTTTTTACTGCTTCTGGGAATTTATCTACCCAGTCTCCTACCATAAAGAAAGTTATTTTTACATTGTTGTCTTTTAAGGTTTTCAAAATACTATCTATATCATCTGCATTCCAAGCGCAATTCATTGTAAGTGAAATTTTATTTTCTTTTGTGTCAACATTATATATTGGCAGTTTTCTTGCTGTGGCAGATGTAATTATGCTACTATCTGTTGTTACTGTAAATGCTATTGCAAACAGAATAATTACTGTGCTAAAAGAAACTAAATATGAATATATTTTTCGTTTATTAAAAACAATGAACATATTGCTACCTCCAATTTGTGTTAGTAACAATATATTCATTGCTTGTATTTTTATGATTTAATCAACTTAAAAATTCTATTTCTTCTTTAACTTGTTTTGCTTTTACTTCTGTTCCTAATAGCTTACTTGCTACTTCATTAAATTTGCATTCTGTTTCTGTAAGATATGTATCTATACTTTGTTCCTTATGTTCAGCCATTTGGTCGTTGTTCTTCAAAATTGCTTTTGCTTCTTTTGCTACATGTTCTCCAATATTTATAATCTCTACTTTTTTACCAATTTGTTTTTTTATTACATTAGTTAATAAAGGATAATGTGTACAACCTAAAATTATTGCATCTATTTTATTAAAAGGTTTTAAATATTCTTTTATTGCTAGTTCTGCAATTTTATTATCATACCATCCTTCTTCAACCATTGGAGCTAAAAGCGGACATGCAATGCTTTGGACTTTTGCAGTTTGAAGCTCTTTTAATATTGCCTTTTCCCAGCCCTTGCTTCTAATTGTACCTGCTGTAGCTATTACTCCAATTTGTTTTTTATTAATCTCTTTTATGTATTTTACTGTAGGTTCTATAACGCCTATTATTGGTATGTTATACAAAGGTTGTACTTCTTCTAGGGCTTGACTTGTAGCTGTTCCACATGCAATTACTATTAGCTTTACTCCTTTATTTATTAAAAATTCTACTCCATCTTTGGTTAGTTCTATTATACTTTCCTTTGATTTGCTTCCATATGGAAATCTTTTTGTATCTCCTAAATATATAAAATTTTCATTAGGCAACTGTTTTGCTAGTTCTTTTAAAACAGTCATTCCGCCTACTCCTGAGTCAAATACTCCTATTGGTCTATTGTCCATTTTTTCTTCCTTTCTTTTTACTTTATACATTATACTCTAACATTTGAAATTTTACCATATTTTTTCATCAATTGCACATTTTGTCGATTTTTTTCATATTATATATAAAAAAGAAAGGAATGAATATAATTATGGAATTTGATAAGAATGTATGCCCAGTTTTAAATGTTGACGGAGTTATGGCTACAGGAAAACAATATGACTTAGAAATCAATTTACCAGAAGATAACAGAACTGTTATTTATGGAATCATTAAAGATTGTTACCAAGAGCCTGTTTGTGACGCTGTTGTTAAGTTAGTTGAGGTTGTTTGCGAACATGGTATGGATGAAAGAAGACCAGTTTCTCATACTTTTACAGATAAAAATGGTGAATTCGTTTTTGGACCTCTATGTGCTAATCGTGTATATGAAATCGAAGTATGGGTTGACAGAGTTAAACATTGTAAAGTATGTACTTCATGTAAACATGAAGGAAAATGCTTAAAAGGTGTTGAATTAAAATGTCCACCATGCCAAGAAAAACCATGTGAAAGACCATGTGAACCACCTTGTAACAAACCTTGTAGATAACAATAATTAAGGAGCTTAGCATTTCCTAAGCTCCATTTTTAATCTTATAGTATTCCCATCCTTCTTGCTAGTTTTTTACCCTTTTTTATCATTTTTCTTTTGTTATCCCCCATAGCCTCTGAATACATCATTGCAACACCTGCAGTTACTATTCCACCTATTAACATACCTTTTACAAACTTCATTTATCTTCATCCTTTCACTAAATATTACTATCTAGTTTTATTATGTCCTTTTCGTTTCTTTATATACATATTAAACCAAGAATATATTTCATATATTGCAATTATTAGTAAAAACGCTCCAAACATTTTTCTTAGTAAGTTTACATTTAAATTACTGCTTATATTAGCACTTATTATTGCTCCAATTATACCCGAAACCACTATCACCAAAGCTTCTTTTACGTTTATATTTTTGTTTTTTATTCCTATAATAACTGAGGTTATTGCTGTTGGAATAAAAAATATTAAATTTGTTGCTTGTGCTACATGCTGATCTAGGTTCATAAAGATAGAAAGGAGAAGAATCAATATTGTTCCTCCTCCCATTCCCATTCCGACTAACAATTCCTGAAATAAAACCTATTAGTATCTCAAACATTTTTCATACATCCTTATTTAAAACAACATATTCCATCCTGCATATATTAAAAATATAGCAAATGCAAGTTTTAAGTATTTATCTGGTATTTTATTTAATAATTTGGCACCTGTAAATCCACCAATTATTCCACCTATTGCACATAATATGCCTGCATTCCAATTAATCAAATTGTTTTTTGAATAAAAAAGGGCTGTTGTAATTACCATTGGCAATATGCAAAAAATAGAAGTTGCCCTTGCCTTTTTTGGTTCCATTTTTAACATATACATAAATGCAGGAACCAATATTAATCCACCTCCTGCTGTAAATAAACCACTAATAACACCTGCCATAAATCCTATAAATATTTTTTTAAAATTGTTGTTTAACTTTTTCATTTGTATTAGTATGTATTTTTAGTCAAAAATTATACTTATTTATTCTCTCTTGCTTTTTGAATTTCACTTTCTGCAATTTCCGTTAAAACCAAATCACATTTAAGCATTCGTCCGATAATGTGTCTTTGTAATTCTTTATCTTTTATGCTATCAGTTGCATCTAAAAATTTTTGCAAATTAGTTAAATATTTTTCGTTTTTTTCTTTCCATCCTCTGTTATTAGCGAGTTGCTCGTTTTCTATAGAATTATTTTTCAGTTTCATAAATGCACCTCTTTCTTTTGATTACTTCTGTATGTGTTTAAATTACTTTTGTCGTTATGTTTATTTTATAATATGTAATTTTAATACATCTCGTGGTAAAATACAAGTACTCGACAAAATATGACTAAATTCGTCATAAAATATTATAGAAAGGTTGTATTATTTCATGATTAAAATAAAATTATCTGATTTACTTGGAAAACATAAAATGACACAGAAATCTTTAGCAGATGCAACTCATATTAGACCAGCTACAATTTCAAAAATGTATTATGAAGAGACTAAAAGAGTTGATATCAAACAATTAAATAACATTTGCAAAGCGTTTAATTGTGAGATTTCTGATTTATTAGAATATATACCAGATTCTAAAGAAAAATAATATCATTAAACTTTACTAATAAGTTTAATTTAATTATACCAAAAAATACTAGCAAAAGCTAGTATTTTTTTGAATAATATCTGTTAGACTATCCACTAAGAATTCTACATCTTGTTTTGTGTTGTCTTTTCCAAAAGTAGTTCTTAGAGTTCCCTCTGATAAATTTCTGTCTAAACCTATTGAAACTAATACATGTGAAGGTTCCGGATTTCCTGTACTACAAGCTGAACCTGCTGAAGCACATATTCCTTTTTCGTCTAACTCTAGTAGTAACTTTTGTGCATTTATATTTGGAAATGAAAAGTTTGCATTTCCTGGTAGTCTACTTTTTCTATCTCCATTTAACTTTGCAGTTGGTATTTTTTGCTCTATTTGAGATATATAAAAATCTCTCAAGTTTTGTAAATGCTCGTTATATCTTTCATAATTAGCATACACATCTTCAATCGCCTTTCCCAAACCTACAATTTCAGCAACATTTTCTGTTCCTGCACGTTTATCTTTTTCTTGATGTCCACCATCTTGTATTTTTTCAAACTCTATTCCTTCTCGTACATACAAAGCTCCTATTCCTTTTGGTGCATAAAATTTATGTCCTGACATTGATAAACTGTCTATATTTAATTTGTTTACATCTATCCTTACATTTCCTACTGCTTGAACTGCATCTGTATGGAATATAATGTTATTAGCTCTAGCAATTTTTCCTATTTCTTGTATTGGCTCTATAGTACCTATTTCATTATTTGCAAACATTATCGATATTAAAATTGTTGTTGGCCTTATTGAATTTATTAGTTGGTTAATATCTATAAAACCATTTTTATCCACATTTAGATATGTTACTTCAAATCCCTGTTTTTCAAGAGTTTTACAAGTATTTAACACTGCGTGATGTTCTATTTTACTAGTAATTATGTGGTTTCCTCTATTTTTATTGGCATATGCTATGCCTTTTATTGCTAAATTATCACTTTCGCTTCCACAAGAAGTAAAATAAATTTCACTTTGCTTAGCGTTTATGGCATTTGCTACTCTTTTTCTTGCTTGTTCAATGGCTCTTTTAGATTGTCTACCTAATGCGTACATTGCAGAAGCATTGCCATATTGATGTTCAAAATATGGTAGCATTTCAGCTAACACTTGCTCACTTACTGGTGTTGTTGCAGCATGATCAAAATATAGTGTTTTCATATTTTCCCTTCTTTCCTTATATATGAAATATCCTATATTTATTATATGTTTATTTTTATATATTATTTACTAATTTTAGCAAAATAATAGAGTTTCTAAATTGAAACTCCATTATTTTTTTATTGAATTTTCGTCACTCCATCTTGTTACTCTAACATTTTGATATGCTTGTAACACTTCTGAATATTTTCTATATTCATCTTCCCATACAATTGAAGGAATTTTATCATATGCATCAAAAACTTTTTCCGCTTCTGCTAAAAATATTATCTGTTCTTGTGGACTCATAAGTTTATATCTTTTTGAAAATTTATATAACTTATCTAGCATTTGGTTTGCTTGTATGAAACCCCAAAAGTCTTTAATTTTTATTCCAGCCATTCTAATTTGCAAGAAAGCTGAGCCAACCAAGGCAAACACCAAGAATGCTAATAAGTAAATTATTGTTAGTGCTTCCATTTTATTCTTCCCTTTTCTTAAGTTTCCTTAATTGTACCATTATTTATTTTTTTGTGCAATACTATTTTGCATAGAATATTTAATTTGCATTGTGCTTGGTTCGATTTTGTTAAATGCCTTTTGTATTTCCATTATTATTAATGGTAATATTGATATTCCAAAAGTATACATCCACTGTACTTGTGTTAATGGTACAAGTTTAAATACTTCTGCTACAGATGGAATTACAACCACTACAATTTGTAATAGAGCTCCTAAAATAAATGCTCCCAACAAGTATTTGTTTTCAAATAATCCCACTTTGAATATTGATTCTTCACTTTTTATATTAAAACTATGTACTAGTTCTAATAAGCCTAAACTTACAAATGCCATTGTTCTTCCTACTTCTATGTCATACAAATAATTTCCTACACTAAATGCTACTAAAGTTAAAATTCCTAACATCGTTCCTTCTGTAATTATTCTTTGCCATAAACCATCTGCAAAAATTCCTTTTCTACTGTCTCTTGGCTTTTTATCCATAATATCCGCTTCTGGCTTTTCTAATCCTAATGCAATTGCAGGAAGTGAATCAGTTACTAGGTTTATCCATAAAAGTTGAATAGCTAAAAGTGGAGATTTTAAGCCTAATATCAAGCCTAAAAATATTGTTACAATTTCCCCAATATTTGTTGCAATTAAAAAATGTACTGCCTTTTTTATATTATCAAATATATTTCTTCCTTGTTTAACAGCTTCAACAATTGTAACAAAATTATCGTCTGTTAAAACCATATCTGCTGCATTTTTAGCAACATCTGTACCGTTTTTACCCATTGCAATTCCAATATCGGCATTTTTCAAGGCTGGTGCGTCATTTACTCCATCTCCCGTCATTGCAACTACTGCACCTGTTGACTGATATGCTTTAACTATTCTAACTTTGTGTTCTGGTGTCACTCTTGCAAAAACAGAATAATTCATAATATTTCTTTGCAATACTGCTTGTGGTATTTTATCCAGTTCTTCACCTGTAATTGCTAAGTCACTACCTCTTAATATTCCCAAATCTTTTGCAATTGCTTTTGCTGTTATTATATGGTCTCCTGTAATCATTACAGTTTTTATTCCTGCCTTTTTACAAGTTGCAACAGCCTCTTTCACACCTTCTCTTGGTGGATCTATCATTCCTATTAATCCAATAAAGATTAAATTCTTTTCTACTGTTTCTGTGTCTATTCTACTTGGTAAATTTGGTATATCTAAATATGCTATTGCTAATACTCTTAAAGCCTCGTCTGCCATTTTATTATTTTGATTTTCTATTAGCTTTGTTTTTGAATAGTCTAATGTAGTTACATTTCCATTGTCATATACTTTATTACATCTTTTTAATAATACATCTGGTGCACCTTTTGTTATAACTCTATATCCATTTGGCATTTTATGAATTGTTGTCATCATCTTTCTACTTGAATCAAATGAAATATCTTTTACACGTCTCATTATATTATATAACTCATTTTTGTTTTGCCCCTCATCTAAAGCTTTGCTAACTATTGCCTTTTCAGTAGGTTCTCCTGTTAGTTCTATTTTTCCATTTTCTCTTGATATTTCTACATCAGTGCACATTGTAGCCATTCCCATTAGCCATTTTATGTACTCTTTATCATCAGTTTCTCCATTCATATTTGCTATTTTAGTAACTTGCATTTTATTTTGTGTTAAAGTTCCTGTTTTGTCTGAACATATAACACTACTGCTACCTAAAGTTTCAACTGCTGGTAATTTTCTAATTATACTATTTTTCTTTGCCATTTTTGTTACACCAATTGATAACATAATCGTTACTATTGCAGGTAGTCCTTCTGGTATTGCTGCTACTGCTAAGCCTACTGAGGTCATAAACATTTCTATTGGCTCAATTTTCTTTAAAAGTCCAATTACAAATATCAATAGACAAATTCCTAAACATGCAATTCCTAATGACTTTCCTACTTCTCCTAACTTTTTTTGAATTGGTGTTTCAGGAGCCTCATTTGTAATAATCATTTTAGCAATTTTACCTACTTTTGTGTTCATTCCTGTATCTGTTACAATTGCCTCTCCATGACCATTAACTACTATTGTAGTTGAAAACGCCATATTTATCATGTCTCCTAGAGCTGTCTTTTCTTTTAGTATGCAGTTAGCTTCTTTTAAAACTGGAACCGTTTCACCTGTTAAACTAGATTCCTCTATTTTTAAATTAGAACTTGAAATTAATCTGCAGTCTGCTGGCACATAATTTCCTGCTTCTAATAGTACAATATCTCCCGGAACTATTTGCTCACTTTTTATTGTAGATATTTTGCCGTCTCTTTTTACCCTACAAGTTGGAGCCGTCATTTTCTTAAGTGCCTCTAACGACTTTTCTGCTTTTGCTTCTTGCACTAGTCCCATAATGGCATTAAATACTACAATTGCTATTATTATAATGGAATCAAAATAATCATTGCTTCCTTCTAGTCTTGCTACTAATGCTGAAATAATCGAGGCAATTATCAATATAATTATCATAAAATCATTAAATTGCTTTATGAATTTTATAACTATACTCTCTTTCTTCTTTTCTTCTAACTTATTCAGTCCAAACTTGTTTTGCTTGTCCTCTACCTGCTTTTCATTTAAACCAAACTCAATATTGGTTTGCATTTGTTTTTCTACTTCTTTTGTAGACAATGTGTACCACATAATTATCCTCCTTTGTTTTAAGTTAGTTAATTATATGATGCTTGTACTTGGTTTATTCAAAACATATCATTATTTATAAAAAAAGCTTGAAAAAAAATTCCAAATATTATATCCTATATGTAAGAGGAAAAATATATGGAATATATCATTCATTTAACTGAAAAATGTAATCTAAACTGTGAATATTGTTATGAAAATAAAAGAAATAAAGATATTAAATTTGAAGATATAAAAAACTTAATTGACTATGAAATAAGTACAAAACCCAAACATTCAATAATTGTTTTTTATGGTGGAGAACCTATATTAAAAAAAGACATGATAAAAAATACAATTGATTATATAAATTCTAAAAAGTCCAAATCCAAATTTTACTATGGTATAACAACAAATGGAACACTTTTAGATGATGATTTTATAAAATACATGAAAGAAAATCAATTTATCAATATTGCTTATAGTATTGATGGTATTAAAGAGAGTCATGATCTAAATAGAAAAACAATTGATGGTAACTTGACATTTGATATAGTTGAAAAAAATGCTAAAAAGCTTTTTAAGTATTTTGATGATGTTGTTGCTATGTCAGTAATAACTAAAAATAATTTATCTAATTTAGGTAAAAATGTTGAATACTTAATCAATACTGGCTTTAAGAATATAAATTTACTATTTGATTATTCGCAAGATTTGCAAGATAATGATTTGCCAGAATTGAGGAAACAATTTGGTCAAGTAGCAGAAATATATGCGAATAAAATTTTACATGAATGTGATGTCTCAATTCCATTAATTGATGAGAAAATAAAAACATATATAAAAGATGAATATAACTGCAACGAGGATTGCAAATTTGGTATGAAGACTATAGTTGTAGGTACAGATGGTAACTTCTATCCTTGTATACAATTTGTAAATAATAACGACTTTATTATAGGCAATTGTAAAGATGGTATTGATACAAATGCAAGATTAAATTTAATAAAAAATTCTAAAAAAGAAAGTGAAGTTTGTAAAAATTGTTCTATTCGAAGAAGATGCAAACATACTTGTGCTTGTAGAAATTACATTCTAACTAATGACATATCTGAATTATCACCAGTTATATGCGAAACAGAAAAAATTTTTATCGAAGTCGCAGATATGATGGCTGAAAAGTTATATAAACAAGATTCAAAAATGTTTATACAAAAATTTTATAATAGCAATTATGATGTACTAAATCAAATAGCAAATAATATAAGAAAGGGAGGTGATCTTTATGGAAATAAGAAATGTAGTAACTGAAGTAAAAAACGAATATCCTAAAATGAAAGGAGTAAATAAAAAACACTTAGCAAATAATATTCCAACAACTTGGCAAAAAGTGGGATTATCTTCTTTCGTAATTGCAATGCTAATGAAAAATAGAGCTTTCGCTTCATCTGCTAGTGATGCTGCAAATACTCTTGCCTCTGTAGATTCGGCTGGAGCTGTTACTGTTGTGTCTACTCCAATAATAATATGTTATTATTACGTTTGTCCTATACTTCAAGTTATATCAAGCATTTTGTTTATTGTAACTGGTTTGAGTATTCTAATTACAAAAATAAAAGCAAAAAAGAAAAATGAGCCTAAAAAAGTGAAAAAATGGTTAATAGTTTTATTTATAATTTCAATAATATTATTTATTTTAAGTATTTTGGCTAAGCCTATTCTAAGGGCTATGGTTAGTTTATTTAACTAAATTCAAATGAAAACTGGTCTAAACTAATTTCTTAGACCAGTTTTTATTTTCAATTAAAATTCCTTTTTATTTGCAGTCTTCTACTTTTTCTATATTTTCTTCTAATAGCTCTGGCTTTTTTAGGTATTTATTAAATAGTTTCACAGAGTTTGCAAAATAGTATCCATCACAAATTCTTTCATCACATACAAATGCAAGTGATATACATTTTTCTTCTTTAAAAGTATCATCATCATATATGTAGCTTTTTTTCTTCTTTCCCATTGCTAAAAATATTCCTGTAGTTCCAAAGTCATATAAATGGTGATATATTGCGTCTATTCCAAGTGATGCAACATTTGTTAAAAATGCACTTGTATGGAATGGACTTGCTTTTATTATAGCTTTAGGTAACATTCCATGCTTATCTAAAAACATTATAGTGCTTACAGCAAACTTTAAAAGAAAATTTGGTATTATTGATAATGTTGTAGCTAATATGTCTGTTTCGTTATTTTTCTTAACACTTTTATTTTCGTTAATAATATTTCCTAGCTTTTCTTTTATTTCAAAAATATTTTCTTTACCTGTAAATGGTAATTTTATTGTAGTTTCTATTCCATCATCAGTTAAATTCTTTTTTATTGCTAGTGAAATAAATATTTCATTTCTAGCATAAGTTCTACCATTCATTACAAATCTATTAAGCCTTGGTCTTTGTGCCATAAGCCTTACTAATGCTGAATATACTATGTCCATATATGAAATTTTAATGTTTTCTTCAGCCTTTTTGTCAATATAATTATCAATTTCTTTTATAGGCATATCATAAGTGTAATAAACCTGTGAGTCACTCCTTGTTCTCATTACTTGTGGAATAATCTTAAAAAATGGCGGAATATCCCTTAACTTTCTTCCGTCTGATCTGTATCCTAACATAAACTTCCTCCCTATTTTCGTTTATTATTATATACCGTAATCAGACAGATTTCAACAAAAACTTATTGGCATTCTTTAATAAATTTTTCAAAAAATATATGGTTTACATTTCTTGGTTTAAAAAATCTTCTAATGAACTTATATCCTTTTCTGTTCTTTCTGCTTTTCCAGTTACATCTTCTACTTTGACAATTTTAGTATTTGTATCTGTTTCACTGCCTATTCCTTTGAGATCTGTGTTTGATGGTGCATAATAATATGAATTTTCTACTGTAGTAGATAAGTTCTTTTGTCCTACAATACCTCCTATTACATCTCCTCCCTCAAATTGTCCTTTATTATATGCTTTACTTATTATACCTGTATTTCTTTGTAACCCTACTATTCCTCCTAATGCATCTATTGTGTTTTCTGAATAGCTTTTTGTTTTTACTAGTCCTGAATTATATACAGAATTTATACTTCCTCCACTTTGTCCTCCAACTATTCCTCCAGAAATTCCTCTTCCTCCTTTTGCATTTGAAATAATTTCTCCCTTATTTGTGCAGTTGTTTATTTCCCCTGCTTCTTGTTGTCCTGCTATTCCTCCTGCTCGTTGATTTCCAGCTGTTATCTTTCCATTGTTAATACATCTTTCTATTTTTCCTACCGTCTGTAATCCAACTATTCCTCCCAACATTCCATTTTGAGCCATTAAATTGCCATTATTGGTACAATTATCTATATCAATTTGTGAGTTTATATATCCTACTATTCCTCCTATACCATCATTAGCTGTTGTTATATATCCATTGTTAGTACAGTTTTTTATTTCTCCTTTGCCACTTTCCTGTGATCCTAATATTCCACCTGCTTTTTGTCTAGTAGCTGTTATATTTCCACTATTAGTACAATTATCTATAATAGTTTCTGTATTTGCCACTCCTATTATTCCTCCTGCTCCCACAGTTGATGCTAATTTTTCTGAATCTCCTGTACTTACTTCTCCACTGTTATTGCAATTTATTATTGTTATTTTATTGGTTGAGCCTTCTTTTCTCAATGAACGGCCTATTATTCCTCCTACACTTTGGTATACAGCTATAATAGTTCCACCATTAGTACAATTACTTATTGTGATGTCTTCTTCTTCACCTACATAAACTTGTCCTACTATTCCTCCTACAAATTTTCCTTTTTCTGTTTTTAATGAATCATCTTTTGCTGTCACGTTTCCATAGTTTTTACAATTATCTATACTACCTTTTTCTATCTCACCCACTATTCCTCCTACCAGTAGTCCGCTATAAGTGTTTTCATTATCTTGTGCTATTATAGTTGCTTTGTTAGTACAGTTTATTATTTTCCCAATGCTTACTCCAATTATTCCTCCTACACGCGTATTTCCTATTATTGTTCCTTCATATATATTTAAATTTTTTACAGTCCCTTTTTCCTGTAATGTTCCTATTAGTCCTACTCCATGCATTGTTGGTTGTGTTATTTTTATTCCTGTTATTACATTTCCCTTTCCATCTAATGTGCCATTAAAATATCCAACACTCCAATCCCATTCATCTGGAGTTTCACCTGTTGGGCCTACTCCTATTGGAGTAAATTCTTTATTACCTAAGTTTATTGACTTTATTATACTTATAAATTTTCCTTCAAATGTTTCTCCTGCATTTACTTGGCTTGCAAAAAATGCTAGTTGCTCTGCTGTTTCTATTGTATATGGATCTTCCTCTGTTCCGTTTCCTGAACTAAAACTATCCGCTGTCTCTCCACTCCATGGTGTTAGACTTCCAACTGTCTTTTCATTTAACCAATTTTCTAATTCATTTATTTGTTCCATATCTTTTTGTGCGCTTTCGTTTGCCTTGTTTTGAGCATCTTGCGCCTTTTTTATTATTCCGCTATCGCCAAATACTGCGTTTATGCTTACTCCCGCTAATATTAATAGTACTACTATAGTTACTACTAGTGCTATTAGTGTAATACCTGATTGCTTTGAATATTTCTCTTTACTTCTTGTTAATTTTGAATTCATTTTCATTTTTTCTTTTTCCTCCTTTATCTTTTTTAAATCCATTTTTATTATTCCTCCTTTCTTGTTTTTTATTTTTAAAGAAGCACATTTTTTCTTTTTACACAAAAAGGACAGGTTTCCTAAACACTTTTATGTTTAGTACCTGTCCTAAGTACGCTAAATAAAGCTAATTTCTTAGCTTGATTGTTATTTGTTAATGTTGTGGCTCTCTCTCTCTCTCTCTCTCTCTACTCCTGCATAGGTTTTAGCTTTTTTCATTTTTTGTGCCTCTTTCTTACTTTTCTTTGGATTTTTACTTTTATTATAATAATATAAGTTGCAATATTTTTCAAGAGTTTTATTGAATTTTACCATTTATTTTTCTATTGCATTTTGGCGTGTTTTGATATAAAATATTAGCAAATTTATATAGATAGGAGAAATATTATGGAGCCAAAAGTTTTAATTGTCGGAACTGATATAAATGCCTATTACATGGCAAGATGTTATCATGAAATTTATCATAAAAAAGTTGATTTGATTGGTAGAGTTGCTATGAGCTTTACTTCACTTAGCACTATTACTAATGTTAATATTATACCTAATTTAATTGAAGGAGACACTTTTGTTAATTCTTTAATTGAATATGCAGAAAAGCAAAATTTAAATAAAGATGAAAAGATTTTGCTAATTGGAACTAATGACTGTTATGTTAGTCTTATTGCAGAAAATAAAGATGCTTTAAGTAAATATTATGTTTTCAATTATTCTTCAAAAGAGCTTATGGATACACTTTTGGTGAAAGAAACATTTTATGATATATACAAAGATAGTGGACTTGATTTTCCATGCACATATATTTACCCTTGTGATGGTTCAGGTTCTATTGAAAGTGTAAAAGCACATTTTCAAAATTATCCTTTGATTATAAAGCCTAGTGATGGTGTTACTTATCACGAAATTGATGGACTAGCTAAGGTGTATAAACTATATGATGAGCAACAATTAGAAGATACTATTAAAAAAATCGAAAATGCAGGCTATAAAGGAAATTTAATCATTCAAGAGTTTATTCCTGGTGACGATACTGCACTACACGATTGTTTATTCTATTGTGGTAAAGATAAAAAAGCAAAACTTGCTACTTTTGCACAAATAGGACTTCAAGAGCACACTCCTACTGGAATTGGAAATTGTACTGTACTTGTTAATGGTTATTCTGAATATGGTTATCCAGAAGAATTGATTTACAAATTAAAAGACTTTTTGGAGTCTATTGGATATCAAGGCTTTGCTGAATTTGACTTAAAATATGATATACGTGATAAAAAGTATAAAGTTTTTGAGGTTAATCCAAGGCAGTCTAGAAGTGGTTATTATTTCTGTGCTTGTGGTCATAACTTAGTTAAATTGTTAATTGATGATTTGTTCTACAATAGCTTAGATAATAACAAATTTGAACTTGTAAAAAATAATGTAGTTTTAAGTTTTGTTCCTCAGTCAGTTATTAAAAAATATGTAACAAGTGATAATTTAAAAGCTGAAATTAAGAGAATCGGCAATATTGTTAGACCTCTTCGTTATGCTGAAGATATGCCATTTAGTAGAAGAAAATATCTTTTTATGAGAGATAGAAATTATGTTAAAAAATACAGAAAATATACTTTTTAATTTGAGAGGATAGTTTTATGAAACGTTATTTATTAAAAGATTATATTGATATCTTAAAAAAAGAAAATTTAGTGAAAGATGTTTGTTTATGCGATAGTATATTAAATACTTCAATTGAAAAACTAGAACATAATTCAAAAGAAGTTGCTAATAACACTTTGTATATTTGTAAAGGTTTAAATTATAAGCCCGAATACTTAAATGAAGCAATTGTAAGAGGTGCTACTGCATATATTGCAGAACCTGAAAATGTAACAGACCCAGATTTTCCACACATTATTGTAAATGATATAAGAAAAGCTTTAGCTGCTGTTTCTTGTATGTATTATGATTTTCCAGCCGATAAAATAAATATGATCGGGCTTACTGGTACAAAGGGAAAATCAACAACTGCTTATTACATAAAAAGTATTTTAGATGATTATATGAAAGAACACAATTTACCAGATACTGCAATTATTTCTTCTATTGACACATATGATGGTAAGGAATGTAAAGAATCATTAATTACCAGCCCTGAATCTATTGATTTGCAAGAACATATTGCAAATGCTGTTGATTGCAAAATGCAAAATTTAGTTATGGAAGTTAGTAGTCAAGCTTTAAAACTAGATAGAGTTCATGATGTTTTATATAAAGTTGGAGTATTTCTAAATATTTCAGAAGACCATATTAGTACAATTGAGCACCCTAATTTTGAAGACTATTTTGCTTCTAAATTAAAGTTTTTTGCCCAAGTTGAAAATGCTTGCGTAAATTTAGACTCAGACTATATTGACCGTATTTTAGAAAATGCTCAAAAATCTAAAAAGATTATTACATTTAGCACTAAAAATGAAAAAGCTGATGTATTTGCTTATGATATTAAAAAATTAACTCACACATCAATTTCTTTTAGAGTTAAAACAGCTAAATTTGATGAAGAGATATTACTAACAATGCCAGGATTATTTAATGTAGAAAATGCTTTAGCTGCAATTGCTACTGCAATGGTTTTAGACATTCCATTTAAAAACATTTACAATGGTTTAAAAGTTGCCAGAGCTAGTGGCAGAATGGAAGCACATGTTAGCAAAGATGGAAACATTATCGTTATTGTTGACTATGCTCATAATAAGTTAAGTTTCCAAAAGTTGTATGAGTCTACCAAGCAAGAATATCCTGATAAGAATATAATCACAGTATTTGGTTGTCCTGGTGGAAAAGCTCAGCTTCGTAGAAGAGATTTGGGTACACTTTCTGGTATTCATTCAAAAATTAGTTACTTAACAGCTGAGGATCCTGGTCCAGAAGAGGCTGTTGATATTTGTAAAGAAATTGCTGAATATGTTGCTAAAGAACATGGAAATTACAAAATTATTGAAGACCGTGGAGAGGCTATAAAAGAAGCTATTTTAGATAATCCAAATAGTGTTGTTTTAATTACTGGAAAAGGTAATGAAACTAGACAAAAAATCGGCAAAAAATTTATGCCTTGTTTGACAGATACTCAATATGCATTAGAAGCATTGGAAGAGTATAATAAAAAAATAGGATAATACCTGAAAAAAGAATGCCATTTCAAATTTAAATGACATTCTTTTTTTGTTTACTTTAGTTTAATTGATAATAGCTTACTTATTCCGTTTTCTTCCATAGTTACACCATATACTGAGTCTCCTGCTTCCATTGTTCCTTTTCTGTGTGTTATTACTAAGAATTGTGTTTGTTTGCAAAATTTCTTTAAATACTCTGCAAATCTGTATACATTAACATCATCTAATGCTGCTTCAATTTCGTCTAATATGCAGAATGGTGCTGGATTTATTTTTAATATTGCAAATAATAGTGCTATTGCTGTAAATGCCTTTTCCCCACCTGATAATAGCATCATATTTTGAAGTTTCTTACCTGGTGGTTGAACTCTAATATCAATTCCACATTCTAAAATATTTTCTTCATTTTCTAATATTAACTCTGCTTTTCCACCATTAAATAATTCTGTAAATACTTCATTAAAGTTTTTATTTATAAGCTCAAACTTTTCTTTAAATTGATTTTGCATTGTTGTTGTCATATCGCCTATAATTTTTCTTAGTTTAGACGCTGTATTTTCCAAATCTAAGCGTTGTTCAGACATGAAGTCATATCTTTCCTTAGTCTTTTTATATTCTTCAATAGAATCGATATTTATGCTTCCTAAGTCTTTTATCTTATTACGCAAACTATTTACTTGTTTTTGTGCTGTTGCCACATTATTAGGCTTTTGATATTCTTCTGTACTATTTGGTGTTAGTTCATATTCATTCCATAAGCTTTCAACTACTTGTTGTAAATCTTGCTCTAATTTTGTTTTCTTAACATCAAGTTTTATAATTTGCTCTTTCAAACTTTCTAATGTAGAAAATTGACTTTGAATTTCATTTTCTGTATTTACTAATTTTTCATTTTTAGCAATTCTTTCTTGTTTTAGCTCTTCAACTTTAGTTCCACTATTGGTTACTTCTTGTTTGATTTGTTCTATTTGAGCATTATATTCTGTAATAGTTTGTTCTAATTTAGTATTTTCTTCATTTATTGCTAATATATTTTGATTTTTGTTTTCAATACTTTGTTCATTATTTTTAATATCTTGTGAAATTCTTTCAACCATTTCTTCAATTGAGCTTTCACTTTCATCAAAAGATGTAACAGATATTTTTAAATTTGTAATATCAAAATTCAAATCATCAATATATTTTTGATTATCTTTGTTATTTAATGCAAATTCTTCTATTACTTTGTTTAACTCTTCTATTTGTTGTGTTAGTGCTTGTATTTCCGCTTCCTTTTGTTCTTTTAAAAGTCTATTTTCTTCTTTTTGTTTTTCTGTTTGTGTAACTTCTTCTTTTAATTTAGCCAGCCTATTTTCCAAACGAGTAATATTTTCCTCAACTGCAACCATTTTTTGTTTTTCTGTTGCATATACTATTTCAATTTCTTGTAATTCTTTTTCAAGTTTTGCAGTTTGTTCAATACTATCTCCAATAGATGATGCATACTCTTCTTTTTCTGCTGTTTTGTCAGCAATTTGTTTTTCTAGTTTTTTAAGTTCTTTTTCTAGGTCTTCAATTTCTCTGCTTCTTCCTAAAATATTTACTGTTTTAGTTTGTACACTTCCGCCTGAAATAGAACCACTAGAACTTATAATGTCACCTTTTAGAGTTACTATTCTAAATGAATATTTATCTTTTTTAGCAAGTGCAATAGCTGTATCCATATCTTCAACAACTACTGTTCGTCCTAATAAGCTTAAAATTATTTGCTCATATTCTTTTTTACATTTTACTAAATCTGAGGCAATTCCAATTACTCCATCCATTTTAGTTAATTTATCTAGCTTTTTGCCTTGAACAGAAGCTATTGGTAAAAATGATGCTCTTCCTAAACTGTTTGTCCTTAAATATTCGATCATTTTCTTAGCATCTTGTTCTGTTGATGTTACAATATTTTGCAATGCTTGCCCTAAACACATTTCAATTGCTGTCTCATATTCTTTTTCAACTGAAATTAAGTTTGCTAAAACACCATGAATTCCTTTATTTAAATTTGAGTCTTTATCACATGCTACTAATAAAGATTTAACTGTTTTATTATATCCTTCTTTTTCTTTTTCAGTTTCAATTAAGAATTGATGTCTTGCTTGCTTCATTCTTTGTGTATATGTAAGTTTTGAAATTTCATCTTCATATTGTTTTAGTTTTTGCATATTTTGTTCTTTTTCTTGAACACTTTTCTCTAGCTTTTCTACTTCAATATTTCTTTTTGATTCTATATCATAAAATCCTTTTGAAATTTCATTTTTACCATATCTTGTAGAATCTAGCTCAGATATAACTGAATCAATTTCATTTTTTAATTGCTTTTTACGTTTTTCTAAGTTCTCATAATTAACATCTTGTGTATTTATTTCTGCTGCCAATTCATATTTTTTGTCTATATTATCTTGAACAATTTGCTTTTTGCCTTCTATTTCTAATTCTTTAGCAGATAATTTTTTTGATAATTCTGCAAGTTCTGTCTCTTTTTCAGCTAACTCTTTTTCAAACTTTTCTTTATTAGATGTTAAATTTGTTTTCTTTTCTAATTTTTGTTTTTGTTCTTCTTTTAGTTCTTCTATTCTGTTTTTTACTTCTAATATTTCAGCTTCAAGTCTTTGTTTATTTGCACTGTTGTTTTGTATTCTTTCATTTGATATTCCTATTTCAGAGTTTATTTTTTCTATTTTATTTGAACTTTCAAACCCTATATTTTGCATATTTTCAATTTGAGCTGTAATATCATCTACAACTTGTCTTAATTCTTCTTTTGAAACTTGTAGAGCTCCCATTTTGCCATCTTCCGCTTCTTTTTGAGAAGTAATAATGTCTTCATCTTTTACAAGTTGTTCTAGCTTTTCTTTATATGTATTGATATTATATATAAACAAGCCAACCTCAATAGATTTAAGTTCTTCTCTTAAATCTAAAAATTGTTTTGCTTTATCTGATTGCAATTTCAAAGGCTCAATATTTGCTTCGATTTCTGCTAATATATCATTTATACGAAGTAAGTTTAATTTTGTTTGCTCTAACTTTTTCTCTGATTCTTGCTTTCTAGTTCTATATTTAACTATTCCAGCTGCCTCTTCAAAAATGTGTCTTCTATCTTCTGATTTATTACTTAAAATCTCATCAATTTTACCTTGCCCTATTATGCTATATCCGTCTTTGCCAATACCTGTATCCATAAATAGTTCTAAAATATCTTTTAAACGGCAAGGAACCTTGTTTATAAAATATCCTGTTTCACCACTACGATATATTTTTCTTGTAACTGTTACCTCTGAGTATTCAATAGGAAGTTTATTATCATTGTTATCAATTACAATTGATACTTCTGCAAAGCCTAATGATTTTCTTGCTTGTGTTCCTGCAAAAATGATATCTTCAGATTTTGCACCTCTTAAAGACTTTATACTTTGCTCTCCTAATACCCAACGGATTGCATCTGATATATTACTTTTTCCAGAACCATTTGGCCCAATTACTGTTGTAATTCCTGGTTTAAATTCTAATACTGTTTTATCTGCAAAAGACTTAAATCCCTGCATTTCTATTCTTTTTAAATACATTTGTTACTTCACCTTTTCTTAAGTTTTGTTATCGTTGTTTTTCATCTACCAATATCTTATTTAAATATACTTGCACACTTCCATCATTAATCTTTCCAATTAGTATTTGGCTTGGCTTTAAATCTTCTACTTTCATTGCTGTTTTCAAGTTCTCGTATTCTGCTTCTCTTTCTTCAATGCTTTTTGTACCTGTCAACATTTTTTGAGCTAAGTCTCCCAATTTAGTAGCTTTTATTTGTCTTTTCAATAAACGAACTTGTCTTATTCCTTCTTCATTTAGATTTTTATAACTCATTTCACATATAGCTAAAGCTCTACTATACTCTTTTCTTCCACAAAGGTTTTGAGTTACTATGTTAACAGCTTGTATTTGACTTGTTCCTCCTAATTGTGTTAGATTGTTTATTGCTTGTGTTGAATTTTTTATTACATATTTATCAGCTTTTTCTTTTAAAGCTGTGTGTATTTGTGTTAAAATTTGTCTTCTTTGTCCATCTAATGTTAATCTAAATTTACTCCCATTAGAATTCTCAACTTTTTTTCTTGCTTCTTCTTCAATAACTTCTCTAGCATGTTGAATATCTATTTCTCCACTAGCTATATCTGCAATAATTTTTTCAATTTCTTCTGGAATATTATTTCTAATGTTATCCATTAATGCTTGTTGCTGTATTCTAGCTATCTTATTTCGGATATATCCCTCAACACTTCCTACACCATATATTGGTGTAGGTATTTTTGCCGATAAACATTTTAACTCTTCAACGCTTTCTGCTTTGTGTGCTTTTTTCATAAGATCATTTTCTATTAGCCTTCTATAAGC
Organism: uncultured Clostridia bacterium; assembly: GCA_934120135.1. Lineage (GTDB taxonomy): Bacteria > Bacillota > Clostridia > TANB77 > CAG-508 > CAG-273. The sequence continues at coordinate 12,443 of CAKOTK010000002.1, read as the reverse complement.
ACTTATTAATTTTTCCAATTCTGTTGTTTTTGTGTCCATTGGTAAGTTTCCCTTGTTTTTTAATCTTTCTATTAACAAGTTTAGTTTTTGTATAGCATTTTCAAGCTCTTTTTCGCTCAACTCTCCTTTTGATGTTTCATTTTGAGTTTTCTTAGTTGAGTCTCCAAAAATCTCCTCATATCTTTTAAGCATGTCTTGAATTTCTCTTCTTGACTTAGATTTCTCTTCTTCTTTTTTCTGTTCAAGTTTTAATTCTGTCTTTTCGCTTTCCTTTTTTAGTTGTTTATTAGCTTTAGCCTTTTTTTCTTCTTCGATTTGTTTTTTTAATTCTTCCAATTGTTCAATTGGTATTTGAAATTCCGTTGCTATATTTGCTAAATCAAATCCATATTTAATTAATTCTTTAACTTTTAATACTTGTTCTTTATCCATATATTCTCCTTTTTTTATTTTATATATGTTTTCTTTAGTGTATTATAAAAGTTAAATTTTTGTAATTACGTACAATAAAATACGTTATAATTATATCATAAATTTGTTCGTATTTAAATAGTTTAGAGGAATTTTTTAGCGATTTTTGTTAGGTTTTTAATAAAAATATTGATATACAATATATGTTTCTCCCTTTATTGTGTTTGCAGATTTTCAAGCACAATAAAGGCGCCCCACTATGGACGCCAATTTTAGAAAAATTCTCTCCTTTAGCGTTTTCGATGCGCTAAAGTACGTTTAAACACATTAGTGCTAACATCGTATTTATTCATTTTTTCTGGTTCATTGAACCAGTGGTCAGTGCTACTTTACATAAAGTAGGGGCCTAAAGGAAATGAAGCCGTCATTGGATTCCGCAGTGCTGTAGTAACGACTACTCGTGTAGTAGTAGGAATAGTCGAAGTTGCCTCCCCTACGAGTACAAGGGTGAGCATAATTGCCAATCGCGCAAGTGCTGTATTCTGTGGTCCATTCCAATTCGTTTCCTGCCATATCAAATATTTTACATTTTTCATCTCCTGTTGAACCTGTATTTTTTAAGGTTCCATTTCCATCTGTTTGATTTGCATAGTTTGCATTTCCCATTGCTTGTATATATACTATTGCTGTATCCCATGCATAACTATTTACTAAATCACTTTCTACATATTTATCATTTTTATACATATTTTGACTTACTAGCGCTGCTTGTGCTTGTGTTATACAATTCCATAATGTTCCTTCTGTAAAATCTATATCATATTCACTATTTGCAATTGATGGTTTTGATAATGGTTTTGCATTACCAAACGGTATTGCTGTATCTGTTTCGGAGCTATTGTATCCACTTCCATAGCTTGCTTCATAACGAGCTATATAATATCCTTTATTTGTTTCTGTTTTTTCTATAAATTCTTTTAAATTTTTAGCTGTTGTATTTGTTCCATCTGCGCCACTCTCATTTGATGTTCTTGAACCGTTTAATTCATAATAGTAAGTAGTAGATTGTGCGACTCCATATTTTGTGTCTAATGTCCCTGCTGTTGCTTGTGTTAAGGTAGTTTGGTCATATTCTGAACCTTTTTGAATTAAAGTTGGCTCCCCTGTTCCTTCTACTTTTTCAGTTGAATAGTTATATTCTCCATCAAATTCATATCTTCCTAATGTTATTTCTACTTCACTTCCATCATCTTTTTTTATTTTATTACTTTCATCTCCATTTATATTACTTACTGGTACCCATACAAATTGATTTCCGTCTTTATCTTCTATTACTACTCCTTGTTCTACACTTTCTCCTGAATCTCCTGATATTTTAAATCCTCCTGGTACTACTACTTGATTTCCATTTTTATCTTCTGCTATTACTGTTGTACTTTCACCACTTGTTCTATCATTTGATGTTAAACTTGAATCTGTTATTAATGGCTTTTTTCCTCCTGTTGTTCCATTTACTTGATTGTTTATCCATTTATCTAAGTCATTTAATGCATTTAAATCGCTCTCTTGTGCGTTATTCATTCTATTTTGGGCGTCTTTTGCTTTTTCTATTATTCCACTATTTCCAAATAGTGCATTAATGCTTACTCCTGCTAAAATTAGTAATACTACTATAGTTACTACTAAAGCTATTAGAGTTATACCTGTTTGTTTTGAGTAATTTCTTCTTGCTGATTTTTTATTTATTCTTATCTCTTTACTTATTTTAATCTCTTTTTTATTCAATGTTATCTTCCTCTCTTTCTTCAGTGTTTTTATTCTGCTTTTTTCTGTCTTGTATTTAGTATGTACAATTTTTTCCTTTTTATGCACATTTACTCATTTTGTAGCTTCAGACTATATATCTTTCAGGTTTACTCTATTTAATTTTGCAGAGCATATTTTATCTGTAGTTCAGTCGCTTTTCTCCTTTCACACAGCTAAAAAGTCAATGTGCTAAATTTTTATCTTACCCAAAATACTTGTACATTCTTACTTAAGGATACCATAACATTTTTTTATTTTCAATACTTTTCTTTAATTTCTGTCGACTTTTTCGACATTTATTTTTTCTTGCATATTTTCACCATTGTCTGTATACTTACACTTAGTTTATCACCACATATCAAACCTAAAAATTCAGTTGTTTTTTATGTTACATTAATATTACAAATTAGCAAATTTGAACGGTTTCTCTATTAAAAAAATTATCTACTAACAAATTTTTGACAAAATTTAGCTATTTTTTGCATAGCAAAGGACACCGAATTTATCGGTGCCCTTTGTGAAGTTATTATTTGATGTCTCTTAATTCTGTGTTAGATAGAATAACGCTTTGCAAATCCCTAAGGAAAGTACATGTTGCAATGGTATTCTGAGGCTGTGTTGCAATTTTTTTTGCAAAATTATTTATTTGCTCAGACAATACCATGCGTATTACCAATTTGTTCTTGGTTTTTAGGCCACTTAAAGCTTTTTGAATATTAATTTCTTTCATCTGGACAGCTTCACTTACTAAAGTAATTAAGTCTTCCCTTAAATACTTGTACGTTTCCTGCTTGTATTCACCTAATTGAAATCCCATAATATCAAAAATGTAGGCTACTCTCTCTTCAAGGGGTTTATTCACATCTAGCAAACTTAATTCTTCCTCAAATTTTTCATCTTGCGGTAAGCATTTGATTCTCAGCTTTGCCGGTCTAATGGCTATTTTTGACGACTCTTCTCCGTATTTTTCTCTATATTTCAAGAGAATTCTTACGAATTCACTACCAGAATATCCTGTTCTTGCTTTTATTTGTGTAAACAAATAATTTGCTTCATTTCTGTTTAGTTGTTTTCCTTTACTTTCAACAGCTTTTAAAATTTTAGACAATTTTATTGCTTCTGGTTTTTCAAACACTTGAGCTCCATCCATTAGCACCCAAAATTTGTCCCGATTTAATTTTGATAATTGTAGGTCGAATTCTACTGAATGTAGAAACTCGCCATATGAACTACTGCTTTGAGCAATTTTCTCAAGTACTTGTTCATAGTTTTCTCCTTCAATCAGTTTAATTTTCTCAGGTGACACTACTCGAATATCTGTTGTTGTAGCAGTTTCACCTTCTTCTTCATGGTTATCTGCCTCTTGTTTATTTATTTCTCGGCTATTCTTTTCTTTATTACTCACTTCTTGTGGCTTAGCGGTTGTTGTTACAGGTTCCTCCTCTTTTTCTTGCGTTGTTACCTCTTCGCCATAAAACATGGCGAGCATCTCATCGAAAAAGCTTTTGGCTTTTTTTCTGTTGCAAGAGGTCAAATCAACTTCCAACTTAGCCTCATCATTGCTGATTACCATTGCATTGCTGCTATCATACAGTTCAAGAAATACTTTGGTTAAATCACTAACGTCCTTCCGTCCTCTCAGTTTTGTTGTAATAGTGATCTTCATGATATGTTCCTCCTTATATAACTTCAATAATTTTGGATTTTTTCCAACATATAAAAATTATATCACAGATTTACATAATTTTCAAGTAGATGTAAAAACTGCCACTAGTTAACCTAGTAGCAGTCAGATTTTATTTGCTTAATCTTTCTAATATTTGATTACACTTAGTTACAATTTCTTTTACGTCTATATGGTTTATAGCTCTATTTTCCATTAGTATATTACCTTTTACAATTGTAGTATCTACATTTCTTCCAGATGTATTATATACTAAGTTTGCTATTTCATTTAAATTTGGAAGCATTGTAATATTATCTAATTTTTCTTCTATATCAACTAAAATTATATCTGCATCTTTTCCAACTTCAATACTTCCTATTTTATTATCTAATTGCAATAATTTAGCTCCATTAATTGTTGCCATTTTAACTGCATCTTTAGCTGTAATTCTTTCCTCATTTTCATGTATTCCACCTTGTGCCAAACATGCCACCCTCATAGCTTCAAACATATCCATATTACTACCTGAGCCTTGACCATCTGTACCAAGTGCAACATTTAGACCTTGTTTTAAATATTTAGTAGTATCTGCTATTTTACATCCTAACCTTAAATTTGATATAGGATTATGTGCGATTCCACAGTCCATTGTTTTTAAAATCTCAATGTCTTCATCTGTTAGTTTTACACAATGTGCCAATATTGTATGTACATCACTAAAATAATTCTTTAATACTTGTATTGCAGGTCTACCATGTTTGTTTTTTATATCTTCTATTTCATCAATGCTTTCTAAGAAGTGCGTATGTATTGGCAAGTTATATTCTTTCGCTAAGTCTGCACATGCCTCTAGTGCTTTATCTGAGCATGTATATAACGCATGTGGTGCAACCGAATATGTAATTAAATCATTATTCTCGTCTCTTGACTCATAAAATGCTCTGAATTCATTTATTCTTTCTTGTAAGTCTGCTCCCATATCCACAATTGGTCTTGTAATTACTGCTCTTACCCCAGATTTTACGGCAGCTTCTCTAATTTTCTCTGATATAAAGTATTGATCATTTACACAAGTTGTTCCTGTGCTAATCATTTCCGCATATGAAAGCATACTAGCCCAGTACACGTCATCTCCTGTTAACTTTTCTTCTATTGGCCAAATTTTATCATTTAGCCACTCATATAGTTTGCATCCTTCTGTAGTTTCTCTAAATATGCTCATTGGTATATGAGCATGTGTATTTATTAAACCTGGCATAACGATGTGATCTTGTGCATTGATAATTTTGTCAGCTTTCTCTTCTATATTCTCTTCTATTTTTATTATTTTTCCATTATCTATTAAGATATCTTTTTTTTCAATTATTACATCATCATCTTTAAAAAGTAACACCTTTCCATTCTTGATTAAAATACTATTCATTCCTCCACCTCTTTCTTTTGAAATTATATCATAATAAAAAACAGTATAGTCTGCAACTATACCATTCTTTATATTATTTTTTTCTTAAGCAACATGCTCTCTTATGTATTCGACAACATCACCAACTGTAACTATTTTTTCCGCATCTGCATCTGGAATTTCCATATCAAATTCCTCCTCTAATGCCATAATTAGTTCAACTATGTCTAATGAATCAGCTCCTAGATCATCTATAAAAGATGCTTCTGTAGTAACTGCTGTATCAGCAACTCCTAATTGCTCTATAATTGTTTCTTTTACTTTTTCAAAAACTTCTTCTGAACTCATAATAATCAAGTCACCTCCTTTATATTCTGCTTATATTTCTTTACCTAAAAGATAATACAAGTATGCATAATTGTCAAGCACTTTTTGAAAATATTTTATTTTTATTGTTTTTGTTCTTCTAGCTCTTTTGTAAATTGCTCTTTTAGTTTTTCAACTGCTTTATTTTTTACAAATTGTTCTGCTTGTTTTATTGTAAATTCAAATACTTTTGCATCACTACTTCCATGTGCTTTTACTACAGGTTGTTTTACACCCAAGAATAAGGCTCCACCATATTCTTTATAATCTACGCTTTTTGCAAACCTTTTAATCGCTGGCATACTTGGAAGTGCTGCTATTTTAGATATTAAGTTCTTCTTTAAGCTTTCTGATAATGTTCTTTTTACGAATTTTCCCAATCCTTCAACTGCTTTTAAGAAATTATTTCCTGTAAATCCATCTGTAACAACAATATCAACATTTCCTGAAAATGCATCTCTTCCTTCAACATTTCCGATAAAGTTAACTCCTAGCTCTTTGCTCTGCTCTTTTAAAAGTTTATATGATTCCTTCATTAACTCATTACCTTTTGTCTCTTCTGTTCCGATATTTAATAGCCCTACTTTTGGCTCTTTTACTCCAATTGTAGTTTCTAAATAAATACTAGCCATTTGTGCAAATTGTAGAAGATTAATTGGCTTGCAGTTTGTATTTGCTCCACAGTCCATTAATACTAATCTACTTTTATATGCTGGTAAAATTCCTGCTAATGCTGGTCTGTCTACACCTTTTATTCTTCCCACTAGAAGAGTTGCTCCTGTAAGTAAAGCACCTGAATTTCCGGCTGAAATAAATACATCTCCTTTACCTTCTTTTAGTAAGTTAAATCCTACAACCATTGAGGAATCTTTTTTATGTTTTATAGCTACTGTAGGAGTATCTTCCATTTCTATCATTTCTGTTGTATGATGTACTTTTATTCTTGGAGATACCTCTGATATATCATTTTTTCCGTAAAATTCCTTTACTTTTTGATTTATAACTTCTGTATTACCTACTAATAAAATATCTGCTTCAATTTGATTTATTGCCCTTACAGCGCCTTTTATTGTTGCATCAGGTGCATTATCTCCACCCATTGCATCTAATATTATTACCATTTTAAATTTCTCCTTTTGCATTTTTGTAACTTGCTACACTTTCTTGTGTATTGTTAAAATATATGAATGCTTTTATATTTTATAACTTATATTTACTAAAGTCAAGAAAAAGCGGATTTCTCAGAATAAAAAAATAAACCTATAATATCTATAGGTCTATTTTTGTTTATTGTATAGTATAAAACTATGCTAATTCTACTGTAGCACCAACTTCTTCAAATTTAGCTTTTAATTCTTCAGCTTCTTCTTTAGCTACATTCTCTTTAACTGTTTTTGGAGCTCCATCAACTAAATCTTTAGCTTCTTTTAATCCTAAACCTGTAGCATCTCTAACTACTTTAATTACTTGGATTTTGTTTGCTCCAGCTTCTTTTAATACTACATTAAATGAAGTTTTTTCTTCAGCTGCTCCAGCTGCTGCTCCAGCTACTGGTGCTGCAACTGCTGCTGCAGATACTCCATATTTTTCTTCAATTCCTTTTACTAATTCTGCTAATTCAACAACTGTTAAAGTGTCGATAGTCTCTAATAATTCATCAATTTTTGCCATTTTAAAATGACCTCCTTCTTTATTTTAATAATTTTTTATTTTAATCAACTTAGAATAATCATATTCTAAACTTTATAATTTTAATCAAAAACGAGTATTGCTTTTGACTTTAAACAAATTAGAAACGAGTATAACGCGGCAACCAAGCAAAAATTTTTGAGACTATACGTTTGTATGTCGAAAAAATTTTATGCGCAGGTTAACAAAGTTAGACGAAGTTTATAATTTGTTTAGGCGTTAGCTTTTTGCTCACGAACTGCATCCAACGCAACAGCCAACTTGGTAATATTTCCAAGTAAAGCTCCAGCCAATTTTGCCATAAGTTCTTGTCTTGATGGTAATTTTGCTAAAGTTATAATTTCTTCAGCTGTCATTACTTTTCCATCTATAATTCCACCTTTAATTTTGTAGAATTCGTTGTTTTTAGAGAAGTTGTAAATTACTTTAGATGGTTCTAAATAATCTTCAGTTCCAATTACTAATGCAGTTGGTCCTTCTAATAAATCATCTAATCCACTTTCTCCATTTGCATCTAATGCTCTTTTTATAATGTTGTTTTTAATAACTTTGTATTCACTGTTTGCATTTCTTAAATCTGTTCTTAATTTAGTTACATCTGCAACATTTATTCCTCTGTAATCTGTTAAAAGAATTACTTTTGCTTCTTTAAGTTTTTCAGCTAGTTTTTTTACTTCTTCTTCTTTTTGCTTTAGAACGTTTTCACTTGCCATGTTTTCACCTCCCAAATTAAATAAAAATCCAATCAATAATGCCTATTCTTACTAAGACAAAGATTGATTGGATAAATCCGTTTCCTCTTTACCTCGGTAAGACTTAAGTGTATGCTTACTTTCTTCGGCAATATTTATTATTTTTGATCAATATACATACTTGGTCCCATTGTAGTAGATATTGCTACACTTCTAATGTATTGACCTTTTGCAGCTGCTGGTTTTGCTTTTATAATAGCATTCATAACAGTTTCATAGTTTTCTAATAGCTTATCTGCTCCAAATGATACCTTTCCAAAACCTAGGTGAACAATGTTGCTTTTGTCAAGTCTGTATTCAACTTTTCCTGATTTAATTTCTTGGATTGCTTTTGTAACATCCATTGTTACTGTTCCTGATTTAGGGTTTGGCATTAAACCTTTTGGTCCTAATACTTTACCTAATCTACCCACAACACCCATCATATCTGGAGTTGCAACGATAACATCATATTCAAACCAGTTTTCTTTTTCAATTTTTGGTATTAATTCTTCTGCTCCAACAAAGTCAGCTCCTGCTTTAACAGCTTCGTCTGCCTTTGGTCCTTTAGCAAATACTAATACTCTTTGAGTTTTACCAGTACCATTTGGAAGTACTGTTGTTCCTCTTACTTGTTGATCAGCTTGTTTTGAATCTACACCTAATTTTACGTGTAATTCCACTGTTTCATCAAATTTTGTTTTTGGCATTTTTTCAATTGTTTCTAATGCTTCTTTAGCACTATACAATTTTTTTCTATCAACTAGCTTTTCAGCTTCTTGATATCTCTTTCCTTTTTTCATTTTTACCTCCTTTGGTTCAAACGAAGATTTTAATCTTCTCCCAATTTATTTTTTAGTCTTCTACGACTACACCCATAGATCTTGCAGTTCCTGCTACCATGCTCATTGCTGCTTCTAATGATGCTGCATTTAAGTCTGGCATTTTCTTTTTAGCAATCTCTTCAACTTGTGCTTTGTTGATTTTTGCTACTTTATCTCTATTAGGTTTTCCAGAACCTTTTTCTATTTTTGCAGCTTGTTTAATTAAAACTGCCATAGGTGGTTCTTTAGTAATAAATTCAAATGTTTTGTCTTTATAAACAGTTATAACAACTGGAATTATAGTTCCTGCCATTTGTGCTGTTCTATCATTGAATTGTTTTACAAAATCCATTATGTTTATTCCGCTTCCTCCGATTGCTGGACCTACTGGTGGAGCTGGTGAAGCCTTTCCTCCTGGAATTTGTAATTTAATTATATTACTTACTTCCTTTTCTGCCATTGTTATAGCACCTCCTTTTAATGTTTTGTAATATGTATATTAATCTAAAATTTCAATTTATAACTTCGTATTACTTCGTTAACCATCACAAAATTTTCTTCAACATACATACGTATAGTTTCAGAAAATTTTGCTTGGTTGCCTCGTACTACTTGTTCTAAATTAAAATTTAAATTACTAATATTTTAAAACGAATTAGAAACAAGTATTGCTAGGAAAGCTAGCTAAAAATCTTGAGATTATACTGGTGTATATCGAAGGATTTTTATGCGACGCTTGACAACGCAAGACGAAGTTTATAATTTGTTTTATAGCTTTTGGACTTGAGAAAACTCCAGCTCAACCGGCGTCTCTCTTCCAAACATAGAAACTAATACTTTTACTTTATGTTTTTCTTTATTGATTTCTGTAACAGTTCCTGTGAAGTCTGTTAAAGGGCCATCCATTATACGAACAGTATCATTAACATTGTAATCTACATTAACTTCAACTTGTTCAAATCCCATTTTTCTAATTTCTTCATCAGTCAATGGAATAGGGTCTGTACCAGAACCAACAAAGCCTGTAACACCTCTAGTATTTCTAACTATATACCATGTTTTTTCTGTTACAATCATTTTAACTAAAACATACCCTGGAAAAACTTTTTTTAGATTTGTTTTTCTTTGTCCTTCTTTAATTTCTATTTGCTCCTCCATTGGAACTATAATATCAAAGAAGTATTCTTCTAACTCTCTATTTTTTATAGTTTTTTCTAAGTCTGTTTTTACCTTGTTTTCATAACCTGAATATGTATGTACTACATACCATCTTGGCACTAATTCTTCTTTTTGAGACATATTTTTAGCCTCCTTATTATTCATTTACTGTATTGTTTTCAACTTCATTATTGTTAGATTCTTCATTTAGAATATCATTTACAGCATTTTGTGCATCTTGATTAGTATTTTCTGTTTGTTCACTATGAGACTCTACGAATTTCTTTATTCTGTTGACTCCTTGTTTGTTTGCAAATTCAAATACTAAATCTAGCACAAATACAATAGCAGCTGTAATAAGTACAATTACAATAACTGCAATAGTATTATTAACAAGTTGCTTTGGTGTTGGCCAAATTACTCTTTTTAATTCTGCCTTAAAATCTTTAAAAAAGTGTTTGTTTTCTTTCTTCTCTTTTTTATCGTTTTTAGATACTTCTTTTTTAGGCATCTTAATTTCCCCCTTAAAAGGCTTATTTTGTTTCTTTATGTGTTGTACGTTTTTTGCAGAATTTGCAATACTTAACAACTTCTAATCTATCTGTATTGTTCTTTTTGTTTTTTTCTGTTAAATAATTTCTTCTCTTACATTCTGTACATTCTAATGTAATTGGTTCTCTTGCTCCTTTTGTAGCCATCTAAAACACCTCCAGCTTTATGCTTTTTTGAATTTCATTTTTTTAAGCGTATGTTTCTTACATACGCTTAAATATCATACCATGTTTTTCTAAATATGTCAACTATTATGGCACATTTTCTTGATTTTATTGTTCCTAGATAATGTTTTTTATAACGATATTCAGGTAAACGCTTGAAATCATAGCAAAATTTATATATCCTTTAGAATTACTTTACCATATTGTAAATATCCGTTTATCATAACAAGATCTTCGTGTTTCAAATTTGCAAGCATATAATAAAGGCGCCCCGCTAGGGGGGGCGCCTTTTTGATGCGCTAAAGTACGTTTAAGCACATTAGCGCTAACATCGTATTTATTCATTTTTTCTGGTTCATTGAACCAGTGGTCAGTGCTACTTTACATAAAGTAGGGGACGTAAACCATTAGTGCCGAAGCTACTAGTCGTGTAATCGATGTTGCGGCGGCTAGACGTGTAAAGGCAGGCTGGGCTAGAAGCCGGGTCGTAATACCCTCCACGATAAACACAAGGGTAGAAGCCGCTACCGTAAGAGCTGGTAGAGTATTCTGTGGTCCATTCAGATGCATTTCCTGACATGTCCCATATATTACAATATTTGTCAGTACTTAGTCCTGTATTTTCTTGTCCATTAGTTGGTCCCTTATTTTTACTTGCATAACTACTTGCATCTTCTCCTGTTGAATATGTTTGTATAAATATTATTGCTGTATCCCATGCATAACTATTTACTAAATCACTTGCATATACTAATTCATTATTTTCTTTTACTTCTCCATACATTTCTCTTGCTAATGTTGCTGCATTGGGTTGTGTTATATTCGTTAAAACTGTTTGACCATATTTTGAAGTTATCTTTTCTGTTGTTCCACTTGCTTCATATCGTGCTATATAATAGCCTCCATTTGCTAAGCTTGTTTCTATAAATATTTTTAAATCTCTTGCTGTCGCATTTTCTGCTGTTGAATCTGTAGCTGAATTTCCTTCTCTTGATGTACTTAATTCTTTATAATTAGTTTTTATTGTAACTTCTTGTGTACAATTTTCTACTGATGCGACCTGTACTGGTGTATATACTCCATTAGTTGCTGTAAAACTGCTATATCTTCCAAGTGTTATTGTATTTGTTGTGTTGTTTTTATTTTTTATTGTTCCCACTGGGACCCATACAAATTGATTTCCTGCTGTTCCTGTTTGTGTATCTTCTATTACTATTCCATCTTGTACTGCTGGAATATGCTCTCCTGTTTCTTCTGAGTTTGTATAATTATATGTTACTGCTCCTGTACTTGAAGTAGGGTTATGTTCTAATATTTTAAATCCTTTTGGTATTGTTATTTTATTTCCATATGCATCTTCTGCTTTTGTATTTTTATCTACTACTTTTCCTACTAATGTTGAGATTTTTGGTGTTGTTGATGGATTGGCATCTTCTCCTGTTGTGCCTCCACCTGTGGCTCCATTTACTTGGTTATTTATCCATTTGTCTACGTCATTTAGTGCATTTAAATCACTTTCTTGTGCGTTATTCATTCTGTTTTGTGCATCTTTGGCTTTATTTATTATTCCACTATCTCCAAATAGAGCGTTTATACTTACTCCTGCTAATATTAGCAATACTACAATAGTTACTACTAATGCTATTAGAGTAATACCTGTTTGATTTGAGTAAT
>CAKOTK010000001.1 GCA_934120135.1 uncultured Clostridia bacterium | reverse complement strand
TTTTGGAGAACAAAATTTTATTAGTTGGGACATTTTCTCATTTCTTTACTTAAGACATTATCACATTTCTTTCATAATTTAGAAGGTGGAAACAAATTTCCACCTTTACTTATTGCAAAAAATGTGATAAATTATATAAGGTGATACAAATGGCAAGAAATCGTAGAAATAAACGTAGCTCTAGAAGTATATTAGAGGTAATGAACTCAAAAACGTTCATAACTTTAACTATAATATTAGCAATAATAATAGTCATATGTTCTGTAACTATTTTTTATCGCAATGATAAAGAAAGAAAAATATTAGCAGAACAAAGAGCAGAGTTAGAAAAAAATATTGAAGCAATATTTGAAGAAACAGAAAAGAATATAGCTAATTCAAATAATACTGTAAGGGATAGTATTATTAGAATATCAGCAGTTGGAGACATTTTATGTGAAAACAGTATACTTGAAGATGCATATGATAAAGATACACAAAACTATGATTTTACGTCAATGTTTAAAAATATGTCTACTTTTTTTGCAGATAGTGATATTACGGTAGGAACAATGGAAACTAATTTTACAGATAATAAATATTCTGGTTATGGAAAACGTAATAGTCCAATATCATTTGCAGAAGCAATAAAAAACACAGGAATAGATTTAGTTAGTATAAGTACAAATCATAGCTTAGATTACGGAGTAGAAGGATTGCAAGAAACTAAGAGAGCATTAGAAGGATTGGGGTATGATGTTGTTGGAGACAATTTAGCAGAAAGTAGAGTGAAAATAAAGACTATAAAAAGTACAAAGATAGCATTTTTATCATATACATACGGTTTTGAAAATCAAAATAGCAAAACAAAAGATGAGCTTGATAGTGCAAATATGTATAATTCAGAGATTGCGAAAGAAGATTTAGAATATGCTAAAGAAAATGCAGACTATAGTATAATAATTATGCATTGGGGAGATGCATATTCAACAAAGCCTAATAAAGAACAACAAAACATAGCTAAATTTTTAGTAGAAAATGGTGCAGATATGATTTTGGGAAATCATGCATCAGCAGTTCAAAAAATGGAAATTATGCAAAGTCCAGAAGGAAAAAATGTACTTGTTGCCTATTCTTTAGGAAACTATATATCAGGTGAAACAATGGATATATCAAAAATAGAACTAGTACTTAATATTGAACTTAGAAAAAGCGGAGAAACAGGAGAGGTAGTGCTAAGCAAAGTTGATTATACTCCAATTTATGTATTAGATAGAGGCACGAAAGCAGAAAATAGGTATGAGTTAATTGATATGAAAGGTACAGCAAAAGCATATGCAGAAGGAAATAAAAAAATAGTAAATAAAGCGACATATAATAAATTAGTAGAAGGATTAAAAAAACTAGAAGGGATAATAAAATGAAAGCAGGATTTATATCATTAGGATGCAACAAAAACTTAGTGGATACAGAAAAAACGATAGCATTATTTAAAGAACATGGATACGAAATAGTAAATAATCCAGAAGAAGCAGAAGTTATAATAATAAATACTTGTGGATTTATTGAGTCTGCAAAAGAAGAAGCAATAAATACAATACTAGAAATGGCTGAGTATAAAAAACAAAACTGCAAATATCTAATAGCTATGGGATGTTTAGTAGAAAGATATAAAAAGGAACTTGAAAAATCTATTCCAGAAGTAGATTTATATATAAAATATAGTGAGTATAGTACATTATGGGAGCAGATAGAAAAACTATTATCTAATGGAAAAGAAAATATAGACTTTGATAAATTTACAGATAGAGTTATTACAACAGGAGAGAATTATGCATATATAAAAATAGCAGATGGTTGTAGTAATTGTTGTACATTCTGCGCAATTCCCAAAATTCGTGGAATGCAAAAGAGCAGAACGATGGAAAGCCTTGTAGAAGAAGCGAATAAACTAGCAGAGCAAGGTTATGAAGAAATAATTTTAACAGCTCAAGATACTACAAGATATGGACAAGACATATATGGTGAACCAAAACTTGCTGAGCTTTTGCAGGAGATATGTAAAATAGATAAAATAAAATGGATCAGAATATTGTATTCATATCCTGAAACTATCACAGACAAACTAATTCAAGTAATAAAAGAAAATGATAAAATATGTAATTATTTTGATATTCCTATACAACATATTTCAGACAGTGTTTTAAAAAGAATGAATAGAAAAAGCAATGGAGAAAGCATTAGAAAACTAATACAAAAATTAAGAAAAAAAATTCCAAATGTTATATTAAGAACAACTGTAATGGTTGGTTTTCCTGGTGAAACTGAGGAGAATTTTGAAGAATTATACAACTTTTTAAAAGAAGCTAAATTTGATAAACTTGGAGCGTTCATGTATTCTAAAGAAGAAGGCACAGGAGCAGAAAAAATGCCAAATCAAATTCATCCAGCTACAAAGAAAAGTAGATATAATAAAATAATGAAATTACAACAAGAGATTTCTAGAGAGAATTTAGAAAATAAAATTGGTACAACACAAAAAGCAAGAATTGATGGAATAACCAAAAATCAAAAATACTATGTTGGCAGAACCTATATGGATGTACCAGAAATTGATGGAGTAGTATATATAAAAAATACAAAACAATTAAATTTAGGCGATTGGGTGGATTGCAAAATAACAGAAGTAAAAGATTATGATTTAATGGGGGAAATAACTTATGAGAACAAATAAAAAAATTATATTAACAGCAATATTATTAGCAATGCTTATTGTATTATCAAGATTTTTATCAATAAAAACACCAATTACTAAAATAAGCTTTGCTTTTGTACCAACAATGTTATGCGCAATTTGGTTAGGCCCAAAATGGACAATTTTATTAAACGTTTTAGGAGATGTTATAGGAGCAACTTTATTCCCATCAGGCGCATTTTTTATAGGATACACTATTAGTACAGCAGTGTCAGCAGCAATATATGGATTTATACTATACAAAAAAGAACCAGACAGTTACAATGATAAGCAATTACTTTTAAGGATTATAATTGCTACTGTATTAGTAGCAATAGTAGTAAATATGGGCTTAAATACTTTATGGACAAGTATAACTACAGGAAAAGCTTTTTGGGCATTACTTGTAACTAGAATTGTAAAACAACTTATTATGATTCCAATTCATGTTATAGTAATTTTTGCATTGGAAAAAGCATTAAGAAAGCCATTTGATAAATATGTAAGGAGCTCAAATGATTAGACTGGAAAACGTTTCGTTTAAATATAAAGAAAGCAACAAAATATTAGATAATATCAGTTTTGAAGTACATGATGGAGAAATTATTTCTATTGTGGGAAAAAATGGATCTGGAAAATCAACTATAGGCAAATTAATAGCAGGAATTTTAAGACTAAAAGAGGGCAATATCTTTATTGATGATCTAGATATAAAAAAACATCAAAAGGAAATTAGAGATAAAGTTGGAATAGTATTTCAAAACCCAGAAAATCAAATAATTTTCAATTCAATTGAAGACGAATTATCATTTGCATTAAAAGATTTATCTGAACAAGAAATAGATAAAAGAATAAATGACGCATTAGAAAAAGTAGATATGCTAGATTTTAAAAATAAAGACTTATACAATCTATCATTAGGACAAAAGCAAAGAATTATGATAGCAGAAATACTTGCTAAAAATCCTAAATATCTTATCTTTGACGAGCCAACAACTATGATCGACAGTATAGGCAAAGAAAAAATATATAAAATTATTAAAAATTTAAAACAGCAAGGATATACAATTATTTGTATTACAAATTTAGCAGACGAAATATTATTGGCAGATAGAACTTTAGTATTAGAACAAGGCAAAATTGCTTTAGAAATAAAAAAAGAAGAATTAGTTGAAAAGGCTGAAAAACTAAGAAAATATGAAATTAAGCTTCCAACTATTTTGGAAATATTAGTAGAGCTACAAAAAAATGGAATACAGGTAAATGCTAAAGATTACACAATACCAGAATTAGTCAACTATTTAATTACAGCTAAGGCAGGTGGTTCAAAATGAAAAATGCAATTACATTCTTAGCGTTTCTTGCATATGCCACCTTAATATTTTTTATGCCTAACAATATTTGGCTAGTAAGTTTTGCAGTAGTAAACTTGATTTTAATGATAATAATAAAAGTTAACTTTAAAAAGGCAATAATAAATCTAACCAAGTACTTACCTTTTATATTATTTACTTTTATATTCAACATATTATTAGACAACTATATAAATGCAATTTGGATGGCAGTAAAACTATTACTAGTATGTAATGCAACATATATTTATTCAAGAACAATTACAGTGGCACAACTTGCTAAAACAGTAAGAACAATATGCAAACCATTAGAAATATTTAAAATAAACACAGAAGAAATTGAAGTATTAGTGAGTATTGCACTTTCAATGATACCGGTATTAAAAAAAGAATATAGAGAAGTAAAAGAAGCCTGTAAAGCTAAAAATATAAACTTTAATATAAAAAATATGAAAATCATTTTATCAAAAATACTATTATCTACAATAAAAAGAATAAACGAAATAGACGAATCACTAGTAGAAAAAGGGTATGAGTATTAAAAATATAATGACAATTTTAAAAATATGATATATAATTACAACAAATAAAAAAGTAAGGAGAAATGAAAGATGGAAAGAGTAAGAGGATTTGAAGTAGCAAAAGGATTTGAACAAGCAGGAATAAATATGCCAGTACGTAAAACAAAATATTCAGCAGGATATGATGTAGAAGCAGCAGAAGACTGCATAGTTCCAGCATTTAAAGCAGGACAAGCACCAACTTTAGTAAAAACAGGAATAAAAGCATATATGCCAGAAGATGAATATTTAATGCTTTGTAACAGAAGCTCTAATCCAAAGAAAAAAGGATTAGTATTATCAAATGGCGTTGGAATAGTAGATGGAGACTATTATGGAAATCCAGATAATGACGGACATATAATGTTTGCATTCTTTAATGTAAAAGCAGAAGATATTGAAATAAAAAAAGGAGACTGCATAGGACAAGCAATTTTTCAAAAATTTGGAATAGTTGACAATGATAATGCAGAAGGAGAAAGACTAGGAGGTTTTGGTTCTACAAGTAAATGAAAATAGCTTTGATTTTAAAGAAATTTACTAAAACATCTTGAAAATCAAAAAACATTATAGTATTATAAGTATGATAACAAGACCAAAGAAAAATAAGAAAGAGGCACAGAATATGGAAGAAGCTGAAATCTATGCAGGAGTAGAGAGAGAGAGAGAGAGAGAGAGAGCTATAACATTAATAAATAATAAAGCTAAGAAATTAGCTTTGTTAAACATATTCAAGACAGACTCTGAGTATAAAAATACTTAGAGAGTCTGTCTTTTTTGCTGTGCAAAATATTTTACTTTGAGTATATTTTTGCAAAAGGAGGTTGATGAAAAAGAAGATTTTAATATTTAATATATATATGCATTAAAAATAAATGTATAGTAAATAATTAAATATATAAACTAAAAATAAAAGAAAGGAGTATGATAAAATTTATCATACAAAAGGTACAAAGAAAAATGAAAAATAAAAGAAATTATTTAAAAGAAAAAGGCATTACGCTAATAGCACTAGTAGTAACAATTGTAGTTTTGCTAATCTTAGCAGGAGTAACCATAAATGCTGTATTCAGTGATAATGGAATAATAGGAAAAGCACAAGATGCCCAAAACAAAGCAAATGAAAGTGTACAAAAAGATTTAGAACAAATAAATGCGTTAGAAAATTGGATTAATAATTATACTAAAGATAATACTAACACTGATACTAATACAACAGAGCCTACAGAACCAACAACGCCAGATACAGGAGAAATTATAGGAACACTTGATTTGCCACATGCAAGTACAGATGAAGGAAATGTCAAGATAAATTCTATTACGGCAGAAATGTATCCAAGTGAATTGCAAGGCATAGTAGAAAAATTAAATGAAACTCCACGTACTAATACAGTAAAGGCTGCATTTGGAGATGAACTACCAGATGAAATTTACCTTTATGGACAGGGAAAAATGAAAGATGATAATGTTGCTGTGGATCAATATAAATTTTTATCACCTATAGTAGATATTGCGATTGATGAAAGCACAGCTACAGAAGACAACTTAATAAAAATTACATTTGTAACTAATAATATGACAGATAATATGACTGTTGATATTCTTTATTATTGTTCTGCACATGGATGGGAAATAATAGAAGGAGAAATAATTAGTCCTAATCAAATAAGTGGCTATTTACATGATTCTAGCTCAGGAATGACTCCAGGAGCTCTTATTTATAAATTATCTAATTAAAAAACTTTTATTCCAATTTATTAAGTACTAATAAAAATGCGAAGGCAAAGAGCATAAGCTTAGTTTGACAAAACATATAAAAATATAGTAAAATAACGAAGTAGTAATATTTTAGTAAGCCGACGAACGGTAAAAAACTATTCGGAGGCTAAAACCTCCGAATAATTATAAAAGAGGAAATAAAAGTCTTATAATCTGTAGATATTAACCATCGTTAAAGATTTTGTCTTTAACAAAGCCAACCTATTAGGTTGAGTAAAAGGAGAATGCATACAAAATGTTTAAAGAATCAAAACGTATTACTGTCGGTTCTTACCAAGTAGAAAATCAGTTAGAAACGAACAGAATACATAGAGATGTAAAGGCGAGATTTTGGCACTACGATGGAACTTTTAATCATGATAATGGATTCACTTTGGAAGAATATCAAAAAGGAGCAGAAAGGGCTAAGAAACTAGCAGAAAAATGGGAATGATAATAAGACTTAATAAAAGCCACGAATTTCTCGTGGCTTTTATTTTGGCTAAACAACAAGGAAAAGTCACCTCGAAATGTGCATATTTGCAAAGCCACTTTTCTTATCAAGAAAAGTATTTAAATTTAAAAAAATACGGAAAAAATTCATACCAAAAAATAACATATAATAACCTAAAATTTGAAAAATATTTTGACTTTTACCAAATTTTGTAGTATAATATATTTGCGGTTTAAAGAAGAGCCTAAAAACCTTTCTTAAATAAAAACCAAATATTTTGCAATAGAAAGGAGAGTCTTACATGTTTAATGTAGGTGATAAAATTGTATACCCAATGCATGGCGCAGGTACAATAGATAGTATAGAAGAAAAAAATATTTTAGGAGAAAACCAATCTTATTATGTTATTAAAATGCCAGGTGAAGTAAAAGTAATGGTTCCAACAGATAGAGCAGAACAAATTGGTGTTAGAAATGTAATAGGAAAAGAAGAAGCAGAAAAAGTTATTTCAATTTTAGGAGAAGATGAAACAGAAATGTCTCAAAATTGGAATAAAAGATATAGAGACAATATGGAAAAAATGAAAAGTGGAAGTATATACGAGGTTGCAGGGGTAGTTAGAAACCTAAGCTTTAAACAAAAAGAAAAAGGACTTTCAACAGGCGAAAAGAAAATGCTTTCTAATGCAAAACAAATTTTAGTTAGTGAACTTGTATTAGCAGAACATGCTACACAAGATGAGGTTGAAGAATTAATAAATAATAAAATAGATATATCATTTAATGAATATAGAGCACCACAAGCAAACATTGATTTAAATGCAAGTGCTGTTAACAAATTTATTCCATTTGATGATGATACAACAGAATTGTAAAATACTAAAAAGGCGACAGAAATCGCCTTTTTTCTATTCTAAATAAATGGCAAAAACTAAAAACTTTTAGAAAAATAGGTTTCAATATTTGTCATAAAGTAAAGAAGGATTTAAACACTTTATGTCGAATAATATAAATAGTATGTAGAAAGGTTGTCAAAAATTGGTAAGATATAGCGATGAACTAATTGAAGAAATAAGGTCAAGCAATGATATTGTAGATGTAATATCTAAATACGTAACATTAAAAAGAAGTGGGAGAAACTTTTTCGGATTATGTCCATTTCATAAAGAAAAATCTCCTTCTTTTGCTGTTTCACCAGATAAGCAAATATTTCATTGCTTTGGTTGTGGAGCAGGCGGAAATGTCATTCACTTTATATCAAAAATAGAAGGCTTAGATTTTAAAGACACTTTAGAATTACTAGCAAATAGAGTAAATATAGAATTACCAACTTTAGATAATTTGGAAGATGATAAAACAGCAAGATTAAAATCAAAAGTATATGAAATAAATAAAATTGCGGCTGAATTTTATCATGAAAATTTATATAAACCTACATCAAAAACAGCACAAGAATATATTAAGAAAAGAAAACTTGATAATCGTACATTAAAGGCCTTTTTAATAGGATATGCAGGAAATTTTAATGAACTATATTTATTACTAAAACAAAAAGGTTACACAGAAGAAGAAATGCTAGCATCAAGCTTAGTTAAAAGAACCGAAAATGGTGGATATATGGATAGCTTCAGAAAGAGGCTAATGTTTCCTATACAAGATGTTAGAGAAAGAGTTATTGCTTTTGGTGGTAGAGTATTAGATGACAGTAAACCAAAATACATAAACTCACCAGAAAATATAGTATATAGCAAAGGCAGAAATTTATTTGGACTTAATGTAGCTAAAAAGCATGATACTAAAAAAATAGTTATAGTAGAAGGCTATATGGATGCAATTTCGTTATATCAAAGAGGCATTACAAATGTTGTTGCATCACTTGGAACCGCTATGACAGAGGCACAAGGTCGCTTACTTAGAAGATATAGTGAACAAGTTATTTTAGGATATGATGCAGATGGAGCTGGACAAGCAGCTATATTAAGAGGAATGGAAATTTTGCAAAACTTAGGTTGTGATATTAGAGTATTACAAATAGAAGGAGCAAAAGATCCAGATGAATATGTATTAAAATATGGACCAGAGAGATTTCAAAAATGTGTAGACAATGCAATTTCTTTAGTAGAATTTAAAGTAAAAGTTTTATTAAAAGAATTAAACATAGAAAATACAAATGACAAAATAAAATTTTTAAATGAAATTGCTAAAATTTTAGCAAAAGTTACAAACCAAATGGAAAGAGAAATTTATGTAGATAAAATTGCTAAAGAATACAAAATCTCTAAAGAAGCTATTTATGCAGAAGTAAATAAACTTATGTATAAAGACAACCAAGGAAGCAAAAAGCTAGAAAAAAAGGTAGTTACAATGGTACCAAAAGAAGAAAAAGAAAATAGCGTTTCTGAGGCAGTTCTAAAAAGAGAAAATTTAGTAATATATTTACTTATAAATGAATATTCTAAATGTTATGAAAAAATAAAAAATTTAATTACATTAGACTATATTCAAGATGATACAAACAAACAAATTCTCAAAAAAATGTATGAAGAATTTGAAAAAGGAAATAGTAATACTAGTCAATTGCTAGATTGGTTTCAAGATGAAAAAATCATTAGTCATATTACAGAAATAATGGCTGGAGATTTTGAAATTACTGATGTAAACAAGGCAATAGACGACCTTATTAGTATTTATGAAAAAGAAAAATTGATAAGTAGAAGAAATGAAATTTTGAAAAAGCTAGAAAGTGTTTCTGAAGCAGGTTCAGAAGAAGTAAAAGAATTAGAAAAGGAGCTTAACGATATTATTCTAAAACTAGCTAAAATCAAATAGGAGGTTTTATATATGAAAAAGAAGCAAGAAGATGAGCCAATAGTAGAAGCTGAAGTTGTGAAAACAGAAGTACCTAAAAAAGTAAAAAAAACTAAAACTCCAAAGGTTGAAGAAGCAGATAAAAAAGAAAAGAAAACTAAAAAAGCAACTGAAGAAGTAAAAGATATAGAAAAGAAAACTGAAAAGAAACCTAAAAAGGCTCAAAAGCTAGAAGAGAACAAAGAAAAAGTTAAGGAAGAAGTCAAACCTACAGAAGAAATAGTTGAAGAAGAAAAACCAAAAGTAAAAAAATTAGAGGAAGTTAGCAAAGAAAAAGTGGAAAACATCTTGAAAAGAGCAAAAGAAAATGGAAAAATTACTTATGGTGAACTTGCTAATGAATTAGAGAATACTAACCCAGACCAAATAGAAGAAGTATTTGATACATTTGAAGATTTGGGAGTAGATGTTTTAAGAGAAGACTTAGATACAGAGCCAAATCTAGATGACTTAAGAGAAGTTGAGAACATCAAATTAGATGACATAGATTTAATAAACATGGATGGAATAAGTGTTGATGATCCTGTTAGAATGTATTTGAGAGAAATTGGAAAAATTCCTTTGTTAACATATGAACAAGAGTTAGAGTTAGCACAAAGAATCTTGGATGGAGATGAAAGTGCAAAACAAAAACTAACAGAGTCTAACTTAAGATTGGTAGTAAGTATAGCTAAAAAATATGTTGGTAGAGGAATGCTATTATTAGACTTAATTCAAGAAGGAAATATGGGCTTAATTAAAGCAGTTGAAAAATTTGACTACACTAAAGGATACAAATTTAGTACTTATGCAACATGGTGGATTAGACAAGCAATTACAAGGGCAATTGCAGATCAAGCTAGAACTATACGTATACCAGTTCACATGGTAGAGACAATAAATAAATTGATTAGAACATCAAGACATTTATTACAACAAAATGGTAGAGAACCAACGCCAGAAGAAATTGCAGCAGAAATGGAAATCCCAGTAGAAAGAGTTGCAGAAATTCAAAAAATAGCACAAGACCCTGTATCTCTAGAAACTCCAATAGGAGAAGAAGATGACAGTCACTTAGAGGACTTTATTCAAGACGAAGATACACCAGCACCACAAGATTCAGCAGCATATACATTACTTAGAGAGCAACTAGAAGAAGTAATGGAAACATTAACACCAAGAGAAGCTAAAGTGCTAAAATTAAGATTTGGACTAGAAGATGGAAAAGCTAGAACTCTTGAAGAAGTTGGAAGAGAATTTATGGTTACTCGTGAGAGAATTAGACAAATAGAAGCAAAAGCATTAAGAAAATTAAGACATCCAAGTAGGAGCAAAAAGTTAAGAGATTATATGAATTAAAAGATTATATTAAAAAAATCAAATAAAAAGCTGGACAAAATCCAGCTTTTAGCATTACTTTAGCCGAAAAGCTTGATTTTTATGGAATAATGTGGTACAATATATACGTATTACGGGAAAATAACCTTAAAAATGGAGGTGAAGATTCTTAAAATTGAAATTTTAAGAAGAAATTATGGGATTTATAAATGGAGTAAAAACAATATTTAGTGATTTAAAAGAATATATTAATCAAATAGATTGTCCTGATGAGGAAGAATTATTAACAGATCCAGAACTAGTGGAATCTTTACAATCAATTGAACAAAAAGAAGAAGCTTTCAAAAAATCTTCTACAAGCAAAAAAGGCGGAAAAGGAAATTCAGGTAAGCAACAAGTTGTAGAAACTGTAGCTATTGATCCAAAGGCAGTAGAAGCAATGGCAAAAGAAGCACAAGAAAAACAACAACCAGTTGTAGAAAAAGATGGAGAAGAAAGATAAGAAAAAAGTTGAGATTTTCTCAACTTTTTTAACTCATTTTATTGACAAAAATCAAAACACATATTATAATATAAATCGCGTTAACAAATAACATATGGCGAGGTAGCTCAGTTGGCTAGAGCAATCGGTTCATACCCGATAGGTCGTGAGTTCGAATCTCACCCTCGCTACCAAAAACGGCTAGATATCTAGTCGTTTTTTTATTTTATTCTATTTTTCTTTCAGAGCGAGAGTTGCACATTTTTTCATATTCTTTGCATTTTATTTTATACTCAATTTGTTGTGTCATATATCTATAATACATATATGCCTGTTCATACTGCATACATGGGTTAAACATATTAGGGTCTCCCATAATAGGGTCACAACCAATATCATAATTCATATAAGGTGGAAAATTAAAATTAGAATCATTTTTATCCATAAAACAAAACTCCCTTCAATAATCTTAAATAGGTAAATTAAATTGTAAAAATGGAATTATACATATTGCAATATATGTATAAACAGCAGCAAATATGCCTTGTAACAGCTTGCCAATGGTATAAGTTCTTATAGAAAGCCCAGATTTACTAATAATGCTAAAAACTTGTAATAGCACAGAAATCCCACCAAAACCCAATAAAAAGCTAGCTGAAATAATATTTACAGAAATTGCTTTTATATGTGTATTAGCTACGAGATTTACGCCATTTGTAAGTTCAATAATTCCAGATAGAATAGGTTTTATTAGTTCTGTAGGAAAGCCAATAGCACAAAGTACAGGAGAGAGCAAAGCAGATATGCCGTTCAAAACTCCACTTTGATTTAATATAGATATAACTACAGAAAATATAACTACAAAACCACCGATCATTAAAATGGTAGATATAGAATTTGTAATGCTTTTTCCTAACACTTCTCCAAGTGATGAAATGGATACAGACTTATTTGAATAATTGTAATGATAGTTGGTACTACTAGCACTACTTTTATTAAAAAAACGCAAAACAATTCCTACTGTAATACAAGCAAGTATATGCGTAACAAATAGAAGTAAGCCAATAGCAGTACTACCAAATAAAGTTATTCCAACAGTACCTATAATAAACAAAGGACCAGAATTATTGGTAAAAGCAAGTAATCTTTCTGCTTCTTGTTTGGTAACAATACCTTGTTCCATAAAATTTGACACAATCTTAGCTCCAACAGGGTAACCACTAATAAGACCCATTAAGAAAGCAAATGCACCTTCACCTGGAACATTGAATAATGGTCGCATTATTGGATTTAGCCATTTACCTAAATAATTTATAACATTTGTGTAACATAGTAATTCTGTTGATACAAAGAAAGGAAACAAAGATGGAACGACAGCTGTTGACCATAAAACGAGCCCATCTTTAGCGGCTATCAAGTTAGTTTTAGAAAATAAAACTAATCCAAAACAAAATAAACAAAAAATAATTGCTAATCCATTTCTTTTAATAGAATATACCCAGATTTTTACTTTGCTTTTTCTTTTGTTTTCAATTGGAATAGATATTGACGACATACACGATTTCTCCTAAAAAAATTTTGATACGAGATATGTACTATGTAATGTTAAAATCGCTGGTCCTTGGTGTCGAGCTTCCTTCCCTTGGATGTCACAAAAACAAATAAATTTGTTTTTGGACACTATCGGTTGGAACTCTCCAACCGTTACGCTTCGCTCCACCTTACGCGGACTGGCGCTTTCTTTTAACATTACATAGTACAAACAGTGAATAAAAAATTATTTAGAATATCTCAATAGCGAAAGCCAATTGAAAAACACATGCTCAATCATATTAAAAGCCGTATTCTTTCCTACAGATTTTTCGGCAATAATATTTACCTTTCCAATTTCATTACCATTTAAACTATAAGTAACATTACCTAAAACCTGACCTGCAGAAACAGGAGCACTTACACTATCTGGAAGTTCCATAGACTGAACAATATCTTTATTTTGACCTTTTTGAATCAAAACTCCGCTATCATTTTCAAGTATTGCATTTACACTATTTTCAATTCCTTTGTCAACAGAAACTTCTTTTATCAAATCATTTTTATTTGCAAGCTTTTTATACTCAAAATTATTAAAGCCATAATCTAATAACTTTTGAGCCTCAGCAAAACGAATAGGACTAGTGGGAGCTTTCATAATAACCGCAATTAAAGACAAATCATTTCTAGTTGCACTTGCAGATAGGTTATATAAAGCGATAGACGTAGAGCCAGTTTTCAAACCAGTTGCTCCTTTGTAATTTCTAACTAATTTATTTGTATTTACTAAAGAAGATTTACCATCTCTTAAACTGTCCATATAAATTGTTGTGTATTTAGTAATTGAAGGGTATTTAGTTAATAATTCTCTAGACATTAAAGCAATATCATATGCAGAAGTTACGTGACCATCTTCATCAATACCATGGCAATTCTTAAAAGTTGTATCATTCATTCCAAGCTCTTTAGCTTTTGAATTCATTTGTTCAACAAAAGCCTCTTCAGTACCAGCTAAATATTCGGCCATAGCAACAGTACAGTCATTAGCAGAAACAACACAAATTGCTTTTAGCATTTCATCAACAGTTAACTCTTCTCTAACATCTAACCAAATTTGAGAGCCACCCATACCAGCAGCTTTTTCACTGCAAGGAATTTTATCAGTATATGAAAGTTTACCAGAATCAATTGCTTCCATAATAAGCAAAATTGTCATTACTTTTGTTACACTTGCAGGTCTTAGCTTTTCATGCATATTTTGGTTATATAAAACTTGACCTGAGTTTTGCTCAATTAAAACTGCACTGCCAACATTTAGACTTAAACTTGTAGTAGCATTTGTTGGAATAGTCTCAGTTAAGGGTTTTGCACTGTTTGACCAAGTGTATATAGTGTCACTTGCGATACATATAGTTGGAAACAGAAAAATTGCAATAATAAAAATACAAATAATTTTAAGTATGCTAAATTTATATTTCAACATAATTAACCTCCATAATATTAGTTAATAAATTGTATTTTACAAAAGGAAATTTTATGATATATAAACTAAAAATGTTACAGTTCTATTACATTTTTTGAAATTCAAATTCTTCCATTTACTTTTTACTAAAAATATGCTATAAAATAATTGGGAAAATCTAAAGATAAGGAGAAAAAGAAATGCTAAATAGGAGAAAAAGTGATACAGGTGTTACACTTATCGCTCTGGTAATTACAATTGCAGTATTGTTAATATTAGCAGGAGTATCAATAACTGAGATTACAGATGGCAATGGAATATGGAGTAAAGGTAATGAAATCGCGGAAAATGCAAATTCTACCATAGAGGAAGGCACACAACAATTAAATGATATGACTAATAAGTTAGATGAAGTAATGAACCCATGGGTACAAAATAAAACAGTAGTAAGCAAAACAACTAAAAATGGTACAAAGAATTTGAATGTAGGAGAGAATTATGAATATGACTGTGGAGTTGATGGATACACCGGAGAGTGGAAAGTTTTAGGAGCAGAAAATGGGAAGCTTTTAATAATGTCAACGGTGGATGTAGGAACATTAACTTTATCAGGAAAAGAGGGATATAACACAGGAATAAGTCAACTAAATGAAATGTGTGAGAAATATGGTACAAATGGAAGAAGTATAACAGTAGATGATATAAATAGAGTAACAGGATATGACCCAACAAATACAGGAAATGGAGCTAAATATGAAGTTGGAAACACTTATGAATATGGAAATACTGTAACGTACAAATTGAGTGGAGCTACATCGGCTAATGGAGCTACAAATACAAGTACAGGAACTGCAGCAGGTGCAATATCTACATTTATATGTCCAGATGGACAAACCTTAGGACAAAATGGATTAGATTCTATAACTATAAAAAATACACATTACTGGTATTATCCAGATTCTTTGACAAATACAGAAAGCACAGGAGAAGTAAAGGGAATATCAAAGACCAGTGATGCATATAAAATGCTATTTGGAGCTTCAACAGCAACAGCAGCTAAAACAGGAAATAAATATTGGCTAGCATCTCATAGTAATGGTACTTATTTAGATGTTTGCACGTTTAATACTTTTTGTGTAAGAGAGGGTGGATATGTAAGAGCATATAACACGTGGAACTCAACAGGAGAGATTTATCAGGCCTCTTTTGGAGTGCGTGTAGTAGTTACTATAGAACCATAATTATTTATTGCTTGAAAAATAATTGAGTAAACCTAAAGATAAGGAGAAAAGAAAATGGTAAATAGGAAAAAAAGTGATACAGGTGTTACACTTATCACTTTGGTAATTACAATTGCTGTGTTATTAATTTTAGCAGGAATAACAATAGCCGAAGTATTTAAGAATAATGAGTTATTGGATAGAAGTAGTGAATTTGCAGAAAGCACAAATAATGCAATACAAGAAAGTACAGAACAAGTAGATAATATGATTAATCAAATAGATGAGATAATGACTCCATGGGTACAAGATAAAACAGTAGTAAGCAAAAAAACTAAAAACGGAACAATAAAAAAACAAGTAGGAGATGTTTACGAATATGACTGTGGAGTTTCAGGTTACACTGGAAAATGGAAGATATTAGGAGCAGAAAATGGAAAACTTTTAATAATGTCAACAGTAGATATAGGAACATTAACTTTATCAGGGAAAGATGGATATAACACAGGAATAAGCAAACTAAATGAAATGTGCGCACCATATGGAAGAAATGCAAGAAGTATAACGGTAGAAGACATAAATAGAGTAACAGGATATGATCCAACTAACCAAGGAGATGGAACAGTTTTTGGTGCAGGAACCATTAATGAATATAAAAATATAGTAACATATACAGCAAGCGGAAGCACAGCAACAAATGGAAAAAAATATTCAGATTCAATAAGTACATATGAACATCCAGACGGAAGAATAATGGGAGTGAATGGGATAGATTCAATAACAATAGAAAGTACAGCTTATCGCTATTCTCCATACTCTTTAACAATGGATAATAGTGCGACAGGAGAATGCAAAGGAATAGCAACAGATTCACTAGCATATAAACTATTATTTAGAAAGGCAGATGATTCTGCAGATTGTGCCTACTGGCTTGCCTCTTCGTTTACATACACGTATTCTCTTCAAACAGGATTTGGATTATACTATTCTAACTATCAAGGTCGTGTATACCATTATTATTTGTGGTACTCAAATGGTGTAACTAACATTGGTGGGACTGGTGTGCGTGCTGTAGTGGCTATAGATTCATAATATTATTTATTACTTTTTACTTAATTGGGCGAATCTAAAGATGAGGAGAAATAAAAATGATAAATAGAAATAAAGATAGTGGTGTTACACTTATAGTTTTGGTAATTACAATTATAGTGTTATTAATATTAGCAGGAGTAACAATAGCCGAGATATTTAGTGATGATGGATTGTGGGATAAAAGCAATGAACTTGCAGAAAATACAAATTCTACATTAGAAGAAAATTCAGAACAAGTAAATAATATGGTTGATGAATTAGATGATATAATAAATCCATGGGTACAAGATAAAACAGTAGTAACCAAAAAAACTAAAAATGGAACAATAACAAAAGAGGTAGGAAAAGATTACGAATATGACTGTGGAGTTACAAGTTATACAGGTGGTTGGAAAGTATTAGGAGCAGAAAGAGGAAAACTTTTAATAATGTCAACAGTAAATGTAGGAACTTTAGGATTAAAAGGAATGAATGGAGATGGAACAACAAGTTATCCGGCTGGTTATAATAATGGAATAGCAAAATTGAATGAAATGTGTAAACCATATGGAGAAAATGCAAGAAGTGCAAAAGTAGAAGATATAAATAGAGTAACAGGATACACGCCAGAACATAAAACAATAAGCATAACAAGTGAAAATAAATATTATTATGATAATGATACAGCAAATCAAAGCTCAACTGTATCAAATGCATATGTGGGAACATATGGATTAGCAACAGCACTCGGAATAACTAATGGAGATCCAGTAACAGGAAATGCATTTTATTTATATTATCCAAATACATTAACAACAACTAAGAGTGGAACAACAGTTGGAATAGAAACAACAAGTGAAGCATATAATCTTTTGTTTAAAAAAACAGATAGCTCAGCAGGATTGGGGTACTGGCTTGCATCTTCATGCGTGTATGCTGGAAGAGACAGTGCTATCTTAAGTATGCGTCAAGTGTTCTATTCTGATGGCGACGTGCGTGCTATTGGTTTATATAACACTGACTTTGGTATTGACAATGCTATCTATGGCGTACGTGCCGTAGTCCCAGTAGATTAAAATATTCAAGACGAGGATATTCCTCGTCTTATTTCAATTTATTAACTTTAACCTTTACTTTATTATCACTTAACTCTGTATAGAGCTTTATATCATAACCAGTGTTATTTTCAAACTTTAAATCTAAACCATCATAAGCAACAGTTGAGTCTTTACCCATTTTTATATAGCCAACTTCTTTTCCATGCTCATGTCTTTCAGTAACTTTAATACCATCTATTTTATCTACAGCATTATATATAGTTGTACTAACTTGACAATTTCCACCACCATATCCCTTTTTTAATTCACCATCTATAAATACTCCAGCCTTTTTATACCCTCTATCAGGAGTAGGGTTTCCAGCAACTTTATTAAACGAAAATTCTTCACCATCTTTTATTATTGTACCATTTATCTCATCACAAGTAATACGTATATTTGTATCACGATCATCATCATCATCTATTATCTTAGTTGAAAAACTAGAAATTTCTTCTTCAACAACAACAGGTTCTTTTGAAATATCATTATTTAAACCAGTGCTATTTTCCACTTCAGTACTTAATCTATTTGCATTGTAGTCAATTTCATCATTAAAATTAAATTTATTAAAATAAAAATATGCTATTAACACTATAAAAGCAATTAAAATTATTATAGGTAAAATATATTTTTTCATAACTACTCCATAAAATTAAATTTTCATTTATTATTATGGCAAATTTTTATAAAAATATGCAATAAAATGCGCTTTTTTATTGAGAAAAAAATCATTTTGTGATATAGTATGGAAAGATGAAAAAATAGGGGAAATAGCGATGAAACAAAAAACAAAATTAAAAAAATATTTAATAGCCATTGTAGCAATACTTATATTTGCAGCATGTTTTATACCACCACAAAACTACAATTCTAAAAACAAGTTAGAGATTGTTAGTCCTTATGGTGATAATGAAGCATACCATCCAAAAGTAATAAATTTTAAAGAAAAATGGAATGGATATAAATATTGGATGTCATACACTCCATATCCACAAGGAGACGACTTAAAGGAAAATCCTTGTATAGCAGTTAGTAATGACTTGATTACATGGGAGACACCTAAAGGATTAAAAAATCCAATAGATGAACCAGAAACTAAGCAAAAGGGAAAAAGGTACAATTCAGATTCTCACATAGTTTATAATGATATTTTAAACAGAATGGAATGTTATTGGAGATATGTCGATGATGTAAAAAATAAAGTAATAATATATAGATCATATTCTTTAAATGGAATTAACTGGTCACCTAAAGAAATTGCTATAATGTCAAATTCAAGAAAAAAGGCTGATTATGTAAGCCCTGCTATAGTATTTGAAAATGGAGTATATAAAATGTGGTATGTTGATACAAAATGTGAGCTAAAATATACTACATCACTAGATGGAACTAAGTGGGACAACCCTCAACAGCTAGAACTCAAATATGGAGAAAAAGTAAAAACATGGCATATAGACGTTATCAATACAGGAAAGAAATATGAAATGCTAGTAGTAGCATTTAAAGACTGGAATTCTCGTAACAATATGGATTTATACTATACATCTTCAACAAATGGAACAGACTGGGGAAAAGCTGAGATTATAATGAAACCTACTAAAAATACTAAATATTGGGATAATATGGGTATTTATAGAAGTTCATTCATATATGAAGATGGAGTTTATTTTGTTTATTATGGAGCAACACAAACAAATTATCAACATGGAATAGGGCTAATGTATGGAAAAGATATTCATAAATTAAAAAAGATCAATATTGATTACAAAAATAAAAAAGACGTAGAAAAGTTAAAATTAAAAATTCAAAAAGAGAAAAATATATAAAAAGGATGTAAAGAATGAATACGTTGACACAAATAATAAAAGAGCATATAAGCTATAAAAATCAAATTTTTAAACTTGCAAAAGCAGATTTGGTTAAAACATATAGAGGTGCTGCATTAGGCTGGATGTGGGCTATTATTAAACCAGCAGTAACAATATTTGTTTACTGGTTTGCATTTTCAATAGGAATGAGAGCAGGAAAAGATGTTAATGGATTCCCATATTTCTTATGGATAATAGCAGGTGTAATACCATGGTTTTATATTAGTGAAATGATTACAGGAGGAACAGATTGCATTAGGAAATATAGTTATTTGGTAACAAAAATGAAATTCCCTGTAGCAACAATACCAACTTTTATAAATATATCAAAATTTACTATTCATATATTACTAATTTACCTTACAATTATTATATTTAGATTATTTGGATACACACCAGATATATATATGTTACAACTACCTTTTTATATGTTATTAGCATTTATATTCCTAAACTTTTGGGGACTATTTTCATCACTATTAGGTGTAATAAGTAAAGATTATAGTAACTTGGTAAAATCTTTTATAACAGCTTTGTTCTGGCTATCAGGTATTATGTGGAACCCAGATACATTAGGAAATGGAATAGCAAAAAAATTATTAAATTTAAATCCGGTTACATTTTTAGTAAATGGATTTAGAAATTGCTTTATAAACAAAGTGTGGTTTTGGGAACAACCAAAAAGACTTATGTACTTTTTAATTATTACTGCTATTTTGTTAATTTTAGCAATTGCAACATATAAAAGATTAAGGAAAGACATACCAGATGTATTATAAACTAGGAGGAAATGATGAGCGATACAGTAATTGAATTCAAAAACGTTACTAAAATATATAAATTGTATAAAAGTGACAAACAAAGACTAAAAGCACTTATCTGGAAAAAAACACCATATAAAGAAAAAAAAGCAGTAAATAATGTATCATTTAAAATAGAAAGAGGAGATTCGGTTGCACTTTTTGGAAGAAATGGTGCCGGAAAATCAACTATATTAAAAATGATTACAGAGGTAGCATTTCCAACTACAGGAGAGATAAAGGTAAATGGAAGAGTAAGCGCACTTCTTGAATTAACATCAGGTTTTGACCCAGAATTTACAGGAAGAGAAAATATATATTTAAAAGGTCAGTTATTAGGTCTGGACACTGAGGAAATAAAAGAACTGGAGCCAACTATTATTGAATTTGCACAACTAGATGATTATATAGACCAACCAGTAAGAACATATTCAAGTGGTATGAAGGCAAGGTTGGGATTTTCAATAAATGTTAATATAAGACCTGAAATTCTAATTGTAGATGAAGCACTAAGTGTTGGAGATGAGTCATTTAAAAATAAATGTATAAAAAAAGTAAATGAAATTATAAACAATGAAAATGTTACACTATTATTTGTAACACATGCCACAAATGTTGCAAAAGAATTTTGCAAAAGAGGAATGGTAATGGAAAATGGTAATATTACATTTGATGGTGATATAACAGAGGCAATAGAAAAATATAATAGTTCAATAAAATAAGGGGGACATTGGTAGAGTACCAATAAAAATTCAAAATGGAAAGAAAAGATTATATATGGCTGTTTGGAGAGAACAATTCTTTAACTTGTAACAACAACTCTTTTTACTTTTGGGACCAAGTTGTAAATAATGAGGATGGCATACAAAAATACTTTATATTACAAAAAAATAAGTACAATAAAAAAGCAATAAAAAATATTGAGAAATCTAAAAGAAAAAACATTGTATGGAAAAATAGTATAAAACATTATCTATTATATAGAAATGCAGATATGTTTTTAGTAACATTAAGCTATAAAGATGTATCTCCTGACAAAATTTTGTGGAAAAATATAAAGCCACATCCAATAAAACCTGTTATATATTTACAACACGGAACTATTGGAATGAAACGCATAGGATATAATGGGAAATACTACAACAATAATATGTTTAGATTTTTTATGTATAATAAAAAAATAATAGAGCAATATCAAAAAGAAAATGATTTTAAAAGTTATCAATTATACTATGCTAAATATCATGCAAGATATAAAGAGCTAGTAAGAAAAAATGAAGAATTTTTGAAAAATAAAAAGCAAAAACAAATTCTTTGGTTTTTAACTTGGAGAGAGTATTTAGGGCCAAATAAAGACACTAGCAATTTGATAAAGAATATTAAGTACATAGTTAATGATCCAAAGTTAAATAAATTTTTAAAAGAAAACAATTACAAATTCAAAATATGTGTGCATCAATTTTTTGATACAAGCATTATTGCTAACATAATGAAAAAAGACAATGAGAATATTGAAATTGCATATCAAAAAAATGTGAATGTTATGGATGAATTGATACAAAGCGATATATTGATTACTGACTATTCATCAGTTGGATTTGATTTTACATTTTTAAACAAACCTGTAATATTATACCAACCAGATTTAAAAGCATACTTAAAAAATAGAAGCTTTTATTGTTCAATGAAAGAACTTTCTAACTATTCAATTTTAAACAAAGATGATTTGATAAATGAAATAGTTAAGGGAGAATACAAAATAAATGAATTTTTCAGACAAGGCTTACCAGAAGATATAGATTATGAGTATGTAAAACAAGGAAAACATATTGATGATATGTATAAATACCTAAAAGAAATTCAAGAAAACAAAATTACATTTATAGGGTATAACTTCTATGGCATAGGCGGAACAGTATCAGCAACTAAGGCTTTAGCAGAAGCTCTAATGGAAAAGAATTATATGGTTGAATTGATTTCTTTAAAAAAGACTAAAAGCGAAAAATTACAAATGCCTTATGGATTAAATGTAAGAGCTTTATACATTCATGGTTCTAAGAGAAAGAAAGAATTAGTAAAAAGACTACTTAGAAGTAAAAGGTCATTAAGATATTTAAATGACGATAAGAATAGAGATAATTTAATTCCATATGTAGGATATGCATTAGAAAAAATATTAAAAAACATTAAAAGTACAACAGTAGTATCAACAAGAGAGTCACTACATATGTTCTTAAAAAATGCGAAATCTAAAAATATAAAAAATAAGCTATACTTTTTCCATACTGATGCTACAGTATTAAAAAGTTCATTTCCAAAAGTTGTTGAACATTTGAAAAATGAACACCTAGAAAATGCTATATTTGTAACAGAAAGTAGCAGAGAAAATTATATAAAAGTAAATAACTATGAAAATTATGAAAATTCTGCAATAATAGGAAACACTCTAGCAAGTTATTCTGTTCTATCAAAAGAGCAATTAAGTAAAATGAAGCTAGATAATAAAAAAGGCAAACTAAAAGGCATTTTACTTATGAGAATCTCAACAGATAGAAAAAAGGATGTTAATAACATAATCGAATTTGGAAAATATCTAAAAGAAAATAAAAAGAACAATATTGTTATAAATGTATATGGAAAAGGTGACTATCTAGAAGAATTTGAAAAATTAGTAGATGAAAATCAAATTTCTAAATATATAAAATATAAAGGAAGTTTAGAAAATCCACAAGATGAAATTTTAAATAGTAACTTTGTTTTGGACTTATCAGAAAATCAATCATTTGGTATGATATATTTAGAAGCGATATTTAATGAAAAAATGGTATTTTGCAAAAGAAATGTAGGCTCAAACGAAATATTAAGAGATATACCAGAAGCATATTTTAGTAGCTATGAGGAACTTGCAAATAAAATAGCAGGTATACCTGAAATTACTAAAGAACAACTGATAAGAAATTATGAATTACTATATGATAGATACTCAAGAGAAAAGGTAGCAGAAAAATTCATAAAACTATTAAAATAGGAGGCAGTAAAATGAACAATATAAAAAAATATATATTATCAATATTGTTAATTGTATTTAAAGTGCATCTAAGAATTATATATTTTTTTATAAAATTATTCACTACTCCTAAAGATAAAGTTGTAATGCTTAGTAGACAATCAAATGAAATTAACATTGACTTTATAATGCTACAAGACGAAATAAAAAAACAAAGTCCAAATACTGAAATAAAAATAATGTGCAAAAAGATACCAAAAAAATTCTCTAAAAAAATAGGATACTATTTTTATATGATTAAAACAATGCACCATTTAGCAACTTCCAAAGTATGTATAGTAGACGGATATGTAATCCAAGTAAGTATATTAAAACATAAAAAAGACTTAGTAGTTGTGCAAATATGGCATGCATTAGGAGCAATTAAAAAATTTGGCAAACAGGTTATAGACAAAAAAGAAGGAAGCAACTCAGTTGTTGCAAACATAATGGACATGCATAAGAATTATACATTTGTCACATGTGCAAGTAAAGCCACAAGAGAATTTTATGCTAAAGCATTTGGAATAGCCAAAGAAAAGATATTTATTTTAGGAATGCCTAGAATAGACTACTTATTAGATAAAGACAATAAAATAGGTGAAAAGGTAGGAGAATTACTAAAAGAATATCCAAAACTAACAGAAAAGAAAAACATATTATATGTTCCAACCTTTAGAAAAGGAAAAAGTACACCTGTAAATGAAATTATTAAAAAAGTAGATAACACAAAATATAATTTAATTATAAGGTTACACCCGCTAGAAAAAACAAATGTGGACAAGGATTATATTGTTGATTCAAAATACAGTACATTTGATTTATTAAAAATAGCAGATTATGTTATAACAGATTATTCAGCAATTGCATTTGAAACCGCGGTTATAGATAAACCAATATTCTTCTATTTATATGACCTAGATGAATATGAAAACAATAGAGGACTTAATATAAATTTAAAAAAAGAGATGAAATCAGTTACATTTAACAATATAAATGATATAATCTCAGTAATAGACGAAGATAAGTATCCTTATGAAGAATACCAAAAATTCAAAGATAAGTATATAGAAACTAAAGATACTAACAATTCAAAAAGAATTATAGAAAAAATAAAATGTACTTTGGAGGAAGTAGTATGAGTAAAATTAAAATCGCACTGACTAACTTAGCTAAGAACAATCTATTCTTTAGAAAGATATTCAGAGGAATCTTGTATGCTTATAAAAACATGAGGTATAAGATTAGAAGGTGTGGAAAGAAAATAGATGATAAAATGGTATTTTTCAGTAGTTTTAATGGAAAATATTATACAGACAGTCCTAAAGCTATATATTTATATATGAAAAATAATCCGGAATTTAAAGATTACAAATTTGTTTGGGCATTTACAGAACCAGAAAACTACAAAGAATTAGAAGATGAACACACAATACTTGTAAAGCAAAATACTAAAAAGTATGAAGAGTATTTAGCTAAATCTAAATATTGGATTATAAACCATAGAATATATGACTATATATATCCAAAAAAAGAACAAGTATATGTACAATGTTGGCATGGAACACCACTTAAAAGATTAGGATGTGATCTGCAAAAAACAGAAAATGCCTTAAACACATTAAATGAGGTTAAGAAAAAATGGCATAGAGAAGCTCAAAAAGTTGACTTTGTAATATCACCTTCAAAATTTACAACAGAAAAATTATCATCAGCACTTGATTTGAAAAGTGTAAACAAAGAAGATTGTATGATTGAACAAGGCTATCCTAGAAATGACTTTTTATACAATTATACAGAAGATGATGTAAAAAGGATAAAAGAAAAAATAGGAATAGATAAAATAAATAAAAAAATAATATTATATGCACCAACATTTAGAGACAATCAACATCAGGCAGGAGTTGGATATACATATAAAACAGAAGTTGACTTCGATAAATTACAGAAAGAACTTCAAGATGAGTATATAATACTATTTAGAGCACATTATTTTGTTTCAAATTCATTTGATTTTGAAAAGTATAAGGGATTTATATATAATGTGTCAGACATAGATGATGTAAACGAAACATATATAGTAAGTGATATTTTAATAACAGATTATTCAAGTGTATTTTTTGATTATGCAAATTTAAAAAGACCTATGTTATTTTATATGTATGATTTTGAAGAATATAAAGATGAGATGAGAGGTTTCTACATTGACCTTGACGAATTACCAGGAGAAATAACAAAAACAGAAGATGAACTAATAAATGCAATAAGACATACAAAAACTTTTGAATATAACGAAAAGTACAAAAAATTTAATGATAAATTCAACTACTTAGATGATGGACAAGCAGCAAAAAGAACAGTAGAAAAAATTATGGGAGGAAAAGTATGAAAAGAATTTTAACGTATGGAACATTCGATTTACTACACTATGGACACATTAGACTATTACAAAGAGCAAAAGCTTTAGGTGATTACCTAATAGTAGCTGTTTCAACAGATGAATTTAATGCTGGAAAAGGAAAAAAAGCATATCACAATTACGAGACAAGAAAGAAAATGTTAGAAGCAATTAGATATGTAGATTTAGTTATACCAGAAGAAAACTGGGAGCAAAAAATATCTGATGTGCAAAAATATGATGTTGATATAGTAGTTATGGGAAGCGACTGGGCAGGAAGCGACAAATTTGACTATTTAAAAGACTATTGCGAAGTTGTATATTTACCAAGAACAGAAGGAATATCAACCACACAAATAAAAGAAGAATTAGGTTTACAAGAAGCAGTAAACGGAGTAAACCAACTACCAGAACCAAATACTAAAAGGTGACTTTTGGGACGGGGGCAAAAAGCAACCTTTCACCCAAATTGATTTATTAAAAAAATAGGAGGAAAATAAAATGACAGTTTTTGAAGATTTAAAATGGAGAGGGCTTATAAAAGATATTTCAAGCCCAGAATTAGAGGAAAAATTAAATAAAGGAGGAATGTCTTTCTACATAGGAACAGACCCAACAGCAGATAGCTTACATGTTGGACATTTATCAAGTTTCTTAATTTCAAAAAGATTAAAAGATGCAGGACATCATCCATACTTACTAGTAGGTGGAGGAACAGGACTAATAGGAGATCCAAGGCCTACAAAAGAAAGAGCAATGATTTCAAAAGAAGCTGTAAATAAAAATATTGAAGGGCTAACAAAACAGGTACAAAACCTATTTGGATTTGATGTTGTAAATAACTATGACTGGATTAAAGATATAAATACATTAGACTTCCTAAGAGATTATGGTAAATTCTTTAATGTTAATTATATGTTAGATAAAGATATAGTAAGAAGAAGACTAGATGAAGGTATTACATACACAGAATTCTCATACATGATACTACAAGCTCTAGATTTCAAATACTTACATGAGCATAACAATGTAGATTTACAATGTGCTGGCTCAGACCAATGGGGAAATATCACAGCTGGTATAGATTTAATAAGAAAATCTACAGGTGATGAAGTATATGGATTTACAATGCCACTTGTAACAGATTCACAAGGTAATAAATTTGGAAAGAGCGAAGGAAATGCATTATGGCTAGATAAAGAAAAAACTTCAAGCTATGAACTATATCAATTCTTTGTAAATGTTGAAGATGTAATGGTTATAGACTACCTAAAAATCTACACATTCTTATCAAGAGAAGAAATCGAAGAATTAGACAGAAAAAATAAAGAACATCCAGAATTAAGAGAAGCACACAAAGCTTTAGCAAGAGAGATAATTACTTTCTTACATGGAAAAGAAGAATATGAAAAAGCAGTTAATTTAGCAGACCACTTATTTAACAATAAATTCAATGACTTATCTAAAAAAGATATTGAAGAATTATTTAAAGGACAAGAAGTTAAAGAAGTTGAACTAAATACAAATATTGTTGACTTTGCTGTAAATATGGGAATAGCATCAAGCAAGAGAGAAGCAAGAGAATTTATTTCATCAGGTGCAATTTCAATAAATGGAGAGAAAGTAACAGACTTAGAAAAAACAATTGATCAAAGTATGTTTATAGAAAATACATATATTGTTGCAAGAAGAGGAAAGAAAAATTACTACATTGGAAAGGCAAAATAAGTTTAAGGAGAAAAATTATGGAATGGATGAATAGTAATTTAAAAGAAATTGAGCCAACCAATATATCAAACCAGGAGCAAAAAGAAAAAATAGCAAAAGAAATTGCTCAAAAAGTTAAAGATGGAGATGTAATAGGCTTTGGCTCAGGTTCTACATCATATTTAGCTATTAAAGAAATTGCTAAAAGAATTGAAGAAGAGGAGTTGCATATTACTGCAATCCCTACTTCTTATGAAATGAAGGCACTATGCCATAGTTTAAACATTCCAACAGTAAGTATATTAGAAAAACGACCAGACTGGGCTTTTGACGGAGCAGATGAAGTTGACAAAAACAACAATTGGATTATAAAGGGAAGAGGAGCAGCTTTATTTAAAGAAAAACTAAATATGGTAAATGCAGGAATTACATATATTTTAGTTGATGATTCAAAACTAGTTGATCAATTAAATAAAGTAATGCCAATTCCAATTGAAGTTTATCCAGAAGCGGTTAGTAGTGTAAGAGAAGCGCTATTAGACTTAGGCGCAACAGAGGCTGTATTAAGAAAAGCAGAGAAAAAGGACGGTCCAGTGTTTACAGAAAATAATAATGTTATATTAGATACAAAATTTGTAGAGATATATGATGCGCTAGAAGAAGATATAAAATCTATTACTGGTGTTATTGAGAGTGGATTATTTATGGAATATCCAATAGAGGTAATACACTAAGCAAAAGGGAGGACAAGCTATGTGGGGAGATATAGCAATTGCATTTTTGCTAGCGTTTATTACTGCATTTGTATTAACACCATACACTATGAGACTAGCGAAAAAAGTTGGAGCAATAGATGTACCAAATGATAGAAGAGTAAATAAAAAGCCAATGCCAAGACTACGGAGGAATAGCAGTTATTTGTGGATTTATAGTATCTACAATATATTTGTTAATTGTAATGAGTTTAGAAGGCTCAATAAATTTATTTGATGCAGATAATAATTATTGGCTAAAATTAGTAGGCTTTTTAATAGGAATTATAGTATTAGGAGTAACCTGCTTTATAGACGATTCAAAAGGAATACCAAGTTGGGTTAAGCTAATTGCACAAGTTGGAGCAGCTATAATTGTAGCTGTATGTGGAATAAGAATAGAAAATATTAACTTACCTTTTATAGATAACAAAATATTTTTCTATGAGTGGTTTTCATATATTATTACAGTTGGATGGATTGTAGGAATAACAAATGCTATAAACTTAATAGATGGGTTAGATGGACTATCATCAGGAATAACACTAATTTCATGTGTTTCTTTACTAATAATCTTTTTACTAACACCATCATCACCATTAATATCAATACTATTAATAACAGCGTTAGCAGGTTCAATAGTGGGATTTTTACCATTTAACTTTAGTCCTGCTAAAACATTTATAGGAGATGTAGGCTCAAACTTTTTGGGATTTTCACTTGCAGTAAT
This sequence comes from uncultured Clostridia bacterium, assembly GCA_934120135.1. GTDB lineage: Bacteria > Bacillota > Clostridia > TANB77 > CAG-508 > CAG-273. The sequence goes on along the minus strand of CAKOTK010000001.1, from coordinate 181,405 downwards.
ATCAATACTGGGAGTCGCTAAAACCTATACAGCATTAGTACTTATAGCACCAATTATAGTATTAGGACTTCCAATATTTGATACAATTTTTGCAATAATAAGAAGAATTATAAAAGGCAAATCAATAAAAGCTGTATTCAAAGCAGATAAAGGACATTTACATCACAGACTAATGAAAAGGGGATATACTCAAAAACAAGCTGTTCTAATTTTATATGGACTTACAGCAACACTAGGTATGTTTGCAATTATACTATTAGAAAGTGGAATCTGGAAAGCATTATCATTTGCACTTTTGGTAATTGCAATTATAGCAATTGGATACAAAGATATTTTTAGAGTAAAACAAGAAGAGGACAATATAGATACAGTGGACGAAAAACATATTAGAACAGATAAGTAAAGATCTAATTTAACAATATTAAAAGAAGCCTCTTTAGCATAAATGTAACAATATTAAAATCGCTTGTCCTTGGTGTCGAGCTTCCTTCCCTTGGATGTCACAAAAACAAATGAATTTGTTTTTGGACACTATCGGTTGGAACTCTCCAACCGTTACGCTTCGCTCCACCTTACGCGGACTGCGCTTTCTTTTAATATTGTTACATTTTAAGCAAAGTAATTTTTAATATTGTATAAATAAGAAACTAAAAAGGAGAGCAAGATGGAAGATGAAAGACTAATAAGTCCGGAATTAGAAGATATACAAGAAGAAAGAGTAGAAAACTCTTTAAGACCCAAAACTTTAGACGAATACATTGGACAAGACAAAGTAAAAAACAATATGAAAATATACATAGAGGCTGCCAAAAAAAGAGGTGAGCCTCTTGATCACGTTTTATTATATGGTCCTCCAGGATTAGGAAAAACCACACTTGCAAACATAATATCAAACGAAATGAACTCAAATATAAAAATAACATCTGGCCCAGCAATAGAAAAGCCAGGAGATTTAGCAGCATTATTAACAAACCTTTCAGAATTTGATGTTTTATTTATAGACGAAATTCATAGACTAAACAAAAGTGTAGAAGAGATACTATACCCAGCATTAGAAGATTACACATTAGACATTATGATAGGAAAAGGTCCAAGTGCTAGGTCTATTAGACTCGACTTACCAAAGTTTACACTAATAGGTGCAACTACTAGAGCAGGAGCACTAGCAACACCACTAAGAGACAGATTTGGAATTATACACCATTTAGAATTGTACGAAACAAAAGACCTAACAACAATAGTAAAAAGGTCAGCAAGTATACTAGACTTACAAATAGATGAAGAAGCTGCAATAGAAATTGCTAGACGTTCGAGAGGAACACCAAGAATTGCAAACAGACTATTAAGAAGAGTAAGAGATTATGCTGCAGTATTAGGTGATGGAAATATAACATTAAAAATAGCAAAAACAGCACTTGGAAAACTAGAAATAGACGAAATGGGCTTAGATGATATAGATAGAAAAATATTAGAAACAATGATTATAAAATACAATGGAAGAGCAATAGGAATTGACACAATTGCAACAACAATTGGAGAAGAGCCTGAAACGGTAGAAGATGTGTATGAACCATATCTAATACAAATAGGTTTTATAGCAAGAACTGCAAGAGGCAGAATACCAATGCCTTCAGCATATAAACACATAGGAGTACCATATGAAGAAAAGTGATATTTTATTATTAGTAATGGTAATAAATTTACTAATATTTTCTATAACAAATATATTTTTCAACATAAAATACGAACAAGTAGATGATTTTATAATCTACAATTTATATTCAGGATTAGATGGAACATATAATTTTCACGGGGTATACATACACCCAATACTTTGTATATTAATAGGTCTATTTTTTAGAATAGCGCCACAAATAAATTGGCATACCATATTTTTATTATTAATGCAATTTATATGCTTTACAACAATTGGATATATAATTTTGCAAAAACACAAAACACCATTATCAATATTAATATACACTATATTTGCAAGTATATTTTATACAGCACTTTTATTATTAATTCAATACACTTCAGTTGCAGCTTTATTAATTTTAACAGCATTTTTTATAACAATAGATAATATTGAAAACAAAAATAAAAAATGGACTATTTTAGCAGGGGTTTTATATGCAATAGGCATAATGACGAGAATGCAGTCACTCTTAATAATAGTGCCATTTATGGGAATATATTTGTTGTACTATTTAATAAAATACAAACTACAAAGTCAAACTATTAGCTTAATAAAACAATATGCAATATATATAATAATAACGATAATTATATTTGCTTCAAACAAAATAATATATTCTAGTGAGCCATATAAACAATATATGGAATACAACGATTTAAGAGCACAACTACATGATTTATCATATACAAGTTATAATAATAACAAAGAGATATTTGATAAAATCGGCTGGAGTCAAAATGACCATTATTTATTTTATACATTTAATACAGGAGACGAAAATGTATATAACAAACAAAATTTACAGGAAATTATAGATTATAAAAAACAACAAGGAAACTATTATAATTTAAACTTAGAATTAGACAAAATAGCTACAAATTTTAAAGATAATTTAGTCAATACAAACACATTTATAGCAATAATGTTCTTTAGTATTATAATAATTAGTATATTAAATTCAAAAAATAGAAATTTAAATATATTAATAGCCTTAACTACTATGGCAGTTCATATTTTGTTTATAGTATTAAACAGAAGTATGCTAAGAGTTGTAATACCAGAATACATACTAGGAACTGCTTTGATAATATATAACTTGAACTTAGAAGAAACTAAAAAATATAGTTTGAAAATAATAGCAGTAGCTACAATATTAATATCAATAATAGGTGTTAATATTTCAGGGACAAAATATAACTATGGATATAACTTAAATTATTATTCAAATTATAAACAATTAATTGACTATACAAATTCGCATAAAGAGAACGTATATCTATACACAGTTCCATCTTTACAATATAGATATCTAGCTTACTCAGTATATGAAATGCCACCTAAATCAGCATTTTCAAATTTAAGAGTAATGGGTGGATGGGATATGTATACTCAAAATTATTATGATTTTAAAGCAAGATATAATTTGGATGGTACATTTTTAGATTTACTGAAAGAAAACGTATATTTAATAGATGGAGATGTAACTTGGTCTGGTAGAAGATACAGTAATTACATAGATAAGATAGTATTATTTATAAAAGAACATTATAATATTGATGTAAAATATGAAAGAGTAAATACTTTCGATAATTTATATATATATAAACTGGAAAGGATATAGTAAATGAAACTTTTAATGCACACTTGCTGTGCACCATGTAGTGTATATTGTATAGATAGTTTAAAAAGTGAAGGAATAGAACCGACAGTATATTGGTATAACCCAAACATACATCCATATATGGAATATAAAGCAAGAAGAGACTGTTTAAAAGAATACACACAAAGCATAGGAGTACAAGCAATATTTGAAGAAGAATATGGCTTAGATGAATTTTGCAAAAATGTAATTGGAAATTTAAAAACAAGATGTACAGATTATTGTTATAGAGTTAGATTAGAGCAAACAGCTAAATATGCAAAAGAAAATGGATTTGACACAATTACGACTACATTATTTGTAAGTCCATATCAAAGACATGAAGAACTAAAACAAATAGCAGAAGAAATTGCTAAAAAATATGAATTAAACTTTTTATATAGAGACTTTAGAGTAGGATTTAGAGAAGGACAAGCCAAAGCACGAGAACTAGGACTATACATGCAAAAATACTGCGGCTGCATATTTTCAGAAGAAGACAGATATGCAAAGCAAATTGAGAAAGACAAAGAAATATCGTAGCGGAGCATGTTATGTTCCATAAAAAAATAACAATACATAAACTTTGTAGCGGAGCACAGTGTGCTCCATAAAGAAAGGAATAATTTATGAAAAAAGATGAATTAATTCGTTCAAGTGCAGCGGAATATTTAACTTATGTGGCGGCAACTGGAGAAAATGGAGTTGAATTGAGGTATGAAGATGAAAATATTTGGTTAACACAAAAAATGCTGTCAACTATCTATGGGGTTAATATTGCCACAATAAATGAACATATAAAGAATATTTATAAGGATAATGAACTAGATGAAGATTCAACTATTAGGAAATTCCTAATAGTTCAAAAAGAAGGAAATAGAGAAGTTTCAAGAAAAGTAGCACATTATAATCTTCAAATGGTTATAGCAATTGGCTTTAAGGTAGATAATGAAAGAGCAGTGCAATTTAGAAAATGGGCTAATCAGATAGTAAAGGATTTTACTATTAAAGGTTGGGTATTGGACGATGAAAGATTAAAAAATGGAGGATCTATTCTTACAGAAAAATACTTTGAAGAACAATTAGAGAGAATAAGAGAAATAAGAATGTCCGAAAGAAAGTTCTATCAAAAAATTACAGACATTTATGCAACTTCAATAGACTATGATAAGGCGGCAAAATCCACAATAAGGTTTTTTACTAATGTACAAAACAAACTTCATTATGCAGTTTCAGGAAATACAGCAGCAGAAATCATATACAATAGAGCAGACCATAAAAAAGAACATATGGGATTAACTTCTTGGGAAGGAGCACCAAATAGTAAAATACATAAATATGATGTTATAATTGCAAAGAATTATTTATCAGAAAATGAAATTGCACAGTTAGAAAGAATGGTTTCTGCATATTTAGACTTAGCGGAGATGCAAGCAATGAGACATATTCCTATGACAATGAGTGACTGGGAAGAGAGACTAAATGGATTTTTAAAACTATGGGATCACGACGTATTAAAAGATAATGGAAAAATATCAGCCGAAATGGCAAAATTGCATGCTGAAACAGAATTTGAAAAATATAGGATAATTCAGGATGAAATATATATTTCCGATTTTGATAAATTATTAGAAGAGACTAAAAGAATAAAGAAAGATAAATAATGCGGTCTTAATAGTTTATAGCAGAAGCGGATAGATATGCAAGGCAAATTGAGAAAGACAAAGAAATGTCATAGCGGAGCACAGTGTGCTCCATTATTTGAAAAATAATTAGTAAGTTATAAGGAGATGATTATAAGGATATAAAATAGCAAAAAAACGGCAGAGAAAATTTTCCTCTGCCGTTTATAAAAGGATTACATTTTTTTAAAATTTAGGTCAATGATGTCAAGGAGTTCACAGAACTCTTCTTCATGGTCTAAGAGAACCTGAGGTTCTAGACCAAGATCTTTTAATCCTCCAAGAGAGACAAAAAAATCTTTGAAAAGTTGATAATTTCTGATGAAATCAACTATTTCATCAGTTGAAAAACTAAGTTTTTCTCTGATGAAAGAAGTAGAGGTTTCTTCAATCGTAGGCTCTTTAGCAGAATCTTTGTCCGATTCAGAAACATTAGAAGTATCTTTTACTCTGATGCTTTCAGGTTGGTCAGATTCTCCAAAATACTGGAGAAGCGGAACAGCTGCAATATAGCAGTTGTTCATGTGTAGTCCAGACATCAAGCAGAATGCTTGGTAACTAAATTTAGAAAATCTTACAGATTCTTCATAGGAGTATCCAATTTCGCGGATACCTCCAAAATTGTTTTTAGGAGAATCATTTCCTAAAAGGAAAATTACTCTCTTGATCTCATTTTGACTATGAGAATCAATATATTTAACCATTTTTTTGAAAAAGTCAATGGCTAAATCGAAGCTTGAGTCCTCCCAGATTTTGACAAATGGCTCGCAAGTATTTTCAAAAATACTTGCTTCTGGGAATAGCTTGAAAGTCTGATTTACCTGGGAACGGATTTCATTCCAAATTATTTTGGACTGCTCGTCCGTAAGTTCGGCCCACTCAAGATGGGTTTCCTGTGCCAGGTAATCTTTACTGGCACCTGCTTTCATCAAAAATTTGAATGCATCCAAAACAGATGCTTTATTCAAATTTTCTATTGTTCTTATTACGTTTTCCTGGATTTGCAAGTTGGTGAAAGCCTTAGTAAACTTATTCCGAAGTTTAACAGCACTTCCAGAAATTACTCCTCGACCGTCTTCAAGTTTAATGCTATACATGATGTGTTTGGCCTCCTTTTATAATATAAAGTTTAAAATGTAAGATACAAATATTATACCACAAAATACCAATTTATGTCAACAAACATACAAATTCGTGAATTTTATTAAACCATATTGAAAATCAGAGAAAAGTATAATATAATTCAAATAATTCAAATAACTTAAATAGAATGATTGGAGGCATAACTATGCGGCAATTAAAGCCTTTTATGATTGAGTTTTCTGGTACTCCAGAAGCAGGAAAAAGCACTGCAATAGCATTGTTGGTGAAAATGCTCGAAGACAAAGGGTATAGAACTATGATTCTTAAAGAATCAGCAGAAGATTTGCCAAATGAGTTTGAAAAAGGAACATTTGAAGGAAATTTGTGGATGCATTTGATAACACAAGCCGGTATTTTAAAAGCTGAACATGCTGATGTTGACATTGTACTCATTGATAGAGGCATTGTTGATAGCAAATTTTATGCATGGAAGTATTTTAAAGAGAAGAAATGTTCAGCAGAGCAATTTAATGAATTTCAAAGAACATGTTTGAATAGAATGACTCCAGACCTGTTCTTGGGAATATTTGTATCACCAGAAACTGCTATCAAACGTAGAGGAGGAGAAGGTAGGCTAGTAACTCGAAAATATTTAGAAGATTACAATCGATTGTTTATGGAATTTTGGGTAACAATACCAACCAAAAAGAAAACAATAAAATCGGATGAACTTAGTGCTTTGGAATTGAGTAATATAATCTTTGACAATATTTTGAGTGAAATATCATAAGAAGCTAATAGCACAAGGGCAAATTGCCTTTTGTGCTAATTTAATAATATAGGAGACAATAAATGAATAAATTTTTAGAAAAAATAAATAAAATATGTAGAGAAAATAAAAAAGTTGCAATGTTTATAGATATGGATGGAACTATAACTGTATATGATATATATCCAGAAGAAATAGTAAAGCAAAAAATGCAAGATGAATATAGTAAAGCAGAGCCAGCACAATATATAATAGACATATTAAAAGAGATAAATGAAATTCCTAATATAGATTTATATATATTATCATTATCAAAAACATTGAAAATTACAGAAGAAAAAAAGGAATGGCTAAAGAAATATGTACCATTTATTGAAGAAAAAAATTGGATAATAATAACTAGAGAATTAAATGAGTATTCAAGTGAAAATAGAGATATAATAAAAGCACAGAAAATAAAAGAGTTAAAAGAACAATATGATTACTCTATATTACTTGATGATGATCATAAAATATTAAAAGAAGCACAAAAAATGCTAGACACTAAATTTAGCCCTTTTCATATTTCATCAACACTTATTTAAAAGGAAAGAAGGAAACAGACATGAAAAAAATAGTTTTAATAGATGGAAATAGCATATTAAACAGAGCTTTTTATGGAATAATGGGAAACAAAATGCTAACAACTCCAGATGGTAAATATACAAATGCTGTATATGGCTTTTTAGCTATACTTTTTAAAGTACTAGAAGATATTGAACCGGAATATTTAATGGTAACATTCGACTTAAAGGCTCCAACAGCTAGACATAAATTATATGATGGATACAAGGCTACAAGAAAAGGAATGCCAAATGAGCTTGCAGAACAAATTCCTATATTAAAAGATATCCTTAAGTCAATGAATATTAAAGTCATTGAAAAAGAAGGATATGAAGCTGATGATGTTTTAGGAACTATGGCTAAAAGGGCGGAGAAAGATGGATTTGATGTTACAATTGTCTCAGGAGATAGAGATACTTTTCAGCTTACTTCAAATAGAGTTAAGGTACGTATTCCTCATACAAAAATGGGAAAAACTGAAACTGAAACTTTTGGTAGGGAGGAAGTATTAAAAAAATATGGAGTAACTCCAAAGCAACTTATAGAAGTAAAAGGTTTACAAGGAGACACTTCAGATAATATTCCAGGAGTACCAGGGATAGGAGAAAAAACAGCGTTAGAACTAGTAAAGAAATATAAAACTATTGATGGTATATATGAGGCAATTGAAAAAGGCGAAGATGATTTAAAACCAAAAGCAAAAGAAAGGCTATTGGAAAATAAAGAATTAGCAATGCTTTCAAGAACACTTGGAACCATAAATCTAGAAGTTCCAATAGAAGAAGATCTAGAAGAATTTAAAATAAAAGAGTGGAACAAAGAAGAAGTTTTTGCAAAATTTAAAGAATTAAATTTTAATAGATTTATTGATAGATTTAATTTGAAATCTGAAGAAGGACCAAAGCAAAATCTAGCAGAATTATTTGAGATAAAGACTTTAAACACAGAAAATGAGATAAAAGCTTTGTTAGAAAAAATACAAAATCAATTAGTATTTATGCTAGGAACAGAACCTGTAGAACAAGATAAACTAATAATAAAAAAACAAATAAAATCAATATATATATATATTGATAATATTGTTTATGAAATAAAATTTAATACTAATGAAGAATTTATTTCATATTTTAAAATAATATTTGAAGATGAAAATATACAAAAATATAGCTATCGTTTAAATGAGACATATGTATTATTAATGCAGAACGGAATATATTTAAAAGGAATCAAATTTGATACTGAAATTGCTGCATATCTTTTAAATCCAAGCAATGGGAAATATAAGCTAGATGAATTAGCAAATCAATATTTAAGTATTGATATACCAGAGTATTTAGAGTTTGTTGGAGCAAAGCAACAAAAAGAAACACAGATGACTTTGTTTTCACAAGATGAAATAAATGTGGATTTTGAAAAATATCAGAATGCAATATATATGTATACAATTGCAAAATTAGCAGAAATAATGAATAAAAAACTAGAAGAAATAAACTCATTAAAATTATTTGAAAATATTGAAATGCCACTAATAAAAGTATTAGCTGAAATGCAATATGAAGGAATATATGTAGACAAACAAGAATTAGTATCATTTGGAGTCAAATTAAAAGAAGATATAGAAGTAATAAAGCAAGAAATATACAAACTAGCAGGAGAAGAATTTAATATAAATTCTACATTGCAATTAGGTAATATACTATTTGAAAAGTTAAAATTACCGGTGTATAAGAAAACTAAAAAAGGATATTCAACAGATGTTGACATTTTAGAAAAGTTGAAAGCAGAGCATCCAATTATTGAAAAAATACTAGAATATCGTGGATTTATGAAACTAAATTCAACATATATAGAAGGGCTAATAGTATATATAAATGAATATACACATAAAATACATTCATATTTTCATCAAACAATTACAGCAACAGGAAGAATAAGTTCAACAGAACCAAACCTTCAAAATATTCCAACAAGAGCAGAACAAGGAAAACAGATAAAAAAGGCCTTCAAAGCACAAGAAGGTAACATATTTATAGATGCAGACTATTCTCAAATAGAGTTAAGAATTTTAGCTCATATTTCAAATGACACAAATATGAGAGAAGCATTTTTAAATGAAGAAGACATTCACAAACAAGTTGCATCAAAAGTATTTAATGTGCCTTTAGAAGAAGTTACAAAAGAGCAAAGAACAGCTGCAAAAGCAGTAAATTTTGGAATTGTATATGGAATAAGTGGTTTTGGATTGGCGGAACAACTAGGAATAAGCCGTAAAAAAGCAGAGCAATATATAGAGCAATACCTAGATAAATATAAAGGTGTAAAAAGTTTTATGGATGAAATAGTTGAAAAGGCTAAAGAGCAAGGATATGTAGAAACACTATTCCATAGAAGAAGATACATACCAGAGCTATCTTCTAACAATTATATGGTAAGACAATTTGGCGCTAGAGCAGCAATGAATACACCGATACAAGGTACAGCAGCAGATATAATGAAAATTGCTATGATAGAAGTTAACAAAAAGCTAGAAGAAGAAAAATTAAATGCAAAATTAATTTTACAAATTCATGACGAACTTTTAATAGAATGTAAAATAGAAGAAAAAGAAGAAGTAAAGAAGATATTAAAAGAAAGCATGGAAAATGCAGTTAAATTAAGCATCCCGCTAGAAGTAGAAGTATCTGAGGCAAGTAATTGGTATGATGTAAAATAAACTACAAAAGAAAACAAAGGAGAAGATTTTGGCTAAAAAAATAACATTAATAATATTTATTATTTTAATTTTATTAATATTTCAATGGAATAATTTAAGCGAAACAATACAAAAACAAATATATCCAAAGAAATATGAACAATATGTAGATAAATATTCGCAAGAATGTGATGTAGACAACTTATTAATATATTCAATAATTAAAGTTGAAAGTAACTTTAATGAAAAGGCAAACTCTCATGCAGAGGCTATAGGTTTAATGCAACTTATGGAAAATACAGCAGTTGAGACGTATGAACATATTGAAGCACAAACAGTAAATGTAGAAGAATTGTATCAGCCAGAAATAAATATAAAAATTGGAACATACTATTTTTCTACATTACTAAATCAATATAACAACATGGGCTTAGCGTTAGCAGCATATAATGCAGGAATGGGAAGAGTTGACAAATGGATAAAAGAAGGAACAATAAAACAAGATGGCTCAGACCTAGAAAACATACCATTCAAAGAAACTAACTTATATATACGAAAAGTATTGAATGTTTATGAAAAATATAAAAATTTATATTGACACCATTTTTAACAAGTGGTATCATATATCTATGATAGATTTAAAAAAAACACAGTTTGAACTTTGTTTATTTTTAAATCTATTTTTTTATATTCTAGGAATTTACTCCTAGTAGGAGTAAATTCTGTAGAAGATAAATATGCGAATTACTAGAATTTCTAGCAGTTTGCACTGCATAGAAATTCTTGTAATCCTTTTTTTATTTTTTTCCAAACTGTGTTAGGGTAAGGAGGAAACAATGAATAAAAAATATATTTTTGTAACAGGTGGAGTAGTATCTGGACTAGGAAAGGGAATAACAGCAGCATCATTAGGAAGACTATTAAAAAATAGAGGATATAAAGTAGCAAATCAGAAATTTGATCCATACCTTAATGTAGACCCAGGAACAATGAGTCCATATGAACATGGAGAGGTTTTTGTAACAGACGATGGAGCAGAAACAGATTTAGACTTAGGACATTATGAACGCTTTACAGATGAGAATTTAACAAAATATTCTTCTGTAACAACAGGAAGAATATACTCAGAAGTAATTGAAAGAGAAAGAAAAGGAGATTACTTAGGAAAAACAGTACAAGTTATACCTCATATTACAAATGCTATAAAAGAAAAAGTATATAAATTTGAAAATACAGATGTAGATATAGTGATAACAGAGATAGGAGGAACTGTTGGAGATATTGAGAGTTTACCTTTCTTAGAAGCTATTAGACAAATAGGAATAGAAAGAAATGAAGAAGATGTTGCATATATCCATGTAACCTTATTACCGTATATTTATGGCTCAAATGAACTAAAATCAAAACCAACTCAACATTCAGTAAAAGAATTGCAATCAATAGGTATAAAACCAGACATACTAGTTTGTAGAGCAGAACAAGAAATAGATGAAAACTTAAAACAGAAAATTGCATTATTCTGTAATGTAAAAAAACAAGATGTAATACAAAATAAAACAGTAGAAAATTTATATGAAGTTCCACTAATGCTAGAAAAAGAAGGACTAGCAAGTAGAATATGTGAAAAACTGAAATTAAGAGATATACCAAATAATTTGAGTTGGGAAGAGTTAATAAAAAATATTAAAAACCTAAAAGATAAAAATATAAATATTGCAATAGTTGGAAAATATGTAAAATTAGAAGACTCATATTTATCAATTGCAGAAAGCATTAAACATGGTGGATTTGCAAATGGCTGTAAAGTACATATAGATTTTATAGACTGTGAAAAGGTAACAAAAGAAAATGCAAAAGAAATGCTTGGAAAATACAATGGAGTAATTGTACCAGGTGGATTTGGAAACAGAGGAATAGAAGGAAAAATAGCAACAATACAATATGTAAGAGAAAATAATATTCCATTTTTAGGAATATGTTTAGGAATGCAAATGGCAGTTGTAGAATTTGCAAGAGATGTGTTAGGATATAAAGATGCAAATTCAGAAGAATTTGATGAGGCAAGTACATGCAAAGTAATTCATATTATGGAAGACCAAATTCATATAGCTAACAAAGGTGGAACAATGAGATTAGGTGCATACCCATGTAATATATTAAAAAACACGCTAGCTGAAAAAGTATATAAAACAAATAAAATATCAGAAAGACATAGACATCGTTTTGAATATAACAACAAATATAGAGAAGAAATGGAAAAAGCAGGTTTAATTTGTTCAGGTTTATCACCAGATGGAAACTTAGTTGAAATTGTAGAATTAAAGAGTCATCCATACTTTATAGCATCACAATTTCACCCAGAGTTCAAATCAAGACCAGACAAACCACATCCACTATTTGTGAATTTAGTAAAAGCAGCAAAAGAAAATGTGAATAATGTGTGAAAAATTAAATAGTGTACTTGACATTTTATATAAATGGGTATAAAGTATTAGCAGTCTTAAAGAAAGACTGCTAATTTTATTGTATGCAATTAAAAAAGAAAGAAGGCGTGAGCAAAAAATTCTAAAAAATAAAAATTAGCATATAATAAAATGATTGATAAGGAGGTAATTTTCATGTTAAAACCAATTGGAGACAGAATTGTTGTTAAAATGTTAGAAAAAGAAGAAACAACTAAAAGTGGAATTATTTTAGCTGGAAAATCAGAAGAAAAATCTCAAATTGCTGAGGTTATAAAAGTAGGAGATGGAACAAATTCAGAAGGTAAAAAAGTAGAAATGGCTATAAAAGAAGGAGATAAAGTAGTTTTAAACCAATATGCTGGAACTACTGTTAAAATTGATGGAGAAGAATTAGTTATAGTCAAATATAATGATATATTAGCTATAGTTGAATAGAGAGGAGATAATTAAAATGTCAAAAGAAATTAAATTTGGCGAAGATGCCAGAAAAAGCCTATTAAATGGTGTAAATAAATTAGCTGATACTGTAAAAGTAACATTAGGACCAAAAGGAAGAAATGTTGTACTAGACAAAAAATTTGGAGCACCACTAATTACAAATGATGGCGTAACAATTGCAAAAGAAATAGAACTAGATGACCCATTTGAAAATATGGGAGCACAAATAGTAAAAGAAGTATCTATAAAAACAAATGACGTTGCTGGAGATGGAACAACAACAGCTATGGTATTAGCACAAAATATGATTCGCGAAGGGGTAAAAAACGTAGCAGCTGGTGGAGATCCAATGGCTATAAAAAGAGGTATGGATAAAGCTGTAGTTTCAGCAGTAGACGCTTTAAAAGAAATTAGTGTTGAAGTAAGTGGAAAAGAAGATATTGCAAGAGTTGCAAGTATTTCTGCAAACAACCCAGAAGTTGGAGAACTTATTTCAGAAGCAATGGAAAAAGTATCTAAAGATGGTGTTATTACAATTGAAGAATCTAAAACATCACAAACAGAACTTGATGTTGTAGAAGGAATGCAATTCAATAAAGGATATGTATCACCATATATGGTAACAGATACAGAAAAAATGGAAGCTGTTATAGATAACCCATATATACTTATTACAGATAAAAAAATAAGTAATATTCAAGAAATACTACCATTACTTGAAAGCTTAATGCAACAATCTGGTAAGCTTGTAATTATATGTGATGATATAGAAGGTGAAGCATTATCAACATTAATTTTAAACAAACTAAGAGGAGTTATAAATGTAGTAGCTGTTAAAGCGCCTGGATATGGTGACAAGAGAAAACAAATGCTAGAAGATATTGCAATATTAACAGGTGGAGAAGTTATTACATCAGATTTAGCATTAGAACTAAAAGATACAACAATTGAGCAATTAGGTAGAGCAAGACAAATAAAAGTACAAAAAGAAAACACAATTATAGTAGATGGAATGGGAGATAAACAAGAAATTGCAAAACGTGTAGCTTTATTAAAATCTCAAATTGCAGAAGAAAAGAGCGAATTTGAAAAAGAAAACTTACAAGAACGTTTAGCAAAAATAGCAGGAGGAGTTGCTGTAATTGGTGTTGGAGCTGCTACTGAAGTTGAAATGAAAGACAGAAAGTTAAGAATTGAAGATGCTTTATCTGCTACAAAAGCAGCAGTTGAAGAAGGTATAGTACCTGGTGGTGGAACAGCATATATTGATATTTTGCCAAAAGTTACAGAAGTAGTTGAGCAATTACATGGAGATGAAAAAATTGGTGGTAAAATAATTCTAAGAGCACTAGAAGAGCCAACAAGACAAATTTCAATAAATGCAGGTTTAGAGCCATCTGTAATACTAGAAAAAGTTAAAAACAGTCCGGTAGGTGTAGGATTTAATGCACAAACAGATGAATATGTAGATATGAAGAAAGCAGGAATTGTAGATCCTACAAAAGTTTCAAGAAGTGCGCTTCAAAATGCAGTATCAATAGCATCAATGATATTAACAACAGAAAGTCTAGTAACAGATAAAAAAGAAGCAAATAGTTGTAAATGTTCAGACCATGAACCAACAGGAATGGACGGAATGTATTAAAATGTAATGTGTCATTTGGAACAGGAAAAATTGGCACACGTAAAAAAGTAGGAGCACAAACTCCTACTTTTTTGATATGTTCGCTTGTTTTTTTGTTAAATATATAGTATAGTAGTTACTATAGGAAATGAGATAAGCAAGTGTGTTGCCACTTTACTTCATAGTTTTGACTATGAGAAAGTGAGGTGGTGTTTATGGAATTTATATTATTTTTAATATATGCATTAGGGATTTCCCTAACTATAAACGTAGCCTTATTAGCAATTTTATACATAAGTTGGATAAATAAGGAATAAAAAAACAACACATCTTTGCTTTGCCCAGCAGATGTGTTGTTACATATAACCAAAGTGGCAACCACTATTGTGGTTTTCATTTCCTATATTAATTATACACAGTTATTATAGATTTGTCAAATGATATAATAATCAATATCTAATAAAAAGAGGAATTATATGAAAACAGTAGCGTTTTGTACTTTAGGATGTAAAGTAAATCAATATGAAACAAATGCAATGATGCAAAAAATGATTGAAGCAGGTTATGAAGTAGTAGACTTTGAAACAAAAGCAGATATCTATATTATAAATACATGTACAGTAACAAATATGGCAGATAAAAAATCAAGACAAATGTTAAGAAGAGTAAAAGAAATAAATCCAGAAGCCATTTTAGTTGCTGTTGGTTGTTATGCCCAAGTAGCAAAAGAAAAGTTGGAGCAAATACCAGAAATTGATTTAATACTTGGAATAAATGAAAAAAATGATATTGTAAAATATGTAGAGCAAGCTAGTAAGAATACATATGTGTCAGATGTATTACATCAAACTGAGTTCTTAGACTTTGGAGATGTTACATACACAGAAAAAACAAGAGCAGTAATAAAGGTACAAGATGGATGTAATCAGTTTTGTTCATATTGCATAATTCCTTATGCAAGAGGACGTATTAGAAGCAGAAAGCCAGAAAGTGTAATAAAAGAAATTACAGATGTTGCAAAAGAAGGTATAAAAGAAGTAGTTATAACAGGTATTCATATAGCGTCTTATGGGAAAGACTTTAACACAGAGTATAGGCTAATTGACTTATTAGAAGAAATCCAAAAAGTAGACTGTGTACAAAGAATACGTTTAGGTTCATTAGAACCAACACTAATAACAGAAGAATTTGTAACAAGACTTAAAGAACTTTCAAAAATATGTGACCACTTTCATTTATCATTACAAAGTGGATGTGATGAAACATTAAAAAGAATGAATAGAAAATATACAACGGATCAATTTAGACATGTAGTAGAATTGCTTAGAAATGCATATCCAGAAGTACATTTAACAACAGATGTTATAGTTGGGTTTCCAGGAGAAACAGAAGAAGATTTTAACAAAACTTATGAGTTTTTAAAAGAAATAAAATTTTATAAAATGCATGTATTTAAGTATTCGCCAAGAAGCGGAACAGTTGCTGCTAAAATGCCTAATCAAATAGATGGAAATATAAAAGAAGAGAGAAGCAATAAACTAATAGAGCTATCAGATGAAAATGAGAAAGAGTATAATCAAAAATACATAGGCAAAGAAGTAGAAGTACTATTAGAAGAAAGAGAAGGAGAGTATTTAAGAGGACATACTACAAACTATATGGTAGTAAAAATGAAAACTAACGAAAATCTTGAAAATACAATACAAAAAGTAGTTGTATAAATATTGCATTATATATGCAAATAGTATATAATTTAAGCTATGAAAATGAGAAAAGAGGAATAGTATGAAAGCAATAGAAATAAGAAACAAATATTTAAACTTTTTTAAAGCACACGGACATAAAGTAATTCCAAGTGCTCCGCTAATACCAGAAAACGACCCATCTGTATTATTTACAACAGCTGGAATGCAACCATTAGTGCCATATTTATTAGGTGAAAAACATCCAGCAGGAACAAGAATTACAGATTATCAAAAATGTTTAAGAACAAACGATATAGATGAAGTAGGAGATAACCGTCACCTAACATTTTTTGAGATGTTAGGAAACTGGTCATTAGGAGACTATTTTAAAGATGAAGCAATTAGCATGAGCTATGAATTCTTAACAAAAGAATTAGGAATAGATCCAAGCAAATTGTCAGTTACATGTTTTGCTGGTGACGAACATGCACCAAGAGATACAGTAGCAGCAGAAGCATGGAAAAGGGCAGGAATACCAGAAGAAAGAATATATTTCTATGACAAAGATAATAACTGGTGGATTGCAGGAGACGAAGGACCTTGCGGACCAGATACAGAAATGTTCTTGGATACAGGAAAACCTGCATGTTCAGACAGTTGTCAACCATCATGTGGTTGTGGTAAATATGTTGAAATTTGGAATGATGTATTTATGGAATATTACCAAGCAAAAGATGGTTCTATTACAAAATTAAAACAACAAAATGTTGATACAGGTTTTGGACTAGAAAGAATGACAATGCTATTACAGGGCAAAGAAACTCCATTTGATACAGAACTATTTGCACCAGTAATGGACAAACTAAAAGAATTAGCTAAACAAGATAATATTGAAAGTAGAAGAATTGTTGCAGAACATTTACGTGCAAGTATGATGGTTATAGCAGATGGTGGTAGACCAAGCAATATAGATCGTGGATATGTATTAAGAAAACTAATTAGAAGAATGACAAGACATTTAAATAAACTACAAATAGATTTAAATGAAATTGGTGGATTAGTTGATTTGTATGTAGAAACATTAAAAGAATTCTACCCTGAATTAGTTGAAAATAGAGAAACAATCAAAGAAGTTATATTAGCAGAAAAAGATAAATTTGTTAAAACATTATCACATGGTGAAAAAGAATTTGAAAAAGTAGTAAACAAATTAAAACAAGAAAATAAAAACACAATTGATGGTTACACTATTTTCAAACTATATGAAACATATGGATTTCCACCAGAAATTACAGCAGATTTAGCAAAAGAGCAAGGCTTAGAAATTGATACATCTGAATTTGATAAATTATTTAAAGAGCATCAAGAAAAATCAAGAATGGGTAGTGAGCAAAAATTTAAAGGTGGACTAGCTGAACAAAATGAACAAACAACTAAATATCATACAGCAACTCACTTACTACATAAAGCATTAAAAATAGTACTAGGAGATCATGCAAACCAATGTGGTTCAAATATCACAACAGAAAGATTAAGATTTGACTTTACGCATTCAGAAAAAATGACACCAGAACAACTAGCTAAAGTAGAAGAGATTGTAAATGAACAAATTAAACGTGATTTACCTGTAACATGTGAAGAAATGACATTAGAAGAAGCAAGAGCATCTGGAGCAACAGGATTATTTGAAAATAAATATGGTGACAGAGTTAAGGTGTATACAATAGGTGATTTTAGTAAAGAAATTTGTGGTGGACCTCATGTTAAACATACAGGAGAATTAGGACACTTCAAAATTAAAAAAGAAGAATCAAGTTCAGCAGGAGTTAGACGTATTAAAGCGATTTTAGAATAAGGAGAATAAGGTATGGATGATTGTGTTTTTTGTAAAATAATAAAAGGAGAAATTCCTTCAGAAAAAGTATATGAAGATGAAGATGTTATTGCATTTAAAGATATTAACCCTGTAACTCCAATTCATATATTAGTAATACCTAAAAAGCATATAGCAACTTTACTTGATGTTACTGAAGAAGACAGTTACTTAATTAGTAAGATATTTGTTGCTATAAATAAGATGGCAAGACAAATTGGTATAGAAGAAAATGGATTTAGAATAGTTGCTAATTGCGGTAAAGATTCTGGACAAGAAGTAATGCATATACATTTCCATTTATTAGCCGGACAAAAAATGGGACCAAAAGTTGTTTAATAAGTATGGAAAAAATAAAATTTATGTGTTATAATCTATGTATATGAATTATAAGAAAAAATAGGAGGAGTACAAATGTTAAATAGTAAATATAGTAAAGTATTAACGATAATTTTAATAGTAGCTATTGTTATAATAATTGGGCTTTTAATTTTTGTTGGGATAGATTGGTATAAAGCATATTCAACAGGAAAAGATACACAGAATTCACTTGAGCAATTTAATAGTTATATTGAAAATCAAAATAATCAACAAAACAATGATAATATTGCAAACAATACTAATAATATAAATCAAATTCAAGACAATAATATTGTAGAAGAACCAAATGGAAATATTGTAGAGGAGCCATCAAGTAATACAAACAACAACGGGAATACAAGTTCAGGTGGTCTTACATATAAAGGAATTAAAGTTGCAGGAGTTATAGAAATACCAAAAACTAAGGTAAAATATAATATATTAGATGATCCATCTGCAAAAGCATTGGAAGTTGGTATTACCATAATATATGGACCAGGACTTAACCAAACAGGAAATACTGTATTAGCAGGGCATAATTATAGAAATGGAACATTTTTCTCAAACAATAACAAATTATCTTCAGGAGATAAAATTTATATAACAGACTTATCAGGTAAGAAAGTTGCCTATACAATATACAAAAAATATAAAACAGATCCAAATGACTTTAGTTATGCAACAAGAAGCACAAATGGAAAAAGAGAAATTTCATTAACTACTTGTACAGATGACTCAAGTGCAAGAATAATAATTTGGGCAAAAGAAGATTAATTTAATTCTAAAATAAAAAATATTAACTATTTAATGAATTTGTATTGACAAATATGGTTAAAATATTGTAAAATTATAAATGCGTGTGAACGTATTATGATGGTGGATGTAGCGTAGTTGGTTAACGCGCCAGTTTGTGGCACTGGAGACCGTGGGTTCGAGTCCCATCTTCCACCCCATATAATGGGCTGTAGCCAAGCGGTAAGGCACATGACTTTGACTCATGCATGCGCTAGTTCGAATCTAGCCAGCCCAACCAAATAAAAAAATCGTAGCAAAGCTACGGTTTTTTTATTTTGAATATGCTGTGTAGTAAGCAGAGATAGAGTCCGAAGGACGTCGCGCCGTGAACGAAGTGAACAAGTACCCTTGGGGTATTCGAATCTAGCTAGCCCAACCAATAAAAAACTCGTAGAAAATTCTACGAGTTTTTTGTGGCTCAAATTATCAAGCCTTTTTTGACATCTCTTTTACTTCATTTCGGCGCTTACTTAATTGAGTAAATAAATGCTCAACCATTTCGGCGTTATTAAAAGATAGAGCCTTACTATACAATCGGTTAAAACATTCGTCATTGACCCAGTTGAGAATAACTGCCTCAATAACTGTTTTGTCAAATAACACCGGATTAATACAGTTTTGACTACAAAACTCTTTCTTAGAAAGAGGACTATGGGAGTAGTCCTCTACCAAGTTTCTTGCTTCGTTTTTAGAAAAACAAAAACATTGCATAACTCTAATGCGACGTTCCCAACTATTGAAAACTCTCCGTCGAATAGCCTCAACAGAATTAGGATCGGCATTATTATCTTCTGCTTTTTGAACAGAAGAGATAGTGGCAACATTTTGAATTTTTCTAGCAATTTGCTCTGAAACAATTGCCTTATTAACAGAGATATACAGGATAGTATAAAATTGGTGTTGACTGTAATCAGGGTATTGCTCGAGAAAATCGTGGTAGGTATAGGTTCCATTTGAATAAGCAACAGCTATTTCAGAAATTTTTTTCCGACTAAATTGTCTTAAGGTTTTCTTCATGGTAATAACCTCCTATAAGTAAAAAATGTCAATAATGAATATACTTAAATTATAATACAATAAATATATTATGTCAACACAATAAAAAACTAAAAAAGCTCTTGATTTTTTTTGGAATATAAAGTAATATAAATATATAAAATAACTAAGGAGAATGATATATGGTAGTAGATAAAAAAGGAAAAATATTTGAAGATAGAAGAAAACAAAGTGATGATAGAAGAAAAAACGATTTTGATAAAGAAGGGGGAAGAAGAAAAAGAAATAGACGTAAAGAACCTGAACAAGTATCTAAGAAAAAATAGAATAAATATAAACAAAAGACATCCTTTTTAGGATGCCTTTTTAGTTGCTTAGATTAGCAACATCCACCTCTATTGCCACCACAGCAGCAACAAATTAAGATTATAAAGATAATTATCCAAATGCAGCAATCATCACCAAAACCAAATCCGCCACATCCGCATCCTCTATTCTCTGGCATATTATTCACTCCTTTCACATGTACATTTTAATTAGCAACCACAACCGTTGTTGCATCCGCAGCCATTGCCACAGCAGAAAAGTAATAAGAATAAGATTATGAACCATAGTAGTTCACTATTATTGCAACCACATCCCATTGTCTTCTACCTCCTATAAAATATTTTTAGCTCTTTCGTATGGTATATAGTATTCTGATTTCTAAAAAAGTGTTACACAAAATAATTACACAAAATTTGTCTAAAAACTATACAAAAAATAGAAAAAGAATGATATAATTCAACAAGAAATAATTAGGTATAAAAACGGAGGAAAAAACAATGGGAAATATAGTACTATTAGATGACAATACAATAAACAAAATTGCAGCAGGCGAAGTAATTGAAAGACCAGCATCAGTAGTAAAAGAATTAATGGAAAACTCAATTGACGCAGGTGCCACAGCAATAACAGTAGAAATAAGAAATGGTGGAATTTCATACATTCGTATTACTGACAATGGAAAAGGAATTGCACCAGATGATATGGAAATAGCATTTGAGAGACATGCTACTTCAAAAATTAGAAAAGCAGAAGATTTGGAAACAGTCAAATCTATGGGATTTAGAGGTGAGGCTTTAGCAAGTATAGCAGCTATCAGCAGAGTAGAGATGACTTCAAAATATGTAGAAAATGAAATTGGATACAAGGTAGAAGTTGAAGGGGGAACAATAAAAAACAAAGAAGAAGCAGGTTGCCCAAAGGGAACAACTATTGTTATTCAAGACTTATTTTTCAATACACCAGTTAGATACAAATTCTTAAAAAAAGATTTTACAGAAGCAGGATATATTGAAGATGTAGTAACTAGAATAGCTTTAATTCATCCTGAAATTGCAATAAAGTTAATTAACACAGGTAAAACAATAATCCAAACACCAGGAAATAATGATTTTAAGGCAGTTATATACAGCATATATGGAAAAGACATTGCAGAAAATATATTAGAAATAAATTATAACTATGAAGATATGACAGTTACAGGAGTAATTGGAAAACCAGTTATAGCTCGTTCAAACCGTTCAAACCAATTATTCTTTGTAAATAAAAGATATGTAAAAGATAAAACTTTAACAAGTGCAGCAGAGCAAGGATATAAAGGTTTGATTACAATTGGTAAATATGGATTTTTAGTTTTAAATGTTGAAATGAATCCACAAAAGGTAGATGTTAATGTACATCCAGCAAAACTTGAAGTTAGATTTGAGGAAGAAAGTAAAGTGTTTAAGGCAGTATACCATGCTATAAGAGATGGATTATTAAAAGGAGACTTAGTTGCAGATACTGAAAAGGTAAATGAAGAAACTAAAACTGTTCCGATGGATACAATAATGGTTAGCACAGCACCAGTAGAACAAATAAAATATGACAACAAAATTGAAGAAAAGTCTTTTGGAGGACTATTTAGAAAATTCAAAAAAGAAAAAGAAGAACCAGAAGAGGAAGAAGATAAAAGTAATCTAATAGCTCAAATTTATTCTAATAAAATGGGCTTAAATGAAGTGAAAGAACAAGTAAAAGTAACAGAAGATACATCAGCATATGAATTACCTGTAAGTGGAAACACTACAGCAACAGAAAATAGTACTAAAATTATAAATAACATAAATAAACTAGAAGAGTTAAAAGTAGAAGATACTCCACAAAGTTTTGATGAAATGTATATAAAAACTTTTGGAACAATGCCATCTGATGTAAGAAAACAAGTACAAGAGGAAAAAGAAAAAGAAGAAAAGCTAACAGTACAACCACAAGAAATGACGTCATTAGAAAATGTATCAATATTTAAACCACAAGAAAAAGAGGAGATTCCACCATACAAATTTATTGGAATAGCATTTTCTACATATATAATTCTAGAATTAAACAATGAGCTATATATACTAGACCAACATGCAGCACATGAAAGAATTTTATATGAAAAGGTAAAGAAAAATTATTATAGTGATTCAGAAAAAGATTCTCAATTAATGTTATTACCAGACATCATAAACTTATCACATAAAGAAATGGATATAGCAAAAGAAAACATGGATATGTTTAGAAAGGCTGGATTCACACTTGAAGAATTTGGTGAAAACACTATTAAATTAAGTGGGGTTCCAAATATATGTCTAGATCTTGATACTAAAGAATTATTTTTAGAGACTCTTGACGAAATAAATACAGTAGCAAGGACAGCTAAACAGGAAATAGAAGAAAAATTTATTGCGACAGTAGCATGTAAAGCAGCAGTAAAAGCTAATATGGTTCTTACTCAAGCAGAGGTAGATAATTTACTAAAGCAATTATTAGTACTTCCAAATCCATTTACATGTCCACATGGAAGGCCAACAGCAATAAAAATGACAAAAACAGATATTGAAAGAAAATTTTCAAGGAGATAGGAGAAAACAATGGTTATATTTATTTATCTATCTATTTTAGTATTAAATTTAATAGCAATTTTTATGACATATAAAATGTTAGGAAAAGAAATTGCCCAAAAAGAAAAAATGACATTTATAGTAGTTGGCGTTGCGATTATATATATTACAGTTTCATCAATATATTGGTTAAGCACTAGAAATATTGATTTAGGAACAGCGAAAGAGTTAGGCAAAAACTTTATAGTATTTACATTTGTACCAATAAACTGTATGGTGGTACTACCTTTTTTAGCTAGTTCTTATAAATATTTTAAACAAGGCAGATTGAAAAAACAAAATTTCAGAAATCGTATAATATTATTTTCTGTAATTTTGATAATTGTATTAATAATTGAATTCTTTTATTTTAAAGATATTCAAAATGGAATTTTAAACATAGTGCAATCAGCACAAAAATAAAAAGGAGAACGAAATGAAACCAAAGGTAATTATTATATGTGGACCTACAGCATCAGGAAAAACCAGCTTGTCTATTGAACTTGCCAAGAAAATAGATGGTGAAATTATTTCTTGCGATTCTATGCAAATATATAAAGATATGACTATAGGCACAGCAAAGCCTACAGTAGAAGAAATGGATGGAATACCACACCATCTAATAGATTTTGTATTGCCAAGCGAAAGGTATAGTGTAGCAGACTTTAAAAAGGCGGCTACTCAAAAAATAGAAGAAATTTTAAGTAGAAACAAAACCCCGATAATAGTTGGAGGAACAGGATTATATGTTGATGCCTTAGTATACAATATTGAATATCTAGAACTTGAAACAGATTTAAAATATAGGCAAGAATTAGAAAAACTAGTAGAACAAGAAGGATTAGAAAAGCTATATGAAGAGGCTAAAAAAATAGATGAACAGGCAATTCAAAGTATTAGTAAAAATGACAAGAAACGTATAATGAGAATATTAGAAATTTATCATCAAACTGGCAAAACTAAAACCCAACTAGAAGCCGAATCAAGGCTAATTCCACCACCATATGATTATATTGTTTTTGCAATAACTATGGATAGAGAAAAGTTATATGAAAGAATAAACTTAAGAGTTGACATCATGCTAGAACAAGGGTTAATAGAAGAAGTGCAAAACTTAGTAAATAAATACAAAGAATTTCCAACAGCAATGCAAGGTTTAGGGTACAAAGAGGTAGTAGAGTACATAGAAGGTGAAACTACTAAAGAAGAGATGATAGAAAAACTAAAAATGGAAACTAGAAGATATGCTAAAAGGCAATTAACTTGGTTTAGAAAAAATAAAGACATAAAATGGATAAATGGTTTAGCACCATTAGAACAAAATATACAATATATTTTGGAGGAATACAGTGGAGAAAAAGAAAGCAAGTAGAAAGAAAAAAGTAAAGAACAAAATGAATTTAGAGGCGTTAAAAAACAATAAAAAAGCGCTAATTATTTCTGCTGCAACTCTTCTTGTCTCTATATTTTGCATTTACAAAGTAGTAGTATTTATAAAAAATCCTACAGATACATTTACCGTAGAACAAGGTAAAATATATCAAACTGAGAAAGCGGTTGGATATATTATTCGTGAAGAAACTGTAGTAAAAGGTTCAAATTATAAAAATGGAATTGAACAAATAAAAACAGAAGGTGAAAGAGTAGCAAAAGGAGAAGCCATTTTTCGTTACTATTCTTCTGGAGAGGAAAGTCTAATAAGTAAGATAAGAGATTTGGATGTAAAAATTGATGAAGCTATGTCGAAAGAAAATACTTTACTTCCAGGTGACATAAAAGCACTAGAAAAACAAATAGAGAGTCAAATAGTGTCTTTAAGAGAGGAAAACAGTATACAAACAATAACAAAAGTAAAAAAAGAAATTTCAAATAATATTGTAAAAAAAGCTAAAATTGCTGGAAAATTAAGTCCAGCAGGTTCATATTTAAATAAACTTATAAATGAAAGAAGTAATTATGAAAACAAGCTAAATGAAGGTTCGGAGAAACTGAATGCGCCAATAAGTGGAACAGTGTCATATAAAGTGGATGGATACGAAGATGTACTTACACCAAAGGACTTTTCGAAAATTACATCTAAACTTTTAAATAATTTAAATTTGAAAACTGGACAAATAGTAGCTGACAGTAAAGAAAGTGCTAAAATAATAAACAATTTTGAATGTTATATAGCTTGTATTTTAGATTCTAAACAAGCACAAGAAGCAGAGACAGGAAAGAAAATTAAATTAAGACTTTCGAACAATAAAGAAGTTACAAGCGAAATAGAATATATATCTAGAGAAGATGACAAGGTTGTAATTATATTTAAAATTGATGAACAAGTGCAAGAAATGATTAGCTATAGGAAAGTATCTTTTGATATAATTTGGTGGAGTGATAGTGGAAAGAAAATACCAAATACAGCATTAGGAAAAGAACAAAAAGGAGAAAATGAAGTTTCATATATTGTTAGAACAAGAAATGGATATCAAGATAGAATATTAGTTAAAGTTTTGAGACAAAACGATAAATATGCTATTGTAGAAAACTATACAAGTAGTGAACTAAAAGAACTTGGTTATACAAGTGAAGAGATAAAAGGAAGGAAGACTTTGACATTATATGACGAAATTCTAAAAAATCCGACATAGAAGTATTACAAAAATATTACAAAAATATTAAATTATCATTACAAAGCTTAAAAACTATTGACAATAGAGCAAAAAAGTTAGATACTATTTACAGTTAAAAACTAAGGACGAGTAATTTTTAGGAGGTTGTTTTAAATGGCAGGAGCTATAATGGAAAAAGTATGGGGATTATTTGGAATGGAGCCAGCAGAAGATAGAGATGAAGAAATAGAAGAAGTTGACACAGAAGAAGTAGAAAATGATGAAGAAGAACAAGAAGATAAAAGATTATGGGGCAGAAAAAACAATAAAGTTGTTGCAATGCCTCAAGTTCAACAAGTAAAAATGGTTATTTCTCAACCAACAACATTTGATCAAGCAGCAACTATTTGCGATTTACTAAAACAAAAAAAATCAGTAATCGTTAATTTAGAATATGTTAATAAAGATGTTGCAAGAAGAATTATAGATGTTGTATCAGGAGCAGTACATGCATTAGATGGACATATGCAAAAAATATCTAATTCTATAGTATTAATTGCACCATTTAATTATGATATTGAAAATGAAATAGCAAGAGATGAAATAAAAAGTAAATTATCAGTTTCATGGCTAAGAAATGGAAACTAATTAGGAGGAATAAATATGCTTACACCTTTAGACATTGAAAATAAAAAATTTTCAAAACAAATGATGAGTGGTTATAGTGTAGACGAAGTAGATGAATTTTTAGATGAAATAACAGCCGACTATGAAAAATTATATAAAGAATCAGCAGAAGCAAAAAACAAAATAGAAGATATGCAAGAAGATATGGCTAAGTATAAAAATATTGAAAGCACTTTAAACAATACTTTAATTATGGCACAAACAGCAGCAGATGATGTTAAAAACTTAGCAAAACAACAAGCTGAAGCAATATTAAATGAAGCGCAAGCAAATGCAAAACAAGCAGTAGTAGAACTTGAACAAGAAATTTCAATGAAACAAAAAGAATTAGAAGACTTACAAAAACAATTTGACGTATACAAAGCGAAAATGGAATCGCTTCTTATTTCTCAATTAGAATTATTAAAAGATGTAAACAAAGACTAAAACTAAAAAGGTGCTTTTGGGGACGGGGTCAAAAAGCACTTTTTTTAATGTATAAAATTAAAAGCATATGCTCAAAACACTATCATCTGTAGTTGTAATTTGACACTATTTACATAAAGCGGTATAATATATGTAATGTATTAAAAATACATTATATATTACTTCATGGAGGAAAAAACATGGAAATTTTGCAGAGACAGCCGGAAAACTTCGACGCTAAGAACATTGAGGATATCAGAATCCTTCACGAAAATTATAAACGGTGGTATGAACTCTATATAGATGTTATCGGCAAACGAAACATGAAAAATAGGGAAGCATTTAACCAATGCATCAATGATGTTGCAAGTCAGGTAGACGCCAAGAGCATATATCTTTTGTCTGAAACTACCCCTAAAGGTAGTGTACGACAGACTTATTTTGCACTTCTTCTTCTGGCAAAGAAGCGTCAGCAGTAACCTCCAAACAACCCTTTTTCAAAATGAGAAAGGGTTGTTATTTTTGCAATTATATTGATAGAAAAGTATATTATGGAAAAACACTTTACAATTAGAAAATTTTAATATATAATACAAATGCAATATTACAGAAATTTAACATTATTACAATTGCATTAAGATAATATTACAATTGTGTTAAAATCATTGACATATTAGCAGAAAAATATAAAATATATGTATATCATTATAGAGGTACTATGAGAGTAATTAGTGGAACAGCAAGAGGAACTAAATTGAATTCAATTGAAAGCCTTTCAACAAGGCCTACACTTGACAGAGTAAAAGAATCAGTATTTAACATTATTCAAAATAAAATACAAGATTCAGTTATTTTAGACTTATTTTCAGGAAGTGGAGCAATAGCAATTGAATTTTTGAGTAGAGGAGCTGAAAAAGCTTATCTATGTGAAAAAAATCCTATTGCAGTAAAAATGATATACAATAATCTTGAAAAAACAAAAATGCAAGATAAGTCAGTAGTAATGCTTAAAGATTATAAAAAGGCTTTAGAATTATTAAAACAACAAAACTTGCAATTTGATTTTGTATACATAGATCCACCATATCAAGCTAATATTTCAGTCGATTCTGTAGAAAGAATCTTATCACTAAATTTACTAAAAGAA
Source organism: uncultured Clostridia bacterium (assembly GCA_934120135.1). Lineage (GTDB taxonomy): Bacteria > Bacillota > Clostridia > TANB77 > CAG-508 > CAG-273. Next base: position 153,221 of record CAKOTK010000001.1, on the reverse strand, counting down.
GAAGGAAATATAATCATAGAAACCGATGATGAGAAACGAGAATTACTCGAATTAGAAAAAATAAATGTAGAAGTAACAGATATAAGAAAATATGGAAGAGTAAGTCTTATATTCTTAGCAAAAAGTGCAACAGAATAGCACTCGAAAGGGGTTAAAAACAATGGAAATATTCACCTTATTAGAAACTTTAGAGGATATGTTAGAAAAAAGTAGAAATGTACCTTTTTCTGGTAAATGTGTAGTTGATAAAGAAGAAATTTTAGATATAATTAAAGAAATTAGATTAAAATTACCAGAAGAGCTAAAACAAGCTAAATGGGTTAAAGAAGAAAGACAAAGAATTTTAGTAGAAGCTCAAAATGAAGCTGACGAAATAATTAAAGAAGCTGAAAATAGAATTATTTCTATGATTGACGAACATGAAATTACAAGAAAAGCATATGAGAAGAAAGTAGAAATCATAGAAACAGCAAATGAAATGTCTAGAGAAATATCAAAAGGAACAAAAGAGTATGCAGATAGCGTTTTAGCTGGCATTGAAGTTGCACTTCAAGATGCAATGAAGGTAATTCAAAATAATAGAAAAGAACTTAAATAATAATTTTGAAGGGGTCAGACATCTTGAAACGTCTGACCTTTATTTTGTATAAAAGGAGAAATACTAGTGGCTAAACGAGGAAGAAAAAAGAAGAATAAAATAGATATAAATATAGCTGTTGTAGCATTAGTGTTACTTAGCATATTATTAATGATTTTAATATACACAAAATCAGGAAGCATTGGAGAAACGTTAAGTCCTATGCTTGGTGGAATTATGGGATTTATAAAATACATTATTCCAATAGGAACTTTACTAATTGCAATATATATGACTCAAAATGATAAGGAATATATGACACATAAGTTAATTCAGTATGGAATATTTTTGCTATGTGTTGCAGCTATGCTTAGTATTTTTCAAGTAGGAAAAGGTAATTTATCAATAGAAAAAGAGTTTGATAACGTTATAGAAGATGCATATTATTTAGGTGAAAAAGATATTGGAGGAGGAGCAATTGGAGCAGTAGTTGCTGTACCTTTAATAAAAGCATTAGGTTCTACAGGAGCAATAATATTAACAATAGGTATAGCAGTTATTCTACTAATATTTATGTTTGGAATAAGGCCCGCTGAAATGATTAGTGATTTATTAGATGAGTTAAGAGAAAGAAAAGAAGAGAAGAAAAAGGAAAAGAAAAGCAAGCATTCTTATGATGATACAGTTATTGAAGAGGACAGAAAAGGTAGAAGATTAAGGGAAAAAGAAGAGGCAGCAAAACTAGCTTCTCAATTCGAAGATCAATTAACAATAAATATAAATGAAAAAGATAACAAAGATGATAAGAAAAAATATAATCATGATGATTTATCAATACCTTTCTTTGGCAAAAAGAAAGAGGAACCATCTTCACCAGATGTAATAGATGCTAACTTATTTAAACAAGTTGAAGAACAAAAAGAAGATAAGACAAAAGAAGTATTACAATTGGAACATACAATCACAGAAGAAGATGAAAACTATGAATTTCCACCAGTTCAACTATTAGCTGAACCTGAGAAAAAGACAAGCAAAGGTGGAAAAAAGGCTGTAATGGATACAGCTACAAAATTGCAAAAAACTTTATATAGTTTTGGTGTTTCAGCAAAAGTTGAAAATGTATCTGTTGGACCAGCAATTACTAGATATGAATTAAAACCAGCAGAGGGAGTTCGTGTAAGCAAAATTGCTAATTTAGCAGATGACATTGCACTTAACTTAGCAGCTGAAAGTATTCGTATTGAAGCACCAATTCCAGGAAAACAAGCAGTTGGAATTGAAATTCCAAACAAAGAAAATGAGATTGTTCACTTTAGAGAAATAATAGAATCAAGTGCTTTCCAAGACCATAAATCAAAATTAGCATTTGGTTTAGGAAAAGACGTGGCAGGTGAACCTGTAGTTACAGATATAGCTAAAATGCCACACGTATTAATTGCGGGTGCAACAGGTTCTGGTAAAAGTGTGTGTATAAATACTTTAATTTCAAGCATAATATATAAATCAAAACCAAGTGAAGTAAAACTTTTAATGGTTGACCCAAAAGTAGTTGAACTTTCTGTATATAACGGAATACCACATTTACTTATTCCAGTTGTAACAGACCCTAAAAAAGCAGCAGGAGCGCTTGCTTGGGCTGTACAAGAAATGGAAAACCGTTATCAAATTTTTGCTAAAAAAGGTGTTAGAGATATTAAGGGATATAATGAGATATCTAAACAAGAAGATACAGGTGTGCTACCACAAATTGTAATTATCATAGACGAGCTTGCAGACTTAATGATGGTAGCATCAAAAGATGTTGAAGATTCAATATGTCGTTTGGCACAAAAAGCAAGAGCGGCTGGAATGCATTTAGTAATTGCAACACAAAGACCATCAGTTGACGTTATTACAGGTATTATTAAAGCAAATATACCATCTAGAATTTCATTTGCGGTATCTTCACAAATAGATTCAAGAACAATATTAGATATGGTAGGAGCAGAAAAATTACTTGGAAAAGGTGATATGTTATTCTATCCAGCAGGTGCAACAAAACCTACTAGAGTTCAAGGCGCATTTGTATCAGATAAAGAAGTAGAAAAGATTGTAGATTTCATTAAAGCTAATGGCGAAGTTAAATACAATGAAGATATAATAGAACAAATTGAAAATGCAAACAAAACAGAAAAAGACCTAGAAGCTGAACAAGCAGATGATGATGGAACAGATCCACTACTAATGGAAGCAATTGATACAGTTGTAGATACAAGACAAGCTTCTACTTCATTTATACAAAGAAGATTTAAAGTAGGATATGCAAGAGCAGGAAGAATAATTGACCAAATGGAAGAAAGAGGAGTAATATCAGGATATCAAGGTAGCAAACCTCGTGAAGTACTTATGTCTAAAGAGAGATGGCAAGAACTAAAAATGACCACTGTAGAAAATACAGAAGAATAGAATTTTCAAGAGGATACAATGGAAAGAAAAAAAGAAAAACTATTACGTAAAATTCATATGAAAGACTATACAAATAGCTTAGAGAAGATTTTAGAGGATAAGCAATTCTCAGTGGATACCAAAAATCTTCTTTTAAGCATGGTCTATAAAATTGAAAATTCATATAAAGATTATGAAAAGACTAAAGTACAAGTATGTGATAAAGGTGAATTTTTAGATAAAATAATAGACATTATAAAAAATGATTGCAGTGAAATTACAGTTACAAATGATGAAATAGACGAAAATGAAAAATATGAAATACAAAAAGCACAGGGGAAAATAGTTGCTTTAGGAAATGAGTTGACCTTACTAAAGAGTATATTAGCAATTGGTGAAGAAAAAGTAAGTTTAACTGAAGAAGAAAGTATTCTTGAAGAATCAATAAGTTATTTTTTAAATAGTGCCAGTCTAATGAGTCAAGCAGAAGTAATTAGAGATTTTAATGGCTGGTCATGGGATATATCTGCAAAAGATATAGAAAACAATGTAATAAATATAATGTTTCAAGTTTTAGTATATTTACTAGAATATGATTTCATAAATTCATGGGCAAATAATACCAGTCAATTAGCAGACTATTTAATGCTTACACATGAAAATTTAAAAGAAAATTTTGGAGAACAAAGAGCAAAAGAAATAGTAAAAATATTGTGTAAAATAGCAATTGAAGAGAAATCAAAACAAAGTGAAGAAGAATTAGAAAAATGGAAAAAAGTAAAAGAAGAAACAAAATTAGAATTTGAAAGATTAGAGAATAAGGCTAAGTATTTAGAAGACATTACAGAAGAAAAGAAGAAAATAACAAGAAAAATTGAAAAAATTGATAAACTGCTAAATAATCAGGAATTATTAAGAGAAGAATATGATGAAAGGAATTCAAAACTTCAAAATAAAGATAAGATATTTAGTGTTAGGCAATTAGCAAATAGATTAGAAATTGAAAGACAAGACCATGTAAATGAAATAAAAAAATACAATGATTTACTTGATCCAAAGGGTTATGTTAAACGCAAAGATGAAATTACTAGAAAATTCGAGTTTCTGAATTCTTTAGAACTAGAATCAAATAGTAAGCAATTAAAAACAGTTTGTGAACTATGTACATTATTTCTAGAATGCTTTAAAATAAAGATAATGAAATCGGCTATAAGGCAAGATGTAATTAAATATATATATGAACTAAGATATTTTAGATTTTTAAAGTATGATGAAAACACTAGTTTAAAAGATATAGCTGAACTAAATGAAGTTTTTGAAGAAACGATAGGTGTTCTTTATGAAAAAGCAAGGGCGCTAAATGCAATAGAAGATGTAACCAAAGATGAAATAGTTAATTATGAAATTATAAGAAAAATATTCGACAGTAAAATGATAGATTTGAATAATATGATAATTGAAACTAAAGTAGAAGAAGGAAAATTATTTATAGAATATTATGATACAAGTATATTAGAAAATAGGATTGAGCTTTATAGTGATAAAACAATAAAATTAAATAAAAAAACAAAATTATTTGTTTAAGAAAAGGAGAATTTTATGAAAATAACATTTTTAGGAGCAACCAAAATGGTTACTGGCTCTAACTTTTTAGTAGAAGGAGCAGGCAAAAAGTTTTTAGTTGATTGTGGAATGTATCAAGGTGGAGATAGAGACGAAATGCAAAACCATGAGCCATTTGCATATGATGTAAATGAAATTGATTTTATGTTATTAACACATGCACACATTGACCACTCAGGAAGAATCCCAAAACTATATAAGGAAGGGTATAGAAATCCAGTTATAACAACAAAAGCAACAAGAGATTTATGCTCAATAATGCTTCCAGATAGTGGACACATTCAAGAACAAGAAATTGAATGGAGAAATAGAAAAAGAAAAAGAGAAGGTAAAGAACCACTTCCACCACTATACACAGCTCAAGATGGTATAGATACAATGGAGATATTTAAACCAGTAAACTATGATGAAATAATAGAAATAGACCCTAATATTTATGTACGTTTTAATGATGCAGGACATATGTTGGGTTCAGCAATTATTGAGGTTTGGGTAAAAGAAGACGGAAAAGAAACTAAGGCAGTATTTACTGGTGACTTAGGAAATAATGATATTCCACTTTTATCTTCACCAACAATGATAGAAACAGCAGATTACTTAGTAATGGAATCAACTTATGGTGGAAGATTACACATGAGAAATGATGATAAAGCAAACTTATTCTTAGACATAGTTTCAGAAACTTTAGATAAAGGTGGAACTGTTGTTATACCATCATTTGCAGTTGGCAGAACACAAGAAATATTGTATGAACTAAATAATTTAAAGGATGTACAAGAGGGCGAAGATTTTAAGAAAAAATATGCAACATTAATGAAAGCACCGGTATATGTTGATAGCCCTCTTGCAATTTCAGCAACAGAAATATTTAAAGAAAATGCAAATTTATTTGACGAAGAAACACAAGCAGTTATTGAAAGTGGAGATAATCCACTAGAATTTCCGGGCTTACAATTTACAAGAACAGCAGATGAATCAAAAGCATTAAATGAAAAAAATGAATCTTCAATTATTATTTCTGCTAGTGGTATGTGCGAAGTAGGAAGAATTAAGCATCACTTAAAACATCATTTATGGGATCCTAATAGTACAATTCTATTTGTAGGATATCAAGCACCAGGAACATTAGGAAGAAGAATTGTTGACGGAGAAAAAAGAGTAAAAATATTTGGTGAAGAAATTGCTGTAAATGCAAGAATAGAATATATTGAGGGATATTCAGGCCATGCAGATCAAGAATGGCTTATGAATTTTGTATATTCATTTATCACAAAACCAAAACATATCTTTTTAGTTCATGGAGAGCCAACAGGACAAGAAATATTAAAATCAAAAATTGTAGATGAAATAGGCTTACCTGTAACTATTCCAGAATATGGTCAAACATACACATTAGATGAAAACTTAACTATGGAACAAACAGTAGCTCCAATAACACCTCAAATGAATCTAAGACGTGATGTGATTGATAAGATAAGATTATTGAAAAATGAACTTAATGATATGGAAACTATTGTTAAAGAAGATTATTTAACTAAAAAAGACAATGAAGAAGAAATAAGCTTATTAAAATTAAGACTAAAAGAAATAGAAGATCAAATTGTAAAAATCGTAGAGAAGAATTAAAGAGGGAAAACTAATGAAAACTAAATATAATAATGATTCTATAATTGGTGGTAAAAATATTACCGCCAGTTATACAAAAAATGGGGAGTTACTTCGTGTAATGTACCCATTTCCTGACTTTAGAAGTTGGATAGATGAATTTAAAACAGGAGTAAAAATAAATGACTCAGGAATAATATATTTACATGAAGATATAAATAATCAATATAATCAATATTATACTGAGGACACTAACATTTTACATACTGAAATTACAAATACATATTTTAATTTAAAAATAAAACAAACTGATTTTGCTTTATTAAAAAATTCTGTATTAGTAAAAAAATACGAATTTGAGAACAAAAACAATATAGAATTAAATGTAAACTTTTTAGTACATTCTAAGCTTTTGACAGACTATAACAATATGGTGAGTGGTGAAGTTAAAAACAATACTTTAATTCAATATTGCCATGATTATACTATGTATACATTTTCAGACAAGCCATTTCTAAGTTATCAAATAAATAACACTAAAGAAAATATATCAAGTGGAGTTATAAAGGATAAAGACTATATAGGAATGTCATGTGACTCTAGTATAAGCTATGATATAGGAACATTAAAACCAAATGAGAAAAAAGAACTAACAGTATACTTGTACTTCAAGAAGAGTGATGAAACAGAAGAAATATTAAATAAAGAATTAACAGAAATTAAGAAGCTAGATGTAAAAAAAGAAGAGCAAACAGTAGAAAAATATTGGAAAAAATACGTAAAAGAGCATATTGGAATAGAATTAAAAAAAGAAACAAATACTTTAAATAAAAAGTTTAACCAAATATATAAAAGAAGTATTTTGCTATTTCCATTACTAATAAATCAAGAAACAGGTGGAATATCTGCAGCAGTAGAAGTTGATGAAGATATGACCAAATGTGGAAGATATAGCTATTGTTGGCCAAGAGATGCTGTATTTATTACAAGAGCTTTAGACAACTTGAAAATGACAAAAGAAACAGAAAAGTTTTATAAAATTTTTTGTAAAGATACACAAAATAAAAATGGTATGTGGGAGCAAAGATTTTATACAGATAAAAGATTAGCACCATGCTGGGGCTATCAAATAGACGAAACAGCAAGTGTAGTTTTTGGAGTTTATGAACATTACAAAGCTACCAAAGATGTAAAATTCTTAAAAGATACATATAAAATGTGCGAAAAAGCAGTTAAGTTTTTGTGCACATATATGGATAATATTTTAGGAACAAAGGACAAATCAGACATTGTAAAAAATGAAATTGAAGCAACTTACCATACTGAAAATAGAAACAAGCTACCAGATAGCTATGACTTATGGGAAGAAAGTGAAGGAATACATTTATATTCTTTAGCATGTATTTATTCTGCCTTTGATGCAATAACAGAAATTCATTCTGTATTAAAACCAGAATATGAGCAAAATAACCGCTTAAAAGTAGAAGCAATGAACAAATTGGAAAATGCTACTAAAAAATATAATCAAGAAATAAAAAAATATATTTCAAACAACTTATACAATGAAAAAACAAAAACGTTTACAAGAAATTTAAAAGATGAAAAAACAGACATAAGCTTACTAGGAGTAGTAACACCATTTGAGATTTTCTCTCCAAAAGAAAAGAAAGTATTAAATACAATAGAAAAAATAAATATGACATTAAGAACCTATACAGGTGGATATTTAAGATATGAAGATGACAACTATTGTGAAGGCAAAAATCCATGGACAATAGCAACCTTGTGGATGGCAATGTATTATCAAAAATCAGGAGAAAAGAGAAAAGCAAATGAGTGTGTAGAATTTGTTATAAAATCAGCAAATGAGCATGGATTTATAGCAGAGCAAGTAGACAACCAAACAATGACATCAGCATGGGTAAATGGACTAGCGTGGGCACATGCAATGTTTGTAAGTCTAGGCACAACACTTTAAAAAATACAAATATCTTTTTTGGAAAGTAATACAACAAGATACATATAAATACTATCTTTTTTAGAAACAATATGATATAATATATATAGATTAAAAGGGGATGATATTATGAGTATTGGAAATAAAATAAAAGAGTATAGAGAAGCAAATAAAATGACCCAAAAAGATATTGCTGAAATATTAGGAGTTGAACCAGGGACAATATCTAAATATGAATCTGGAATGATTGAACCAAATATTGAGTCTTTAAAAAGATTAGCAGATACATTTAATATAACAGTGGATGAATTGATAAAAGACGAAGATAAATTTGATGTTTCTAAAATCAATGTATTAGAAACATTAAGAGAACAAAAAGAAATGGGATTAAAGGGAAATCTATATCATAACACACAAATCATATTTGCATATAATACAAACCATATTGAAGGAAGTACACTAACAGAAGATCAAACAAGATATATTTTTGAAACAAATACTATTTTGTTTGAAGGCGATACAATTGCGAAGGTGGATGATATATTAGAAACATCTAACCATTTTCAATTAGTTGATTATATGTTAGATGTAGCAGACAAAAAATTAAATGAAAAAATGATAAAAGAATTTCATAAGATTTTAAAAAATGGTACATCAGATAGTAGAGTAGATTGGTTTAATGTTGGAGAATATAAACAAAAAGCTAATCAAATAGGAAGCGGCATTAGTACCGCTTTGCCAAGTAATGTTGAAAAAGAAATGGCAAAATTAATGGAGTGGTATAATTCAATTAAGAAAATTACAATTAAAGAAATAATTGAATTTCACTACAGATTTGAAAAGATACATCCATTCCAAGATGGTAATGGAAGAGTAGGAAGAATTATAATGTTTAAAGAATGTCTAAAAAATAATATAATTCCATTTATAATTCTAGACAAAGATAAACTATTCTATTATAGAGGATTAAAAGAATACAAAAATGAAAATGGTTATTTAATTGATACATGTTTAAATGCACAAGACCAATATAAAAATATGATAGAATATTACTTAAAATAAAGATAGGAGATAAAATGGCTAAGGCAAAAACTGTATTTGTATGTAGTAGTTGTGGATATGAGTCAACTAAATGGTTAGGCAAATGTCCACGGATGCAACGAATGGAATAGCTTTTATGAAGAAAAAATTTCAAAAGAGACAACAAGTTCTGGAGAAAGAAAAAAAGTAACTCCAAGAGCTTTAAATGAAGTAATAGGGAAAGATGCAATACGCACACATACTGGAATAGGAGAATTAGATAGAGTACTAGGCGGAGGCTTAGTAAAAGGTTCACTTGTACTATTAGGTGGAGAACCGGGAATTGGTAAATCTACTTTAATTTTGCAACTTTGTGATAAAGTACAAGGAGAAGGTAAAGTTTTGTATGTTTCAGGAGAAGAATCTGCAGAACAAATAAAATTAAGAGCAGACAGATTAGGTATTCATAATGACGACATTTTATTCTTAGGAGAAACAGACATAGAGCTTATAGAAAACTCTATATTAGAAATTAAACCAAAACTTGTAATTATAGACTCAATACAAACTATGTACTCTGATGAAATATCTTCAGCAGCAGGAACTGTCAGCCAAGTACGTGAAATTACAGCAAGAATTATGCGTGTATGCAAAAGTAACGAAATTACAACCATTATAATAGGACATGTTACTAAAGAAGGAAATATAGCAGGACCGAGAGTACTAGAACATATGGTAGATACAGTACTATACTTAGAAGGAGAAAGATATTTCTCATATAGAATTTTGCGTGGAGTAAAAAATCGTTTTGGTTCAACAAATGAAGTAGGAATGTTTGAAATGCAAAGCGAAGGAATGGCGGAAATAACAAACCCATCATCTGTACTTATTTCAGAAAGAGAAGACAACCCATCAGGTTCAGTAATTGTAGCAACAATGGAAGGAACAAGACCATTACTTATTGAATTACAAGCACTGACAACGCCAACAGTTTTTGGACTTCCGCGTAGAGCTGCCAATGGAATTGATTACAATAGGCTTACATTATTAGTAGCTGTTCTAGAAAAAAGAGCAGGTCTAGCATTAAGTTCACAAGATATTTATTTAAATGTTGTAAGTGGAATAAAAATAAATGAACCAGCAGTAGATCTAGGCACAATATTAGTATGTGCTTCAAGCTTTAAGAATATTAGTATAGATAAAAGAACGGTTATAATTGGGGAAGTTGGCTTGACAGGAGAAGTTAGAGCAGTTAATCTAATTGATAAAAGATTAAAAGAAGCGGAAAAGCTAGGATTTAAAACTTGCATTATACCAGAAAGTAATAAAAAACTCTTGAAAGAAAATTATAAGTTAGATATAATAGGGGTCAGGAATGTTAACGAAGCTATGAAAGCAGTAGGACTAAAATAATCAGCATCCCGCATTGTTAAAGTTGGTTCAAAACGTAGTTACATACACAATGTATGAGCCTTTGCCTTTTGAACGAAACTTTTCCTAGTAATATACTAATTATTTTTTAAATTACTTGAAAGGAGACAAGCAAAAAATGGCTTTAAAAAAGGAAGAAGCAGTTATTACAGAAGTATTAAAAATGATTGCACCTGGTACACCAATTCGTGATGGACTAGAAAATATTTTAAAAGCAAAAACTGGTGCTTTAATTGTAATTGGAGATACAAAAGAAGTGTTAGATTTAGTTGATGGTGGATTTCAATTAGATGTTGAATATACATCTTCTAGACTATATGAGCTAGCTAAAATGGATGGTGCTATTGTACTTAGCAATGACTTGAAAAAAATACTTTATGCAAATACTCAAATAATTCCTTCGTCTAGCATAATAACAACAGAAACAGGAACCAGACATCGTACTGCAGAACGTACAGCAAAACAAACTGGAGCATTAGTAATTAGTATATCTCAAAGAAGAAGTATAATTACTATATTTAAAGGAAATTATAGATATGTACTAGAAGACACTGCAAAAGTTATTTCAAAAGCTAACCAAGCTTTACAAACAGTTGAAAAATATAAAAAAGTATTTGATAATAAATTAAGTTTATTAAATGAATACGAGTTTAATGATATTGTTACATTAGAAAATGTAATAAATGCAATACAAAGAGCTGAAATGGTAATGAAAATAGTTGAAGAAGTTCAAAAGTCTATTTATGAATTAGGAGAAGAAGGGAGACTTTTGGAGATGCAACTAGAAGAATTAGTTGGAGACCTAGAAGAAGAGGAATTGTTAATCATTAAAGACTATATTGCACCAGGCAAAAAGAGAACTGCTGAAAAAGTATTGGAAGAAATCAAGGCTTTAGAATATGATGATTTAATGCTTCAAGAAAAGATTGCTAAAGCATTAGGATATGAAGATTTTGACTCATATGATGAAGTGGCAGTTTATACAAGAGGATATAGGGTACTTAATAAAATACCAAGAATGCCAAGCAATATAGTAGAAAACTTGGTAAAATCTTTCAAATCCTTCCAACACATACTAGACGCAGATTTGCAACAACTAGATGATGTTGACGGAATTGGAGAAATTAGAGCAAGAACAATAAAAAGCTCATTAAAACGTATGCAAGAACAATTTGTATTTGACAATTTAATATTGTAAATGTATAATTTGGTTATTGTAAAATAGAGGAGAGAAAAGTATGAAAAAATTTAAGATAGTATTATTAATTATAGCAATTATTTTAGTGGTTGCTGGAATAGGATTTGTAAGTTATGGCTTTTACAAAAAATTAACTACTAATATACCAAACCCAGTAGCAACAATAGAAGTTGAAGATTATGGAACAATAAAAGTTGAACTTTATCCAGATCAAGCACCTAACACAGTTGCTAACTTTATTAGATTAGCAAATCGTGGGTTTTATAATGGATTAACTTTCCATAGAACAATACCAGATTTTATGATACAAGGCGGAGATAAAAACGGTACAGGTTCGAGTTCACCAAGTTTAAGTGATATTAAAGATAATGTAACAAGTGACGAGGTATATAATATTAAAGGAGAATTTATTGCAAATGGATATAACAATACTATAAAACATAAAAAAGGTGTTATATCAATGGCAAGAAAAGACTATAGTACTTATAGCAGTATAAATCCTGCATTAACAACATATGGATATAATTCAGCTGGTTCACAATTCTTTATTATGACAGAAGAAAGTAGTTACCTAGATGGATATTATGCAGCTTTTGGGGAAGTTACAGAAGGAATGGATATAGTTGAAAAAATAGCAAATGTTGAAGTATATTATAGAAGTTCAGAATTAAAAGATGGTGAAAGTGCACCAAAAGATAGCGATGGAAATGAAATTGCGTCAGATAAACCTAAAAAAGCACCAGTAATTAAAAGCATAGCAGTAGAAACATATGGAGTTGATTATGGAATACCTGAGACAGTAGAAGAATTTGATATGAATGCATGGTATACAAATTTCTTAATGCAGCAATACGGATATTCTCAACAATAAAATTTAGAAGAGAGAAAAGTATATATTTTCTCTCTTATTTTAAAGGAGTAAGGTTATGGAAAAATATGAAATGTTAAAAAAACAAGACAAAGAAATTTATGAACAAATAAAAAAGGAAGAAGAGAGACAAAAACATAATATAGAACTTATTGCATCTGAAAATTTTGTAAGTGAAGCAGTGTTGGAAGCGGTAGGTAGTATATTAACTAACAAATATGCTGAAGGATATCCTAATGCTAGATATTATGGTGGATGTGAACATATCGACCAAATCGAAGAATTAGCAAGGAGTAGAGCCAAAGAGTTATTTGGAGCTGAATATGCAAATGTACAACCACATAGTGGAAGCCAAGCAAATATGGCAGTATATATGACAGTGCTACAACCGGGTGATACTGTACTTGGAATGGACTTATCTAATGGTGGACATTTAACACATGGAAGTAAGGTAAACTTTTCAGGAAAGTTATATAACTTTATTGCCTATGGAGTAAAAGAAGATGGGTATATTGATTATGAAGATGTTGAGAAAAAAGCAATAGAATATAAACCAAAATTGATTTTGGCAGGAGCTAGTGCATACCCAAGAAAAATAGATTTTAAAAAATTTAGAGAAATTGCTGATAAAATAGGTGCATATTTTATGGTGGATATGGCTCACATTGCAGGATTAGTATGTACAGGAGAACATGAATCACCAGTACCATATGCTGATTTTGTAACATCAACAACACACAAAACTTTAAGAGGACCTCGTTCTGGATTAATTTTGTGTAAAGAACAATATGGAAAGGCTATAGACAAAACCATATTTCCAGGAATCCAAGGAGGACCATTAGAACATGTAATAGCTGGAAAAGCAGTATGTTTTAAAGAGGCAATGCAACCAGAATTTAAACAATATGCACATCAAGTAGTATTAAATGCAAGGAAACTAGCAGAAGAATTAAAAAAACGTGGATTTAATCTAGTATCAGGAGGAACAGATAATCACTTAATGCTAATTGATTTAAGAAATAAAGGATTAACAGGAAAAGAAGCTACTCTGTTATTAGATGAAGTGAATATAACAGTAAATAAAAACGCTGTACCAAATGATTCTGAAAAGCCAACTGTGACAAGCGGAATTAGAATAGGAACTCCAGCAGTAACAACCAGAGGACTTAAAGAAGAAGATATGGTGAAATTAGCAGAAGCTATTGATTTGACTTTACAAAAAACAGAAGAAGGCAAAGGAAAAGCAAAACAAATAGTAGAACAACTAACAGCTAAATATATTATATAATTTTACCATTGAAATTATTAAATATTTGTGTTATAACTAATATTAGTTTAAGATGAAAGGAATGAAGAAAATGGACAAACGTACAAAACGTAAAAAAGATATAGGAAAAATAGCAACTAGAATAATGGGGCTAATATTAGCAGCTATGATGATATTATCAGTAGCAGCAACTTTAATTTATTATATTGCTTTTAATAAATAAAATTATAACAAAAGAGGTAAAATATGTTCGAAAATTTAACATTAAGTTTTAGCGGAATCTGGAATTCTTTTGTGAGTTACATGACAGAACTAGTGCAAAATCCATTTAAATTGCTAACTCTAATATTAGATTTAGCAATTGTTGCATACATCTTATATAAATTTATTATTTATGCAAAAAAATCAAGAATGTGGCAGTTACTAAAGGGAATTCTATTTATTTTAATATTTACCGCAATTAGTGAAGCATTACAACTTAGAATATTAAATTTCATATTAACTGCATTTATGCCATATGGCGTAATTGCACTAATAGTGATATTTGCACCAGAACTACGTAGAATGTTAGAACAATTAGGAACAAATAAATTAACTAGATATTTTGGAATAGATAAAGATTTAGAAACAAAAACAAAAGAAGATGTATATAAAGTTGTCATTGCGGCAACAGAGCTTGCTAAAACAAAAACAGGTGGACTAATAGTAGTTGAAAGAGATATAAAAATAAATGATATTATAGATAGCGGAGTGAAAATAGATTCAGAAGTGTCTCCACAATTAATAGTAAATTTGTTTACACCAAACACACCATTACATGATGGAGCAGTTATTGTTTCAAATAATAAAATTGCGGCAGCAGCTTGTATATTACCACTAGCTGATGATAAAGATATTGCAAAAGAACTAGGAACAAGACATCGTGCAGGAATAGGAATATCAAAAGAATCTGATGCCATTGCAATTATCGTATCAGAAGAAACTGGTAAAATTTCTGTAGCTATAGATGGAAATCTAATAGCAGATGTAAAAGAGGAAGCACTAAGAAATATTTTGATAAAACATGTAATAAATAAAAGATTTACTAGAGAAAGCCAAAAAAGAATAAGAAGATTAAAAATAAAAAAGGAAAATAAGCAAAACCAAGATGAGAAACATTAAACTAACTATTGAGTATGATGGCAAAGAATATAATGGTTGGCAAAAACAACCAAACAAACTTAATATTCAAGGTGAAATAGAAAGAGCTATTCAAAATATTACTGGAAAACAAGTAGAACTAATTGGATCAGGTAGAACAGATGCGGGAGTGCATGCTTTTGGACAAGTAGCTAATTTCAAAATTGACTCAGATTTTCCAATAGAGAAAATGGCTATAGCAATCAACTCACAATTAAAAAAATCTATTTGCATAAAAAAAGCAGAAGAAGTACCACAAGAATTTCATAGCAGATATAATTGCCATAGCAAAACATATCAGTATGTTATAGATAACTCAGAACAGGGAACTGCAATATATAGAGGACTAACATATCATGTGCCACAAAAATTAGATGTAGAGAAAATGCAAAAGGCAGTTACATATCTTGTGGGAGAACATGACTTTAGTAGTTTTAAATCTAGTGGAACGAGTAGCAAAAGTAGTGTAAGAACAATATATGATGCAAAAGTCGAAAAAGACGTAGAAAGAGTAAAAATCAGCCTTACGGGTAATGGATTTTTATACAATATGGTAAGAATTATATCAGGAACTTTGGTAGAAGTCGGGCTTAATAATATAGAACCAGAAGATATACCTAAAATAATAGAAGCAAAAAATAGGCAAATGGCAGGGAAAACATTACCACCACAAGGCTTGTTTTTAATGAAAGTAGAATATAATTAACAAAATGTAAGAATTTATAGTATGTATAGATTCTTACATTTTGTTTTGTAACGGTTTTATGTATTTGCACATAATATATAGCAAATAAAATAAGAGAGGGGAAAAATATGAATACATTATTACTATTTTTTGCTCTTCCTGTTGCTACTGTTATACTAGCTATTGTATTACAGAAGATTTTGAATAATCCTTTACTGGTGGCTGCAACATTTTTTGCAATTTATTTAGTTGTGGCATTTGCTGCATTTGACGCAAGTTTTTTAGTGTATGCAATTATATATACTTTACTTGCATATATAACAGCTATTTTAGTAAATGCAATTTGCAGGCTTTTAAGAGCACTAGCAAATCAAAATAATTGTACTTATAGAGTGACAGAAAGACCAATTACAATTAGCACAAATTTATCAAGTGATGGAAATGATGTAACAAGCAATACTACATTATTAACAAATGGAAATACATTATCTAACAATTCTGGAGGATGCAATTGCAGATGCAGACGAAGATAAAAAATGGATAAAAATGGTACTTTTAAAGTATCATTTTTGCGTTTTGCAGGATAAAAATAACAATATTACAATCATATTACAATCATATTAAGTTTATATTACAAGGTATAAAATTTGTTGTTTTTAATACAAAAATGTTGTAAAATAAAATATGAATAATGATATTTTATAAAACTATAAGGAGGAATAAAAATGGCAAGAAATCCAATGCAAAGAAAAGCACAAAATTCATTTTTATTAGGTATGTTAGTAACATTGTTAGTCACAGGACTTATCATAGGAGTCTTAATAATTCAGTTGACTAAAATAACAAAACAACAACAAGAAGAAAAGGCCAAAATGAAAGAGGTTTACGTTGTATCTAAAGATATAAATTCAGGAGATACAGTAACAGTGGATAAATTAACAAGGCAAACATTAGATAGTAGCATTATACCATCTAATGCATTAAGTTCAATCGGAGAAAATGTCATTTCTAAAATAAATTTAAAAGTTGGAACAGTTATTACAACAGATATGGTTAAAGAAGAAGGAGAAATAGCAAATGATGTAAGAAAGGTTGAATATAATGCAATTCAACTTACTTCACAGATACAAACAGGCAAATATGTAGATGTTCGTTTGAGATTACCAACTGGAGGAGACTATATTGTTATATCACACAAAAAAATAGAGATACCTTCAATAAATGGTTTAGATTCTCTTAACACAGTATGGTTTGAATTGTCTGAAGCAGAAATATTAATTTTAAACTGTGCTATTGTTGAATCATATAAAATACAAGGCTCTATATTATATGTTACAGAATATATAGAACCAGGTTTACAAGAAAACGCAACAGCAAACTATACACCAAATAACGAGGTATATGAATTAATACAAAAAGATCCTAACTGTGTTGAAAATGCAGTTGCTGAAATTGTGGCAAGAAATAGAGCATTATCTAGAAATCCAATAAATACTAACTTGAATAATAATTCAGCAAGTTCAGGAGACGATGTAATTACAAAAACAGAAGAAGAAATAAAAGCAATGCAAGAAGAAAGACAAAAATACTTAGATTCACTAAATTAATAAAATATAAGAGCGGAGGTATATATGAAGACAATAAGCTTTATAGGGGCATACGATAAAACAGATTTATTACTATATATTGCTAAAATTTTTACCACTATGGGTAAAAAAGTTTTAATAATTGATACAACTACTCTACAAAAAGCTAAATATATTGTACCAGTAATATCTCCAGCTAAAGCCTATGTAACTAGTTTTGAAGATATTGATATTTCAGTAGGTCTTTATAATTATAGTTCTATCAAAAGCTATTTAGGGCTACCAGAACATGCGGTATTAACATATGATTATATATTTATAGATGTAGACTCAATAGAAGGAATGAGAAATTTTAATATAAATGAAACAAATAAAAAATATTTTGTAACCGGATTTGATGCTTATTCATTAAAAAGAGGACTAGAAATATTAGCAGGAATAGGAGAAACTTTAGAATTAAAAAAAGTACTATTTTCAAAAAACCTTTCATATGAAGAAGAAGAATATTTTAATTACTTGGCTCTTGGAACTAAAGTTAAATGGGATGAGGAAACAATATACTTTCCATTTGAACAAGGCGATCAAGGAGTTATTATAGAAAACCAAATGGTACAAAAAATCAAATTCAAAAAATTGACTGAACTATACAAAGAAAGCTTATTATATATAGCAAATGAATTAGTAGAAGAAAAAGAAGATGTAATGAATTTGAAAAAAGCATTTAAGCAATTAGAAAAAGGAGTTTAAAATTAATGGCAATTGTAACATTTTGTAGTAACGAAATAAAAGAAACAGGGCAAACATTGTCTCTAGCAGCAGTAGCTACATATATGGCAATAGAGCATAATTATAAAATGCTAATTATATCTACTGATTTTAATGACTTGAGTTTAGAAAATTGTTTTTGGGAATATGACAAAATAAGGACAAACGGAGCAATAAAGAGTGACCAGAATATAGGTATAGAGTCTGGAATAGAAGGATTAATAAAAGCATTAAACAGCAATAGGACAAGCAATGAAATTATAAGGAATTATTCTAGAATAGTTCTAAGAGATAGACTAGATGTTTTGTTAACACCAGCAACAAAATTATACCAAGAATACGCGGAGATAACAGGAAACTATGTGGATATTTTACAAATAGCAAAAAGATATTATGACTTGATTTTTGTTGATTTAAGCAAAAAGATGCCAAGAAAAGATGCAGCAGCTATATTAAAATTATCAGATATAGTGGTTATTAATATGACACAACGTTTAAAAACAATAAATGACTTTATGACACTAAGACAAGCAAATGATTTTTATCAAAGAAAAAATGTTATGCTTTTACTAGGAAAATATGATAAAAATTCCAAATATAACACAAAAAATGTTACTAGATATTTAAAAGAAAAAAAGATGGTTTCAGCTGTTCCATATAACACTTTATTTCTTGAAGCATGTTCAGAAGGACAAATAATTGACTTTATACTAAGGGCAAAAAATGTTACAGATGAATCAGATGCAAATAGCATTTTTATAAAAGAAGTAAAAGCGGTAGATGAAAACATAATCTTTAAATTACAAGAATTACAAATGGAAATATAGCTTATGGGAAAGGAGAACCAAAATGCTTAGAGTATTGTTAATAGTAATTGTATTTCTTATAGCAGGCTCTGCAATATATGTTTTCTTGAAAAAAAGAAAAAATCAAGAAGCAGAAAGCGATATAGAAGTTGATGATAAAACATACACATTAGAATTAATGACAGCCTTTGTAAAAAGAAGACTAGACGAAATTACTAAAATCAACTTGTATGATATTGGACTTTCAGAAGAAGAGTTGAAAAGAAGAAAACAAAAGAAATATGAACTAAAAAAAGCTTTAAAAGGCTGTACATATGGAGATGTTAATGATAAAAAATATATTAAAGAGTTAATATATGACTTATTATATAGGGAATATAATGTAAATGAAACTAATATATCAAAAGCAATACCTTTTGATATACCATCATTATTAACAGCACAAGATAAATTTGACATCATATTATATATGTATAAAAATGAATTTGGATATGAAGCATTCCCAGAAATAATTAAAAAATATAGTTTGGATGACTTAAAATATGTAGAGGGTGAAGCAAAACCTTGCTATGTAATTACTTCAGATGAAATTGATAAAATATATGACCAAGAGAATTTTATACTTACATTTGAGGATAAACTAAATGTAGTAGTACAAAGAATATATCAACATTATAAAGGATATAGTTCTATTGATGAAATAAGAGATATGAATATAGATGGTATCTCAGGCGGTGTATCTGGACTTCCAGAGTCTTTCTTAAGTCAAGTTGCACAAACTGATGGAGACTATTTAAGTCAAATTGCAGAACATAAAGTTCCACGTGCTTGTGACAGTATTTGGATTATGTTCCATGGTAAATCAATTAGACTAGCATTCTTATCATTTGGCTCAGAAGCAGAACTAAAAAGAGTTTGCCAAAACATTTATAAATACAACAATCCCGGTCAGTTATCAGATACTAACGGATTTAAAATAAATGAAATGAAAGATGGCTCTCGTGTCGTTGTAGTAAGACCAAGTATGTCAGAAACATGGGCATTTTTCGTAAGAAAGTTCGATGTTAAAAGAGCTACACTAGAACAAATAATTCGTTTCCCAGGAAAAGATGAAGCAATAGATTTACTAAAATATTTAGTAAAAGGAGCAAGAATCATATCATTAACTGGTGAGCAAGGTTGCCGGAAAAACAACAATGCTTATGGCAATGATTGAAAATATATACGAAACTATGAACCTTCGTATTACAGAGACTGCATTCGAGCTTCACTTAAGAAAAATTTATCCAACCAGAAATATCTTATCAATGAGAGAAACAGAAACTGTTTCTGGACAAGACTGTTTGGACGTTCAAAAGAAGACTGACGGTTCTGTTAACATCATAGGTGAGGTTGCAACAGACCCTGTAGCTTCTTGGATGATTCAATCTGCCCAAGTTGCTTCTAAATTCACATTGTTTACTCACCATGCTAAAACTTTCCCAGATTTAGTAACAGCACTTCGTAACTCAATGTTAAGAGCTGGAGTATTCAAAGATGAAAGAACAGCAGAAGAACAAGTAGTACAAGTATTAAACTTTGATATTCACTTAGTAAAGGACTTTAGAGGAAGAAGATACATAGAAAGAGTAACAGAATGTATTCCAGTTGAAGATAGAAATGAATATACATTTGATTATAGAAAAGAAAAAAGCTTAGAAGGAAAACTAGACAAATTTATGGATAATGCAACTGTATTCTTTACAAAAACTACAAATAGAGAATTATACAAATATAGAAATATTATGGAATATCAAGATGGAAATTATGTACTTACAAATCCAATCTCAGAAGCAAATATTAAAGCAATGAGAATGAATATGGATGACAGTGACGTGCAAGGCTTTGAAGATTTCTTACAAAGAAATTGGGGAATAAAATTACAAAATGAAGATACCATAACTGAACAAGAAACAATACAACCAAAAAAAAGAGGAAGAAAACCTAAAGCTACAATATAAACAAAAGAGAGTGAGGTGATTTTAAGATATGAATGATGATATGCTATTATATCTAATGATGGGCGTTGGAGCATTATTTGTATTTATTATAATTGCATATTTTATTATAAAAAATAAAAGCCAAAATTCTGAAATAGCACAAATTAGAAAACTTCAAGAGGGAACTAAAGAAAAAAGTTTCTCTTTAGAAATATTATACCAAAAATTATACACATTTTATCTTAAGACACCTTTTTTTAAAAGATATTTATTAAAATTAAGAAGAAGGCTAGCAATAATAAATGTTGAGGATGAATATTTAACAAGAAGACAAGCAGCTAAAATTTTAACTAATACACTACTAATAGTAATCCCATTAGCAATTTTGATTATTATTATTACACATAACAACACATTATTAATGGTAATGCTACTTGTTTTTGAATTATTTATGATTGATACATTTATGGATGGAATGGTAGACAAGCTAGACAATAAATTGTTAAAAGAACAAATAGAGTTCTTTTCAGAAATAAGACATGCTTATCATGAATTTAATATGGTTGAAGAAGCAATATACCAAGTAGCACAAGATGATGATAAGCCAGAAATGTCAAGACAAGCAGAAAAAATATATGAAGTTCTTATTTCAAATGACCCTGAATCAGAACTAGAAAAGTACTATGATATAGCTCCAAATAGCTATTTAAAAGAATTTGCTGGAATTTCATATTTAACTAAGGAATTTGGAGATCGTAAAATAGATAATTCATCTTTATATTTAAAAAACTTAAACAATATTACTCAAGAAATGCAACTAGAAATTTTAAAAAGAGATAAGTTAGACTATACCTTCCAAAGCTTAGCAGTAATATCAATAGTACCAATGCTATTTATTGAACCAATAAAAAATTGGGCTTCATCACAATTTACCTTTACAGAAGCATTCTACAATGGAAAAAATGGAATGTTAGTACAAATATTACTTTTAATTGTTACATTTGTATGTTACATATTAACTAGAAAATTAAAAGATAATGGATCAACTAATATGAATACAAAAAACACAAAGAATCCATGGCAAGAAAAAATATATAGAATTCCTGTAGTAAAGAACATTATAGATTTATTTATTCCAAATAAAGGAACAAAAGAATATAGAACATTAATCAAAAACATGAAAGATGCAGCATCAAAAGACAAGATAGAATGGATTTATATAAACCGTATTGCACTATGTATTGCGATATTTATAGTATCAGTATTTTTGATTGGACAACTACACCAAATAACTATAAATAATGTATACACAGATCCAACTGTAACATTTAATGTTTTAGGAGAGATGAGTGATAAAGACAAGAAAACAGCAATGGAACTAACAGAATCAGACAACCAGTATATTAGAAAACTTAAAGGAAACTCAAAAATAACCCAAGCAGATGTTGAAAAAGCAATGAAGAGTGGAAAAATAAATAAAGACTACTTGAGCAGTAAAGATGCTGAAATTGAAACAGCTGCCAAAAGAATACTTGGAAAAATAGAAACTGTAAATACCGAAAAAATGCAGTGGTTTGAATTTTTAATAGCAATGGTTTTGGGCATAATCGCATATAATTCACCAATATGGTTGTTAAAATTCCAAGCTAAAATGAGAGAAATGGAAATGGAAGATGAGGTAATGCAGTTCAACACAATTATTCTAATGCTAATGAAAATTGAAAGAGTAAATGTTGAAATAATATTAGAATGGCTAGAAAGATATGCAAATATCTTTAAAGAACCAATTAGTAAGTGTGTTAACAACTACGAAAGTGGTGCTTGGGAAGCCTTAGAACAATTGAAAGAAGATGTTACATATCAACCTCTAATTAGAATTGTAGAAAGTCTTCAAGCTGCAGTAGAAAAAATACCAATTGCAGATGCTTTTGACGAACTAGATACAGAAAGAGATTATTACCAAGAAAAACGTAAAGAGTCAAATGAAAGACTAATTGCAAAAAAAGGAAAAATAGGAAAAGCTATAGGCTTTGCACCAATGGTTATATTATTTGTAGGATATTTAATTGTACCATTAGTATTCATAGGATTAACAAGTATGACTGAGACTTTTGATAGTATGACTACTATGCAAAAATAAAATACAGAAGGAGTAGAAATAAATGGAAAATGCATCAAAAGCTTTAATTATAGCTGGTTCAGTGTTACTTGCTGTTTTAATTATAACAGCATTAGTATATACATTTAGCCAAATAAGTAGTTTAAAACAAGTAGAAGCAAGTTCAGAAGAAGAAAAAATCTTAGCACAATACAATAAACAAATTGAAAGTTTCAATAGATCTGGTTTATATGGAAGTGAAATATTATCTTTAGCTAATTTAATAGAAGATTATAATAAAAAACAGTCAGAACTTAAAGGCTATGAACCAATTACACTGAAAATAAGTATAAAATCAATTATTGGTGCTGGTGATCTAAAAAAAACTGAATATTCTGATTACACAGAGTTAACAAAAGCTTTTAAAAATGTAGAGAACAAAACAAAAGAATTAAAACGAAAAATAATTTGTGGACAAACTTTAGATAAATTAGCAGGAATGAAAACAGAGGTACTTGAAAATTTGATATCTAGATATAATACGGCAAATAGAGAAAATCATACTCTACAAGAAATAGAGGCCGAAATTGCAGCATATCAAAGTGTAAACTCTGAAATGCAAACATTTAAAAATAAAAAATTCGGTACACCAGAAGTAAAATATGACAATGGCACAGGAAGAGTAGTGAGTATGATATATAAAGAAATTGGTTTATAAAATTATGATAGTGTTAACTGGACTATGAAAAATTGTAGCGGGGCACAGTGTACTCCATAAAAATAAAACTATCTAAAAAATTATAGAAAGGGGCTAAATATGGAAAATGCAACAAAAGCTCTTATAATGGCAGCAGGAGTGCTATTAGGAGTTCTAATATTATCATTAGGAATATACTTATTTTCTATATTTGGACAGTATAGCGCTAATGCATATGAAACAATGAAGAAAAATCAAATAACACAATTCAATAGCCAATTTTTTAAATATTATGGAAATATTACATATAGTGATGAAAAAGAAAAAACAATTACAAAGCCAATACAATGCACTGCACATGATATTATTAGTATAGCAAATTTAGCACAACAAAATAATACGCAATTTCAGATTACTGATGAAGAACAAGCGAGTGATCAAACACGTTATATTCAGGTAGATATAAAAAAGGTTAGTAAAAATATAGAAAAATGGGAAGAAACAGAAAAAATTAACTTTTTAAAAGACAATGCAAGCAAAAATTATAAATGTAGTTCTATACTTACAAATAATGTGACAAACCGAGTTAATTATATACAATTTGAAGAGATATAAATTCCATAAATTTCTATAAAAAAATATGAAAAAACTATTTACATATTTTTATACTTAATGTTATAATAAAGGAAGAATTGAATGAAAAAGTCGATTTTTGTTATTTTAACTATATTATTTATTATTGTTATTGTAACTAGCTTATACATACATAATGCACAAAAACTAGAAAACATTGCAATAAAACATAATCAACAATATGAAGAATATTGTAATAAAGAAATACTAGGGACAGATTTAATTAGCCTAATAAATAAAGCTATAGATTACAATGAAAAAAACAATGTAGAAAAACAAGAAAATACAATTTATTATATAAATAATAATACAAATTCTATTCAAATAACTGTAAAATTCATAGAAAATGATAAAATAATAAAAATGGAGAATATTGCAGAAAAACAAACAGAAAACTTTATAAAGTTTTTTGCAACAGCAACTTTTAAATGTAATGATATTCAATATCATAAACAAACGAAAAATGTTCAAAGTATGTATTTTGAGCAAGTAAACAATTAAGATTTTAATATTTAGATGAAAGTCTAAAAAATTTAATATACTAAAGTAAAAAAAGGAGGAATTTTTTATGGAAAACGCATCAAAAGCATTAATTATAGCAGGTGCAATTTTATTATCAATTTTAATTATAGGTTTAGGTATGTTTATATACCAAAAGGCAGCAGGAGCTATGGAAGGCATAAATATTAATTCACAAGAAGTACAATCATATAACTCAGCTTTTGCAAACTATGAGGGAACACAAACAGGTTCAGCAGTAAGAGCATTATGTGACGCTGTTAGAAGCCATAACAATGCAAACCAAAATGATACTTCATTACAAATTGGTATGAAATATGGCGATAAAGGAGTAGAACAAAATGTGAATACATTAGATAAACCAATAACATATGACAATGTAAAAGAAGTAAGAGATGCTATAAAAGTAGGAAAAATGTATAATGTTACATTAACACCAGCTAAATCAGGAAAAATTTGTACTATAAAAATAGAAGATGCAAATAATACAACAACAACAACAACTCCTTAGTAGGATATAATTTTATATGATAGGAATGAGAGATTATGGAGAATTCAACAGATGCTTTAAAAATGGCTTTTGCAGTAATTGTATTTGTAATGGCATTAACAATAGCTGTTATGATGTTTTCTCAATTAAATCAAGTTTCTAAGTTGGTTGTTTCAAGTAGTGATATTACTAAATATTATGAATATAAACCGGCTGAAAATGAAGAACAAACTAGAATTGTAGGGTTGGAAACAATTATTCCTACCCTTTATAAATATTATAAGGAAAATTATACTGTTCTGTTCTTAAATAAAAATGGAGCACCATTAGAGCTATATGAATCTCAAACAAACAGAGCTTTATGGAGTACAACAGGGATTGGGACTATAGGAAAATACTATACAACTGATGAAAGTCAATATGCAACCTATGATCAAAAGTCAGTATGTGCTTTTGATGTTGATGAAGAAACTATTAGACATGAACCTTGGACAGGAAGTTTGAGTGATTATAAGGAAAATTTAGATGCTTTCCTATATGGAGGAACTTTTAAATATAAAAGTGGAGCTATAGATTCCTCAGGAAAAAGAAGAGCATATAAATATTCAAACTTTATAGATACATATAAGAAAAGTAAATTTAAAGAAACTTTAGGAGAATATAAATATAATCTTACTACTGAAGAAGAAGATAATAGTAATGTAAGCTTATTATTAAAGAACAGAAAAAAAAGAGTAATTATTTACCAATTACAAGAATAAGGAGTATTAATTATGGGAGATAGTTTAATTACAATTATTGCAATATTTTTAGCAGCAATTTTAATGTTTGTTTTTCCACTTATGTCATTATCTGAAAGAACAGACGACATTTCACAATTAGCAGTAGCAACTGCCACAAATGAATTTGTAGATAAAATTAGAACAACAGGAAAAATTACTTTAGAGGATTATGAGAAATATATACAAACCATTACAGCTACAGGAAATTCATTTGAAGTTGAAATGCAAATACAACAATTAGATGAGAATCCTGGAGTAAAAGTAACACAAGCTGAGATGACAAAAATAGGTGAAAATATATATTACAATAAGTACACTAGCCAGATAGAAGAAGAATTGAACAAAAATGGAAAAATGAAATTAAAAGAAGGAGATATGGTTTCAGTAACAGTAAAAAATACTAACCAAACTATAGCTCAATTATTAAGAAACTTTTTCTATCAAATTACTGGAAATGACTCATATCAAATTGCTGCAAAACATGGAGGAGTTGTAACAGTAAACGGAAGTAACTAAAGTTAATATTTTGGGATTTTGAAAAAGTCCCTATTATACAAATATATAGGGAGTAGAAAAATCTACTCCCTATATATTTGTATAGAAAAAATTCCTATACAACAAGGCTAAGTTACCTTGATTGTGCATATTTGAAAAGCAAAATGCACATGTGGCGAAGCCACTTATCTTATTAAAACAGGAGAAAAGTATGAAAATTCAATACATTGCTGTAGTTTTTGTTATTATAATTCTGCCAATAGCAATGGTAATGTCATCATATATTGGCACACAAATAGATACAATAACATTACAAACTAAATATGATACAAAATTAACAGAAGCAACATATGATGCTATTAAAGCATTTCAAATAAATACAGTAAATAATCGTTATTCTACTATTAGTGATTCTAAAATTAGAGACATTGAAGCATCTATAAGTACTTTTTATAATTCTTTATCTAATAATGAATATATGACAAAAGAAGAATTACAACTATTTGTACCATCATTAGTATATACATTATATGACGGATACTATATTTATACTAAATATGATAATATGTATCCAGAAAAAGCTGGTAAAATTTATACTGATCCTAATGAGACAAATGCCAATTATGGATTAAGGCCATATATATATTATACATGTAGATACAGAAAAGGTGAAGCAACAGAGTTTGTAGTAAACTATACATTAGATAATGCAATTACTATTTATGGTACATTTAATAGAACTTATAGAACATTATCAGGATATTTAATAAATCCAGATAGTGTAAAACCACTTGTATATGAAGAAATTGACTCTAACCCAATGAATTGGAGGTTGACATATGATATACATGGAAAGCATAATGATGGAGACACAGTTACAATAGGTCCAGAATTGCTAACAGAACATTTACTATTTGCAAATGGAGAACAAGGTGATTATGACTACCTTACATATAATGGACAAAAGATATATTATGACAAAGCTAAAGACAAAGACGGAAATGATGGCAATTGTTATTTTACATATCAAAATTATGCTAAACAATATATAATTGGTTCTTCAAACTCAAATACAGAATTGAATACTTATCTAAAGAAAAGAACATCTGGAAAGAGATTATATAGTACGAGTGCATTTGAATATTATTATGATGCTAAAAAATTTAGTGAAGATGTAGCAAAATTAACTAAAGATATAACACAAGCTAATGCCATTGACGAAAAAGGGGAAAAAGTCGAATTTGAAGTAGATACAGAAGGAGAAGACATTTTTGTAACAAGTGTAAACAATGATCCTTTGATGTCAGGTTCTACATTTAATGAAAATAGAATGCAAGTAATAAAAAATTCAATAGAATCAAATTTAGTTGCTGCAATTGCAAATTATAAGATGTATTCAACTAATACCTATGATTTTAGTTTACCAGAATTAAAAGAAACTGATTGGGAGAAAATAACTAATAATGTATCAGTAATTTCATTTTTACAAGGTTTACCAATTGGATATAAATACTATAATAATTATTGTGTACTAACTAATAATAGTAATGAGGAAACTATAAAAAAGGAAAATATTTATATTATAACACAAAATCTTACATCAAAAGAAAGAGAGTACCATTTAGTTGGATGTAAACATTTATTAGATGAAACTAATACAGATGATATAGTTACAGCATACTCTAACTTGAGTTTTTTGAGACAAACAGTAAGAATAGCAGAAGGTGATTATAGATATTTTTATCCACAAAATATAAATAATGAAAAAATAACATCATGTTATAATTGTATAGTAAATTCCACTGATGTATACACAACAGATCAAATTTTAAAAGGTAAAATTACTGAAAAAAATATAGATACAGGCGAAGAAGAGCAAAAATTTGATACAGGAAATGAAAGATTTAAAAAAGTTAGAGAACTATATATAAAAGCATTAGCACGTGAAAGAAATGACCTATATCAAGCTAATATGAACTTAATGAATCAAGTACAAGAAGAATATACAGATGAAATAACAGATGAAAATAGTGTAATTATTGAAGGCACAACACATGAGATGAAAAAGGTAGATACACAACCATTAAGAGCAAAGATAGTGTTAGGATACGTTAGTGCAACTTGGTCTAGTGATAGACCAGATATAGTACAAGTAGACGAAAATGGTAGTGTTAGGGCTATAAAAGAAGGAACAGCAACTATAACAGCTAAATATGAAGGATATAATGATGGAAAATACCAGATAACTGTTGTAGAAGAAAAAGTAACGGAAATTAAATTAAGTCCACCTGAAATAATAATAAAACCAGGAGAGAACGAACAAATAGAAGCTAGCATAACGCCATCTAATGCGACAAACAAAAAAATAAATTGGAGTAGTAGTGACGAGTCAATAGTAAAAGTAGACAATAATGGCAAGATTACAGCCATAAAAGGTGGAATAGCGACAATAACAGCAAGCTCAGAAGATGGTGGTGCATCAAAAGGTTGTCTAGTAACAGTAGTACAATCGGCAACTGGAATAAAAATAGAACCATCAAAGGTTGAATTAGAAATTGGAGAAACCAAAGATTTAAAAGCGATAGTTACACCAGACAATGTTAGCAATAAAGATGTAGAGTGGAGTTGCACTAATATTAGCATAGCTACAGTAGATGAAAATGGAAAAGTTACGGCGAGACATTTAGGAACAGTAAAAATAGTAGCAAAAACGAAAGATGGCTCTAATAAGACAGCAGAATGTGAAGTTACTATTGTACAAAAAGCAAAAAGTTTAGCTCTAAATGCAACAAATATAAAACTAAATGTAGATAAAACTTATAAGCTAGTGGCTACAGTTAAACCAACTAATACATCTAACCAAAATATAAGTTGGAGTAGTAGTGATAAGAGCATAGCTACAGTAGATGCAAATGGAAAAGTAACAGCTAAAGGAGTTGGAACAGCAACCATAACAGCTAAAACTAATGATGGAAGTAACTTATCTGCAACTTGTAAAGTTACAGTCATAAGCTTAGTTAAATCGATTACATTAAATGCAACAAGTATTACACTCTATAGAAATGATACTTATGCTTTAAAGGCAACAGTAACACCTAGTGATGCAATAGATAAATCAGTAACCTGGAGTAGTAGCAATACTAACATAGCTACAGTAGATAAAAATGGAAAAGTTACGGCTAAAAAGCTGGGAACAGCAACAATAACAGTTAAAACTAATGATGGAAGTAACCTATCTGCAACTTGTAAAGTTACAGTAAAACCTCGTTTGGTAACTAACTTGGCAATAAGCCCTAAATATGTAACTATGATGAAAGGTGAAACTACAAACTTAACTGTAACAATAACACCAGACAATGCAGATAATAAGAAAATAAAATGGACTTCAGATGATGAGAGCATAGCTAAAGTAGACCAAAATGGAAAAGTAACTGCTTTAAAGGAAGGAAATACGTATATAAATGCAATTGCTCAGGATGACAGCAAAAAAGAGACTTGGTGTAGAATTGAGGTAAAACCAGATTTAGGATTAAAAATATATACCGATGGACAATATGTTAGAGTTGATTGTAAAAACTATTATATGACATATGCTTTTGATGATGATAATAAATGTAGACATACAAGTATGCAAGGCACTTATGCTGGTAGTTTAGACGCATGGCAATACTATTATGATAATGATTATCAATGGTTTAATAAATATCACAGCAATTCATTATATATATATAACCCTATAAAGTTTAAAAAATGTTCTTCTCATGATAACAGAGCCATTGTATATATTTACGAAAAGAAAAAAACTTATGTTGAAGAATATGGACCACCTTATTATTATCATTTAACTATTGCTAAAATAGTTATAAATTATAAAAAAGGTGCGTATGATGGAAAAGATTTTATGTATGATATAATATGGTATATATAAAAGTCATTAAGATGTTTAAAAAATAAAAATATGGTTACTCTAATAAAAAGGAGTGACCATATGAGATTATTTAGAAAAATTATAATAATTACTTTTTTATTAATAATATACGCCTATGTTTGCAATATAAGTTTATTACCTAGTAATTATATAATAATGCAAGGCGAGAATTTACACTTATATACATTACTAGGAATAAAACTTATAGAAGAAAGTGGCTACCAGACATTACAAACTTCTAGTACAATGGAACAAGACAAAATAAATAAAATAGGCAAAGTAAGTTTTAGTTTAAATTTATTTAACTTAATACCATTAAAAAACATAGATGTTAATGTTATACCTAAAACTACAGTAGTACCAATGGGAAATGCAATAGGAATGAAGTTATATACAGCAGGAGTATTAGTAGTTGGAATGTCTGAAATAGAAGGAAAAAAGCCATATGAAAATTCGGGAATAAAAGAGGGCGACAGAATTATACAAATAAACCAAAATCAAATAGATAGTACAGACGATTTAATGCAAGCCGTAAATAAAAGTGATGGAAATAATATTTCTATAAAATATGTTAGAGATGAAAAAACTATTACAACTAGTATAAAGCCAGTAAAAAATAGCAGTAATGAATATAAAATTGGCTTATGGGTTAGAGATGCTGCTGCAGGAGTAGGAACACTTACTTTTTATGAACCAGCATCAGGAATGTTTGCAACTTTAGGTCATGGAATTATGGATATTGATACAGCAGAACTAATAAAAATAGCAAATGGAGAATTGGTAACAACAAATATTTTGAGTATTAATAAAGGCACTAAAGGAAACCCAGGAGAAATAAGAGGAACAATTGAAGCAGGTCATACAATTGGAACCATTTCAAAAAATACAAAATTTGGAGTCTTTGGAACAATAAATAAAACGCCATATCTTAGCATACCAAATACAAACGAGATGCAAGTGGCACTAAGAGAAGAAATAAAAACAGGTAAGGCACAAATTATTTGTGAACTAGAAAATGGTAAAAAAGAATATTATGATATAGAAATTCAAAAGGTTTTTATAAACAATAACAAAGATAACAAAAGCATGTTAATAAAAATTATAGATACAAAACTATTAGAAAAAACAGGGGGAATAATTCAAGGAATGAGTGGAGCTCCAATAATACAAAATGGCAAATTTATAGGAGCAGTTACTCATGTTCTTGTAAATGATCCAACTATTGGCTATGGAGTTTTTGCTGATATAATGTTAAAGCAGATGAAAGAAGTAGAATAAGTTTGTGAGGTAGAAAAAGATGAAAAAAGAAAAAATAAATATTGTAATAATAGTAGTTGCATTTATTATTATATTATCTGGACTAGGTTTTGGAGTATATATGTTTTTAGGTAAGAGCAAACAAGTGATAAATAATAATGAATTTACAGAAGGAATATCAACATCAAACAATGAAGCAAACAACAAAGAAAACATTAATATAGATGTTAATGACGTAGAACCAATAATACAAGAACCAGATAACAATGCAATACCAACAGAAACTATTGCAGCAAGATATTATTATGGTCAATTAGATACGTATGGAAAAGCTATATATGACAAATTAAAAGAAAATAAAGAACAATTAAAAACAGGCACATATGTATTTGAATTTGGAACAAGCTTTAATACACTTTTACATTCACAAAAAGGAGAAGAAACATTAAAGACAGCTTTTCAATCAGCTTGGAATGCATTTTCATATGATGAATGTGATTTGTATTATATTGATATAAAAAAGATGAACTTAATAAATGAGACAAGAACATTAGGAGGAATTACAACATATTATGTTTCAATTGGACCAGGTGATAATGAAAACTATTTACAAGATAGTTTTCAAACTACAGAAAAAATAGAAAAAGCACAAAAATATATGAACAACATTATAAGACAAATAATAAAACAAACAAAAGATGATCAAAAAATAGTGAGAGTCAGAAAAGTACACGACTGGATGATTGATGCCATGGAATATGATGATTCAGAAACAAATATAAATAAATATAATATATATGGTGCAATACATGATAAAAAAGCAGTATGTGAAGGATATGCAAGAAGCCTTAGATATATAATGGAAAAAGTAGGAGTTCCTTGTGTGTTAGCATCAGGAACTGCTAAAAATTCAGAAGGCAAAACAGAAACACATGCTTGGAATTACATACAACTTGATGACAAATGGTATGCAGTTGATGTTACTTGGGATGATCCTGTAATAGTAGGTGGAGGAACTATAACAGATGAACAAAGATATAAATTTTATTTAAAAGGATCTGAAGAATTTTTCAAAGATCATACACAAAGCGGAGAAATTTCAGAGAATAGTATGAAATTTTCACTACCAATACTTTCTACTACAAATTATGAAACTGAATAGAAATAAAAAATGAAGTAAATTAAAACTTACTTCATTTTTTATATTCTAGGAATTTACTCCTAGTAGGAGTAAATTTTGTAGAAGATAAATATGCAAATTACAAGAATTTCTATTTTATTTAACTAATAATGGCCCAATATTTGTAACTGTACCAGCACCAAGTGTAAGTACAATATCATTTTTTATAGTATGTTCTTTTAAATATTTTGCAATTTCATTAAAATCAGAAATATAAAGAGCCTTTTTATTATAAGTATTTTGAAGTCTATCAACTAAATCTTGAGAAGAAACACCATAAATATTATCCTCTCTAGCTGCATATATATCAGTGATAATAATATTATCAAAGTCAAGCAAAGCCTTAGCAAAGTCATCTAATAAAGTTTTAGTTCTACTATATGTATGTGGTTGAAATACTACCCAAGACTGTCTATGCTCTTTTTGATTTACAGCATGAGCAGTTGCCATAATTTCAGTAGGGTGATGACCATAATCGTCATACACAGCCACACCTTGATTAAAACTACCAACATATTCAAACCTTCTGTGAGCACCAGTATATTTAGCTAAAGCATTTTTCATATCTTCTTTAGATATTCCATATTCATGGCAAACAGCAATACATGCTAAAGCATTTAAAACATTGTGCATTCCAGGAACAGATAATTTGATAGTTTTATAAAAAGTATTATTATAATAAACATCAAAACTTGGAAAACCATCTTTATCAGCAGAAATATTTCTAGCTATAAAATTAGCATTTTCATTTTCAAGAGCAAAAGTTACTATTTTAGCTTTAGAATCTTTAACAATTTTTCTACAATTAGAATCATCACCATTTATTACTAATAAGCCATCTTCAGGAAGTAGTTTAATATAATTATCAAAAGATTTAACTATATTATCTAAAGTTTTAAAATAATCTAGATGGTCATTATCAATATTTAAAATAACTTCAGTTCTAGGGAATAACTTTAAGTAACTTTCTACATATTCACAAGCTTCAATAATAAAATATTCACTATTACCAACTCTATAATTTCCATTAAGTTGTTTTAAAAATGCGCCAACTTGAATAGATGGGTCTTTGTGAGCTTCTAGAAAACACACAGAAATCATTGAAGTAGTAGTAGTTTTACCATGAGTACCAGAAACACAAATACTGTTATTAAATGCTCTAGTAATTTTACCTAAGAATGTTCCTCTTTCAATTGTAGGTATATTTAATTCATGAGCTTTTACAAGTTCAACGTCATCTTTTCTTATAGCAGCACTATAAACTACAACATCAGCTTTAGCTAAATTTTCTAAATCATGACCAATAGTTACCTGAATACCATTTTCGATTAGCTTTTCAGTAGTCTCAGATGGAGTGGAATCAGAGCCAGTTACATGGAATCCCCAAAACTTTAAAATTTCTGCAATTCCGCTCATGCTAATTCCACCTATACCAATCATATGTACATTTTTATATTTTCTTAATTCATCTATATTTGCCAAAAAAATACACTCCCTTTAAGTTTATATAAAATCTTCTATATAGAAGACAGTTTAATCAACAAAGGTATTATATACTTTATATTAGATTTTTTCAATATTTTTCTTAAATATATTAGCTAAAATAATATATGATACAATATAATATTCATAGTTTAAAGAAATGTGAAAAAATAATAAATAAAAAATTATATAAAATTTGTAAAATAAAGAAGGAAAAACAAAAAAGATGGCGAATAATATAAATGTACATAAGAAATGTATAAAAAAACTTGAAAGGTGGTACTTAAAATGCAAATTACAGATGTACGTTTAAGAAAAGTAAATTCAGAAAACAGAATGAAAGCTGTTGCTTCTGTAACATTCGATAACGAATTCGTTATTCATGATATCAAAGTTATCGAAAGCCAAAATGGATTATTCATTGCTATGCCAAGCAGAAAAACTCCAAACGGAGAATTCAAGGATATAGCTCATCCAATCAATGCTGAAACAAGAGAGAAAATTCAAAAAGCTATATTAGAAGCTTATGAAGCTCCAGAAACTGAAGAATCAGCAGAATAATAAAAGTAAAAAAGAGCGCTCTATTACAGAACGCTCTTTTTGTGTGTTACTTGTTGATCTGTTCCAAG
Organism: uncultured Clostridia bacterium; assembly: GCA_934120135.1. Lineage (GTDB taxonomy): Bacteria > Bacillota > Clostridia > TANB77 > CAG-508 > CAG-273. Next base: position 118,061 of record CAKOTK010000001.1, on the reverse strand, counting down.
CGCGTAGCAACCTCCTTCAAAAGTTTGAATGTATCCTGACTGTCAGTCACAAACTGAACATTCAGCATGTGACCAGACAATGTGAAAAGAATCACACAGTCTTGCAACGAGGCTGCAAGGTTGTAGGTCTGTAAAACAGACTCAAACTCTTTTGCATAGTCTACTGTAAATGAAATTTGCTTCTTTAAACGCGGAACAGAAAACTTAATCCGGTTTACATTACCTGTAGTACGGGTAAAACAACTTCCTGTTGCGTTGGCAGGGAGAAGGATATTCAAATTCATAAAGAATTTTTGAATATCGGCATTGGTGTCAGTTAGCATGACCTTATTCATTATAGAATATTGCATTAAGTAACACTCCTAAAAATTATTCTGGTATATTACCAGTTACCAATATTATACCACATATTCTCAATTCTGTAAAATAGGTGCCTCCGGGTGCCTCTGGGGACGGGGTCAACACACACCCCCTTTTTAAATTTAAGCATAGAAACATACAAGATATTTATGAAAAAATTAAAAACTTGAAAGAGGAATAAAAATGGCAATTATAGAAGTTAAAGATTTAGTAAAAACATATAAAATTATAGAAAAAGAAGATGGACTAATAGGATATTTCAAAAATCTAATAAAGCCAAAATATAAGGAATTTACAGCGGTAAATCATATAAATTTTGAAATACAAGAAGGAGAACTAATTGGATACATTGGCGAAAATGGAGCAGGAAAATCTACAACAATTAAAATGCTTACAGGACTTTTAACACCAACTTCTGGTGAAGTTGTAGTTGACAATTTAAATCCTAGTCAAAATAGAATAGAAAACAATAAAAAAATAGGAGCCGTATTTGGTCAAAAGACACAACTATGGTGGGATTTGCCTGTAATAGAATCTTTTAGACTAATTAAGAAAATGTATAAAATTCCAGAAGGAGAATACAGACAAAATCTAAAGAAATTTAGTGAAATACTAGAATTAGAGCCATTATTACAAAAACAGGTTAAAAATTTAAGCTTAGGGCAAAAAATGAGATGTGAAATAGCAGCAACATTTCTACACAACCCTAAAATAGTATATTTAGATGAACCAACTATAGGTTTGGATGTACTAGTAAAAGAAAAAATAAGAACCTTTATAAAAGAAATAAACAAAGAGAAAAATACAACAGTAATACTAACAACTCATGATTTAAAAGATATTGAAGATGTATGTGACAGAATAATACTTTTAGACAAAGGGCAAATCATCTATGATGGAGAAAAAGAAAAATTTAAGGAAACATATGGCAAACAAGTAATAGCACAAATAATAGTGAAAAATAAGACATCTTTAATAACAACAGAAACCATAAACGACGAATTTGAAGTAATGGAAGAATCAGACGAACAAGTGAAAATAAGATTTAATCATGATAAATACACAATAATTGAGGTTGTAAATAGAATTTCTGATTATTGTGAAATAATAGATATGCATATTGAAGAACAAGGATTAGAAGAAATACTAAAAGAAATATATAGAGGAGAAATAACATGCTAAAAACTATGCTAGAGATAGCAAAAATGCAAATCAAAGAATACAATATATATAAATCAAATCTTTGGCTATTTACAATGAACAGAATAGTAGAAGTAGTTGTATATATTTTTGTATGGCAGGCAATATATAGTCAAACCGGAAATTCAGGTGGATACCAAATCACACAAATGATTACATATTATATTTTGGTAATTTCAATTAAATCAATTATAGACTGGGGCGTTAACGGAGACATGGCAGAGTCAATACGAAATGGACAAATCAACAAAGAATTACTAAACCCAATGTCATACTTTCAATATTATTTTGGAATGGATTTAGGAGAAATTGGTTTTGCAACCATTATAGGACTAGCAACTTTTATAATTTGTAGTTTATTCTGGGGAGTAATTTTTCCTAGTAGTATATTTAACTTTCTAATGTTTGTATTTTTAATATTACTAGGGATACCAATTACATTTTTCTTACAAATGATAGTTGGGACAGTAGGCTTTTACAGTAACTCTATATGGGGTATGCAAATACTTAGAAAAGCGGTTATAGCAATTTTCTCTGGAATAATTGCACCAATAACTTTATTTCCACAATGGTTTCAAAATATTGCAAATATCTTGCCATTTAAAGATCTGGTTTATACACCAATCAATATTTGGCTAGGCAATATGGCAACACAGGAAATCTTATTTGTCATAATAAAGCAAATAGGATGGGGAATTGCATTATATATCATAGCAAAATTATTTTTTAATCATGCTATAAAAAATATAACTATTAATGGAGGATAGAATGTCAAATATACTAAATAACATATCACTATATTTATTATTTGCCAAAGCATCTCTAAAAGAAGTGCTTATATATAGACTAGACTGTATAGTTGGCATAATGTCACAGTTTGTAACACAAGTAGTAGAAATTATTTTTATATGGATAGTATTTCAAAATACTGAAAATTTAGCTGGGTGGGACTTTAAGCAAATACTATTATTGTATGGCATAACACTATTATCAGTAGGCATTGCGGATTTTTGCTTTGACGCCTTGTATGATATTGGACCAAAATATATCAAAAATGGAGAACTTGACAAAATTCTACTAAGACCAGTACATCCACTAATTTCTATAATAGGGTCATCAAGAGAATTTACTACTCTAGGTTATTTTGGTTTAGGACTTGTTTTAGTAATAACAATGCTTATAAAATTGGCAATACCCATAACATTTGGACTTATATTTAAAATCACATTTTTTAGCATAGTAGGGGCATTGATAATAGGAGCAATTATGACTATATTTAGCATTTCATCTTTTTGGACATATCGCTCTAACGAAATAATATGGTCAGTATTTCGCACCTATACATTTGCACAATATCCATTAGACATATATAACACAGTTATAAAAATATTGATTACTTTTATATTGCCATTTGCATTTGTAGCATATTATCCAACAATGAGTTACTTAGGATTCAACAGTTATATGATATACTTATCACCAATTGTAGCCATTATATTATGGATAATAGCTGTTAATGTATGGAACCTAGCATTAAAAAAATATAGAAGTACAGGAAATTAAGGTCACTTCGGGTGCTTTTGGGTGCTTTTGGGGACGGGGTCAAAAAGCACCTTTTTAAATAATAATAAAAAAATGAAAAAAATCCCAAATAACAGTTGACTTTAGGCACAATACATTGTATAATAATAAAGCATGTATTTAGCGATGAAGTAAGATGTGGCTACAAATGTATAGCAATATATGTTTGGAGGGAACTCTTATGGAGTATGTTATGGCTTAGACCAGGCGGTAAGTTAAGAACAAATAAGCACTTATCCCAAGATTTTATCATGCAAACTTGGGTTTTTATATGTTTAATAAAAGAAACACTAGGGTGCGTTATAACTTCCGACCAAAAAAGGACGTGAAAAGTCCTAAAAATTTAGAAGGAGGGAATTTTAAATGGCAACAAAGAAGGAAAATGCAGTAACAAGTGAAAAAATCAGAATAAGATTAAAAGCTTATGATCATGTTGTTTTAGAACAGTCTGCTGAAAAAATAGTAGATACTGCTAAAAAAACAGGAGCTAAAGTTTCAGGTCCTATTCCACTACCAACAGAAAAGGAGATTGTTACAATCTTACGTTCTCCACACAAACACAAAGATTCAAGAGAACAATTTGAAATGAGAACACATAAAAGAGTAATTGACATTCTTTACCCAACACAAAAAACAGTTGATAGCTTAATGAAAATTGATTTACCAGCTGGTGTTGATATAGAAATCAAATTATAATTACAAATTAAAAAACTATGCTGGTATAACGTTATAATTTAACGAAATACAAAATATCAGCCAATGGAGGAAAAAATGAATAAAGGATTAATAGGAAAAAAATTAGGAATGACTCAAATATTTGATGAACAAGGAAAAGTTATTCCAGTTACAGTTATCGAAGCAGGTCCATGTGTAGTAGCACAAGTTAAAACAGTAGAAACTGATGGATACAATGCTATACAATTAGGATTTGGAGATGTAAAAGAAAGCAAAATAAACAAACCAGAAAAAGGACATTTTGCAAAATCAAAATTAACACCTAAAAAACATTTAAGAGAATTTAGATTAGATTCTGTAGAAAACATAAATGTAGGTGATGAATTAAAAGCTGACACATTTGCAGCAGGAGATCAATTAGATATCCAAGGAACATCAAAAGGAAAAGGATTCCAAGGCGTTATCAAACGTCATGGCCAATCAAGAGGACCAATGGGACATGGTTCTATGTATCACAGAAGACCAGGTTCAATGGGACCAACATCTACACCAGGTAGAGTATTTAAAGGCAAAAAATTGCCAGGTCATATGGGAAGCCAAACTATTACAATTCAAAACTTAGAAGTTGTAAGAGTAGATTTAGATAAAAATGTTATTTTAGTAAAAGGTAGTGTACCAGGAGCTAAAGGTGCAATATTAAAACTAAAAACAAGTGTAAAAAGTAAATAAGGAGGGAAATACAAATGCCTAAGATAGACGTATATGATATAGAAGGTAAAAAAGTTAAGACAATAGAGCTTAAAGAAGAAGTATTTGGTATTGAACCAAATGAAGCAGTAGTACATAGTGTTCTAGTTAATTACCTAGCTAATCAAAGACAAGGTACACAAAGTACTAAAACAAGAGCAGAAGTATCTGGTGGTGGTAGAAAACCATGGAGACAAAAAGGTACAGGTAGAGCAAGACAAGGAAGCATTCGTGCACCACATTGGGTAGGTGGAGGAGTTGCTTTAGGTCCAAAACCACGTTCATACAATTATACAGTAAATAAAAAAGAAAAGAGATTAGCAATTAAATCAATGTTAAGCTCAAAAGTATTAGAAAATGAATTAGTAGTTGTTGAAAACTTACCATTAAAAGAAATCAAAACTAAAGAAATGGCAAGAATTTTAAATAACTTAAAAGTAGAAGGTAAAGCAGTAATTCTTTTACCAGAAAAAGACGAAGTAGTTCAAAAATCAGCTAGAAACATTGAAGGAGTTAAAACATTACAAGTTGGAACAATCAATGTATATGATTTATTAAAACACAAAAATCTTGTTGTAACAGAAGATACTGTTAAAAAATTAGAGGAGGTGTATGCATAATGAGACCAGAAGATATTATCATAGCACCAGTAATCACAGAAAAAAGTAATGATGAACTACAAGCAGGAAAATATACATTTAGAGTAAACAAAAAAGCTACTAAAATAGATATTCGTAATGCAGTAGAAAAACTTTTTGAAGTAAAAGTATTAAATGTTAACACAATGAGTGTTAAAGGAAAAGAAGTTAGAAGAGGAAAAACAACAGGAAAAACTTCTGACTGGAAAAAAGCAATAGTAACTATTGATACAAATCCAGGAGATATTAAATATCTAGACAAAGGTGGAAAAGAAGTTAAAGTTTCTAAAAAGTATAAAGATTCTATTGAGCATTTTATGGGTGCTTAGTTAAGTTCGAAAAATAATTGCAATTCTGCGTCGTTAGAATTCATTTGAAACGCGGTTACATACAAACGTATGCGCCCTTGCCTTTCAAATAAATTCTGCCTAGCATAATAACAATTCTTTTTCAAACTAAAAAAATAAAAAACATTAGGAACTAAAAAATTATCGAGAGAAAACTCGGAAAATAAATAAAAAGGAGAGAAATTAAAATGGGAATTAAAAGATTCAGACCCTATACTCCATCAAGAAGAAACATGACAGTTTCAACATTTGATGAAATTACTAAAAAAGAACCAGAAAAAACTCTATTAGCTACTAAAAAGAAAAATGCTGGTAGAAACTCATATGGTAGAATTACAGTAAGACATCAAGGTGGAGGAAATAGACAAAAATATAGAATTATAGATTTTAAAAGAAATAAAGTTGATATGCCAGCAACAGTAATTGGTATAGAATATGATCCAAACAGAAGTGCAAACATAGCTTTAATTCAATATGAAGATGGAGAAAAAGCATATATCTTAGCACCAGTTGGATTAAAAGATGGAGACAAAGTTGTATCTGGAGATAAAGCAGATATCAAACCAGGTAACTGCATGAAAATTGAAAACATTCCAGTAGGTACAATGATTCATAACATTGAGTTGAACCCAGGTCAAGGTGGAAAACTTGTAAGAGCTGCTGGTCAAGAAGCTCAATTAATGGCTAAAGAAGGAAAATATGCACATGTAAGATTACCTTCAGGCGAAATGAGATTAGTAATGGCTGTATGTAAAGCTACAATAGGAACAGTAGGAAATACAGATCATGAAAATATTAAAATTGGTAAAGCTGGAAGAAGCAGACATATGGGAATCAGACCAACTGTTAGAGGTTCTGTAATGAACCCAGTAGATCACCCTCATGGTGGTGGTGAAGGTAAAGCACCAGTTGGACACGCAGGACCAATGACTCCTTGGGGTAAACCAGCATTAGGATACAAGACTAGAAAGAAAAACAAAAAGAGTGATAAACTAATCACTAAACGTAGAAAGTAGGAGGTAAGATAAATGTCAAGATCAAGTAAAAAAGTTCCATTTATTGCACCTGAATTATTAAAAAGAGTTAATGCAATGAATGAAAGTGGAAATAAAGAAGTAATAAAAACATGGTCAAGAGCTTCTACTATATACCCACAAATGGTTGGACACACAATAGCTGTTCATGATGGTAGAAAACATGTACCTGTATATATTACAGAAGAAATGATTGGACATAAATTAGGTGAATTTGCACCAACAAGAACATTTAAAGGTCATGCAGGAGACAAAACAACTAAAAAATAAAAACCTGTAAGACATATCTAAAAAAAGGAGGAAAATAAAGTGGAAGAAACTATTATTCCAACAGCAGAAGCAACTCTAAGATATGCTAGAATTTCAGCTAGAAAGGTTAAAATTGTAGCAGATTTAATTAGAGGAAAAGATATTGATGAAGCTTTAGCTATTGCAAAATATGCTCCAAAAGCATCAAGCGAAATTATCGAAAAATTATTAAAATCAGCTATCGCAAATGCTGAAAATAATCATCATATGGCACATGAAAAATTATATGTTGCTGAAATTTACGCAAACCAAGGTCCAACTCTAAAAAGAATTAGACCAGCTGCAAAAGGTAGTGCAGTAAGAATCAGAAAAAGAACAAGCCATATTACAATCGTGTTAAAGGAAAGAGATTAAGAAAGGAGGACTTAACAAAATGGGACAAAAAATGGATCCTAACGGATTAAGAGTAGGTGTTATTAAAGATTGGAACTCAAAATGGTATGCAGACAAAAAGAATTTTAGTGAATACCTAGTAGAGGATCACAAAATCCGTGAATATGTTAAGAAAAAATTATATGTTGCAGGAATTTCTAAAATCGAAATTGAAAGAACTGCAAAATTCGTTAAAGTAAACGTTTATACAGCAAAACCAGGTTTAGTAATTGGTAAAGGTGGAAACCTTGCTGAAGAATTAAAAGCTGAACTTGAAAAAATGATAGGTAAAACAGTTAACTTAAATATTGTTGAAGTTAAAAACATTGATGTTGATGCACAATTAGTTGCAGAAAACATTGCAGGACAACTAGAAAGAAGAATTTCATTCAGAAGAGCTATGAAACAATGTATGCAAAAAACTATGAAAGCAGGTGCATTAGGAATTAAAACTGCTGTATCTGGAAGATTAGGTGGAGCAGACATGGCTAGAACAGAGTTCTACAAAGAAGGTACAATTCCACTTCAAACTTTAAGAGCTGATATTGATTATGGATTTGCAGAAGCAGATACTACATATGGAAAAATCGGTGTTAAAGTTTGGATATATAAAGGCGAAGTTCTTCCAGCTAAGAAAAAACAAGCAGAAGGGAGAGATGAGTAATGCCATTAATGCCAAAAAGAACAAAATATAGAAAACAACAAAAAGGTAGAATTAGAGGTAAAGCAACAAGAGGAAATAAAGTAACAGACGGAGAGTTTGGTTTACAATCACAAGAAATCGGACTAATTACTTCAAATCAAATTGAAGCAGCCCGTGTTGCTATGACTCGATATATAAAAAGAGGTGGAAAGGTTTGGATTAAAATCTTCCCTGACAAACCAATAACATCAAAACCTATTGGTACTCGTATGGGTAAAGGTAAAGGTGCTGTTGAATACTGGGTAGCAGCTGTAAAACCAGGAAGAGTTATGTTTGAAATAGCAGGAGTTCCAGAGGAAACTGCAAAAGAAGCTCTAAGATTAGCAGCTAATAAACTATCAGTAAAATGTAAGTTTGTCAAAAGAGAAACTGAAGTAGGTGGTGATAGCGATGAAGATAGATAAAATAAAAGAAATGTCTTCACCAGATTTAGAAAAAGAATTAGGAGAACTAAAAAATGAATTGTTTAAACTAAGATTTAGTTTAGCAACAAATGGATTAGATAATCCTATGAAAATTAAAGAAGTGAAAAAAGACATTGCAAGAATTAAAACAGTTTTAAGAGAAAGAGAACTAAAGGAGGGTGTAAACTAATATGGAAGAAAGAAACCTTCGTAAAGAAATGATCGGTACAGTTGTTTCTGACAAAATGGATAAAACAGTTGTAGTAGCTGTTCAAACTAATGTTATGAACAAAATGTACGGAAAAATTCAAAAAAGAACATACAAATTAAAAGCTCATGACGAAAACAATCAATGCCAAGCAGGAGATAAAGTTAGAGTAATGGAAACTAGACCACTTTCTAAAGATAAAAGATGGAGAGTAGTTGAGGTAGTTGAAAAAGCAGTTATTAAATAAACAAAAAACTTCGTCTGGCGTTGTTGTCCATCACATAAAAAATCCTCGATGTGCAAAAAGCACACCTCCGGTTTTTTAGTTCGGACGCCTAGCCATACTCGTTTTTAGTTTATTTAGAAAAATAGTGGATATATATTTAAGAAGGAGGATACCAAAATGGTACAACAACAAAGTATATTAAAAGTTGCTGACAACACTGGTGCAAAGGAAATTATGTGTATCAGATGTTTAGGTGGTTCATATAGAAAATACGCTGGTGTAGGCGATATCATTGTTGCATCTGTAAAAACAGCTATACCTGGTGGTGGAGTTGTTAAAAAAGGTGATGTAGTTAAAGCTGTTGTTGTAAGAACTAAAAAGCCAATTAGAAGAGCAGATGGTTCTTATGTAAGATTTGACGAAAATGCAGCTGTTATTATAAAAGATGATAAAACACCAAAAGGAACTCGTATATTTGGGCCAGTAGCTAGAGAATTAAGAGATGGAGAGTATATGAAGATTCTTTCATTAGCTCCAGAAGTTCTTTAAAAACAATTGAAAAGCTTCGTCTTGCGTTGTCAAGCGTTGCATAAAAATCTTTCGATATACACCAGTATAATTTCAAGATTTTTAGCTAGCTTTCCTAGCAATACTCGCTTTTGAATTGTTTTGAAGATGCGAGACTTTAAAAAATGTGAGCTGATATAGCTTACAGGAAAAGTCAAAGCAAAAGCAATAAATTAAAAAATAACAGAGAACCTTATAAATTTAAAAAGAAGAGGTGAAAAGTAAAGATGAAAATTAAAAAAGGTGATACAGTTAAAGTTTTATCTGGAAATGATAAAGGAAAAACTGGAGAAGTTTTAGAAGTAATTCCAAAAACACAAAAAGTAATTGTTAAGGGTGTTAATATTCGTAAAAAACATGTTAAACCTAGAAAACAAGGAGAAGAAGGCGGAATTATTCCAGTAGAATGTAGCATACATAGTAGCAAAGTAAATGTAGTATGTCCAAAATGTAACAAAGCAACAAGAGTTGGTTACTTAGTAGAGGGAGATACAAAAGTACGTGTTTGCAAAAAATGTGGAAACAAATTAAAATAGGAAGGAGGTCTATTAAAGACTTATGGAAATATTAAAAGAACAATATCAAAAAGAAGTTGTACCTGCATTGATGAAAAAATTTAACTATAAATCAGTAATGGAAGTTCCAAAACTAGAAAAAATAGTTATCAATGTTGGATTAGGAGATATGAAAGATAATCCAAAAGCACTAGACAACACAATAAATGATTTAAAAATAATTACAGGTCAAACTCCAATAGTAACAAAAGCAAAGAAAGCTATTGCTGCTTTCAAAATTAGAGAAGGTGTTAATATTGGATGCAAAGTTACATTAAGAAGTGGAAGAATGTATGATTTCGCATACAAACTATTTAATGTAGCATTACCAAGAGTAAGAGATTTTAGAGGAGTATCTAATAACTCATTTGATGGTAGAGGAAATTACTCAATGGGAATTAAAGAACAATTAATTTTCCCTGAAATCGAATATGATAAAATTGATAAAATTAGAGGTATGGATATAATATTCGTTACTACTGCTAAGACAGATGAAGAAGCAAAAGAATTGCTTTCATTATTAGGAATGCCATTCCAAAATTAGTCGGGAGTAAAGAGAAAGGAGAAATTCATGGCTAAGAAGTCTTTAAAAGTTAAACAACAAAGAGAACAAAAATACAAAACAAGAGAATACAATCGTTGTAAAATATGTGGAAGACCACATGCATATATTAGAAAATTCGGAATTTGCCGTGTTTGCTTTAGAGAATTAGCTCATAAGGGAGAGATTCCGGGAGTTAAGAAGGCTAGCTGGTAAAAATTTGCTTGAAAATCAGCAGTCTGCGTCGTTAAACTTCATAAAAATTTTATCAACATACAAAAGTATAGTTTCAAAAATTTTTATTTCGTTTGCCTAGCATACTACTAATTTTGAAGCCAATTAAGAAAGAGAACAAAAAAGGAGGGAATAATTTTGAATACAACAGATCCAATCGCAGATATGTTAACAAGAATAAGAAATGCAAATAGTCAAAAACATAAAACAGTTGATATTCCAGCTTCAAATATGAAGAGAGCTATTGCTAACATTCTATTTAAAGAAGGATATATAGCTGCTTATGAAGAGATTAACGATAACACTCAAGGTGTAATTCGTATCACTTTAAAATATGATGAGAATGGTGCAAGAGTAATTGATGGTTTAAGAAGAATTAGTAAACCAGGATTAAGAGTTTATGCATCTAAAGAAGAATTACCACAAGTTCTAAATGGCTTAGGTATCGCTTTAATTTCTACTTCAAAAGGAATTAAAACAGATAGAGAAGCAAGAGCAGAAGGACTTGGAGGAGAAGTATTAGCATATATTTGGTAGGAAAGGAGGAACATAAAATGTCAAGAATAGGAAATAAACCTATTACTGTACCAGAAGGTGTAGAAGTTACACTAAATGATAATCATATAGTTGTAAAAGGACCAAAAGGTACATTAGAAAAAGATCTACATAAAAATATGACAGTTACTATGGAAGGAAATACTATTACAGTAACAAGACCAAATGATGAAGCTGTAAATAGAAGCTTACATGGTTTAACAAGAACTTTAATCAGTAACATGATTGAAGGTGTTGTAAATGAATTTAAAAGAAATTTAGAAATAAATGGTGTTGGTTATAGAGCACAAAAAAAGGGTAATGACTTAGTAATGAACTTAGGTTATTCACACCCAGTTGAAATAGTAGCACCAGAAGGAATTAGTTTTGATTTAACAGATGCTAACCACATTACAGTAAGAGGTATTGATAAAGAATTAGTTGGTCAAACAGCAGCTGTTATTAGAACAAAAAGACCACCAGAGGTATATAGAGGTAAAGGTATTAAGTATGCTGAAGAGCATATTAGAAGAAAAGAAGGTAAAGCCGGCAAGAAATAAAATTAGAAATTTTAAGCTTCGTCTAACGTCGTTAACCTCGCAAAAAATTTCTTCAACATACAGCATGTATAGTTTCAGAAATTTTTGCTCGGTTGCCTAGTTATACTCGCTTTAAATTCCTAATTAATTGTGCTAAAACTTTAAAAATATTAAATATTCTTAATATTATTAACGCTGTTACGTTAATAGAAAGGAGAAAAAGATGATTAAGAAAATAGATAGAAAAGCTGAAAGAGAAAGAAGACATGCAAGAGTACGTAATAAAATTTCTGGAACAGCAGATCGTCCAAGATTATGTGTATTTAGAAGCAATAATAATCTTTTTGTACAAGTAATTGATGATGTTGCAGGAAATACTTTAGCTCAAGCTTCTACTCTAGATAAAGAAGTAAAAGTAAAACATTCAAATAAAGAAGCTGCTAAAGAAGTTGGAGCTTTAATTGCAAAAAGAGCTTTAGAGAAAAATATCAAAGAAGTTGTTTTTGATAGAGGCGGTTACATTTATCATGGTGTTGTAAAAGAATTAGCAGAAGCAGCCAGAGAAGGCGGATTAACATTTTAAAAAGGAGGGAAATTAAAGTGCAATCAGAAAATACATCAGAATTAAGAGAAAAAGTAGTTGCAATTAACAGAGTAGCAAAAGTTGTTAAAGGTGGTAGAACTTTTAGATTTAGTGCTGTTGTTGTTGTTGGTGACGAAAATGGTCATGTTGGTGTAGGAAATGGAAAGGCTTCTGAAGTTCCAGATGCTATAAAGAAAGCAATCGAAGAAGCTAAAAAGAATTTAGTAGAAGTTCCAGTTGTAGGAACAACAATTCCTCACGAATATGTAGGTAAATTTGGAAGCGCTAGTGTTATATTAAAACCAGCTGCTGAAGGTACTGGAGTTATCGCTGGAGGTAGCGTAAGACCAGTATTAGAGCTTGCAGGTTACAAAGATATTAGAACTAAAGTTGTTGGAACAAACAACCCAAGAAATGTTGTTTATGCTACAATCGAAGGATTAAAGAGCATGAAAACAGCAGAACAAATTGCTAAAAAAAGAGGAAAAACAGTAGCAGAAATATTATAATTAAAAAAATAGGAGGTGTAATCGCAAAATGAAATTAGACGAATTAAAACCAGCACAAAAAACAAAGAAAAAGACAGTTGTAGGTCGTGGAGTTGGTTCAGGTCTTGGAAAAACTTCTGGAAGAGGACATAAAGGTCAAAAAGCAAGAAGTGGCGGTGGAGTCAGAAGAGGCTTTGAAGGTGGTCAAACTCCTTTATATAGAAGATTACCAAAAAGAGGATTCAACAATAGCGTTCATGCAAACGATTATGTAGAAGTAACACTTACAATGCTTAATAAATCAAGCAAAGAAGATGTTACAGCAGAAAGCTTAATTGAAGACGGAATTATTCGTAAAGCAAAAGACGGAATTGTTATTCTTGCAACAGGAAAATTAGAAAAAAAATTAAACGTTAAAGCTGTAAAATTCACTAAAGCTGCACAAGAAAAAATCGAAGCTTTAGGTGGAAAGGCTGAGGTGATTTAATGTTTAAGACTATTATTAACGCATTTAAAACACCAGACGTTAGAAAAAGAATCTTATATACGTTACTTCTAATAGTTCTATTTAGATTAGGATGTTTTATTACAGTACCTGGTGTAAATACAGTTACATTAAATGAAGCAATGAGTAATGCAAGTAATGGTATAGCAGGTCTAATAGACCTAATTTCAGGTGGAGCTTTCTCAAGATTCTCTATCTTTGCTATGACTATTACACCATACATTACAGCTTCAATTGTAATTCAATTATTAGGAATGGTAATTCCTTCATTAGAGAGATTGATGAAGGAAGGTGGCGAAGAAGGAAGAAATGCAATAAATAAATATACTAAACTTTTAACAATAGTGCTTGCACTAATTGAAGGTATAGGATTATATTTAACATATAAATCTTCTGGAATATTCGTTAAAACTGATTTCTTAACAGGATTTTTAGTAGTTATTTCACTAATGGCAGGAACATCACTTTTAATGTGGTTGGGAGACCAAATCACAAATAAAGGTATTGGAAATGGTATTTCTATGATTATATTTGTAGGTATCATTTCTGGATTACCAAGTGCAGTAACTATGATTTGGGACTTAATATTTGGAACAGGAGCATTTAGTACAGTAGGATTATTAACAGCTTTAGCTATTATTGTTGGAGCAGTACTTCTAATTGCAGGAGTTGTATTTGTACAACAAGCTGAAAGAAGAATACCAGTACAATATGCTAAAAAAGTAGTTGGAAGAAAAATGGTAGGAGCGCAAAATACACATATTCCACTTAAGCTAGCAATGGCCGGAGTTATGCCAATAATTTTTGCATCATCATTTATGACTTTCCCAGCTATGATTATTCAAATGTTTGTGCCAAACATTGCAGCTCAAACTGGATTTTGGGCAGCTGTATATAAATTCTCAATTGCAACTTCAACATCAGCAGTACCATTAGGGTACACTATTGCAAATGCAATTGTATATTTATTATTAATTGTTGGATTTACATTTTTCTATACTTATGCAACATTCAACCCAGCAGAAGTATCAAACAATATTAAGAAAAATGGTGGATTCATACCAGGAATTAGAGCAGGAAAGCCAACAACAGATTATTTATCATCAGTATTATCTAAGTTATTATGGTTTGGAGGATTATTCTTAGCAGTTATAGCAATATTGCCTATGCTTGTAAGATTTATACCAAACGTAAACCTAGCATTTGGTGGTACATCAATACTAATCGTTGTAGGTGTTGCACTTGAAATGGTACAACAATTAGAGTCTTTATTGGTTATGAGACATTACAAAGGCTTTTTAGACTAATTTCGAATTAAATACTCATCTTGCGTTGTCATGCATCATTTTAAATGAAATCAATGTGCAAAAAGCACACCTCATTCATTTAAAATTCGCATTCCTAGCAATCTAAGCATTTAATTCAAAATTATAATCTTTCAAATATAGAAAAGAATAATAAATAAGATATATCTTAAAAATTAGGGCAGAAGGGACGGACAGGTGTAAAAACTGGTTCCGTCCGTAATGCGTGAAAGGAGAACTAAATATGTACATTATTATGTTAGGAGCTCCAGGAAGTGGAAAAGGAACAACAGCTAAAGTATTAGCAGAAAGAACAAATTTGCCTCACATCTCAACAGGAGATATGTTTAGAGAGCAAATCAAAAAAGGTACTGAATTAGGTAAGTTGGCTAATAGCTATATTTCACAAGGAAACTTAGTACCAGATGAAGTTACAATAAATATTGTAAAAGATAGACTAGGTTGGGAAGATGCCGAAAATGGTGTTATATTAGACGGTTTCCCAAGAACAATTAAACAAGCAGAAGCATTAGCTTCAATATTACAAGAAAAAGGAAAACAAGTTGATATAGTACCAGAATTAGTTGTTCCAGACCAAGTAATTATAGACAGAATTTTAAACAGAGCAACTTGTTCAAACAAAGAGTGTGGTGCAATTTATAATACAAAATTCAAACCATCTAAAGTACCAGGTGTATGTGACAAATGTGGCTCAGCACTTGTTACTAGAACAGATGACAATGAAGAAGCAATTAAAACTAGATTAGAAGTTTATAGAGAAAATTCAAAAGATTTAATTGCATATTATAAAGAAAAAGGAGTTTTAGTAACTATTACTCCAGAAAATCCAAATGCAGAAAACTCAACTGAACAAGTTATAAATACTATACTAGAAGCTATAAAAAGATAGTAAAGAAGGTAAAACATGGTAACAATTAAATCTCAAAAAGAAATTGAAAAAATGAAAGAAGCATGTAGAATCACGGCTTTAGTATATGAAGAAATAGAAAAATACATAAAACCAGGAATAACAACAATGGATCTAGATAATTTTGCAGAAAAAATTATTAGAGAACATGGTGGAATTCCAGCACAAAAAGGGTATCCAAGTGGTGAAAAAGGAGTACCTGCATTTCCTGGTACATTATGTATTTCTATAAATGACGAGATTATACATGGAATTCCATCTAAAAGAACAATTATTAAAGATGGAGATGTTGTAAGTGTAGATTTAGTAGTATATAAAAATGGATTTCATGGTGATGCCGCAAGAACATATATTGTTGGAAAAACTTCACCAGAAAAACAAAAACTAGTAGATATTACAAAACAAGCATTTTTTGAAGGAATTAAATATGCTGTAAAAGGAAACAGAGTTGGAGATATTTCTCATGCAATAGGAGAATTTGTAGAAAAAAATGGCTACAATGTTGTAAGAGAATTCCAAGGACATGGAATTGGAGAAGAAATGCATGAGGACCCAGGTATTCCAAACTATGGTAAAGCAGGAAGAGGAATAAGACTTGAACCTGGCATGACTCTAGCAATAGAACCAATGGTAATGGTAGGAAAACCTAATATTTGTGTATTAGACGATGGTTGGACTATTGTTACTGAAGATGGATCTTTAGCAGCACATTATGAAAATACAATTTTAATTACAGAAAAAGAGCCAGAAGTATTGACATTATTGAAAAAATAAAGTATACTATATAAGATATTGTACTTATGTGCAAATGGAAAATTTATCTAGTATTAAATAGAAAAATTTTCTAAGAAAATAATGGAGGAAAATATGTCAAAAGAGGATGTTATAGAAGTTGAAGGTACTGTTGTAGAAGCATTACCAAATACTAATTTTAAAGTTGAACTAGAAAATGGACATCAAATCTTAGCTCATATTTCTGGAAAATTAAGAATGAATTATATCAAAATTCTTCCAGGAGATAAAGTAAAAGTTGAATTATCGCCTTATGATCTTAGTAAGGGTCGTATTACATGGCGTGCTAAATAATTTGAAAAATAATCGCCATTTGGCGGTGTCAAAAGTCATAAAAAACGCAGTCACATACACAAAGTATGCTCCTTTGCCTTTTTTATAACTTTTTCCTAGCCAAATAACAATTCTTTTCCAAATTATATAATAAAAAACTTAAACTAAAAACAAGAAAGGAATGAACTAAAATGAAAGTAAGACCATCAGTAAAACCTATATGTGAAAAATGCAAAGTTATTAAAAGAAAAGGTGTTATCAGAGTAATCTGTGAAAACCCAAAACACAAACAAAGACAAGGTTAATTTATTATAATTATTGAATATAACACAAATTTTAGATAGCGGCTGAAAGGAAAATTTATTTTCCTTTTAATTCTGATTTGTGTTTATATATATGTCCAAAAGTATTATTGATTAGTATAAAGATACTAATGCATTTCACCAATAATAACTTAAGACAAACTAAAAAACAAAATTTAAGAATAGCAAAATAAAAACTATGGAGGTGCAAAAAAATGGCTCGTATAGCAGGAGTTGATTTACCTAGAGAAAAAAGAGTAGAAATTGGTCTAACATATATTTATGGTATAGGACTAACAAGTGCTCAAAAAATTCTAGCAGAGGCAAAGGTTAATCCAGATATTAGAGTTAAAGACTTAACAGATGACCAAGTACAAGCAATCAGAAAAGCAATGGACGGTTATAAAGTTGAAGGTGACTTACGTAGAGAAGTTGCATTAAATATCAAAAGACTAACTGAAATTGGATGTTATAGAGGTTTAAGACATAGAAGAGGTCTTCCAGTTAGAGGACAAAGAACAAAAACTAATGCCCGTACAAGAAAAGGCCCTAGAAAATTAGTTAGCAAAAGCAAAAAATAATTAGCAAAAGTAACAAAGCCTAAATAAGGAGGGAATAATTAAAAATGGCAACAAAAAATGTAACTAAAAAAACAGTAACTAGAAGAAGAGACAGAAAAAATATTGAAAAAGGTATGGCTCATATTCATTCTAGTTTTAACAATACAATCGTTACAATTACAGATGTTCAAGGAAATGCAATTTCTTGGGCAAGTGCTGGTGAACTAGGTTTTAAAGGTTCAAGAAAAAGCACACCATTTGCAGCAGGAGAAGCAGCTGAAACAGCAGCTAAAGCAGCAATGGAACACGGATTAAAATCAGTAGAAGTATTTGTAAAAGGACCAGGTTCTGGTCGTGAAGCAGCAATTAGGTCATTACAATCAGCAGGATTAGAGATTAGCTCAATTAAAGATGTTACTCCAATTCCTCACAATGGTTGTAGACCACCAAAAAGACGTAGAGTATAAGGAAGGTGAAAAATAAAATGGCAAGATATAAAGATGAACAATGTCGTATTTGTCGTAGAGAAGGACAAAAATTGTTCTTAAAAGGATCAAGATGTTATTCAGATAAATGCAGTATTTCTAGAAGAAATTATGCGCCAGGTCAAAACGGCCAAAAGAAGAAAAAACTATCTGAATATGGTACTCAATTAAGAGAAAAACAAAAAACAAAATCATTCTATGGTGTAAGTGAAAAACAATTCAGAAAATACTTTGATATGGCAGCAGCTACAAAAGGAATCACTGGTGAAGTATTACTACAAATTCTAGAAACAAGACTAGACAATATTGTATATCGTTTAGGATATGGTAGCTCAAGAGCACAATCTAGAATGTTAGTAACACACGGAACTTTTGAAGTAAATGGACATAAAGTTGATATTCCATCTTACTTAGTAAAAGCAGGAGATGTTATTTCTGTAAGAGAAATAAGAAAAGACAA
This sequence comes from uncultured Clostridia bacterium, assembly GCA_934120135.1. Lineage (GTDB taxonomy): Bacteria > Bacillota > Clostridia > TANB77 > CAG-508 > CAG-273. The sequence goes on along the minus strand of CAKOTK010000001.1, from coordinate 99,608 downwards.
TGGTTTTATTAAAGCAAATGTAGAAGCAAATGCAGCAAGACCAGTACCAGAATGGCTACAAAAAGATGAGAAAAATTTAAGTGGTAAAGTTGTAAGATTACCATCTAGAGAAGATGTAGATCTTCCAGTTGAAGAACATTTAATAGTAGAGCTTTACTCTAAATAATTAGATAATAATTTAATTGTAAAAATAGAAATGTTTTTCTATTTATCTATTAGGAGGTAAAAAATGATAGAATTTGAAAAGCCAAATATTAAATGCTTAGAAGTAAACGAAGAAAAACACTATGCAAAATTTGTATGTGAACCATTAGAAAGAGGATATGGAATTACAATAGGTAACTCTTTAAGAAGAATTTTATTATCATCTCTTCCAGGTACTGCAATTACAAGTGTAAAAATCGATGGCGTATTACATGAATTCTCTACAATACCAAATGTTGTAGAAGATGTTCCTGAAATTATAATCAACTTAAAAAGTGTTTGTTTAAAACAAGATAAAAATGAACAAAAAACTTTAAGAATTGACTTTAAAGGTCCAGGAGAAGTTAAAGCAGGAGATATAATTACAGACGGAACAATAGAAGTATTAAACCCAGATTTACATATTGCAACAGTTGCAGAAGGTGGACATTTAGTAATGGAAATGACTGCTGATATGGGAAGAGGCTACAACAATGCTGAAAAGAACAAGAAACCAGATCAAGCATTAGGCGTACTTCCAATTGACTCTATATATACACCTGTTAAAAAAGTAAATTATGCAGTAGAAAACACTAGAGTCGGACAAATGGTAGATTACGATAAATTAACAATTGAAGTTTGGACAAATGGAGGATTAACTCCAGATGAAGCTTTAAGTTTAGCTGCAAAAGTTATGACAGGTCACTTAGAACTATTTATTGACTTATCAGAAACTACTAAAAACACACAAGTAATGGTAGAAAAAGAAGAGTCTCAAAAAGAAAAAGTTCTTGAAATGTCAATTGAAGATTTAGAATTATCAGTTAGATCATTCAATTGCTTAAAGAGAGCAGGAATTTCTACAGTAGAAGATTTAATAAACAAATCAGAAGCTGAAATGATGAAAGTAAGAAATCTTGGTAAAAAATCTTTAGATGAAGTAACAAATAAGTTACATGCATTAGCATTAGATTTTAGAAAAGAAGATGAATAATAGACTAAAAGGAGGGAAATGAATTGGCTACAAATAGAAAATTAGGTAAAACAACAGATATTAGATTAGCAATGTTAAAAACTTTAACAACTGATTTAATGTTACATGAAAAAATAGAAACTACTGAAGCTAGAGCAAAAGAAGTAAAAGCAATTGCAGATAGTTTAATTTCATTAGCAGTAAAAGAAAAAGACAATTTTGAAATGGTAGACGTTAAAGTTTCTAAAGCAAAATTAGATAGCAAAGGAAATAAAGTAACAGAACTAGTAAAAAGCAAAAATGGTAAAGAATATCTAAGAGTAGTAAAAGAAACAACAACTGAAAAAAGACAAAAAGATATGCCATCAAGATTAAATGCTAGAAGAAAAATGATGAAAAGCATCAATAAAGTTAAAGATAGTGAAGGAAATAACATTGATTTAACTGCAAAATTATTTAATGAAATTGCTCCTAAATATGAAGGAAGAGTTGGTGGATACACAACTATGCTTAAATTAGGACCAAGAAAAGGTGATAATGCAGAAATGGTTATTTTAAAACTAGTTTAATAATTGTTTCAAAGAAGCAAATATAGGAGAGTGTGAAATATGGAAATACTAAAATATATCATATTAGTTATTTATATTATTGTATGTATTGCTCTAATTGTTTTAGCAACAATACAAAAAAGTGAGAGACCAGGAGCTTCAGGAACAATTACAGGTTCTTCAACCAATAACTTTTATGAGCAAAATAAGGGAAGAACAAAGGAAGGTAAACTAAAAAAATGGACAATAATTCTTGGAATTGTGTTTGTTGTATTAGCAATTGCCTTAGGAATCCTATATCTAGTATAAAAACTATAAAATGTGGCAGAATGAAATTCTGCCACATTTTATTATCTAGTAACAAAAAGTCGATAAAAATTAAAGAAAAGTATTGAAAATTCAAAACTATTATAGTATTATAATTACAGAGCAAATCCAATGAAAAATAGAAAAGAGGCACAGAATATGAAAAAAGCTAGAACCTTTGCAGGAGTAGAGAGAGTGTGTGTCACAGCATTAATAAATAATAACCAAGCTAAGAAATTAGCTTTATTAAACATATTAAAGACAGGTTATGAGTATGAAAATACTTAAATGACCTGTCTTTTTGTTGTGAAAAAATATTTAATTTGTGCAAATTAGGAGGCTGATGTAAAACAGATTTTAATATTAAAAAATATATATGCAAAAAAATGTAAAGTAAAGAACTAGATGTATAAATTACAAAGTTCAAAAAAATAAAAGAAAGGGTATGATAGTATATGTCATATAAAATGTACAAAGAAAAAATGAAGACAAAAAGCAAAAGAAATTATTTGAAAGAGAAAGGTATTACTCTAATAGCATTAGTAGTAACTATTGTAGTATTGCTAATTTTGGCAGGAGTAAGTATAAACGCTCTATTTGGAGATAGTGGAATAATAAATAAAGCCAAAGATGCCCAAAACAGAATGAATAACGCACAAGAGAGCGATTTAAATGCATTAAATGACTTAGATAAATGGGTAAATAACCAAGTAAATGGAACCACAGGTGGAGGCACAACGGGAGGAGATGACAATCCATCAACACCACCTAAAATCTCAACATTAGTAGGAACAGTAGTAGATAAAAATACAAAAGCAGAAGACGCATATGGAAATAAGATAACAATACCAAAAGGCTTTAAAATATTATCACATGGAACGGCAGCAGGTTCAGCAACATATACATATAGTGGAGACAATGTTCCAGCAGTACAAGATGGAATAGTAATAGAAAATGGAACAGATGGAAATCAATTTGTATGGGTACCAGTAGGGACAATAAAAAATAAAGATAATACAACAAGTACAATAACTTTAGGAAGATATAGCAATTTTGCAAAACAAAACGGGACCTATGTGCCTGCACAAAATGCAAATAATTATACACAAGAAGTTGCAATAAATACCACTTATAAAGAATTAAGCACATTTAGGGAGGGAAATTCATCAACAGATTCAACAGCGCAAAATGCAACAGCAAGAGATCTAAAAGTTTTTAAAGAAACAACATTGGCAAATGGAGGATATTATATAGCAAGATTTGAATCAAGCAAAAATACAACAACAAACAAAATAGAATCACAATATAATAAAACGGTATTAACAAGTATAACACAGCCAAATGCAGCAAAAGTAGCAAGAGAAATGTATGGAGAAATAAAAGAAAATAATGAATTAGTATATGCAAGTGATCTAGTAAATAGTTATGCATGGGATACAGCAATAATATTTATACAAACATATTCAACAGAAACAGACGCAAGTAGTTATGCAAGTAAAAATAAAAGTACATCATTTGCAAAAACAGGTATAAATACCGATAAATACTGTAATATATGGGACATGTCAGGAAATGCATATGAATGGACAACAGAATATTCTACCCACTCTTACGATAGCAACTTCAGCCCTTGTGTTATTCGTGGAGGGTGTTACAGTGCAGCTAATGGCCAAGCCTTCAATTACACGCCTTTCCGCTACAGCGACCACACGTCTATCAGTAATAGTTATACTGGTCTACGTCCCCTACTTTATGCAAAGTAGCACTGGCACTGGTTCAATGAACCAAAAAGAATGAATTAAATACGATGTTAGCGCTAATGCATGTGTTTAAGAAACAACAAACATAAAAATGTATTGACTTTTTATAATAAAAAAAGTTATAATATATATAATAATAGTGGATATTTATATATCTACTATTATTAAAAATGTGAGTCGCAACCCTATTTGCGTCTAATAAATGGATAGGTGAAAAAATGTTAATTATAGTAAAATGTGGGATCTATGAAAATAGATCCTATATTTTCATAAAAGAGATAATTAGCTAATATTCCATTTTATAATATTATTGAAAAGAGGAATATATTATTAGAAAATAGAGAATGATAATAAAAGTAAAGGAAAAGTATGAAAGAAGAGTTAAAGAAGGATAATCAAGAATTTGAAAAAGATAAGTATGTAGGAGTTTTTCAAAAAAGTAAAAACTTCGGTTTTGTTGTGCTTGATGATAGAAAAATAAAAGCAGATATATACATATCTAAAAAGAATAGCAAAAAGGCTAAAAATAATCAAAAGGTAGTAGTGCAAATATTAAAATTACCTGAAAAAAATAGAAAAGCAGAAGGCAAAATAATTGAAATACTAGGCAATATAAATCAAGCAGGAGTGGACATGCTTTCGTTAGTAAAAGACTATGACTTGCCATATGAATTTCCAGAGGCAGTTATAAACGAAGCAAAAGCAATAAAACAAGAAGTAGCTAAAAAAGACATTCCAAATAGATTAGATTTAAGAAATAAAATAATATTTACTATTGATGGAGAAGACGCAAAAGACTTAGATGATGCAGTATCAGTAGAAAAATTAAAAAATGGAAATTATCTTTTAAATGTGTCTATTGCAGATGTTAGCTATTATGTGCAAGAAAAATCTAAACTTGATAAAGAAGCAATAATTAGAGGTACTAGCATATATATGTTAGATAGAGTAATACCAATGCTTCCAAAAGAGCTATCAAATGGAATATGTAGTTTAAATCAAAAAGAAGATAGATTTGCAATAACTGTTTTAATGGAAATAAACAAAAAAGGAGAAGTAGTATCTTCAGACATACAAAAAAGTGTAATAAAAGTAACTAGAAGAATGAGTTACAAAGAGGTACAAACTCTACTAGACGAAATAGAAGGAGCAGAAGATAAGGGTATATTTAAACCAGAAGCAAAACAAAAATTATTAAAAGAATGTGAACCATACTTTGAACACTTTAAAAGAATGGCAGAACTTGCAAATATATTAAAACAAAGAAGAACAAAAGCAGGAAGCTTAAATTTAGATATTCCAGAAAGCAAAATAATATTAGACGAACAAGGAGTAGCAATAAATGTAGACAAATATGAAATGTATTTTGCAAATGAAATTATAGAGCAATTTATGCTAACTGCAAATGAAACAGTAGCAGAAAAATTTTATTGGTTAGAGGCTCCATTTATATATCGTGTGCATGAGGTACCAGACGAAGAAAAAATAGCAGAACTAAATAAATTCTTATGGAATTTAGGATATAAAATAAAAGGAAACAAAGACAATATACATCCAAAAGCATTTGCAGAAGTTTTAGAAAAAGTTAAAGGGAAACCAGAAGAAAGAGTAGTATCAAACCTTATACTAAGAACTCTAAAAGTAGCAAGATATGAAGCAGAAAACAAAGGCCACTTTGGAATTGCAAGTAAATACTATTGCCACTTCACATCACCAATAAGAAGATACCCAGACTTATTCATACACAGAATAATATCAAAATACTTAGAAGAAAACTATCAACTAAAAGAAAATGAAATAGAAAAATATAGTAGTCAAGCAGTAAAATATGCAGAACGTTCATCTGAAAGAGAAAAAATTGCACAAAAAGTAGAGCGAGATGCAGACGCAATTAAAAAAGCTGAATATATGCAAAGCAAAATAGGCGAAGAATACGAAGGAATTATTTCAAGTATAACATCATTTGGAATGTTTGTAGAAATTCCAAACACAGTAGAAGGACTAATACGTTTTGACGATTTAGGAAACGAATACTTTATATATGACGAAGAAAAGAAAACACTTCAAGGAGAAAAAAGCAAGAAGATATATAAAATAGGTGACAGTATAAAAGTACGTGTAATCTTCGCAGACAAACTAACAAGAAAAGTAGACTTTGAAAAAATTTCAAGTTAAAAATGTGCCAATGGGGACGGAGAATTTTGGCACACTTTTAGTTAAATTGTAATGTTGTTCTTAATAAGAAGTGTGCCAAAATTCTCCGTCCCCATTGGCACGTTTTAGTATATAAAATACATTGTAACAGCAAATGCAAAGCCTATAATAGTAAGAAAGATCAAAATTAAGCCTCCGGGCTTATTTTTGTTTACTACAACCTCATAAAACCCATAACTAACGCTTTCAACCAAAGCAAGTAATGCAAATAAAAACACTAAAAAATCTACAACCATAAAAATCTCCTTTTAAATTCCTGTTAGCAAAAATCCTGAATCAACTACAACTTCAGGTTCAACCTTAAAAAATGAATCTTGATAATGTTGTAACCAGTTATAATTCTCTAATTCTTGCATAGTTTTAAAATTTTTTAAAGCATAATTACCAAAACCACTACAATCAGACTTCAATTCTTTTGAAGTTTTATATAAATAATGTAAAAGTAATTTCTCTAAATAATTATTAGCATATTCCTGAGTTAGTTTTATTTGCTGTTCAGTATTAGTATTAGATAATTGCTTAATAGAAGAAATAGTTGCATTTCCCTTAACCTTTATTTTTATATAAGGCGTTCCATTTACAAGTGAAACATCAATTTTAGGCTTTGTAGTAAAATCAAAATATAAATCAATTAAATTTTCTTTATCTTCAGGGTCTGGCATTGAAATATTACAGCTCTTAACTTTACCAGTAACAATCAAGTGAGCAACAGTTTCTAAAGGAGTTAAGGTACCAACAAGCTTATCTTGTCTAAACACTGCAGTACCAACATTTTCAACACCATTTTTTGCCTCTAAAATCTCACTACCAGAATCATCAGAACTTTTATTGTTAGAAGACTGATTAGAATCAGCTTTAGAAATTACATTGCCGTAGAAGTGCAACAGGTTGAGAAGCAAGAGATGTTATTTTATTCATAAATTGTCCAAGATTAGCATCTACAATATATCCAGTATATTCACTAGAATTGGGAAATGTAGCATAAAACTTCGTTATTAAATTGTCCAAAGTTGGTTTTACACTTGCAATATAATCCCTAGCAGATGAAGTGGTTATAAGAATATTGGTATCAGGTCTAATTTGTACTTTGTTAGCTAAAGAAAATATTTCTTCTTTAATTCCAGACATTGCAATTTTTTCAGAAAATATTATAAGCTTACAATGAGACAAGTTTATTTCTTTACTAGAATAAGTATTTATTAAATTAAGTGCAGCGTCAATAGAAGGAGCCTCTATTGTATCCATAATTATAGAAGAGCTTTCATTTGAAGAGCCCTCACCAGAAGAGGCACTTGGTTTAGTAAATTGAAATGTAACTTTTAATCTTTCTGTATTTCCAACATCTATGCCTAGTGCAACAATATAAGTTAAATCATCTATACTTTGAATACGGTGACTACTTGTAAATGCAAAAGAAAATAATATTACAACCAATATAATCAAAATATACTTATATGCGTTTTTCATTAACAATTCCTTTCATTTTTTGACTTCGTAAATATTTAATATTAGCCAAAACTAAAATAATAATACTCAAGGCAAATACTAAAATTAAAATAATATATCTGTATACAGTATTTTCTAGAAATCTTATTTCCTGCATATTTTTAGGAATTAAAGCAGTTCCAAATATAAATAAAGCAAACAAAGTAGAAATCCATTTTGAATATTTCAAATTTGTAACTCTTTTAAATATGCTAGTAGAAAAGTATAGTACAATTGCCAAATAACATATGATAGAGAGTAGCCAAATAAGTAAAAATAATGCATCTAACCTTTGAAAAAATCTACTAAAATCTATAAAACGAGATGCTAAATAAATAGGAAATATTTGTTGCTCTATAATTGTAGGTGGAAAAATAAAAAGTAAGGTTGCCACACTAATTAGTAAGAAAAATGCAGAAAGTCCAACAGATGTATAAGCTACCTTTTTAAAATCTTTTTGATTCTTCAAATAAGGTGGAAGAAGGTATATACAAGCAATTCCACCAAAAGCAAATAAATCGCTTAACCCACTAAAAAATGTTGTATAAGCACCATTCCCTAAAATAGGGAAAATCTTTTGAAAGGTAAGGTCCTTCCAATTTCCTATAAATATAAAAATCATACTAACAGCAACTAATATGGTAAAAAATAAATTGGCACGTGCAATAGAAACAATATTAAGCTTATTCATAATTACAATAGCAATAAAAAACAAAATCATAATTATAGGCAAAGAAGTTCTAGGGAAGAATATAAGCTTTAGCCCCTCTGAAAAACTTCTAAGCAATATTCCAGTAATAAAAGTAATATAAAGTAAAAATAAAATTGAAATACCTATTTTTAAAACCTTGCCACCTAAAAATTCGGCAATATCTATAATATCTAAACCAGGAAAACTCTCTAATAACTTACAAATCAAGAAGATTAGGATTATTACAATAGCACTAATATATATAACATTAAGAATAGAAGCAGAAGCGTGTTCAGCTACAATACTTCTGGGTAAGCCTAAAATTATGTGATTTATAACAATAGCAACAATTAAAATAATTGCTTCCCATTTTCCTAATTTTTGTTCTGTCATAAAACTGCTCCTTTCTATTTATATTTCCAAGTTCTACTTATGTGAGACTGTGAGTTTTGCTTTTTGGTATTTAAATAATCAGGTCTTTTTTCACGTTTCCACATTGGGTCTAAGAAAAATCCACTTTCATTTATATTTGTAATAGGGCTATATGGTGCCATAAATGGAACTCCAAAAGATTTGATACTGCACAAAATGGTAGCATATACACAAAGCCCAACAGCAATTCCGAAAAATCCTGCAATATACCCTAAAAGGATAAAGCCAAACCTTAGTATTCTCAAATGATAGCCAAAGTAAAAATCAGGAATGGCAAAAGATGCTATACCAGTAATTGCAACAACAATGATTAAAATAGGGCTTACAATATCAGCACTAACAGCAGCTTGTCCTAAAACCAAAGCACCAACAATACCTATAGTTGGACCAATAGGAGAGGGAACCCTTAACCCAGCTTCACGAATAAGTTCAAAAGAAATTTCCATAAGTAAAATTTCAAAAATAATAGGAAATGGAACATTTTCTCTTGAGGCAATTACAGAAAATAGCAATTCAGTTGGAAGTAGCTCTTGATGAAAATCTGAAATTGCAACATATAATCCAGGAAGAAGTAGTGTTATAAAAATCGAGATTAAGCGCAAAATTTTTGAAAAATTTGCAAACTGAAATTTTAAATTGCTATCTTCAGGTGATGCAATAAAATCGGTAAAAGTAGCTGGCATAATAAGAACATAAGGATTTCCATTAACTATAACTACTACTTTGCCACTATATAAATGCTTAGCAGCCTTATCAGGTCTTTCTGTGGATATTATTTGTGGAATTGTGTAATTGTTTTTATCTTCGATCAATTGCTGAAGTTCACCACTAGAAAGCAAAGTATCAATTTTTAGATTGCTAACTCTGTATTTTACCTCTGCAACTAAATCAGCATTTGCAATATCTTGCATATAACAAATACAACATTTTGTTTTACTTAAATTACCAACCTCAATACTTTCTATTATTAGATTTTCATTATTGATAATTCGACGAAGTAAAGAAGTATTAGTACGAATATTCTCAACAAATCCTTCTTGAGGTCCTTTAATAATGACCTCATTATTAGGAGGCTCAACACCTCTTTGTTTAAAACCTTTTACATCTATATCATAGGCAATCCCAAGAGTATCAACAAAAAGTAGACAGTCCCCCATATTAACTCCATCAAAAGCATCTTTAAAATAATTAACTTTTTTAACACTATTTTGAGGGAGCAAACAGTCAGATATATATGTTTCTAAATCAAACTTTTTAACTTTTCTAACAGTAATATTATTTGTCTTAGCCTCATTTATAACCTGATTTTGTTCACCATCAAAAATATTAGCTCTATTACGCATCATAAGAGCCTCTAGCACATTATCATTTACAAGTTGAGAATCTACCATACCATCAATCAAAAGAAGAAAAGCTTGGTATTGCCTATTTCTGGCTGTTAGAGTGAACTCTCTAACAATAATATCACTATTTATTAAAAGATTATATTTAACTTTAACATACTCAAGATTAACAGAAAGGCTAGGAAAAATGTTCTCAGCCTCAAATATTTCCTCATTTTTATCAAGCTCCTCAGGAGTCATACTAACATTGTTGCCATCATTTTCATAAGGGCTAGATAAGGTAAAATTATATTCATTTTGGTCAGGTGAATCAAACACACTTTTAACTATATTTGTAAGCTTATCTTTAAAACTCATAATAACTCCAAAACATAAAAATTCTACATTTATTATTTTCCATAACATGAAAAAATATTCAAAAAAATGTCAATCTATGGAGTGTTTAATTGATAAATACTTGTTTTTTTCAATGATATGTGATATAAAAAAATAGTAAATATTTTTTTAAAGGTGGAGAAAACATGGAAGGAAATGAAAGAATAAATCAATTATTAGCATCTCTAGAACAAATACATGTAAAAAAGGAAGAAGATAGAAGATTACTTGAAGAAATAAAACAAGATTTAGCAAACAATGAAATTGCAGAGGCAATGGAAAAGTTACAGATATTTAATGAAAGACAAGCTAAAAGTAAAGAAGCAGAAGGAACAAAAGAAAATGTGAAAAAAACTGGAAAAACAAAGAAAAATGCAGATGATAATTCAGAAGAAAGTACATACCCAGAAGAATTACAAGATGAGAAACTAGAAAGAACATATATAGGCTTATTATTAAATAATCCTAAGTCAATAAGTATGTATTACTTTGTATTTGAAGATTGCTTGTTTGATAATGAGGATTTAATAAATATATACAAAGGAATTTTGTTTACAGATGGTGCAAAATATTCTTCAGAAGAAGCTAAAAACAATTTTAACTTTGGAAAAGTAACCAAAGAAATAATGGACTTAAAAGAAGAGCTAAAATCTACATATGCACATGGTTCTTATGATTTTGAAAAAGTCTACATAGAATTAAAAAAGCTTTTTATATTAAGAAAAAGATATAAAAGTATGCCTATTAAGGAAACACAAGATAAAATTGCTGAAATAAGGCACTATAGTCTATATGATAGTATGTCAGTAGAAGAAGTTGAAGCAGCAATAAATCAAGTTACTGTTACAGGTAAATTTAAACAAGCAATATTAAATTCAAATGTTACAGATTTCTTAGTAAAAGGACAAAATGAATTGACATCAGGCCTAGATTTTCCGTTTCCTATATTAAGTAGTGTATTTAAAGGAATAAGAAAAGGAGAAACAATGGCATTTGCTATGCCATCAAACTCTGGGAAAAGTAGATTTACAATAAATTTAGTCGCTAACATAGCGTTTATGCATAAAAAGAAAGTGTTAATTATCTCAAATGAAATGTCTGAAGAAAAAATGAAGCTATGTTTAATAACTACTATTCTAAATAATCCAGAAATTCAAAAGTTACACGGACAAAAAATTGTAAAATCAGAAGGAGAGCTACTTGAATTTAAATTTAGACCAGATAATCCTAAAGATGCAGATGTTGACGAAAATGGATTTGTATTACAAAATGAAAAAGAGACGAGAGAACAATTTATAAAAAGACTTTCAAAAATATCAACTGAATTCAATAAAACAGTTAAAGCAACAGATTGGCTAAATGAGCAACTAAATAACTGTATATATTTTATAAATATTACAGACCACACAAATGACGAGTTAAAAAAAGTAATTACAAATTACTATTATAAAGAAAAGATAGAGTATATGTTTTATGATACAATGAAAACAGATACTCAAAACATAGGAAAAAGCGAAGAAATCAAGAAGACTGCTACAATTATATCTAATTTAGCACAAAACTTAAATATATTTATAGGATATACAATGCAGATTACAGAAACACCTACATTGCCAATAAACTTAACAATCAATGATTTATCAGAAAGTAGAACAGTAAAAGAGGTTTTAGATACACTTTGCTTAATAAAACAAATAGATAATAGAACACTTAAAGATTATGAATATTCTTTAGAAGAAGTTAGTGATACATACTATCCTTTAAAAGAATACAAAGATCCAGATGAAAGATATTATGCATGTGTTGTAGACAAAAACAGAGCAGGTTCTAAACCTAAGGTATTGTTTAATTTGAATTTAGCATATAACAGATGGGTAGAAGTTGGATATTTAAGATTAAAAGAACAAAAATAGTCAGTTTGGGAGTAATTCCCAAACTGACCTTTTAATTTAAAGAATTATACAAATTAGTCCACCACTGCCTTCATTAACAATACGCTCTAATGTCTCTTGAAGTTTAGCTTGAGCATCATCCGGCATTCTAGCCAGTTTATTTTGCAATCCTTCATTAACAAGTTCATGTAAGTTTTTACCAAAAATGTTAGACTCCCAAATTTTCTTAGGGTCTGATTCAAATTCAGAAAGTAGGTAATTTACCAAATCTTCAGACTGTTTTTCGCTACCAACAATAGGAGATACTTCGGTTTCAATATCTGCTCTTATCATATGTATACTTGGAGCTTTAGCTTTTAATTTTACTCCAAAGCGAGTACCTTGTTTTACCATTTCAGGTTCTTCTAAAATCAATTCATCAATTGAAGGAGTTACAATTCCATAACCAGTGGCTTTTACTTCTTCTAAAGCATATGCAATTTTATCATATTGTTTTTTAGTTCTTGCAAACTCTGTCATAGTGCTAAATAGTGCACCTTCATTATCAATCTCAACACCAGAAATTTCTGTTAAAACTTTATAGAATAACTCGTCAACTAATTCGATAGAAACTCTTACACTGCCTTCACCAAGTCTAACTTCAGTTAATGAAGTTCTAGTAATAACTTTAGTATTTTGAAGTTGACCAATACTACTATCTACTTGTTTTAGTATACGAATATTATCAAAAGCCTTTTCAATTTCGTCATACAATTCAACTTTTAACCAGTGATCATCAGGTAAACCATCAACCCAACGAGGAAAATCAATATTAATTGTTTCAATAGGAAACTCATATAAAATCTTACTAAAGATGTCATCAATATCTTCAATATCTAATCTAGCACAGTCAGTAGGTAAGACAGACACACCATATTTTTCTTCTAGTTTTTTAGCTAAAGCTTTAGTATAATCAGAAAATGGATCATCACTATTTAAAACAATAACAAAAGGTTTGTTAAGCTCTTTTAATTCCTTTACAACGCGTTCCTCAGCATTGATATAATCTTCTCTAGGAATATCTGTAATACTTCCATCAGTAGTTACTAAAATACCAATAGTAGAATGTTCAGCTATTACTTTTCTAGTGCCAATTTCAGCAGCTTCTTCAAAAGGTATTTCTTCCTCATACCAAGGCGTTTTTACCATACGAGGCATATCGTCTTCTAAATAGCCAATAGCATTATTAACTAAATAACCAACACAATCTACAAGCCTTGTCTTGAACATTAAATTATCTCCTATTGTAATTTCAACAGCCTCATTTGGAATAAACTTAGGCTCAGTAGTCATAATGGTTCTTCCACCAGCACTTTGTGGAAGTTCGTCTCTAGCTCTTTCTTTTTTATACTCGTTATCAATATTTGGAATAACAAGTAAATCCATAAAATTTTTAATAAAAGTTGACTTTCCGAGTACGTACAGGGCCAACAACACCAACATAAATGTCGCCATCAGTACGTTCTGCTATATCTTGATATAACTTTAAATTCTCATCCATGAATTATTTAAACCCCCTCTAAGAAATGTTTGTACTAAACTTTATTTAATGTATATTTAGCCAATCCAAAACTTATGACAAAAATTTAAAATTATTTCATAAGTACTTTAAAAAAAATAAAACTTATAATATAATAAAAACAAAAGGAGGAGTATTTATGAAAAAAGTATTATTAATTATATTAGCAGTAATAGTTGTTGCTGCACTTGCAGTGGGAGTTTATTTATTGATTCCAAAAAATGCTACTAAAGTAACATTTGAGGGAGAACAATGTTTAGCAATAGGATTTATAGCTAATGGAAAAGAAAAAGATTTTAGTGAAAAGTATTTGAATGGTAGTGAGGATTTTAGTAAACTTACTACAATTACTTCAGGAGATGAAGATCAATTTGTAGTAGTTCCTAAAGGAAAAGATTCAAAAATTAAAGTTTGGACATACAAAGTTACAGAAGCTGGAGAAATTGTAATAGACAAGGTTATTGCAGAAAATGTAAGTGAACCTATACTTATAAAAGCAGAAACGGCTGAAGTCGTTCCAAAAGTTGGTATAGAATATGAGGGAAATAATCAGAAAATAGTTTTACCGTTAATCCTTAGCGGAAAAGATGGTAAAATAGTTCTTGGGGAAAAGAACAATTTAATAAAAGATATATCTGAATATTAAAATAATAAAACAGACCTGTTATAGGTCTGTTTATTTAAAAATGCAATACAAAATCAACAAATGAATAGGGTAGAAAGCATAAAGCAAATACTTTATCTTTTTGCCTTGTTTTCCGTTATATAGGAAAATGAATATTATAGGTAGAATTGTGCCAATACATAAAAGTACATATAGGTAATGATATCCATAAACAATAATATTAACACCATACTTAATAATACAAGCAGTGATATAAAATATTACCATACCAAGCTTATCATTCTTAAAAAAGTAAAACAAAAATATTATTGCAACACCCCAAAAGCCATAATCAAAACAGCATACTTCAGAAACTATACATAATAATATAGCAGGAATAAAGCCAAATATTTTATTTATTGTTAAGTTAAATTTTTTATCTTTAGTAAGTTCGAAAGTACAGTTTGAAATCTTATCATATAACCAAATAGCAAGTAAACCTGCAAATAAAGTACCAAAAATGTTAAAAGAAAAATTATCTATAAGCATAGAATTAAATAACATAAAGGGAATTTGTGAAATTATTGCAAACAAAAACAATCTAATAAAATATTTTTTCAAATTATTAGTATGTATATACCCTTCAGAAATTTGAAAAGCGAATATAGGAAAAGCAATTCTTCCAATTACATTAAATAAAGTAGTATACCCAAAATATGCAATACTAGTATGGTCTATAAGCATTGTAATCATTGCTATACACTTCAAAACAAAACTTGTCATATTAAAATTAGCCCTTTCTTAATTTAGTATATTATACATTAAATTATTAAAAAAATATATAACAATTTTAAAAAACATAAACTAGCTTGTTATTCACAAAATAGTATGATAAAATTACAAAATAAAAATTACGAATGGAGGAACAAGATGAACATAGGAATAGATGTAGATGATACAATATCAAACTCATTTGAAACAATATTTGCAGACTCGCAAAAATTTGACATAGAGCTAGGAAACAGTGGAGAACCTAAACAATATGGCAAAATTTCTGACCATAATCAAATAGAAACATTATATTCTCATTGGACAAATGAGCAAATAGAATTATTTTGGAAAAAATATTTTATAAAAGTATTAACAGTAGCTAGACCAAAAGACTGCGTAGCAGAAGTATTAGAAAAGCTAAAAGAAGAAGGAAACAATATAATAATAATTACTTCTAGATATGAAGAGACAGAAGGTAGTACAGAAATAGAAGACTATACAAGAAAATGGCTTGACAAAAACGGAATAGTATATGATAAGCTAGTTTTGGGAGCAAAGGATAAACTAAAAGTTGCAAAAGAAAATGATATAGATTTATTTATAGATGATAGCATAAAACATTGTAGAAACGTGCAATCTGGAAATATAAGAACAATTTTATATACATCAATTTGCAACCAAGGAGTAGAAACACCAGATTTAGAAAGAGCATATTCATGGGTACAAATTTATGATAAATACAAAAAAATAGTTAATAAAGCAGTATTAGTTTAAAAGAATACTAGTTAGCTCAAAAGGCTAACTAGTATTTATAATTCTCCATTTTCTTTTAACTTATTTATATAATCTCTTTGTGTCTCTATATAATTATCTTTATCAGATAACAAATTCCTTATATCTTTTAGAAATTTCTCATAAACATCATCTTTAAAAAAGAATTTAGCATATCCATTTTCACCAAATTTTATTTTTAAGTGTTCATATGCTCTATCAAATAATTCATCATCAGTTGCTTCAGGATTAAGCTTTCTTCCATATGTATAAGATCTTTTTAAACAGGTCTCAACAGTATTATTTCTATCAGCAGTAGATACTATTTTTCCATAAATACTTCTAGGTTCATGGTCGGCAGAAGCTCTATGGTCTTCAATAGCTTCTCTAATAATTTTTAATTCATCAGCTGAAAAAAATCTCTTTAAATTTTCGTCCTTGGACATAATTTCACCAGACACTATTTCATGTCTTTTAGAGTCTATATGATGACCAATATCGTGATAAGCTGCTACAGTGTATACTATATCATAATTAACATTTGGCACAGTATCCGCAAATTTAAAACTTCTATCTATTACATATTGAATATGCTTTATATTATGTCCTAAATCATTTTTGGCATACTCTGGAAAAATATTCTCTTCAATATATTTTTTCAAATCTTCATTTATCTTCATAAATATTCACTCCTTACATAACTGACATTATACTATAAAAAACAAAAAAGTCATACCATTTTTATGAAATATACAATAAATATTGAAAAATATTTTTTAGTATTATATAATATTTTTGCAAGGAAGCATACAGATCGGGAGGAAAAAATGCGTAAAAATATTGCAGAAGATAAAGAAAAATTAAAAGAAAAGCTAGAATACATTGGGTTAAATTTAGAAAGAGTACCAAAATTTCTGACTGAATTTACTCCATTTTCTTTTAGACCTTTAAAATCATATAATGACACAACATATAAAGTATATAAATATATTGATGTAAATAATATTGAAATCCTTTTAACTCCAACAGATAGACTAACCAATTTAAATGAAAAATATAAATTAAGTAGTCCAATTGGAAACTATTTAGACTCAAAGACAGAGCAAAACGTCGAAAAGTTTGCTACATTTTTGAAATTACTTAATGACACAAATATAGAAGACATAAAAAAAGTAGAGAAAGAACAAGAAAAATTAAATGAGCAGATACCTAATCAAGTGAAATATGATGGAAATTATACATGGCAAATATATTATTCAGATGTATCAGATCAATACTTTATGTTAGTTCCAACAAATGAATATAATAATTCAGCACTATTTTATTTACTAAAAAAACAAATAGAAAGCAAAAAAAATAGAAAAAAAGAAACCATATTTGTACCAATTACTTATCAAGAATATTCAGGAAGCTATTTGCTAAAAAGTCAAATAACTGATTTGGAAAATTATTTGTGGTATTACACTAAGGAATGGCCTAATATTTTTGAAGTATATGATAAAAAACAAAAAATGTGTATCAAAATAGTAGGAAGAGCTAATGTTTATGAAAAGATAAAAAGCGATTATATAATAACTTTAGACAGCAAAGAACAAGCATTAAAACAGTACAAGTTAATCAAAGCTTTATTTATTTTGTCAACAGCATTTCCAGATGATTTTAATTTCAAAACAAAAATAAATGATGAAGGTTCACTAGAGTTTTCGCTAAAAACTACATTAGGAGAAAAAGAAATTAGCTATGAAAATCTAACAGATTTTATACAATTTGAGGCAAATCAAAAAAGAATGTTAATCAACTTAGAAGAAAAGAAAATACAAGAAGCACAAGCAAAATTACAAAAAATAAAAGAAGAAGTTGAAAAGCAAAACGAAGAATACCTAAGTAAACAACGTCAAATATCTACTTTCTTGGAATGTAAAAAAAGTTTTTTAGGAAAAGTCAAATATTATTTTTCAACAAGAAAAAAAGAACTAAAACCAATAAATAAGAATAAGCAAAATAATACAGAGAAAAAAATAGAAAAACAAGACAAAGAGGAGAATGTAGAAACGCAAACAAAACAGTACACAATTGAAGATTTAATAGAGGTGTGTACTAAACTAGAAGCAAGACAGAAAATGGTAAAAGCGCTAAAAATAGATGAAAAAGCTCTAGAACTAAAACAAGTAAATCTAGAAAGAAAAATAAAAAATGCAAATATTTATTTAAATGAAATAGAACTTCATAAAAAAAGCATTTTTGAATTTTGGAAGTTCACCAATAAAGATGAATTACCTAGCTTGAATGAAGGAGAAGATGATGAAAACATTGAAAAAGAAAAGATAGGCAAAAGCTTTAATTATGAAGAAGATATTGAAGATTTTGGAAAAAAAGCAGATGAAGTTCAAAGAAGAAAGCTATCTAAGAACGAAACAGATGCAATATTTGCAGTTAAACAGTCATTGATATCAGCGCAAATACTAAATAAAACTAAAAGTGATAAACTAACAGCAACACAAAAGAAATTATTAGAGCAAGAATTGCAAAAATTAAAAACAAGTTATGAAGATAATATAGAAACAGTGGAATTAAAGGATTTTGACATATTTGGAGGTCTTTCGGAAGACATTACTAAAATAAAGACTATAGATAATAAAAAGCACAGAGAAATAGAAAAAGATAAATATAAAGTACTAAACATAAATAAGCAAACAGACTTAGACCTATATATAGATACTCTAAGAAATTACTTAAATCTACTAAAAGAAGCATTTTGTAAAATAATAACATTTCAAAATATTTCACTATATCTAACTTCTAACAAAGAACTAGATACTAAAAATTTGAACATATTTCATTTGAGTGAAAATGAAGCGGTTAATGAGAATAAATCAGAAGATGAAATATACTTATACAAAGTAAATCTAAAAGAAGCTATGCAAGTATTGTATTATTCAAACATTACATTTTATGACAATACAAACCAGACATTACCATTAGGAATGAACTTATCAGATGAAGTATTAGTTGACTTAAGCAAATACAAACTAGTAGAAACAAATAAAGAAGACTTTAAGATAAACTCTTTACAAGGTGAATACACAAGTAAAATAATTAAGGTACACTGCATTGAATATAATGTGAAATAAAAAAATCTCTAGAAAAATCTAGAGATTTTTTGTGGTGCAGGTGGTGGGGGTCGAACCCACACGAATGTTACTTCGCAGGATTTTGAGTCCTGTGCGTCTGCCAATTCCGCCACACCTGCATAAAAATATTACCTACATATAATAGCAAAAAAAACAAAAAATATCAAGTGTTTTTTAGAATAATCATGTAGTTTTTGGAAATAATATTTTTGGAGGTAGATTATATGATTAATTTTAGAACTGATTTAGCCTTAGAAAGAAGAGATTTATTTAAAAAAGCCAATAATATATCAAATGAAGTGGATGGACTAGAAACGCAAGAAGAAAGCTTTACAGACGATATAAAAATATCAAGAGTAAAAGTACTAAATGATAATGGAGAACAAGCAATAGGTAAAAGAAAAGGCACATATATTACTATAGATATTAAAAATTTAAAAATAGCAGGAGAAGACGAAATACAAAAAGCATCAGAAGCAGTAACAAAGGAATTGAAAAATTTAATTGGAGCCTTAGTAGGTCCACAAGAGGATATACTTGTTGTTGGATTAGGAAATTTATATGTTACACCAGATGCATTAGGACCTAAAGTAGTAAATGAAATAGATATTACAAGACATTTGCTAAACTATATGCCAGATGTACTTGATAAAGATACTAGACCAGTAAGTGCTATAGCACCTGGGGTCCTTGGAACCACTGGAATAGAAACGCTAGAAGTTATAAAAGGAATAGTAGAAAACATTCATCCAAAATTGATAATTGTAATTGATGCACTTGCATCTAGAAGCATAGAAAGAATTAGCAGTACAGTACAACTTGCAGATACAGGGATTGTTCCAGGGGCAGGGGTTGGAAATGAAAGAAAAGAACTAACAAAAGATACGTTAGGAGTGCCAGTTATTGCAATAGGAATACCAACAGTTGTAGAAGCGGCAACAATAGCTGCAGACAGTTTAGATTTATTCATTCAAAAGGTTCAAGAAGAAGCAAAGTCAAATGAATTTTTAAATCAATTACAAGAAGAAGATAAATATGAAATGATAAAAGAAGTATTAACACCAGAAGATTATAACTTTATAGTAACTCCAAAAGAAATAGATGATTTAATAGAAAATATGAAAGATGTAGTTGCAAGAGGAATAAACTTTGCAACACAAAAATAAAAATCCTGCCACAACAATTGTTGTGACAGGAAAAAGGATTAGTGACTAATTGTAATTTTCGCCATCCTTACCCCTGGCTTTTTCCAGAAAAGATGCCCCGTTGAAGGCGTAGTGAAGAAGGTAACATCGAATCCGGCTCTTTGAAAAATTTTTCGGGCAATTTGCGGATCCAAAAACTTTTCTTCAAAAGCCTCATAAGACATTTCGTATGGAAACGTCTTATACCCTGCTTGGGCTTTTTTGAATTCTTCTTCCAAAAAATCATTCACCGTTCCTCCAAGGAGGAAGTAAATCAGGTCGTTGTCCTTCCGGTAGGCTTCCTTGTACGCCTTCGTAATGTCTGTTGCAGTTTTCATGGTGTGTATCTCCTTTATATAAAATATGGTTTCACATATAGTGAAGTTATATAGATTATACCATAAAATCGGATAAAAAGCAAACACACGTACTTAAAACAAAAAAATGTTGCTATTTGAACAACGGTATTATATAATAAGACAAAATAAAGAAGGAGAAAACAAATGGCAATAATTATAAATGGAAAAGAACTAGCAGCAAAGGTAAGAGCAAACTTAAAGATAGAGGTTGATGAGCTAAAAGAAAAAGGTATATTTCCTAAATTAGCAGTAATAATGGTTGGAAATGATAGTGCATCAGCAGTATATGTGCGTAATAAAAGTAAAGCATGTAATGAAATTGGAGTTGAGTTTGAAGAATTTTTATTACCTGAAAGCACAACAAGAGAAGAACTATTAAACTTAATTAAAGAACTAAACAATAGAAAAGATGTTAATGGGATTTTACTACAAAGTCCAATACCAAAGCATTTAGACATCAGAGAAGCTTTTAATGCTATAGATTACAAAAAAGATGTAGATGGATTTCATCCAATAAATGTAGGCAAACTAGCTATTGGAGAAGATTGCTTTGTATCTTGTACACCAGCAGGAGTTATGAAAATGCTAGAAGAATATAACATAGATATAGAAGGCAAACATGCAGTAGTTATTGGTAGAAGCAATATTGTAGGTAAACCTTTAGCACAATGCTTATTAAACAAAAACGCAACAGTAACTATCTGCCACTCAAGAACAAAAAATTTAGGAGAAATAACAAAACAAGCAGACATTTTAGTCGCAGCAATTGGAAAACCTAAATTTGTAACAGCAGATATGGTAAAAGAAGGTGCAGTGGTAATAGATGTGGGAATAAACAGAAATGAAGATGGAAAACTTGTAGGGGACGTTGACTATCAAAATGTAGAAAGTAAAGTATCATATATTACTCCAGTTCCAGGTGGAGTTGGACCAATGACAATTGCTATGTTAATGGAAAACGTAGTAAAATCAGTAAAATAATAAAAAAACGGGGCTTGATTATTTTAGGAGGAAATTTTATGAAAATTATTTATCAAGCTCAAAAAGAATATCCAGAAAAATTAAACAATATATATTCATCACCTGCTAAATTATATTTAGTGGGTGATGAATTAGTTTTAAATAAGC
This sequence comes from uncultured Clostridia bacterium, assembly GCA_934120135.1. Taxonomy (GTDB): domain Bacteria; phylum Bacillota; class Clostridia; order TANB77; family CAG-508; genus CAG-273. Next base: position 77,900 of record CAKOTK010000001.1, on the reverse strand, counting down.
CATCAATAGCTATAATTGGTTGCAGAGATGCAAGTGACTATGGCAAAAGAGTGGCTTTTAATTTTGCTTATGAACTTGCCAAAGAAGGCTTTGTAATAGTAAGTGGACTGGCAAGAGGAATTGATACATATGCACATTTAGGTGCTGTTAAAGCAAATGGAAAAACAGTAGCGGTATTGGGAAGTGGATTAAAACACATATATCCAGCTGAAAATAAAGAATTATGTAATGAGATTGTAAAAAAAGGTGGAGCAGTAATAACAGAATATGAGCCACATATAAAGCCATTACCAATGAACTTTCCATCAAGAAACAGAATAATTAGTGGACTTTCAAATGGAGTATTAGTAGTAGAAGCAAAACAAAAAAGTGGAACCCTAATTACAGTAGACTATGCTCTAGAACAAGGAAAAGATGTATTTGTAATACCAGGTAACATCACAAGCACAAATTCATATGGCACAAATGATCTTATCAAACAAGGAGCAAAGCCAGTTACAAATATACAAGAAATTATAGAAGAAATAATTTAAAATTTAATGTTCCCATTGGCAATTTTATAATAATGTGGTAAAATATATAAGTAATTTAAAAGGAGAAACAATGCCAAAATTTTTCGTAAAAACAAATCAAATTGAAGAAAACAAAATAAGGATAATTGGAGAAGATGTAAAACATATAAATCAAGTACTAAGAGCTAAAATTGGAGAAGAACTAACTATTTGCAATTTAGATACAACCTTAAACTATATTACTACAATATCTCAAATTACTCCTGAATATGTAATGTGTGATATACAAGACTGCGTAAAAAGTTTTGTGGAAAGCAATGTACAAGTTACAATATTTCAGGGACTTCCAAAAGCAGATAAAATGGAATATATAATACAAAAAAATACAGAATTAGGTGCTAAGCAAATAGTGCCGGTTGAAATGGTAAGATGTGTAGTAAAACTAGACAGTAAAAAAGAAGGCAAGAAAATAGAACGTTGGCAAAAAATTGCAGAATCAGCTGCAAAGCAAAGTGGAAGAGATTTAATACCAACAGTTGAAATGCCAATTGATATAAATAATTTGTGTGAAAAAATTAAAGAATTTGATGCAGTAATTTTAGCTTATGAAGAAGAAAAGGAAAACACTTTAAAAAATGAGTTGAAAAAGCTAGATGGAACTAAAAATTTAAAAATTGGAATTATAATAGGTCCAGAAGGTGGAATGGACAAAACAGAAGTAGAAAAACTTGCAAAAGCAGGTGCAAAAGTGGTAACATTAGGAAAAAGAATATTAAGAACAGAAACAGCATCAATTAGTATTATGAGCAACATTGTATATGAATTTGAATTATAAAAGGAGAAATTAAAATGCCAACAGAAAAGGAAGAAAAAACTACAAAAAAGACTACTAAAAAAACAGAGCCAGTAGAAAAGAAAACAACTACAAAATCTACTAGTAAAAAAACAACAACAAAGAAAACCACAAAACCAGCAGCTAAAAAGGAGACTGGTACAAAATCAACTGCTAAAAAAGAAACTACTACAAAGACTACAACTAAAAAAACAACAGCTAAAAAGGCAACAACTAAGAAAGCAGAACCTAGCAAGAAAACAGAGAAAAAGCCAACTAGAAGTAAGAAAAAAGTGGTAAAAGAAATTGATACAAAAGCTGAGGTTGAAGAGGCAGTAAAAGAAATTGATACAAAACTTGAGACTGAAGAGGTTATAGAAGAAGTTGAAACTAAAAAAGAAGTCAAAACAGTAGATATGCAAGAAATGCAAAAAGTTCTAAAACAAGAAATAAAGTCAAAGAAGACTGTAACAGAAGAACAACAAAAAAAGATGAATGGAGAAGTATTTAAAAATATAATTATAGCAATTGCGATAGTTCTATTTTTAAACTGTATAATTCTTGGTTTTATGAATATTGAAAACTCAATATTTATAGTAGACTTAAAAGTATTTGCAGTATCTTTACTTGCAGTGGCAATAGGAATCTTTGAATTTGCATATAAAAAAGATAGTGGAAAAGCAGCAATATATGGAATCGAAATATTATTTTTAGCACTTTGTATGTTAGCATTTATTTATATAGACATAATGTTGAACAGTAAATTTGTAATAATTGCAGTACTTTTAACATATGCAATTGCAATATATTACACAGCAAAATCAATAATAGTTTACAAAAAAATGAAAAAACAATATTTAATTGATTCAATAAAAAAAGAAATTGTAAAAAAATAAATATGAGAGGAAAATAATACAATGAAAAGTATGACAGGCTTTGGAAGAGCAAAGCTAGAAAAAGATGGACGAGAGTATTTGGTGGAAATTCGTTCAGTAAACCACAAATATGCAGATATTACTGTTAAAGCACCAAGAAACTTACTATACTTAGAAGACAAAGTTAGAAAATCAGTATTAAATAGAGTTGCAAGGGGAAAAATAGAAGTATTTATAAGCTATGCTAATTATGGACTGGATGGAAAAAATGTAGTACTTAATAAAGAATTAGCTAAGCTATATATAAAAGAACTAACAGAACTTGCAGAAGAGGCTGATATACCAAGTGGACTTAGAGCTACAGAGGTTTCTAAAATGCCAGATGTATTAAATATTCAATTAGAAGAAGATAGTTTAGAAACGATTTGGCAAGAGTTGTCAGAGTGCTTAGAAACAGCTATAGACAATTTTATAGATATGAGAAGCATAGAAGGAAGCAAAATTAAACAAGATTTACAAACAAGATTATCAAGTGTAGAAGAAAATGTTAACAAAATTTCTGAACTTTCTACTGGACTTGTAGAAGAATATATAGTAAAATTAGAAGAAAGAATAAAAGAGCTTTTAAAAATTGACATAGTAGATAAAGACAGATTAGCTCAAGAAATAGTAATTTACTCTGATAAATGTTCTACAGAGGAAGAGCTAACCAGACTAAAAAGCCATATAGCACAATTTAAAAATTTACTAGAACAAGAAGAACCAGTAGGTAAAAAGCTAGATTTCTTAATTCAAGAAATGAATAGAGAAACAAACACAATTGGTTCAAAATCAGGAAAATTAGAAATTACTAATTTAGTAATAGAAATGAAAACTGTATTAGAAGACATAAGAGAACAAATTCAAAATATTGAATAACAAAGGAGGACTTTTATGCAATTGATAAATATAGGTTTTGGAAATATTGTATCATCAGATAGAATAATAGCTATAGTAAGCCCAGAATCTGCACCAATTAAAAGATTAGTACAAGATGCCAAAGATACTGGAAGGGCAATTGATGCTACATGTGGTAGAAGAACAAGAGCTGTAATAGTAATGGACTCAAACCATGTTGTATTATCAGCAGTTCAACCAGAAACAGTAGCCGGAAGATTTGAAGGCGACACAAATAAAGTAGAAACTGAATAGAAAGAAGGGAAAAATATGTTAGTAAAACCAACTGTATTAGAATTATTAGAAAAGGTAGATAATCGTTTTAGATTAGTAACTGTTACCTCAAAAAGAGCTAGACAAATAGCTGCTGGAAGTACACCTTTAACAAGAAAAGATGAACCATCACCAGTATCACTTGCTGCTGATGAAATAGCAGAAGGTAAGGTGAAACCATGTTAGTATTATTATCTGGAGTTTCAGGTGCTGGTAAAGATACCATAAAAAAAGAGCTAATAGAAAGAATGGATAATGTTGAATCACTTCCATCTTTTACAGATAGAGCTCCTAGAGAAAATGATATACCAGGCAAAACATATAATTTTGTATCAACAGAGGAATTTGAGGCAATGATAGCTAGAGGAGAATTATATGAATACTCAGCTCATCATAATCATTACTATGGAACCTCAAGAAAATTATTAAATGAAAAGATGCAAAATGGTAAAATTATAGTAAAAGACATTGAAGTAAATGGTGTTGAAAACCTATTAAAATTATTGGGTAATGATACCAAAATTGTAACTATATTTTTAAAGGTTCCAAAAGAAGAACTAAGAAGACGTTTAGAAAACAGAATAGATAAGCCAAGCCCAAAAGATATTGAGTTACGCTTAAATCGTCTACAATATGAAGAATCTAAAATTGGAATATATGATTACGTAATAAAAAATAACAACCTTGAAAAAACAGTTAATATCATAATGGAAATAATAAAAAGTGAATACAATATGACAGAAGCAGAGTTTTAGACTTTGCTTTTTTGTCTAAAAAGAGTGAATATGATAGCAGAAGTAATATTAAATAGTAATGCAAAGCAATTAAATAAAGTATTTGATTATAAAATACCAGACGAATTAGCACCTAAAATAAAATTAGGTGCTAGAGTTCTTGTGCCTTTTTCAAATAGAAAAGAATTAGACGAAGGTTTTGTAGTTAATATTAAAGAAACTTCTGAATATAAAGTAAAAGAAATTAGTGATGTAAATGGCAACTATTTAGACGAGAAAAGCATAAAACTTGCAAATTGGATGGCTAAAAGATATTTTTGTAATATATCAGATTGTATAAAACTAATGTTGCCACCGGGAACTACTGCAAAAGTAGTAGAAAATAGAGTAAAAGAAAAAAATGCAAACTTTGTATATTTAAAAAAGGATGCAGAACAAATACAACAAGAAATAGAGAGCAGAACTATAAAATCAGATAAACAAATAAGAGCATTGGAATTTTTAATAGAAAATGAAGGAGTAATAATATCAGATTTAGAAACATTTGCAGATGTGAGCAAAGCTGTACTAAACACATTACAAAAAAATGGATATATAGAAATAGTAGAAAAGCAGGTAGAAAGAAATCCATTTTTACATAAAGCAATAAATAGAGACAAGCCACTTCCACTAAATGACGAACAGAGTAAAGCATATAATGCAGTAGCAGATGCGATAGATGATCAATTTAACTCTGAATTTTTACTATTTGGTGTAACTGGTTCAGGAAAAACAGAAATATATTTGCAACTAATAGATAAAGTGTTAAACTTAGGAAAATCAAGCTTGATGTTAGTTCCAGAAATATCATTAACACCACAAACAGTAGATAGATTTGTAGCACGTTTTGGAGAAGAAAACATTGCAGTATTACATAGTAAACTATCAGTAGGTGAAAGATATGACCAGTGGAACAAAATAAAAAGAGGAGAGGCTAAAATTGTAATAGGAGCACGTTCTGCAATATTTGCTCCAATTCAAGATTTAGGTTTAATTATTATAGACGAAGAGCATGACCAATCATATAAATCAGAAACTACGCCAAAATATCATACTAGAGAAATTGCTAGATATTTAGCAAAAGAAAATAGTATATGTTTAGTAGAAGGAAGCGCCACACCTGATTTGGATACATATTATAAAACGCAAACCGGAGAAATAGAACTACTAAAATTAACTAAAAGAGCTAATAATGCAAAACTTCCAGAGGTAGAGGTAATAGACTTGAGGCATGAACTAGAACAAGGCAACAAATCTATGATTAGTGGAAAGTTGCACCAAGCAATAAAAGAGAACTTGCAAAACCATAAGCAAACAATACTATTTTTAAACCGAAGAGGATTTTCAACCTTTGTAATGTGTAGAGATTGTGGACATACTATAAAATGCAAAAATTGTGATATTACATTAACATATCATGCAAGTAACAAAAAGCTAAAATGCCATTATTGCGGATATGAAGAAGAGGTTGTAAAAGAATGCCCAGAATGTCATGGCAAAAACATTAGATATTTTGGGGCAGGAACACAAAAACTAGAAGAACAAATAAACTTACTATTTCCAGAAGCAACAACAATACGTATGGATGTGGACACAGTAACTAAAAAGAATTCACATGAAGAAATATTAAACAAGTTTAAGAACGAAAACATAGACATTTTAATAGGAACACAAATGGTAGTAAAAGGACACCACTTTCCAAATGTTACTTTAGTAGGAGTTATTGCAGCAGATAGTAGTTTAAACATAGACGACTTTAGAGCAACAGAAAGAACCTTCCAAATACTAACACAGGTGGCAGGTAGAGCAGGGAGAGAAGAAACACAAGGCAAAGTAATAATACAAACATATAATCCTGACAACTTTAGTATAGAATGTGCTAAAAAACAAGATTATCAATTGTTTTATGATACAGAGATTATGTTGAGAAAACAATTGAAATATCCACCATTTTGCGATATAATAGTAGTTGGTGTTAGTTCAGAAAACAAAATGTCAGCATTTAAAATAACAGAGCAATTACACAAATACCTAAAAAACAGAGTAATTACCGAGAATTTAGGAATAATGTTATATAAAGGAATGCCAGCACCAGTAGACAAAATAAAAAACAAATATCGTTTTCGTATAATTATTAAATGTAAATTTGGTGACGAAACAATCAATTTGATAAATGATATGTTAAATGAATATGGACAAACCAAAGAAGGAAAAAATAATATTAACAGAGTTAGTGTTGATTTAAATCCTAACAATTGGATGTGAGAGGAGTTTTTTATGGCAATAAGACTTATAAGACAAACAACAGACGAAATACTAAGAAAAAAATCAAGAGAAGTAGAAATAGTTGATGATAAAATAAGAGAAATATTAGACGACATGGTTGAAACTATGCACAAGTATGATGGAGTAGGTTTAGCGGCTCCACAAATAGGAATATTAAAAAGACTAGTAGTAATTGATTTGTATGATGAAAAAGGACCAATTAAATTAGTAAATCCTAAAATAGTAAAAGAAAAAGGAACACAAGAAGTAGAAGAAGGTTGCCTAAGTTTTCCAAATCAGTTTGGTAAAGTAATAAGACCAGAAAAAGTAGTAATGGAAGCCTTAAACGAAAATGGAGAAAAAATAAAAATAGAGGGAGAAGGCTTGTTAGCACAAGCAATAGCTCACGAAATAGACCACTTAGAAGGAATACTATTTATAGACAAAGTTATTCCAGGCACACTAGAATATTCAACACCAGAAGAACAAAAATAGGGGGAATGTAAATGCTTAATATTATATTTATGGGAACACCAGATTTTGCAAAAGAAAGCCTTAAATGCTTAGTAGAAGCAAAACATAACATATTAGCAGTTGTAACAAATCCTGACAAACCTCAAGGCAGAGGAATGAAAATGGTAGAATCACCAGTAAAACAATATGCTTTAGAAAATGGTTTAGAAATATATCAACCTGAAAAAGTAAGAAACAACACAGAATTTATAGAGCAAATGAAAGCTTTAAAGCCAGATGTAATATGTGTTGTAGCATATGGAAAAATATTACCACAAGAATTGCTAGATATTCCAAAACTAGGTTGCATAAATGTACATGGTTCATTATTACCTAAATACAGAGGAGCAGCTCCAATACAATGGGCAGTTTTAAATGGAGATAAAACAACAGGAATTACTACAATGTATATGGATTCAGGAATGGACACAGGAGATATGATTTTAAAACAAGAAGTAGAAATAGGAGAAGATGAAACAACAGGAGAACTTTGGGATAAACTAACAAAAGTTGGAGGAGAACTATTAGTAAACACACTTGATTTAATAGAACAAGGAAAAGCGCCAAGAGAAAAACAAGGAGAAGATTTTACAATGGCTCCAATGCTTAGTAAAGAAATGGCAAAAATAGACTGGCAAAACCAAACAGCAGAACAAATTAAAAATCTAATTAGAGGCTTGAACCCAATAATGGGAGCATATACATTTTTAGATGGTAAAAAGCTAAAATTTTGGAAAGCAAAACTAATGTCTGAACAAGAGCTATTAACTACATTTCCTGAGCTAAAAGAATATGAATACAAACTAAACGAATTAGAAGTGGGAACAATATTATTTACAAATCCAAAACAAGGGCTATTTATCAAAGCAAAACAAGGAATACTACAAATACTAGAAATACAAGCAGAAAATGCAAAAAGAATGAGTACCTCAGACTTCCTAAGAGGAAACAACATCCAAGCAGGAAGCATATTAGAATAAAAATGTAAAAAATTATAAAAAGCAACTGAGTTTAGTAGAATAATACTAACTTAGTTGTTTTTTACATTAAAGAATATAACTTTAACTTATTTTAATATTGACTATATATAAAAATTAAGATATAATTTGAATATATAATTTAAAGGAGGAATTTATATGGCAGTGATTAGACCATCAGCAGATTTAAGAAATAATTATAGTGAAATTTCGAAAATTTGCCATCAAACTAAACAACCTATATATATTACGAAAAATGGATACAATGACTTAGTATTATTAAGCAATGAAGCTTACGAAGATTTAGTAAACGGACATCTAACAGAAGAGGAAATAGATAAACGAATTTCAGAAAAATTTGATAAGCAATATGCTGATTTCGAAGAATTTAAGAAAGATATACTTGTAAAAATTGATAAAGCAATAAAAGAAATAGAAGAAGGCAAAGGAATACCAATGGAAGATGCAGTTGCAGAAATGGAGGCTAAGTATCATATAAATTAAAATGTAAAATTTATGTGAAAAATGTTAACAAAAAGCATTATGTCGTGTATAATATAGGGCATAATGCTTTTTAGAGAGGAAGAAAATTAAATGCTTAAAATATTAAAGAACTTAAAACAGTCATGGGTAGCAGTAGTTATAATTATCATATTACTTGCAATTCAGGCATATGCAGACTTAGCACTACCTGATTACATAACAAGAATTGTAAACAATGGAATAACAGAAGCAATAGTTGATCCAAATAACTACCAAAGCCAATATATATGGATAGAAGGAATAAAAATGTTAGCTGTAGCAGCAGTTAGTATGGCATGTGGTATCACAGTAATGTTTTTATCGTCTCGTGTTGGAGCTAAACTTGGAAAAGCTTTAAGAGAAAAGATATTCAAAAAAATATTAGGTTTTTCAATTAGCGAATTTAAAGAATTTTCAACAGCATCTTTAATAACACGTAGTACAAACGATATTCAACAAATACAAAACGTAGTATCAATGATGTTTAGGGTAATTGTTTACGCCCCTATAATTGGTATAGGCGGACTATTTAAAGTTATAGCTTTAAAGCAAAACCCAATGGCTTGGATAATAGGAGTGGCACTTGGTGCAGTATTACTAATTGTATTATTACTATTTGTTGTAGCAATGCCAAAATTCAAAAAGATGCAGGAACTAGTTGATAAATTAAACCTAGTATCAAGAGAAATGCTTACAGGTATACCAGTAATTAGAGCTTTTAATACAGAGAAAAAAGAAGAAGAGAGATTTGAAAAAGCAAATAAAAACCTAATGAGAAACTTTATGTTTGTAAATAATGCAATGAACCTAATGATGCCATTTTTAATGCTTGTAATGAACTTAGTATCTTTACTAATAATTTGGGTAGGAGCAAAAAATGTAGATATAAATGCAATTCAAGTTGGAGATATTATGGCATTTATACAATACACAATGCAAATTGTAATGGCATTTTTAATGATATCTATGCTTTCAATTATGCTTCCAAGAGCGAGTGTATCTGCAAAACGTATAAATGAGGTGTTAGAGAAAGAAAATAGTATAAAAGACCCAGAAAATCCAAAACATTTTGATGAAAGCAAAAAAGGAATAGTAGAATTTAAAAATGTTACTTTCCAATATCCTGATGCAGATGAACCTTTATTATGTGATATAAACTTTACAGCTGAACCAGGAAAAACCACAGCAATTATAGGTAGTACGGGAAGTGGTAAATCTACAGTTGTAAATTTAATTCCTCGTTTTTATGATGTCACAAAAGGCGAGATACTAATTGATGGAGTAAACATTAAAGATGTTACTCAAAAAGAATTAAGAAGAGTAATAGGATTTGTGCCACAAAAAGGAGTGCTATTCTCTGGTACAATAGAAAGTAATATAAAATACAGTAATGAAAATATGTCAGACGACCAAATGAAATTAGCAGCAGAAATAGCACAAGCAACAGAGTTTATTGATACTAAAAATGATAAATATAAATCTGAAATTGCACAAGGTGGAAGCAATGTATCTGGTGGACAAAAACAACGTTTATCTATCGCAAGAGCAGTTGCAAAAGACCCAGAAATATTTGTGTTTGACGATAGCTTTTCAGCACTAGACTATAAAACTGATGCAAAATTAAGAGAAGCATTAGCAGAAAAAACACAAAATAAAACAGTAATTATAGTTGCACAAAGAATAAATACAGTTTTAAATGCAGACCAAATAATTGTGTTAGACGATGGGAAAATTGCAGGAAAAGGAACTCATAAGGAACTTATGCAAAATTGTGAAGTGTATAAACAAATTGCATTATCACAACTTTCAGCAGAAGAGTTAGAATAGAAAGGAATAAGAAATGAAAGGAAATAAAAAGTCAAATAAGCAAATAGAAAAAGCAAAAGACTTCAAAGGTACTGCAAAGAAAATATTCAAAAAATATTTACTTGACTATAAATGGCAATTACTAATAGTGCTAATATTTGCAATAGGAAGTACAGTATTTACAATAGTAGGTCCAAAAATTTCTGGAAATGCAACAACAGAAATATTTAATGGATTAGTAAATAAAATGTCAGGTACAGGTGGAATTGACTTTGCAAAAATAGCAAGTATTTTGCTTACCTTAGTTGTGCTATATGTTATAAGTATGATATTTACAGCAATACAAAGTTTTGTAATGACAAATGTATCACAAAAACTAACATATAGACTAAGAAATGAAGTAGCACAAAAAATAAATCATTTGCCAATGAAATATTTTGACAAAAAAACAAATGGTGAAGTGCTATCAGTTATTACAAACGATATAGATACATTTTCACAAAATATGAACCAAAGTATTACATCAATAATTACAGCAGTATGTACACTTATAGGTATATTTATTATGATGTTAACAATAAGTGTTAGTATGACATTGGTATCACTTGCAATAATACCAGTTGCAGTAATATTAGTAAAATTTATAGTAAAAAAATCACAAAAATACTTCAAACAACAACAAGACTATTTAGGACATATAAATGGCCAAGTAGAAGAAATATATGGTGGACATACAATAGTAAAAGTATTTAATAGAGAAAATGAAGAAGCAGAAGCTTTTGCAAAATTAAATGATGAGCTATACACTTCAGGTTGGAAATCACACTTTATGTCAGGCTTAATGTATCCAATTATGCAGTTTGCAGGAAATGTTGGTTATGTAGGAATAGCGGTTTTAGGTGGATATTTAGCAGTACAAGGAAAAATTACAGTAGGTAATATACAATCATTTATTCAATATGACAAACAATTCACAAGACCAATAAATGAAATTGCAGAAATTTCAAGTATGTTACAAGCAATGGCAGCAGCATCTGAAAGAATATTAGAATTTTTAGAAGAACCAGAAGAAGAGCAAGATCCAGAAAATGCTATATCAACAGAAGGAATAAAAGGTAATGTAACATTTGACCATGTGCAATTTGGGTATAACGAAGACAAAGTTATAATACATAACTTTAATGAAACTGTAAAAGATGGACAAAAAATTGCAATTGTTGGTCCAACTGGTGCAGGAAAAACTACAATAGTAAAACTTTTAATGAGATTTTATGATGTAAATAAAGGCGCAATATTAGTTGATGGACACAATATACAAGAATTTAAACGTGGAGACTTAAGAAAAGTATTTGGAATGGTACTTCAAGATACATGGCTATTTGGAGGAACAATTAAAGAAAATATTAAATATGGAAAACCTGATGCAACAGACGAAGAAGTAGTAGAAGCGGCAAAAGCAGCACATGTTCATCACTTTATACAAACTCTACCAAAAGGTTATGATATGGTAATTGATGAAGAATCAAATAATATATCACAAGGACAAAAACAATTATTAACAATAGCAAGAGTTATATTAACAAACCCAGAAATACTAATATTGGACGAAGCTACAAGCTCAATAGATACAAGAACAGAAGAGCAAATACAAGCAGCAATGGATAACCTAATGAAAGGTAGAACAAGCTTTATAATAGCACATAGATTATCTACAATAAAAAATGCGGACTTAATATTGGTAATGAATGAAGGAGACATTATAGAACAAGGCACACATGAAGATTTACTAGAAAAAGGTGGCTTTTATGCTAACCTATACAACTCACAATTTCAAGACTGTGACGATGAAGCTGTATAGATTTAGTAATTCGCTATTTGTGGGGTGTTGATTTCTTGAAAAAAATGTTATTCTCTATAAAAGGAGATGATTGATATGGATCAAAAGAAAATAGGAAAATTTATATCTGAAAAAAGGAAAGAACTAAAATTAACACAAGCGCAGTTAGCAGAAAAACTAGGAGTTACTGATAAAACAGTATCTAGATGGGAAAATGGTAATTACATGCCAGACCTATCATTATTACAACAATTGTCAAAAGAATTAAATGTTAGTATTAACGAATTATTAAGTGGAGAAAAAGTTTCGAAAGAAGATTATCAACAAAAATTTGAGGAAAACATAATAAGCACAATTGATTATTCAAATAAAAAACTTGATTCAGTTAAAACAATAATAGCTGTTATCTCTACAGTATTTAGTATAATTGTATTATTAGCATTTAATTTAATTACAGTATTTGCAAATTTAGATAAAGAAGTAATATGGTTGCTTAACGTTTGTGCAAGTGGAATGGTAGGATGTGCTATAGTTCAATTCTTATTAAATGCTAAAAAACAACAAAAAATTATTGTATTTTTAGCAGTATTCTTAATTACATTAGTATTTACAATGTTAATTAGAAATGTAATATAATAAAATTTAAGAATTTCTAAGTAGTATAATCTACTAGAAATTCTTATTACATTATAGACAAAAAGCACTATAAAATTATATAATACAAAAAGATTAAAAAGAAAAGAGAAAAATATGAAACAAAAAACTAAAATATTTAAAATAGTATTGTTGATAGCTGTAATAGCAATAATGGTAGCAGTTACAATATATTTGATACCAACTTTTAAAGAACTTTCAAGTGAAGCTGGACAACAAGCATTTAAACAAAAGGTAAATGATTCTGGATTTGTTGGATTTTTAATGCTATTTGGACTTCAATTTGCACAAATATTTTTATTCATAATACCTGGAGAACCAATAGAAATATTAGCAGGTTTATGCTATGGAGGGTTATGGGGAACAGTGTTTATAATGCTCTCTGCAGCAATAATTTCAGCATTTATATATCTACTAGTTCATAAACTTGGTAGAGAATTTATATATGAATTTGTAAAACCAGAAAAAATAGAAAAAATAGAAAAAAGTAAATTATTTCAAAATCCTCAAACAATTAGATATATACTTTTTATATTATTCTTTATACCAGGAACACCAAAAGATTTACTAACATATATAGCAGCATTACTACCAATAAAACCAACAGAATTTATACTGATATCAACATTAGCAAGATTTCCATCTGTAATATCTTCAACATTAGCTGGAGCAAGTTTATTAAAAGGAAATTGGAAACTAAGCTTAATTATATATGGTGTAACATTTGCAATAGTTGCAGTCGTAGTATTGATAATGAGAAAACTTGATAAAAATAAAATAACAGACGAAGCAATAAGAACAATACAATAATATTGACAACAGTAAATCAAAAGTGTATAATACTTGTATTGAATATAAATGCGATGAAAAAGAAAAAGTATGCATTTCTTATTTTTAGAGAGTTGTGTTAGGTGAAAGTCAACATTAAGAAACATATGGGGAGCTTTGGAGCATATTAAATAAAGTGGATTAGTATAAACTAATCAAATAGGGTGGAACCGCGGAATAAAACTTTCGTCCCTAGCAATAAAAGCTAGGAATGAAAGTTTTTTTGATTTCTAGCAAATAAAAAGGAGGAATTTTTATGTCAGAATTAACAATGGAAAAATTAGTAGCATTGTGCAAATCAAGGGGATTTGTTTACCCGGGCTCAGAAATTTATGGAGGTCTAGCTAATGCTTGGGACTACGGCCCTTTAGGAGTAGAACTAAAGAACAATGTAAAAAAAGCATGGATGAAAAAATTTGTGCAAGAAAGCAAATATAATGTAGGGTTAGATGCAGCAATACTAATGAACCCTAAAACATGGGTGGCTTCTGGTCACGTAGGTGGTTTTAGTGATCCACTAATAGACTGCAAAAATTGTAAAACAAGACATAGAGCAGATAAATTAATTGAAGACTGGGCTCATGAAAACAATAAAGATATGATTGCAGATGGCATGACGGATGAAGAAATGATTAACTTCATAAAAGAGAATAACATTGTATGCCCTAAATGTGGAGAACAAAACTTTACACCAATTAGAAAATTTAATTTAATGTATAAAACATATCAAGGCGTAACAGAAGATAGCAGTTCAGAAATTTATCTAAGACCAGAAACAGCACAAGGTATATTTGTAAACTTTAAAAATGTACTAAGAACAACAAGAAGAAAACTACCAATGGGAATTGGTCAAGTTGGTAAATCATTTAGAAATGAAATTACACCAGGTAACTTCATATTTAGAATTCGTGAATTTGAACAAATGGAACTCGAATTTTTCTGCAAACCAGGAACAGATATGGAATGGTTTGAATATTGGAGAGCATTCTGCAAAAATTGGCTTTTAAGCTTAGGAATGAAAGAAGAAAAAATTAGACTAAGAGACCACAGTCCAGAAGAATTATGTTTCTACAGTAAAGGTACAACAGATATTGAATTTGCATTTCCATTTGGATGGGGTGAATTATGGGGTATTGCAGACAGAACAGATTATGACTTAAAACAACATGCACAATATTCAGGAGAAGACTTTACTTACTTAGACCAAGAAACAGGAGAAAAATTTGTACCATATTGTGTTGAACCATCACTAGGCTGTGACCGTGTAACATTAGCATTCTTATGCAATGCTTATGAAGAACAAGAAATTGCAGAAGGAGATGTAAGAACAGTGTTACATTTACATCCAGCCTTAGCACCATATAAAGTAGCTGTACTTCCACTTTCTAAAAAATTAAGTGAAAAAGCAGAAGAAGTATATGCAAAATTATCTAAGAACTTTATGTGTGATTATGATGAAGCAGGAAGCATTGGTAAACGTTATAGAAGGGAAGACGAAATAGGAACACCATATTGTGTAACTATTGACTTCGACACATTAGAAGATGAATGTGTTACAATCAGAGACAGAGATACAATGGAACAAGTAAGAGTAAAAATTGATGAACTAGAAAGCTACATACAAGATAAAATCGCATGGTAGAAATAAAGGAGATAAAATTTTGGAAAAAGTTAAGAAAACTAATTCATTTATGAAAAATGTGCTTATTCTAATGTTTGCACAAATAATGGTAAAAGTATTAGGTCTAGTATATAAATTTGTAATAACTAATTTTGATGGATTTGGAGATACTGGACTAGGGTACTACTCATCTGGATACCAAATATATACAGTACTACTTGCACTTTCATCAATAGGAATACCTAGTGTAGTTGCAAAATTGGTATCAGAAAGAGTAGCTGTAAAAGACGATAAAGGAGCACAAAGAATATTTAAAATCTGTATGACATTTTTTGTTGGAGTAGGAGCAATATTGTCGTTAGGATTATTCTTTGGAGCAGACTTTATTGCAACAACAATGTTTAATGTGCCAGATACAAAATATGTAATGCAAGTATTAGCACCAGCAATTACCTTCGTATCAGCTTCAGCAGTGTTTAGAGGATACTTTGCAGGACTTGACGATATGAAGCCAACAAGCTATTCACAAATTATTGAGCAATTTTTAAATTGTGTATTATCAATTCTTTTTGTGTATGCTTTATTAGGCAAAGAGCCATATATTATGGCAGCAGGTGGAAACTTATCAACTACATTATCTATATTACTAACATTTATATATTTAATAATATATTATAAAAGAAAGAAAATAGTAGTAGATCCACAACAAAAATCAGAAGAAGAAAATGAAAAAACATTAAGCTTATTGAAAAAGATTTTAATGATTTCAATACCAGTTACAATAAGCTCAGTAATATCAGTAATACATCCACTTATAGATAGTGCTACTGTAAGTAGATGTATTCAAACAGCATTTGCAAGTTTATACCCAGTTAAAGAACAACTAGAAACTTTAGCAATGAGTAAAACAGGTATAATATCTAAAATAGATACATTAACAAATTTACCAATAGCAGTAAACATTGCATTTTCAACAGCTTTAGTACCTGCAATTTCAGCAGCAATAGCTAAAAAAGACTTTACAAATGTATCTAAAAGGATGACTTTTTCAATATTTGCATCATTACTTATAGTGCTTCCATGTGCAGCAGGATTTATATCATTAGCACAACCAATATTAAATTTAATTTATCCAGCAGCAAATGATGGAGCAACATTACTAATGCTATATTCAGTAGCAATGGTGTTTATTGCATTAAACCAAACAATAAATGGAGGATTATATGGAATAAATAAAATGACAATACCTCTAATTTCATTGGTGGTTGCAGCTGTATTAAAAATTATACTAAACAATATATTAGTAAGTAATCCTAATATAGAAATAATGGGAGTTGGAATCAGCTCTATTATATGTCAAGGCTTAGCATTAATCATATGTATCAAAGCATTTAAGAAACATATAAAATTGGAATTTGATGCCAAAAGAATGATTATATTGCCAGTAATAATATCAGCAGTTATGGGAATATGTACATACTTTATAAAACAAGGACTAAATACAATAATGGGACAAAATTTAAGTACAATAATTTCAATTATACTAGGTGCAATAATCTACGTAATATTAGTATTTGTATCAAAAATACTAAAAAAAGAAGATATTATGATGATACCATTTGGAACAAAAATATATAACATTTTGGTAAAACTAAAAGTATATAAAGAAGAAAAAATGTCGGGAAAAGACGATAAAAATTAAAGAAAAGTATTGAAAATAAAAAAATGTTATAGTATTATAATTACAGCACAAGGCAAAAGAAAAATAAGAAAGAGGCACAAAATATGAAAAAAACTAGAACCTTTGCGGGAGTAGAGAGAGAGAGAGAGAGAGAGAGAGAGAGCTACAACATTAATAAATAACAACCAAGCTAAGAAATTAGCTTTATTAAGCATATTAAAGACAGGTTATAGGTATGAAAAATACCTAAATGGCCTGTCTTTTTGTTGCGAAAATATTTGATTTGTGCAAATTTTTTAGAGAAATAAAGGAGGTTGATGTAAAACAAAATTTTAATATTTAATATATATGCATTAAAAATAAATGTATAGTAAATAATTAAATGTATAAATTAAAAATAAAAGAAAGGAGTATGATAAAACTTATCATACAAAAGGTACAAAGAAAAATGAAAAATAAAAGAAATTATTTAAAAGAAAAAGGTATTACACTAATAGCTTTAGTAGTAACAATTGTAGTTTTGTTAATCTTAGCAGGAGTAAGTATAAACGCTCTATTTGGAGATAGTGGAATAATACAAAAGGCACAAGATGCTCAAAACAAAATGGACCAAGCAGCACAAAATGATTTAGATGCAATAAACAGTTTAAATGAATGGTTAGACAATAAAACAAATGGAAGCACAGGAGGAGATGATAATCCACCAACAACATCTAAAATCTCAACATTAGTAGGAAAAGTAGTAGATAAAAATACAAAGGCAGAAGATGCATATGGAAATAAAATAACAATACCAAAAGGATTCAAAATATTACCACACGGAACAGAAGCAGATTCAGCAACTTATACTTATAGTGGAGATAATATTCCAGCAGTACAAGATGGAATAGTAATAGAAAATGGAGAAGATGGAAATCAATTTGTATGGGTACCAGTAGGAACAATAAATAATAAAACTGGAGATTCAAAAGGAGCAACAAGTACAATAACACTTGGAAGATATGAGTTTGACAGTAGCACAGGAGCACTAAAATCAAATATACCAGCACAAGTGGCATCAGTAGGAAATTGTACACAAGAAGTTACAATAAATACTTATTATAAAGAATTAAGTGTATTTAGAGAAGGAAATTCAGTAAAAGATTCAACAGCAGAAAATGCAACAGCAAGAGATTTAAAAACATTTATAGAAACAAGCTTAACAAATGGAGGATATTATATAGCACGATTTGAAGCAAGTAAAAATACAACAACAAACAAAATAGAGTCACAATATGACAAAACTGTATTAGCAGATACACAACCAAATGCAGCAAAATTAGCAAGAGAAATGTATGGAGAAGTAAAAGAAAATAATGAATTAGTATATGCAAGTGACTTAGTAAATAGTTATGCATGGGATACAGCAATAATATTTATACAAACGTATTCAACAGAAATAGACGCAAGTAGTTATGCAAGTAAAAACAAAGGTACATCAAGAGCAAATACAGGAATAAATAATGATAAATATTGCAATATATGGGATATGTCAGGAAATGTATATGAATGGACAACAGAATACTCTACCTACTCTGTCGATAGCACGTTCCTCCCTTGTGTTTATCGCGGAGGGTATTGCGTCGGAGGTAGTGGCCGAGCCGTCGATTACACGTCTTACCGCCACTACGCCGTTAGCACGACTAGCGGTTACGGACTTGATGGTCTACGCCCACTACTTTATGTAAAGTAGCACTGACCAATGGTTCAATGAAAAAAGTAAAGAAAATTAGCAAAATTTTCTTTACTTTTTTTCAATTTACATATATAATAGAGCTGTTATAGGCGCATAATAGTGTATATAACATATTGTTAAACAAATAAAATTTTAAGGAGGTTCTTTATGAGTCAAAAGTATGTATACTTATTTAAAGAAGGAAACGCAAATATGCGTGAACTATTAGGCGGAAAAGGTGCTAACTTAGCTGAGATGACTAACTTAGGTTTACCAATTCCACAAGGTTTTACAGTTACAACAGAAGCTTGCACAAAATATTATGAAGATGGTAAAACAATTTCTCAAGAAATTCAAGACCAAATTTTTGCAGCTTTAAAAACACTAGAAGAAATACAAGGCAAAAAATTTGGAGACAACAGTGACCCATTATTAGTATCAGTAAGAAGTGGTGCTAGAGCATCAATGCCTGGTATGATGGACACAATATTAAACTTAGGACTAAACGACATTGCAGTTGAAGGATTTGCAGCAAAAACAGGAAATCCTAGATTTGCATATGATTCATATAGAAGATTTATTCAAATGTATTCAGATGTTGTTATGGAAGTTCCAAAATCATATTTTGAAAAAATTATAGATGAACTTAAAGCAGAAAAAGGAGTTCATTTTGATACAGAACTAACAACAGAAGATTTAAAAGAATTAGTAAAAAGATTCAAAGAAGTATATAAAGAGAATATGAATGGAGAAGAATTCCCACAAGATCCATCAGAGCAATTGATGGGAGCTGTTAAAGCTGTATTTAGAAGCTGGGATAACCCAAGAGCTATAGTATATAGAAGAATGAACGATATACCAGGAGATTGGGGAACAGCTGTAAACGTACAAGCCATGGTATTTGGAAACATGGGAGAAACATCAGGAACTGGTGTTGCATTTACAAGAAACCCATCAACAGGTGAAAAAGGTATTTATGGTGAATACTTAATCAATGCACAAGGTGAAGACGTTGTTGCAGGTGTTAGAACACCACAACCAATTTCAAAACTTGCAGAAGATTTACCAGAATGCTACAAAGAATTTATGGAATTAGCACATAAACTTGAAAATCACTATCGTGATATGCAAGATATGGAATTCACAATTCAAGAAGGAAAACTATACTTCTTACAAACAAGAAATGGAAAGAGAACAGCACCAGCTGCTATCCAAATTGCTTGTGATTTAGTTGATGAAGGAATGATCGATGAAAAAGAAGCTGTATTAAGAATAGATGCAAAATCTTTAGATCAATTACTACACCCAACATTTGATAAAGACAGCTTAAAAGCAGGAGAAGTTATAGGACAAGCTCTACCAGCATCACCAGGTGCAGCTGCAGGTAAAGTTGTATTTACAGCAGAAGAAGCTAAAGAACTTGGTAAAGGTGGAAAAGGTGAAAGAGTAGTACTAGTTCGTCTAGAAACAACACCAGAAGACATCGAAGGTATGGTTGCAGCACAAGGTATTTTAACAGTTCGTGGTGGTATGACATCACACGCAGCCGTTGTAGCACGTGGTATGGGAACATGCTGTGTATCAGGTTGTGGAGAAATAAAAATAAATGAAGAAGCTAAACAATTTGAACTTGGTGGATATACTTTCCATGAAGGAGATTACATTTCTCTAGATGGAACAACAGGAAAAATCTACAAAGGTGATATCAAAACAGTTGAAGCTAGTGTTAGCGGAAACTTCGGAAGAATAATGGCTTGGGCAGATAAATATAGAGCATTAAAGGTTAGAACAAATGCAGATAACCCAAGAGATACAAGAAATGCTGTTCATTTAGGAGCAGAAGGTATTGGTCTTTGCCGTACAGAGCATATGTTCTTTGAAGAAGACAGAATACCAAAAATTAGAAAAATGATATTAGCTGAAACAGTTGAAGCTCGTGAAGCAGCTTTAAATGAGTTAATACCATTCCAAAAAGGTGATTTCAAAGCAATGTACAAAGAACTAAAAGAATTACCAATGACTGTACGTTACTTAGATCCACCACTACATGAGTTCTTACCAACAGAGGAAGAAGATATAATTGCATTAGCAAAAGATATGGGAGTTACAGTAGAACACTTAAAAAATAAATGTGCTGAATTACATGAATTCAACCCAATGATGGGACACAGAGGATGCCGTTTAGCAGTAACATACCCAGAAATAGCTAGAATGCAAACAAGAGCTTTAATGGAAGCTGCTATTGAAGTTAAAGAAGAAGAAGGATATAATATCGTTCCTGAAATTATGATTCCATTAGTTGGAGAAAAGAAAGAATTAAAATTTGTTAAAGATGTAGTAATAGAAGTTGCTGAACAAGTTAAGAAAGAAAAAGGTTCAGACATGCAATACCATATTGGTACAATGATTGAAATTCCAAGAGCCGCATTATTAGCAAATGAAATAGCTGAAGAAGCTGAATTCTTCTCATTTGGAACAAACGACTTAACTCAAATGACATTTGGATTTAGCCGTGATGATGCAGGAAAATTCTTAGATTCATACTATAAAACAAAAATTTATGAATCTGATCCATTTGCAAAACTAGACCAAAAAGGTGTAGGACAACTTGTAAAAATGGCTGTAGAAAAAGGAAGATCAACAAGACCAGACATTAAATTAGGAATCTGTGGAGAACATGGTGGAGAACCATCAAGCGTTGAGTTCTGCCATAACATAGGATTAAGCTATGTATCATGCTCACCATTTAGAGTTCCAATCGCAAGATTAGCAGCAGCACAAGCAGCAATCAAAAATCCTAGATAAAAATTAATACAAAATCATAAAAGATGCTATATTTTTGTAGCATCTTTTATTGTCTTTTTCAAATTTGCATATTGACAAATAGCTAGCATATTGATAATATTGTAAAAGAAAAAATAGCTAATTATTGGAGGCAAAATGTTTTTATATCCAAAACTATATCTAAACAGTGTAAAAGAAATAACACTACAAATGCTAGAACAAAATAATATAAAAGGTCTTATACTAGATGTTGATAATACCCTAATAGACTTTGATAAGAAAATGCCAGAAGGTGTTAAAGAATGGGCAGAAAACTTGAAACGAAATAATATAAAATTATATATTGTTTCAAATTCTAATCATAAGGAAAAAGTAGAAAATACAGCAAAGACTTTAGAAATACCATATACATATTTTGCAAAAAAACCACTAAAAAGTGGATTAAACAAAGCGAAGAAAAATATGGAGTTACTAAGTGAACAAATTGCAGTAGTTGGAGACCAAATTTTTACAGATGTAATTGGAGCAAACAGAGCTAAAATGTTTTCAATATTGGTAAAACCGATAAATGAAAAAGACATTTGGGCTACAAAAATTAAAAGACCAATTGAAAACAGAATTATACAAAAATACTTAAAACAAGAAGAACAAAGGAGAAATTAAAATGTACATAAATGATACACATATATTAGTATATGTAATTATAGGGCTTGCAGGAATATTAGTAGGGCAGTTTATAGACTGGTGTAACAAACGTATGTCAGACTACAAAACAGTATTTTCAAAAGAATTTTTTACAGAATATTTTAGAAATTTTAAACCAAACTATATATTAATAAGCATAACATTAGTTATGTTCTTAGGATTAGTATATTTCTTTGGAGTAAGTATAGATTTATTTAAATACTTATTTTTAACACCAATGCTTTTAATAGCATTTTGCATAGACTATAAACTTCAAATAATACCAAATAGGCTTACACTAACAATGTTTGAAACAGGACTAGCTTTTACATTTATACAAGTTATTGCAAATACTAGTCTAGGTATAAATGTTCTTATAAACAACTTACTTGGAATGTTAGTTGGAGGAGGAATCTTTCTACTAATTACAATAATAGGTGGATTTATTGCAGGAAAAGAAGCAATGGGCTTTGGAGATGTAAAACTAATGGGAGCATTAGGTTTGTTCTTAGGATGGCCTAGCATAATTATAGTTGCAGTAATTTCCTTCTTATTAGCAGCAATTATAAGCATTGGAATATTGATAGTAAAAAGAAAAGAATCAAATGAATATATTCCATTTGGCCCATTTATAGTAGTAAGTACACTTATAGTTATATTTATACCATTTGATTTATTACTAACAATAATATTAGAAATATTTACTTTGGGAACATTTAAAGGAAAAATTTAAAGTAAGTAGCAGGTGGTTTTATGAATGAAAAAATTAAATGTCTAAGAGAGAAACTTAGAGGATTAGATATACAAGGAATGATTATATCTAATCCTGTTAATGTGAAATATCTAACAGGAATTGATGCTGAGGGAACTTTGCTAATTACACGTAAAGAAAACTATTATATTACAGATGCTAGATATATAGAGTCAGTAAGAGCAACCCTTACAATAGACGATGAAATTATTGTAAGTAATTACACAGACATTAGTGAATATGATTATGAAAACTTTTTCTCATTTTGTGAGAATGTTGGATTTGAAGAAGAATATATAACATATGCAACATATAAAAGATATATGCAAAAATATAAAGCAAACCACTTAGAAGAAACAGAAAGTATAATTGAAAAACAAAGATTAATAAAAGACGAACAAGAAATAGAATTGCTACAAAAAGCTTGTGAATTAACAGATAACTGCTTTTTACATTTACTAAACTTTATAAAAATAGGAATGACAGAAAAACAAATAGCATTTGAAATTGAAAAATACTTTTTAGACCATGGAGCAGAAGGCTTAGCATTTGAAACAATTGTAGCATCGGGTCCAAATTCATCAAAACCACATGCAATAACAACAGAGAGAAAAATAGATGTAGGAGATCCAATTACCATAGATTTTGGGTGTAAATATAAAGGATATTGCTCAGATATGACAAGAACTATATTTGCAGGATTTGTTCCGGAAAAGATAAAACCGATATATAATTTGGTATTAAAAAATCAGTTGCAAACAGAAAAAGATATGAGAGACGGAGCAAATATTAGAATATTATCAAGGAATGTTGATAATGATTTCAAACTAAATGGACATAGTTTAGTACATGCGCTAGGTCATGGAGTCGGACTAGAAGTTCATGAATCACCTATAATCAGTTATAAAAATGATAATATGCTAAAAGAAAATATGGTAGTAACAAACGAACCAGGTATATATATTCCAGGAGAATTTGGAGTTAGAATAGAAGATACAGTTTTAATTACAAAATCTGGTTGTATAAATTTGACTAAATCGGATAAAAATTATATTATAGTAGACAAAGCTGAACAAAAAACTTGATTTTAGCATAAATTGGGTGTATAATATAAAGGCTTTATAAAAGTTAATAAGTAATAAAATAAATAAATTTTGAAAGGGGAAATTAAACATGGCAGACGTATATATGGCAGGAGATTTTAGAAATGGAACAACATTTGAAATGGACGGAAACGTATTCAAAGTAGTTGAGTTTCAACACGTAAAACCAGGAAAGGGTTCAGCTTTTGTTAGAACAAAATTAAAGAATGTAATTTCAGGAGCAGTTATTGAAAAAACATTTAACCCATCAGATAAATATGCAGCAGCTCAAATTGAAAAAAGAGAAATGCAATATTTATATAATGACAGTGATATTTATTATTTTATGGATAATGAAACATATGAACAATTACCATTAAATAAAGAACAACTTGGTGATAGCTTAAAATTCTTAAAAGAAAATATGAATGTTAAAATCTTATCATACAAAGGTAACGTATTTTCAGTAGAACCACCAATGTTTGTTGAATTAGAAGTTACATATACAGAACCAGGATTTGCAGGAAACACAACTACAACTTCTGGAAAACCAGCTACACTAGAAAATGGATATGAAATCTCAGTTCCAATGTTTGTAAATATTGGAGATGTTATTCGTATAGATACTAGAACTGGCGAATATATGGAAAGAGTATAAATCGAAAGGAATAAAATAATGTCAGATTTAAAAAATCATTATCAAGCAATATTAACAGAACTAGAAAATCATTTTCAAAACGAAGATGACCAAGCTTTTGTTTTAAGTAAATTTCAAGAATTATCTATGATGTTTATGGATGTAATAGATAGATTAACATACTTAACAGATATAAGAATAAAAGAAGTAGAAGAAAGACAACAAGAAATTGATAATAGAATTGAAACAGTAAAAAAGGCAGTAGACGGAATAGAAAATGATATTTATGAAGATGATGAAGCATATGAATTTGAAATTGTATGTCCATATTGTAATCATGAATTTGTAGCAGACATAAACAGTGAAGAAAATTCTGAAGTTGAGTGTCCAGAGTGTCATAACATTATTGAATTAGACTGGAATGAAGAAGAAGGCTGTGGAGGATGTTGCTCACACTGTGATGGATGTGAGGAAGATGCCGAAGACGAAGATGACAGTGAACATGATGAAAATGATAACGACGAAGATATGTAAATTTAAAATCGCTAAATGTTAAAAAAGCATTTAGCGATTTTTTGAGTTTTCAAATAAACTTAAAGGATCAATATATTTTCCATCAATTCTTACTCCTAAATGCAAATGTGGACCAGTAGTAGCACCATTAGTAGGATTACCGATTCTCGTCTTTATATTGATTTCCGTTTTACACCATAAACATTCTTAGGTCCAACATTTCCAATAACTTGTCCTTTTAAAACTGTATCTCCAACTTTGACAATAAAATTAGGCGAAACATGGCAATAAGTAACTTTCATATTATCATTAGTTAAAGTGATAGTATAACCTCCGCCACCTAAAAAGTCAGCAAAAGTAATAGTACCATCACAAATAGCAATAAATTTACTACCTTCAGGAGCACCAATATCAACTCCAGCATGGTAAGTGGTAGCTCCAGCTGTTGGCAAACCTCTATAACCAAAATATGAAGTTATATATGTATATCCGTGGTGAAGGCCAAACATATTCTTCATTAGGGTCAAAAGGATAGAACTCTAAGCCGAGCTATAGAAGGTCCAAAAAAACATGAAACAAATATAATTAGAACAAAAACAGATATGAATAAATAATAAAAAGGCTTAAAAAAACTACTAGACATAAATACCTCCAATTCTAGTAGCCCCGATTTTTATTGTATAGGAAAAATCGAAGATTTTTCCTATACAACAAGGTTAAGTTACATTGGACTGTGCCGATTGCAAAGCAATCGTGTACATGTGGCGAAGCCACTTTTCTTATTTTTTCTTAAAAGCAAAAAATTTACTAATAAAAAAGTTTAAAATAATAACAATTACGGTAATAATACACTTATCAATTAAAAATCCTATATTATCACCAAAGTTATAAAATGCGTGAAGAACATCATTTAATAGAAATACCCCTATAATTTCTACTACCATAGTAAAAGCTCTTCCTAAAATAAATTTAAAAAACTCAGTCCATTTTTCTTTAATAGTATTTGCTTGAGAATTAAAAACCCATTTACGATTAGTAAAATATGCAAACAAAATTGAAAGTATAATTCCAATAGTACTTGCAATATTAGTTTCTACATGTAAAAATGCTTTTAGAACATATGATGTAATAATATTAACTAGTGTAGTTAACACTCCAAAAATAATATAAAAGATGACTTCTTTATTTAATAACTTCTTTAATTTTTCCATTTCAATCTCCAATCCTTAGCGTAATTATTATACAGTAATAGACAAAAAATAGCAAGTATGTAAACTAATTTATCAGTTGGAAAAAATTGATAAACATTAAATAGAAATTTGTCACATTTTGTATTGACTTTATTTTTTCACAAATATATAATTAAAATAGTGACACTAAAGAGAGGGGAAAAAGAAATGAAAAGAAAAATTTTAAAAGTATTGTTTGCTTTTATTTTGTTTAGTGTATGTTACGCTACTGCTTCACTAGCTGCAACATCGGTAAAAGAAAAAGTTGAAGATTATGATGATATTATGTATATAATAGGTTCAACTAGATTCGACTCGAATGTTATAATAACTGCACAAAGAGCAGCAAATGCTGGTGTGAATGAAGCTAAATTATATGTAGCTCTAAACAAGGCTAATGAAATAGAAGATATTAACCTAAAAACATACTGTTATAATCCATACTTTGAAGAATGGTATGAAATTCAAGAAGAAGCAAAAATTTTGACAAAGGAAGAGTTTAAAAATATAGAAAAGAATTTAAATATCTTCTTTGTAAATAATGAAGAAAAAACATTAGAATTTAATCATAATGCAAATAAAGAGGAT
This sequence comes from uncultured Clostridia bacterium, assembly GCA_934120135.1. Lineage (GTDB taxonomy): Bacteria > Bacillota > Clostridia > TANB77 > CAG-508 > CAG-273. The sequence goes on along the minus strand of CAKOTK010000001.1, from coordinate 51,013 downwards.
GTTAAAATTTTAACAGATGGAGTTAAATTTGATGGAAAGAAATTTGAAATTCCAGCAACAAAGTTTAATTTTGAATTCATAGAAAATGATACTAAAGTAACTGTAGCAACAGAAAAAACTATTGAAAACCAAGAAGAAATATTGGACTATGGAAACTTTTATATTCCATTTGGAGTTTCTTATTATGACAAAATTGGGGGAACAAAGTTAGGAGAAACTCAAACTTCTAAAGATAATAAAATAATTACAAAAGACCTATTTAATTATGAAAAATTTGCACAAGAACTTATATATGTTGATGAAAATGATGTAGAAATTGACTTTGGCAAACCAATAACCAAAAGTATAAATATATATCAAAAATGGTTACCAGCTGGAGCATTAGAATGTAATGATGCAACCTTTGCAAATAAAACATTGACATATAATGGAATAGTATCATTAAATGCAAAATATGAAAATGAAATAGAAGTAAAATTATATGCACCAAATGGATATGATACATCAGAAACAACTGTTGAAGGCATGGAAGAAAAGTTTGATGAAGTGAAGGAACTTGATACAGAAAAAAGTGCTTATTATGTTGAAATACCACTAGTATTTAAAAATAAAACAGATGTAAAAGATATAAACATTACTTGGAAAGAAGGAGTTACTTCGAAATTACAAGTAAAAATTGGAACAAATGCTAAATTCGAGTATCTAGTTACATACTATTACCAACATTCAGGTATTAGTGGATTAACATGGAAAAAATGGATGACACCAGAAAAAGTTGTTGAAGGTAATAAAATAAAAGGACCAACTAAGAATCCAACTAAAACTTTGTGTAAATTTGTTGGATGGAAAACTAGAATAGATGGAACAGAAGAATTTAATGATGTAGTTAACTCAAACTTGAACTTATATGCAATGCATACATATATTCCTGTTACAGATACAACTGAGATTAAAAATCTAAAATTAGGCGAAGAAATAGAAGCTAATCTTTATATAAAACCTGGAGATTATACTGGTAAGACCGTTACAATTTCAGCTGATATTTCTGCAGCACCAGCAAAGACAGTTAATGGAGAAAAAGTAATTGATCCAATTAATTACGATGAGAATAATTATATTGAAATGTATGATGGATCAAATTGGACAAAAATTGAGAACTTTAAAATGACTTTAAATAGTGATGTAAAAAACAATGTAATAAAAATAAGACAAAAATTAACAGATGCTGTTCAATCAAATGAATATTATTATACAATGTATACAATAAAAGATGACAAAGAAACTTTATATACAACTACTATAAAGAAAAAAGCACTTGCAGAAAATGATATAGTAGCAGTTGCTGGAGGAAATTATTTAAATATTGATGATTTTATAAGTGGAATTAATTCATATAGTAACATTATTTTAAAACAAGATGCTACTGTAACAAAAACTATAAAACAAACTCTAAATAACAAAAATATTACTCTTGACCTAAATGGACATGTATTAACAGGAAATGTTACAGCTAAAAATATGATTGAAGTACAAGGAGATAATACCATCTTAACTATAAAAAATGGAACTATAAAAACAACAGGACAAACTATGGCAGCAGTTGCAATTGGAGTACCAACTAGACAATATAAATCAACAGTTGTGTTAGAGAAAGATGCAAAAATAATAGTTGAAAATGACGACGGTGGAGCTGTTTCAATATTTGGAGATGGGGCATCATTTGACCTAAATGGAGAAATAGAATTAAAAGGAACTGGATATGGAATCAGCGGAAATGGAGCTGAGAAAAACCAAAATACTACAATAAATATAAATGAAGGTTCTAAAATAACTGCTAACAATGCAATAGCTATATATTTACCTCAATTAGGAACAACTAATATCAATGGTGGAACAATAACTGCTAATACAGTTGTTGCTGTAAAATCAGGAACAGTTAATATTAAAGGTGGAATTCTTACTGCAACAGGTACAAAGGTAGAAGATATAGACTTAAAACCAACACCAGATGGAACAGATTGCACAGGAGATGTTATATATGTTGAACTAAATGACGGATATGCAGGAAATGTAAATATTAATTACAGTGCTGGAACAATGGAAAGCAAAAATGCAAATATTCTTAGAGAATATAGTGTAAACGGAAAAAATGCAACGATAAGTGGACTAGAAGAAGTTGTAGGTGATGAAAATATAAGAGTATTTGATTTTGCTCAATAATTACAACAAGGGGACCAGAAAAGTCCCCTCTTGTACTTGATTTATATATAAATATAAGTTGATTTTATAATTTTAAAATATATGTAGAAAGGGAAAAAAATGAACAAGAAAAAAGTTATTATTACAATTATTTTATTACTTCTTATAATTGCTGTAATTGTTGAAACTATTATGCTTTTTAATAAAAAAACAGTCTTTACAGTTTCATATGAAGTTAATGGAGAAATAATTAAAGTCGAGAATGTAGAAAAGGGAAAGACAGTAGTTAAACCAACAGATCCAACAAGAGATGGGTATGATTTTTTAGGATGGTTTTTAGGAACAGAAAAGTTTGATTTTTCAACAGCTATTAAAGAGAACATTAAATTAGAGGCAAAGTGGATAAGCAAAACAGATGAAAATAACAAGACTCATACCATTACATTAGATGTTGATGGTAAAAAAGAAGAAGTAAAAACAGATGCTTCTGGGATTTTAAGTGGTGTAGAAGAACCAAAAAAATCAGGCTATAAATTTATAGGATGGTATATTGGAGATGAAAAGGTTGATTTTACTAAACCTTTTGAGAAAGATATCACAATAGTTGCAAAATGGGAAAAGATAAAATCTAATACAAATAGTTCAACAACTAAAGAAGAACAAACAGTAACAAAATATACAGTAACATTCAATTCAGATGGAGGGTCTAGTGTAGCAAAACAAACAGTAGAAGAAGGAAAATTAGCAACAAAGCCAAGTAATCCAAAGAAAAGTGGATATACATTTAAAGGCTGGTTTTTAAATGGAACAGAATATGACTTTTCTAGTAAAGTTACAAAAAATATAACACTTACAGCCAAATGGGAGAAAAACAAAGTTGTGAGCTACGTAATGGAAGAAGTTGAAGGATCAGTTGCAGGACAAGTAAAAATATATGTGACTTCAGATGGAAATAGAGTAGCAGGAACAGTTGATATAACTGCAATATCAGGAACGACAAAAACTATAAATGTTCCAGCGACAGGATTAAATTGGAATGGAAAGACAATAAAATCAATAAGTAACCCAAAAGTAAAATAGGAGAATAGAATAGTGAAAAGTAAAATTTTAAAAATTATACTTTGTTTGATTTTATCTAGTATATTTTTTGTGACTATTTCATTCTCAATAGCTGCTACAACAGTAAAAGAAGATGTACGAGATTATTATGATATTGTATATATAATTGGTTCAACAAGGTTTGACTCAAATGTTGTAATAACAGCACAACGAGCAGCAAATGCTGGAGCAAACGAAGCTAAAAGACTTGTAGCTATAGGAGAGTTAGAACAAATTGAAAAACTTAATTTGAAAACATATTGCTATAATCCATACTTTGGGGAATGGTACGAAATTCAAGAAAAGGCAAGAACTTTATCAAAAGAGGAAGCTAAAAAAATAGAAGAAAATTTAAATATTTTCTTTGTAAACAATGAAAAGAAATATTAAAGTAATGATAAAAAATAAAACACATAACGAAATGTTACGTGTTTTATTTTTTGGCAGGGGTAGAAGGACTCGAACCCTCACAGGCGGTTTTGGAGACCGATGTGCTACCATTAACACTATACCCCTAAATATTTAATACCTACATATCTTAGCACAAAATAAAACAATGTGCAAGTATTTTTAATAAAAAAATTGGTGGAGATGAGGAGAGTCGAACTCCTGTCCAATATTCTTTCCATATCAACTTCTCCGAGTGCAGTTTATTGTAAGAGTTCCCTTAATAATAACACAATAAACAAATTTATTAAAAAGGTAGTTATTTAAAAATACCCACTATTTCCATAACTAAAAATAGTTTTGTTTTCCCACTAATTTGACACCTTAATCTCTAAGCGTGGGCACTTAAAGTAAGATGACGCGCCATTAACTAGGCAGCGTATGCTAATTCTCTATTATCAGCGTTTATTTTTAATTTCTCACATTATTAAAGTGGCCAAGTGAGAGATCCACTACTCGCTATCAATACTTCTGGAATACTGTCGAAACCAAATACATCCCCAAGTACAATATATATTATACAATACTTTAAATTAAATGACAAGTCACTGGAAAAAAATACAATTTTTTCGCGTGTTCGCTTGTTTTTAAGTAAAATATATAGTATAGTAGTTACTATAGGAAATGAGATAAGCAAGTGTGTTGCCACTAACGAATAATAAAACAACACATCTTTGCTTTGGCCAGCAGATGTGTTGTTACAACTAATATGTGGCAACCACCATTTGTGGTTTTCATTTCCTATGTTTATTATACACGGTTATTATAAATTTGTCAAATTTAATGCTAGATTTTTTGATGTATAGAAAGAGGTAGTAAAATGATTGATTTGAAGCAAAATGTGCAATATGTAAAAAGTGTTGGACCAGCCAAAGTACCATTACTAAATAGCTTAAATATATATACAATTGAAGACTTGCTTACGTATTTTCCAAGAGATTATGAAGATAGAAGTAAAACTAAGAATATAGCTGACTTGATAAATGGAGAAGAAGTTACAATACAAGCAACAGTGGTGTCAGAAGTTACTATAAATAGAATACGCAAAAATATGACGATTATAAAAGCTACAGTTGAAGATAATACAGGAAGATGCACAATAACGTGGTTTAACCAAACATATATTAAACAACATATAAAAAGAGGAGAAACTTACAAATTTTTTGGAAAAGCAATAAATGAATTTAATCATTTTGAAATGAGAAGCCCTGTATTTGACAAAGTAGATACATCAAAAAACACAGGAAAAATAATGCCAATTTATCCAACTACATATAAACTATCTCAAACAGCAATTAGACAAGCAGTAGAAAATGCTTTAAATATGGTAAATGGAAAACTAAGCGAAACTTTACCAGACTATCTTTTAAATGAATACAATTTATTAGATTTGCAAAACAGCCTAAATCAAATACATTTTCCAACAGATATGGAACATAGAATACAAGCTAGAAAACGCCTAGTATTTGAAGAACTATTAACAATGCAACTTGCATTATTAGAACTAAAAGGAAACAGTGAAAAAAATAAAGGAATTACATTTGATAAAAATGTAAAAATGTCAGATGTAATAAACTCATTACCATTTAAACTAACAAAAGCACAATTAAGAGTATTAGAAGAAATTGACGCAGACATGGAATCAGAAAAGCCAATGAACAGACTACTTCAAGGAGATGTTGGTTCAGGTAAAACAGTAGTAAGTATTATATCTGCATATAAAGCAGTCAAATCAGGTTATCAAGTAGCAATAATGGCTCCAACAGCAATACTTGCAACACAACATATGGAAGAGTTTAGCAAAATACTAGCTCCTTTAGGTATAAAATGTGAGCTTCTATTAGGAGCAACAACAGCTAAAAACAAAAAAGATATATTAGAAAGATTACAAAATGGAGAAATAGATGTACTAATTGGTACACATGCCTTAATAACAGAAAATGTAACATTTAAAAATTTAGGTTTAGTTGTAACAGATGAGCAACATAGATTTGGAGTAAAACAAAGAACAGCAATTGCAGCAAAAGGAAACAATCCAGATACTTTAGTAATGACAGCAACTCCAATTCCAAGAACATTAGCCTTAATACTATATGGAGATTTGGATATATCTATAATTGACGAACTTCCACCAAATAGAAAGAAAATAGAAACATATGCAGTAACTAAAAGCATGGAAGAAAGAATAAACAATTTTATAAAAAAGAATATTGACGAAGGCAGACAGATATATGTAGTATGTCCACTAGTGGAAGAAAAAGAGGAGGAAGACGAAACTACAAAAGATTTAAAGGCTGTAAAAGAATGGACAAAAATATATAAAGAGCAAATCTTTCCAGAGTATAGAGTTGAATGTGTATATGGAAAAATGAAACCAAAAGAAAAAGACGAAATAATGCAAAAATTTAAAGATGGAGAGATAGATATACTAGTATCTACTACAGTTATAGAAGTTGGAGTAAATGTGCCAAACGCAAATATAATGGTGGTAGAAAATGCAGACAGATTTGGATTAGCACAGTTACATCAATTAAGAGGAAGAGTAGGAAGAGGTCAATATCAGTCATATTGTGTGCTTAAATATAATAGCAAGTGTTCACAAGTAGGAAAAGAAAGAATGAAAACTATGCAAGAGACAAATGATGGATTTGTAATTGCAGAAAAAGACTTAGAGTTAAGAGGAACAGGAGAATTCTTTGGAACAAGGCAACATGGAATTCCAGAATTCAAAATAGCAAACCTATTTGTAGATATGCCAATGTTAAAATCAGTACAAAGCGTGGCATTAAAAATTGAAAGTGAAGATAAAGGATTAACACAAGAAAAAAACAAAAGGCTTAGAAAATTGGTAGACAATAAATTAAAACAAAGTGTTTCGCTATAAATCTTGACATTTACATAAAAAAGCAATATTATATATATGGTAAAAATAAGAAAGGAGAGGCCTATGTACACTCAAATGCTAACATCAAAAAAAGGTGGAGAACTTATAAGCTTTAAAGTAAACGGCGAAGAAAAAATACATCAAGGCGAACAATGTATGGACGAAAACGGTAAAATATATTGGAAAAGACACTCACCTGTATTATTCCCTATAGTGGGAAAACTAAAGAAAAACCAAACACTAATTGGTGGAAGAACGTATGAACTTATGCAACACGGTTTTGCAAGAGATTTAGAATTTGAACCAATTACTAAACTAGACCACTTTCATTCTTATGTTTTAAAAAGTAATAAATATACCTTAACAAGGTATCCATATGAATTTGAACTATATAATACATATCGTACTGAGGAAAATAAGTTAACTACAATATATAGAGTAGTAAATACAGGTCTAATAAATTTACCTTTTGGAATAGGTGGACATCCTGCATTTAAAATAGATGCTCAAGAATTAAAAAAGGGAAATTACTATTTAGAATTTGAAGAAGACGAAGAGAAAATTCACTTTTTATACTTAGTAGATGGGCTAGTTGGAATAGACTATGCTAAAGATAGAATAGTAGATAAAAGAAAAGTACTTATAGATTCACATACATTTGACAATGATGCATTAATTATGAAAGGTATAACATCAAACAAAATAAGTTTAAAAAACAAAGAAACTGGCAAAACTTTATTAACTATGGACTTTACAGGTTTTCCATATTTAGCAATTTGGTCAAAACCAAATGCACCATTTATATGTATTGAACCATGGTATTCAACAGCAGATAGCGTAAAAAGTACAGGAGTGTTTACACAAAAACAAGATATTATTTCATTAAAACCAAATACTTTGTTTGAGTGCAAGTACACAGTAGAATTCTTTTAGAGATTTAAGGTTGAAAAATAATTACAATTTTGGCTGCTTCAAATTTCATTTAAAACGCGGTTACATACACCACGTATGCGCCCTTGCCTTTTAAATAAAATTTTCAGCTATGCATACTGATACTGTAACAAGCAAAGCTTTAACAGTATCAGCAATTGCCAAAATTTAATTCTTTCCCAACCTAGTTTGTGCCTTGCGAAAGGAATGAGATTAATTATGGGAAAAGTAATTTTAATAATAATAGGACTAATAATAGCAACAATTGGAGTAATATGCATTTTTGATGCAAGAGTCATAACTAAAAAGATGTTTAGCTTTGGAGACCAAAACGAAGGCTCAACAGGGCTAAAAATATTAGGCTTTTTAGTGTCAATAACAGGTGCCTTAATAATATACTTTAATATATAAATATTACAATAATATTACAAATCTAAAAAACTATTGCAATTCTATAAAAAGTATAGTAATATTTCTCGAAAGAGGTACAAAAAATGATAAAGTTTTTAGGAAATAAATTGAAACTAGCAAAAGCAAAGCAAGCAATTGCTTTATTTATGATTTCTAATTTTCCTACTATAAATATTTTAGAAAAACACTAATAATACTATTAGTGTTTTTTATTTGTGCTTTGTACCAAAAAATAAAAGGAGGAAATGTTTATGAACGAAAGCAAAATGATTTTAGACGTAAATGAAAAGCCAACAATTGGCAAATGGATTATTTTAGCAATCCAACACGTTTTTGCTATGTTTGGTGCAACTATTTTAGTACCAATATTAGTAAATTCAGCAGCAGGAGAGACAGTACTTACAATTCCAGTAGCATTAGTAACTTCAGGAATAGGAACATTGATTTACATACTATGCACAAAAGGGAAATCACCAGTTTATTTAGGAAGCTCATTTGCATTTATAACACCAATTGCAGCAGCCTTTTTGAAAGGTGGAACATCAGGAGCAATGACAGGAATTATGGCAGTAGGTATAATTTATGTAATAGTAGCAACAATCATTCACTTTACAGGAAAGGGATGGCTTGACAAACTATTACCACCAGTAGTTATTGGCCCAATGATTATGATTATAGGCTTAGGGTTAGCACCAAGTGCTATATCACAAATAGGTTTAAGCTCAGGAACACCATTTGAATGGAAGGGCGTATTGGTTGCAGCAGTTTCATTCTTAGTAACGGCAATTGTAATGACTAAAGCAAAAGGATTTTTGAAAATAATTCCATTCTTAGTTGGAATTGTATCAGGTTACGTATTATCAATTTGCTTAGGATTAGTAGACTTTACTCAAGTAGCACAATCAGGATTTTTCAGTATGCCAAATTTTGTATTGCCATTTAAAGATTATGCACTAAACTTTGGACCAGTGCTAACAATAGCACCAATTGCACTTGTAACAATGGCAGAACATATTGGAGACCATACAGCATTAAGTACAATTATAAATAAAGATTTATTAAAAAATCCTGGATTAGACAGAACTCTATTAGGAGACGGTATTGCTACATTTGTAGCAGGAGCATTAGGAGGACCTGCTAATACAACATATGGAGAAAACACATCAGTAGTTGGAATGACAAAAATTGCATCTGTTTGGGTAATAGGTTTAGCAGCTATTTTAGCGATAGGACTTGGCTTCTTAGGTAAATTTACAGCAATAGTTTCAAGTATCCCACAACCAGTATTAGGAGGAGTTTCACTACTTCTATACGGATTTATTGCAGTAAATGGTTTAAAGGTACTTATTCAAAAACAAATAGATTTTGAAGATCCTAAAAATGTAGTAGTTGCTTCAACAATGTTGGTATTAGGCTTAGGAGGAGCAGCAATATCAATAGTAAATGGAGATTTTTCACTTACTATTTCAGGAATGAGCTTAGCAGCAGTAATTGGAATATTGTTAAACCTTTGTATACCAAACAATAAACCGGAAAAGAAAAAATTAAATCCAGCAGAAACAAAAGAAGAAAAAGAAACAGTAGAAGTATAAGAAAGGAAGTTAAATATGGAAGTAAAAGAATTGAAACATCCGCTAATTGAACATAAATTAGCAATATTAAGAGATAAAAAAACAGGAACAAAAGAATTTAGAGAGTTAGTTAGTGAAATAGCAATGTTCTTATGCTATGAAGCAATGGAAGAGGCAGACTTAGAAGAAGTGGAAATTGAAACACCAATTACTAAATTTAAAACAGGAAAATTAAATGAAGATAAATATGCCTTTGTTCCAATTTTAAGAGCAGGAATGGGAATGTTAGAAGGAATAACTAGAGTAATACCAAATGCTAAAATTGGACATATAGGAATGTATAGAGATGAAGAAACATTTGAACCAGTAAATTATTTCTTTAAAGTACCAAAACATATTGAAGAAAAAGAAGTAATTATATTAGATCCAATGCTTGCAACAGGTGGTTCAGCAGTAGATGCAATAGAACTACTAAAAAGCAAAGGAGTTACAAAGATGAAATTCCTATGTATAATTGCAGCACCAGAAGGACTTGCAAGAGTACAAAAAGAGCATCCAGATGTTCAAATATATTGTGCACATATAGATGACCATTTAAATGAAAACAAATATATAGTACCAGGTTTAGGAGATGCAGGAGACAGAATTTTCGGAACAAAATAAATAATTTTAGGTGCCTTTGGGGACGGGGTCAAAAATCACCTTTTTGATTCTGTCCCCAAAAACATTTTGAAATTATTGTATATTTTTTGTGAATTTGTTGAATTAAATATTTTTTAAATATATAATAAACATATCATAACCGTGAAAGGAGAAAATATAATGAAAATTACAAAAGTAGAAGGATTAGCTAATATTGCAAATGACATCAGAATAGGAATTATAGAACAAGTATATAACGCAAATTCAGGGCACCCAGGAGGCTCACTTTCTTGTGCAGATATTTTAGCTGTTTTATACTTTAACCAAATGAATATAGATCCAGAAAATCCAAATGCAAAGGGAAGAGACAGGTTTGTATTATCAAAAGGACATTGTGCACCAGCATTATATGCAACTCTTGCAAGAAAAGGATATTTTGACAAAGAGCTTTTAAAAGGCTTTAGAAAGGTAGAAAGTAATTTACAAGGACATCCTGATATGAAAAAGATTCCCGGTGTTGATATGTCAACAGGTTCACTAGGACAAGGGTTATCAGTAGCAGTAGGAATGGCAATTGGTTCAAAATTGGAACATGAGGGATACAGAGTATATTGCTTACTTGGAGATGGAGAACTTGAGGAAGGACAAGTATGGGAAGCAGCGATGTCTGCAAGTAAAAATAAATTAGATAATTTGTGTGCAATTGTAGATTATAATACATTACAAATTGATGGAAATGTAGAAGAAGTAGCAGGACTAATAGATATAAAAGAAAAATTTGAAAGCTTTGGATTTAATGTTATTGAAGTAAATGGACATGATATAGAAGCTTTGATACATGCTTTTAATAGTGCTAAACATCAAAAGGATATGCCTAGTGTAATTATTGCTCGTACAATTAAAGGCAAAGGTGTTTCTTTTATGGAAGGAAAGGCGGAATGGCATGGCAAAGCTCCAAATCAAGAGCAATATGAGGAGGCTATTAATGAGCTTAAGCTTCAACATATTATAGGTTAATTTGAAATATAATCAGCATCTTGCTTCGTTGAGGAGCATTAAAAACGCGGTTACATACCAATGTATGCGCCCTTGCCTTTTTAATACACCTCGCCTTGCAATATACTAATTCTATTTCAAATTAAAAATTAAATTCTATATAAAAAGGGAGAAATATGAATATGGATTTAGATAATAAAATTGCTACTCGTGAGAGTTTTGGAAAGGCTCTTGTGGAGTTAGGTAAGGAAAATGAGAATGTTGTTGTTTTGACAGCTGATTTGGCTGGGGCAACTAAAACTAGTCTTTTTGAAAAAGAGTTTCCTGATAGATTTATAAATGTAGGAATTGCAGAACAAAATATGATAGGAATATCAGCAGGATTAGCAACTGCGGGAAAAATTCCTTTTGCTAGTACATTTGCAATGTTTGCAGCAGGAAGGGCGTATGACCAAATTAGAAATAGTGTTGCTTATCCAAAACTTAATGTAAAAATTTGTGGAACACATGCTGGAGTTACAGTTGGAGAAGACGGAGCAACACATCAAATGTTAGAAGATTTAAGCTTAATGAGAAGTATTCCAAATATGACAGTATTATGCACTTCAGATGATATACAAACTAAATGGGCTATAAAAGAAATGGCAAAAATTGATGGACCAGTATATATTCGTTTGGCAAGAGTTGCAACACCAGTTATATATGATGAAAATCAAAATTTTGAAATAGGCAAAGTGGTACAAATAGGAGATGGCACAGATGCTACTGTATTTGCAACAGGTGTTGAAGTAGCAGAAGCATTAAAAGCAAAAGAAGAACTTGAAAAAGAAAATATAAATATTCGTGTAGTTGATGTACATACAATAAAACCAATTGATAGAGAAATGATAATAAAATGTGCTAAAGAAACTAAAAAGCTAATTACTATTGAAGATCATAGTATAATTGGAGGACTAGGTACAGCAGTTTGTGAGGTATTATCAGAAGAGTATCCAACAAAAGTAGTAAGAATGGGAATGCAAGATAAGTTTGGAAAATCAGGAAAAGCAGAACAACTATTAAAATATTTTAAATTAGATAGTGAAGCTATTATTGAGAAGGTAAAGGAGTAGAAAAACATAAGGGGAGAACTATGAAAAACGAAAGAGAACAAATGCAGGAGTATTTGAAACAATACACAAATGCTAATTCAGATATACAAAGACCAAAATCAGTGGATAAGGCTGTAAAAGGCGTTAAAATAACAACCGTAATATTAATAATTCTTACAATACTTATGTTAATTCCTATTATAGCATTTGTATATCCTTTAATATCGGTATTTTTTGAATAAAATAATTGTGAATTTTTTGTGAATTTTTGCAAAAACAAGAAATAAAGAGAAAAGCAGAATAATTGCTTATTTAAGGCGAATTTATTCTGCTTTTTTCCAAAAAAAACTATTGCATTTATTGTATTTTATTGTTATGATAAAGGGGAATAAGAAAAAAGATGTCTAATCTTAGTTAGGAGCTATTCAAATGATAGAATTTAGAAATGTCAGCAAGACTTATGACACTGGAACAGAGGCTGTGCATAATGCAAACTTTGTAATAGAAAAGGGAGATTTTGCATTTTTAGTAGGAAGCTCTGGCTCAGGAAAATCAACACTAATTAAACTAATATTAAAAGAAGAAGAACCAACAAAAGGAAATATTATTATAAATGGAAAAGATACCACTTTTCTAAAACCAAAAAGAATACCATTTTTAAGAAGAAGTATGGGAGTAGTGTTCCAAGACTTTAGACTTTTACCAGACAGAACAGTATATGATAATGTTGCATATGCTATGTATATTGTAAGAGCAACGCCAAGACATATTAGAAGACAAGTTCCTATGATATTATCATTGGTAGGTCTAAGCAATAAAGCTAAAATGTACCCAAATGAATTATCAGGTGGAGAGCAACAAAGAGTAGCTTTAGCACGTGCTCTAGTAAACAACCCATCTATGTTAATTGCAGATGAACCTACAGGAAACTTAGACCCTGAAACAGCATGGGAAATAATGACTCTATTAGAAGATATAAATAAAAGAGGAACAACTGTAGTAGTAGCAACACATGCAAGAGATATTGTAGACAAAATGAAAAAAAGAGTTATACAAATTGAAGAAGGCAATATCGTAAGAGATGATAGAAGGGGTGGATATAGCAGTGAGATATAGTATTTTTGGTTATTTAATAGGAGAAGGTTTTAGAAACGTATTTAAAAATAAAAAATCCACAATAGCATCTTTAGTTATTATGTGTGCTACAATGTTCGTTTTTGGAATATTCTTTGCAGTTAGTCAAAACGTAAATCATATCACAAAAACTATTGAAGAGCAACAAGGAATGGAAGTATTTATTTTAGATGAAGCAACTGCTGAACAAAAAGAAGAGTTAAAGAACAAAATAAGAAGTAATCAGTATGTAAATACAATAACTGAAAAGTCAAAAGAAGATGCATTAGAAGAGATGAAAACAATGTTTAAAGATAGAAAATCTTTATGGGACACATATGGAGGAGATAACAATCCATTTAAGGCATCATTTATCGTAACATTAACTGACCTAACTAAGGCAGATGAGGTAAGAACGGAAATAGAAAGCTCAAGCATAATATCAAGTGTAGAAATCAAATCAGATACAATAAATGCTTTAATAAAAATAGCAGATGGAATAAATATAATTACAACAATTATTTTAGTTATATTAGTATTTATTTCAATATTTATCATAACAAATACAATTAAACTTACAGTACATGCAAGAAGAAAAGAAATTTCTATTATGAAATATGTTGGAGCTACTAATGGTTTTATTAGGTGGCCATTTATGGTAGAAGGTATGTTAATAGGACTAATATCAGTTCTAATTTCATTATTAATTTTAGCATTTTCATACAATGCAGTAATTACGCAAATAGAGCAATCATTAATAAATAACAGACTAAATATACCATTACTAACTTTCCCAGAACTGTTCCAAACTTTATTAATAGTATACTTAGTATTAGGCATTGGAATAGGAGCTCTAGGAAGTGCAATTTCAATGAAGAAATATTTAGAGGTATAAGGGAGAAAAATATGAGAAAAAAGATTATATCTATCTTATTAATATTAATTCTGTTGCAAATGGCTTGTGTTAGTGTATTTGCAACTACACAATCAGACTTAAATAATGCAAAAAACAATTTGAGTACAGCAACAAAAAATAAAAAAGCAGTTACAGCTGAAAAAGAAACAATTTTAAATGAAATTGATGATTTGGAAGATGAAATTGCTGGTTACCAGGCTGAAATCACAGAATTAAATTCTAAAATAACTAAGATGGAGAAAAACATAAAAGAAAAAAATAAAGAAATTGAAAAGCTACAAGAAGAATATGAAGAAAAAAAACAATTACTAGCAGATAGATTAGTTGCAATATATGAACAAGGAAGAATAACATTTTTAGATGTTATGTTAGCATCAGATAATATATGGGACTATATATCTATGAGCTCAAAAGTTCAACAATTAACAGATGCAGATAATGAGCAAATGGATAAAGTTGAGGCTCAAAAAAATGAAGTAGAAAAAGCTAAAAATGCATTAGAAAAAGAAAAGAAAGAATTAGCAGAAAGCAAAAAGTCAGTACAAGATAAACAAGCAAAAGTTAAAGTTGCAAAAGACAAAAAGGAAGCTAAAGTAGCAAATTTAACTGCTGAGCAAAAGAAATTGCAAACTCAAATTAATAACTATAATAAAGAAATTCAAAAATTAGAAGAAGAATTAGCTAAAGCAGCAGGAGATTATAATAATTCATATACAGGAAAATTTGCAGGTACATTAAGTTGGCCACTATCAAAATCATCACCAGGTTATAAAACTATTACATCATACTATGGCAATAGACAAGTACCAATTGCAGGAGCAACATCAGATCATAGAGCAATAGACATTGGTGTACCTACAGGAACTCCAGTATTGTCAGCAGGTAATGGAATTGTAATTTCAACAGGATATAATAGTGCAAGAGGATACTTTGTAATAATCAAACATGCAGATAATTTATATACTTTGTATCAACATTTAAGTAAGATATTAGTATCAAGGGGACAAGCTGTTTCAACAGGAAAGACGATAGCAAAGAGTGGAAGTTCTGGTATAGGAACAGGACCACACTTGCATTTTGAAGTTCGTAAGAGTCAATATTATGGTAGTGAAGTTAACCCTCTTGACTATTGCCACTGGTAAAGAAATTAAATAAATAATTAGAGAAAGGAGAATGCGTAAATGAAAGTTAACAAGTTTATAAGTATTCTCCTTATTTTTGTTTTTATAGTTAATATATCAGTATATTCATTAGCAACAAATGAAACTAACATCCAAAATCAAGAAAATGAAATAAATATGAATACAGATAATATCGAGGAATTGGATAACAAAAGAAACGAAATAAAAGAGCAATTAGATGCAACAAACATTGAACTAGAATATGTGCAGACAGAAATATCAGACACATTAATAAAAATTCAAGAACTAGATGACAAAATAAGAAAATATGAAAGTGAGAATAAGGAGCTAGCTAGTAAATTAGAAAACTTAGAGACATCAGTAAAAGAAACAACGCAAAAGCTAAATACGGTTACTGAAGATTACAATCAAAAGGAAAAACAACTAAGAAACAGATTGGTGGCTTTATATGAGGCTGGCCCTATATTATATATAGATGTCTTATTGTCTTCAAAAACATTATCAGATTTCATATCAAGATATTATAAAATATTAGAAATTATGGAGTATGATAATAAATTAATTGAAACAGTTGAACAAGAGAAAAAAGATATAGAATTATCTAAACAAAAATTAGATAAAGAAACTGAAGAATTTAAAACTTTAAAATTAAAAGCAGAACAATCAGAAGTAATATGTAAAAATATAAAGACTTTGCAGGAAAATTATATGGCAAAGTTATCAAAAGATGAAAAAGAATTAAATGAAAAAATAACAAAATATAAAACAGAGACAATACAAATAGAAACAAGAATTAGAGAAATAAGCATAGCAAATGGAGATTATTCTATTCAATACACTGGTGGACTTATGATTTGGCCGGTTGCAAAAGCAGGAACTGTGATAACATCAGACTATGGCACAAGACAACATCCAATTCAAGGCATTACTAATTTCCATTTAGGAATAGATATAGGAAATGCTTATTATGGAACTCCAGCGGTTGCAGCTTTAGGTGGAGTAGTTACGTATGCAGGAGAACTAGGCTCTTATGGAAATTGTGTTATAATACAACATGGAGACGGAATATCTACATTGTATGGACATGGACAAAAAGTTTTAACTCAAATTGGAGCACATGTACAACAAGGAGATATAATAATGGAAATAGGTTCAACAGGTAACTCAACAGGACCACACTTACATTTTGAGGTTAGAATAAACGGAGCAACAGTTGATCCATTAAATTATGTAAAAGCACCATAAATAATAATATTTATAAAATTTATAAATATAATATACAGATAGATTTAGAGAGGAATTTAATAAAATGGAAAATAGAAATGCACAGAGAATTTATAAAATGATTATGTTGGTATTGATAGTAATAATTGTTACATCTCTAGTAACAGCATTTTCTACATATCAATATCTAAGCAACAATGCTGTATCATATACTAAAGTGAACACTACTTCATTAGAAGGGTTGGAATATACCTTATCACAATTTAGAAGTGAATTAGAGAAAAAGTATATTGGAGAGATAAATGATGAAGAATTAATTGAAGGAGCTGTAAAAGGCTATGTAGATGCTTTAGGAGATCCATATACAACATATTATACTAAAAAAGAAATGAAAACAATAATGGAAGAAACAAATGGAAACTTTGTTGGTATTGGGATATATATGACCAAAGATCTAGAAAAAAATGCAATTTTGATAATTAAACCAATAGAAAATTCACCAGCAGAAAAAGCAGGAATATTACCGGGTGACCTTATTATTAAAGTAGATGATGTGGAATATTCAGGAGATAAGCTAGAAGAAGCCTCTAATAAAATTAGAGGAGAAGAGGGAACAAAGGTAAAATTAGAAATATATAGAAATGGAGAAACTAAAACATTTGAACTTACTAGAACAAAAGTTGTAGTAAGCCATGTAACAACCAAAGTATTAGACAACAATATTGGATATATTGCAATATCAGATTTTGAAGGAGAATGTGCAAGTGAATTCGAAACAAAATACAAACAACTTGAAAAACAAGGAATAAAGAAATTAATAATAGACATTAGAAATAATGGTGGAGGAATTGTAGATGAAGCACTTAAAATAGCAAATATGCTAGTTGATAAAGATGCTACATTACTAATAACAAAAGACAAAAGCGATAAAGAAGAGGTTACAAAAGCTACTGAAAAACCAATAATAAATATACCAACAGTAGTGCTTGTAAATGGATATTCAGCAAGTGCCTCAGAGATTTTAGCAGGAGCATTAAAAGACAATGGAAAAGCTACATTAGTAGGAACTAAAACATATGGAAAAGGAATAATTCAAGAATTGCATCAATTATCAGATGGAAGTGGATTAAAAATAACAGTAAGCGAATACTATACACCAAATCATAATGCAATTCACAAAATAGGAATAACACCAGATGTAGAAATTGACTTATCAGAAGATGTAAAACAACAGACAACAATACAAGAAAAAGATGACAATCAACTACAAAAAGCAATAGAAATACTAAAATAAAGGTGCCTTTTGGAACGGGGTGAAAAATCACCTTTTATGATTTTTCACCTAGTTCAATGGTCTTCATCCAAATTTAAAAAAATCACAAAAAATATTAAAAAATTTTAAAATATGTATTGACAATTATAATTAAATTTAGTATACTAAACAAGTCGAAAGAAATGGGCGCATAGCTCAGCTGGGAGAGCATCTGCCTTACAAGCAGGAGGTCATAGGTTCGATCCCTATTGCGCCCACCATTTCTTAATTTAATATTAGGTAAATTTGAAAATAATTTACGGCCTGGTAGTTCAGTTGGTTAGAACGCTAGCCTGTCACGCTAGAGGTCGACGGTTCGAGCCCGTTCCAGGTCGCCATTTTTTTATTTATATGCCTCGATAGCTCAGTTGGTAGAGCAAGGGACTGAAAATCCCTGTGTCACTGGTTCGATTCCAGTTCGAGGCACCATTTTTTACAGTAGCAAAGTTAATAAACTTTACTACTGTTTTTTATTGACTTATTTACTAAATTAGTATATTCTATAAATATAAAATATAAAGGAGGTAACATATGAAAAAAGGAGTAAAAGCGCTTATTGTAATATTAGTTATTGCAATAATAATTGCTGTAATAGCTATTGTATTACACAAAAATGATACAGAGTTAAAAACAGTAAAATCAAAACAAGAATTGTTAAAAATATATGAAGGAGATAATTCAGATTTACAAGAACTATTGGCTAAAATTTTCTGTATGCCATTTTCAATGTTTTATCATAATTATGATGTCATTGGAAAAGCAGATAATGCTGGTAGTACAGGAGGCTTAATAGGAATAGATTCTGCAGGAAGTACAGAAAGCTCAAGTTCTAGTTTAAATACTAAAGATTATTCTACAACAAATATTCAAGTTGAAAATGTAGACGAAGCTGATATTGTAAAAACTGATGGAGACTACATTTACTCAATATCTGAGGATAAAGTAGTAATAACAGATGTAAAAGACCCGAAACAACCTAAAGTAGTATCAACTATAAAATCAGAAAATGAAGATATACCAGAAGATATAATTTTATATAAAGATAAGTTAGTTGTTATATTAACTAAAGAAGGCGAAAGTGAAGGATATTATTATAGCAGGACAATGAATACAGTTGTAAAAATATATAATATTACTTCGAAAGATAATCCAATATTAACAAAAAGTTATGAAATGTATGAACCATATTATACATCAAGATGTATCGACAATGTTCTATATGTAATTTCATCTGGAAATTTAAGAGAAGAAGATGACGAAATTGTTATTGCATACAATGAAGACAATATGGAAAAAGAGATGTCTGTCGATAAAATTAAATACTTAAAAGATGTGAAAACTACAAAACAAACTCTAATATCAACAGTTGACTTAAACAATGAAACAGCAGATATAAAGTTAGAATCATATTTAATGAATATATCAAATGCTTATGTATCTGAAAATGCTATATACTTATTAAACCAAAAGTATAAGTATAATTATGATGAACAGATACCTATAAGTGCATTGTTTGGATTAAAAGGTATTTTTGGAATACCAGATTACTATGAGAATTTAGACTCAACAAACGGATATTATACAGAGATATATAAATTTGATATAGATAAAGATGGAATTGTTAAGTATAATGCAAAAACAAAAGTAAAAGGAAAAACAATAAATCAATATTCTTTAGACGAAAAAGATAATCACTTAAGAATAGCACTATATGACAATGATGGTTCAAGAGTAGCAATATTTGGCGAAGATTTAAAACAAATAGGAATATCAGACGATGTTGCAAAAGGCGAAAAAATGTATTCTTCAAGATTTATAGGAGATAAAGTTTATTTTGTAACATATAAAACTATAGACCCACTATTTGTAATGGATTTAAGTAATGAAACGAAACCAAAGGTATTAGGAAAACTAAAAATACCAGGTTATAGTACATATTTACATCCTTATGACGAAAACCATATAATCGGAATTGGAATGGAAACAAAAGAAATTATAAACAGAAATTCAAATGGAAAAGTAATTTCAACAACAGCTAAAGTAGTTGGAATGAAAATGGCTCTATTTGATGTTTCAAATGTAAATGCACCAATTCAAATTTCAAGTGTAGTAATAGGAGACAGCAGAACAACATCAGCAATATTAACAAATCCAAAAGCACTATTGTTTTCGAAGGAAAAATCTTTAATTGCAATACCTGTAAATAACTATAGTCAAGAGTTTGAAGTAACTTCATCAAATAATTATGAAACTATGATAAACAATTATACAAAATATAGTAAGCCATATAATGCGGAAGGGTACTTTGTATATAACATAAATGTACAAGATGGCTTTAAATTAAAAGGTGTTATAACACATGAAAAAACAAAGGCCACTTATTACTATAGCAACAGTAAATTACTAAGAGGACTATATATAGACAATAATTTATATACAGTGTCAGAAACAATGATAAAAGTAAATGAACTTGAATCATTAAAATCAGTAAGTGAATTGAAACTTAAGAATACAGAAAATAAATCTTCACAAATAAATGAAGATAGTTTAATAGAAGAACAAAGCAATAATGTAATTAGTGATATTGAAGGAGGAATGTAAATATGGAAGAAAATAAGAAAAATAAATCTGCAATGGGAATAGCAGGATTTGTATTAGGAATAATCTCAACACTTTCAACACTATTTTGGTATATAACATTACCAACAGGAGTATTAGCAATTATATTTGGTGCTAAATCATCAAAGAAAACAGGAAGTAAATTAGGAAAAGCGGGAATGATATTAGGAATTGTAGGACTATCAATATTTGCATTCATATATATAAGCTTAATAATGATTATTACTCTTAACAATTTATAATCATAACAAAAATAAAACATCATAAAATGTAATGGGAGGATTTACATTTTATGATGTTTTTTAAAATGCAAGGATTAGGAAATGACTATGTGTATATAGACTGCATAAATGGAAAAGAGCCAATAGATATAAAGAATTTGACACGAAAATTAAGCAATAGACATTTTGGAGTTGGGTCTGATGGATTAATATTATTATGTAAAAGTAAAGTTGCAGACTTAAAAATGAGGATGTTTAATAGTGACGGAAGTGAAGCACAAATGTGTGGAAATGGTATAAGGTGTGTAGCTAAACTTG
Organism: uncultured Clostridia bacterium; assembly: GCA_934120135.1. Classification (GTDB taxonomy): domain Bacteria; phylum Bacillota; class Clostridia; order TANB77; family CAG-508; genus CAG-273. Next base: position 29,879 of record CAKOTK010000001.1, on the reverse strand, counting down.
CATATGAATTAGGATTAATATGTGAAGAAATAACTACAATAGAAACATTATCAGGAATAAAGACTTTAAAACTAAATATAGTAAAAGGAAAAGTAAAAACGGTAGAAGTTGATATGGGAGCACCAATTTTAGAAGCTACCAAAATTCCAGTTTCATCAAGTGCTAGGTCAGAAGATGGAAAGGTAAGGACTGAAGTTGAAGTAAAAGATAGAAAAATTGAATTAACATGTGTATCAATGGGAAATCCACATGCTGTTACATTTGTAAATGATATAAAAAATTTCAAAGTAGCAGAATATGGCCCTATCTTAGAAAATGCTGATATATTTCCAGAAAAAGCAAATATTGAATTTGTAGAGATAGTAGATGAAAATAATATAAAAATGAGAGTATGGGAAAGAGGCTCAGGAGAAACTCTGGCCTGTGGAACGGGAGCTTGTAGTTCAGTGGTTGCTAGTAGTCTAAATGGATACACAGACAGAAAAGTTAATGTTCAATTATTAGGTGGAAACTTAGAAATTGAATGGAAACCAAATAACCATGTACATATGACAGGACCAGCTGTAACTGTATTTAAAGGAGAGTGGATTGATGAATAGAGTAAATGAAAACTTTTTGAAACTTCAAAATAATTATTTGTTTTCTACAGTTACAGAAAAGGTAGAAAAATATAAAAAGGAAAATCCAGAGAAAAAGGTTATAAATTTAGGAGTTGGAGATGTAACTTTACCTTTACCAAAAGCTGTTGTAGAAGCTATGAAAAAAGCTTGTAATGAGATGCAAAACAAGGAAACGTTTAGAGGTTATGGGCCAGAACTTGGATACGATTTTTTGAAAAAGAAAATTCTAGAAGAAGATTATCTGTCTAAAGGCATTGAATTTGGTCTAGATGAAATATTTATATCAGATGGTATAAATAGTGATATAGGGAATATCAACGACATATTTGATGTAAATAATAAAGTGGCTATTCAGGATCCGGTATACCCAGCATATTTGGATGCTAATGTTATTGAAGGGAGAAGCGGAGAATTCCATATAACTAACTATGAGAACATAGTATATTTGGTGACAAATAGTACAAATAATTTTGTGCCAGAAATTCCTAAAACTAAAGTAGATTTGATATATTTGTGCTATCCTAATAATCCTACCGGTATGGCACTTACAAAAGAACAATTACAAGAATGGGTACAATATGCAAAACAGAATAAATCAGTTATATTATTTGATGCAGCTTATGAAGCATATATAACAGAAGAAAACATTCCACATTCGATTTATGAAATTGAAGGAGCAAAAGAGGTGGCTATTGAATTTAAGAGCTTTTCAAAAACTGCAGGATTTGCAGGAGTTCGTTGCAGTTATACGATAGTACCAAAAAACTTAAAGGGATATACAAGCAATAATGCAGAGGTTTCATTAAATAATTTATGGACTAGAAGACAATATACTAAGTTTAATGGTGAATCATATATCACGCAAAGAGGAGCAGAAGCAACATATTTACCAGAGGCTAAAAGTGATATAAAAGCCAACATACAATATTATTTAAGAAATGCAAAGACAATTAAACAGGGATTAGAAAATGCTGGATTTGAGATGTATGGTGGAGTAAATTCGCCATATGTTTGGTTAAAGGTTCCGAATGGAAAAACATCATGGAAATTTTTTGACGAACTACTAGAAAATATTGGAGTAGTTGGAATACCACGGAAGTGGCTTTGGACCAAGTGGAGAAGGATATTTTAGATTAACTGGCTTTGGAGATTATCAAGAAAGCCTAGAAGCAATTGAAAGACTAAAAGAGTATAATATGAAGCAGATATAGAAAAAGTAGACAAATTATGTAACATGTGCTATAATAAAATGTATATACAATATGTATATGTCCCTAAAAATTTTAAGGAGGATTAAGACATCATGAGAAAAACATCTAAAATCTTTACAGTGCTAACTATTATATCATTGTTGGTATTTTTAGCATGGGGAACCACACGAATCGTAAAGAGCGTACAGTTTGAATTAAATTGTACGCAATACCTTAAAAGGGCGGCAGATGCAAATACAGTTGTACTTGCAAAAGAAGAACTTTCTAAAGCAATTTCATATGCAGAGCAAAACAATTTGACAGAAGGAGTGGTATCAATATTTTTACACCAACCCAAAAATGATATTGGATTTTGGTATAAGAATATGGTGGAAGCATACAATGAACTTGAGAAGCTTCCTGAAGATGCCGATTCCCTGGAAAAAACGAATACTCTTATGAAATTAAGAGAGACCCTAACAGATCAAAAAGATGATGGAGTTTCTGTTACAGCTCCGGATGGAATAACTATCTATCCAAACAATGTAGTATATTTTTGGTGGGGACTACTGTCATTTCTGTTTACAATTGCATCGTTCTGTGTTGCCTACATTAAATATTGGGACTAATAGGAAACTGAATTGCTTCCTACCCCTCTGTTTTTACAGAGGGGATTTTTTTATTCAGAGCTTACACTAGAAAGCATATAAAACTTGAAACATTAGGTATGGAGTGATATAATATACAATATGAGGAGAAATCCTAAAAATAAAAAAGGAGTTGAAATCAATATGTGTATGATTGCACATGGAAGAAATCTAAACAAAGGTAAGGTTGATATGGTCGAAACATTTGACCAAATATTTCGGTCAGGTTTAGAGGCAAAATTGGACAACATTTTTGAAATCAATGGATATCGAATTCGAAGATATGTTGATGACACTGGCAAAGCAATTGTCATTATCAAAAAAATCGAACCAAATATCCCAGAACGCAAAGTACAAATAAACACTTTGTATGATCCGATAGAATTGTAACTCCTTACAGGTGTAGAATTATATTTCTGCACCTGTTTTAAAATTTAATAAAATAATGCTAAACTCTTGCTTTTATTGGCAAAATATGCTATTATATACAAGGTACCGTTTAAAGGTGCCCAATATACCTTTTACTTAGTTTTAGGGGATAACACTCCAAACTAAAACTCAGCTTAAGGCAAATAAAATATAGGAGGAAAATAAAATGACAAAGGAAAGAAAACAAGAAATCATTGAAACTTATAAAAGAGATGAAAAAGATACTGGTTCTCCAGAAGTTCAAATAGCTCTTTTAACAGAAAGAATCAATGAATTAACAGCACACTTAAAAGTTCATATGAAAGATAATCATTCAAGAAGAGGACTTTTAAAAATGGTAGGTGCAAGAAGAAACTTACTTAACTACTTAGCTAAAAAAGATGTTCAAAGATATAGAGACATCGTTGAAAAATTAGGATTAAGAAAATAATTTACAATTTGGACGTTTTGCTTTCATGCCAAACGTCCAAATTTGCGAATATTATCTTAACTAAAAAGAAAAAATATTAAGGTATTAAAAGCAATAAAAATTAGAAAGTAGCTTGTATCATGTGCTACTAAATATAGCATATAATAGAGGTTACGCTAATTTTCATATTGCTTATAATATAAATAAAATAAGAAGGAGAAAAATTTATGTTTAAAAAATACGAAACACAATTAGCAGGAAGAACTTTATCAATTGAAACAGGAAAAATTGCAGAACTTGCAAATGGAAACGTAGTAGTACGTTATGGAGAAACAGTTGTTATGGTAAACGTAACAGCAGCAAAAGAACCAAAAGAGGGAATAGACTTTTTCCCACTATCAGTAGATTATGAAGAAAAACTATATGCAGTAGGCAAAATTCCAGGAGGATTTACAAAAAGAGAAGGAAAACCAGCAGATAAAGCTATATTAACATCAAGAGCAATAGACAGACCTTTAAGACCATTATTCCCAAAAGATTTTAGAAATGATACATGTGTGGTAGCAACTGTATTATCAGTAGATCCAGACAATAGCCCAGAAGTATGTGCTATGATTGGTGCATCAGCTGCACTTTCTATATCAGACATTCCATTTGGAGGTCCTACAGCAGCAGTAGCAGTAGGATATGTTGATGACCAAATAGTTATAAACCCAACACTAGCACAAAGAGAAAAAAGTAGATTAACATTAACAGTAGCAGGAACACTTGAAAAAATTACTATGATTGAAGCAGGTGCTGACGAAATACCAAATGATACAATGCTTGAGGCAATTAAAACAGCACATGAAGAAATCAAAAAAATATGTAACTTTATTTCTGACATCAAAGCAGAAATAGGAAAACCAAAATTTGAATACAAATCATTTGCAACAGATCCAGAAGTATATAACGAAATAGTAGCAAACTTCAAAGACAGAATGTATCAAGATGTACAAGCTACAGATAAAACTGTAAGAGATGCAAACATTGAAAAAATCACAGAAGATATTACAGCATATTTTGTAGAAAAGTACGGAGAAGAAACTGCAGAAGAAAAGAAAACAGATATTGCAGACAGCGTACATGACTTAGAAAAAGCTTGTGTAAGAGAAATGATTCTAGAAGAACATAAACGTCCAGATGGAAGAAAAATAGACGAAATAAGACCACTTTCATGTGAAGTTGGAGTACTTCCAAGAGTACATGGTAGTGCAATATTTACAAGAGGACAAACTCAAGTAATGTCTATTGTAACATTAGGAACAAATAGTGAAGCACAAGAATTAGACGGATTAGACGAAGAAACAACAAAAAGATATATGCACCAATATAATTTCCCAGCATATAGTGTTGGTGAAGCAAGAACATCAAGAGGACCAGGCAGAAGAGAAATTGGACATGGTGCTTTAGCAGAAAAAGCATTAGTACCAGTTATTCCATCAGAAGACGAATTCCCTTATGCTATAAGAGTTGTATCAGAAGTATTATCTTCAAATGGTTCAACATCACAAGCAAGTATTTGTGGAAGTACATTAGCATTGATGGATGCAGGTGTCCCAATTAAAAAGCCAGTAGCAGGTATTTCAACAGGATTAGTTACAGACAAGAATGATCCAAGCAGATACATTATGCTTACAGATATTCAAGGAATTGAAGACTTCTTTGGAGATATGGATTTCAAAGTTGGTGGAACAAAAGATGGAATTACTGCTATACAAGTTGACATTAAAATAGACGGACTAACATATGATATAATTAAGGAAGCTTTTGAAAGAACAAAAGTAGCAAGAGATTATATCTTAGATAATATAATGTTACCAGTTATAAGCGAACCAAGAAAAGAAGTTTCTAAATATGCACCAAAAATCATGATGGCAAACATATGCAAAGACAAAATAAAAGATGTTATCGGACCTGGTGGAAAAATGATTAACAAAATCATTGATGAGACAGGAGTTAAAATTGATATAAATGATGACGGAAAAGTATGCGTATATGCTAATGACTCGGAAAGTGGTAAAAAAGCTATGGATATGATTTTAGATATAGCTAAAATTATTGAAGTTGGTGGAATTTATGATGGAAAAGTAACAAGAATTATGCCATTTGGAGCATTTGTTGATATTGGTGGTGGAAATGAGGGACTATTACACATTTCTAAAATATCAAGCAAAAGAGTAGAAAAAGTTGAAGATGTTTTAAGTGTTGGAGACGAAGTAACAGTTAAAGTTTCTGAAATTGACAACCAAGGAAGAATTAATTTAAACATGAAAGACCTAGAAGTAGGAAATACCGAAGAAAAAGAATAAATATTAAGATTTAATTAAAATGGTTGAATTATTTTAATGACATGTATATAATAAGTCTAGAAATTAAGAAAAGGAGAAAAACATGGAATACTTATATATTGTTCAACAGGCATTAGTATGGATTATAACAATATTTTGGTTTTACCAATTAGCAATTAGTGTATGTTCACTAGTAAAATTAAAAGATAAACCAATGCTTGTAAACAAAAATCATCGTTTTATGGCAATTATTCCAGCCCATAACGAAGAAAATGTAGTAACAGAATTAATAGAAAGTTTAAAAGCTCAAGACTATCCAAAAGAGTTATTAGACATATATGTAATTGCAGATAACTGTACAGATAGAACAGCAGACGTTGCGAGAGCAGCAGGAGCAATTGTATATGAAAGATTTGACCCAAGCAAAAAAACAAAAGGATATGCATTAAACTGGTTTTTGAGACAAAAAATTGATGAAAATGCACCATATGATGCATTCTGTATATTTGATGCAGACAATGTTGCAGACAAAAACTTTATCAAAAATATGAATAAAAAACTTTGTCAGGGTGAAGATGTAGTTCAAGGATACAGAGATATTAAAAATCCAACAGATAACTGGATTACAGCAGGATATGCAATATTCTATTGGACAATGAACCGTTTTTATCATTTAGCTAGATACAATATAGGTCTTTCACCATTAATCAATGGTACAGGATTTATGGTTAAGTTTGATGTAGTAAAACCAGAAGGCTGGGTTACAAAAACTCTAACTGAAGATATTGAGTTCTCACTAAAAAGAATAATTAAAGGTAAAAAATTAGGATGGGCAGTAGATGCAGTAGTTTATGATGAACAACCTTTAGGATTCAAACAAAGTTGGAAACAAAGAACAAGATGGACAGTTGGACATATGCAATGTATAAAAGAATATACAAAACCATTAGCGTTAGCAGTTAAAGAACACAAAACAATAATGAACTTTGATGGATTTTTATACATTATAGGAAGTATACCAATGTTTATACTTACACTTGTATTACTACTAATAAATGTTATTATGTACGCAGGAGATGGAATGACAAGCATGGACTTAGCTATGAATATGTTAAGATATGTAATACCAACATTCCTATTACCAATTGGAACAGCAGTACTAATAATGTTGCTAGATAAAAGACCTATCAAGCCAATGATTAAAGGATTATTATGCTATCCATTATTCTTAGGCTCATGGATCGCTATAAACTTTAAATGTTTATTCAAACGTGACACTACATGGGAAAAGATTGAACACGTTAGAAAAATTGCTATTCATGAAGTAGCAGAAACTGAAACTGAAAAAGTTCAAAGTTAATAAATACGGCAAGAAAGGTTACACTTTTCTTGCCGCTTTTTGGGTGCTTTTGGGGACGGAGTAAAAAGTCACCCTTTTGCCTAAAAATTAGATTAAGAAATAGTTTATAAAGTAGTAAAAGAGAGGTAAAACTATGGAAAAACCAAAGGAGAAGAATATGCTTAAAATTTTGATGATTACAATACTGATATTGTGTGTACTTATTGGAATAATATTATTGTCAATAAACTTTTATGTGGTAAATAAAACCAAAAGTAAAATAGTAACAGAAAAACAAGCAAAAGAGTTAGAAAATGTAGATTGCATTTTAGTATTAGGTGCTGGAATATGGGGAGACAAGCCAAGCCCAATGCTAGAAGATAGGCTATTACAAGGAATTGCACTATATAATAATCAAACTTCTTCAAAAATAATAATGAGTGGTGACCACGGAAAAGAAGAATATGACGAAGTAAATGTTATGAAAGATTTTGCAATTGAAAAAGGTGTAAAATCAGAAGATATATTTATGGACCATGCGGGGTTTTCTACTTATGATAGTGTGTATCGTGCAAAAGAAATTTTTAAAGCACAGAAAATAATAATTGTTACACAAAAATATCATTTATATAGAGCTTTATATGTAGCTGAAAAACTAGAAATAGAGGCGTATGGAGTAGCATCAGATCCAAGAGAATATAGAGGACAAGCTATAAGAGAATTAAGAGAAATCTTGGCAAGAGATAAGGATTTCTTTAAATGTATAATCAAACCAGAGCCAACTTACTTAGGCGATACGATACCAGTGAGTGGCAATGGAGATGTGACTAATGATAAAAAGGGTGACTTTTGACCCCGTCCCCAAAGGCACCTTTTTAGTGTAGACAATAAAATGTAAGAGTGATATAATTTGTACCAAAAGGAGAGCAGAAATGAAGAAAACAAAATATCTACATATTGCACTAATAATATTAGGGATAATATTTGTAACAATACCAGTATTTCATAATAATTTATGGTTTGACGAAAGCTATACAGTAGGGATAGTAAAAAGCAGTTTTGCAGACATATGGAGAATTGGAGGAAATGACGTACACCCAATTCTATATTATTGGATATTACATATAATTTACTTAATATTTGGAACAAATATATATGCATATAGAATAATGTCAGTAATTCCACTGGCAATATTAGGAATATTAGGATATACACATATCCGAAAAGATTTTGGAGAAAAAGAAGGCATACTATTCTCATTTTTTACATTCTTTTTACCAATAAACTGCATATATGCAGGAGAACTTAGAATGTATACATGGGCAATGTTATTTGTGACATTGATGTCAATATATGCCTATAGAATATATAAAAATTCAAACACACAAAATTGGATAATATTTGCCATATTTAGTTTGGCTTCAGCATATACACATTATTATGCTTTAGTAACAGCAGGAGTAGTAAATTTAATACTATTTATATATTTGTTAAAACAAGCAATAAAACAAAAACATTACACCAAGCAATTAAAATGCTTTACAATTTCAGCCATAGTACAAATAATATTATATATACCATGGATAACTTGCTTTTTGGCGCAAACAAGTCATGTATCTAAAGGATTTTGGATCACTGGACCTTCACTAGAATTATTTAAACAAATTTTTATATTCCAATTTGTAGGAAACTTGGATGCGAAATTCATAAGTGACATAGTAGCACTTATATTTGGTGGAATTATACTTGCATATGTTATATACACAGCAATAAAAACTAAAGAAAAAAGGGCTGGTAATTGGGCTATTATAGTATATTTATTGGTAATGCTAATAGCTTTAGTTATTTCAATAAAAATGCCAATATTATATGCAAGATATTTCTTGGTTTTAACAGGCCTATTTGTATTTTTTATATCATTCTTTATGGCAAAAGGAAAAAGTAGAATCATACCAATACTAATATGCATTACTACATTAGTAATAGCAGGAATAGTAAATGCCAATGTAATAAAAATGAACTATTTAGAAACAAATACCAAACCTTTAGAATATATTAAACAGGACTTTAAAGATGGAGATATAATAGTTTGGGGCAATGAAGGTAGTGGATTTACTTTAGCTATGCAACTAGGAAACAATATGCCTACATATTTTTATGATGAGAGCTATTGGAATCAAGAAGCAGCATATGAGGCATTTGGAAAAAATATGACCACAATAAAAACACTAGAGCCATTGGATGATTATAAAGGAAGGATATGGATTATAAACTCTGAAACATATGCTATATATGACCAATTTGTACAAAGATATGGAGAAAATATTGAATTGATAAAACAAGAAATGTTTGAAGTAGAGTATCATGCGTATAAATATTCTATAACATTATTAGATAAGAGAGGATAAACATGAGCAAAATATTAGAAGCGAAAACATTCCATATTTTAATACTTATATTAGGAATAGCATTTATATTGATTAGTGCTTTTCATTCAGAAGTATGGTTTGATGAAGCTTACACTATGGCACTAATAAGACACAATTATAGTGAAATAATAAGAATTGATATGAATGACGTGCATCCAGTATTATATTATTTATTGTTAAAACTATTTACTGGAATATTTGGAGAGTCAATAATAGCTTGTAGAATATTTTCAGTATTAGCAGGAATTATAATGGCAATACTTGGATTTACGTACATTAGAAAAGACTTTGGAGCAAAAACACGGATTAGCATTTTCATTTTTAACACTATTCTTGCCATTTATGGCAATGTATGCAACAGAAATACGTATGTATACATGGACAATGCTATTTGTCACACTAACAGCAATATATGCTTATAGAATAGTAAAAGAATATAAAATAAAGAACTGGATTTTGTTTGCAATATTTAGCTTATGTGCAGCACATTGTCATTATTATGGACTAGTAACAGTTGCAATTATAAATGGCTTACTATTCCTATACATACTATTTTCAAAGAAAATACCAAAAAAGAAATACATAATTACATTTATAATAATAGCAATAGCACAAATAGTAGGATATTTACCATGGATACCAGTATTTTTGAAACAGGCAAATGCAGTTAGCAATGGATATTGGATTCCATTTAATTGGAAAGATACTGTTGAAGATCCATTGGGAGTACAGTTCCAACGGAAAACTAACAACTACAGTAACAGCAATATATACAATAATTATGTATGTGTATTTGATATATCAAATAATTTGCAATAAAAAACAGGGAAAATCAATTTCTTTAACAATGTTTTGCCTAGCTGTTCATTTTATATTATACTTTTCAATGCTTATAGTCACTGTGCTTATAAAACCGATTATGTATTATAGATATATGCTAATAACAACTGGGCTACTAATATTCCCATTTGCATATTACATAGCTAATTCGGAAAAAAAGCATCAAAAAGTAATATCTTTGATAGTAGTTCTAATTATATTAGCACTAGGAATATATAATAATGTGATAATAGTAAGAGAAATATATGAACCAGCAAATGGAACAGAAGTGGAATACATAAAAAGTCAATATCAAAATGATACAATTATTTTATACAAGGATATATATCATTCTACAAATATATTTGTGCAAATGCCAGAATACAATTGGTATTTATACAACCTTGATGAAAAACATGACTTAAAACCATTTGAGAACTTTAGCCCTCCACTAAAAATAATATTTGAGGAAAAAGAATTACAAAATTATAAAGGTAGAATTATACTAATTGACCGTGAAGGCTTAGAATGGTATAATGAAATGGTAGAAAAATATGAATTGAAAGAATTGACAAGAAACAGAATAAGAACTCCATATAGAGGATCAGACTATCAAATTATCACTGTAGAAAAATAATTTAAAAGGAGAAGAACATTGCAATTACTATTTAATAATTTAAATTCAACTGATGACATAAAGGTATATTCATTTGTTGGACCATCAGGAACAGGAAAAAGCTATAGGGCACAAATGGTGGCAAAAGAAAACAATGTGAAATACATTATTGATGATGGACTACTAGTATGCGAGAACAATGTAGTAGCAGGGACATCAGCCAAAAAGGCTCCAACAAAAGTGGAAACTGTAAAAAAGGCAATATTCATAAATGAAAAAGATAGAAATGAAATGAGAAAAGCAATAAGAAGATATAAACCAGAATCTATATTGATTCTGGGTACTTCTGATGGAATGATAGATAAGATAACTGAAAATTTAGGACTACCTAAAGTTAGTAAAAGAATATATATTCAAGATGTAGCTACAGAAGCAGAAATGGAAGAAGCAAAAAGAATACGTACAACACAAGGAAAACATGTTATTCCAGTACCAACATTTGAAATAAAAAAAGATTTTTCTGGATATATATTAGATCCACTTCAAATATTTAAATTTAAAGGTAAAGACAAAGATCCGTACATAGCGGAAAAATCAATAATAAGGCCAACGTTTAGTTACTTGGGAAATTTTACAATTTCAGATTCTGTATTTAGACAAATTGCAGAGTACCTAGCAACACGTTCAGATGCAATATATAAAGTGTTAAAAACAAGAGTAGAAAGTACACCAGAAGGACCAAATATATATATGGAAGTATCTATAGTTTTCGGCTTTAATATATTAACAGCATTAAGAGAATTTAAAGATAAAATTAGAAAAGAAATTGAAAAGCTTACAACAATGAATGTAAAAGACATTACGATTGTAGCAAAAGCTATTTATATGCCAGAGAAAAAAGAAAAAGAGGAGGAATAAATATGTCATTTATAGTAGCAATTGATGGACCAGCAGGAACAGGAAAAGGAACAATAACAAAACTAATATCAAAAGAGTTAGGACTTGTAAACATAGATACAGGGGCAATGTACAGATGTGTTGCACTTCAAGCTTTAAGACAAAAAATAACAAGTATAGAAGAAAAAGAGAGAATTATACAAATTGCAAAAAACATTGATATAAAAATGAAAAATGAAGGTGAAGAACAACAAGTGTATTTGAATGGAGAAAATGTAAGTAAAGAGATTAGAACCAAAGAAGTATCAGCATTTGTTTCTCCAGTATCATCAATACCAGAAGTAAGAGAAATAATGGTAGAGCTACAAAGAAAAATGGCACAAAATGCAGATGTGATAATGGAAGGCAGAGACATTACAACAGTAGTATTTCCAAACGCAGACGTAAAAATTTATTTGGATGCAAGTGTTGAAGAAAGAGCACAAAGAAGATATAAGGAAAATCAAGAAAAAGGAATTGATATGACATATGAGGAAGTACTAGAAGCTATAAAAACAAGAGACTATAATGATATGCATAAACCAGTAGGAGCTTTAAAAATTGCAGAAGATGCAATTGTAATAGACACAACACACTTAACAATAGGACAAGTAAAGGGAAAAGTGAAAGATATTATATTTGATAAAAAGGAGGAATTCTAAAATGGCAATTTTGTTACCAGGAGGAGCTGGATATATTGGTAGTCATACAGCAATAGAGTTATTAAATAAGGGAAAAGAAGTAATTATACTTGACAATTTTTCGAATAGTAAACCAGAAGTGTTAGAAAAGATAAAACAAATAACAGGGAAAGATTTTAAATTTTATGAATTAGATTATTTAAATAAAGAAGGTTTGGAAAAAGTCTTTCAAGAAAATAATATTGAAGCTGTAATAAACTTTGCAGGATTTAAAGCTGTTGGAGAATCAGTAAAGAAACCAATAGAGTATTATACAAATAATATATGCGGAGCATTAAACCTTTTGGATGTAATGAAAAAATATAACTGCAAGAAATTTATATTTAGTTCGTCAGCTACAGTGTATGGAGATCCTGAAATTATTCCAATAACCGAAGAATGCAAAGTTGGAGGAACAACTAATCCATATGGAACAACTAAACTATTTATTGAAAAAATATTAGAGGATGTATATAAATCAGACAATAGCTGGGATATATGCATACTAAGATATTTTAATCCAGTTGGTTCGCACGAAAGTGGACTAATTGGAGAAGAACCAAATGGAATACCAAACAATTTAATGCCATATATAGTAAGAGTAGCAAGTGGACAATTAGAACAATTATCAGTATTCGGTAATGATTACAACACACCAGACGGAACTGGAGTTAGAGATTACATACATGTAGTAGATTTAGCTAAAGGACATGTAAATGCATTAGAAAAATTAGAAAAAGAACAAAAGGGATTATATATTTACAATTTAGGAACAGGAACAGGATACAGTGTATTAGATGTTGTAAAAGCATTTGAAAAAGCAACAGGAAAAACAGTAAAATATAAAATTACAGAAAGAAGAGAAGGAGACATAGCAACATGTTATGCAGATCCAACAAAAGCAAAACAAGAATTAGGGTGGCAAGCAGAAAAAAGCCTAGAAGACATGTGCAGGGACTCTTGGAATTATATAGAAAAGAATAAACAACCATAAGATAGAAATATACTTATAAACAACAAACGAAATTGCTGTTTATAAGTATATTTTTATGCAAAAAATACTAGAAAAATGTCGCCAAAAAGGGTTGCATTTTATTGAGTAATATTATAGAATAAAAAAAGCATAAAATTGTGAAATTTAAGGGGAAATAAAATGAAGGAAATAATTAAAAAGAATAGAAATGTTCTTTTAATTTTAATGGATATATTAATTATTATTAGCTGTTATATAGCATCAATCTTTTTTCTAAATATACATATAGATAATATCAAAATGTTGGCGATGCAAATATTAATAGTGGTCATTATATATCAAATCTTTTTAAATATTTTTCGTATGTATCAAAATATGATGCGTTATGAAGTGGGAAAAGACTATATAAAATATATAATTAGTGCATTTTTGTCTATGACGGTTTTGTCATTAGCAGATAAAGCTTTTCACTTAGAATATATAAACTTAAAAGTAAATGTACTGTCAGGAGTATTAATCGCTGGCACTTTTGTTATGTATAGATTAGCAGGAAGATCAATTTTAAGTAGAAGAATGTCAAAATATGAAAAAATAAATAAAAATCAAGACAATAAAGCAAATAACCTACTTATAATTGGTGCAGGAATGGGAGCCAGAGAAATCATTATAGCAATAAAAAACAACATGCGAGACAAATACAATATTGTAGGAATTATAGATGATGATATAAGCAAAATAAACCACTATATTTTAGGAGTTAAAGTATTAGGAACAAGATATGACATTCCTAAAATTGCTAAAGAAAAAAGTGTAGACTTAATATTTTTTGCAATAAATAAAATAGACGCAATTTCAAGAAGAAAAATATTAGAAATTTGCCAAGAAACAGGAGTAAAAACAAGAGTACTTCCAACAACTGAAGAAGTAATCACAAAACAAGGAGCTATGAATAGCTTGAGAGATGTACAAATAGAAGACTTACTAGGAAGAGAACCAGTACATTTAGATAACAAAAACATAAATTCATTAATAAAAAATAAGACTGTATTAGTAACAGGTGGAGGAGGTTCAATAGGTTCAGAACTATGTAGACAAATTGTTAAATATGACCCTAAAAGATTAGTAATATTAGATATATATGAAAATAATCTGTATGACATAGAAATGGAATTAAGAGCTGAATATCCAAAACTTAACTTAGAAGCGATTGTCGCAAGTGTTAGAGATAAAGCAAGACTAAATAATGTGTTTGAAACATATAAGCCAGAAATAGTATTCCATGCTGCAGCACATAAACATGTACCACTAATGGAGAAAAGCCCATTAGAAGCAATTAAGAACAATGTGTTTGGAACATACAATGTAGTAAATTGTGCAGATGAATATGGAGTAGAAAAATTTGTATTAATATCAACAGACAAAGCTGTTAACCCAACAAACATAATGGGAGCAAGTAAAAGAGTATGTGAAATGATAGTACAAGCTAAAAATAAAGTAAGCAAAACAGAATACGCAGCAGTTAGATTTGGAAATGTGTTGGGTAGCAATGGTTCAGTTATACCACTATTCAAAAAACAAATTGAAAGAGGTGGACCAGTTACAGTAACACACAAAGAAATTACAAGATTTTTTATGACAATACCAGAGGCAGTACAACTTATATTACAAGCAGTTACATATGCAAAAGGTGGAGAAATATTTGTACTAGATATGGGAGAACCTGTAAAAATATATGACTTAGCAGTTAGTTTAATAAAACTATTAGGATATGAACCAAATGTAGATATACCAATAGAAATAACAGGACTAAGGCCAGGCGAAAAGCTATATGAAGAAATACTAATGTCAGAAGAAGGCTTAACATCAACCAAGCATGACAAGATATTTATAAGCAAACCAATGCATATGGAAATGACAGAACTTGAAGAAAAATTAAACATACTAAAAGAATTAGAATACAACGAAAAATATTCTAATGAAAACATTAAAAATGTTATGAAAGAAGTAGTACCTACTTACAGGGAACCAGAAGAGGTAAATAACAAAGGAAAGGAATGATTGTAAAGATGGAAAAAAGAATTTTTTTAGCATCACCTCATATGTCAGAAGAGGGATATGAAAAAGAATATATAAAAGAGGCTTTTGATACAAACTGGATAGCTCCATTAGGAGAAAATGTAAATAAATTTGAAGAAGAATTATCACAATATGTAGGGGCTAAATGTGGAGCTGCATTATCAGCCGGAACAGCAGCAATACATATGGCATTAAAGGCTCTAGATGTAAAAGAAGGAGATATTGTATTTTGCTCATCACTTACATTTTCAGCAACAGCAAATCCAATTATATACCAAAATGCAACACCTGTGTTTATTGACTGTGATAGAGAGACATGGAATATGGACCCAGAGGCACTAAAAAAAGCTTTTGAAAAATATCCAAATCCAAAAGCAGTCGTAATAGTACACTTGTATGGAACACCTGCTAAAATGGACGAAATAATGGCAATATGCAACGAACACAATGTACCATTAGTAGAGGATGCGGCTGAAAGTTTAGGAGCGACATATAAAGGAAAACAAACAGGAACTTTTGGAAAATTCGGAATTTTCTCATTTAATGGTAACAAAATAATTACAACAAGTGGTGGTGGTATGCTTGTATCTGATGATGAAGAAAGAATACAAAAAGTACGCTTTTGGGCAACACAATCAAGAGACAAAGCACGTTATTATCAACACTCAGAAATAGGCTATAATTATAGAATGAGCAATATAGTCGCAGGAATAGGAAGAGGACAATTAAAAGTTTTAAATGACAGATTAGCTAAAAAGAAAGAAATATATGAAACATATAAAGAGGCATTTAAAGATATACCAGAAATAGAGATGAAACCGGTACCAGCAGATACAAAACCAAATTATTGGTTATCTACAATGCTATTAAAAGAAGAATCAAAAGTTACTCCATTAAATGTTATGGAAGCATTGGACAAAGAAAATATAGAATCAAGACCTATATGGAAACCAATGCATATGCAACCGGTATTTGAAAAATATGACTTTATAAAAGTAGAAGACAAACCTGTATCAGAAGACATATTTGCAAGAGGAGTATGTTTACCAAGTGATACAAAAATGACTAAGGAAGAACAACAAGAAGTAATAAGAAATATTAAAGAATTATTTTAGGGGATCACAAAATGTATAAAAAATTCATAAAGAGATTTTTAGACTTAATATTAAGTCTAATGGCATTAATAATATTAATGCCATTGATGCTTATTATATATATATTAGTAAGAATAAAGTTAGGAAAACCAGCTATTTTTAAACAGGAAAGACCAGGAAAAAATGAAAAAATATTTACTTTATATAAATTTAGGACAATGACAGATGAGAAAGATGAAAATGGTAATCTGCTACCAGACGAACAACGCTTGACTAAATTTGGAAAAATGCTTAGAAGTACAAGTTTAGACGAATTACCTGAACTTATAAACATTATAAAGGGAGATATGAGTATTGTAGGACCAAGACCATTACTTGTAGAATATTTGGAATGCTATACAGAAGAAGAAAGAAAGAGACATGAAGTAAGACCAGGATTAACAGGACTTGCACAAATAAGTGGAAGAAATTCAATTAGTTGGGAAGAAAAATTTAAAGAAGATTTGAGATATATTCAACATATAAGTTTTATGAATGATTTAAGAATAGTATTAAAGACGGTAACTAAAGTTCTTAAAAGAGAAGGAATAAAACAAGAAGGTGAAGCTACAATGTCAAATTTATTAGAGGAAAGGAAAAAAACAAGATTATGAAAGAATCAATATTATTTTGTAGTGTAGGAAGAAGAACAAAATTATTACAAGATTTTAAAAATACATTGAATGGAGAATACAACTTAGTCGCAACCGATAATTCTAATATTGCACCAGCTCTATATGTGGCTGACAAAAGTTATATTGTACCTAAAATATATGATGAAAATTATATTAATACAATATTGAGCATCTGCGATAATGAGAATGTTAAAGCTGTAATGACATTAATAGATCCTGAAATAGAAGTATTAGCAAAAAATGAAAGTAAATTTGCAGAAAAAGGGATAAAATTATTTGTTCCTGAATATGAAACTGCACACTTATGTTTCGATAAATATGAAATGTATAAGTATTTAACAAGTAAACAAATAAAAACAGTTTTAACATATAGGACATTTGCAGATTTTATAGATGGATATAATAAAGGAAAAATAGATTTTCCGGTATTTGTAAAACCTGTAAGTGGGAGTGGAAGCGTTGGAGCAAGAAAAATTGGAAACATGGAAGATTTAAAATCTGTAACGAATGATGATAGCAATTTAATAATACAGGAATTTATGGATGGAATTGATTTGGATGCTGATGTATATATAGATATAATAAGCAATAAAGTTGTTAATGCTTTTTCAAAGAAAAAATTGTCAACTAGGATAGGTGGCGCAAATAAAACAATATCTTTCAAAGATGAAAAATTATTTAATACTATAAAGGAAATAGTTAAAGTATTTAAATTTAGAGGAACAATTGATATAGACTTTTTCTACAAAAATGGAGAATATTATTTGTCTGAGATTAATCCTAGATTTGGTGGCGCATATATTCATGCATATGGTTCAGGGGTTGATTTTATAAAAAATATAGTAAATAATATACAAGGAAATGAAAACAAAGAGGAAATAGGCAATTATGAAGAAGATATAGTGATGATGATGTATGATGATGTTATTATTAAGAAAAAAGATGAACTTGTTTAAAATTGAAAGGAATTAGGATGAAAAAAGTTTTATTTGTAGCTACAATAACCGGTCATATTAAATCATTTCACATTCCATATCTTAAATGGTTCAAAGAACAAGGATATGAAGTACATGTGGCAAGTAGTGGAGATGAAGAGATACCTTATTGCGATAAACATTTTAATTTGAATTTTGCAAGATTTCCTATTAAGTTACAAAATCTTAAGGTATATAGAGAGTTAAAAAATATAATAGAAGAAAATAAATATGAAATTATTCATTGCCATACTCCTGTTGGAGGAGCAATAACTAGACTAGCGGCAAAAAATGCAAGAAAAAAATATAATACCAAAGTTATATATACTGCTCATGGCTTCCATTTTTATAAAGGAGCACCGGCCATAAACTGGATGATATATTATCCAATAGAAAAGTACTTAGCTCGATATACTGATTGTCTAATAACAATTAATCAAGAAGATTATGAAAGAGCAAAAAGAAAAATAAAAAAGGCTAAATCAATAAAATATGTTCATGGTGTAGGATTTAATGTAGAAAGATTAAATATAGTGCCAGAAGAAAATTACAAAGAAAGAATGAATTGCAATAAGGGTGATATTATATTTTGCTATGTGGCAGAGATTAATAAAAATAAAAATCAAGAAATGATAGTAAAATGCATTAAGAAAATAAAGAATGACTATCCAAATATTAAAGTGTTATTAGCAGGCAAAGATAGTAGTAATGGAAAGTTTGGAGAGCTAGTGGGACAAGAAGGACTAGCGGATACTATACTACTACTAGGAAATAGAGAAGATATAGGAGAATTGTTATCAATAACAGATATATACTTAGCATCTAGCTTAAGAGAAGGATTGCCTGTAAATATAATGGAGGCAATGTACAAAAAATTACCAATAATAGCTATGGACAACAGAGGACATAGAGCTCTAATTGAAAATGGAAAAAGTGGAATTATTATTAAGAATGAAGAAATGATGAAAGAAAAAATTATAGAGTTGATAGATGACGAAAAACAAAGAGCTTATTTAGGAACTAATGCATACCAAGATGTACAGCAATTTAAAATAGATAATGTTATAAAAGAAATGGTACAAATATATGAAGGAGTAAATCAAATATGAATGAAGGAAAGATTAGGGTACTGCATGTCATTAGACACATGAATACAGGTGGTGCAGAAACACTAATAATGAATTTATATAGAAATGTAGATAGAGAAAAAATACAATTTGATTTTTTGGTTTTTGGAGATGGAATCTTTGACAAAGAAATAAATCAATTAGGCGGGAAAATATATTATATGAAATACTTAACTGAAATAGGACAAATTAAATTCAAAAAAAATCTAATTGAATTTTTTAAAACACATAGAGAATATAAAATAGTACATTCACATATAGACCAAGTATCAGGGATAATTTTAGAGGCAGCAAAAAAAGCAGAAGTGCCAGTCAGAATATCACATAGTCATAGTACAGGAAATAGTAATAATTGTATTGCCAAAATATATAAGAAAATATTACAAACCAAAATAAATAAAAATGCAAATGTGTTTTTTGCATGTTCTGAGAATGCAGCAAAATGGTTATTTAAAAAGATGAATTATAAAGCATATATAATTAATAATGGAATTGATACAGAGAAATTTGCTTTTTCGGAAGAAAACAGAAAACAGATAAGAGAAGAATTTAATATTAAGGATGGTACAGAAGTCATAGGACATGTGGGAAGTTTAATTCCTGTAAAAAATCACAAGTTTATATTAGAGGTTTTTGAGGAATATATTAAAATGAGACCAAATACAGTATTAATGTTGGTAGGGAATGGAAGATTAAAGGAAAAATTAAAGCAAGATGCTAAAAACTTAAATATTGAAAAAAATATCTTTTTCACTGGAATAAGATCTGATGTTCAAAAATTTTATTCAGCTTTTGATATGTTTATATTTCCATCATTATATGAGGGAATAAGTACAGCATTAATAGAGGCACAAACAAATGGATTAACAATATTTGCTTCTAGTGCTGTGGATTCAAAAACAGATATTACAAATACAATAAATTTTATAGATTTAAAAGATAGCGCTGAAAATTGGGCAAAGAAAATTGAAAGAACAGATATTAAAAGGTCTAACAATATAGAAAAAATAAAAGAAAACGGATTTGATATAAAGGAAATTGCTAAGAACTTAGAAAAAAAGTATTATGAGTTATATTATAGGGAAGAAAAATATGGAAAAGAATAATAATGACATAGTAAAGGTTATACATATTGTTGGAAAAATGGATATGGGTGGACAAGAAACATTTATTATGAATCTATATAGAAATATAGATCGTAATAAAATACAATTTGACTTTATAGTTCATTCAAAAGAAAAAGGTTATTATGATGATGAAATAGAAAAACTTGGAGGGAAAATATATAGGATAACACCTTTGAGCAAAAACATTTTTAAACATATATTAGAATTATATAAAGTTTTAAAGGTAAACAACAAATATATTTTACATAGACATACATGTTCTTCTATAATAGCTATAGATTTATTGGTTGCTAAATTAGCAAAAATAAAAAAAAGAATAGTGCATTCACATGCAACTAAATCATCAACACATGAAGTTGCAAATAAAATGTTTAGGTTTCTTATGAATAAATTAGCAACAGATAAATTGGCATGTAGTAATGAGGCTGGAAAATTTTTATATGGAGAAAAAAGTAAATTTAAAGTAATACATAATTCAATTGAACTTGAACAATTTGAATTTAATGAACAGACAAGAGAAGAAGTAAGAAAAGAACATAAATGTAAAGATAAATATGTTATAGGACACGTTGGAAGATTTGATGAAGCAAAAAATCACAAATTTATACTTGAACTTATGGAACAAATAGTAAAGAAAAATTCTAATGTAGAATTGTGGCTAATAGGAGATGGAGAATTAAGAAAAGAAATTGAAGAAGATGCGGAAAATAAAAAAATAAAACAATATATTAAATTTATGGGAACTCAGAAAAATGTAAATAGATTACTAATGGCTATGGACGTTTTTATATTTCCATCTATTTATGAAGGTCTTGGAATTGCGTTAATAGAAGCACAGTGTACAGGATTAAACTGTGTTGTTAGTAATCAAATCCCAAATGAAGCAATAATCACTAATAATGTCAAAAAAATTGATCTTAAAGAAGAAAAAGAAATATGGATTAAAGAAATATTAAGAGAACCAAAAGAAAAAAGAATTATAGATATGGATGAGGAAAAAATAAGACAATATGGAATTAACAATTTACTGAAAGAAATGAAAGATGTCTATATGAATTAATAAAGGAAAGAAAGAGTATGATATATTATTTATTACTACTAATAATTATTAGTATAACTTATTTATTAACTAATTATTTAATAAAAAATGAGAATAAAAAAACTATATTTTTAAGTGTTGCTTTTATAGAAATGTTGCTATTTTTAGGACTAAGAGATACGTCAGTTGGAATTGATTTAAAAAATTATATACCTTTTTTTAATTTATTTAAAGACTCGGGATGGGATATTGTACTTAGGATAAAATTAGAAAAAGGATATATTATATATAATAAGTTAATTGGACTAGTTGGAGGAGAAAATTTATTTTTATTTATTACAGCTCTAGTTAGCTTATTTGGAGTGTATTTTTCAATATTAAAATATTCAAAGAATTATTTTTTAAGTACATTTATATTTATTACGATGCATTTTTACATTTTTTTGTTTTCAGGTCTTAGACAGGCAATTGCATATTCAATTATATGGATTAGCTTAAAGTATATTAAAGAAAGAAAGCTATTAAAATTTTTAGCATTAGTTTTAATTGCGACAACTTTTCATAAAACAGCAATTATATTCTTACCAGTATATTTTTTGTCAAACAAAAAAATGACGCATAAGTATCTTATAATATTTTTAATTGTTATTTTAATGACTTTTATATTTAAATTGCAAATATTTAATATTATAACAAAATTAGTTTATGGTAATTATGCTGCAATACAAAATGGTGGTGGATATAAATTATTACTACTATTAATTATTATTTTTGTTGGAAGTTTATACATACTTTATAAGAAGAATAATAAAGAAGAACAAGAGCAGAATAACATTTGGCTTAATATGCTACTAATAGGAATTCTAGTACAAACATTAGCTAGTATAGAAGGTAATATAGCAAGATTAACAATGTATTTTGAATATTCTATTATATTCTTAATTCCAAATATAATAGAAGAAATTGACGATAAAAAGATAAGAATATTTCTTAAATGTATAGTCTACATATTACTTACAGTTTACTTTGTAATAAGTATACAAAATTCGATGTCATATATTC
Organism: uncultured Clostridia bacterium; assembly: GCA_934120135.1. Taxonomy (GTDB): domain Bacteria; phylum Bacillota; class Clostridia; order TANB77; family CAG-508; genus CAG-273. The sequence goes on along the minus strand of CAKOTK010000001.1, from coordinate 7,289 downwards.
CATATAAGATGTTTATGTTTTAGGAGGAAAAATTGAAAATTTTAATAATTGGAGACTTGTATTCATCAAACTTAGGTGATGGAATAATCTGTGAAAATGTAAAAGAAATTATAAAAAAAGAAAATAGTGAGCAAAAATTACAAATAAAGTTAGTTGACATATATTGTAAGAATGGATACATAAAAGATGACAAAAGCCAAGTTAACGCAAAGAGAAATAATATAAGTGACTTCATTAGAAGTATTATATATAAAAGTGAATTTATTACATATAAAATTCAAGATATTAAAACCAAAAAAAGAATAAAAAAAATATGCGAAGAACATTATGACTTAGCAATATTTGCGGGTGGGCATTTATTTATTCCGTATTTTACTTTTCAAATTTATAATTTTGTAAAATATCTATCTAAAAATAATGTTAAAATTATTTTTAATGGATGTGGAGTTGGAAAAATAAAAAGTCCAATTTTAATACATAAAATTAGAAAAACATTAAGAAATAAAAACATTTTATATGTATCTTCAAGAGACAATATTGATATGTTAAAACAAAAATATATGTGTAAGTCAAATATTGAAGTTAGAAAGACGTATGATCCTGCAATATTCACAAGAGATACTTATGGTATTACAAAAAATGAGAACTCTAAGATAATTGGATTAGGAGTAATGAAAATAGGCAATATACCAGGAGATACCTTGATTGAATTTTGGAAAGGAATTATTGAAGAATTAAATAGAAAGGGATATAAATGGCAGATATTCTGTAATGGAAATAAGGATGACTATATCCTGTCATGTAAAGTTTTAAAAAAATTAGACATGCCTATAGAGGAAAAATACATTGCTGAAAGACCAACATTACCAAAGCAATTAGTAGAAACAATTTCAAGGTACCATTGCTTGATTTCATGTAGATTACATAGTCACATTGTAGCTTATTCACTAGATATACCAACAATAGCAATTGTATGGGATGAAAAAATAAAATTCTTTTTTAAAAACTTATCATTAGAAAATAGATACTTTGAGTTAGAGGCTAAAAATATTAGCAAAATTATAGATAAATTAGTTGAAATAAAAGATACACACTATGATATGCAAGAAATGGAAAAGGAAAAAAATGTTGTAGTTAGAAACTTGAAAATATAGTAAGAAGGGAGAAATAAAAATTCCATGGAACAAACTCAAAAACATGGACAAATAAAATCGGGAATAATATTATCTTATGCATTTGTATTTGTTAGTTTTGCAATTAATTTTATATACACGCCAATTTTAACTAATAATTTAGGACAAAACCATTATGGAACATATAGTTTAATAATATCAATTGTTAGTTATTTAGAAATTTTAAATAATGGTATGGCTAGTACATATATAAAATTTGCAGCAAAATACTTTAACAAGGACGATGAAGAACTAGCCAATATAAATGGACTAATAGTGAAAATATGTATTATTTTTGCTATAATAGCAATTATAGCTGGAGTTGTACTTATATTTTCATTGCAGAACATTTTCAAGAATTTTTCTGATTTAGAAATTAAAGAGATGAAAGTTATGCTTTCAATAATGTTAGTTAATGTTACAATTGTTACAATTTCATCTCTATTTGAATCTTATATTGTATTAAATGAAAAATTTGTCTTTCAAAAAATACTTTTAATATGTAAGAAAGTGCTATTACCAGTAATTACCATTCCATTACTAATAATAGGCTTTAAAGGTATAATGGTTGTAACGATTACTACTGTTATCAATCTTGTGGCATTAATATTAAATGCAAGATACTGTAAAAAGAAATTAAACTTAAAAATAAAATTTGCAAAGACAGAAAAACGAGTAATAAAAGATATATTTATATTCTATATTTTTATGTTACTAACTGTTATAATAGATCAAATAAACTGGAATATAGACTCAATTATTATTGGTATAAAAAGAAATGCAAAGGAAGTTGCAATATATTCAATAGCAGCACAAATAAATGCGATATACATGACAATTGCAACTACTGTTGCTGGAGTTTTTACTCCACGAATTCATTTTATAGTTAATCAAGAGAAAAATGATACAGAAAAAAACAATGAGATATTAGAGCTTATTACAAAAGTCGGAAGAATACAATGCATGACAATCTTCCTAATTTTATTTGGATTTATATTTTTTGGAAAACAGTTTATTATATTATTATTTGGAAAAGAATACGAATTAGCTTATATTGCGGCAGTGTTATTAATTGCACCAATATCATTTGTGCTTATAAAAGGAAATATATTAGAAGTGTATAGAGCAAAAGATAAGCAAAAGGTTAGAACAATTATATATTTTATAATAGCTGTTATTAATATAATAGCAAGCTATAATGCTTGTGAAAAATATGGAATTGTTGGATGTACTGTTGGAACAACTATATCTATTATTATTGGACATATCATTATTTTTAATATATATGATCATAATGTACTCAAGATTAATATGTTTAAATTTTGGAAGGAAATATTAAAAATAATTCCAGCATTTATAATTCCTATTATTTTGGGAGTGATTATACAAGCAAAAGTAAACTTAGAAAACATATATATTTACATGATTAGCATGATTATATTTACTATAGTATATGCAGTTAATATATATATATTAGCATTAAACAAAAAAGAGAAAGAATCAATAAAAAACATATACGGTAAGGTAAAATGTTATAATATAGGAGGTAAAAATGTCACAAGGAAAAAGAATGAAATCAGATAAAACAATAAATAAGAAAGGAAATAACAAAAATCAAATATTAGATACATTTTTTAAACTAATTGCTTTTGCTTATGTTGTAATAACAATAATTTTCTATATTTCGATATTAAAAATGGACTTGTTACCCGGATGGATAGTAACAATATTTACAATTGCTGAAATAGTTTTTACATTTGCAATGGTAATAGGATTATTAAAAAAGCATAAAACATACAAACTAACAATAATAAGCTTTATAATTATTTTATTTGTGTCAGGTATATATATTTATGTAACAAATTATGCATTAGCAACTATTAGTTTTTTAGATAATGTATTTCAAGAAGCTAAAGAAACAGATGAATATTATATAGTTGTAAGAAAAGATAGCTCATATTCTAAAATTGAAGACATAAAGGATAAAAATGTACATTTCTTCCAAGTAGTAGATGATGTAAAAACAGAAGTAACAAAAAAAGTAAGTATTACCTTAGTGAACCAAGAAAATTTATTAGATTTAGGTAACAAATTACTTAATAAAAATGTTGATGTAATACTAACGAGTGCAACACAATATAATATGTTAGGCGATGAAATAAAGAATTTCAAAGAAAACACAAAGATACTTTATACTATAAAGCATGAAATACAAACAAATACAAAAATAGAGGAGACTGCTTCTAAATACAGTATTAAAAGCGGAAAATTTAATGTGTATATTAGTGGAATAGATACATCTGGTAACATAAGCAATGTATCAAGAAGTGATGCAAATATTCTTGCAACAGTAAATACAGATACACATGAAATATTATTAACTTCAATTCCTAGAGATTATTATGTTACACTTCATAGTTATGGGGCAAAAGATAAACTAACCCACTCAGGAATATATGGTGTAAATGAAACTGTAAAGACAGTAGAAGACTTACTTGATACTGATATAAATTATTACGTAAGAGTAAATTTCACTACTGTAATTAAATTAGTAGACAGACTTGGAGGAATAGACATATATTCAGACTATGATTTTACAAGTAATGCAGCGAAGGCATATCATTTTAATAAAGGATATAATTACAATGTAAATGGCGAGGCGGCTTTAGCTTTTAGTAGAGAAAGATATGCTTTTGAATCAGGAGACAACCAAAGAGTTAAAAATCAACAACATGTTATTGAGGCTGTTATGAAAAAGGTATTAAATAGTACTACTTTATTAACTAAATATACAAGTATTTTAGACTCATTAAAAGGAAGTTTCCAAACTAATATTGAACAAGATGATATTAGTAAATTAGTAAAAGATCAAATAAATAATATGTCTTCATGGACAATAAAATCAAACTCTTTAACAGGTACAGGAGCAAGTTCATCAACATATTCAATGGGAAGCACAAAACTATATGTAATGGTACCAAATGCAACATCAGTAACATCTGCTAAAGAAAAAATTGATGAAGTATTGGGAGAGTAAGAGTGAGGAAAAGATAGAAGAGAAATGTTAGGTCATTTCTCTTTTATTTTTTGTAGAATTTTGTCGAACGATTTTTCTTGACAATGACTGCAAATGGATATATTATATATTCATAATTTAAATCATTTAATTTTTAAATCTTAAAAAATTTCCAAACAAAAATCCAAATATAGTTGACACTATTATAACAAATATGTTATAATACAAATATGTCATGCGAAAGGTATGCTAAATGTATAAAATTATTTTTTACAAAAATGAAAAAGAAATAAGCGAATTAGAAAATTACATTATTGAATTGCAAAGGCAAAACAAGAACAAGAACAAGAATAATCGAATAAAATTAAGTAAAATTGTTGCTTATATAGATCAGCTATCGAAAAGTGGTTTGAGTTTAGGTGAACCATATATTAAATATCTAGAATCAGAGATATGGGAATTAAGACCTTTAAGGGACAGAATATTTTTTTCATATATTGATAAAGATACATTTATATTATTAAATCATTATATGAAACAGACACAGAAAACACCGCAGAGGGAAATTGAAAGAGCCAAGAGATTATTAAAGGAATATAAAGAAAGGAATGATTTAAATGGATAAGAAAGATTTAACTTGGGAAAAAGTAAGAGAAAATTTAAAACTTACTAAGGAACAAGAAGAAGAAATTAGAGTAGAAGAAGAAATCATTGAAGCTGTTGTTAGAGCAAGGAAGGAGAAAAATCTTACACAGCAACAGTTAAGTGATATAAGCGGAATAAAACAACCTGCAATAGCTAGAATAGAAAATGGAACTAATTCTCCAATGGTTAGTACATTGATGAAAATGCTATATTCTATGGGGTATACATTGAAGGTAGTGCCACTAGAGAAGAAACGAACCCCATAGTTTTTTTGACCAATACTTACACTTTCCAGTAAATAGAATACAATGTACGGGAAGGTGTAAGTAAATATAATTATTTTATTTTGAACGATAATTTAAATCATTTAATTTTTAAATCTTAAAAAATTTCCAAACAACAAATAAAACTTAAAAAACTTATTGACAATACGTATTATACGTGCTAATATTAAGAAAGGAGCAATATGACATTTATTGAGCTAGAAAAGATACTAAAGAAAAATGGATGGTATTACTATGATTCAGTGGGTTCTCATATACAATATAAACACAAAGCAAAGCCACGGAAAAGTAACAATACCTAAACATAGAGGAGATATAAAAAAAGGAACCTTGAATGCGATATTAAAGCAAGCAGGGATTAAGGAGGTAAAACAATGAAAGTTGTTTATCCAGCGTGTTTTTATAAAGAAAAAGATGGAGGATTTAGTGTGCAATTTCCAGATTTATTAGGTTGCTGTACACAGGGTGATAGTCTAGAAGAGGCAATTCAAATGGCAGAAGATGCTGCGCTAGGTTGGTTATTAACATCAGTAGAAAATAATGAAGAAGTACCAAAAGCAAGTGATATAAAGGATATAAAACTAGAAAATGAAAATGGATTTGTAACTCTATTATTGCTTGACTTAGGAGCATATAGTCAAAAATATGGTAGTAGAAAATCAGTAAAGAAAAATCTTACAATACCATTTTGGCTAAATGAAAGAGCGGAAAAATTGAATATTAACTTTTCAAAAACTTTACAAGATGCATTAATAGAAAAGGTATTAAAAAACAGTAGAAATTAAAACTCATTTATGAAATGTGTAAGAATACAGAAAAGTCCTTTGAAAAATGTGTAAGAAATTACAAAAAGTCCTTAAGAAAATGTGGAAACACTTATAGAGAGTGAGACACAAAGCTTGAAATAAAATAAACAAAAAATATTGTAATTAATAGACAAAAAAGTAAATATGATATATAATTTTAAAGGAGTGCAAATTCGCATTCCTTTAAGTTGTATTTAAAGGAGAAATAGAAATGCTTAGAAGTGTAATAGTATTTTTAGTACATATATTTTCAGTAATTGTATTTAGAGTAAAATTAGTGGGAAAGGAAAACGTTCCAAAAGAAGGAGCATATATTATGTGTGCTAATCACCAATCCAATTGGGATGCACCAATTTTAGTTTCTTCCACTAAACGAAAGATGCATGTTATGGCAAAAGAAGAACTATTTAAAAATAAGTTTATATATTGGTTAGGAGATAAGTGCCTTGTATTTCCTGTTAAAAGAGGGAAAATGGACTTAGACTCTATGAAGCATTCTTTAAAAGTATTAAAAGATGGAGAAATACTAATGCTATTTCCAGAAGGAACAAGAAAGGGAATGGCTAAAAATGGTAGAGCACAAAATGGTGCAGCATTTATGGCATTAAGAACTGGAGTTCCAGTAATTCCAGTAAATATTTCTGGAGAAATGAAGCCATTTCATAAAGTAACTATATATTATGGAAAACCTTTAGATTTTAGTGAATATAAAACTAGCAAACCGGAAAAAGAAGTTTTAGAAAAAGTAAGCAAAGAAATAATGGATAATATTATAATGCTAGAAAAGTAGCTATATATGAAGAAGAGGGAAACATGAATATATACAGGATTTTAAATATATTAAATATAAAATACAAATTGTTGGAGCATCCACCAGTATGTACGAGAAAAGATGCAAAAGTTATAAAAGATAAATTAAATGGAACAGAATGTAATAATTATTTTGTTAAAGATCAAAAAGGAAATTACTTTTTATTGGTATTTGAAGAAAGCAAGACTGTGAATTTAAAAACTTTAGCACAAAAATTGAGATTATTACCTTTAAGCTTTGCAACTGAACTTGATTTACTAGGAGTTTTTAGAATAAGAGATAGAAAAGTTACACCATTTGCAATAGTTAATGATTTTGACAATCAAGTAAAACTAATAATTGATAGCAAGTTAAGAGATAAAATTCTTTTATTCCATCCAGATGGAAATACTAAAACTTTGGCGATAAGATTTAATAGTTTGGTAAAATTCATTGAACGTGAAGAACACAAATGTATATATATTTAATTGATATTATGTGTCAATAATTTTTGACTAGTTCACCCTAAATGATACTAATTAATTTATGAATTGTTCACCCTAAAATAAGAGTGAA